>JAFLEI010000003.1:723-285852 GCA_017301975.1 Verrucomicrobiota bacterium
CCCCTACACCCAGCCTTGGCCAGTCCCTTGCCAGCAATCCCGCTCTGCTCAATCGCCTGCAACACAGCACGGAGCGCAGGGGTGTTGATGGGCGGTTGATGGAAAAACTTCAGGCCTGGGCAGTCACGCTTGGTGATGGCCGCAATGATCTTGGTGCGATTGCAGACCTTCTGAGGATCACTGAGCAGAATATTGTTCGATGGGTCCGAACAAAACACCAGTGGCTCAATGAAGGGGACCTGCTCGTTCTTGAAAGCCTTCTGCCGCCCAAACAGGGAGGCTAGGGCCTTGCACTTCCTGTTTGCCAACAGGAGGGGGTTCTCGGCTGTCTTGGACCTGCCCTCGTGATGCCAGGACCAGAGGTTTCCCATTCCAGAAATGGCTCCTGGCCGGCTTTTGATCTCCGTGACAAAGACACCCCAAGGGGATACGCAGAGCAGATCAACCTCGTAAATCGGGCCACTGTCAGCCACGAACTCGAAGTTCGACCACATATGGATATTCGCAGAGGCAGGCAGATTCTGACGAACGAAATCCAGCGCGGCCTGTTCCCAGGGAAATGCAGAGGGTGTGACAGTGGTCCAAGACATCGTTTTGGCTTTAAAAGGTGCCTTTTGGAGCCTCCAGCGCTGGCAGAAGTGCGGGGGGGGGCAGGTCAGCCCCAGCAAGAGCGTGTGCGGGAATGATGGCTGTGAGAGGTTGGAGCATCTGGGATGGTCGCTTCCTTACAACAATCCAAGGGGTTGTGCCAAGTTTCCACCCGTGATTTTCCAGATTTCATGGCGTCAATTGCAGATGCCCGGATACTCATCCATCTGGTCATCAATGCCCTCCAACCTCCAATCCCTCATCACCGAAGCCACTCGCTACGCTCGCTTCACCATGAAGAAGTGCGGGTGTCTGGCTCCGATCATGATGGCTGCGACGGACCAAGGCACCATTCTATTTACCCCGGACAAGCTGAGCGACACGGGAGCCAAGGATGATTTCGCCAACAAGGTGCGTCTGATCACTGCTTCGTATGGTGCTTCTGCCGTCGTGCTCATTCTGGAATCATGGATTACGAAGGCCAAAGCAGATGAGCCATTGGACACGTTAACGCCACCCTCTGAATCGTATGACCGGGAAGAGGTGGTGGATGAACGATCCGACTCTAAGTGGATGCTGAGCTTTTTGCTGCAGGGCATGGTTCGGAGTTGCTGTCAGTTGGAATTGGTGCCCTCGCCCAGTTGGTAGTCTTTACGAATTCGCCGAGCAAATCTCTGCCTCTCTTATTGCCGTATTTCTGGCGCACCGAATTCCAGTGTGAGCAGCCAGGATGAGGAGTGGCGACAATCGGGATATCAAGAACAGCGTTGCAACAGTTGCGTGCCAGCATGGACAGAAAGACTACGGCGGTAGGTTGAAGAGTCCTGCAGTGCAGGAGAATTGCTTCGTTAGCCATTTCAGTGTCCATGATCGAAAGCTCATGTTCGAGTGAGTCTCCATCAAGCGCTGGCCGCAAGAAGAAATTGTAAAAAGCGATGTCGTCTGCGACTAACCTATAGTCCACGTAGTGAGGACCGTATTCGTTAATCTCCCAGAATGGATTACTGTAAATTGAGTGCGTAGGCGATGGAAAAGCGTTTGCGGTTGCGTCCTCCAGAAGCTTTGCGGTGCTAATAAACGTAATCTCGTATTCTGAGAGAGTCGCGCTGCTCCCTGAATACCATGCCTCTGGGCTCGTGCGCTGTGGTGAATCCTCATCAAGGTAGTGGCTCTCGCCAATGAGAAGAATTTTTGGGGTCTCCTCGTTGCGGAAGTTCTTCCCGACGTAGGGTCTCATCATAGGGTATTGCTGGTAAAAGTTCATTTTAGAGTTCGCGAGCAACGCCTAACGTCGAGTTTTGGTGAGTTGGTAAATTCAATTGCTGCTATTCAACCGGAGGATGGCATGGCAATCGCGGATTTTGACGAAGAGACTGAATTTCAATCCACTGTCAACGTCGAGTAGGCAACCGGATGCCGCCATCCTCATAGGCCGGTTTCAATCCTGCCGTCAACCATGGTTTTCATCGTGCCATGACTGATTTCACAAGGATGAAGGGTGGCCTGAGACTGCGACCATGAAGAGCTACGTATCAATGCCCAAGGCACGCATCAGTCTCGCCCTTCTGTCACGATATGAAGCTAGGAAATTCAAGGTCCGGTCCGCCATGCCTTCGCGGATCATTTGTTGCCCAATATGCTTTTAACTTGAACCAATATGCCGGGTGGTTTGAGCCCCATGTCGAAAAATGCTAGAGCCTGTTGTGTCGCTTTGATTTCAAATGGAAGTGATTTCTGCAAACCCACTACGAGAACATTCAGCTTTGTTACATCGCCACCGAAGCCAATAAGAAGAAGCTGTTTTGAAATTTTGCTAACAATCTCATCGACAGATTGCTCCTCCGCATATCCCACAATAATCATGAAGAGAATGTTTTCGACAGCATTCTCGTTGCCTAGTTCAGAAAAGGAAGATTTGTACTCGTCATAGTCGAAACGAGTCTTGGCGCTATCTGTGATTGTATTCCAAATGACATCTTTTGGTGTGGGCATAAGTCTGTGAATCTAATGTTTGAAAATTACGGAAATCTGAAGATTTGATTTCATTCTGGATGGGCTTCAGTCATCGGACATCATGTTTCATAACCCTCTCGATCCTCGTCACTCTGTCCTCGCCAAAAATCATCACCAGTCTCAGCCATGAACTCCGCGTATGACTCGCGAGATTCTTCGATATCGGGATCCATTTTGTTTTCGAGACACCACTTCCGATATTCATCTTCACGCATCTTGCCTTCAATCCTAGCGTCGAAGAGTTTGCGTTTGTTGTCGAAGTCTGACTGGTCAGGAGGATTCATGGTTGGATGAGTGGGGTTGCGTAAAAAGTTCTAAAGGTGACCAGCCGCAAGATGATGGTTGGCTCTGAGATGATGTTCGAACTGAGTCTTACAGATTGGAAATGAAGATCCTGGGGCTATAACGCAATGCTTCCATTGTTTGGTAATCAAGATCTTCCAAGGAATGTGCGCTGAGCCAAACAGTCCCCGTAGTTTTTGAGGCCAGAGTGAGTGCAGCGTGATCTGACCAAAAAGCAATGCCACTCAAGGATAATGATCCCTCGTGTTCTGCCAATGCCTCAGCTGTTGAATCCGAAAGAGCAGCCAATCCGTTCAAGCTCAGTTGGCCTTTATGAAGGGCCAGGATCGAGGCGCATTCTGTGGAGAGTGACTGCAAACCATTAAGGCTCAGATTGCTACTGCTTGCGGCCAATGCATTTGCAGCATCAACGCTGATTTCAACCACACAGGAAAAGCGTGCATATTCCCGTCCTTCCGTCAATTGCGAGGCCAATTCTGCGTTTGCGATGGCTTTGATGCTTGGCATGTCGAGTCTTCCTTTTAGGCGGGATAATGAAGAAGCTGCGTTTGAAGACAAATGCGTTACCGAACCGAGTTTTAGATTGCCCTGAAGTCGTGAAAGATGATCAGCCACCGAGTCGGAAATGTGCTGGACATCCGGTAGTTGTAAGCCGCCAGTGTGCTGGGCTAGACGTTCAGCAAGATCAGAGGTCAGTTCCGTTATCCCGTAGAGGGTCAGTTCTCCCTCATGCTCCGCAAGCGCTTCGGCACATGGAACGGTCAAGCATTCGATCTTGTTGAAACTGAGATCGCCACGTCTGCTTTTGACTGCCTGGCGTGCTGCCTCGGTAAGAGCTTTGATTCCTGATATTGCCAGTTCTCCCTTGTGTTTGCACAGCGCTGAGAATCCTGCGTCAGATAGCGACTGCAAATTTGCGAGGCATAGGCAGCTTCCCTTGTGCAGAGAAAGTTCTAGCGCCACCTCATCAGAGATCATTTCAAGGCCATTGAGAACCAGACGACCAAGATGAGGGGTGAATGCTCTAGCCATCGAAGCAGACAAGTGGCGTATACCACTCAACGTTATCCGCCTGCCTTTGTGCTGCACCATTATTTTGATGAGGCTTTCTGATAATTCACTGAGGCCGTTGAGTTGGAGATTGCTTGGATGATTACAGAGAGATCTTGCTGTTGTTTCATCTAACGAATGAAGACCGTCTAAAATAAGGTGGCATCTGAACGAGCTCACCACTTTAGCAGCTGATGGGGTGATGATGGTGAACTTGCTCAAATCAAGTGTGTGAACATTGCTTTCTTTCTGGAGTCTGAGAGCCGTCGATTCTGTTAGGACACAAGGTGTCATTTGATTCACTTGTATTTGTGCCTGAGGCATAGAGGAATTGTGCATCAATGCAAAATGAAATGCCTATCACTCAAATTCCGCTGAGCATTGATTGCAAATTTCGGCTGCCACTTGGTTCACCCCATACCCACGCGGTAGGCGGACGAGTTTCTTTTTGTGTTTATCACAGAAACTTTTAACATCACCGTAAGAATGGCTCGACCATCGAATTGCCAACAGAACAAGCTTCACCTCACTCCTAGCTATAGCGGACTCAAACTGGCTTGTGGTTTCATGTGGTCGTGTTTCGATCCAGTTGATTTCGGACAGGCCCAGTGCACTTATAAGCGCGATCTTCGATTCATGTCGGCATTGCCCCCCAATCATCACGATTGAGCTTCCTTTCAGATATGCTGCTGCTTTTGTCAGCTCGGGTATAGGGGCGTCTTCTCTAAAGGGAACATCTGAAGTCTGTGTGGACAAATAGACGTCTGTTGCAGCCAAAAACTGTTTGAATTCTTCTGAAATTACGATGGTCTCTGGAATCTCGTCCAAATGATCAATGAGCGCTGACCTCAGCTCTGTATTGTTGGGAGGTAATCCGAGAGAGATGAGTTGATCGACACTCCCCACAATTTTAGTCCAGTTTGAAGTGGGATCGGACGGACGATTTCCCAGCATTTTCAGCTCATAACGGATCTTGCCGAGTAAATTATTGCGAACCTTCTTCTGTGCATTGATAGACTCTACTTCACTGAAAAGCGCTTCAATTCGTTTTAACAAGTCTTCTGTTTGATCCGGGTCTGCTAGATCGTCCGCCTTCATGTAACGTGTGATGTACCGTTGTTCGGCTGCAGACCAGTCTAAAAGATGAAGATAAACATCGAGCTGATCAGCGTCCTCAAAATCGAATTCTTTGCAAGCGCTGCGCACCATTGACTGGGCCTCTGCTAGGAGCATGAGGGTACGTTCCAAGACGCTGCGACCGACATCCATTTTTCTAGATTCCTCCACCAAGAAGAGGGCTTTTGACATTACGTAAAAGCAGGCTGCCGTCTTTTTCCACTTTTGTAGGGTGGTGTCATCATGACGAGATTGGCACATCCACAGGTAACAGTTGGGCAGAGCTTTGGCTTGTGAGATGACGTCATGGTACCATTCGCCAGTAGATGGGACCTTTTCTCCTCTCGTTTTCGCTTCCGAGCGTTCAACAGCTTGCGCGATTGCGTCTCGCTTAATCTTGAGTCTGGCTTGGATTGTTACCAAGGGAGCAGGCCCGCCAGGTCGAACAGGCGGCGCAGCGCTTCGAGATAATGCTGCAACAGGTTTGAATGTTTGGACTAAACCTGCCAGTTCTTCCAAAGACGGGCGAGGGGCGGGTGGTGAAACAGGTAGTGGATCGGTGTCTTCGAGCTGGCTCGGAGTTTCTTCCACAAGGAGAGCCGCAGGTGACTCAATCGGCTGTGGTTCCGCCGGCGTCTCTTGGAGGAAAAGCGTCAGTGCTTGAGAAAAAAGCTGCTTCAGTTCGGAATCGGCGTCGAGCTTCTGGCCGATGGCTGCGAATACGCTTTGAAAGGTTGGTGGTTGATCAGTGGACATGTGTTGTCTGGTTGGGACCATTTGTCATTGGGAACGGTGGCATGCGTCAAATACCATTTTGGAGCTGGCGTAAAAACAGGCTCATTCTTTCTGCGCTGTTCCCTACAAAATCTTTCGGACCCACGTTCCAAGAGCCGTATCGCTATGGACGATGAGGTGGGGTAGAACTGGCACCATGGGAGGTAAATCGTTATCGAGGAGGAGGATCGAAGGTCAATCCAGCAGAATGGATGCTGCTTGAGGTGAGGTGAAGATTTCCAGCTCAGCACCGTCCAAGCCATCCATGAAGCTGATTCTGGTCCTCCTGTTTCCCATCCTCGCCTTTGCTGATCCTGCCTCCACTCTCGCTGGTAAAAATGCCACGCTGAGAGATGAGAAAGGCAGATCCTCAACAACCACCAGCACATCAGGCACCCAAACGACGTTCAGAGACGCACAAGGCAGGATCACGGGAACGGCCTCACAATCGACCGCTGACAAAACAACGTTCAGGGATGCACAGGGGAGAACGACCGGCACTTCAAGCACCAACGGAACAACATGCCCAAGGACGGCTCACTGGAACAGCTTCAACGTCATCCTCAGGACTGACCACCTACCGCGATTCTTCTGGACGCATTACGGGCACCAACACAGTCAGCGGCACCACCATCACCTTCAGAGATTCATCGGGACGGCTGACAGGAACTGCGACCGTGAAGAAGTGATCACGGCTCCAATGGCCTCCTGCAGCCTTGGCCAGTGGGTTTTGACCTGCTCCTTGATGCCGGTGCCTTCTCTTCAAAACAGGGAAGGCTCTCAACACAGGCCGATCAAACCTCCGTCATCAGCGGTCGGTCCATGAGCCGTATCGCTGCGGACAATTGATGGGCAGGGGCTGAACGAAGAGGGAAGGGGGCGGTAAACGGAAAGAGCCGGTGTGGCTTGCTGAGCATGTTCAAGACACCTGGAGAGAGGATGCCTCTATATAGAGGTGGCCTGACCTTGGATTTCGGATTGCCCTGGGAAAAGTTAATTGGGGTGTCATTGGCACCATTATTGGTTCATCAAGGGGTGATTGGGTGATTCAGCTCTGCAGCGGGCGAATCGACGGCCGACACCAGTGCCATGGTTTTAAAAGAATGCCGAGCAAGGCGAAACAACTGTTGATGGGGTGTTGCAAAGTGAGGGCAATGATGCAGAAATGTGGTGGAAGACAGTGGTGAACATCGCCGAATTTCCTCGATCTATCCTTGCCTCAGGTGCAACTTTTGGTGCAACTTTTGCAAGTTCCGAGGAGTGAATGTGTTGTAAGTCATTGATCTGCAACGAGTCTCCGTAGTTCAATGGATAGAACGAGGGTTTCCTAAACTCTAAATACAGGTTCGATTCCTGTCGGGGATACGCGGTTGAGGAAAGAAAAGAGTGAGGCGATGGGGGAAAGGGCGCTGGAAATACGCGGTTTATTTACCGTAACAGCCATTATTCCCATGGATTTTTAAAGAACGCGGGGGCTTTCATTCTCATTTATTAGCGAATCCGAAGGGGGTGAAGCGCGAGAATGTGAATAACTTAAACGGCTGATTTTCAGCAGGTTAAGTTTTTTTGCGAAACTAGAAAAATGAATTGGCTGGTAAGGGTTCTTTGTGTTTTGATACAAAGAATACCTTTAGATGCCACCAACCTCGACCTGCCACGGAATAAAGAACGCCGCAGACGTACCTCATTTGAAGAGGATGCGTGCTGATGCGTTGCTGCATTTGTGAAAGGAAAACGAGGGTTTGAATCGCCATTTCTTTACTCAATTATGAAGACATTACGCCACCACCGCCAATTCCTCGGATGGTTCATGATTTGCCTGATGGCAACCTGGCTGCCTGGACCTGTCGCACAGGGTGCCACATTTTCATGGACTCCGACTACTGCGGGGCCTTTCACATGGAGCACTGCTGGTAACTGGACGGGCGGTGTGCCTGCCAATGCTGCAGAGGACGTCATCAACCTCACTGCGAATCTTGCTGCGGCGCAAACCATCAATCTGGACATCAGCGCCCTGACCGGCACGCTGAATATTGGAGATCCAACCACCGCCTTCTTTGGCTACACACTGCTGTCGGGCAATGGCAGCACGCTGACGTTTGACAACGGAGCCTTGGCGGCGGTGCTGAGCAAGGCGGCGGCGGCAACGGCCAATGATCTGATCGCCACGGACATCATTCTTGCGAGCACGGGCAGCGCTGACTTTAACATCACCAATGCGGTGGCGAACACGACCAGTCTGCTCACCCTTTCTGGCAACATCTCGGAAAGCGGAGGCTCCAAGAACTTGGTCATCGCTGGGGCTGCGGCTGCAAGCAGCAATGGTGTGACCGTATTGGCTGGCACCAACAGTTTCACTGGAACCGTCAGTGTCAACAGCGGCACCCTTGTCGCCGCAGGGGCGGCTTCTCTCAACAGTGGTGTTGCCAATACCATCACGCTGGCCAGTGGCGCGACGCTGGCCTTGCGTGACAACGGCTCGGGCTTTGGTGATCGTCAGAGCATTGCGTTTGGCGACGACCTGAGCATTGCGGGCAGCAGCACCATCGCCCCTGACCGCACAGGTTTGGCGGGTTTTCCTGGATCGACTGCACTGAACAAGACGATCCAGATGAACTCGCTGTCCTGGACGGCGGCGAGCACGACGCTCACGGTGGCCCCGGGCAATGGTTATGGGCTGGAGATCACGGGTCTGACGAACATCAACCAGGCTTCAACCACGATCAGTGTCAGCACGTTGACCGGATCGAATGTGGTTCAGGGGCTGACTTTGAGTGGTCAGGTGTCGGGCAACCAGAACTGGACCAAGACGGGGACGGGCGCGCTGGTTTTGACGAACGCCGCCAATGACTTCACCGGCAACATCAGCGTCACTGGCGGCATTCTGGCCTTCAGCAGCGACGCTGCCTTGGGCAACGTGGCCAACACCCTCACGCTGAACGGCACCACGGCGACCTTGCGTGCCATGGGCTCCACTCCGATCAGCAGTGCACGTTCGATCAGCTTTGCCAACGCGACGGCGGCCAACAACGTCGTCGAAGTGGTGGCGGGTCAGACGTTGACGTTGACGGGAGTTAACGCGATCACCAATGCGACGGGCTTTGTGAAGGCCGACAACGGGACTTTGGGCATCAGCGCCAGCCAGAATTTTGCGGGTGCGATCACGATCAATGCGGGTGCGCTCAATATTTCCGATGTCAACGCTCTGGGCACGACAGCCGGGGCCACGACGGTGGGCAATTTCGTCGGTGCGGCTTTGCAGTTGAGCGGTGCCGGCATCAGTTATGCCGCTGAGGCGCTGACCCTGAACAACACGGGGATCAACACGGGTGGTGCGCTGCAAAACGTTTCAGGCAGCAACACCTACGCCGGAGCGATTACGATGGCATCGGCTTCGACGATTGGTTCGGATGCTGGAACGTTGACGCTCTCGGGCGGTGTGGCCGGGGCTTTTGCGCTGACGACTGCGGGTGCTGGTAACATCATCATTGGCGGGACCGGACTGGCGGCTGCGGTCACGAACCTCACGAAGATCGGCACCGGGAAGACGACGATCAATGTGGCTGATGCTGCGTTTGTTGGAACGCTTACGGTCAACAAGGGAGTCCTCGAAATATCGGGTGCGGCGGGAGCTGTCGGTGGCACTGGAGCGATTACGATCAACCCGGGTGGCACGCTTACCATTGACAACACGGCTGGTGCTCTTTCCAACCGCTTAGGTTCCAACAGGGCGATCACATTCACGAGCGGGAGCTTCAACTTGATCGGTGGTGCCACCACGGTCACGGAAACCCTCGCTGTTCCCACATTCTCCCGTGGCCAGAGCATCATTACGGTCACGTCCACGACAGGCGGGACGAACCTCGTCACGGGTCTCCCGAACAACCCCTCGACAACGATCAATAATACCACGGTCCCTGCGGGTGCGACCGCCTTGTTCCGTGGCACCAGTCTCGGAACGGCTGCGGGTGCGGGTGTTTCCACCATTGCGGCCACTGGTGCAGGATTTACGTTTGTGGGTCAGACCGGGGCAACCGGCACGACGAACAAGAGCATTGTTCCCTGGGCACTTGTTGATAACAGCGCCTCAGGCCTCGGAGTGTCCTTCGCCACTGCGGATGCCGCGGCTGCTGCTGCGGGCACGGGCACGGCGATCCTGCGTGCGCTGAACACCGGTACGGAAATGATCGCAACGCTGACTGTGGACACGAACGTCCGGCTGACGACAGGCCCGGCCGCCATCGACACCCGCAGGCTCAACTCGCTGACGCTGGAAAGCGGCGGTGGTGTGACGATGAAGTCCCTCGACCTTCTTTCGATTCAGAGCGGTGGTATCCTCACCAAGGCGGGCAATGCAGGCATCAGCGGCGGTGTCCTTTCCTATACTGCGGGCGGCGCTCCTCTCATCATCCACACCGTCGGTCTGGCCACGGATAACACCACCATCACCAGCCTGCTCCAGGGCGGCAACGGCCAGGGCAACGGCAACATCGCTTTCATCAAGGCGGGCGACGGCATCCTGACTCTTGCGCCGACGGCCAGTGCCATCACCGGGGTGGCGGGGAACGTTGCCGGAGGTCAGACCCTCATCAACCAGGGCACCCTGAAGATGGGAGGCGGCAACAATACGATCTACTTCAACAACTTCCTGAGTTTGAACTTTGGAGGCACCCTGGACCTGAACGGCACAGCCCAGACGTCACGTCTGTTTGACGTGGGCGCGGTGGTGGACGGCGGGGGGACGATCAAGGGCGTCGCAGGTTCGACTTTTGTGGAGAACTTGGACGCGGCCAGAAACTTTTCCGGCAACATCACCGGCGCTGTCGCCTTCCAGAAGACCGGCGCAAACGCCGCGCTTTCGCTGTTCTCCGACAGCAACACCACTGGCGACATCCTCATCGCGGCCGGCACCACGACGATGCGTGATGGTGCCCGCTTCTCCGGCACGAGCAACCTTGACATCAATTATGCCATTCTTCAGCTGGACAACAACGTCGGAACCGTCAACGACAACGACCGTATCAACAACGCAGCCGCGATTGATCTGCGTGGCGGTACGCTGAACTACGTTGGGCGTGCGCAGATGGCATCCACCGAAACCCTCGGAGATGTGACGATTGCCCAAGGTGCTTCTGCCATCACCGTGCAGCATGGCAACGTCGGGGTCAGTTCAGCCGTTCTCACCCTGAACAACCTTTTCCGCCCCGCCAACTCGGGTGCGACCGTTAATTTCAGCACTTTCATCGCGGCTTCTGTTGGAACCCTTGGCACCATTGGCAGCAATCCGACCATTCTGATCAACAACGCTCCCGCATTGACGGGTGGCGCCATCGGTGCCTGGGCGATTACCAATCACGGCGAATACGCGAGCTACATCGCTGATCTTGGCATCGGGGCGATGGGGCAGGCCGGTTATCAGCCCTACGCTGCGGCCCTTGCCAGTGGCAACAACCTGCCGACCAACATATCTACGAACAGCGCCAGCGTCGCGCTTGCCGCAGACACGATCATCGGGAGTCTTCGCTCTTCTGGAACGGCGACGGTCAATTACACATTCACCAACGGTACGAGCACTGGTGGTCCAGATTACCTCAATCTTGGCTTGGGCGGCATCCTGAAAACCAATGAAAACGGCGCGATCGTTTTCGGCACCGCCACCAACCGCGGCATCCTGACTGCCGGAGGCAGCGCGCTTTCAGGCAACACCGAACTTATCACCTATAACAACCAAAACACGATCACGATCAATTCGGTCATCGTGGATACCTTTGATGCCCGGGCCATGAATACGGGCACGGCCACGGTTTCATTGGTCAAGTCAGGTGCCTCCGCCCTCGCCCTGACCGCTGCGAACACCTACAGCGGCGGCACGATTGTCGATCAAGGCAACCTACGTTTGAATGGCGGTGTCGGCGTGGTCACGATTCCCTACTCGACCAATGGCGTGGTCATCAACGGCGGCATCAATGCCACGGACGCCCGGATCACGATGGAAGTGAATGGCGGGCAGATTGACCCGAACAATATCGTCACCATCAATGGCCCCGGATTCCTGCTCCTCGCGGGGAACAACACTCTGGCGGGCTTCAACATCAACAACAACGGCGGCACGCAGGGCGCACTCATCAGTTCCTTCCAGGGCGATGTGACGCCTGGCGGTGCTGACTTCGGCGGAACGCTGTTCTTGAACGGCAATGTCAACGTCACCTCCAGCAATCCCGGGGCCATTGCACAGATCGCCGGTCGTGTGGATCTGGGTGCCAGCAACCGCACCTTCAACGTCGCTTCCACCCTATGGAATGGTCAGGATGTCTCCGCCCTCCTGCCAGCAGTAAACGTTTCTGCCGCCATCCTCGGCTCAGCAGGCCTCACTAAGACAGGCGCGGGCGTCCTTGGCCTCCAGGCCCAGAACCTCTACACCGGCAACACCACCGTGAGTGCGGGCACCCTCGCCATCACCGCCAACCCGACGGGTGCATTTGCTGGAGCGCGCTATTCGCGCCTCGACCTCGCCAGTGTCACTTCCTATCTCAATCTCAACGGAGCCAGTGCTCTTTTCGGTTCCATCACCGGCAACGGCACGGTGACCAACGCGGCGAGCACGGCCGGGGCTTTGCTGGTCGGTTATGACAATACCAACTCTACATTCGCTGGCTCCTTTGCCGCCTTCAGTGCGGCAGCGCCAAATACGCTGAACGTCACCAAGATCGGCAACGGGAATCTGACTCTCACCGGCACCAGCACCTCGACCGGCATTTTGATCGCCGGGCAGGGCACCCTGACCTACAGCGGCGCGGCCAACAGCCTCTTTGCCACCAACAATGTTCTCGATGGCGGCACGCTGGTGCTGGACAACTCCGGCACGAACGTCAACAGCCGCCTCGGCGGCCAGGTGGACACGGCGACGGACAGCGTCGGCCTGACTCTGAACGGAGGAACGCTGACCATCATTGGCAACAGCGCGGCGAGCACTACCGAGTCGCTGGGCCGGGTGATCGCAGGGACGTCAGGCGCGGCGACGTCTGCCTCGACTACTCTGACGGTTGCGAATGTGGACAATCTCGTTGTTGGCATGGGTATTTCGGGTGCCGGCATCGCCGCCAACACGACCATTTCGGCGATCAACCAGGCCACCAACACGCTCACCTTGAGCGTGGCCGCCACTGTTCCGCTCAACTCGGCCCTGACGATCCAAGGCGGCCTGGTAACCATGGCGTCTGGTGCCAGCACCATCAATCTGACTCCAACCAGCACCCAGGGAACGGTCCTGAATGCCGGTGTTCTTGGTGCTGTCACCACGGGCAGTTCACTTTTGCTGCGTGGTACGAATCTTGGTGGCACTGCTGGTGCAGGCGTGGCCAACTTCACCTTCACTGGTACAGCTCCGGTGCAAATCGGTGGCGCTGGTGCGGTTGGAACGACAACGATGTCGATCCGTCCTGATATTATCGTGGATACGTCTTTGACTGGCACTGGCACCTCTTTCGCCACCTACGTCGGTGCGGCTGGAGCCAACACCGTTGGCGGCCCTGGTTTCCGCGCACTCACCGCAGCGGAACTTGCCCCCTTTCTAAGCTCGGGTGCCACCACCAACGTGGCCATGGGCTACCAGAGCGGTGGTGCGCTCATCACCGGCACGACCATCAACAGCCTAACGCTCAATCAATACGGCGGCACACAGGCAGCAGGCCCTATTCCGCAAAACACGGCTCTCACCATCACCAGCGGCGGCATCATTGCCCAGGCAGGCAACCGGGGAATCTCCGGGGGGCTTGTGGCCTTTGGATCTGCTCCAGGCTTCATCTATGCCAATGGAGACACCAATTTCTCCGCTGGGATCACCGGCAGTGGTGGCATGGCCAAGGGAGGCCTCGGTACCTTGTACCTTAACCGTGCGCAGTTCTACACCGGCACGACCACGGTCAACAATGGGACCTTGAGCTTGAACGGAGGCGCCAATACGCTTTTCGTGAACGCGATTGGCGGCCCTAACAACCTGCAAGTGAATTCCGGCACCGTTGAACTGAACGGCAACAACCAGGCGGTGAACACTCTGGGCAGCGCGAGCAATCTCGCGGGCATGGGGGGCACGATCAACAACAGCAGCGGCACCACTGCACTCTTTACGATTGCCGGCGGCACCACGACTGCGGCCAATGGCGCGGGCTTCAGCGGCTCGATCAATGGCAACATCAACCTGGTTAAGTCAGGCAACAACACCGCCATCTTCACCAATGCCAACACCTTCACCGGCACCACCAGCCTGCGCGGCGGCACCACGACATTGATCGACAGCGGTACTTTTGCCAATACAACGGCGGTGGAGGTTTTGACCGGAAGCACCTTCAATCTGGACAATCGCGGATTGGTTGGTCTGACCCGCCTTGGTGTGGTTTCTGTCACGATGCAGGCGGCCAGCTTCCAATACTTCAGTGGCAACGGTTTGGACTCCGTGCAGAATCTTGGTGCCCTGACGGTGAACTCAGGCATGTCTTTTGTGGGGTCAACCGTCGGTTCTGGCGGTTCAGCGCTGCTGACTTTCACCAGTCTCACTCGGAACCAGAATTCAGTGCTGAATTTCAGCGGCTCCAACCTTGGCATCTCCCTCAATGCGGGCAACGCGGAGATCAAATTCGGCACCGCGCCAACCCTCACAAACAACATCATCGGTGGCTGGGCCATCGTGGGTGGTACCGAGTTCGCCAGTTATCTGGCAGGCACTGGTGTCGGTGCGCTGAACCAGACCGGCTACGCTGGTTACACGGGAACTGCGTTCCCCACGGCACCGGGAGGTGCCACACAGAACATCAGGCTGTCAAATAACAGCTTCAGCGTTCCGGCCACAAGCGGCGTCTATTCACTGAACTCGTTGAACTTCGCCACCAATACCGCAGCGCAGAGCATCAACTTCACGACTGGCACTGACACGCTGAACCTGGTTTCGGGCGGCTTCCTGAAATCGGGAGCTTTCGACGGGAACATCGGTGCCACGGTGAATTCCGGCCGTCTTAGTGCGGGTGTGGGTGCGGGAGTGAAGGAACTCTTCCTGACGAACAACCAAAACACCCTCACTGTCAATTCGACGATTGTGGACAATGCTGGTGGAGGAAACACCCGCCTCGTGCTCAGCGGCCCCAGCGGTGGCGCCTTTGTGCTGGCCGGTACGAACACCCACACAGGAGGCACCGTCATCAACACCGCGACCACGCTCTCCGGCACCAACGGTACGGCGGTTCTCCAAGCCACAGGTGGGATTTTGATCAACAACGCCGCGCTGTCCTACAATGTCGGACAGAGCGGCAAAATTGGCACGGGAGCCAACATCACGATCAATGGTGGAGGTGCATTGAACCTTTGGGGTAACAGCAGCCTTAACAACTTCATCTTTGACTCCACCAGTGGCAATGCTGCCGCCGCCACCATCCGCACGGCCAGCGTCACCGGGGCTAACTCCACCACTGTCGCGGGCAGCACCACGCTGACCGTGAGCAGTTCCGCAGGCCTCGTGGTTGGCATGCCTGTGACTGGCACCAATATTCCAGCGGGCACCACCATCGCCGCGATCCCCACCTCGACCACGGTGACTCTGTCCCAGGCCGCGACCGGTGCCGCCACCAACACTGCGGTGACCTTTGGCAGCACCTTGACGCTGACTGGCGACATTACTTCAACCGTCGGGCAATCAAACGCTGTGCCGACCTTTAGCGTGAGCACCAGCGGCCTGATCAATATCGGCGACAGCAACCACAATATCACGGCAACCAGCACAGTGAATTCCACGCTGGCATTGATACTGCCGACGATGATCGGAACGACCGGCGGCATTACCAAGCTGGGCGCAGGTGGCATCCGACTGGACGGCGTCAACTACTACACCGGAGACACCAACCTGAACGCGGGCACGATCTTCCTCGGCGCCGCCAATGCCATTCCCTATGCATCCACCTTCAGCATGTCCGGCACCACCAGCCGCCTTGATCTCAACAACTTTGACCAACTTCTGAGCCAGCTCTCCGGGGCAGGGGACATTACGAACAACTCCGGCACGGCCCGCACGCTGACCTTTGGCCTAAACTACAACAACACGAGCTTCAATGGCCGTTTCCTAGGCTACAACGACAGCGTTCTCGCGACCCTCAATGTTTCCAAGATCGGCTTCGGTAATTTTGCCCTCACCGGAGGTGACAGCACCTCCACCGGCACTCTGACCATCAATGGTGGCGCGATAACCTACTCGGGAACGGCCAGTTCGGTCTTCACAACCAATGTGGTCAACCAGAGTGGTGCACTGATCCTCGACAACAGCGGGACCAACGAAAACAACCGTCTTGGCGGCCCGCTCAAGGGGCTGACGATCGCCGGTGGCGAGTTCATGGTGACTGGCAACGCCGCAGGCACGAGCGAATCGCTGAATGCACTGACGATTGGTTCGGGTGCCGGTCTTCTTACGGTAGTTCCGGGTACTGGCTCCACCACGGTTAATTTTGCCTCGATCCCCGCCCTCACTACGAGCGGTACTGTGCTTGTGATCCGAGGCGACAATCTCGGATCGGCTCGCGGAGCAGGTGTGGCGAATGTGTTCGTCTCGGGAACAGTGGTATCCAGCGGCGGTGGGGCTGTCGCAGGTCTCGCGAACCGGAGCATCCGTTCTGATACGCTCGCCGATACATCGGCCACTGGCACGGGTGCCTCCTTTGCTACTTACACACCTGGATTTGGTTTCCAAGTGCTTGCCGCCAACGAGTCGATTTCCAACATCAACTCGATCTTTGTCACCAATGCCAACCTGACCCTCAGCGGCGGACAGCAGTTTACAACGAACACCATCAACGTCCTTACGCTTGAGGGCGGCGGTGGTGTCACTGGCTACAACACTGGCAGCATCCTGACGCTGGGTGGCTTCGCCCTCCTCGCCAAAACAGGCAACAGCGGCCTCAGCGGCGGTCAGATCTCCAGTGGTGGAACACACTTCTGGGCGCATACGCCAGGCGATCTGACGGTTAACAGCTACCTCATCAACACGGCCAACGGTTTCACCAAGGCCGGGGCAGGCACCCTGACGATGAATCTTGCGATGTTCACGATCGGTACGCACATCGTGGATCAGGGTATCATGATCCTGAATGGTGCGGCTGATAATACCTTCGTGGTGAATCCGACTGCTGCTGCGGTGGGTGTGCAGGCTCTGACGGTGAACGGTGGCATCCTCGACTTGAACGGACGCAACCAGGCGGTGGCCGCCCTTGCCAGCACCAACATTCTGCCCGGCACCGGTGGTAACATCACCAATACCAGTGCGAATGCAGCCACTCTGACCTCCACGGGCGGGGGCAACTTTGGCGGGATCATTGACGGCAATCTTGCCTTCACTCGCTCTGGAAACAACACAACGCTGCTCACCACAGCTCAGACGTACCTCGGAGCGACCACCGTTCGCGGCGGCATCCTGCAACTGCGCGACAACGCCACCCTTGCCAGCCTCGCTGGATTGAACCTGGAATTCGGTGCGCTGAGCCTTGATAACTCCAACCTTGCGAACCTTGCAGGACGAGTTTCTTTGGATAATGCCGTCAGCACCCGAGGCGGCACCATCACTCTGACTGGTGTTCAAGGCCAGACGGTCGCGGAAGCCCTCGGCACCGTCACTGTCCAGGCGGGGCAGACCACCATCACCGCGACTCCGGGCAATACGGGCACAGCCTTGCTCACCATCGGCAATCTCGTCCGCAACGCCGGATCAGGAGTCAACTTCACCAGCAGCAACCTCAACCTGGGCCAGCGTGCCTCCGCTGGCGTCATTGCCATTGGAACCGGCGGAATCGAATTGACTCAGATTAATGGTGGAGCTCCCGCTCTGGTCAACGGCATCCTCGGTGGTTGGGCCACCGTGAACGGAACTGATTTTGCGAGTTATGTCGTTCCAAGTGACACCCAGGGTGGGGTTGGAGCGGTTGGCACGACCGGTTTCGGTGCCTATGTGACCACTGCACTGAGCACGGCTTCAATCGCAGGGGCAAGCAACGTGACCGTGGCAGCGAATGTGACGGCTGCGGCCCAGACGATCAACTCCCTCCGTGTCAGCGCCGCTGCGACCATCACCCAGACCGCTGCGACAACCATCAGCTTAACCTCGGGCGGATTGCTCTTTGGTGCGGCCACGACGCTGACAGGTGGTATCCTCACCTCCGGCGGCACCGAACTCTTTGCCTATACCAACGCGGCCTCGACGATCAGCAGCCAGATCACCGGGGGCTCAGTCGCCTTGGTCAAGAATGGTGGCTCGACGCTGACATTGGCCGCGACGGTGGCCAACACCTATGGCGGCGGAACCATCGTCAACCAAGGCACTCTGACCTTGGGTGGCACGGCGGGGATTATTCAGGTCCCCGGCAACCTGACCATCAACAACGCCGCCGTGGCCATGGGTGCCACCAACCCGGGCCAGATCGCTGCCGCAAGCAACATCCTCATCAACGGCGGCGGCACCCTGGCCTACACCGGTGCCAACTCGGTGACCGGCACCATCACGTTCAACAACCAGGGCGGCAACGGCACCCCGACAATTTCCAAGGCGGACTACACGAACGCTGCCGTCGTGATCACCAACGCCAGTCCCACGGTCACGATGACCAACACCAATGGCTTTGCGGTAGGTCAGCAGGTCAGCGGCACGGGTATCCCGACAGGCGCGACCATTATCGCGGTCAACCCAGGCGTAAGCATCACCCTCTCCGCCAATGCCAACGCAGCCGGCACCAGTCTGACCGGCACCGGCGAAATCCTGCTCGGCAACAACATCGTTTCAGTGAATGACAGCTTCAGCACCTTCCCAACCATCAGTTCGCAGGTGGATTTGCTGGGTGCCACTCGGACCATCACCACCTCGGGTCTGTCGCTCAATAACCTCGTTATCAGCGGCCTCATCCAGAGCACCGGCGGCGTCGGTGGCATTGATAAGCAGGGTGCAGGTGCGCTTTCCCTCACCAGCGCCACCAGCACGTTTACCGGCGGTGTCGCCCTCAACGCCGGCTCCATCATCATCGGTGCCAATGACACGCTCACGACAGGTCTCAAAACCGGTGGTCCTCTCGGCTTCGGCACGCTCACGGTTGCCTCCGGTCTCAAGCTCATCGGAGTTAGTAGCACGATCTACAACCCGATCACGCTGGCGGGCAACAACCTGATCATCGGCGGAGTCTCCTCGAACAACCTCGCCCTCAACGGCGCGATCACTTTCGGTGCAGGAACGCCGACGATCACGGTGGAAAGCCCGGCGGTCGTTGCCACACTCGGCAACAAATACACGGGCGCCTTCACCTTCATCAAGGACGGCCCCGGCATCCTGGCGCTGAGCAACATCGCCAACGATTACAGCGGGATCACCCAGGTCAACAACGGCACCCTGCGCCCGAGCGGGACCAACACATTGTCCCGCTTCTCGAACATCAACCTCGCGACGGGCGGCACGCTGGACGTGGCCGGCACCAACGTGGTCACCGGTTCCATCAGCGGCACCGGCCTGGTCACCAACAACTCAGGCACTGGAGCGACCCTTGCGACCGGCTTCGACAACAGCACGTTCGTATTCTCCGGCCGCTTCGGCTCCGCCAACCAGACCTCGACGTCTTTCAGCCTGAACAAGATCGGCACGGGAACGCTGACCATCGCCAGCGCCGCCGGCACTGGCACCATGGGGATCGGAACCTTCACCACCTCCCAAGGCAGTTCGGTGCTGAGCGGAGCAGCCGGCAGCACGAAGTTCACGACCTACACCGTCCTTGAGGGGGGCACGCTGACCCTTGACAACAGCGGCACCAATCTGAACAACCGCCTTGGCGGCACCGACTTCGCTGTCGGCGCGGGCCTGGTGCGCAACATCACCCTGCAGGGTGGTGAGTTTAAGATCATCGGCAACGCCGGTGCGGCGACGGTGGAAACGATCAACCTCGGCACCGTGGGTGCCATCAACGTCGTTTCCGGTGGGTCCATCCTGACCTTGGATGCCAATGCGGCGCAGTCCTTGACCCTGAATGCGGGCAACTTTGCTTCACTCTCCGGCGGTGGTTCCTTGCTCGTCCGCGGGGACGGCCTGGGCAGCGCTCCAGGTGCTGGCGTGGCCAATTTGTTTGCCCCTAACATGGGCAACGGCTTCATCGGGGGTGGGGGCGGCAACGGATCGAACACCATCAACATCCGTGTGGACACCATCGCCGATGCCAGCGCGACAGGGACTGGAACCGCCTTTGCGACGTATTCCGCCATCGGGGGTGTGCGTCCGCTCGCGGCCAGCGAACTTGCTCCAGGCCTCTTCCGCGTCTTTGCCACCAATTCGAATGTCGCGGTTAACAGCACCCAGCTCTTCGGCTCGGTGACCATGAACAGTTTGACGATCAATGGTCCCACCGCCCTGAACGCGATCCGCGATCAAGCCATCCTGAATCTTGGCAGTGGCGGCATCCTTGTCCTCAACGCCAGCGGCACCGATTTCACGGGCGGTCTCATCCAGTCCGGTGGCAATCAGCTGATCATTCACCAGCTCGACACTGGCAATACTCTCGACTTCAACGCCCAGGTGCTGGGCAGCAACGGCTTCATCAAGACCGGGGCGGGTGCGATGAGCATCAACAAGCAGCAGTTCTTCACCAACAACAGCCAGACCACGATCAATGACGGCCTGCTCACCCTGAACAGCGGTGTGGACAACACCCTGACGGTGATCGCGACCAACGCGACACCGACTCTTCAGTCGGTCCGCGTGAATGGCGGGGGCACGCTGGATTTGTTCGGCAGGAACCAAGCCATCGGCACTCTGGACACCACCACAAGTCTTGCTGGAAGCGGCGGGATCGTGACGAACTCCAGCCTCACGGCTGCCACTCTCACGGCGAGCCCTGGTGGCACTTTTGCTGGCACCATCACAGGCAATCTGGCCTTCACGCGGTCTGGCAACTCCACCACCACGCTCACCAGCAACAACACCTACTCCGGAGCGACGATCATCCGCGGGGGGGGGCTGACGCTGCGTGATCAGGGGCAGTTGAGCAGCTCCTCATCTGTGACCAACTTGTTCGGCACCCTTACGCTGGACGACACAGGACTTTATACGTCCGCGAACCTCGGCGGAAACCGGGTGGTCAATGGCATCACCCTCCAGGGCGGCACGCTGACCTACGCGGGTGCGCAGAGCGCCGCCACCGTCGGCACTGTCACACTCCAGGGTGGAGCCAATTCCGGAGGCTTCAATGTCATCAACGCGACGAACGCCTCCCCGGTTGGCAATGCCCAGCTGACGATCACCAACCTGGTGCGCGGCACGGCCGGCAGCACGGTCAACTTCACCGGTGCTAATCTTGGCCTGCCCCTGACTACCGGCATCGCGACCTCCTCGATCTTCCTGACCAACATCAATGGCAGTGCTCCAGCGCTGACCCAAAACCTCATCGGCGGCTGGGCCATCACGGGTGGCACGGAATTCGCCAGTTATGTCGGTGCCACCGGTGTGGGTGCCTTGAACCAGACTGGGTATGCGGGATATACCGGGACGACGCTGCCGGGAGCCTCCACCGCCACTGGAAACTACCGCCTCACTGCAGCCGGTGCTGTGCCGGTCGTCGCAGGTTACACTATCAATTCCCTGAACTTGGTGGGGATTGGACTGACCTTCACCTCCGACCTGACAACGAACGGCCTGACTCTTGTGAGTGGCGGTCTGCTTCACAGCGGAGCCAGCGCGTCGATCGGTGCGACTGGAGCCGGTGCGCGTGGTGCGCTGAGCGCCACGGGGGAACTTTTCATCACCAACACCGCCAACACGCTCACGATTAACTCCCAGATTTTTGGTGGATCCACTGCGCTGGTGATTTCGGGTGGTGCGACGGTGACGCTGGCCCCGCAGGTGGCCAACACCTATGGCGGCGGAACGATCATCAACGGCACCACGGTCAATACCACAGGTGCGGCGGCAGTCACGGTGATCACTGCCGCAGGCGGACTCACGATCAACAACTCGGCCGTCACGATCAGCGCCGCTGGTCAGATCGCCAACGCCACCAATATCAACCTCAACGGCGGCTCCACGCTGACCTACACGGGTGCGAACACGATGGCGGGCACGCTGACCTTTAACAACAATGGCGGGGCAGCGACGCCGACCGTCACCACTGGTGGTCTGCTGTCCCTGGGCGGCAACATCGTCTCGAACAACGACAGCTTCAGCTTCACGCCGACGATTGCCGGCACCATGGATTTGAACGGCGGCACACGGACCATCACCACGGGAGGCCTTTCCCCGAACAGCTTGATCGTGAACGCCATCATTTCCGGAGCGGGGGCTTCGAACGTCCTCAATCTGGCCGGCACGGGCAGCGTGGTCCTCGCGGGGGCCAACACCTTTGGGGTCGCGGGTTCGACCTCCACGACGCTAACCTCCGGTTCCTTGATCTTCGGTGCGGACAGCACGCCGAACACTGTGGGTTCCACCATCACGGCCAGCCCGGTCGGCCTGGGTACTCTGGTCATTACTGACGGGGCCAAGATTCTGGCCGGTGGCGCTGCGCGCACCATCGCCAACAACATCACCGCCAACACGCAGCTCATCTTCGGCACCTCTGCGCAGAACCTGACCCTGAATGGCGTCATCAGCTTCGGAAATGCGACGCCGACAATCACCGTCGAGAATTACTTTCAGGGTAATACCGTGGTCACCATGGCCATTGGCACTGCGTTTGGTTCGGCTGGCGGTTTCACTGGTTTTACGAAAGCCGGCGCTGGCTTGCTCGCCATCAATGCGACCAGCAACGTCAATCTCACCGGCTCCATCACGGTGAACGATGGGGTCCTGCAAGTTGGGAACCAGTATGCGCTTGGCGGTTCCCTTTACACGGCCGGCTCTGCGATCAGCCTGGCCGGCGGATCCTTCTATAACGCGAGCACCAACGTCTTCGTCCAGAATGCGCTCAACTTCTCCGCCAACGGCATCCTTGGCGCGACGGTGGCAAGCACCGCCGTTGGTTCGGTGACTCTGGGAGCTGGCAGCACCGCCCTCGGCGTGCAGGGTGGTCAGACCAGCAGCATCTTCGGTGGATTGACGGTGAATGGCAGCACTGGCACGACGATCTTTACGTTCAACCAGTTGAACGTGCTCGGGGCCTTCTCCGGCAGCACGCCTTCGATCACCAAGACGGGTACGGCGACTTTGATGCTGGGCGGCACGTCCACCTACACGGGTGCCATCACGGTTGAGCAGGGCACCTTGGAAGCGCGGATTGGCAACAACGCCCTGACGACCGGGGCTGTGGTGGTCAACCCGGGAGCGGTGCTGCGGGTGATCAGCTCGAGCAATCTGGCCAGCGCCAGTTCGGTGACTGTGAACACGGATATCAACGGTCTTGGCATTCTGAGCCTGGCCTATGCGGGCGCTTCTGGAACGGTGATATGGAATTCGACCAACCCGAACTACGACGGCACACTCGCCATTGATGTGAGCGGCTACGACACTGCGGTGAGCCAGGCGGGCACCAAGCTCTTCCTCGGTTCCACGCTGAGCGGTGCCTATACGGCGGCAACGCTGACAGCCGGCACGGGCAACGTCTATCGACTCGGCACGGGCGGCGGCGTCTTGAACATCAACAGGGCAGTTCTGACCGGTGCCGGAAACTCGGTCATCATCGGCGCGGTCACCGGCACCCCGGGTGCGAACCTGATCGGCAACGGCGGTACCGTGGTGCTCAATACGGCCAACAGCTATGGCGGTGGCACCACGATCAACGGCAACGCTGTGGTGCAGATCGGCGATGCGAACGCGTTTGGCACGGGTGCGATCACCTTCAATGGAGGTACCTTGCAGCCCAACCAGAGAGGCTTGGGCACGACGGGCAATGTCATCCTGCGTCAGCCTTTCACGCTGGCCAACAACATCAATTTCTCCGCCGGTGGTGTTCTGACTGCTCTTGCAGGCTCGGGGAACCTGGATGGTGCCTTTGCCGCCGACGCCTTCATCGGCGCAGGTCCGCTCGGCCAGACGGATCTGATCCTGACGGGTGCCGTGGACCTCTCCGGGGCCACGTATCGTGCTCTGAGCATCGCGGGTGCGGACCGCATCGTCACGCTCTCCGGCGCAATCAGCGGAGCCTCCATCCTGGTCAAGACAGGCGCGGGCATCCTGCGCCTGACCAATGCCAGCAACAGCTCCAACGGCATCGCCATCAGCCAGGGCACCCTGGCCCTCAGCAGCACTGGCGTCATTCCGGGCACGATCCTCCTCAACTCCGGCACGCTCGCCGGCTGGGACAAAAACTTCACGGTTGCCAACAACATGCAGTTGATCCAGACCAGCACGATCGACGTGGGTGCCTCGACCACGCTGACCAGTTCTGGCGTGATCAGCGGCGACTTCACCTACGTTGGTGCGCAGACGGGCCTGACCAAGACGGGACTCGGCACCCTGGTGCTCAGCGGCAGCAACACCTACCTCGGCACCACCACCATCAGCGCTGGTATCCTGAGCATCAGCAGCGATGTGAACCTCGGCTCGACGGGTGGTCTGAACGTCACACCTGGCGGCATCGCCTTCAACGGCGGCATTCTGCGAGTCACCGAAGACATGACTACGAATCGTGTCATCACCATGACCGGTGCAGGCAGCATCAGTGTGAAGGCGGGCAAGACCCTGATCATCAACGGCATCACTGCCAACAGCACCGGACTGCTCACCTTCAATGGTGGCGGCACCGCCATTCTCAACGGCAACCAGACGGGGGCCAACTTGCATGACAACACCGCCATCAGCAATGGGGCGACCTTGATGACCCAGGCCACCGGCGGCACGCCATTCGGCGACGTTGCCGTGACCATCAACGGCGGTTCCCTGCGGGTGAACACCAACGGCCCCGCAGCGGCCTTCGTCATTCCGACCCTCAACTTCACGGGGGCGGCCTACCTGCGCCTAGACGCACAGATGGGCAATGACATCCAGATCACCGCCACCACCCTCGCCCGCGTGGGATCCGGCATTCTCACGATTGTTCCTGGAGTGGATGGCAACCTTGGCAACACCGCCGGTGCGGACGCACGCGTCCTCGGCACGACCATCCTTGGTCAGAGCACCACGACCGTCGCGGGTCTCGCGGCGCTGAACAACTTAGGCACTGTTTCCGGGATCAATGCCGAGGTGACCGCCGCGTCCATCCTGCGCCTCGCCTCCAGCACGGATGCAACCGCGAGCTTCGTCCGCTACGATCCGGTGATGGGATTTGTGACCTCCGTGGGTGCGAATCCGCTGACCAACACCTTCATTGGTTCCACTGTTTCGAGCGTCGTCGACATCAATACCGCCACGGTCGTCACTGGCAGGGCCGAAACCTTTGGTGTCCGCACATCTGCCAGCATCAGTGGAGGCACCATCAGCATCCTCTCGCGCAACAACAATGAATTGGGCGGTCTGCTCATCAATGGTGTGGGCAGTGCAGCTCCGAACATCAGTTCCAACATCTTCATCAACCCCTATGGCGTCACGGGCGGCGCGAGCGCGGGAGAGGGCATTATTTATGTGAGCGGCGGCTACATCGGCGGCAATGCGGCCACGATCAGCGGCAACATCACGGCGAAAAATCTGACCATCGGCGGGGCGGGAGACCTGATCCTCTCGGGCGTCAACAACATCCTTGGGAACATCACGGTCAACGAGGGTTTTCTGACCATTGCCAACTCGGACTCCCTTCCTTCGCTTACCGGGGGACTGATCCTCAACGACATCGGCAACCTCGACCTCAACGGCATGCGCGTGGTGACAGCGGGACTGTCCGGCAGCGGCGGCACCGTGGGCAACCTGTCGACCACGTCCAACGGTGTGCTGGTGATCAACAGCATCAATAACACGACCTTCACGGGCAACATCGTCGATGCACTTGGCTCTGGCACCAAGACGACCCGCCTGGTGAAGAATGGATCGAGCACACTGACCCTTGGCACGATCACCAGCACCTTCACGTATGCGGGCCAGAACAGCTTCACGGGTGGCGTGAGAATCAACCAAGGTCAGTTGACGGTGCAGGATCCGTTCGGCCTTGGCGGTGCCGATCCGCTGGTCGCGGGCGGCACGAACTATAGCACTCCAGGCACGGTGACTGTGAACGGGGGCATTCTGGCGCTTAACAGCAACGGTGGCGGCCCGAACGGCACCATCATCTTTGGCAATCCGAACACCAACGGCATCAACGTGGTGGCAGCCGGGTTTGCCACGATCAACGTGGACCGGGTGAGCGCGAACACAGGCAACCAGATTCAGATTGGCGACCTTGACCTCAGCGCAGCGACCCTGACGCTGACCGGCGGCAACAGCTACTCCCTGCGGGTGGCGGGTACCACGACCGTTGGGGGCTCCTCTTCCAACATCAACACCGCCACAGGAACCACGCATTTTCTGGAACTGGCCGGTGCGATCATTGGCGCGGGCAACCTCAATAAATACGGTGGTGCCACCACGACCTATGGCACGCTGCGGATCTCCGGCACGACCAACACGTACACCGGCGGGACCAATGTGCAGGTAGGTGCGCTTCAGATTACCAGCACGACAGGCACACCGCTGGGCGGCACGGGCAGCGATGCGCTGATCAATGTGAATCCGGGCGCGGCACTGCGCATCGCCGGCAACGGCAGCCTTGGTGGTGTTGCCCTCGGTGGCTTGATGCTCAACAGCAACTTCAACAACCTGCCAGCCATCGTGCTCGACAGCGACTACAACCCTGGCACGGGCTTGAACGCGCAGATCAAGCTGCAGGGCGGCTTCGGCGCAGCCCTCCAGCTCGCGGTTCCTACGTTCACCACGGCGCTCAATTTGTCAGATATCGGCAACGGACGTCTTTTCCTCGGTGGTTACTTCAACAACACCGTCGTCGAATACATGGCACCGACACTCGGTGTCGGCGCGGACAACACGTATCGCCTGGGCGGCAACAACGGCGGCACGCTTGCCTTCTCCGGTGCGGACAATGTGCTGACCGGGACGGCCCGCCTGATGATCGGCTCCCAGTTGAGCAATCTCGCAGGTGCCATCACCAACGGTGCTGGCACGGTTTCCATCCGCAACTCCAATGACTTCACCGGCGGCACCACGATCAGCAAGGGTTCGACCTTGTCGCTGGAAGTCGGAGCCTTGGGGCGGACGCCGCTCGGTACGGGCAGTGTTGAAGTCTATGGCACCATCCAAGTCGTCGCGCCGGTCACAGGGATCGCGGGTGCGTCGTCGTTCTACAATCCGACCACCGGCTTCAACAACAACCTGATCATTCTTCGTCCTGGTGGTCAGATCCGCATCTTCGACCAGCTCGGTCGCGAACCCAACGGCCAGGGCCGCTGGGCGGATGCCACAGGCCAGGATCTGAACGGCGGCACGTTCCGTTTTGATGGCGTGGCCAATGGCCAGTCCTACGAACTCGTCGGGACCCTTATTGTGAACAAGGGATCCAACATCACGGTGGTTCGGCCGGCCGGTGCAGGCTCCACCACTTTTGAAACCGCCGGTCTGACCCGTGGTGCGAATGGAACTCTCGGCCTTTCGACCTCTGGTGTGGGCACCCTTGGAATTCCAAACTACGTGGCGACCACCGGCACCACCACCGCGAGCACGACCGTTACCGTCGCTTCGACGGCGGGCATGCTGGTCGGCCAGGCAATCTCTGGCGCTGGGATTCCCGCCAGTGCCACCATCACGGCCATCACTAACTCCACGACCATCACCATCAGTGCTGCGGCAGTTGCAGGCAGCGGGGTGATCACCAGCGGGATTGCGCCAACCTCATTTGACCGCCTGATCGTCACGTCTGGTGTCACACGCGCAGGGACAACCGCCAACGGAACGGGCGTCATCAATGGTGGCATTGCCCCGGTGTGGATCGTGGATCGGACCAGCAGCTCCTACGTGGGATACAATCCAACGGCGGCGACGACAGGTTTCCAGACTCTGATGGTCCCAGGCTCTGCTACTTTGGGTGCCGGTCAGCTGGGCTACAGTTCGGTCAGCACGGGCGGAACGATCGGCGCGCTTGGTGCGGGCACCACCTTGGATGTGCGTGCGGCGGCCACCTTGTCGGCCAATTCGACGGTCTATGCTCTGCGCAGCGGCTTCAACATCACCCCGACGGCTTCCTTTAATACCATCACCTTTGACAGCGGTGCGGGCAATCTCGGTGGCGGCCTGCTGCTGACGGGCGGCACCATCAACCCGGTGCAGGCCAACGGCACGACCAATGGAGCCACCACCCTGCCGATGACCCTGGCCTTCGGTGCCAACGAAGCCGTCATCTATGTTGCTGTGGCCACCAGCGTGATCAATGCGCAGATCACCGGCAGCAACGGGCTGACCAAGTTCGGCCCGAACCAGCTGACGATCTCCTCCAGCAACTCAGGCCTGACGGGCACGATCACCCTGAACGAAGGAAACCTGCTTCTGCAGAACCCGGTTTCCAATTCCGGCGTGGCCATCGCCAGCACGACCAACAGCCAGAACATCATCGTCAACTCCGGCACGCTGATCATCGACAGCCTGCTCTCCAACAACGCCGGGCGTGACTCCAACCTCCCGAGCGGGGTCCGTCTCACTGGCAACCTTGGCAGCAGCGTCTTCGTCAATGGTGATGCCACCATCACCAACAACAACCAGGGGATCATGCAGCGGATCAACAACCTGACGATTGCTGATCTCGGGGCCAATTCACCGATCTACCTGAACTTCTCGCAGAACGGCATCACAGTCACCGGCACCACGACTTTGGGAGCCAACAGCAACTTCATCGGTTCCTCCTTTGGTGCAGCCAATCAGAGCATCCTTGAAGGCTTGGTGGTGGGCGGCGCGAATGGCAAGCTAGTGAAGTATGGCAACGGCGGGCTCTTCCTCGCCAACGGAGCCAACACCTTCGGCACGAACGGCCAGATCGGGCTGGAAATCTGGGCCAGCACCCAGAACACCGCGACCAGCATCGTGGGTTCCACCTCGCTCACCGCGGGCACCGCGACCACTGGCGTCTTTGGTGTGGGTGACATCAACATCCTCGCTGGAGCACAGCTCCGCCTTGCGGACATCAGCAACATCGCCTTCCAGAAAGTCACCGCTGTCAGTGATGACTGGGCCTTTGGCGGCATCGCCTTTGGCAACAACAACAACGGCACTGCGCTGACCCAGGCGAACATTCTTGCTGTGCTGACCACCGGTCCTGCGGCCGACGGCAAAGTGCAGTTCAGCACCACGGGCTCCAGCCTCGGCGTCATCTCCCTCGACAACGGTGTGCAGTATGGAGCACTCGACATGGGCGCGATGGAAACGGCGCTGAATCAGGGCGGGGCGGTGGAGCATCTCTGGCTCGGCACCTCGACCAGCGGCGCGATCAACCAATACTACTTTGCCCCGACGCTGGGCGCCTCCACGGACGGCGTCTATCGCTTCGGCGGCGGCGGCAACCAGGGCACGATGCAGATCGGGGTGAATGCGTTTGAAAACGTGCTCACGGGCAACAATTCTGTCCAGATCGGGGCCATGGTGGCGGGCAACGCCTATGCCAACGTGGCGGTCATCAACGGCAACACCAACATCACGCTCAGCACCCGGAACAACTACACCGGGAACACCTGGGCCAACCGCAGTTCCACGCTTAACATTGCCAACAACTTCGCCCTGGGCAGCGGCAAGCTGGTCATCAATGACACCACGGATGGCGGCTTTAACCTTGGCCAGGGTCAGATGGGAGCCGTGAGTGGCGCCGGCTTCAGCATCCTCAACAATGTGGATCTGGTGGCTGACTTCCGCTCTGCGGGCACGAACTTCGTGCTGCGCGGCAACGTCAACCTCACGCCGGCTGGCGTGGGCGGCACACGCACGATTGAAAACACGGCGGAATTGAGCATCCTCGGCGTGATCAGCGGTGTGGACGGCAACCTGATCAAGAGCGGTACCAGCAACCTGGTGCTCAATGGCATGAACACCTACACGGGCACGACCACGCTGACGGGTACTTTTGTCAATGGCAACCAAGCCCAAGCGGGCATCCTCTACGTCGGGACAGACGTGCTGCCGAACGTGGCTGGGGCACTCGGCCAAACCGACTCGCCGCTGTTTATCACCAATGTTGCCGCAGGCACCACCGCTGCCACCACCTTTGCCGCCCTGGGCCTCTCCGGGCAGATCACATTTGGTCGCGACATCATCATCAGCAACCCGAATGCCGGCTCGAACATGTCGATCTTCAGCAACTCGCTCTACGGGTCGAAGATCACCGGGGGCATCGGCATCGTATCAGGGAGCGCGGACCGCACCCTGACCCTCTTCGCCATCACCAGTGGCCGCCTTGAACTGCTTGGACCGATTTCCAGCAATGGCAACCTGCACAGCATTCTCATCGGCAGCACCGCGACCACCGGACAATTGGGCAACGGCGTGGTTTTCATCGGCGCGGGGCCAAACGGCTACTCACAGAACACCTACACGGGCAACACGACGCTGAACAACGCCCGCGTGGTGGTAGGTGCGAATTCCTACTACTCGGGCGCAGCGAATGCGCTGACCATCATCAGCGGTCCCTTCGGTACTGGTACGCTCACTTTCGGTTCAGGCAATAACAACGGCGGCACTTCCATTGGCTCGAATGGCGCAGACCGGATCATCGCTAACACCCTTGGCGCGCTTTCCACCGCCGCCGCGCTGTCGATGACCTTTGAAGGTCGCGGCAACCTGACGTTCATCAACACGGCGGCGGCGTGGAACCTCAATTCCGACGCGACGCTGCGCAACCGCAACTTCGTGGTGAACACCACGCAGGGGGCGATCCAATTTGATGCTGGTTTCACGGCAAGCGGCGCAGGGGGGGCCAACCTGCTCAAGCAAGGCTCGGGCATTTTGGTGATCACTGGCAACAATGCGGCCTACAACAAGACCACTGCGGACGCCAACTATGGCACCTCATGGTTCATTGATGCGGGCATGCTGCGTGTGACCGCTGACATCAACCTGGGTGATACGACGCCGATCGCTGTTGGCGCCACCGCCCACACTGTCGCCGGCCTGGCTACGGACGTGCGTCTGCGCGGCGGTGTGCTCTCCGTGGGCGGTTCCTTCACCACGGCGCATCAGCTGATCCTGACAGCAGCCAGTGCCATTGGCGTTTCAAATGGGTACACCTTCGCGGTGCCGCTGCCGATCACTGGTGCCTTCGGCCTGACCAAGCTCGGCAATGGCACTCTGGTGCTCAATTCGACGGCGAACGCCAACAACAGCCTTACCATCGGCGGTGTGACCGCCATCGGCGGCATTGGCAGCGGCGGCACCGTGATGACGCAGATGACCAGCGGCACGCCGTTCGGCACGGGTGGGATCACCCTCACCGACGGCACCCTGCAGCTTCAGGGCACGGTGGGCACCGCTCCCGTGGGTGTCACCGCAAGCGCACAGACGGCGGTCAGCTACATCCTTACGGTCAGCAACGCTACGGGCATCGTCGCTGGCATGACCATCGCTGACTCCACTAATCCGGCCAGTATCACGGCGGGAACGCTGGTCACAGCGGTCAATGGCAATGTGCTCACCCTCAGTGCTCCGACGGCGGCGATTGTCGCGGCATCGGATGCGCTGACGTTTGGCGTGGTCAACCAGGCACTCACGGTGGCCTCGGTGACCTACAACGCAGGCCGAGTGCAGTTGACCAAGGGAACTGGTGTGACATCCGCGCTGACGGCGACGGCACTGACCCGCGGTACGAACGGCATGATGACGGTCATCTCCTCCAATCTGTCCGCAGATCTCGGTGTGAATGAGTTTTTCAAGGTGACGAATTCTGCACCGGCCAACACTGCGAGCGGGGGTGGATTCATCCTCGCCACACCATCTGTCGTTGGTCGCTCCTCAACGGGTGCGGATACCAACTCGCTGAACTTCCTGCGCTATGATGCCACCAACGGCTTCCTCCTGAACAATGCCACCACGGTGGGTGTGCTGAGCGCCTCTGCCGCGACCTCGCTGGCCGACATCACCAGCGCCCAAATCGTGGACAACAGCACCGTCGATGTGCTGGACCTGCGTACGAACAGCAACATCACCGCTGGTGGTGCCTCCTCGCTGCTCCGCATCGCGGGTGCGGGCCTGATCATGAACGGAGATCCGTTGACCTCGGTTTCGGCGACGATTTCCAGCAACCTGCGATTCGGCACGGGTGCGACGCCAACGGAAGCTCTCGTATTTATCAGCGGCGGTCAGACCGGCGCCTCCACCATCTCAGGCAACTTCGAAGCCACCGACTTCACGAAGGCTGGCGCGGGCACCCTGCTGCTCTCTGGCACCGGCAACATCATGGCTCCGCTGACCACCGGCCTGCGCAACCTGACTGTGCAGGAAGGCACCTTGCAGTTTGCCAGCGCCAGCGCAGTGCCTTCCGGCGGTCTGGTCAACCTTGTGATTAACAGCAGCGCCAATGGCCTTGACCTCAACGGTCAGAACGTCACCATTGGCGGTCTGTCCGGCGTCGGCCGGGTGACGAACACGGGCTCGTCCGCCACACTGACGGTGAACACGGGCATCGGCCAGAGCACGACCTATCTGGGAACGATTGATGGCAACGTCAGCCTCACGAAGACTGGGAATGGCACGCTGACCCTCAATCAGTCCACCATCGCGGACGGCGCTCCGCTGGCCAACACCTACACTGGCGGGACGATCATCAATGCGGGGCGAGTCACCAGCGCGAACGTCGTCGCCCCGGTCAGCACCGGCACACTTGCCGTGCGCAACACCCTTGCGCTCGGTACGGGTCCCATCACCCTCAAGGGGGGGATTCTTGACCTCGCTGCCACCGCAGCGGCGGGCTACGCGGCGGGCGAAGTCACGGACAACATTGCCACCATTCAGTTCGGCTCCGGCAGCGGCTACAACATCATCGTTGACCAGTTCAACAGCTTCGGCAACGGCTCGACCTACGCCAATACGACTTCCACGCTCTCAGTGGGTGTCGCTCCCGTGGCTTGGTCGTTGATCAACAACGTGACGCTGAACGCTGCGGCCCTGAGCTGGACTGGCAATGCCACGAACGTCCAGATCAACGGCGTCCTCGCTGTCAATGCGGCCGGTGAAACCACCCTCAACACTGCGGCCAATGGCGTGATCAGCGGCCAGATCGCGGCTGCGGGCAAGACTCTCGTGAAAATCGGCGGTCAGACCCTCTTCCTGACCAATGGAGACAGTGGTGCCGGTGCTAATGCAGTGGGAGCCTGGAAACTCATGGCTGGCACGACGGAAGTGCGCCTCTCCAACGGGGCCTCCGATCCGCTTGGGGCAGGCGCCTCTATCACGCTGAACGGAGCGACGCTTGTCATCAACCATGAAGGTGACAACACCGCGAACATGCAGGTGCTGACCACCTTTGCGAACAACAACCTGACCATCGGTTCGACCGCCACGCTCGGCGGCGGCAGCTACATCGGCAGCGGCGGTACGGCTCTGAATCTGACCCGGGCAGCTTCTGCTTCGAACAAGACTGTTCAGTTCGGCAGCCTGACTTTCGGTGCTCCTTTGGGCTCTCCTCTGCTGACCCTCAACAACGTTGCGGACAACCAGCAGCTCTCGTCCAGCTTCACCAGCCTGAGCTTTATCAAGGATGCCCAGATCACCAACAACAGCCGCACCGGCGGCAACGGCAACGTCACCATCAATGGAGCGATAAGCGGCAACGGCACTCTTTTGAAGAGCGGCGGTGGCGGGCTGTTCATCAACAGCGACAACAGCGCCACCTTCAAGGGCGGGTATGTGAGCAATGGTGGCATCACGTTCTTCGGCACTTTTGAGGGGAATGTCACCACCCTGAGTGATACCGCCGGCATTGCGGGACTGGTTGCCAATTCCAACCTTGGCACCGGCAATACGCTCATCCAGCCCGGCTCAGCCATTCAGTACAACAGCACCAGCAACGTGGCTGCGGGTGCGGGCAGCATCGACCTGCGCAGCAATGTCATGGGCAACTACGGCATCATCCGCATGGCGGCCAATGCACCGCTCTCCGACTTCAAACTCCTCATCGGCAGCCTGGGCGGGCCGCAGAACACCTCCTACTACGGCCTTGCCGGAGGCGCGGGTCTCAATGGCGGTGGCAAGAACGGTGGTTCCGCGATCATCGCGCTGAACACCGTGTATACCCAGACGATCAACCTGGCGATGATCGGTGATGGCACCGCCTTCCTCGGCAGCAGCCAGAACGGTGTGGGTCTGAACGGCAGCTACAACGCGGCCACCCTTGGAGTGGGCGCGGGCAACACCTACCGCCTGGGCGTGGGCGGCCAGATTCTCTATGTCTCCAGTGATCTGGTGAACAGCAACGTGCTTACTGGCGCAGGCGCAGGCCTGATCGTCGGCCTGCCCCACAGCGCTGTGAACGCGGACACCATCACCGCCGGCAACGGTCGTGGCATTGCGGTCCTGATGACTGCGAACAACTACACCGGCGGCACCGTGGTGAACCGCGGCAGCACGCTGGAATTCCGCGGCAGCCTGACGACGAGCAGTTTTGACACCTGGGGGACGCTGACGGCTGGCGGCCTGGGCGGCACCTTCCTCGATGCGGCTGGCACGGCCATACTGGCCCCGGTTACTCTTCGAGGCACTTCGGAACTCCGCTTTGATTATTCCACCGGCCTGCTCGCCACCGCCAAGCTCGAAGGCTATGGCGGTCAGGGCCGCTGGCTCGACACTCAGGCCATTGCTCTCAATAACTCCACGATTCGTCTCATCGGCAACCGCGACATTGAAGTGACGGAAACTGTCGGTGACGTGACCGTGGGCAAGTTTGGTCAGCTTGCTGTCCAGCGTGATCTTCTCGACCGCACCGTGAACCTAGTCGTCGGCAGCGGCGGCGGGGTGGACATCACTCGTCTCACGCAGACGAACAACGGCCTTGCGATCGCGGGCAACGTTGGCACGCTGCAGATCAACCCGGCCAACGGCGGGTTCCTCGGCAGTGATGAGCGCGTGAAGCTCTTCAGCGGCATCGGGGCCGATGGGCTCGTCGCTCTCGGAGGCATCACCAATGGCATGGTGGCTCCATGGATCGTCAACGCGACGGATGCGCAATTCCTCACCTATACGGTCGACAATGGTTTCGTGAACGCAGGTTTTGACCGCACCTCGGCTGGTGGCAACATTGCCGCCTCAGGCCAGCTCATCGGTGCCAATGACCGCTTCCTCCTCAACACGGCGGTTCTGACCTTCAACGCAGCGGGTCTTGGCATTGGCCTGGATGTCTATGCCGGCCGCTTTGACACGGGCATCGCCTTTGGCAACAGCATCACTGCAGCCGCCACGGACCGCATCCGCCTCCAGAGCGGTGGCTTTATCAACCCGAATGCGGCAGTCCAGATCTTCACCGGCATTGAAGTTGGGGTCGCGGGCAGCGGCCTGAAGGAGTTCAACATCTACAACCAGAACACCGTCACGATCGGCACGATCACGACGCAGACGGCTTCCTCCACGCTGCCTGGTTTGTCGCCTACGACCACGGGTCAGATCACCAATGCAAGCAACGTCGTCAAGCAGGGCGGGGGCACCTTGGTCATCGACTCCCCGCAGGCCAGCTTCAGTGGCAACTGGATCGTGAACCAAGGCAGCATCGCCTTCCGTTCTACGACGGTTCAGTCCAACCTTGGCGGCACTGCGAATCTGGCTCAGATGAACGCCGGCACCAATGGCCTGGTGGTTCTGAATGGCTACGGCAGCCAGCTCCAGGTCCGGGCAGACACCGCGAACACGGTGTTCAACCTTGGTCTGGTGATTGGTGAAGGCAATCCTTATGCCGTGCTCAACAATGACCGTGCCGCAGGCACCGCGAACGTGCTGAGCATTCTGACCGGTGGAATCCGCTTCGGTGGGTCTCCTGGTGAGCAAGGCCAGACCTTGTTTGTCAGCAACGCAGGCAACGCCGTCGCCGTTCAGGTCAATGGACCGCTCGTCCTCGGTGCCGCCACCATGGAAAGTGCGGCAGCCTACAACTTCATCCGCAACGATGCCAACCTCACCGTTTACGGCCAGGTCACGGGCGGTGCGACCTTGGTCCACACAGGCGGCAGCACCCTCGAACTCGGCAACGGCTTCACTGGATTCACCAACGGCATCAACACCTTCAGTGGTGGCCTGCAGAACGTGCAGGGCTCGATCACCGTGCGAGGCACCACCACGGGCACGCCAGCGAGCTTTGCCACGCTTTTCAGCGGCATCAATAATGGCGGTATTGGAGCAGGTGATGTGACCCTGTATTCCGGCATTCTCAATCTGCGGATCGACGGAGCGAACACCACCACCCGTGAGCGCTACGTCATTGGCAACAACGCCGCCGGCAACAACCTGATCATCAACGGCAGCAGCACGATCGATGTGAATAAAAACATCGCCAGCGCCGCGACGAACAAACTCCTTGCCTTCAAGGATCTCACCATCGGCAGCTCCACGCTGACGGTGACAGGCGGCAACACTTACGGCTTGGAAATCAACGGGGTGACCAATCTGACCGGGACACCGCTGCTCAATGTCAGCACCGCACCGCTACTCCTGAACGGTGTCATCAACGACGGAGCAGGTTCAGCCCGGGGCAGCATTGGCCAGGCCATCATCAAGGGCGGCGGCGACAGCCTCTGGCTCAACAGCGCCGCGAGCACCTTCGGCGGACTCTACGCCGGCACGGTGGGAGCCAACGGCCTCGGCATTGTGGTCAATGGCGGTCTGCTGCGCTTTGGTGACATCAACAGCGAGAACACCACAGCCATGAACCTGGATACGATGCTGCGTGGCAGCACGATCCGGATCAATCCGACGGGCGGCATCTTCCTCACCAACCCGGCGAATATCAACTTTGGCACCGGTCAGGTGGAACTGCTCAGCTCCGGTTCGCAGATGTCTCTCTTCCGCATGTCGAATGCGGCCTTCAACCAGGCTTATGTGCAGAATGCGTTGAGCAGCAATTCGAACGGGGTGATCGCGCTGCAATCCTCCATCGCCAATCCCTTGAATCTCGCCACCATCGGCAACGGGCGCTCCTTCCTTGGTGCCACCGCCAACTCCGACTACACGGCTGAGACGCTCGGAGTGGGCGCCGACAACCTCTACCGCATCGGCGGCGGCGGCTCCCGGGTGGCCTTCAATTCGACGGCAGCAGGGAACATGGGCGTCTTTGTCGAAGGGACCACTGCGGGCACTCGGGTGCTATTTGGCAGCCAGGCCGGCAACGGCAACAGCGGTGAAACGGACCTCTTTGACATCAACACCTACACCGGCGGCACCATCATCAGCCGCTCCTCCAGCCTCCTGACCCGCACCGCGACCTCGGGTGCCAACGGCCCGCTCGGCAACGGAGGCGCGGTGGACATCTTCGGCCAGCTCCGCCTCTACAGCGGCGCGACGATGCTTAACTTCGCGGGAACGGCGAACCAATACGTCGTCAACTTCCACCCCGGATCAGTGCTCTGGCTGGACAATGAATCCTCCACCCAGAACCGTTGGTTTGACACGACACCGATCAATCTGGACGGTGCGCGGCTCTACCTGCGCTCGGTGAACGTTGCCACTCAAACATCGACGGAAGTGGTGGGCGACATCACCTTCTCCAGGGGTGCCTCGATCCAGGTTCAGAAGGGTGTTGCCGCCGGTGACATGCAGTTGACGACGTCCAACCTCACTCGCTCGGGTGCTGGCAGCACGCTTTCCCTTATCTCCACCGCCGGGAACCTTGGTGTGGCGGGTAACAATGACTCGGAGCGGGTCGTCGTCACCGGAACCAGCACCGGAGCCATCGTCGGCGGCATCAAGCCCGCCTACTACGTCAACACCACCGACAACACATTCGTGACCTACGGTGCCAACGGCTTCGTCAATGGCACTTACAGCAACACCTTCAACGCGGGCACCTTCACGGCAGCCACAACGGGCACCAGCGTGGTGGACATCACCACCGCCGCCATGGTTCTCACGCAGGATCAGACGGTCTATGCGCTGCGCACCAGCCAGAACATCAGCAGCGGTGTCGGCCAATACAACACGGTCACCTTCGCCGACGGTCCCACCGACGCGGAGCGCGGCGGTATCATCACCACCGGCACGCCGACGATCGCGACCAACTTGAAGTTCGGCACCAATGGCGACAAGGAAGGCATCATCTACAACACCGGCACGACGACGCTCACCGGAGACATCTACGCTGGCAGTATGACGAAGTTCGGCGCAGGCGCCCTGATCATCGGCAAAGACCAGACCGCGGCCGCCAACGGCACGGGCTTTGCTGGCAACTGGACCGTCAACGGCGGTGCCCTGACCCTGAACACCTTCGGTGCTTCCGGCGACGGCGGCACGATCACCCTCAACGCCAGCGGCACAGCCACCGCTGCCGGGACCACGCTGAACCTGCTGGCGCAGCCCGGCAACTCGCTCAACGGACAATACACGATGGGGCGCATCATCTCCGTGGATAACACGATCATCGTGTCGACGCCGAACCTGACTGACAGTGCCGTCGGCATTGGTGAGCTTGAGTCCTTCTCGACTGACACGACAGGGCTCTCACCAGCACGCCTGCGTGTGCAAACCGGCAACACTCGTTCCGTGTTGAATGCAGGAACGCTCTACCTCACCGGCGCGGGCGCCTCAATCCTCGACATCAACGCGGCGGCAGTGAACAACCAGATCACTTCTGGTGCCACGGGTTCCGGGCTGAACGTCACGGGCCTGAACGGAAGCCGCGACCTCATCAAGTGGGGCAACGGTTACCTCTGGGTGGGCGGCAATAACACCAGCTTCACCGGCAACGTCAGCATCGAGCAGGGGGCGCTCGGCGTCACCAACGCCAATGCTCTTGTCAATGCTGCCAGCATCACCGCGCGGCGCTACGGTGTCCTCGACATTCTCACCACCGGCTTCACGAAGGCCGTGACCTACGAGGCCGGCTCCATCGAACGCTGGAGCGTGGACAATGCCCGCAGCGGCACGATCAACCTCGGAGCGGGCTCGCTTCAGGTGAACGCCGATCAGAACACCACGGTGGTGACCATTCAGATCAACGGTGGTGCCATCGAAGGATTCCTCCGCACGGACGATGTCTCCAGTGTTAACTCTGGCACGGTCTTCCGCACCTTGGGGGCCGGTGTGAGCATCAGCCTGCTGGGCAACTCGTTCGTCGGCCAGAACGCCTTCACCGATGGCCCGAACGGCACCGACAACGGACGCACGACCACCCTGACCACTGGTGTCGGTTCCGATACCAACAACAGCAGCGAGCTGACCGACACCGCCCGTGGCGCGATCCTTGAGATCAAGGGGAACATCAGTGGTGCAGGCAGCCTCACCAAGCAGAGCCTCGACACCGTGATCCTCTCGGGCACAAACACCTATGATGGTGGCACCAATATCGCCAACGGCACCCTCCGGCTGGCTTCGACCGCCGCCCTGCCCAATGGCACGAATGTCACCACTTCCAGCCGCGGTGTCCTTGATCTTGGCGGGTACAATGCCTCCATTGGCAATCTGAACAGCTCCGTCATCACAGGTGATGTCTTCGGCAGTTCCGCCGGCTTCATCACCAACAGCGCTACGGTGATGAACACGCTCACCGTCACACCAACGACGGACAGTTCCTACAGCGGTGTCGTGCAGAACAACATCAACGTCGTCAAAGGTGGCAGCAAGAAGCTTGTGTTCACCAACCTGAACACCTACGCCGGAAGCACCACGGTGAACGGCGGTGTGATGGAGGTCAGTCATGTCACCGCTGGTGTGATCGACGGTATTTCCGGCACCTCCTCGCTGACGGTTGCGAGCGGAGCGACCTTCAATCTGCTCACCGGCACCACTGGCGGGGTTCTGACACTGGCACCTTATACCGGCACCATCCTCAATCTCGCAGGGGGCAGCCGTCTTGGTGTTGAAGTGGGAACCACAGGCAGCAGCATTCTCCTGAACACTGGTGCCAAGGCTCTGGTCACTGGCAATGTCACCGTGGACGCATACTTCCTCAGCGGACAGACTCCGGGAGCCACGTCCACGATCCTCGCTGCTGCTTCTGGTGGCCTGGTGAACACCAATGGCAGCTCCGGCACTTATTCGGTGGGCAATCTCTACAACGTCACCAATTTCAAGGTCACCAGCATCACGGCCACTGACACGTTGGTGTATTTCAACACCGCATCTGCGACAGCGCTCGCGGCCGCTTACTGGAAGGGCGGCTACAGTGGTGCGGCCAATGTGTGGGCGGTTTCCGATGGATCCACGGCAAGCAACTGGGCAACGGATCTGGCTGGCACCGCCACGGGACTCGTGCCTAGCGTCGGCACGGATGTGTTCCTCTCCGCCACCGTTAACTCGAACCAGAGCAACATGGTTCTGGGCGCGAACATGAGCATCAAGAGCCTCACGGTGAACGCACAAAGCGCCGGCAGTGCGGTGGTGCTGAACAGCGACGGCGGTTACACACTGACCATTGCCAACGGCATCACCACGGACGCAGGATCCAGCGCCGCGACGATCAACAGCAACGTGGCCCTCAGCGCCGCCACCGCCACCATCACGGTCAACTCGTCCAACGCGCTTACGATCAATGGCGCTGTGAGTGGTGCGGCGATCACCAAGGATGGCGCAGGCACGCTGGTTCTCGGCGGACTCAACAGCTACACCGGTGTGACCACTGTCACCGCAGGTGTGCTGAGCGTCGCCAACGGTCTGGCACTGGGCACGACGGCAGGGGCCACCACGGTCTCCAGCGGGGCATCTCTGGAACTTCAGGGCGGCATCAACATTTTCGGTGAGGCGCTGACCATCAATGGAAGCGGTGCCTCGAACAGTGGCGCACTCCGCAATCTTAGCGGTAACAACATCTACAGCGGCACGGTCGCCCTTGGCAGCGCTTCGACCCTGCAGTCGGACGCAGGAACCCTGAGCATCAATGGCGGCATCAGTGGTGCTTTCGCCCTGACTGTGGCAGGTGCCGGAAACACGGTGATCAACGGGATTATTGGTACGGGTGCCGGCACTCTGATCAAGAACGACTCGGGCACCCTGACCCTCACCAACGCCAACACTTACACGGGAGCCACAACCATCAACGGCGGCACGGTGATTGTCTCCAATAGCCTCGGTCTGGGAACCGTGGCGGGTGGTGTCACCGTCGCAAGCGGTGCCACGCTCAACATCAATGGCGTGACCGTGGCAGAAACACCGGTGAATTTGAACGGCGCCGGGGTGGGTGGAAATGGCGCTCTAAGCGGCACCGGAGTCGCGACGGTAAGCGGCGCATCGGTTGTCCTGCAAACCAGCAGTTCCATTGGAGCCGCCAACACTACGGACGTTCTGACAATCACCGGAGTGATCTCTGGCGCTGGCATGAACTTGACCAAGGTCGGTGCCGGCACGGTGATCCTCGCAGCCGCCACGGTAAACACCTACAGCGGTACAACGACGGTTTCGGAAGGCACCCTGCAACTCGGCAATGGCGGCACGACAGGCTCACTCGCCACGACCAGCACGGTCAGTGTCGGCACGGGGGCGGTCTTTGCGGTCAGCCGAAGCAACGCCGTCGCGCAGGGGACTGATTTCAGCGCCAGCGCCATCACGGGTGCGGGTGGATTCGCTCAGACCGGCACGGGTGTCACCACCTTGTCCACCGTTGGCAACAGCTACTCTGGTGGTACTACTGTCAACAATGGTGAGCTGCGTGTCACTGGCAGCCTGACTGGCGCCGGGTCGGTGATTGTGGGTGAAACGGGCGGTGCGCTCACCAACGCGGCGGTTCTGGCTGGCGCTGGAGACGGCACCACGACTGGCGTCATCGCCGGTGCGGTGACGGTGGGAGGAATTAACAACGTTGGTATTCTCACGCCTGGCGCCACCTCCGCGAATGCGGACAAGGGCACCCTGACGATCACGGCTGACAACACCGCGCTGACGGTGGCCACGGGTTCGCAGATTCAGATGGGAATCACAGCTCCGTCCACGGCTGCGGTGACCAACTACAGCTCCACCTTCAACATCGGCGCCACGAGCTACGCCACTGCCAAGGAGTACTTTGATGCGCTGGGTGCAGGTGCGGACATCTACACCAAGGGGGCGCCCACATCGTCCACCAGCCTGGACTTCATCAACCTGAGCGGCAGCAACAGCACCTTGTCGGTGGGCAATCGTTCTGGCGCGGCGTGGGGCCAGGGAGCCGTGGTGGTGAACTCGGTCGGCACTGTGACGGCGCAGCAAGGCCAGGTCTTCAATCTCATTGACTGGAGCGGGGCCAGCATGAGCGGCGGCTTCAGTGTCGGGTCATACAACACCTACGATGCGAGCACGAGTGTGATCGCCGGGGATCTCGATCTTGCAGCGCTGGGAGCCGGGCTGGCATGGGATGTGAGCGCCTTCACCACCTACGGTGTGCTGGTCGTGGTGCCTGAGCCTTCCCGCATGCTGCTGGTGATGTTCGGCCTGCTGGGCCTGTTCTTCCGCCGTCGCCGTCGTTACAGCTCGCTGTAACGGTGGGTTTGGCGCACAAAAAAGCCCGGTCAGCCTATGGAGGCGTGACCGGGCATTTTTCTTTTGGTTTTCCGATCAACCGGGAAGCAGTTTGGGAGCAATGCGGCGAGCGGTCTGCAGCAGACGTTCTTTTTCCTCGGCGGTGAAATCATAGGGCACCAGCTTGCCGATGCCAAGTGTGCCACAAAGTCGCTCTCCGTCCAACACGGGGACCGCCAACGTGCCTTGGACCTGGGTCTGTTTCGCGCCGGGTTTGGCCACGCCGGAGGTGTCTGTTTGCAGATTGCACATTTCCACGGGTTCCTTGCGCTCTGCGGCCACTCCGGCGATGCCTTTGCCGATGGGAATTGACTGGATGATGGGCATGAGCGCCTCGGGGATGCCTTGGTGGGCCACCAGCTTGAGGTGGCGGTCCGCCGGATCCAGCCGGTGCAGCGTGCCTGTGGTGCAGCCGAAATCCGCGATGGTTTGAGTGAGGAATTCAGCCCAGAGGGGATCGGTGGAGGAAAACATGACGCAAGGAGGAGGGGTGAAGTCGGGATTTGTCGTTGTGGCGGAGCAAGGGGGGCGTTATTCTGCCGTTATCTTCGTTTCTGTCATGAAATCCTGCTCTGCTTTTTTTGTCCTTCTTTGGGTGACCTCTGCTGTCGGGCAACCCGCCGCCCCGGCGGGCACGCCGATCGTCGCGAAGAGCACCTACCACCCCGACAATTCGCATTCGGAGACCATCGTGGACAAAACCACGAACGAACTCATTGAAGCTACCTACAATGCCGGCGGGGCGCTGGTGGCCAAGAAACACTACCTGCTCAACGAACGGGGGCTGCCCACCCAGGGGCATATCTACGACGGGCGCGGCAACCTCGTCGCGCGCTCCCAGGTCTATTTTGATGCGTACGGGCGCGCCACTGAGATGCGCTCCTTCAATCTCAACGGCCAATGCTATCAGCAGGTGGTCTATGAATATGATGCCTCAGGCGCGGCGAAGAAGCCGAAGGTCGTCAATGTCGATCCGCGTGCCGCCCCTTCGATCAAGCCTGGGGTCATTGATTTCACCAACTCAGCGGCTCCCGGACAAATGGTGCCGCAGCCGCAGGTGGTCCCAGCGCAGCCGAAGGTGGAACCGCAGAAAAAGTCCTTCTTCAAGCGTTTGTTCGGCAAATAAGAAACGCACCCACAGGCATTGATGGAAGCCCCCGCACCCGGCCAGCGCTGGATCAGTCAAAGCGAGCCCGAACTGGGACTCGGCATCGTCAGCAGTCTTGAAGGCAACTTCATCGATCTGCGGTTTCCTGCCGCAGGGGAGAAGCGCCGCTACGCCCGCAACGGGGCGCCCCTCCGCCGCGCCAGTTTCAAGGCGGGTGACAAGATCACGCTGCGCGATGGTGCTGAGCTGCAGATTGACTCCGTGAGCTCCTGCGACGGCGCGTTGGTCTATCTCTGCGGCTCGCGGAGCGTCCCTGAGTCTGAACTTGCCGACACGCTGAGCCTCGGAGGCCCGCAGGAGAGGCTGCTGGCGGCGAGCATTGATGATCTGCAGGCCTTCGCCCTGCGTGCCGAGGCGGTGGAATGGCGCTGCCGGATGCAGGCTTCCCCGGTGCGTGGATTCATCGGGGGGCGGGTCGATCCGATCCCGCATCAGATGTCGATCGCCGCAGACGTCACAGGCCGCCTGCTGCCGCGCGTGTTGCTGGCGGATGAAGTGGGTCTGGGGAAAACGATTGAGGCGGGGCTGATCCTCCACCGGCTGAACCTCACGGGGCGTGCCTCGCGCATTCTGGTGCTGGTGCCTGATGCGCTGCCACACCAGTGGTTTGTGGAGCTGCTGCGGAGGTTTAACCTGATGTTCAGCCTGTTTGATGAGGAGCGCTGTGCCGCCATCGAAGCGGGAGATCCTGAAGGGAATCCTTTCATGGACAGCCAGCTGGTGCTCTGCCCTCTGTCCCTGCTGAGCGGCTCGCCCAAGCGTGCGCTGCAGGCCGCGGATGCGGCGTGGGATCTTCTCATCGTGGATGAGGCGCATCATCTTGAATGGGCCGTTGATGCACCTGGAGTTGCCTATCAAGTGGTCGAGGCCATCGCGCAGCGGGTGCCTGGCGTGCTGCTGCTGACCGCCACGCCGCAGCAGCTTGGCGCAGAAGGCCACTTTGCACGCCTGCGGCTGCTGGATCCGGACCGCTATGGTGACCTGAACGCCTTCCTTGCGGAATCCACCCGCTATGAGCAGGTGGCGCAGGTGGTGGACCGCATCCTGCAAGGCGGCGTCATGAGTGAGGGGGACCGGGAACTCTTCGCCAGCCATTCCCCGCGTGTGCAGCAGCATGCTGCGCAGCTCGCCGGAGGAGATGAAACGGCACGGCAGCGGCTCGTGGCGGACCTGCTGGATGAATTTGGGACCGGGCGCGTGATGTTTCGCAACACCAGGGCCGTCATTCAGGGGTTCCCGCCGCGCAAGAGTCATCTTCGGCCGATTGAGCTTGAGCCCGGAGCGACGCCGGAGGACACGCTCATCCGCTGGCTGGCCGCGACCTTGCGTGAACTCGGCGAGGCGAAAGTCCTGCTGATCTGCCGCACGCGGAAGCTCGCTGAAGACACGCACGAGCGGCTGCTGCGCGAGATTAACGTGCATGCGGTGCTGTTTCACGAAGGACTCACGCTGATGCAGCGGGACCGGCACGCAGCGGCGTTTGCGGATCCGGAAGGGGCACGCCTTTTGATCTGTTCCGAGATCGGCAGTGAGGGCCGCAATTTCCAGTTTGCGCAGCACCTCGTGCTGTATGACCTGCCGCGCGACCCTGAGCTGCTGGAACAGCGCATCGGCCGTCTGGATCGAATCGGCCAAAAGGGCACGATCAACATTCATGTGCCCTTTATTGCCGGCAGTGAAGGGGAGGTGCTGGCGCGCTGGTATCATGACGGGCTCGACGCCTTTGAGCACAGCCTGCAGGGGGCCACGCAGCTTCTGCACAGTTTTGCCGGGGAGATCGAGGCTCTGTGCGCTGAGTTTGATGCAAGGAAGCTTGATGACTGCATCCGCCGTTCGAAGGGGCTGCGGCTGGAGGTGAGGCAGAAGCTTGAGCGCGGACACAACCGCCTGCTGGAGCTGAACTCGTGCAAGCCGCGGCTGGCCGCGCGCATGATCGAGAGGATTCGTGATGTGGATGCGGAGCTGGATTTCGAGCGCTTCTTCATCCGCCTGCTGGACCACTTCGGCATGCATGTGGAGGAGATGACGCACCGGACGTGGTACATCCGTCCTGACAACTTGATCACGGACGCGCTGCCTTCATTGCCTGAGGAGGGACTTACTTTTTCCTTCGATCGTGAACGTGCGCTCTCGCGTGATCATGAGGCGTTCCTTACCTGGGATCATCCGCTGGTTTGCGCGGGTTTGGATGTGTTGCTCGGCTCGCCTGCTGGCAATGCTGGATTTGCCTTTTGGAAGGCGTCAGGTGGTGAAGGGCTGGTGCTGCAAACGTGCTTCATTGCGGAGTGCATTGCGCCGCCAGCTTTGCATGCGACGCGCTTTGTGCCTGCCATGCCTTTGCGAGTCGCGGTCGATCATCAGGGCCGAGATCTGAGTGCTGAGCCCGCCTTTACGCGTGCCAAGCTGACGCCGGGTGATCCGACGCGGACGGTCGAGAACGAAACGGTACGGCACAAGCTGCTGCCCACGATGCTGGGCAAGGCGCAGGAGCTGGCGGAAAAGCAGCTCAAGACGCTGCAGCAGCGCGCCATCACGGCGATGCGCAAGCAGATGGATGAGGAGATCGGCCGGCTTGAAGATTTGCAGGCGCGAAATCCGCATGTGCGTTCCGAGGAGATCGATGCCTTGCGTGACCAGAGGGATGCTCTTGCGGCGGCTATTGGTGCGACCACGGTGAGACTGGATGCGGTGCGGCTGGTGCTGAGGCTGAAGTGAAGAAGGGGGGGCGGTGGGATCGGGCAAAAGAAGACTGCGAGGACGGCGCACCTTTTTGGATCGCCTGCGGGTGCTGCAGACCCGAGAACAGGGACGCGCGCAACGCGTCCCTGCCAGCCCTTGAGCAATGCGGCAGGCAGGGGGGCTCGGAAATGAGTGATGCAAAACGCTGTCATTCTACCTTGTTAAGCGTCTGGGGCGGGGCGGAGCGTTCCTTGTTCCACAGGAACAAGGCTACTTTGCTGCGCTGAGACGTCAGCCGATCAAGTCTCACAAAGTAGAAGTAATTGCGCAGCCCCGGTTGGGGGCCGAAGAACAGTGCTGGAGGAAGTCAGGAGTCGTCATGATTCCGAGTGGCATGGTGGCGCCCATGCCAAGAAATCCCGCCTTCATTGAAGGCCATACAAAAGGGGGATCATTGCTGATCCCCCTTCGATGAGTGTTGAATTGATGGAATCAGGATGATCCCTTTGCTGGTCAGGCGGGCACGCCGGTCAGGCCGGGGGCCATGCCGCCGTCGTCTTCGTCTTCACGTTTCACGGGGCGTGCGTCGGGGGCCTTGGGCAGGGGTGGCGGGGGTGGTGGCTTGCTCTTGTTTTCCGGGGGATTGAGGAGGCGGCCATGAGCCATGATTTCCTTGATGTGGTTGCCGTCGAGAGTTTCGTATTCGAGCAGCGCGTGAGCGAGGACATCGAGCTTGTCCTTGTGCTTGAGGAGGATCTCCGTGGCTTTGGCGTAGGCTTCGTCGATAAGGCGCTTCACTTCCTCGTCGATTTTCTGGGCGGTGTCGGGGCTGTAATTGCTGCTGCCACGGCCCATGAATGCGTTGTTTTCGTTTTCGCCGTACTCGATCATGCCCAGCTTGGTGCTCATGCCCCAAGAGCAGACCATGCTGCGGGCCACGCGTGAGGCCATGCGGATGTCACCGCTGGCACCGCTGGTCACATCGCCAAACTGGATTTCCTCCGCGACACGACCGCCCATGGTGACGATGAGATCGTCGAGCAGTTCGCTCTTGCGGTGGGTGAACTTGTCCTCCTCAGGAAGCATCATGGTGACACCAAGGGAAGGACCGCGTGGAATGATGGTGACCTTGTGCAAGGGGGCGGTGTGCTCCAGCACTTCATTGAGGATGGCGTGGCCGGCCTCATGGTAGGCGGTGTTTTCCTTTTCCTTCTCGGTGAGGGCCATGCTGCGGCGTTCGCGGCCCCAGCGCACCTTGTCACGGGCTTCTTCGAGCTCGGGATTGGTGATGGACTTCATGTTTCTGCGGGCGGCGAGGAGGGCTGCCTCGTTGAGGAGATTGGCGAGTTCCGCGCCGGAGAATCCAGGCGTGCCACGGGCGATCTTGGACAGGTCGGCGCTGTCTGCGAGTTTCACCTTCTTGGCGTGAACGCGGAGGATTTCCTCGCGGCCCTTCACGTCGGGGAGGTTCACAGTGACCTGGCGGTCAAAACGGCCGGGGCGAAGCAGGGCGGGGTCGAGCACATCGGCGCGATTGGTGGCGGCGATGATGATGATGCCTTCCTGGGTGTCGAAGCCGTCCATTTCGACGAGCAGGGCATTGAGGGTCTGTTCACGTTCGTCGTGACCACCGCCCATACCGTGACCGCGATGACGGCCGACGGCGTCAATTTCGTCGATGAAGATCAGGCATGGGGCGTTCTTTTTGCCCTGCTCAAACATGTCACGCACACGGCTGGCACCGACACCAACGAACATTTCGACGAAGTCTGAGCCGCTGATGCTGAAGAAGGGGACATCGGCCTCGCCGGCGATGGCCTTGGCGAGGAGGGTCTTGCCGGTGCCGGGAGGGCCGGTCATGAGAACGCCTTTGGGGATCTTGCCGCCGAGGCGCTGGAACTTCTTGGGGTCCTTGAGGAACTCGACGATTTCCTGCACTTCTTCCTTGGCCTCCTCAACACCGGCCACGTCCTTGAAGGTGACCTTGTTGCGATCCTGGGCGAGCATCTTGGCCTTGCTCTTGCCGAAGCTCATGGCTCCGCGGCCTGCGCTGCGAAGCTGCTGACGCACGAGGAAGTAGAAGAAGGCAAGGATGACCAGCAAGGGCAGGAGGAAGCCGATGAGGGAGGACCACATCTCATTGTCATAGACCGGGATGAGCACGAGCTTGTGAGCGTCGAGCAGCTTGTGGAGCTCCTCTTTCTGGAACTCGATGTTGACCGCGACGCTGAAATCCTTGGACTCTGATTTTTTGGTTTCGAGCGCGGGCTTGTCGGAGACTTCTTTTGAGGGCTCGGTCAGCACGGGTTTGCTCAAACTGGGCTCTGCCGGCTCGACACCGCCGGTTTTGGCGGCTGCGGGCGGGGTGACGCTGGCAGGCATCGGGAAATAGCTGCCCTCGATGACCTGCTTTGAAGTGGCATCTGAATTGATGAGGGAGAGCGGCTTGCTGGAGTCGATGAGGTCGGCTTCAACGTACTTTTTAAATTCGGCGTAGTTGAAGACCTTGCGGCTGCCAGTGAGCCCCTTGTTCATCATGAAGCCCGAGATCAGCAGGGTGATCGCGAGTGCGAAGAGCATGAAACCACGCCAGTTGAACTGCGGGTCTTGATTGCGACGGTTGGGACCGTCGGGGCGGTTGTTAAAGGGGTCGTCGGACATGAGCTGGGGGTGTTACAATCAAGTAACGCCAGTCCTAGCATACACGCCGGTAATTTTTTTGCAAAATGCGAATCACCGGGGGTAGGGCCACTCTTTTGGGGGGATAAAGGCGGGAGCTAACGTCCGATGGGGATGCGTTTGAATTCGCGGGTGAGGCTGGTCAATGAATCCTCCACGCCCATGCGTTCCAGACTGCTGGCGCCGACGAAGCCGTCTGCCGAGGTCTTGCTGAGGATGAATTCCACGTCCTTGGGCGTGTTGATGGGGCCGCCGTGGGTGAGGGTGAAGACGTTTGGATTCACGCTTTTGGCGGCGTCAATGATGTCCTGGGTGACTTTCACGGTGTGGTCCCAGCTTACCACGGCATTGGTGACGCCGATGCTGCCGCCCACGGTGGTGCCGACGTGGGCGATGATGGCGTCTGCGCCGTTTTGGGCCATTTTGATGGCTTCTTCAGGGGTCGCGACATAGACGATGCTGAACATGTCCATGCGGGTGGCGAGGCCGACCATTTCGAACTCTTTTTCCACGCTCATGCCGGTTTCTTCCAGCACGCCACGGAAATGGCCGTCCACGATGGTGTGGGTGGGGAAATTGTTCACGCCGGAGAAGCCCATCTCCTTGACGCGGCCCAGCCAGTGCCACATGCGGCGACGGGGGTCGGTGGCGTGTACGCCACACACGACGGGGATTTCTTTGACGACGGGCAGGACTTCGTACTCGCCGATCTCCATGGCGATGGCGTTGGCATCGCCATAGGCCATGAGGCCGCAGGTGCTGCCGTGGCCCATCATGCGGAAGCGGCCGCTGTTGTAGATGATGATCAGATCGGCGCCGCCTTTTTCGATGAATTTGGCGCTGATGCCCGTGCCTGCACCTGCGGCGATGATCGGCTCACCTTTGGCGCGGGTGGCTTTGAGGCGGTCCACGACTTCTTGCTTCGTGTAAGGGTTTCCGATTCCGGTCCAGGGATTGGGCATGACTTGATGTGGTTGACGGTGGTTTACGATAGTTGACGGTGGATGACAGTGGTTTGCAACCATCGTCAACTGCGGTCAACCATTGTAAACAACCGCAAAACTCCGCCCCATGCACGCCCGCGCCGCCATCCAAGAGCTATCCGAAACGCACACCCATGGGGCGGATACGGAGTATCGGATGGTGCGTGGATCGGAGAGGGATGCGCGCGCGTGGCTGCGCAGTGCGCCGCTGTGTGGCACGCTGGCGACGCACCGGATCGCGCATGCGGGGGTGATGACGGCGCGTGCGCCTTATCGCATCGTGCGGATGCATCAGGGTGGGCTGTATTTCCTAGCCTGCCTGGAAGGGGAGGGGCGGGTGCTTGTGGACGGTGCGTGGAAGAAATGCGCCGCAGGCATGGCGGTGGCGCTGCCGCCTTTCATGGTGAACGCCTTTCATGCCGTGCCGGGGAAGATCTGGCGCTGCTGCTGGGTGCGCTATGAGCAGCAGCCGGAGCAAACGCCGATCCTGAGCAGCAGCTCGCCGCTGATGGCACCATTCTCGGGAGAGGCGCTGTGGAATGCGATTGAGGGACTCGTGGAAGAAGCAGGGAATGCCGCCCAACCCGCCGCGATGTTTCACTGGGTGGAGCTGGTGCAGCATTACATCGAGCGTTTTGCGCAGCCCTGGCAGGTGGATGACCGGCTGCACCGGATTTGGGAAAAGGTCTCTGCCAATGTGGGCTATGACTGGACACTGGATGAACTGGCGCATCAGGCCCACGTGAGCGCCGAGCACCTGAGACGGCTGTGCCGGAAGGCGCTGGGGCGTACGCCGATGCATCACGTGACGTGGCTGCGGATGCGCAAGGCGGCTGAGCTGCTGAGCACGACGAATTTGAAGATTGAGACGATCTCACACGAGGTGGGGTATCAGAACCCGTTTGTCTTCAGCAACACGTTTAAGAAGTGGATCGGGTGGCGGCCGAGTGAGCATCGGAGCCGGATGGGCGGGTGATGGGATGCGGCGGCCAGCAACACAATGCCGCGTTGTCATTGCGGAGAGAGTGATTCGGCGGTTGGTTGCCGACGATGACTGGAATACTTTTTGAGCTGGGGCTTTTGTTTGCGTTACTGATCGCCAACGGGATCTTTGCCATGGCGGAGATGTCGGTTGTTTCCTCCCGCCGGGCGCGGCTGCAGCCTCTCGTTGACAAGGATGTGAGGGGGGCACGTACTGCTCTGGCCCTGGTGGAAAATCCCGGCGTTTTCCTTTCCACCGTGCAGGTGGGCATCACCTTGGTGGGCACCCTGGCCGGTGCTTCCAGTGGCGGCAATTTGATCGATGACCTGACCCCGGTGCTGGCCCAGGTGCCGTATCTGAACACGTGGGCGGAGACCATCGCGACGATCATCGTGGTGAGCACCATCACTTTTTTGACTGTTGTCATTGGGGAGCTGGTGCCCAAACGCTTTGCCATCCAATCGCCGGAAAGCACCGCCATGCGCCTGAGTCCGCCAATGGCGGTGTTGTCCCGCCTGACCTCCCCGGTGGTGAATCTGCTGGATGCAACCAGCGGCCTCATCGCGCGCATGTTAGGGGCGGTTCCTGGCACCGAGCCTGGCGTGTCTGAGGAGGAGGTGCGTGCCATGATTCATCAGGGGACGCTGTCCGGTGTTTTTAAGCCGGGGGAGCAGCGCATGGTGGAGGGGGTGCTTGAGCTTGACGATCTCCTGGCCAGTGACGTGATGACGCCGAAAAACAGCATCGTGTGGATCAATCTCGATGAAAGTGACGAGGAGAACTGTCGAAAGATCACAGCCAGCGGCCACTCGTATTTCCCGGCGCACCGTGGCACTCGTGACAACGTGCTCGGCATCATCGCTCTCAAGTCGATGTGGGCGAAGCAGCAGCAGGATGGCGGGCCAATCAAGCTGGAACCACTGCTGACGGAGCCGTTGTTCGTGCCTGAGATGATGTCCTGCCCGAGGGTGATCGAGGAGTTCCGCAAGCAGCGCCGCCATCAGGCCCTGGTGGTGGATGAGTTTGGCGGCGTGGCCGGCTTAGTGACGCTCAATGACATGATGGAAGCGATTCTCGGCTCCATGCCCGACCAAGACCAGCGCGAGCGCCCGGAGGCACGTCAGCAGGCCGAGGGCGTGTGGATCGCCGATGCTCAGATGGGCATAGAGGCGGTGGCCACCCTCACCGGTCTTGCAGTTCCCACGGAGGAAGTGGATGAAGGCGTTTACCGAACGCTTTCCGGCTTCATCCTTCATCGCCTCGGCCATGTGCCGGCAGAAGGAGAGCATTTCGTATCTGGTGACCATCAGATCGAGATCACCGACACCGATCGTCAGCGCATCGACAAGGTGACCATCCGTCGCGTTGGCAAGACCGGGGTGACTGAGGCCACCCATGCGGCCTAGTCATGAGAGGCAATATTTCGGCTTCGCTTTTTTTGTTCAATCATCCCCATCCTCACGCGAGATGCCGGCGTAGAGTTCCGGGAAGCGGCGTTCGAGGGACTTGGGGGTGATGTAGCCGATGAGCTGGGCTTCATTCCAGTCGGCGAGGCCCCAGAACTCATGGGGGAAGGCCATGATGATGGCGGTGCAGGTGGGGACCTTGGGGATGTTGGCGCGGGCTAGGATGTGCTCGGCGAAGTCGTGCAAGCCGGGATTGTGGCCGAAGATCATGGCGTGATTCCAGCTTTCTTCGAAGCCGCGCATGACATCGAGAATGCGGTCGGCATCGGCGAGGTAGAGGCGGGATTCCAGCAGGAGGCTCTCCACGGGCATGGCAAAGGTCTCGCGCATGATCTGCGCGGTGCTCAGGGCGCGCAGGGCGGTGCTGGTGACGAGCCTGTCCGGCAGCGGCAGCAGGGGAGGGGAGTCGGCTCCGCCGAAGTAGGTGCGGTGCAAAAAGGTGGCGACTGCCGGGGCGGCCCGGTGCCCACGCTCATTGAGCGGGCGATCATGATCCGCAAGTCCCGGCTGTCCCCAGCTGGATTTGGCGTGGCGCACGATCGTGAGGTACTTCATGGATTGAGAGCGAGGCGGGGGGAGTTGTGAAGGATGAAAAAGTGAAGACAGGTAGATGGACGAAGCTTGAGGCTGCGCAAACACGAAAATGGTGCCACGAGCTCACGCAGCCACTTTTTCGAGTTTAATCGGGTAGGTTTGAAAAGCATTCCACTGGCAGACGATGAGATCTCCGTTGTCGAGAACGCAGACATCGTGCCCATGATCGAAAATGCGCTCGGCCTGCATGAGGGGCTTGAGCTTGCCCTCTTCATACACAGGTTCGGTGCCGCCGGGAGCGCTGACGACTTTGCCGGTGGCATCTAGGATGACCGTGAAGCCGCTGGGGTTTTGCGGGAGCTTGTTGATTTCGGGAGTCTTGGACCAGCAGACGCCGGCGTAGAGCTCCTCACCGGAGATGACGGGACGGCAGACCATGGCGCCGGGGACGGCGAGGGTTTCGAGGTATTTGCCGTCGAGGGTGAAACGACGGAAGCAGTTGTCCACGCGTGAGGTGACGATGACGGTGGCTTTGTCAGCGCCCTGACGGGTGTCGATGGCGATGCCATGGGCGTTGTTGAGGCGCTCTTCGGCGGGGACGCCGTCCTTGCCGCCGAAGCGCTGGATGAACTTGCCGCGTGCATCGTAACGCAGGACAAACTGCGAGCCGTAGCCGTCCACGACGTAGATGTCGCCATTGGGGGCGATGGCGGTTTCTGTGGGATTGAAGACCATGTCGGGCTCATACGCGCCGACGCTCATGGGATGGCTGATGGAGAAGATTTCTTTGCCGCCGAGATCGGTCTTGGTGATGCGACCGGTCTGGCGGTAACCGCCGCTGCCGGACTTCCAGAGGCCACTGTCGGTGACGAAGAGGAACTCCTCGCCGTTTTCATTGGAGAGGGTCAGGCCATGGCCACCGGGCCAGACGCTGCCCCAGGAGTCGAGGATGGTGCCGTCGGGTTTGAAGACGAGCATCTGATTGTCCCAGTGATCTCCGATCATGAAAAGGCGGCCGTCTTTGACCTGCACCATTTCGTGGCAGTTGAGGATGGGGTGATGGCGGCCCTGGCCTGCGGGCACCCATTCCTTGTTCACCTTGTAGCGATGAGCGCCGTGACCGATGACGACGTCCTTCTTGGGATCGGGTGCGGCGCGCAGGGTTTCAGTGAAACTGGCGGCGGCGGCGGTGGCGAGACCGGAGAGGAAGTGGCGGCGTGTTTTCATGCGGAGCGGGAGCTAACGACTCAAGCACGCCTGATCCTGCGCTCAATGGCGTTTCATCATGGTGGCCACGCGATGGACCATCTGCGTGAGCTCGCCGGCTTCGTAGGGCTTGGGCAGGACGCCGACGAAGCCGCGTTCGAGGAAGATCATCTGCACTTCTTCGGTGACGCTGCCGCTGGTGCAGACGATGCGCGCCTCGGGATCGAGATGCAGGATTTCGGCGGCGGTTTCGGTGCCGTTCATTCCGCCGCGCAGTGTGAGGTCCATGAGGACCACATCGGGCGGAGTGCCGGTGCGGAAGAGGCTGGAGTAAATGCGCACGGCGTCCTGGCCATTGTCACACTGCACGACTTCGTAGCCGCAGCGGGTGAGGATCATGTGCGCGACTTTGCGGAGGTCGTCCTCGTCATCGACGATAAGGACCTTGCCTTTGCCGTGCTTGAGGGGCACCGGTGGAGTGTCTGCCGGTGTGAGGGGCCGGGTGCCGCCGGAGCCGGCGGCGGCGGGCAGAAAGAGGCTGAACTCGGTGCCGATGTTGGGCGTGGAGGTCACGCGGATGTCGCCGCCCATTTCATCGATGAAGCGTTTGCAGGTGGTGAGGCCGATGCCGTTGCCATCGGGCTTGGTGGTGAAGGATTCGCGGAAGAGGCGGTCGAGGTTTTCCTTGGCGATGCCGCAGCCGCGATCGCGCACGATGATGTGCACGTGCTTGCCGGGCTTGAGCTTGCCGTCTCCTGCCGGACCCACCAGATAGTTGGCCGCCTGCACATCCATGTAGCCGCCGTGTGGCATGGCCTGGATGCCGTTCATGACGAGATTTTGGAGCACCTGGCTGAGCTTGACGGGGTCTGCCACGGCCTGGCGCAGGTTTTCGTCATTGCGGACGCAGACATGCACATTGGAGCCGGCGCCGGCGAATTCCACGGTATCGCGCACCAAGGAGACAATGTCGGTGGGTTCCAGCTTGCGCGGGGAGGATTTGGAGGCGGTGACGACCTGGGATGTGAACTGTTTGGCGCGCTTCAGGCCGGCGAATACGAGCTGCAACTCCTGGGCGAGGGCCGGATGATTCTGCACCTGCTGAATCAAGGCCGAGAGACGAACGGTGACGGGCCCGAGGAGGTTGTTCACGTCATGGGCGATGCCCTGGGCGAGTGCGGCGAGGTTTTCTTTGCGGAGCTGCGCAGACTGTGCGTCCAGATCGTCTGCTGCTGGTTTGGGCTCGGGCTTGGGGGCTGGCGCTGCAACGGACGCAGGACTAATGAGGATGGTGAAATTCAGCAGCTTGCGCATGCTGTTGAAGACGGCGCGGACGCGCCACTTGCTGGGCACCGGGGTCTGGGTGCGCAGGCTCTGCAACTGGCATTCACACTCATGGCAGCCGCCCTGGTCCACGGCGAGACGCAGGCTTTGCTGGAGGGTGGCCACATCCTTGCCATCCGCCACGAGATCATTCAGGCCCAGGCCGCGGAGGCCTGCCTCAGGATCGGCCCCTGCCAGCATGGCGGCGGCGGCATTGCTGAAAAGGACCTTTTGGCCGCTTTTGGGATCGCTGGCTTCGCTTTCCACAATTACCACGCCATCGGCGACCTGATCGAGGGCGACGCGGAGGTAATAATTGGCCACCTTGAGGTGCTCCAGCCCCTGCTCCAGTTCAGCGATCGCTGCTGGAGTTGCGGAGGATGTGGAGAGGGAAGAAGTCATGAATTATCCGCGTGATTCTGACCCATTTAGCAATCTTAGATAATTAAGACAACTTTAATTTTTGATATTCTGGATATTTCTGACTCCCATATTTGAGAGCAAACGTAGGGGGGGAATTCGAGGAGAGTGCAGAAGAAGGTGAAAAACACCTTGCCGAACCGGGCTTCTCCTTTACCATCGCCGCCCCTATGTCCAAAAATGCCGGTATCGCCAAGACGAGGAAAGCTTACGCCAAGCGGTTCAAAATAACTGCCACGGGTAAGGTGCTGCGCCGTAAACAAGGCAAGCGCCATATTCTGCAGAACAAGAGCCGCAAGCGGAAGCGTAACCTCGGTAAAGTCGCCCTCGTGGCGGAAGTGGATGTCAAAGCAATCAAGGCGAACATGCCGTTCTCCCATCGCTAAGATGACCACGGTCTCTCAATCGAGACCACGATGAACTTGCCTGGCTTCCTTTGGGAGGCCTTCGACCAGGTGAGGCAAGCCATCGCTACCCAAACAACAGCCTGATCCAAGATAAAGATACATGTCAAGAGCCACCAACTCCCCCGCCAGCCGGAAGCGCCGTAAGCGCGTGCTGGCAAAAGCCAAAGGTTACCGCGGCTTCCGTTCCACGCATTTCCGCTATGCGAAGGACGCCGTCCGCAAAGCCGAAACCTACGCAACTCGTGACCGCAAGGCCAAGAAGCGCAGCTTCCGCAACCTGTGGGTGCAGCGCATCAACGCCGCCACCCGTCCCCTCGGCCTGAGCTATTCCCGTTTCATGGAAGGTCTCAAGTTCGCAGGCATTGATCTCGACCGCAAAGTCCTCGCGGACCTCGCCGTCAAGGACATCGCCGCCATCGAAGCCCTCGTTCAGCAGGCCAAGGCCGCGCTGGAAAAGAAGGCTGCCGAAGCGCCGAAGGAAACCGCAGCAGCGTAAGCTTCAACGGAACCTCCAATATTCTCAACAGCCGGAGCCTGCGCTCCGGCTGTTTTGTTGTGGGCGGGAGGCGGTGGGACGAAGGGATTGAATATTTGAACTTTTGGGCTATCGATGGGTCAACTGATTCATGTACGGCTTCCACCCAGTTTCACTGCGTGAAGAAGACGTGACATCCTGCGCGTCGTTTCATTCTCTCCCTGCGTATCCTTCCATGCGCGCCTCCGCTCTCATCCCGCCAGCCTGCTGATCACCATGCCCGCCACCTATTCCCGTCGTAGCCTCTTGCGCCAGCTGACTGCCCTGGCCGCCGTGGGGACCACTTCAAATGTTCTGGCGCGCGAGCGCAAGCCGAGCCTCTTGATCGAGCGTGTCGAAATTCAGGTGCCGGGGCTGCCGCCTGCCATGGACGGCTTTCGCATTGCGCAGTTGAGTGATCTGCATCTGGAGCCCTTTACGACGGAGGAAGACATCTTCCAAAGCGTGCAGGTGTGCAATGCGCTGAAGCCGGACATGGTGGCCCTGACGGGTGACTTTGTGACCCACTCGGCACGACCCGCTCCGAAGGTGGCGGAACTGCTGTCGCACCTCGAAGCGACTTATGGGGTGTATGCCAGTCTGGGGAATCATGATTTTGCCAGTGGCGCGCCTGAAGTGATCCAAGCGCTGACGGAGCGCAGCATTCCTGTGCTGCGCAATGAGATCCGCCGCATCCGCACGGACAGGGGGACGCTGGTTCTGGGGGGATTTGACTCCATGTATGTGAACCGGCCGGATGTGCGCAAGACGTTGCAGGACTGGAAGCAACATCAGCCGCTGGTGCTGATGATGCATGAGCCGGACGCTGCGGACACCATCGCCGCCGCAGGTGTGAAGGCGCTGCAAATTTCCGGGCACACGCATGGCGGCCAGCTTGTCTTCCGGGGGAAGGCGCCCATGTCTTTGCGGCGCGCCAAGTTTGGCAAAAAGTACCTGGCCGGCCGCTACGAGGTGGGCGGGCTGCAGATGTATGTGAACCGGGGTATTGGCTGCGTGGGGGTGCCGATGCGCATTGGCGCGCCGCCTGAAGTGACGGAACTGACGCTGCGGAGCCCGGAACTGCTGCGGGCCTGAGCGCCCATTTTGTGAAGGCTGCGGCCCGGCATGTTCCAAGGGTTGCATGAGAGCCCTGTCGCAGCTATGTGGCCGGTTCCATGCTTTCCGACCTCGACTCTCTCAAAACCGCCGCTCTTGCCGCTCTTGAAGCGGCACAGGATGAATCCGCGCTGGAGGCTGTGCGCGTCAACTTTCTGGGCAAAAAAGGCAGTGTGACCGCTCTCAGCCAGGGCATGAAGGACGTGCCGTTGGAGCAGAAGAAGGAAGTGGGCGCCAAGCTTAACGAAGTGCGGACGGCGATCACCGAAGGCATCGACACGAAGAAGCTGGCGCTGCAGGCCGCACAGGATGCGAAGGCGGTGGAAGGCATTGACATCACGCTGCCGGGGCGTCCGGGAGCAGGGGTTGGCGCGCTGCATCCGCTCACGCAGATTCGTGACCTCGCCATCCGCACGCTGCGGCGTATGGGGTTCGCCCTGGCTGAAGGTCCGGAGATCGAAACGGAGTGGCATTGCTTTGATGCGCTGAACACGCCTGCTGACCACCCGGCTCGTAATGAGAAGGACACGTTCTACCTGCCTGACGGCCGTCTGCTGCGCACGCACACGTCCAGTGTGCAGGTTCGCACGATGGAGGCTGCGAAAGCGCTGCCGATCCGCATCATTGCACCGGGAGCGGCTTATCGCCGTGACGAGATCGACGCGACGCACTTGAGCGTGTTCAACCAGCTTGAGGGACTTTACGTCAATCAGGATGTGAGCCTCGGGGATCTCAAAGGCACGCTGGAATACTTCTTCAGGGAGATCTTCGGCGCTGGCACGGCGGTGCGTTTTCGCCCGCACTTCTTCCCGTTCACAGAGCCGAGCTTTGAGATCGATGTGAAGCTGGAAGCGAAAGGCAAGGATGCCCGGTGGATTGAAATTGCTGGCTGCGGGATGGTTGATCCGGCTGTGTTCGCTGAGATTAACAGAGCGCGTGGCGACAACCTTTTCGATCCGGAGACGACCACGGGCTTTGCCTTTGGTCTTGGGCTCGACCGCCTGGCCATGATCATGCATGGCATCACGGACATCCGTCATCTCATTGATAATGATGTGCGGTTTCTTCAGCAGTTTGTGGCGTGATCTTTTGCGGCCCTTTTTGATCCTTCTTTTCCCTTTTTCCTGTCATGCAAGTTTCCCTCTCCTGGCTCAGCACTCATCTTGACCTGAGTTCCTATACCGTCCCGCAGCTTTCTGATCTTCTCACCTTCGCGGGTGTGGAAGTCGAAGGCATTGAAGAACGCGGGGTCGCGACTGACAAGGTTGTCGTGGCGCAGATTCAATCTTTTGAGCAGCATCCGAATGCTGACAAACTCAGTGTTTGTCAGGTGGATGACGGCAGCGGTACGCTGCGTCAGATCGTCTGCGGTGCGAAGAATTTCAAAGCCGGGGACAAGGTGCCACTGGCACTGCCGGGGGCTGTGCTGCCCGGTGGTTTCACCATCAAGGAAGGCAAGCTGCGTGGCGTCGATTCCATGGGCATGATGTGCAGCGGCAAGGAGCTCGGCCTTGGCGAAGATCACAGTGGGCTGCTCATCATGGCGGCTGACTCACCCATCGGCACGCCATTCAATCAGCTCAATCCTGCGGATGTGCTGTTTGATCTGGAGATCACGCCGAACCGTCCTGATCTGCTCAGCCACCTGGGGCTGGCGCGGGAACTGGCCGCTCTTACCGGGCTGCCGCTGAAGGGCGAGCGTCATCATGCCAGCACAAGCACGAAGGCGAAGGCTGCGGGTGCAGAGCAAATCGAGATCAAGGCGGCTGAGGCCTGCCCGCTTTATACGGCGCGCATCATCAAGGGCGTGAAGGTCGGCCCGAGCCCGGAGTGGCTGCGCCGGCGTTTGGAGAGCATTGGCCTGCGTCCGATCAACAGCATCGTGGACATCACGAATTATGTCATGATGGAGATGGGGCAGTCGCTGCACTGTTTCGATCTGGACAAGCTGAATGGTGGCATCGTCGTCCGCATGGCTGCCGAGGGAGAGAAGTTCCTCGCGCTGGACGGTCAGACCTACGCGCTGCAAACCGAGGATCTCGTGATTGCGGACAGTCATCGTCCCGTCGCCATTGCGGGCGTCATGGGTGGTGAGGAAACGGGTGTCACTGAAGGCACGGTGAACGTTTTGCTGGAGAGTGCCTACTTCGCGCCGAGCGGCATCCGCCGCACCTCGCGCCGTCTCGGGCTGAGCAGCGACAGCAGCTACCGTTTTGAGCGTGGCATTGATCCGCAGCAGGTGCAGGGCGGCTCTGAACTCGCCACGAAGCTGATCCTTACCATCGCGGGTGGCACCGCTGAGGATGTGGTGCAAGTCGCTGGCGAAGCTCCCAAGCTCGTCGGTGAAGTGACGCTGGATGAAGACCGTGCGCGCAGGCTGCTCGGCACGCCCGACATGACTGGCGATGAAATTCACGCCATCCTCGAAAAGCTCGGCCTGACCAAGAAGTCCGCCAGCAAGCATGAGAGCCATTGGGGCATTCCCAGCTATCGTCTCGATCTGCAACGCCCGGTTGATCTTGTTGAAGAAGTCGCCCGTGTCATTGGACTGGATCGCGTGCCGTCGCGCCAGGTTGCTGTCGCTTCGCCGGTCGAGGCAGCGGACCGCACCTATGATTTTGCGATGAATCTGCGCCAGTCGCTTGCCGCACGTGGATTCTTCGAGGCGCAAACGCTGCGCCTGATTGCGGATGCACAGCTTGCCGACAGCCTCGGTGGTGGGCAAGGGGTGGCCGTGAAAAATCCGCTAAGTGAAGACCATACGACGCTGCGCCCCAGCATCGTGCCGGGTCTCATCGCTACGGCGGCGCTCAACATCCGGCAGGGATTGCATCGTCTGCGTTTCTTCGAACTGGGCCGTGTGTTCCTCACGCTGCCGAAAGGTGGCAGCCGTGAAGAAGAACGCCTCGCCGTGCTGCTCAGCGGGCCGGTATCGCCGACGAGCTGGCATGGCCGCGAACCGCAGGCTGCTGACATTCATGAGCTGGTGGGGCAGATTCAGAACCTTACGCGCACGCCGCTTGAAGTGCGTCCTGCGAAGGAAGATCCCGCCAATTTCCTGCTGACCAGCGAACTGCGTGCGGGCAATCGCGTGCTGGGCTGGATCGCGCAACTGCATCCGGCGCGTGCGCGTGAAATCGACGCCCGGCATCCGGTGTATGTGGCCGAGCTGCTGCTCAGCGCACTGCGCCAGGGCAGCACGGGTCCGACGAAGTTTGAGGAGCTTCCGCGCTTCCCGGGCATGACGCGCGATGTTGCCATGGAGGTGCCCGCCGATCTTCCGCATGCGAAGGTGGCCGCGTTCTTCGCCTCGCAGAAACATCCCTTGTTTGTGGGGGCCGAGGTCTTCGATGTGTTCGCCGATCCATCGGGAACGAAGATCGCCAAGGACCGCAAGTCGATTGCGTGGACGCTCACTTACCGCTCGTCTGAAAAGACGCTCGAAACCGCCGAAGTGGATGCCGCGCATACGGCGATCCTGACGGCGCTGGAGAAGTCGTTGCCGGCGGCGGTGCGGCGGTGATAGGCTGGTGACATGAATACTGCCATCTCCTTGGGCATTAGTCTGGTGGGAATCGCCGTACTCGTGCTCGGCTTTATCTTGGCGATTCGATTGAAGCAGCAGTTTGGTTTTCTAGCTCCATTGGGATTCATGGGTGCGGCCCTTCTCCAGCTTACCTGCCGTGCGGCCGTGCTGCCGATGTTTTCCCATGGTGCTGCAGGAGCGAGGAACGAAACTTTTCGCGACGCCGTCTCCAAACTGAGTGACGATGACAGGGTTTTCTATCTCGGATTGGGCGGGCAGGCTGATGGAATCTGGCATCTGGGAGCCATTTTTTTCCTGATCTGTGGCTTGATCGATTTGAGAGCTGCAAGCGGTGCCACAAAGGGGAAGCTGAGGTGTCTACTCATTATCGTGGGAATGGTGTTGATGACATTCTCCGCGATTTATCCCAGCCTGATGTTCGTAAGGTTGTTCTGATTACGCCATCCCACCAATCACCTGCGCCACGCGGTCCATCTCCGCTTCCGTGTTGTAGAAGTGCGGGCTGAAGCGGAGCAGCGGTTCTCCGGCGCGGTTGTGGCGCAGGGAGGTGGTGATGTTGCTGGCGGTGAGATGTGCGGAGATGTCCGCCAGGGAGCGCTGAGGATGCTGCACGGTGGTGATGCAGGAGGCGTTGATGCTGTGGGGATCGGGGCCGAGGAAGGTGAAGCCGAGGGGCTGGAGTCCGGCGTGGAGGCGGGCTTTGAGCTTTAAGAGCTGGGCGCTGATGGTGGGGAGACCGACTTCGAGAATGAGGTCGATGCCGGCCTTCATGCCGAGGATGCCGGAGATGTTGAGCGCTCCGGGCTCGTAGCGGCGGCCACCGCGCTCGAAGGCGATTTCTTCTTGCGCGATGAAGTTGGGGCTGCGCACGTTCCAGGAGCCGAGGAGGCTTGGGCGCAGCATGTCCTGCAGTTCTTCGCGCACGTAGAAGATGCCGGCGCTCATGGGGCCGAGCATCCATTTGTGGGAGTCGGCAGAGAGGAAGTCGATGTGATCGACGCGGGTCTCGAAGGCACCGACGGTTTGAATGGCATCGAGGCAGAAGAGAATGCCGCGCTCGCGCAGCATGCGGCCGATGCGGTCGATTTCGATGCGGTAGCCGCTGAGAAAATGGCAGGAGGCGAGGGCGACGAGCTTGGTCTTGGGCGTCAGCGAGGCTTCGACGAGTTCGGGCGTGATGGCACCTGGGGCGGCGGGCTGGAGGAGCTTTAAAACGACGCCGTGGCGTTCGAGGTCGGTCCAGGGATAGACGTTGGCGGGGTAGTCATCGAGGTAGCAGACGACTTCGTCACCCGACTGCCAGGGCAGGCCATTGGCGACGAGACTGAGGCCGACGGAGGTAGGGCCGATGAGGGCGATCTCGCTGGCTTTGGCACCGATCAATTCGGCAGCGACGACGCGAGTTTCGTTCACCGCTTTCCAAGCCTCAGGATACTCCTGCATGCGCAGGCAGCATTGCTCCAGGTAATCCTGCATCGTGCGTGTGACGCGGCGCGGCAGGATGGTGACGCCGGCATGGGCGAGGAACAGGCTGTCCTTGATCACCGGAAACTCCTGCTGACGCAGGGCTTCATCGGACAGGAGGGCATCGAGAGTGAGCATGGCTAATACAACGAATGCCGGATGACCCAGGGTGACGAATTCGCCGTTCTGCGGGCCTAGGCGACCTTGAGGGTCTTGGCGCCTTCATCGATGAGGTGCCAGAAGCTTTTGGACTGGCTGAGGGCCTCGTCTTCTCCGCCACCAGGGAGGTTGCTGCGGAAGAGGAAATCGGTGAGGGTGTTTTTGTGCAGCACGCGGTGGACGCTCACGTTGCCATCGACCACGGCGAAGTAGATGCGGTGGTCGCCGGCACGGCAGCGGTAGAGTTTTTTGCCGCCGCGCTCGAGGACGCCGTAACGTTTGGCGAGAATGGCCTCTTCAATGTCAGCAGGCTGGATGTTCAGCGCTTCCAGCAGATGAAACTGCACCTGGGTGGGCAGGTGGGAGAGCTCGGCAGCGCTGATGTCATTGAAAACGATCTGGATCATGGTGCGGAAGGGATGGGCGCGACAGGGGCGTTGGAGGGCTGGTAGCGTTTGATGACGTGCTTCTTGCGCACGGTTTCCACCCACTTGTCGATGTTGCCCTTGGATTTTTCCTGGTTGATCATTTTTTCGATTTCAGGGCGAAGCTTTTCGATGTCCGGGGCGGTGCCGAGCTTTTTGGCATCGCAGGAGACGATGATGAAGTTGGACTCCAAGTCGAGAACGGGGCTGATGCCGCCGGTTTTGAGCTCCATCGCAGCATCGGCAATGGCGGGCATGAGGTCGGTTTTGGACATCCAGTCCCAAGAGCCGCCGTTTTCCGCATGGCTGTCCTGTGAGTTGGTCTTCGCCACTTTGGCGAAATCGGCACCTTGAACGATTTTGGTGCGCAACTCCTGAGCGATCTTTTTCTGAGTTTCAGGAGTGGAGCCGGGTTCGCCAGTGAACTTGGGGATGGTGATGGTGGAGATTTTGATCTGATCTCCCTCACGCCACTTATCCACGTTTTTGTCGTAGTACTCCTGCACTTCGCGCGGGGTGGCCGGCGGGTGGTCGCCGGCATTGCGCGCACGCATGACGTTCATGATGACCATCTTTTCACGCAGTTCGCGGAATTTTTTCACGGTCATGCCGCTCTTGGTGAGCTCGTCCACGAAGGCATCGCGGTCGCCTTTGAAGCTCTCGCGGATGATGCCATTGATGTCGTCATCGACATACTGGGGCTTGATGACACCGCCCATTTTGCGGAATTCTGCGAGCAGGATCTCACGATCGATCAGTGTTTCGATGGCGCCCTGGCGCAGGAGGGCGATCTCCTTTTTGATGCGGGCGGGGTCGTTGCGAAACTGAAACTGGATGACCTGCTCCTGGGCCTTGATGGTTTCCTCCACCTCCGAGGAAGCGATGGGGACGCCATCGACGACGGCCGCAATGCTGTTGGTGTACTGCTGGGCGAGAACGCTGGAGCAGGCGGAGAGTAGGGCAAACAGGCTGATGCGCAGGGGAATCATGACAAATGAGGGGCTTATCGTAAGGCTTCGGGCCGCTGTGGCAAGGTGAAGTTCGCCTGTCAGAAGCGGGTAGATGCAGCTTCACCTTGCACGCGGGCGGCTCCGGTTTCTACTCTGCGCCTCCCAATCGCCGACACCAACCCGCCATGAGCAAGAAAGCCGCCGCCAAAACCGCCCCGAAAAAAGCTGCCAAAACCGCCCCCAAAGCTGGCAGCAATTCCAAATCCCTGATGACTGAAAGCCGGGTGTTCAAGCCGAGCGCTGAGTTTTCGAAGAAAGCCCGCATCAGATCGATGGCGCAGTACAAGAAGATGCATGAGGAGTCGATCAAGCATCCGGACAAGTTCTTCGGGCGCGAAGCGAAGGAACTGCACTGGACGAAGCCCTTCACCAAGGTGCTGGACTGGAAATGCCCGAACGCCAAGTGGTTCATCGGCGGCAAGCTCAATGTCAGCGAAAACTGTCTGGACCGCCATCTGGACGGCCCGCGCAAGACCAAGGCCGCCCTGATCTGGGAGGGCGAGCCCGGGGAGAAGCGTGTGCTGACCTACCAGCAGCTCCACCGTGAAGTGTGCCGCTTTGCCAACGTGCTGAAGCGCCACAAGGTGAAGAAGGGCGACCGGGTGATCATTTACATGCCGATGATTCCTGAGGCGGCGATCGCCATGCTGGCCTGCACCCGCATCGGCGCGATGCACAGCGTGATCTTTGGCGGCTTCAGCGCGGAATCGATCAAGGACCGCGTGATGGACTGCGGCGCAAAGATCATCATCACTGCCGATGGCGGCTACCGCCGTGGTGCTGTGGTGCCTTTGAAGAAGAACGTGGATGACGCGCTGAAGGCCAAGGACACGCCCGTGGAGACGGTGGTCGTTTACAGGCGCACAGGTCAGGATGTGCACATCGAAGAAGGTCGTGACGTGTGGTGGCACCGTGAACTGGAATATGTGGACGCACGCTGCGCCCCGGTGGCGATGGATGCCGAGTCTCCTCTGTTCATTCTTTACACCAGCGGCAGCACCGGCAAGCCGAAGGGCATTCTGCACACGACTGGCGGCTATTTGCTGCATGCGCAGATGACCTGCAAATACGTCTTCGATCTGCGCGACGACGATGTGTACTGGTGCACGGCGGACATCGGCTGGGTGACCGGACACACCTACATGGTCTATGGTCCGCTGGCGCTGGGTGCCACCTCGCTGATGTTTGAAGGTGCGCCGAACTGGCCTGAGAATGACCGCTTTTGGAAGATCATCGAAGAATACGCCGTGACGGTGTTCTACACCGCGCCGACGGCCATCCGCGCCTTCATGAAGTGGGGCGATGAGTGGCTGAAGAAGCATGACCTGAGCAGCCTGCGCCTGCTGGGCACCGTGGGTGAGCCGATCAATCCTGAAGCCTGGATGTGGTACCACAACAAGGTCGGCGGCGGCAAATGCCCGATCGTCGATACCTGGTGGCAGACGGAGACCGGCGGTCACATGATCACGCCGATTCCGGGTGCCACGCCGACGACGCCTGGCACGGCCACGCTGCCGTTCTTCGGGGTGGATGCCGCCATCGTCGATGACCTCGGAAAAGAGGTCGGCGTCAATGAGCAGGGCAAGCTGGTCATCCGCAAGCCGTGGCCTTCCATGCTGCGTGGCATCTGGGGCGACAAGAAGCGCTATCAGGAAGCCTACTGGAGCGAATTCCAAGGCTGGTACTTTGCCGGTGACGGAGCCCGCCGTGACAAGCAGGGCAATTTCTGGATCATCGGCCGCATCGATGACGTGCTCAACGTCGCGGGTCATCGCCTCGGCACCGCCGAAGTGGAGAGCGCGCTTGTGTCCCACCCTGCCGTGGCTGAAGCCGCTGTGGTGGGCCGCCCTGATGAGATGAAGGGACAGGGCGTCGTGTGCTTTGTGACCGTGAAGGAAGGCATCAAGTCCAGCCGCGAGCTGGGTGAGGAGCTGAAGAAGCATGTCCGCAAGGTCATCGGCCCTGTGGCCACGCCGGATGAGGTGCGCTTTGCTGCGGCACTGCCGAAGACGCGCTCAGGCAAAATCATGCGCCGACTGCTGAAGCAGATCGCCGCGGGTGAACTGATCAAGGGAGACACAACGACGCTGGAAGACATCAACGTCATCGCGCAGCTTGCTGCGGGTGGTGAGGATTAATCTCGACTGACATCGGCTGGCTGCGGCATTTTCGGTTTTGAGAATGCCAGCAGCCGGACGGTCCAGAGAAGCAGCAATGCCAAGGCCAGCCATGGGGTCAGCCAGCCGGTGCGTGTGTAGAAGGTCAGATTGGTGCGGCGTTCAAGAGAACCGCTGATGACACCTGTTTTAAAGCATGTCAGCTCTCGGACTGCTTTACCGCGGGAGTCGATGAGCTGCGAGACGCCGGAGGATGCAGCCACCACCATGCTGCGCTGGTTTTCGGCGGCGCGTACGCGGAAAAGCTGGGAGTGCTGGATGTGCTGCCGCTCGGGCCAGCCTGCGGCGTCCATGGAGGGCACGGCAAAGAACTCCGCGCCTGCGAGAGTCATTTTCCGGACCACGTCCTGGAAGTCGCAGTCAAAGCAGATCGGCGTGCCGATTTTACCGAGGGGCGTGATGACGGGCAGCGCGGTCCTGCCGTGCTCGCCATCGTTGAAGAAATGTACGGTGTGATTTTTTCCGTGCTCTCCCAGCACCTTCGCTCCATCGACGGTCAGCGCGGTGTTCTGCCATTTCGGGCCCTCAAGGCGGGTCTGCGTGCCGAAGACGAGCAGAGTCTTGTGCTGCAAAGCGAAGGCCTGGACTTTGGCGAGCTCGCTTTTAGCGACATGCCGAACATCGATGGGAATTGTGTTCTCCGGCCAGACGATGATCTGCGTATCTGCAGGAGCCTGATTTGCCATTGCGATGCAGCTCTCGGTGGAGGCTCCTTCCGCTTGGACGGCCGCGACTGTGACGTCAGGGCTAGAATGAATTCGATCCGAAACGACCTGTGCATCAATCAGGATGATCAGCATCAGGACGAATGCAGTTCCTCCTGTTCTGCCAGCAAAAATGAAGGCCGCCAAGGTCAGGATACTCAAAAATCCCAATCCATACACGCCCACCCATGAGGCCATGGGCCATGGTTCAAGGGCGAGGCCGAGATTCATCCATGGAAATTTCAGGGGCATGAGTTCACAGCGTAAAAACTCCGTCCCCGTCCAGGCCAGAGCGGTGAACAAGGCCAGCGGCCAGCCTGCTTTGACGCCGCGCTGTTGTGCCAGGCAGACAAGCCAGCCGAATAGGGCAGGGAAAACCGCCAGGAGGCCCCAGAGCAGAATGCTGAACGGGCCGAAGATCTCATAGATCCATGACAGGCCCGTGCCAAAGGCCAGCATGCCCCACCAAAAACCTGCGACGAGTCCGTGAACGGGGCGTGCATGATGGAGCAGGCCCGCCAGCACGCCCGTGCCAAGAAGCGCCAGCGGCCACCAGCCATATGGTGGGAAGGCAAATGCATAGGCGACAGCACTGGCCACCAGCAGAAGGATTCGGTTCGCATGGTCCATATTGATGATGAGGTTATGAGACTCTGTCCTCCATGCGCAAGCCTGTAATCGGCGGCGGTTTTTAGCTTCGATGTACATGGGAATGACATGAATGCCTGCTGGCTTACGTTCTATTCGCTTCCGACCCTTCCACCATGAAACACTCCTTTCTCCTGATCTTTGCCCTGAGTTCGCTCGTCACGTTGCACGCCGAAAACTGGCCCATGTGGCGCGGGGCGAATGGCGATGGGACTTGTGCGGAGTCGAAGCTGCCGGAGAAGTGGAGCCAGACGGAGAATGTGGTGTGGAAGGTGGAGCTGCCGGAGCGGGGGAATTCGACGCCGGTGGTGTGGGGGGACAAGGTGCTGGTGACGCAGGCGATTGAGAAAGAGGGAAAGCGGCTGCTGCTGTGCTTTGATAAAAAGACGGGCAAGAAGCTCTGGGATGCGGGGACGATCTACCGGGAGCCGGAGCTCACGCATGGGACGAATCCATACTGCTCGGCCTCACCGGCGACGGATGGCGAGCGGGTGATCGTGTTTTTTGCTTCGGCGGGTGTGTTTTGCTATGACATGAATGGCAAGGAAGTGTGGAAGCGCACGGACCTGGGCAAGCAGCACCACATCTGGGGCAATGGGACATCGCCGGTGCTGGCGGGAGACCGGGTGTTTCTGAACTTCGGGCCCGGGGAGAACACGGTGATGTACTGCTTTGACAAAAAGACCGGCAAAACGATCTGGCAGCACAAGGAGCCGGGCGGGGCCTCCGGCGAAGGTGCGGAAAAGAAGTGGCTGGGATCGTGGAGCGATCCGCTGCTGCGCAAGGTGGGCGCACGGTATGAACTGCTGATGAGCTACCCCCGGCGTGCCTGCGCCTTTGATCCGCAGACGGGCAAGGAGCTGTGGACTTCGGGTGGCCTGACCGACCTCGTCTACAATTCGCCGTTGTTTGCCGATGGGGTGATGATCGCCATGAGCGGCTACGGCGGTGCTGCGCTGGCGGTGAAGACCGGTGGGGATGGAGATGTGACGGAGAAGAACCGTGTCTGGCACCTGCCGAAGGTGAGTCAGCGCATCGGCAGCGGGGTGGTGCATGACGGCTATCATTACATCCTGAGTGATGGCGGGATCGTCGAATGCCGGGACCTCAAGACGGGGGCGATGGTGTTTCAGGAGCGCCTCAAGGGAAACAACTGGTCTTCGCTGGTGCTGAGCGCCGATGGCAAATGCTACGCAGCGAATCAGATTGGCGACTGTTTTGTGTTCAAGGCCAGCCCGAAGTTTGAGCTGCTGGCCACGAATTCACTGGGGGAGAAGATCATTGGCTCCATCGCCGTGAGCGACGGCCAGCTTTTCATCCGGGGCTACAAGCACCTTTGGTGCATTGGGAAGAAGTAGTGCCGAGCTGGACTCTTGCTGGGTGGGAACCTGAATCGGGCTTGGATTGACATTTGCCTAGGTGCTGTTGTTATGATTTCAACAAATCATGAAAAAAAACCTATTTGGATTCATTCTCGTTGCGATGATGGGGCACGGGCATGCGGAAACATCGCTCACCATCTACAATCAAAATTTTGGAGTGGTGAGGGATGTGGTGCCGCTCGATTTGCAGCCGGGCATCAACCAGGTGAATTTTGCCAGTGCGACGGCGCATTTGGAGCCGGATTCAGTGATTCTACGGGATCCCAAGTCCGGCGTGAAGCTCAGCATCGTGGAGCAGAACTACCGCGCCGATCCTGTCTCTCAAGGGCTGCTGCTTCATCTCAATGAAGGCAAGGAAATCGAGTTCGCTGTGCGTGAGTCGAACCAGCCTGAACGCACCGTGAGGGGCAAAATCATACGCAGTGGCTATGAACGAGGAGGCAATGCAGTACAGCCGGTGATTGAAGTGGATGGAAAGCTGCAGTTCTCCCTGCCCGGTGAACCACGTTTCACTGCATTCGCCGATGACACGATTCTCAAGCCCACCCTCGAGTGGCGGATTTTTGCCGAGGAAGCCGCGAAGCTGGATGCTGAACTTTGCTATGTCACGCGCGGGATGAGCTGGGAGGCCAGTTACAATGTGGTTGCCCCTGAGGCAGGTGATGTGATGGATTTTACCGGCTGGATCACCATAGCGAACCGCAGCGGCAAGGAATTCAAGGATGCCCGGCTGCAGTTCATTGCCGGCGATGTTTCAAAGCTCAATGACGCGGAAAATTCAGTCTATGCAGCCGCGACTCCAATGCGGGGGAGCAATGTTATGTTTGATTACGGAGCACGCAGGGCCAAAGTGACCGAGGAAGCCTTTGATGAGTTTCATCTCTACAGCGTTCCAATGCCCGCAACCCTGCATGATGATGAAACAAAGCAGGTCGAATTTGCCAGGGCTGAAGCGGTCAAATCTCAGCGGATCTTCATCTATGACGGTGCCGACTTTCACGGGGAGATGAATGCTGGCTGGGATCGTGATAGAATCCGTGGGAACAGCGATTATGGCACGGTGAGCAACCCCAAGGTATGGATCATGCGCGAGGTCAAAAACAGCGAGACCAATCATCTGGGATTGCCGCTGCCCAAGGGCAAGGTGCGGTTTTACCGCAAGGATCGTGACGGTCGTCTGCACTTCACCGGTGAGGACAGGATCGACCACACTGCGCGAGACGAAACTCTCCGCCTCTATGCCGGCAATGCCTTCGATCTCGTCGGTGAGCGCAAGCAGACGAATTTCAAAAGCGACAGCTCCACCGGCTGGGTGACCGATGAATCCTTCGAAATCAAGCTGCGCAACCGCAAGAAGGACGAGGCGGTCGAGATCCGCGTGGTGGAGCACCTTTACCGTGGGACAAACTGGGAGATCCGTGACAACAGCGCCGATTTTACCAAAACGGACGCGGGGACCATCGAGTTTCGTGTGACGCTCAAGCCTGGCGAGGAACGGGTGATCAAGTACACGGCGCATTACATCGTGGCGCTGGCAAAAAAAGTCCCGGCAGGGCCGACGATGGGATCGGATCCGTTTGGGGCTCCCGTGCCTGCGCCGACGAATTAGTGAACGGCGTGCTATCGTGTCTGGCGGGGGCTGGGTAGCCCGAGGACGGGAGCCCCCCTCCCTTGCATTTCCCTTTGACCCTGCCGGGGCGCGACGCTAACGAACGCGCTCCCAGCCTATGGCCGCTTCAGATCGTCAGCATACACTCGCCAAGTCCGTCTCGATGACGGGCACCTCGCTGCATACCGGCGAACAAGTCACCCTCACCCTGCAACCTGCACCGGAGAACTTTGGCTTCAAATTTCGCCGCATCGATCTGGAGGACAAGCCCTTCATCCCGGCGCTGGTCGAAAAAGTCCAGAAAGTGGAGCGTGCCACGACCATCGCCGAGGGCGGGGTGAATGTGCATACCGTGGAGCACGTGATCTCCGCACTGGCGGGCATGGGGGTGGACAATGCGATCATCGAGATGGATGCGAATGAGCCGCCCATCGCGGATGGCAGCTCGATGCCGTTTGTGGAGCTGATCAAGTCCGCCGGACTGCAGCAGCAAGAGGAAGCGCGCAAGGTTTTCGAAGTGCGTGAGCCGATCTACCAGGAGACGCGCGACGGCACGATCCTGACGATTGTGCCTGACAAGAAGTTCCGCATCTCCTGCACCAATGTGGGCCCGGGCGGACGCTTCACGCAGTATTTCAGTACGGAGATCAATCCGGAGACCTACGAGAAGGAGATCGCAGCGGCGCGTACCTTTGTGTACTATGAAGACATCGCCCCACTGATGGAGAAGGGGCTGATCAAAGGCGGCACGCTGGAGGCGGCGGTCGTCATTCGTGGAGACACGCTGCTCTCGAAGCAGCCGCTGCGCTTTGCGGACGAGTTCGTCCGGCATAAGATTCTCGACATCGTGGGAGACTTGATGCTCTCCGGCAAGCGCATCCAGGGGCACGTCATTGCGGTGCGTCCGGGTCACGGGCCGAACACGGAGCTGGCCCGCGCCATCGTGGCGCAGTACAACCAGATGCGCAGCATGGTGCCGGCACCGGTGCACATCCCGGGTGGCGAGGCCGTCCTCGACATCAACGAGGTGATGAACATCCTGCCGCACCGCTATCCCTTCCTGCTGGTGGACCGCATCATCGGCTTTGAAGGCGAATCAAAGTGCACGGGCATCAAGAATGTCACGATCAACGAGCCGTATTTCCAAGGGCATTTCCCCGGCCATCCGATCATGCCGGGCGTGCTGCAGCTTGAGGCGATGGCGCAGGTGGCCAGCATTGTGCTGCTGCGCATGCCTGGGAACCAGGGCAAGATCGGCTACTTCATGAGCGCCAACAATGTGAAGTGGCGCAGGCCGGTGCTGCCGGGCGACACGCTCCTCATCGAGACGGAAATCCTCAAAACCAAGCGCAGCATCGCCAGTGGCATTGGCCGTTGCAGTGTGAATGGGCAGGTCGTTTCCGAGGCTGAGTTGATGTTCAGCGTGGTGGATCGTTAAAAGTTAGATTGTTCACGCATGCCCGCCACGATTCACCCGACTGCCATCATTGATCCGACCGCCAAGATCGGTGCGGATGTCCACATCGGTCCGTATTGCATCATTGGCGCAGACGTGGAGCTCGGAGACGGATGCTGGCTGCAGCACCATGTGACGGTGATGGGGCCGTCGAAGATCGGGAAGAACAACAAGTTCTTCGCCTACGGGTCCATCGGCCAGCAGACGCAGGATTTGAAATACAGCGCCGAGCCGACCTGGCTGGAAGTGGGGGACAACAACACCTTCCGTGAGTTTTGCTCCGTGCACCGCGCCACCTCCGCCGGGGACAAGACGGTGATCGGCAGCCACAACAATTTTCTCTCCTACGTGCACATCGCGCATGACTGCATCGTGGGGAATCACGTCATCTTTTCCAATAATGGCACGCTGGCGGGCCATGTGGTCGTTGAGGACCATGTCATCATCGGTGGTCTGACGGCGGTGCATCAGTTTTGCCGCATCGGCACGCGTTCGATCATCGGCGGCTGTGCCAAGGTGGTGCAGGACATCCCGCCTTTCTGCACGGCGGATGGCAATCCGGCGCGTGCACGAGGCTTGAACATCGTGGGGCTGCAGCGTGCGGGTTTCACCCGTGAGCAGATGCGCTCCCTGCGTGAGGCGTTTCGGAAGGTCTATCGCAGCGGCTTGAACAACGCGCAGGCGGTGGAGGAGTTGCGTGGTGGAGAGCTTTCGCCTGAGGCGGCGGCTTTTACGGATTTCGTGGCCACGACGAAGCGCGGGATTATTCTTGGTGGCAAAGCCGAGGTGGAGGAAGAGTAGCCCTGTTCCTGCGGAAGAGGGGGTGGGCGCGTGGCAGGCACCAGTGCCTGGAGTATTGTGAGATGTGGGCGAGGCGGGGCCGTCCCTTGTTGCACAGCAACAAGGCTACTTTGACTGCATCCTTGCTTTCGTGCGGGCGCTGAGTCGTGCTAGAGTGGCTTTCTTCGATGCAAATCCTATTAGTCACTGAACCCGGAGTGGATGGCGTGTTCCGGCACGTTGAGGCACTGGCGTCGTTTTTGATTGAGCGTGGTCATCGCGTTCATCTGGCGTATTCGGATGTGCGTGGCTCTGATCGGCTGACGCAGCTGGTGGCGAAGGTTTCCGCAGCGGGTGGCAAGACGGTGAATCTCGCGGTGAGCAATGCGCCCGGCCCGGGGGATGTGAGGGCGCTGCTGAATCTGCGCAGGCTGGTGGCGGAGGCGCGGCCGGATGTGATCCATGCGCACAGTTCCAAGGCGGGGGCGCTGGCGCGGGTGCTGGTGTGGATGGGGGTGAGGCAGCCGGTTTTCTACACACCGCATGCGTATTACGGGCTGTCTGGCAAGGGCGGGATGAAGTCGGTGGTGTTCAATGTGGTGGAGACGGTGCTCGGGCGTGTGGGCACGACGATCAACCTGTCTGAGGGAGAGCGGGCGTTTGCGCGGAACACTTTGAAGATTCCGCAGGTGCGGCTGCGGTTGATTGCGAACCCGGTGGACTGTAAGCGATTTCGGCCTGCGGATGCAGCGAGGCGGAAGGAGATTCGTGCCACTCTCGGAGTGCCAGAAGATGCCATCCTGCTGGGATCGGTGGGGCGGCTGGCGTTTCAGAAAGATCCGCTGACGCTGTATTACTCCTTTGCCAAAGCCTGCCAACAAAGGCCCGAGCTGTGGCTGTATCATCTGGGGGATGGCGAGCTTTCAGCGGAGTGCGCGGCGCTGGCGGATCAACTGGGCATTCGTTCGCGGATTGTGCGCCAGACTTACTTGTCGGAGCCGTTGTCGTTTTATCAGGCGCTGGATGGGATGATCCTGACGTCACGCTACGAGGGGCTGTCCTTTGCCGTGCTGGAGGCGCTGGCCTGTGACCTGCCGGTGATTTTGAGCCAGGTGCCGGGGAACAACGATTTCACGGAGATGGGGCTGTCGCATTGCTGGTCGGCGGGCAGGGAGGACGTGGATGGATTTGCGGAAGTGATCGGGCAATGGGCGATGGATTGTGAGATGGGGAGGGTTTCGAATCACCGGGAGATTGCGGAGACGAGGTTCAGCCAGGAAGCGTGTTTCGGGGCGGTGGTGCGTGAGTATGAGGGGTTTCTGGCAAAGTAGTGCCGAGCTTTGGCTCGTTCTGGGTGGCGCGCAGGGCTCCAGAACGAGCTAAAGCTCGTAAGTACTTTGGCAAGCCTAGGCGCGAAGCTTGATCTCGTGGGCGCAGGGGCTTAGCTTTTCGGCTTTCATGTCAATGTTCCGACGTTTTCTTGGTCTGTTCTGCCTTGCGGCTACGTGGGGGCATGCGGCGGAGGTGCCGTGGGAAGCTGCGATGCGGGATGACACGGCGTATTGGGCCGGAGTGGTGAGGGAGCAGGCGGAGACGATGAAGCGGGCGCAGGCGAAACTCATTTTCATTGGGGATTCGCTCACGGAGAGCTGGGACAAGGAGATCTGGCAGAGGCGCATCGCACCTGCGCAGGCGCTGAACTTTGGCATCGGGGGCGAGGGGCCGCAGCATGTGCTGTGGCGCATTGAGCATGGCATACTGGACGGGCCCTCGCCTGAGACTGTGGTGCTCATGATTGGCATCAACAACTTCTGGCGGCATTTCAGCGCTGCGGATACCACACGTGGCATCGAAGCCATTGTGGAGCGCATTCACACGCGGCACCCGACGACGCGCATCGTGCTGCTCGGGTTGCTACCGGTGTATGAGGCGGCATCGCCGATTCGTCCGTGGATTGCCGAGATCAATGGGCGGCTCAAAAAGCTCGATGGGCAGAAGAAGGTGGAGTTTTTCGATTTCTCACCCGCATTTTTGGAAACGGACGGCAATCAGCGGCTGCAGCTTTATCAGGAGGATCATCTGCATCTTTCCAAGGCGGGTTATGTCGTGCTGGCTCGTGAGCTTACGCCTGTGCTCAAACTGCCTGCCGCCCTGCCATGAAGTCGATCAATCCCACGCTGCGAATTGCTGAACTGGATGCTTTGCGCGGCATCGCGGCCATGGCGGTCATCTTGTTTCATTTCACCAGTGGCATAGCGAAGAACTGGACGTTTCATCTGTATGACCCGCCCTTTGAGTTTCCGTATGGCGGCACGGGGGTGGATCTGTTTTTCATGATCAGCGGCTTCGTCATTTTCATGACATTGGATCGTGCGAGGTCGGCGATGCACTTCGCGGTGGGGCGATTTTCGCGGTTGTATCCGACGTTCTGGGCATGTGCGCTCATCACGCTGCTGGTCACTGCCAACTATGGTCTGTCGGGGATGGGAGTCTCGCCGCGTGATGCGCTTTGGAACATCACGATGCTGCCGCGCTTTGCGCGTGCGCAGATGATTGATGGTGCGTACTGGTCGCTGGAATTCGAGATCTTGTTTTATGTGGCCATGCTCATGCTGCATCGGCTGGGGGCGTTCAAGAAGCTGACAGTGCCGGTGCTGCTGCTGTGGCTGGGTGCGGCGGCTGCGGCGCACGGTTTGCTCACTTATGGGCAGCCGGAGTCATTGGTTTACCGACTGACGGGGAAGATCAAGGCGGTGACCAGTCTCGACTACATTCATCTGTTTGGTGTGGGAATGATCTTGTATGACGCGCATCGTCGGCGGGCGTGGAGCTTGGGGCACACGCTGGTTCTTGTGGCGTGCGCGGCGGTGGCGTGGTGGAAGGCTGCGTTTCCGCTGCACTTTGTTTTTGTCGTTGGCTTTGGGCTGCTACTGCATCTGGCGACGACGGGATGGCTGCCTTTTCTCAATGCGAAACCGCTGGTGTTTCTGGGGGCGATTTCGTACCCGCTGTATCTCATTCATCAGAACATCGGGTTGGTGCTGCTGAATGCGCTGGGTGGTGTGGTGGACTCGGCGTGGTTGCGTCTGGGCGTGACGGTGGCTGCGATGGTGGCTCTGGCGTGGGTGATCTCGGTCTGTATCGAGAGGCCGTCGATGCGCTGGGTGCGGGAGAGGATGAAGAGGTTTACGTGAGGGGGACGCGAAGCTTCTCGAACTGACCATGGGCTTTCACCTGCGCGACACAGAGGCCAGTGTGTTGGCGAGATGATTTGTGATGTTACTTGCGCCGTATGCAGACGACCTGCTGCGGACTAAAGTCCGCGCTCCTTTTGGGCCTGCTGCCAGGCCTGGAACATGAGGATGTCCCAGAGGTAGAAGTGCCAGTTGCGGGTGCCGCTGAGGTGTTCCTGCCACTTTTGGCGGATGGGGGCGGGGTGGAAGAAGCCTTCACGTTTGAGGCGGGATTCGCTGAGGAGATCCTCGGCCCAATCGCGCAGGGGGCCGCGCAGCCAGATTTCCAGGGGGATGCCAAAGCCCTGTTTGGGGCGGTCGATCAGGGACTTGGGCACGTGGCGGTAGAGCGTTTCGCGCATGAGCCATTTGCCTTTGCCATCGCGCACTTTCATGGAATACGGGATGGTCCAGGCGAACTCGATGAGGTTGGTGTCGAGCAGCGGGATGCGGCCTTCGAGACTGACGCCCATGGCGGCGCGGTCCACCTTCGTGAGGATGTCGCCGGGAAGGTAGGTCTCCATGTCGAGATACATCATGCGGTGGGTGAAGTCGCTCACACGCGGCCACGCCTTGGGATTGGTGATGGCGGTGACGGGATCTTTGCCGTCGATGACGATGTCCGTGGGCTTTTTCCAGTAGGACATGAGTGTGAGATAAAGAGACTCCATGCCGGGAGCCGCGACGACTTCGGCAAGCTTGTGCAGCTTGTCGCCGACAGGAATGTGGCGTTTGCTCTTGGACAGGAGCTTGGAGCCGAGGCTGTTCATCACGCTTGCGGGCATGACGGTGAGCGCGGCTGCGGCTGCCTTCTTCATGGCGGGGGGCATCCAGGCGAACTTGCTGTGGAGGCTGCGGCCCATGGCGTAGCGTTCGTAGCCGCCGAAGAGTTCATCGCCTGCATCACCGCTGAGGGCCACGGTGACGTGCTGCTTCGCCATCTTGCAGACGAGGTGCGTGGGGATCTGCGAGTAGTCGGCAAAGGGTTCGTCGTAGAGTGCGGGCAACTGGGGGATGACATTCAGGGCGTCTTCGCCGGTGACGTACATTTCGGTGTGCTCCGTGCCGAGGTGCTTCGCCACGCTCTTGGCGATCTCCGCCTCGTTGTACTGCTTTTCGTGGAAACCGATCGTGAAGGTGCGCACGGGGCGGGCGCTCTGCTTCTGCATCATCGCCACGATGAGGGAGGAGTCGATGCCGCCGCTGAGGAATGCACCGAGCGGCACATCGGAGATCATGCGCATGCCGACGGCTTTTTTGAGCATGGACTCAAAGGTGTCGATGGCTTCGGCTTCGGTGCCCTTGAAGGGATGGTCGAGGCCGCGTTCCACGACGTGCGGCAGGCTCCAGTAGTAGCCGGGTTGCGGGCGGTCGGAGGGAGCTTTGAAGCTCAGCATGGCGGCGGGTGGCAGCTTTTTGAAACCTTGATAGATGCAGAGTGGATCTGGTATGTAATTGAAGCGCAGCAGTGAGGTGAGGGCTTCACGATCCACGGCGGCGTTGAAACCGGGGAAGCGCTGGATGGCTTTGAGTTCGGAGGCGAAGACGAAGGTTTCGCCGATCCAGCCGTAGTAGAGGGGCTTTTCGCCCATGCGATCGCGGGCGAGATGCAGCATGCGTTCCTGCTTGTCCCACACGGCAAAGGCAAACATGCCGTTGAAGCGTTGGGTGGCTGCGATGACACCCCACTGGCGGAAGGCGGCCAGCATGACTTCGGTGTCGGAGTGGCCGCGCCAGGTGTGGCCGAGGGGTTCGAGTTCGGTACGCAGATCCTGGAAGTTGTAGATTTCACCATTGAACACGATGACGAAACGGCCATCCGCGCTGTTCATCGGCTGGTGGCCGAGTGGTGAGAGATCGAGAATGGAAAGTCGGCGATGGCCCAAGGCGATGCCGCTGGATGAATCGACCCAGGCGCCGGCGTCATCGGGGCCGCGCAGGATGATGGCGTCCGTCATCGCGGTGACGATGGAGGTCATCTCGTGCCCGGGGCACGCTGAGGGGGGATTGAAGAAGCCTGCGATGCCGCACATGGGTCAGGAATGGGGAAGGGGAGTGGCGTGAGGATGCGGCACCGGGGCTACGGGAGCTGCGGCGGATTCGTGAGATGCGTGCAACAAGGCGGCGAATTTTTGCAGGACGCTTTCGATGGAGAACTGCTGCTCAATGCGGGTGCGGGCGGCGTGATCCTGCATGATACCAGAATCAAGCATTTCGATGCAGGCTTTCGCAAGTGCGGCGGGATCGCACGGCGGCACGAGGTGGCCGGAATCTCCCGTGACCCAGCGGGTGTCGCCGATGTCGGTGGCGACAACTGGGACGGCGCAGGCCATGGCTTCGCCGACGACGTTGGGGAAGCCTTCGCCAAAGGCGGATGATGACACGGCGATATTGAGCGAGGCGGTGAGTTCGGGCAGATCGTGGCGCTCGCCGAGGAGCTGGATGCTTGGAGGTACATCGAGTGTTTCGGTGTCTGCACCGACGATGATGAACTGAGTGTCTGGCCGCTGCTGGCTGATGAGTTTCGCTGCGGCGATGAAGGTGGCGTAGTCCTTCATGGGAGCATTGCGGCCAAAGCGACCGATGCGTCCGGGGACGGGCTTGCCGGGCTGCCATTTGGCGAGATCAAAGCCGTTCGGAATGAGCTGCGTTTTGCTGGCGCGGAAGCCGATGGCCTCATGCTGACGCGCACCTGTCTGCGTGTTGTAGGTGATGCACTGCGGCAGCCAGGACAGTTTGGCGAGAGCACGGATGACGAACGCGGAGCCGCGCTTTTCGTGCTTCAGATCGTAGAGGCTCTGGCGCACGTTCCAGATGATGGGGACGCGCTTGAAACGCATGCAGCGTGCGAGCACGGCGGCGAAGCAGCCATGGTACATCCAGCCCATGAGCACATCTGCGCGGGTCTGCCGGACCCGTTTGAACAAGCGCCAGAGGGAACTCAGCGTGGGCTTGCCAGCGGGCATGTCCAGGCTGTGAACCTCGATGCCAGCTTCGCGCAAAGCGGTGGCGTGTTTGCCGCCTGCGGTGAGGGAGATGACGACATGCTGAAACTGCGGCAGGCCGCGAATGAGCTGCACCAGCATCATCTCCGCGCCGCCGCTGCCGAGGCCGGTGGTGAGCCAGAGCACTTTCTTGGAAAGCAGGCGGCTGGTGCGTTCGATGAGCTTCGCGACGCTGAATTCATCCACGATGCGCTGGCGAGGGTTGTGCGGGTGGAAGGAGAGCATGCACTGGGCAAGCGCGGCGTGATCTCCCACGGGGAAGACCTGCGTTTTGTCGCCGATGATCCAGGCGCTGTCTCCCACGTTGCTGGCGATGCAGGGCACGCCGCAGGCCATGGCTTCGCCAATGACGTTGGAGAAGCCTTCGCCAAAGGCGCTGGAGTTTACGAGGCAGTCGAACTTCGCATAGACGGCGGGCATGTTATTCTGCGCAGGCATCCAGGTCAGACGGTTGGTGAGTCCGAGGCGGGTGGCGAGGTTGCGCATCTGCTGCTCGTAGGCGGCATCCCCCGAGCCGACGATGAGGAACCTGGCATGCGGATCGAGTGCGGCCGCATGGAGAAAGGTGGCGTGGTCCTTCATCGGATTCATGCGACCGACGAGTCCGAAGGTGAGCTCCTTGTTCGGAGTGCGCGGCTGCGGCTGGAAGCGTTCGGTGTCGATGCCGTTGGGTATGACGTGCATCTTTTGCAGCGGATAACCCCGGGCGGCGTAGTAGTCGCGCCCGGCCTGCGAATTGCAGATGATGACATCGGCGAAGCGGGCGAGGAGGCAGTTCAGGCGGAAGCTGAGCCTGCCTAGGAGGCCCCAGAGATGCGCGTCAGTCTGGGAGTCGCGCACGCCCCAGACGACGCGCGGGAAGCCGCAGAAGGGCTTCAAGAACAGCGCCATGAGATTGGATTCTGCGAGGTAACCATGGAGCACCTCGGGGCGGAGGCTGCGTGCTGCTTTGACGAGGCGGAGGAAAAAGCCCGCGAGATCCCAGCGGCTTTTTTTGCCAACGCAGATCGTCTTCACGCCACCGGATTCGAGCTCAGCACGGAAGGGGCCCTCATAGAAATGCAGCACGCTGACCTCATGGCCTTCCTTGACGAGTCCGATGGCGAGCAGCACGAGCTGGCGCTGGGCGCCGCCGTGGCCGAGATCGCGGATGATGAAGGCGATCTTCATGGCTGTGGCAGCGGCGAATGGGGAGCCGACGGGGAGCTGGCAGGTGCTCTGAGCACGAGGCGGAAGCGGCCGGTGTAGACCAGATTGCAGCAGACGGCGGCGGCGAACCAGTAGTGCGGGGATTCCACCAGGATCTGGCTGCAGGGGATGAACAGCCACAGAGGCACCAGGCAGTAAATGCCACGCATCTTGACCAAGAAACAGCGGAAGGTCATCAGCAGCAGGCTGCCGATGTAGAGCAGCACGCCGGGGATGCCGATGTCGATCCAGAGGGAGACGATTTGATTGTGCGGCTTCCACACGCTGGTGCCCGCACCGGTGCCATGACCCCAGAGCGGTCTTTTGCCAGCGGCCTCCCAGCCGTCCTGGAGATCCTTGCCGCGTTCGGGAGATTTGATGCGCTCGAAGTCGAGTTCGTAGATGGCCTTGAGACGGTCCGTCGTGTCCTTGTTGGTCACAATGCCGACCTTGGAGGACGACTGGGCCAGAATGGCCACGCCGCCGATGGCGAGAGGAACGCTGATGACCACGATGAGCAGCATGCCCATGAAATGCTTGCGCAGGTTTCCAATGATGTAGCAGAGCATCAGGCAGGAGTACACGGCCATGCCGCTGCGGCTGAGCGTGAGGGCGATGGCTGGCGAGACAAAGCCGATAAGCGCGACGTTCCACCAGAAACGGGGATTTAGCGTGAGGATGACCGAGAGCATCAGGGTGATGATGATCGGCGGGTCATTGGGATCGTCGGGAAAACCAGCCATGCGGCCTGGGATGCGCGTGAAGGCGCGGAAGCCCATCCATTCGTAGTACACACATCCGGCGGAGAGCAGCGCCGTGCAGACGCCCGCCCACAGGGCCACGCGCCGCCACGGTTCTGTGGAAAGCAGCAGCACGGTGGTGAAGGTCACGAGGAAATTGGAGAGGAGGGACATCACCACGATGCTGTGATCCCCCAGAGCGGTGATGGTGAAGCGCTGCAGAAAGGCGGCATCCAGCACGCGGAGCAGCGGCACGATCAGCATGAAAAACGCGGGCGGGCAGATGCTGGGCTTGTTGAGCAGTGACATCGTCCCGGCGGCGGCGAGCGTGAGCAGGGTGTAGTCGCGCGGTTTGAAGGGGATGACGCCTGCCCCGTCTGCCCAGTAGAGGGCCTTGGTCATGGCAGGCACCAGCAGGGCGAGCGCGGCCAGGAGGAGGAACTTCACCAGTCGCTCGCGGCGTTTCGCGGCGATCTGCATGTATGCCGGCAGCATGGGGGCGGCGGGCGCGGCGTTCATGCGGCCTCCTTTCGGCGGATCACCAGCAGGCAGGTGGCGCAGGTGGCGAAGGCGCAGATGCAGTGCACGATGGTGGTGGAAAGCGCGATTCCCGCAGCCCCGAGGTGGCGCATGAAGAGCCAGTTGAGCGAAGCATTGAGAAAGAGAGCGCTGAAGGCGATGGTGAGCATGTAGCGCGAGGCCTGCAGGGAGATGACGATGCGTGCGGCCACGGTGCCGAGAATGTAGAAGGGAATCTGGAAGGCCGCGTAGCGCAGCACTTCAGCCACGCGCTGGGTGTCCTGCGGCCCGAAGGCGCCGCGTTCAAACAGGATGCGGACGATCCATGGGGCCAGGAAGCACATGGCCAGTGTCATGGGCAGCGCGGCGCTGCCGATGATCCCGGCGCTGGTGAAGAGCCGCTTGCGCAGGCCGTTCCAATCACGGCGGGCGACGAGTTCGGCGAAGTGGGGGAAGAGCACGTCCGAGGCGGGTCCGGCGGTGACGGCGAGCACGATGGCGCAGACTTTTTCCGAATAGCCCAGCACGGCGACGGAGCCGGCGGTGAGCCAGGCCGCCATGGTTTGATCCACCACCACCGCACTGCCAAAGGCGACGCCGCCGATGAGGAAGGGCGCGGCATTGCGCAGCACCACGCGCAGTCCGGGCTCCCGATGGCGCAGAGTACAGCGCCACCAGCTCAGCCTGCGTGGCAGGCGGCGGATGATGGCGACCAGCAGCACCGCGAGATGCGCCACTGCGCCCCAGACCGTACCATGCACCAGCGTCCAGGCATTGACCTGGCTTCCAGAGATCAGCAAGGCGATGACGATGCCGAGGGGGACGAGCATCGGTGCGGAGGCGGCCAGCAGAAAGGTTTTCCCGGCACGCAGCCATGCGCCCAGGTGCTGGGCCACGCCAAAGCAGAGCAGGAAGGGCAGCAAACCGCGCAGCAGGCTGACGGCGAGCACCTGCTTGGCAGGATCAAAGCCCTTCGTAGCCCATGCGACCACCCACGGAGCCGCCAGAGCCAGCAGGCCACCACAGATCAGCAGCGCAGCGAAATGCGATGCGACGCTCTGAATCGCAAGGCGGAAGGCGCGGCGCAGACCCCGGCGCTCGCGCAGCTCGGCGTAGGCGGGCACGAAGGATTCGGGGATGCCGCCCCCGAGCACCGAGCTGATGAAGGTGTAAAAGCCGAACACGAGCATGAAGGCGTCCAGCTCGCTGGCAGTGCCGAGCTTGTTGGCCACGAGGGCGTCCTTGGCAAAGGCGACGATCTTGCCCACCATTGTGAGCACCGCGACCAGCAGGAAGCCCGAGACCATGGCCGATCCGGCCCCGCGTGCGAAAAAAGCACGAAGGGGGGCTGGCAGGGCGAGGCGGATTTCAGGCATTCTAGTAAACTATAAACACCATAAAACGATTCGGCAAACTTGAGGTCGGGATATTTAGGAGGGAAACTGGATTCTCTTGGTCCCTGGTTGGGAAGAGTGGTGGGTGAACGCGGCGCGTGGAGGGATCAGGATGATCCCTCTCCTGTGGGGGCGCTGGGTGGGGAGTCAGAGGCGGGACGCCTCGATCCGTTGACAGGCGGGGACGCCTGTCCTTCGGGGGTATGCAGGCGCTGGGTGGTTTGGAAGGAGTGGGACCATCTTGGTCCCTCACGCTCCGTTCACGTCATCCCGCCCCGCGTTGACAGGACGGGGCTTGCCGTGATTCTCGCTGACGCTTCCGCTTGCGTCAGCGCGTGGAGGGATCAGGATGATCCCTCTCCTGTGGGGGCGCTGGCCTTGGTCGAGAATATTTTGCGGCCGGCCTCAAGCCTTCGGCTCCAGGGTTTCCCGGTCTCCGGCGGTCAGTTTCAGGCAGACGACGCACTGGCCTTGCAGTGAGTAGGTCTGGGCACCTGCGAGGCTGGCCGAGGGGCTGGCGGGGAAGGACGGGCTGAGCGCCGTGTCGAACACGAGGGACCAGCGGGCTGCTGCATCGCCCGGAAGGACGAAGGGCTGCGGCTCTGCGCTGTTGCTGAAGAGCAGCAGCAGCGGTGTGGACGATTCGCTGGCGGGGCCAAGGAGTGCGCCAAAACAGCGGCGGGTGTCCTGATGCCATTCCTCATGGTGCAGCAGGGTGCCATCGCTTTCGAGCCAGATGACATCGCGCAGGCCGGTGGCGGGATTGAGCTTGCCATCGAAATAGCTGCTGCGCCGAAACAGCTCATGGCTGCGGCGGAAGCCGGTCATCTGCCGGGTGAAGGCGAGCATTTCTTCGTCGCAGTCGTGCCAGTCGAGCCAGCTGATGTCGCTGTCCTGGCAGTAGGCGTTGTTGTTGCCGCGCTGGGTACGGCCGCGTTCATCACCGGCGGTGAGAAAGGGGACGCCGAGGGAGCACATCATGGTGGCGATGAGGCCACGGCGCAGGCGTGCGCGCATCTGCAGCACCAGGGGATCTGTGGTGGGGCCTTCCACGCCGCAGTTGGTGCTGTGGTTGTTGCTGTCGCCGTCGCGGTTGTCCTCGTTGTTGGCTTCGTTGTGCTTTTCCGCGTAGCTGACCAGGTCTTGCAGCGTGAAGCCATCATGCGAGGTGAGGAAATTGATGCTGGCCAGAGGCGGGCGCTGGTTCCAGCCGAAGACGTCCTGGCTGCCGCAGAAACGCTTGGCGAATTCGGCGGTGGCGCCGGAGTCTCCGCGCCACCAACTGCGCACGGTGTCGCGGTATTTGCCGTTCAGCTCGCGCCAGGGCTCGGGGAAATTTCCCACCTGGTAGCTGTCCATGCGCGAGATGTCCCAGGCTTCGGCGATGAGCTTGACCTGCGAGAGCACGGGGTCCTGGGCGATGGCGCTGAGGAAGGGGGACTGGCGGTTGAAGCCGTCCTTTTCATCACGGGCCACGGTCACGGCCAGATCAAAACGGAAGCCGTCCACGTGCATTTCGGTGACCCAGTAGCGCAGGCTGTCCAGGATGAGGCGCAGGGCTGGCTGGCTGGCGGAATCGACCGAATTGCCACAGCCGGTGACGTTGACGTAGTCCGCGCCGTTTTCGCCAAACTGATGCCGGTAGTAGCTGTGATCATCGAGCCCGCGAAACATCAATGAGGGGCCGTATTCGTTGCCTTCGGCGGTGTGATTGTAAACGACATCCAGGATGACCTCGATGCCGGCGGCGTGCAGGGCCTTGACCATGGCCTTGAACTCACGCACCTGCTCCTGCGGATCGGTGGCGGAGGCATAGGTGTTGTGCGGGGCGAAGAAGCCGATGGTGTTGTAGCCCCAGTAGTTGGTCAGATTGCGCCCGAGCAGAAAGCCGTCGTCCAGATGCTGATGCACCGGCAGAAGCTGCACGCTGGTGATGCCGAGATCCCGCAGGTAGGAGGTGACGGCGGGATGCGCGAGGCCGGCGTAGGTGCCGCGCAGTCTGGCAGGCACATCCGGATGCGTCTGGGTAAAGCCCTTCACATGCAGTTCGCAGATCACCGTGTCCTGCCACGGGATGCGGGGTCTGGCGTCGCCAGTCCAGTCGAAGGATTCATCGATCACCACGCATTTCAGGGCCTGGGCTCCATTGTCGATGCGCCCCAGCTCGTGCCGTGGGTCTGGCAGGGTGCGCATGTGCTCTGCCTCATCCGGCCTGCCGTGGATGGCGCGGGCGTAGGGGTCCAGCATGAGCTTTTTGGCATTGAAGCGCATGGCGTTTTTCGGCAACCAGGGGCCGTGGGCACGGTAGCCGTACAGGGTGCCTGCTTTGACGCCGCGCACGGTCACGTGCCAGAGATCGCACTCGGTGCGCTGCATGCGCACGCGGGCGGTCTCGCGGGTGGCGTCCTTGGGATCGTAGAGGCAGAGGTCCATGGCAGTGGCATGGCGGGAGTGGACCACGAAGCAGGTGCCTTCGCGCAGCAGGGAGACGCCTGGCACCAGCGGCCCGCCGCTGATCTCAAATGAAACTGGAAGGGGGGATGCGGGGGCGACCACCCGCGAAGGGGTGGAGGGCGCGGGCTTCCGGGCAAATTTGCGTTTCAAGCTTGTTAGCAAAGGTTGCATGACGCTCACAACGCACAACGTTTGCCATGCCGCCATGATTTATCGCCATTTCCCCGTCCTTTTTTTGCTGCTGCTCACCCCTTGGGCGTTTGCCCTCAAGCCAGCGGACCCGGGGCGCTTTGAAAAGGCCATCCAGGCTTTTGAGGCGGAGGATGCGGCCAAGGCCCCGCCGAAGGATGTTACGGTGTTTGTCGGCGCATCGAACATCCGCCGCTGGCAGTCGCTGCCGGAGAGGTTCAAGAAAACGCCGGTGCTCAATCGTGGCTTTGGTGGTTCGCAGATCAGCGATGTGGTGCATTTCGCCGAACGCTGCGTCATCAAATACCAGCCGAAGCAGATTTACCTCAACGCCGGTGGCAATGATTTGCATGCAGGTCTCGAACCTCAGGATGTTCTGGCTTCGTTCGAGAATTTTGTGACGAAGGTGCGCGCGGCACTGCCGAAAACAGGGATCTCCTTTATCTCGATCCCGGCTTCTCCCGCACGGTGGGATGAAGTGGCGAAGGTCAGGCAGGCCAATGCGCTCATTGCAGCCTCCTGCGCGAAGCAGGGGATTGAATTTATTGATGTGTTTTCGCTGCTGCTGGGTGCGGATGGCAAGCCGAGGTCTGAGCTTTACGTGGAGGACAAGCTTCACTTTAGCGAGGCCGGGTATGATGTGGTGACATCGGCGATTCGCTGGCAGAAGGACATCCGGGCCTTTGCGAAGAAGGATGCGGAAAAGGCACCGCCGGAGAATCCCATCGTGTTCACCGGCAGCTCCAGCATTGTGAAGTGGAAGACGCTGTCGGAGGATTTTCCGGGACTGCCGGTGATGAATCGCGGTTTTGGCGGCTCCGAGGTGTTTGATTCATTCAACTACGCGCACCTGACCGTGATCCAGTACAAGCCGAAGCTGGTGGTGATGTATGCCGGCAGCAATGACATCGCCGCTGGTAAAACGCCGCAGCGTGTGCTGGCGGATTTCAAAGCCTTCGTGGCCAAGGTGTGGGCGGCGCTGCCGGAGTGCCGCATCAGCTACATTTCGAATGCGCCCAATCCGAAACGCTGGAGCATGGTGGCGCAGATGCAGGAGGCCAGTCGTCTGGTGGAGGAGTACACGAAGACCGACAAGCGGCTGCAGTTCATCAATGTGTATCCGCACATGCTCGGGCCCGATGGCAAGCCGAAGTCGGACATCTTTGTGAGCGATCAGCTGCACATGAATGCCAAGGGATATGTGATCTGGAAGGAAGTGGTGGGGCCGTATTTGAAGTAGGCCTGTCACACTGCAGCAGGAGGAGGAAGATCATCCTGATCGCCGGTTTGGGAGGGCTGGGTGATGGCGGAGCGGGGAGGGATCAAGATGATCCCTCTCCTGACAGCCGCTCTGCGCTTGCTACACCAGCCCCTCCTTCACCGCCTTCGCAATCGCGCTGCCACGGCTGCGCACTTGCAGCTTCACATATACGCTGCGGATGTACTCGTCCGCCGTGTAGTAGCCGATGCCGAGCTGGGCGGCGGCGTCCTTGATGGTACTGCCGCTGACGAGAAGCTTCAAGATGTCCTGCTCGCGCCGGGTGAGGCCGTAGTCTTTCTGCGGCACGTTGGCCTTGGAAAACATCTCCAGCACGCGGCGTGCGATGTGGGGATTGATGGGGGAACCCCCTGCGGCTGCGCTGCGGATGGCAGCGGCGATGTCCTCGGTGTTGGATGTTTTTAAAAGATAGCCAGCGGCACCGGCGCAGATGGCGCGGAAGATTTTGTCATCCTCTTCAAACACGGTGAGGATCACGATGGCGGTGCCGGGGGCAAGCTGGCGCAGGCGTGTGATGCCTTCGATGCCATTCATGCCGGGCAGGCCGACATCCAGCAGGAGCACCTGCGGCGCGGGCTCCGTGCCCAGTGCGGCAAAGGCATCTTCACACGCGGTGAAGCGCTGTGTGCAGGCGATGCCGTCGATGCGGTTCAAGGCGCGGGCGAGGCGCTCGCCATAGATCTTGTGATCTTCGATGATCCAGAGGTGGATGGGGTCAGGCATGCAGCGGCAGGGTGAGAGTTAAAACGGTGCCTTGGGGCGATGAGGTGATGTCCGCACTGCCTTGATGCTTGGCGGCACGGCGGTGCAGATTGGTGAGGCCCATGCCGGTGTGTTTGGCGGTGGTGTCGAAGCCGTGGCCGTTGTCGCGGAGGGTGAGGATGATGTCGTTGTGCGTTTGCTTGAGCGTGATGTGCACCTCCGTGGCGGCGGCGTGGCGGGTGATGTTGTGCAGCGCCTCTTTGAACATCAGCATGAGATCGCGCTGGCGATCCACCGAGAGGCGGCGGGTCTGGGCGTGGTCGTCGAGATCGAGGGTGTGCGTGATGCCGCGCAGCATGCGGTCGGCGGTTTCGCGCAGGAGCGTGGGGAGGTCGTCGGTGCCGTAGCGCTCGCTCTGCATGAGGCGGGTGATGTCGCGCATGGCGTCCACGGTTTCAGCGGCGATCTCCCGGATCTCGGTCAAATCTTCGCGTGCCTGACCGCTCTGCATGCCCTCGGCCAGGATGTCCTGCGCGATGAGCGCGATGCTGCCGAGGCTGCTGCCGATCTCGTCATGCAGATCCTGGGCTATGCGCTCGCGCAGGCGTTCGAGCTCTCCGCGCCGAATGCGCCGCTGACGCTGCAGCCACAGGAGCAACACAATGACGCCTGCGACGGCCACGCCGATGAGCAGCCACAGGGCGTTCTTTTGCCATTGCTGCGTGAGGGCCTCCCGCTTCTTCGTGATCACACCGAGCTGGTGCTCCGCCTCACGCCGCTGAGAGAGCGCCGTCAGCCAGCCGGGCCAGTCCACGATGTCTGCACCGCTGGCAAAGGCGTCCACCAGGGCGGTGCGCGACCAGCCATCCTGCTCCGTGGAATTGGGCGAATTCACATCGCAGCCTATGGCGATGTTTTTGCCTTCGGACCAGATCTGCATCTCCGCCATGGCGAGCACGACGGAGCCATTGCTCACATGCGGATCGAGAACCTGCAGACGCACAAAGCGAGCGCGATGGGCACCGACGAGGGTGACCACGTTGTCTCCCGGCAGGGCATTGTAACTGCCGGACTGTGGCGCGGGAAGGAGGCGGGGCTCGTCATTGTCCTCCTCCCGCAGCTCGATCTGATAGCGCACTGGAAAACCGTAGCCGTGGCTGTGAGAGAACTGCGGCGGGTGCGCGGGGAAGAAGCGGATTTCGTCGATGGGCCGCACCGTGCCGAGATCAAGCTCGACCCATGGGTTGTTATATGGGCGGCCTTCGCTGGTGGGCACGCTGCGAAAGCCGAGCGTGGGACTGCGGCGCGTGCCGAGCGGCGGGCCGAGCACGCTGTGGCCGTCCACGAGATTGATGCGGCCCCAGTCGGGGCGGGTGCCCTGGCTGCTGCTGGCACGCACGGAATTGGGGCCGATAGCCTCCAGTCGTGCGCCGAGGTTTTGTTTTCCATGCAGCAGCATCACTTCGCCGAAGGCGCAGAAACTGCGCTCGCCAGTGGTGCAGAGGCGTGTCGCGGTGATGCGCACCTTTTGCGCCATGCGTCCGCCTGCGGGGATCACCACGGGGAGCAGTCCTGGATTGGGAAAATCCGCGCCGGTGTAATCGGCGATGACGGTGCGCTCATTGTCCTCACCCTCGTCCAGCAGCTCGACGTAAAAGCGGATGGGAAAGCCATAGCCTTTGCCCACGGTGGCACCATTGGGCGGCGGGGCGATGAGCACCACGGAGTCAATCTGCTGCGCCTGCCCGAGATTTAGCTCCACCCATTCAGCCTTGTCGGGAGAGGTGGAGTAGAGGCTGTGCCAGCCGAGGCGCTGAGTGAGTTGCACCTCGGGTGCGGCAGGCATGGCGCTGAGCTTTTGCTGCAAAGCGGCGCGGTCTACTTCTAACGCCCGCACTTCGGGGATCCATGCCGTCACCTCGCCACAGGCCGTCCCGCCCCACAGCAGGAGGACGCCAAAGCATGGATGGAGGAGATGCCGCACGATGGGCGAAGCGTAGCGAGGCGGGCGCGGCACTGCCACCGGGTTCTGCTGCCATGGGCTCCCCCGAACATTCGGGGGCGGCGCATAAAGGCGGGTTTGGCAGCGTTTGAACTCCAGACTGATGACTCGCTTCCTGATCCCTGCGCTGACCTTTTGCGCTATTCTGACCTCCCATGTGACTCTGGGGGCGGAGTCGCGTGAACTGACCGGCCTTGTACGCCCCTTCTTTGAGCAGCACTGCAACAACTGCCACGGTGCCAAAAAGCAGAAAGGAGATCTGCGCGTGGACAATCTCATCGTGGATCTGCAATCGCCGAAGATCATGGGCCACTGGGAGGAGATCATGAGCCGCATCAACTCCGGCGACATGCCTCCGGATGACGAGGCGAGGCCGAAGCCGGAGGTGATCTCGCTGGTGGCGGACTGGATCGTGCTGCAACTGCGTGAGGCAGAATCCGTGCGCCAGTCCTCCGCAGGCGAGCGCGTGGCCTTTCGCAAACTGACGCGTGATGAGTATGGCAACACGATCCGCGATCTGCTGGGTGTGAACTTTGATGTCAAAGCGCCGAGCGGGCTGCCGGAAGATCCCGATTGGAAAGGCTTTGAGCGCATCGGCTCCGTGCTGACGCTCTCGCCTGCGCATGTGGAGAAGTATTTGTCCGCTGCCGATGCGATTCTGGATGAGGCGCTCTCCTTGCGGCCGGAGCCGAAGCGCGAGGTGATCCGCTGGGAGGCCTTTGACATGCGCTGGAAGGGCTTCAAGGAGGAGTATCAGGCACGTGGCATTGCCGACAAGGTGCGCATCGAAATCGTGCCGAGGAACTACACCACGGACTCCTGGAACATCGAGATCAAGACCACGGGCGATTACATCCTGCGGCTGAAGCTTAGCGGTCTGCGCCCTGCTGGGGGCCGTGCGCCGCGCCTGAAGGTGTACATGTCGAGCATCAACACCACGCTGATCGAGCAGGACATCGATGCGCCGGAAGACAAGCCCATCACTGTCGAAGCGCGGGTGCATCTCGTCGCGGGCAAGTATCCCGTGCGCATCATCAACTCCGTGCCGGGACCGAATCCCGAAGGCCGGCGCTCGCGCCACAGCGGCACGCCGAACGCCTTTACCAACACCCGCAGCCGCGTGCCATGGCAGCTCAAGCTGACCGATGATGACTTCAAGCCGATCCAGCCGACGCTGATCGTGGACAGTGTGGAGTGGGACGGGCCCATCGTGGACTCCTGGCCGACGCAGGCGCATCAGAAGATCTATGTGAGCCAGGACGCGCGTGAGATTTTGACAAAGTTTGCCGCGCGTGCCTGGCGCAGGCCGGTGCAGGCGAAGGAGATCGAGCGGTTGATGAAGCCGGTGGAGAAGTCGCTTGAGCTTGGCGACTCGTTTGAAGTGGCGGTCAAGAACGGGCTCATCGCCGTGCTGTGTGCGAAGAGCTTTCTTTACCTCGAAGAAGGGGGTGCTGCGAAGGCTGCGCCGACGCTGAGTGATTACGAGCTGGCCTCGCGCCTGTCCTACTTCCTCTGGAGCTCGATGCCGGATGAGCGCCTGCTTGACCTCGCCAAGCAAGGCATGCTGCACGACTCCAAAACGCTGCGTGCCGAAGTGCAGCGCATGCTGCGCGATCCCAAGGCGCAGGAGTTTGCCGAGAGCTTCCCGCGCCAGTGGCTGCAACTGCGCAAGGTGGGCATGTTCCCGCCGGACAAGGAGCTGTATCCTGATTACGACGAGAACCTGGAGCAGAGCATGGTGGCGGAGACGCTGGGCTTCTTTGGCGATGTGCTGAAGCGCAATGGCAGCCTGCGCGAGTTTCTCGACTCCGACTGGAGCATGATCAACGAGCGGCTGGCCATGCACTACGGCATTGAAGGCGTGCGCGGTGACCAACTGCGGCGTGTGGCGCTCAAGCCGGAGGATCATCGCGGGGGACTGCTCACGCAGGCGGCGGTGCTCAGCCTCACCTCCGACGGCACGCGGCATCGTCCGGTGCATCGTGGAGTGTGGATGCTGGACTCGATCATCGGCAGGCCTGCGCCGCCACCACCTGCCAACGTGCCCGCGCTGAGCACGCCGGATGCGAAGGCCAAAAAGACGACGGTGCGCGAGAAGCTGGAACTGCACCGCTCCGACCCGAACTGCACCGCCTGCCACAACAAGATCGACCCGCTGGGCATCGCCTTTGACAACTACGACGCCATCGGCCGCTGGCGCACGGTGGAGACGATCAAGGACGGCACAGGCGGTGACCCGAAGCTCGATCCCAGCGGCGTCCTGCCGGACGGGCGCGCCTTCGCCGATTCCGTGGCGCTGAAGAAGATCCTGCTCGATGACGAGGACAAATTTGCCGCCGCATTCACCGAGAAACTCGCCACCTACGCCCTGCGCCGTGGCATGACATTTTCGGATCGTGAGGAGCTGAAGCGCATCGCTGAATCCTCCAAGGCAGGCGGCTACAAGCTCGCATCGTTGATTGAATCTCTCGTCGCCAGTCCGCTGTTTTTGAAACGTTAACCTGCATCACCATGAGCAACATCCAATCCCAACGCTGGCTTCTCAACCGCCGTCACTTTCTGCGTGGTCTCGGCACCACCATGGCGCTGCCTTTGCTGGATGCGATGGTGCCTCTGCGTGCCAGTGCTGCTGCGACGGCAAAGCCGCGCCGCAGCGTGTTTGTGTATATTCCGAACGGTGTGAACGGGATGACGTGGCAGTGCAAGCAGGCGGGACGTGGCTATGAATTGTCTCCTTCGCTGAAGCCGCTGGCGAAGCATCAGGAGGATTTCACCGTGTTCAGTGGACTGCACCATCCGAATGGTCTGGGGCAGGCGCATGTGTGCGCGGATACGTGGCTCACGGGGGCGAAGATCGACGCGCAGGGCGGGCGTAAGTACGAGAACAGCATCTCCTGCGACCAGATGATGGCGGAGGTGGTGGGGCAGCAGACGCGGTTCAATTCACTGGAGCTTTCCATCTCCACCGGCACCGGGCAGCCATTTAACTCCAACACGCTGGCCTTCTCACGCGATGGCGTGCCGCTGCCGGCGGACGACAATCCGAAGATCATTTTCAACCGCCTGTTTGGCGAGGAAGTGGGTGGCATCGGAGCGCAGCGGGCGCGTCTCACCAAGCGCCGCAGCGTGCTGGATGCCGTGCTCGATGATGCGAAGTCTCTGCGGGTGGCACTCGGCACGGATGACCGAACCAAGCTGGATGAATACATGCACGCCGTGCGTGATGTGGAGCAGCGCACCGAACGCCTGGACGCGTGGCTGGACATTCCGAAGCCCGTGGTTGAAAAAAATCTGGCGGCACCGTTTCAACGCGATGTTCCCAAGGCGCAGGCGGGTGAATACTGGCGCACGATGTTTGACCTTATCGTGCTGGCGCTGCGCACGGACATGACGCGCGTGGTCACGTACATGAACGGCAGCGAGGGCAACGGCCTCGCCATTCCTGAGATTCAGATCACGCAGGCACGGCACAATCTTTCCCATCACAACGGCGATCCGGTGGTGCTGGATCGTCTGGCGAAGAGTGATGCCTTCATCATGAAGCAGTTTGCGCATTTTCTCGACGAACTGCGTGAGGTCAAAGACGGTGATGAACCGCTGCTGGACCGCACGATGGTGCTCTTTGGCAGCGGCATGAGCTACGGTCACAGCCACTGCAACAGCAACCTTCCCATCCTCCTAGCAGGCGGCAAGGGGCTGGGTCTGAAGCACGGTCAGCACCTCGACTACAACCGTCCGCATCTCAAAGAGGACTACAAGCTGAGCTACGACGAATGGCGCAGCCTCTGCGGCAAGCCCAAGGACGGCAAAGCCCGCCTGAGCAATGTGCTGGTGACCATGCTGCAAAAGATGGAGGTCAATGCCGAGACCTTCGTGGACAGCCTCGGACCGGTCAGTGAGATCGTGTGATCGTAAACCCTGCCAAACCCTGCAATCCTTTTCCCAACCACACTACATGAAACCCACCCTCGCATTCTTCACTCTGCTGTCTTTCATCGCTGCCATTCCCGCCCTGGCTCTGGACCCCCATGTTGAAGCTGTCACCAAGATCGTTGAGGCGGCGAAGGGCAAGGTCGAAAAGACCGAAGACGGACAGAGTCTGAAGCTTGTGGATCTGGCCGTGCCAAACACAGGGCCGCATGATCACCGCAAGGAAGATCCGTATGATGCTGCATTCTTTGAGCATCTCGGGCATATCACCACGCTGGAGTCGCTGAATGTCATCTCCACGAAGTTTAATGATGAGTGGATGCCGAACATCGCGAAGCTCACCAACCTGAAGACCCTGCGGTTTACCAACAACGGTTCGCTGACGGATGCGGGAATGGAGCAGCTCGCGGGATTGAAGAATCTCGAATCGTTCTCCTTCGTCGGTACGAAGATCACCGGACGTGCCTATGCGAAGTTTGAGGGCTTTACGAAGCTGATCAAGGTGAGCCATCGTGGCAGCAGCATCGACGACGAGGGTTTGAAGGAGCTGTGCGATCATTTGCCGAATCTCGAAAGCATCAGCCTCGCGCATGCGAAGTTCACGGATGCGGGGGCACCGAATCTGGCCAAGCTGACGCAGCTCAAGGGGCTGGAAATCGGCGCGCATGCGACGCCTGCCGCACTGAAGAACATCACTGCGCTGCCGCTTGAGTCTTTGCAGCTTGGCGAAGGCTTCGACAAATCCGAGTCGCTGCCAATCGTGAAGGAGATCAAGACGCTGAAGCGTCTTACGCTGACGAACTGCAAGACCACCACCGACGACGATCTCAAGGTGCTCGCCACGATGACGCAGCTCGAATCTCTCGAACTCGGCAGCCCGGCCATGCCTGAGGAGCGCCTGCCGCTGCTGCAGGGCTTTGCCTTCCTCAAGGAGCTGAAAATCATCGACCGCCAGAAGGGCTATCCGGAAGAGACGCAGGCCAGGATCAAGGCGCTGCTGCCGAAGGTGGACGTGAAATTCAAGTGATCAGATCCAGCCGAAACCTCATGCGACTCCTCCGCGCCCTTCTCCTTGCCTCGGTCCTGCCTTTGTCCGCAGGCTCGATGGAGTTCCCCTCGCTCGGCGATGCCAAACGCATCCATGGCGAACTGGTGAACGTGGATTTCATTCTCCGCAAAGGCGAGTTCCGCGCAGACGATGGCAGGCTGATGAAGTTCAGCATGCCGCCTTACGCGATCATGAAGTGTCAAGGCGTGGAGGCAGATCTGCGCGAGGTGCCGCTGGGGACGAAGATGGACTTCCTCATGCTGCCGGATGAGGAGGGGCAGCTTACGCGTCTGGTCACCACGGATGACGGCCAGCCGGCGGATGCGGCGCATTTGAAAAAGTTCCGCGAGTTCACGGAGAAGCGCGGCATCGCCGGATGGATCGACAAAACCGAAGGCAACATGGTCACGGTGACGTTTTTCAGCGCTGATCCGGCGGCGTTTCAGGAGGCGTATAAGGAACTGCTCGTGGCGGGCAAAGAAGCGAGGCTTTGCGTGGCGAACGACGAACTGCGTACCTGGAATCCTGGTGTGGACGGCGAGCGTGGCACCATCACGGAGGTGAACAAGGTGCCCACGGAATATTTCGGCAGCAGCGGCGTGCAGGTGACGCTGAAGGTGAGCAACATGCTCGAAGGCTTTCGCCGTGGACGTGTGGTGCGTGTCTTTCTCGCCGGATGGAAGGCGCAGGACCAGTTCTATGGCGAGAGCCTGATGGGCTACGGCTTTGGCCGCATGCTGAATCAGGAGCTGGTCGAAAACGTTGCCAAGGAATACCCGGAGCAGTTTCCTTTCCGCACAGACTTCAGCAACGCGCATCTGCCGTGGTATCAGCTCAAGGACGAGGTGAAGCCGCCGCCCTTTTCCGAGCACGTGGTGTGTGGCGAACTCGTGGAGGCTGACGCCAAGACCGGCAGCGGGCGATTCATTGCGGAGCTGACCGGCGAGGAAGTGAACTTCACACTCATCAAGCGCCACACCTTGAAATATCTCGGTGCTGATCCTCAGTTTGCGCAGTTGCCCACGGGTCAGCGCTACCATTTTCATCTGTATCAGGATGCGAAAGGCGCCTTCACCCGAGTGAGCTTCATCAGCGATGACTTCAGCCACGCCAGCGCGAACGCCAGCACGGCACGCGTCACCGCCATTCAAGGCGATCAAATCCACGTCGGCTGGCAGCTTCCACTGGTGAAGGACTACAATGGTGACATGCAGCGTGCGCCGGACATTGCGAGCTGCATTCTTCGAGTGAACGATGCCACCCGTGTGTGGAAGGCGGACCAGCAGGTGAAACTGGCAGATCTGAAAGTGGGTGATGTGCTGCTGTTCAACCGCACCGCAGAACTGCCCGGCAAACGGTCACACTGCACCGACCTTTGGATTGGAGAAGAGACGCACAAGCTGGTGACGGAGAAGCAGAGGAAGCCTGCGGTGGCGAAGAAGTAGGCGCGGGACGGCGAAGGTGCCTGCACTAGCCGCGTCAGCGTCCTGGAGTGCTCCAGTCCTCTGGAGCTTTTCGCAGGCCGATGAACGCTCGAAAGCGCCGGAGGACCGGCGAACTCCAGGACGCTGACGCGATGTTCTTCTACACAGACCTGTGGTGGACGCGCTGACTCACTTGACCACTTCAGCCTCCTTCGCGTTCTCATCATAGCGGTGCAGGGGACGCACCCAGATGTTGCGGTAGCGGGTCGGGTTGTGGTGGTCCTGCAGGGCGAAGACGACTTCCTGCATCTTGGTTTCGAGCGGTGCGGCATGCTGCACGATGATACCATTCTGCAGCACGGTGATGCGGGCGGGCTGCACCACGGCGCCTTTGTCATCCAGCTTGGCGCATTCGCAGATGATGTCGTAGCTCTGCCATTCGCCGGGTTTGCGGCAGGCATTTACCAGCGGCGGGTAGTTGTGGTAGATGGCGCCGGCCTGGCCGTCGGGGTAGGTGTCGTTTTCATAGGAGTCGAGCACCTGCACCTCGCCCCAGCCGTGGATGAGCACGCCACTGTTGCCTCGGCCCTGGCTTTTGCCCACGACTTCGGCGGGCGTGGCCCATTCGAGGTGGATCTGGCAGGAGCCAAACTTGTCGCGGATTTCGATGTCGCCACCCTTGGGCTTGATTTCTGCATAGCCGTTTTCGACTTTCCAGTTGGGCACGTCGCTCTGATCCGGATCGCCTTTGCGAGGCTTGCGGATGAACCTGGAGAGGTCTGTGCCGTCAAAGAGAACGACCGCGTCGCTCGGTGCGGTGGTCGCTGTGGGAGGCGTGATCACCGTGGGGCGGGGGCGCTGCATGTCGCCCTCGCGGTAGATGCCTCCGGGTGTGAAGGGCTTTTCTTTTGGGGGTTCAGGCTGCTTTGCCGGTTCGGCGGTGTAGGCGAGGGTGGCAAGCAAGGGAAGGGTGAGAAGGAGGCGATGCATAGGGCGTTAACGAATCTAATCAGATGAATTTGCGGGCAAAAAAGAAGGCCGGCGCAATCGCCGACCTTCCAGAATCCAGTTGCGGCGCAACTGGGCTACTTTTGGAACGCCTTGTCCTTCGCGTTCCCGCCGCTGACGAGGTAGGCGAGGAGATTCAGCAGTTCGTCCTGATTGAGCGAATTGATGAGGCCGGGGGGCATCATGCTGACTTTGCGGGTGCCCTTCTTGGCGATGTCGCTTTCGTTGATGGCCATGTGGTCGTTGGGGGCGAAGGGATTGGTCATGATGAAGACCTTGCCGTTTTCTTCGACGACGATGCGGCCGATGATGACGGTGCCGTCTTTCTTGGTGATCTCGTGGCTGTCGTACTGGTCGGAGATGACTTTGCTGGGATCAATGATGTTTTCCATGAGATCGCGCATGGTGTAGCGATTGCCGACTCCGGTAAGGTCGGGGCCGATGCTGCCGCCGTCGCCGTTGAAGCGGTGGCAGGTGGCGCACATGATGCTGCGGTACATGGCCTCGCCATTGGTGAAGTCGCGGCCCTTTAGGCCGCCGGTGGTGAGGGCGACGACTTCATCGACCGTCCAGTTCTTGCCCGGGCCTTTCGGGGCGACGTAGTTGGGGATGGAGGTGCTGGCTTCGACCTTGTTGCTGAGGGCATCGAGGGAGGCGAGTTCTTCCTGTGGCACAAAGGTGGCGAGGGCGTCCTTGCGGATGTTTTCGATGAAGCCTTTGAAGCTGTTGCCGCCCTTCCAGGTGCGGGCGTGCGGGAACCAGGAAAAGTAGGTCTGGCGATGCTCGGGCGTCCAGCCGGCGGTGGCGTTGCGCAGGGCGGCCATGTAGCTGATCTGCTGCGCATTGGGGCGGCTGCCGGCGGCGGCACGGGCGGCGCTGGCGTAGCCGTCGTTGCGGCTCAAAACAGCATCGGTGGCGACTTCCTGGAAGTCGTCTTTTGCCGTGGCCATCATGGCGAGTGTTTTGGACACAACGGTGGGGGAGTCGATGGCAACGAGGATCTGGCAGAGCTCACGGTTCGCGAAAGGATCCGCGGCGGGATAGACGAGATCCAACGCCGTGGCGATTTTGGAGCAGACGTCAGCGTCGGGCTTGCCAAGACGGATCAAGATGAGCTCCAAAGCACGGAGAGCTGCGAGCTGCTGGTCGAGCGGGAGTTTGGCACCCGCCAGTTTTCCCAGGGCGAGAAGCATGCGGCCCTGGAGTTCGGCGTTCTCAGGCGAAACATTGCCGATGGGCTCCGAAGAGGTGCCAGTGGGCTTGGCTGCAGGTCTGCCACCTTCATTGCCGGTTTTGGCGCCGGTGACACGTGCAAGGGCGATGAGGCCTTCGATCAACGCTGCGGGCTGTGTTTCGCTGAAAACTTTTTCCTTCCAGAGGGCGACGGGGAGTTTTTCGATCGCGACACGTGCGGCGTAGCGAATGTGACGGTCGCTGTGGCCGAGGTTTGTCCAGGCATCCTGAAGGGCCTTGGCCGCATCGACCTTGCCGGTGTGGTAGGCTTCCAGAGAGGCGCGCAGTTTGAATTCGGCATCGACCGGCGCGGCTTTGACCGGGGCGGTGGATTCAGCTCCCACATAGGTCACGCGATAGACACCCGATTGCGTTTTGCGGCCGCCGACGGCGAAGTACATGGCACCGTCCTGCGGGTGGATGACGACGTCGGTGAGGGGAAGGGGTTTGCCGAAGACGAATTCCTCCTTGGTGGCGGCGTAGCTGGCACCTTTGGCCTCCAGGTTGATGGCCCACATGGTGCCGTAGGTCCAGTCGTTGATGAAGATGGCGTGCTGGTACTTGGCGGGGAATTTCGCGCCGGTGCCGGCGACGACGCCTGTGGGGCTGCCGGGGCCGATGTCGAGCGTGGTGGGCAGCGAGTCTGCATAGTAGTTCGGCCATTTGCCGCTGCCGCTGCGCCAGCCGTAATCCGCGCCGCTGACGCAATGGTTCACACGGGTGGGGCGGTACCAAGGGCTGCCGATGTCCCACTCCATGTCGGCGTCATAGGTGAAGAGCTGGCCCTGGTCGTTGAAGCAGATGTCGAACTCATTGCGGAAGCCGTAGCAGAAGAGCTCCAGGCCGCTGCCGTCCGGGTTCATGCTGCAAATGTAGCCGCCGGGGGCGAGGATGCCGCGCGCATGGCCATTCGCATCCCACAGGCGCGGGAGGATGTGGTCTTCGCCCCAGATCTTGGCAGGGCGGCTGTTGGTGAGACCTTCGGGCAGCTTGGTGTGGTTCCCGCAGTTGAAGAAGATGCGTTTGCCATCCGGGCTGACGGTCATGCTGTGCAGGCCGTGCTCGCCGCCGCCGGCCATGGTATGCAGCTTGGTGGTCTTGTCGTACTGGTCGTCGCCATTGGTGTCCTGCAGGCGGTAGAGACCGTTGTTTTTGCCGTCTTCATTGACCATGACGTAGAGGCTGTCGAAGGCGGCGAGCAGGCCGTGGGCCTTGCCCAATTCGATGGAGAGCTTTTCCGGTTTGAGATTCTCGGTTTTGCCAATGGCTGGAACGCCCATGCGATAGATGCTGCCATACTGATCGCAGGCGATGAGGCGGCCCGTTGGGTCGACCGTAAGCGCCACCCAGGAGCCTTCCTGGTCCTTGGGGACGTTGTAGAGTTTCTCGACCTTGAAGCCCTTGGGCACGGTGACCTCGGAGGCCGCGATGCTTTCTGCCGGACCGCTATTTCTGCCGCCACCCGGTTTGCCATCCAGCGCGAGCCCCCAGGGGCCTTTGCCGTAGTCGTTGATGACGAGGGCGGGCTGCCAGGCTTCTGTGCCGGTCTTGGTGGCCTCCCATTTGCCACTGGTCTCGATGACGACGTTTTCGCGCCCCTGCGGCAGTTTCAAGGTCAGGCGGGCGATGAGCGCCGCTACGCCGCCTTTGTTGCGCGCGTTGACGATGATTTCGTTTTGCTCGCCACGTTTGATGTCCTTGCTGACATCCGCCTTGGTCGGCTCCTGCCAGTCCGGATTGGTGAGAACCTTTTTACCGTTCAGGATGGCGTCAGCGCCGTTGTCGCAGGTCAGTTCCAGGGTGGCGAGCTGGGCATTCTGCGGGACGTCAAAACGATAGCGGAAGGTGACCTGCGGGTCTTTGTTGCCATCCTTGGACAGCCAGATCCACTGGGGAGCGGCAGAGGCGGAGTTCAGCAGGATGGCGAAAGCAGCGAGCGTGGAGAAAATACGAGGCAACATGGTGGGCGGAAAGTACGCACCAAATCACCGTAGGTTGCACGCGATTACCAGCCTTTGGCGAATGCGTGCCTGCTCAGGCCTTCCGAATGACCGTGCTAAACGTTTGTGCCATTCAATGCCTGGGCGCCATTGACTTTTTGCACCGACAGCGCCGCGACGCGGGACTTGAGCTCCTTGCTGGGCTTGAAACGCACGACGCAGCGGTCAGGGATCATCACCTCAGAATTTGGCTGCTTGGGGTTGCGGCCGATTTTGCCACGTGCCACGCGCAGGTCAAAGGTGCCGAAAGTGCGCAGCGTCACTTCGTTTCCTTCAGCTAGATTCTTCGAGACCAGCTCCATAAAGGCTTCCACCATGGCCAGTGTGTCGGCATGCTTGATTCCCGTTGCGTTGCTGAGTTCCGCAACCAAATCTTTTTTGGTGATCGTGGTCATAACATGGTGACTAGCGAGACGATTAGCAGGGTGCAACTAATTTCTGTGTCGAATTATCATCTCTACCTACGATGAACTCAGTAGGTTTATTTGGGACGATCCGAAACTATCCGGGATAGGACCTCGGACGAGGTCCGAAAATGCATCTTGCACAAGGTTGGCAAAACATCACTGCCGTGCTGTTCTACGAGCTTGATGGCCGTTTGTTTCACGCCTTCTGAGACTCCCTTGGGGAATTCCATGCCAAATTTCTGGCCTTGGGACCTCAGCCAGGCCACAAAACCCTCGCGGGCCAGAATGGAGGCGGCGGCTACGGCGGGATCGCTTTCCGCCTTGGTGCGCTGGACGAGTTCGATTTCCTTGCCGCGTGTCTGCATGGCGCGCTGCAGCACGGCGGGATTGGCAAACTGATCTGAAATGGCTCGTTGGCAGCCGGGGACGCGCTCCAGCAGGTTTTCGATGATACGAGCGTGTCCCCAGGCGAGAAGCCGGTTCAGATTGCCAAATTTGGTGTACAGCTCGTTGTACCGCCCGGGGTGAATGGCAATGACCTCCCAGGCAAGGCCGGGAATGCTGCGAATATCGGCGGCGATCTTGAAAATGCGTGCATCACTGCTGATGCGCTTGCTGTCCACCGCCCCGATCTCACGCAGGCGGCGGGTGACATCGCCATCGACATAAACACCCGCAATGACCAGCGGGCCGAAGAGGTCTCCCTTGCCGCTCTCATCCACGCCGATGTGGGGCTGAAACATTTCCGGGTGGAGCACTTCTTCGTAGCCGAGCTTGGCTTCGCCGAGCACCTGGGGTTCGAGCAGGTTGGTGATGAAATCTTCGGTTTCCTTGCCCTGCACGACGATCTTGGGGCCCTTTTCATACACGCAGACATTCACCTTCGATTTGGCGGCGGCGTAAAGGCAGTAGGGTTTGGTTTGAAACTCAAAGCCGCGCTCCTCCAGCAGGGTGCGCAGCTTCGCTGCTTGAGTGGAGGTGAGCGCATGGGTGTAACTTGTCAGGGCTGGCATGGGCGTGATTTTAATCGCAGGCGTGGCGAAAGACTCATGAAAAATGCGCCGGATCGTTCATAAGTGAGGCACGATGCCCCCCAAAACTGCCAGGCCCGATCCGCATGCCATCGCCGCCGAACTCGTGAACTGGTTTGGGCATCACGCGCGTGATTACCCCTGGCGGCGCACGCGCGATCCTTATGCCATTCTCATTTCGGAGGTGATGCTGCAGCAGACGCAGATCGCGACGGTGCTGGACCGTGGGTTTTATGCGCGCTGGCTGGAGCGGTTTCCTGATTTCAAGACGCTGGCGGCTGCGCGTGAGGAGGAGGTGCTTAAGGCCTGGGAGGGGCTGGGCTACTATCGGCGGGCGCGTAATTTGCAACGGCTTGCCCAGGAGGTGATGGCGCAGCATGGCGGGGTGTTTCCCCGTGAGCATGCGGTCATTCTCGAGCTGCCGGGAGTGGGGCCCTACACGGCAGGTGCGGTGGCCAGCTTTGCGTTTGGTCAGGCGGAGTCCATTGTCGATGGCAACATCGCACGGGTGCTTTCGCGCATTTACAATGATGTCACGCCCGTGGATTCCACGGCTGGGACCAAGCTGCTGTGGGAACGCTCGAAAGCGCTGGTGCAGGCGACTGATGATCCGCGTGCCTTGAACTCGGCGCTGATGGAGCTCGGGCAGACCCTCTGCACACCGACGAAGCCGGCCTGTGACCTCTGCCCGGTGCGCGCCCACTGCCGCGCGACTGAGCCCGAAGCGCTGCCCGTGAAGAATGCGCGCCAGCAGATCACCGCCGTCACGGAGCGTGTCATTTTTTTGCGCACCAGCGCCGGGGTGCTGCTGGAGCTTGAGACCGGGAAGCGGCGCACGGGTTTGTGGAAGCTGCCCGCGCTGGACCCCATGCATGAACATGCGCCGCCGCCTGTGCTGCTGCGGATGCAGTACGGCATCACACGGTACAAGGTCACGCTCTGGGTGCATGAGCCGCAAGTGCCTGCCGGGGAGTGGCCTGATACGCACCGGATGATACCCGTGGCTGATCTTGAATCCACGCCAATGCCCGCGCCGTATCGAAAGGCATTGAACGATCTGCTCCAGCGCGGAGACTTCCATCTCAGTGCGTGAATTGTGAGTTTGCCATTGACTTCCCATGCCCTACCAGATGCCATTACCTTTTATGAAAAAGCGCACTCTTCTTTTCTCCTGCCTCGCCATCGCTCTCGCGGGCTGCAAACCGTCCGCGGAGACGCCCGCCGCCAAACCTGCCGAAGGCACGGCGCCTGCCAAGTCCGGCAAGCCGCAGGTGCTGGTGGCGAACTACCCGCTGCAATATTTTGCCCAGCGCATCGCGGGAGATGCTGTCGATGTGCGCTTCCTGGCGCCGAAAGGGGAGGACCCTGCATTCTGGCAGCCGGATGAGGCCGCCATCACGGCCTTTCAAGCGGCCGATCTGATTCTCATGAACGGCGCGGGCTATTCCAAATGGGCGGACAAAGTCACGCTGCCAGAGTCGAAGGTCGTGGACACCTCGGCCGCCTTTGCCAACAACTTGATTGAAGTGCGCGATGCTACCACCCACAGCCATGGCCCGGCCGGTGCGCACAGCCATAATGGCACCGCATTCACCACCTGGATCGACTTCAAGCAGGCCTCCATGCAGGCGGAGGCGGTCGGTGACGCCTTGGCCGGACTGGTGCCGGCGGCCAAAGATTCCATCCGCAAAAACACGGATGCTCTCAAGGATGAACTGGAGTCGCTCGATGAACGCATGAGCGCGCTGAGCCGCCGCCTGGTGCAGCATCCGCTGGTGGCCTCGCACCCGGTCTATCATTACCTGGCACGTCGCTACGGCATGGATGTGAAGTCTGTGCTTTGGGAGCCGGACACCGTGCTGGATGAGAAGGCGCTCAGCGACCTCCATGAGATCCTCGCCGGGCACCGTGCGCGATGGATGATCTGGGAAGGCGAGCCCAGCAAGGACAGCGTGGACAAGCTCGCTGCACTGGGACTGCAAAGCGTGGTCTTTGATCCATGCGGCAATGTGCCTGACAGCGGTGACTTTATGACGGTGATGAAAGGGAATGTGGAGGCGATGGAAAAGGCGTTTCCATGAGGTGTTTGAGTTTTAGGTGTGAAAACACCCTTGGAAACTGACCGAATAAGAAAAATATAGAATATCGTGTTGACGGCCTAATAAGGCTGTGTCATCATCCGTTACCTTCATTACAAGCCATGAAAACCAACCAGACACATCTTAACTCATCCGCGCTGAACGCGCGTCGGGGAGAGATTTTGTGTGTGAGACTCGGTCTTGGCTTTATGCCCGCCTATCCAGCACAAGATTGGAGTCTCCCCACAAAGAGATACAACGAGCAGGGTGCTCTGACACCCCATTAGGCCCCGAAGGCCAGTTTCCGAAGGAAGCCCTGCTCGCCCACTCCAAGGCGGCAGGGCTTTTTTTTGGCCGCGAAACAAACCAAACATCTCTATTCCAAACTCATTGATTGAACTCGCGGTCCTTTGACCGCTTCCCGCATAGCACAAAAAACCCCGGCATCCGCGCTAACGGACACCGGGGCAAGGCCAGCCAAGCTGACTCCCGGAGGAGTCGTTTAGAGACGCAAGAGCAAGACCTGCAGACAGGTTTGCACCCTCCTACCGAATGTCAACTGAAGCAGCCATCAAATACGCAATATTCCTACGTCGAGGCGAGGAATGCGGGAATTCATTGCCCATTTTTGACATCACGAAACGGCTTCCCCGGGAGGTGTGCCATAAACACCGAAACATCCGCCGTGAAATACCTGCGGGTGCGACGCCAGCGATGGAGTGATCTACACACTCCATCCCGTGCGTGGCAGCGGTGTTCGTTCTTTATTTGGCAGATCACCTCATCACGAGGCTGATCTGCCATTCAAGGGCGCGGAGCACGGCAACAAGTGGTGTAACCTTGGGAGAGTGTGTACAGTGGCGAGGCCGTCTCCGTGTCCTTGAATGGCAGAACGGGAAGATTTTCCAATACGGCGGTGGCAGACAAGCAATGCACGGGCCTCCAAAACCCGCAGATGTGGGCGCGATATTGCGCTGCGCGCCATGCGAAGAGGCTTCGCGTGGAAGCAACCGCTCACGCGGTATGGCATTCACCCGCCGTGCCAATTTCCAAATCAAGAACGCGGCGGTAGATCGTTAAAGAGGCGACCTGGACTGTAACTCCAGTGCTCCCAGGGCCCGTACGGAGTGTTACCATGACGCCGCACCATTTTTTTCAAACTGCAGGGAGAGCCAGTGCTCTGACGGGTCTCATAAGCCTGTCTTGGTTGGTGCAACTCCATCCCCTGCTTCCAATTTTCATGGGCTTGTAGTGTACAAGGCAGCACGGCTGGGTGGCACCCAGCAGGAGACGGAGCGTTACCGTCCTCGTCCACCAGTTTCATGGTCCGTTAGCTCAGTTCAGTAGAGCGCCCGCTTGTCGAGCGGAGGGTCGCGGGAGCAAAGCCCGCACGGACCGCCAGTTTCCATGGGACCGTAGTGTAGAAGGCTGCACGGCTGTTTTGCAATCAGCAGGCGACGGAGCATTACCGTCCGGCTCCACCATTTCAGAATCCTCGGTGATCTAGCAGTAGGATGCCGCTCTGTTAAAGCGGCTGCGTTGGTGCGACTCCAACCCGAGGAGCCAGTTTCATGCCCGCAAGGTGTAATAGAATATGCATACGCCGCTTCTAACGGCCGTGGTTCCAGGTGCAAATGGCTGCTTGCAGCCTACGCATCAAGGCTTCGCTCTGATTATTGCGCTATCGCGCATGGCGTTCCTGGTGTGGGCACCATTTCAAAAGGAGCACGTCCGGCATAGACGAGGAAACGGTCTCGAAAACCGCTGCGCTCCGCAAAGGCGTCCAGAGTGCGATTGCCTCTTCCGAGGCTTGGCCAAATGCGCCGAGCGCTCAAATGATGCGCTATCGCGCCAGCCATTCTCTGGTGCTCCGCCATTTCGCTAAACCCTGCGGTCAAACCGAAGCAAGACTTCGTGAGTGATCAGCAGCCCTGCCGCCATGGCAACTGTGGACATTGCCACGGCCTCAAGGCCACGCAATTGAGCCAGCCATCCGCAGGCGCTGGGCAGGACTGCCGCGCCAACCATCGCCGCGCTGACCTGAAAGCCGATGGCATGGGCTGCACGCCCTTTGCCCAGCCGCTGGGGCGTCCGTGTCATCAGGCAGGGATAGATGGACGCAAGCCCCAGACCTGTAAGTGCCAGCGCTCCAGCTGAGAAAGGCAGGTTTGCCGCAAACAGCGCGGTGCCTGTCACCGCTGCCAGCATGCTCAGGCGCAGCAGCAGATCGATGCCCAGCCGCTCAATGATGAAGCCAAACACCACGCGACCCGTGGTGATGCTGGCCCAGTAAATCGTCACCCACAGGCCGGCGCTTTCTTTGCTCATGCCGCGTGATTCCGTCATCACCGTGAAGCTCCACTGGCCCACGGTGACCTCGAGCCCGGTGTAGATGAAAAAAAGCGCGATGTGAGCCCATGTGCCGGTATGTTTTAAGGCATCAAGCATGCCCACGGAGGCCTCTGCTTCCAAAGCTGCATCCGTTGTTTCGGCTGGAGTGTCCCAAAGCTTTCGAGTGTAAAGAAACAGACCTGTTAGCAGGAGAAGCAAAGAGCCGACCGTTGCATAACCCGCCCGCCACGATCCCAGCGAAACCAGCATGGAGGTCATGCTCAGCGGCCCCAGGGTGGCGCCAATGCCGTAGCAGGCATGCAGCCAGTTCATGTGTCGCGGCGAAAAATGATTCGCCACATAATGATTCAGCCCGGCATCAATGGCACCGGAGCCAAGCCCATGCAGCAGCGCACAAGCTGCAAACAAGCCCCATGCAGGTGCAGCCGAATAGCCCAAGGCACTCGCCGTCACCAGGAGGCTGCTGCCACCCAGCAGAAGCCCGATGCCAAAAGACTTGAGCAGTTTTCCCGTGAGCAAACCTGAAACGAAATAGCTGGCTCCTGCGCCGAAAAAGATCCACGCGATGTCACTCTGCTGCCGCCCGAAAAAATCCCGCACCGAAGGCCAGGCCACACCGATGAGCGTGTCCGGCAGCCCAAGGCTGATGAAGCCCAGATAGGCTGTCACTAGCAGCAGGCGGCGGGTAAAAGATGGAGTGTTGGAGGCCTGCATTTTTGAGCACGGTAGTCTGGTGCAGAAGCTTCGTTTGTCACTGCCGCCTTGGGTGCAGTTGCACCTGCTTTCGGGCTTCTATTTTTTCATCCCTCTGTAGCTCAACAGCAGAGCAGCCGGTCGATAACCGGCAGACCGTGGAGCGTCACCACGCTGAGGGACCTTTTTTAATTAACGCTGGATGGCTCAGACAGATGAGCGGCGGATTGAAGATCCGCAGAGGTGGGCGCGCTACCCACTCCAGCGGCCATTTCATTTGCGGCATTGATGTAACAGCAAGCATGCCTGTCTTCCAAACAGGGCGAGTCGGGGCAGCACCGACATGCCGCACCATTTCCAGACTCCTCCGCGGCCGACCAAGAAAGGCACCTGTCTTGTAAACAGGTTTATGTGAGCGCGAATCTCACCGGAGGATCCATTTCAAACTCCCTTCATAGTGTAACAGCAGCATTCTTCGTTGTGAACGAAGCGGTGCCGGGGCAGAACCGGCTGAGGGAACCATTTCAAAAATTCGTGCGCACGGCGAAGTCGTCGAGCCAGTGGTTTGCAAGTCCACATTACCCGGTGCGAGTCCGGGGCGCACGTCCACTTTTCAAATCGGATACGAGAGAGCCAGCGAACTCGCTTGGTTTGGGACCAAGACAGGCCCGGGGCAGCACCGGGGTATCCGACCATTTTCACTGGTCTGTAGCTTAACAGTAGAGCGTCGGGCTCATAACCCGCAGGGTGCTGGTGCAAGTCCAGCCGGACCGACCAATCAAAGTAGCCTTGTAGCTCAATCAGCAGAGCATCCGCCTTTGAAGCGGAGAGTTGGTGGTGCAAACCCACCCGAGGCTGCCAGTTTAAAATGCCCATGTAGTCCAATGCAGAGACAACCGCCTCAGAAGCGGTCCAGTGCAGGTGCGAGTCCTGCCATGGGTACCAGTTTCACGCCTGTGTAGTCCAACAGCAGAGACAGCCGCCTCAAAGCCGGCGCAGTGCGAGTGCAACTCTCGCCGCAGGCACTTCCATCATGTCTCCGTAGCTCAGCAGACAGAGTGGCTGATTACGAATCAGCAGGCCGCAGGTGCGAATCCTGCCTGAGACACCATTTCAATGCTCCCGTAGCTCAATCTATAGAGCACCGCGCTTCGAACGCGGAGGCTGGAGGCGAAAGTCCTTCCGGGAGCACCAATTCAACAAGGAACGCCAACCGGACAAGCGTGCCGGGACTCGGTGCTAACGAGATCGTGCCACCATCGCGTGGCATGAGGAGCATGTCCTCGGCGTTCCGCCATTTTTTCAAATGACCCTGTCGTCTAACTGGCCAAGGCACCCGACTTTCTATCGGGATATTGCGGGTTCAAATCCCGCCAGGGTTGCCATTTCAATGCTCGCGTAGTCCAACAGCAGAGACACGACGTCGAGAGCGTCGCCAGTGCAGGTGCGACTCCTGCCGCGAGCACCCTTTTTCGGTCCAAAGCTTAGACAGCGAAGCAGCCGGCTTTTAACCGGCATAGCAGGGTGCATGTCCCTGTGGACCGACCATTTTTTAACCCGCCATCCCCTAGAAAGAAAACTCCCATGAAAACCAATGATGTGTCCCAACGTGTGCGCGGTGCGCTTACCCGTCTCGAAGCCGAGCAGGACGTCCGTGTGCTTTATGCCTGCGAAAGCGGCAGCAGGGCCTGGGGTTTTGCCTCGCAGGACAGCGACTACGATGTGCGCTTTCTGTACGTGCACCGTCGTGAATGGTATCTCTCCATCGAGAGCCGGCGCGATGTGATCGAGGAACCGCTGACGGACGAGCTCGATGTCAGCGGCTGGGAATTGCGCAAGGCGCTGCGCCTGCTGCGGAAGAGCAATCCGCCGCTCCTTGAATGGATGAAGTCGCCGGTGGTTTACCACCATGATCCGGACTTCACCCGTGAGTTCGAGGAGCTGGCCGGGATGTTTTATTCGCCACGCCGCTGCTTTGCGCACTACCTGCACATGGCATCCGGCAACTGGAAGAGCTATCTGGAGGGCAGGGATCAGGTGAGCCTGAAAAAGTACCTCTATGTCTTCCGGCCGCTGCTGGCCTGCCGCTGGATCGAGCGTTCTCTGGGCCAGGTGCCCATGCTCTTTCAGGAACTGGTGGATGCCGTGCTCGATGAGCACGAAGTCCGCGCTGCTCTGGAGGCTCTTGTAGCCCGCAAGCGTTCAGGGAATGAGCTCAGCAAATCCGCTCCGGATGAAACGCTCTCGCGCTTCATCGTCACGGAACTGCAGCGGCTCAAGGCGCTGAACGATCCAGAGGACTCCATGGGTGACCTGGATGAACTGGATCTGTTCTTCCGGCGCTATGCTCTGCGGAACTGAGATCTCAACCAATCAACCAACCACGGCGGCCTGGAGGGGCTGAACACCTTCCAGGCCGCCATTTTTTGCCAAGAACGAACACCGCTGTCGGGAGGGCCGTGCCCGCATTTCAGCATCTCATTCTATATCATCATGCAAACTCAAGAACTCACACGCCTTGGCGTAAGCCAGGGCGCAGCGCTCAAGTCTGGCATGGAATTCATAGCGAATTTCATCTCCCAAGGCGGTGAGTCCGCGCGCCTGGAGGAAGAACTTGCCGCCATTATTTCCAAGCCGGAATCATTCCTCGGCGATCCTTTGCGGGAGGCCTTCGCTCGTGATCTCTATGCGCCTGCCTACAAGCAGCGCGATCAAATTGCGCCCTGGCATCAATGGGGTGTCGGACTCGATGCGAGCGCGGTGCAGCAACTGGCGAACGCCTGTGGGCTGCCCGTCGCAGTGGCGGGAGCACTCATGCCGGATGCTCATTCAGGCTACGGCCTGCCGATTGGTGGCGTGCTGGCGACGGAGGACTGTGTGATTCCTTATGCCGTCGGTGTGGACATCGCGTGCCGCATGCGCCTCACGGTCTATGATCGCAAGGCCAGCACTATCGCGGGGCAGAAGGACCGGCTGGCGAACATCATCGAAAGCGAAACCCGCTTTGGCATGGGCTGTGAATTCAAGCAGCGCCGCCAGCACGATGTGATGGACGAGGACTGGAGCGTGTCTCCGATCACACGCCGTCACAAAGACAAGGCGTGGGCGCAGCTTGGCACCAGCGGCTCGGGAAATCATTTTGTGGAGTTTGGTGCGTTCACCGTGTCGGCAGATGATGCCGTCGCGTTGAAGGAGTCCGGCTTCGACATCAAGCCGGGCGAGTACATCGCGCTGCTCTCCCACAGCGGTTCACGCGGTGTGGGCGCGCAGGTATGCCAGCACTACAGCCGCATCGCCATGGATCGACGCTATGATTTGCCGAACGAGATGCAGCATCTCGCGTGGCTCACCTTTGAGGAAGAGGCCGGTCAGGAATACTGGGCGGCCATGAACCTCATGGGCCGCTACGCGGAGGCCAATCATGCGCTCATTCACAGGCATATCGCGAAGAAGGTGGGTGCTCATGTCATGCTCGACATCGAGAACCATCACAACTTTGCATGGAAGGAAACGCATGTGGTGAACGGCGAATCGCGCGAAGTCATCGTGCACCGCAAAGGTGCCACACCTGCGGGCGCAGGTGTGCTGGGTGTGATCCCGGGCTCGATGGCGACGCCGGGTTTTGTGGTGCGAGGGAAGGGGAACGCCGAGTCGCTCCACAGCGCCTCTCACGGCGCAGGTCGGGTGATGAGCCGCAGCCAGGCGCTGCAGAGCTTTGCCTGGGGAAACGTGAAGAGGCAGCTCGCCGCCGCTGGTGTTGAGCTGCTCAGCGCCGGTCTTGATGAAGTGCCGGGTGTTTACAAGGACATCCACAGCGTCATGGCCGCGCAGACAGATCTTGTCGAAGTGCTCGGCAAGTTTGAGCCGCGCATCGTCAAGATGTGTCCGGCTGGAGAGAAAGCAGAAGATTGAAAAATGAAGTTCAAGAAAGGTATGAAAGACCTCCTCACTAAATCCACCGTTCTGGTGCTCAACCGCAACTGGCAGGCCATCGCCGTGAAAACGCCGCTGGAGGCCTTCAGCATGATCGCCACAGGCGCGGCCACAGCGCTCGACATCGAAACGGATGGAAACATCCGCCCGGTGACATGGAAGGAATGGCTGGGCCTTCCAGTACGTGAAGGCGACAACACCATCGGCACCGTGAACGGTCCGGTGCGCGTGCCTTCCGTGCTGGTGCTTGCCCGTTATGACAGAGTGCCGAAGAAACGGCCCAAGTTCGGCGTGCGCGGCATCTGGGAGCGCGATGGCGGCCTGTGCCAGTACACCGGTCGCAAACTGCGCCCTCACGAAGGGAACATCGACCACGTGGTGCCGCTGTCCCGTGGCGGGCCCACCTCCTGGGAAAACTGTGTTCTTGCCGACAAGCGCGTCAACAGTCGGAAAGGCAGCAAATTGCCTGAAGAGGCCGGCCTGAAGCTGCTGCGAAGCCCCGTCCAACCACGCGAACTGCCCGTGACCCTCCTGATTCACAACACGCATCAGGTGCGGGATTGGGAGATGTTTCTGGCCAAATGACCTATGCCGCCGGGGCGCCCCGGCGGCATTTGGGCTGTTTTGCGGCGGAGAAACGATCTTGGCACTTGGCAAACGGCCAAGACTCGCCAGCATAGGGGTCCAACATCAAGGAACGATCACCGCGAGTGTGAGTTCCTTCGTGCCGAAATTCCAACTTAGGAGCTGTGCATGAATGAAACGTTGACCAAAACGACCGTACTGGTGCTGAATCGGCACTGGCAGGCCATCGACTCTAAAACGCCCGTGGAGTCCTTTAGCATGATGGCGGCGGGCAATGCGACCGCGCTGGACATCCAAGCTGCGGGGGACATGCGACCTGTGACCTGGGAGGACTGGCTGAAGCTGGAGGTTCGCGAAGGCGACAACAGCATTGGCACCGTGCACGGCCCTGTTCGAGTTCCCTCAGTGCTGGTGCTGGCCCGCTTTGACAAGGTGCCCAAACGACGGCCCAAATTTTGCGCGAAGGCGATCTGGGAGCGTGATGGTGGGATGTGCCAGTACACGGGCCGCAAGCTGCGACCGCATGAGGGCAACATCGACCACATCGTTCCGGTCTCCCGTGGTGGCGCGAGCAACTGGGAAAACTGCGTGCTGGCAGACCGCCGGGTGAACAGCCGCAAGGGGAACAAACTGCCGGAGGAGGCGGGGCTGAAGCTCCTGCGGCGTCCCGTAGTGCCACGCGAGATCCCGGTGACGCATCTCATCAAAAACCACCACCGCGTGCGCGACTGGGAGATGTTTCTCGCGGGCGGAACGGGAGTGTTTGAAGTTTGAGCTGAACAGGCGAAAGGGCAGGAGCAGCTCTGAGAGCGACTCCTGCCCTTTGACAGATTCTTGAATTTCCGAGCTCTAACTTAACCCAGCTTTGCGCCGAGTTTCTTCAACATCGTCTCCAGCATGCGGCCGTATTTGATGTAGCTGTCGTATTGCTCCTTGGCCTTCTGCTCAGGAGAAAGGTCATCCGCTGCACCTGCGCCGTGGAAGACGACGGCGACATGAGGCTCGATGCTGATGTAGCCTTCGTAGCCGGTCTCAATGAGATCCTTCATGATGCGCTCGGTCTGGCCTTCGCCTTCGCCGGGGAAGGTGTAAACGGCGTCGTTCTTGGTCTTGTCCCAGATGCCGTCTTTGACGTGAACATGGGCCATGAAGGGCTTCACGGCCTGGTACATTTCCCACGCGTCCTGCTTGTGGCCGGGTTTGTCGCGGTCGTCGATGAAGACGGGGTTGCCGGTGTCAAAGACCCACTTCATGCCGGGAACGGCCTCGGCCATGCGCTTTACGTAGGTGGGGCTCATACCGCCCCAGTTCATGCAGTTTTCATGGACGACGGTGAGGCCGGCGTCAGCGAAGCGCTTGTTCACTTCCGTCATGCGCTTGATACGCTCCGGAGCGAACTGCTCCTCCAGGTCCTTGCCGCCTTCGTCTTTGCAGACGGCGTAGCTCATGACGCGGATCAGCTTGGCACCGAGGCGCTGCATGCGCGGGATGGCGCGGCTGATTTCGGCCTCGGTGATGCTGAAGTCGTCGGTGATTTTCTTGGCCCAGTTGCCGATGAGGGAGCCGAAGCCGCTGATGTGCATGTTTTTTTCCGCGAGACGTGCGACGACCTTGTCGAAGACGGCGTCGGGGATTTCATGCAGGTTACCCTTTACGCCGTCGAATTCGACGGCACGTGACTCGATGCTGTCCCAGCCGAGTTCCTGGTGGGCCTGGATTTGCACATCCAAGGATGCGCCTGCTTCATCTGCGATGCCGGTGAGTTTGATCATGGTCGGGGAAGGGAATTTGGGTGGGGAGATTGATGGATGCAGAGCGCTGGAGCGCAAGGTTCGGCTTTGACAAAATGACCGGCTGCTGAGTGGAAGTGGGTTCAGCCGCTATTCTCGAAAGCGGAGGAGTCTTTTCTTGAACTTGCGTAGTGGGAGCGTCATACCTGAAAAATGGCCGACCCAATCTCTGGCTCTGAACATTCCATTGCCAACAGCGTTACCGGTCAGCACTCCGGACTGACGATTCTTGGTGGCGGTCCTGCGGGACTGGCCGTGGGGCATTTTGCGCGCAAAGCAGGGCTCGAATTTCAACTCCTGGAGGCTTCCCCCCGTTTTGGCGGCAATGCGACAACCTTTGTGGAAAACGGGTTTCGTTTTGATTCAGGCGCGCACCGTCTGCATGACCGGGACAAGGCCATGACGCAGGTAGTTAAAGAGCTGCTGGGGGATGATTTGCTGGAATGCAACATTCCGAGCCAGATTTATCACCATGGAAGCTTTGTCGATTTTCCGCTGTCGCCGTTGAACCTGATTCGTGCTCTGGGCGTGCCTTCCAGCGTCCGGGCATTGGGTTCTTTTATCTCCGCGAGGATGTCGCGACGCGGCGCATCGCATTCGTTCGAGGCGCAGGCGATCCGGGCCTACGGCCGTGATATTGCGGATCGTTTTCTGCTGCGTTACTCGGCCAAACTGTGGGGGCTGCCCTGTTCGCAGCTTTGTCCTTCCGTTTCAGGCAAGCGTCTGCAGGGCCTGGATTTGCGTACGTTTCTGCTGGAGGCGTTTCGTGGCCGGAGCGCCAAATCTGCGCACCTCGACGGCCATTTCTATTATCCTCGGCATGGCTTCGGCATGATTACGGAAGGGCTGGCCGCCTCCTGCGGGAGGGAGCGCCTGCGTGCCAACGCGCGCATCACCGGCATGCAGCATGATGGCCGGCGCATTCTCTCGCTGCAAATCAATGGGGAAGAAACCGTCCCGGTGGAGCGGATCATCAGCACCCTGCCGCTGCCGTTGATGGCCAGTCTGCTTGCTTCAGGGCTGCCAGACTCAGTCGCGCAGGACGTCGGAGGTCTGAAGTTTCGCAATGTCGTGCTGGTGGCCTTGTATTTGAACAGGGCTTCCGTCACGAAGGTGGGGTCGGTGTATTTCTCCGATCCAGATTTCCCCATGACTCGCGTCTATGAACCCCGGAACCGGAGTGCTGCCATGGCACCTGCCGGGCAGACGATGCTGGCGGTCGAAATTCCGTGCAATGCGGCCGATGGAGTGTGGCGGCAGGATGAGGCGGAACTGGTCCGCATGGTGGCGGACAAGCTCAAAGTCTGCGGGTGGTTTCGCGAGGACGAAGTGCTGGGGGGCTGCGTGAAGCGTCTGCCCGCCGCCTATCCGGTTCTCGAAGAAGGCATCCGGGGGCGGGTACAACGGATTATGGATGCGCTTTCCCGGTTTGAAAATCTCACCATCCTGGGCCGCAACGGAGAATTCCGCTACACCCACACGCATGACATGCTGCGTGCAGGGCATGATGCCGTGGCAGCACTGGTGCAGACGCAGCAGCCGATATGAGGGCCGGCGCTTCTGAAGCCCGAACGACCCGGCAGGTTCGCTGGATATGGGCGATTCTGCTGGGAGGGCCTGCTGCCGTTTTACTGGGGTCGTATGTGCTGCTGGCAATACATCATGGGGTTTGGAATGTATTTCCAGTCGTGGTGCATGAGAATGGTCGTTACACGCTCACGGAAACCATTTTCTATTTCAGGCATTTCGTGCGCGAACTGCCGGTGAATACACTCATCGCCATGGGGCTGGGGATGCTGGCTGGGCTGCATTCGCCGCTGGAGCGGGCCGGCGCCGCGCAGGGGATAAGCGCATGCCGCCGTGCCGGTCTGGCCGCTCTGCTGATGGCAGCAACTGCGATCGTCATCACCTGGGGGCAATATGACCGGAACGAAGCCTGGACCGAACTCGCCCAGTATCGTACCCGGGATGAACTGGCCGAATTTGGTTCCCATTGGCGCTACCATCTCCTGCACATTGTGGACAGCTTCCTGTTTTGCCTGGGCATGCTGCTGGTGATCCGCGGACTGACGAATGCGGGTGGGTTGAATCGAAGAGCGCTGGGCTGGCTGGCGGTCCTGGGGGTGGCTTTTGTCATGATCACTCTGGGATTTGGATCGCCGCTCAGGGGGCTGACAGATCCGCTTTACCTCGCGCATCAGGCACGCGAAATCGAGACTCACCGGATATTGACGCTCTGTCCGGCGATGGCCTGCTTGTTGTTGATTGATCTGCGCCTTGCCGCTTCATCCAAGTTGTCAGTGGTCAATCGGAGGATGATCTGGCTGGGGGTGGGCTGGATTGTCCTGGCCACGCTGATCCCGCTTTGGATTATCTGGCGGCTGAGAGAGGTGAACATCGGCTCCCTGGCGCAGCGGCAGACAGGTCTATGGCAGATTGCAGCAGCGCACCATTTTGAACATCTGCTGGATTCTGTTTATGTGACTTTGTTGTCGGTATGGGCCTATCTGGCCGTGATGCGCAGGCGCACATCTGCCAATTCACCATGAGGCGTTACTTGTTCCAACCTTTGCTGCTGCGGATCATTCGAGTGGGGGCCGTTTTGTTTGCCGCCGCTTTTTTGGGTGTGGGAGCATTCTTTGCTCTGGGTGAACCCCGGGGCTTTGAAGGAAATGTACGCAACGCGTTGTCCGGCTCACAAGATCTCCTGCTGCGTCACAATGAGGTGCGCATGCTCTTGATGGGAGAGAATATTTATCAAACCGAGCCCCTCAAAGACCTGAGTCTGCGCACCGCGAGCCTGCTTGGCCCGGGCCAGTTGGTGGGCGCAGATTACTTTCCATCCACGTTGCTGCCCGTTCTGCTGATGGCCAGGCTGCCTTTCGATGCAGTCAAAACATTGTGGCTCATCATCAGCATGGGCTCATTGGTGCTCCTCGTTTTTACCCTGCGCTGGATGATGGCTGCAGGCGGCCCGTCCAATGCGGACCAGATGCTGATGACCTGTCTCTGGATCTGTGGCATTCCCTTTTGGAGCTGTCTTGCCATGGGACAGGCGTCGATTTTTTCTGTGGCGTTCACTCTGGCGGCCTTTCGTGCCGACTGCGCCCGGCGGCCCCTGCTGGCCGGAGTGCTGCTCGCCTTTGGGGTGTTTAAATATGCGCTGATCTGGCCCTTGGTGCTGTTTTTCTTCATCATGCACTGGCGCTGGTGCTGCCTGCTGGTCGGAGGGGGGATTCACCTCGGAGTGCATCTGGTGCTATGTCGGATCATCAACGCGAATCCGATCACGATTTTCGCAGATGTCCTCAGCGGCAACACGAAGGTCTTTAACTACAACAGCCTGCCGACGGTCTGGATGCCGTTTCGCTCATGGAACGAAATGTTTCCGAGCCTTGCTGTTCCGGCCAATCTTTGTGGTGCCATGCTCCTGTTGCTGGTGGTGGGCGGGCTCCTGTGGCTTTGGCTGCGCAGAAAAAGAACCGATCAGCACAACTTGACTCGCTGGACGGCGGTGTTGCTGCTGCTGTCTCTCCTGACCGTCAGTTCGCGAATTTTTTCCCACATGTATGGCTTGCCGGTGCTGTGGATCGCCTGCTCTCCCGCGCAGCCTTCGCTGTCTTGGTTCCAGCGATTTCGTCTCATCGTTTTGGTTCTCTATCTTTGCTATGTGCCGAGCGGGGTGGATGATCTCGGCTTGTCGGAGCAGGTTCTGCAGGCGTTGCGAATTGGGTTCAATCTGGTGTTCGCCGCTCTGGCGGTTGACCTTGGCAGGCTGCTGCTGGCCGGTGAACGATCTGCTGCTCAACCCAGCAAGGTGGCCGCATTGCGCTCTTGAACTGCCTGCGTTTGCACTGGATCGAGCGCAGACTCCTGCATTTTCAGGCGGGCGGACTCCCAGTAGAACACGGGCGAGAATGAGCCGAACACGAGCCGCTCCAGAGGCCAGGTTTTGAGCAGGTTTTCCACGCCGCCCACGCCTTCGATCATCGCGAAATCGACCCAGACGTTCGGGCATTCCTGCAAATGGCGAAGCAGCATGGCGCTATTGGCATTCAGCAGCATGAGGCGCGATTCCTTCATTTCCTGCAGGATTCCTGAAAGCGGCTTGAGATCGACCGGGGCTACACGCACCTGCGGGTTTTGGGTGCGTTCATCCTCCATCTGGACCACCAGTTGCACCAGCAAACGGTGCTTTGCCGCGAGGGGAAGCAATTGGCGAAAGGCTGGAGCCTGCAAGTCGTAGCCGTGATAGTTCGGGTGCAGGCGAATTACGCGCATGCCGTGCTCTTCGGCGCAGCGTTTGACGTCATCCTGCCAGTCTGGAAGCGAGAGATTGACCGTGCCGCAGGGGCGAAGAATGGAGTTTTGGCAGGTTTTGGCGAGCTCACGGTTCACGTTCGCCACATCACGCCGCAGCAGGCCTTCAAAGGCTCCTGCCCAGGCTTCGGTGACGCCGCGCCGGCTCAGGCGTTGAATGAATCCCTGCGGATGTTCTGCTTCGAGCTGACGGAACGGATAAGAGCCCAGATAGACGTGGCAGTCGGTCAGTTTCAATTCATCCACTGCAGGCAGTGACGTGGCCGCGAACGCAGCGGTGGAGCTCAGGATGAAATTCCGACGGTTCATGCGGGCAGTTTGAATGATTTGGCGGCAGTGAAAAGCATTTCCTCCTGCCTTGCGCAGTTTTGAGGAGTGCGTAGCCTTGCGGTACATTGCGATGAACTGGTACTACAACAACGCTGGCGCAGCCGAAGGTCCGCTGGACGACCAGGCCATGACCGAACTGGTCCGTGCCAAAAAACTGGCTTCGGACTCCCTCGTCTGGCACTCAGGGCTGGAGGCCTGGCAGACGGTGGCCGTGCTGGCGCCTGCCTGGTGGGCGGCGTCGCTGCCTACCCCGGCAGGCAGACCTGCGGCGGTGGCTGCCAAGAAACCTGCCGTAGAAAAATCGGACTCAGGTGCTCGCAGGTTGTCCGGGCCGAACGCTCCAAACATTGAAGCCGCCGAGGCCAAGTCAGGCGGTGGGTTCTTGCGGCGACTTTTTGGCTTCGGCAAAAAGAAGGACTGATGGTCACGCTTTGATGCCCTTGGCCTGCAGGATGGGCAGCATGAGGCCGCGCAGATTGTCGCAGAAGATCTTTTGTTTGTCGGCATCGCTGATCTGCGCGCCGTGGACTTTCGCCAGCTGGCTGGCGAAGCTGCGTCCGCCGCAGTCGCTGCCGTAGATGACGCGCGCAGCACCGAGCTCACGCACCGCCATCTCCGTGAAGCCTGCGGTGGGATCTGAGCCAGCGAGATCGGCATAGAGATTGGTTTGAGCGCGAATGGCCCGAATACCCAGTTCCCAGGTGCCGCCGGTGTGGCCGCAGATGATGGGCACATCGGGGAAACGTTTTGCCAGTGCGACGAGTTCGTCCGGTGTCGATTCCCCGGGGTAGTTGGCGGTGGTTTTGAACCAGGTGTGCTGGAAGATGACGGCTTTCAGCTCAGCGGCGCGGCGGATGATCGAGTCGATGGCGGCTACGTTGCATCTTTCCGCCACCCAAAGTTTCACGCCCACCATGGGTCCATTGGCCACACAGCGCTCCAGTTCCGCGAGGCTTTCTTCAGGATGCTTGGCGCTGAGATAGACAAATCCAAAGGCCCTATCTGGGAATTTGGCGATGGCGCGCAGCACTTCGTTGTTCTGCTGCACCAGATCAGCGGGAGAGGGGTCCTGCGACCATTTCAATCCCATGTAAACGCACAGCCGCTCGATGCCCATGCGGTCGGCATAAACGAGCAGCGCCTTGAGGCGTTCCTCCGGTGTTAAGCCGGGGACACCGGACATGTGGCAGTGCAGATCCCAGATTCGCATGGGAAGAATGAAGCGGAAGCCCATCGCCACGGCAATGTTTTCTTTGCGAGCCTGCCGAGGCGCTTCATTTTGAACTCATGCCCACCACCAAGCCCACTGACGTCCGAGTCACCGCCACCGAAGTTTTCTTCCTGCCTGTCACGATGCGGGTGCCGCTGAAGTTTGGCCCGGAAACGGTGACCAGCGCCGTCTGCCTGCGGGTGCGCGTGACTGTGGCGGACCGGAGTGGCAAAACGGCGCAGGGCTGGGGTGAGACCCCGCTCAGCGTGTCATGGGTCTGGCCCAGCAGCCTGAGTGTGGCGGTGCGTGCACAGCGCATGCAGGATTTTTCCACGCTGCTGGCCAAGCGGCTGGTGGAGAGCGGCTTCACCGGTCATCCGATGGAGATTGGCCAGGATTTCATGCACGGTCCGCTGGCGGCTACCTTGAAGGAGGCCAACGCAGCTGCGGGCGGGGATGAGATGCCCTACCTCGGCTCGCTGGTGGCCTTCAGCGCCTTCGACATTGCCGTGCATGATGCGTATGGCGTGCTGCACAACCGTGACATCTACTCCACGTACAATGCGGAGTTCATGAACCGGGATTTGTCTGCGTTCATCACACCGGAAGTAGGCAGCGGCATTGATTTCAAGGGACGCTATCCGCAGGACTACCTCGTGATGGATGCGCCGAAGCAGCTGCCGGTGTGGCATCTCGTGGGCGGTGTGGATGCGCTGGAAGCAGCGGATTTGAACGGCACGGAGCCGAAAGACGAGCACCCGCTGCTGCTGGCAGACTGGATCAAACGCGACGGCTTGAAATGCCTCAAAGTGAAACTGCGCGGCACGGATGCAGCATGGGATTTTGAGCGCATGCAGCGCATCGGCCGCATTGGTTTCGCCGGCGGCGTCCAGTGGCTCAGCGCTGACTTCAACTGCACCGTCAAGGAGCCTGGGTATGTGAATGACATCCTCGACCGACTGCTGCGTGATGAGCCGGAAATTTTTGCCCGCACTTTGTATGTGGAGCAGCCGTTCCCTTATGATCTCGAAGCGCATCAAATTGACGTGCGCAGCGTCTCAGCGCGCAAGCCGTTGTTCCTCGATGAAAGCGCGCATGACTGGGAGTTTGTGCGCCTGGGCCGCCGACTTGGCTGGTCCGGCGTGGCCTTGAAGACCTGCAAGACTCAGACGGGCGCCCTGCTGAGCCTGTGCTGGGCCAAGGCGCATGGCATGCCGCTCATGGTGCAGGATCTGACGAACCCGATGCTGGCGATGATTCCGCACGTGCGCCTGGCCGCCCATGCTGGGACGATTCAAGGCGTGGAGTGCAATGCGATGCAGTTTTATCCGGATGCTTCGCTGCCGGAGCAGGAGATTCACCCCGGTCTGTTCCAGCGCCGCAATGGCATCGTGGACCTGAGCACGCTCAGCGGTCCGGGATTTGGCTATCGCGCGGATGAGGTTAAGCGTGTGCTTACGGCAGCTCCTCAATCGTGATCGTATAACGGTGCGGGCTGTCGGCGTTGCCGAGGATGATCTTATTTTCACCCGTCTTCAGCAGGCTGGTGATGCATCCGGCATCGACGCTGACATGCTCGCCATTCACCCAGGAGCCTAGCTTGCTGCCGCGGTCACGCAGGACGAAATGGCCGTGCTCGAAATCAATCTCGCAATGATTGCGCGAGAGCTGATGTGGAGGCGCGTCATCAATGGAAAGATCATTGCGTGCGAGCGATGACACGGCCGTGTCGAAGTAGGAGCGGCCGATGCGGAAGGGGAGCTTGGTGATTGTTTTTTCCACCTGCGGATGTTTGAAGCCGGTTTCATCGTAGTGAGAGCGAAGCTTCACGCGGAAGACAGGTTCCTTGGCCTGTTTGGGTTTCGTCACCAGTGGAACGGTGGCATTGGTGGTGGTGGTCAGCAGCAGGTCGGTCCTGCGGATGCGCTCAAACAGGGTGGCGAGATACACATGCAGACGGTCAGAGCGCTGGATGATCTGCTGTTCAAAATCGTCTTCGGCGATGGTTTCAAGCGTGGTGTTTTCCAGCGCGGTGGCGGTGGCGGAGCGCGGGCGGTCCATGATCATGCCCATCTCCCCGAAGATTTCACCCGGGCCGATTTGGGCGAGTGACTGGACTCCATGGGAGGTGTTGATGGAGATTTCGACCAACCCACTGACAATGAAGTAGGCCTCCTTGGATTTGTCGTTTTCACGGAAAATGACCTGACCTCGTTGGAAATGCTCGGTTGCCATGAGTGCGGAGGATATGGGGTGGCCCTGCAAGGTCAAGCCTCAGGTCGGATAGTTTAGAGGCGGGTGATCACCACGTTACGGATGCGTGACTGCGTGGCGTAGCTGGCAAAACCGAAGGGGAGGCATTTTTCAATGTCACCGGTCCGGAGTCCGAGCCTGTGACCTTTGGTGCTGGTGTTGACGAAGAGCTTGTCATTGATCCAGGCCCGCAGTTCGTCATCGCGCACCTCGATGCGCACCTTGTGCCAGCGGTTGTTTTCAAAGTAGGCGTTGCCGCGGGTGTTGTTCTCGCTGGCGTCCATTTCGTCGATGCTGGAAATGCCCACCAGGGTGCCGCCCCAGCCGCCAACCACGAGTGACACGTGCGTGTCATTCACCGGGAATGTGACGGTGCAGAAAAAGTCATTTCCCGCCACGCGCATGGCCTCGTATTCGATGCGATAGCGCATCAGCGGCAGTTTGGCTGGCTGCCACGCGCCAAAACGTATGCCGGTCATCGGCTGGCCGGGATGCAATGTGATCTCGCCATCCTTGATTGAAACGCTGCCTTCTTGGGGGATGTCGGCGGCTTTCCAAGCAGGTGCAAACTCGCCCGCGAGCAGTTGCCATTCGAGGCGGGGCGGCTGCCCGCACTGCGTGAGCACAAAAAAGAGGCAGAGCCATGCGGCCCTGCCTCCGAGAGATTTGATGAAACTGCGCATCAGCTTTTCACATCGTAGCAGGAGATGAACTCCTGGTCACGCAGATAGAGCTTGCCGTTGCTGATGACGGGATGCGTCCAAATTTTGCCTTTCGGATTGCGTTGTGAAGAGGTGGCTTCGAGCTTGAAGCTGCTGACCATCTTCCAGCCACTTTTGGACACTTCGACAAGGGCGATGGTTCCATCATTTTCCGCCTGGCAGTAGAGCATGCCGTCTGCGCTGGTCACGGCTCCTTTGCCGATGCCTTTGTCCTGCCAGACGATGTCGCCGGTTTTGAAATCCTGGCAGGTCCAGCCGCCTTTGTCGGAGTGGCCGTAAAGCAGGCCGTCGATCAGGATCACGCCGCCATGATGGTTGACCATGTTGGTATTGGAATACACTTCGGTGACGTTGCCACCGTCGATCTTGACCGCCTTGCAGCCGACGCCGTAACCGGCTGCCACATAGACCTGGCCGTCATTGTAGATGGGAGTCGGGATTACAGCGGTTTTGCCAGGAAATTCGGTCTTCCAGAGCACCTTGCCTTTGTTGGAGACGCCCAGGATGCTGGTCATGAGCAGTTGGACGTATTCGCGTTCGCCTCCCTGAGTGATGGGGATGACGGAGGAATACTGCGCGTTTTCTGTCACGTCGCTGGTCTGCCACGCGACCTTGCCGGTCTTGGCATCCAGTGCGGCGACGGCACCTTTATCACCACCGGGTGTCACGATGACGAGATCGCCATCCACGAGCGGAGATTCCGTGTAGCCCCAGCCCTGAATTTTGCCGCCGAGGTCTTTGGTCATGCTTTTCGTCCACAGCGCTTTTCCGGTGGCCGCATCAGCGCAGAGGATCTCACCCGTGCCGCTGGTGGCATAGACCATGCCGTTGGCGACAGTGGGAGTGGCACGTGGGCCATCTCCCCAGCCGTTTTTCAAAATCGGCCCGACGGCAGCTTCCCAGAGCTTCTTGCCCGTGGCAGTGTCGATGCAGATGAGTTTCTCCTCGGCATCGTAGAGACCCATGGTGTAAAGCTTGCCTCCTACCACGGCGAAGCCGGAATAGCCGAGACCGGCGTCTTCATTCACCCACACACGTTTGGGGCCCGCAGCAGGCCACTTTTTGAGCAGGCCGGTTTCTTTCGAGACATCGTCGCGGGCTGGGCCGCGCCACTGAGGCCAGTCGCCCGGAGCGCCGCCAGCGCTGCTGGAGCCGCCGCCCAGGAGAGCCTGGTCAGCCTTGCTGAGGGAGGCGACCGCCAAAGTGAGCAGGGTGCCATCTTCACGCTTCAGGGTGACTTTGCCTCCTGCGACGCTGACGAGTTCGGCTTTGATTTCGTGGACACCTGAGGCGTCCTTCCAGGTGCGGATTTCAGCGCTGGCCCCGAGAGTGAGGCAAAATAAGAAAAGGGCGGTGGTGGTGATCTTCATGGTTAGGGTGAAATAGACGGCACCCATCAAACGGGGGATGGGCACCCTGTTTTAGCATAGACTGCGACTTTCGCTGAAGTGGAGCGCTTTAACCGCCCATTTCCTTGAGCAGGGATTCGGCGGCGGCACGGGCGGGCAGCGCTGTAAAGCGGTCGTCTTTTAGCATTTCGCGCAGCAGTGTACGCGTGGCATCGGCTTTCTCACTGCGGCGGAGCATTTCGGCACGATAAAGTCTCAGGCGCAGCAAGTCGGCCGGATCCTGGGTGGTGGATTCCGCGTGTTCTAACAGGTCGATGGCCTGAGGCTGCTTGGACTGAAGAGCGGACAGCAGGGCGGTGAGTTCGAGGAGACGCAGTCTGTGGCGTTTCTCGGCAAACTCCGTGAGTGCTGTTTTGATGTGGCCATCCGGCTCACCGGCCAGCCGCAGCGCCATGCCTTGATAGAGCGCGTAATCGCGGTCGGCGCCTTCGCCCAGCTTCGTCCCGATGCCTTTGCCAAAGGGGCGGTACAAGGGATCTCCCAAGACGACGTTCATCCACGACAGCGCGGGTGTGGCATTCCATGCGGCCTCACTGACAGTGAAGCCTTCAAGGAGGCGCTTGTTGAAGATGTCGAAGTGCATCGTGAGCGCAAGGTAGGGCTCAAACACATTGCCAAAGGTGACGGCGGCCCCGTGGGAGAGGAGCGGACCGGCCCAGGCCTTGTCATGCGAACGGATGACGCTGGCGCTGAAGGAATGCAGATGGCAGGCGATGGCACCACGTTTGAAATGGAAGCCGGGTGAAGCGAGCGCGCCGATGATGTGATCGGTGTACCAGCCGAAATAAAGAATCGTGTCTGGCAGCGGCCAGCCCTCACGCAGCACCTCTGCCGAGCGGTCGATGAACACAGGAATGCCGGCGCGGCGATAAGATTCGGCGCTGTTCTTGAGCCAGTCCTCGCCTTCCTGATATGCTCCGTTTTTTAGGGCGAGATCAATGACGGCGCGGCCAAGCAGCCCGGTTTGCTCGGCGTAGATCGCGTCATCGATCATGCGTTTCACAGTGGCGTCATCAGGTCCGTCGAGCCGGCCGACGAGCAGGAGTCCGGACGAATTTTGAGCCTGGGGAAAACGTGTCTGCTGGTCGAAGTAAGGATTGCGCAATCCGCCTTTGACGGGCGGTTTGTTGAGGCCGAGCACCGTCAGCTCTGAATCCACGCTGGCCTCGTCTTCTTCAGACTGCCTGGGCTTTTGCGCCGCACGGCGAATTTGAAAAGGGACGCCGCGCATGAGCACCAGCACACGCACCTTGCTGGAGTTGGTTGCTGTGGGGGCGAGGATGTCTCCGGTGAGCGGCTTGCCCGGCATGGGGGGCTCCGCGTTCCACCAGCGCCTGGATTCAAAGAGCTGGAGCAGCGGGCCGCGCAACTGGGATTCAAATTCACCACGTGAGATGGAGTCTTCCTTCGAGCAGCGCAGGCCGATGACGCGTTCCTTGGGGATGTGGCGCTGTTCAGCGTAGTAGGAGGCCAGTTCCGCAGAGCCGGGAAAATCGGGATTGAAGATGACGGCGGTTTCGGCGGCGGCATCCCAGTCGGCGATGAGCTGGGCGCGAGCGGAAAGTGTGAGCAGCAGTAGGAGGCAAAAATGCCAAAGGGTTGCTCGCGCAGGAGCGCTGCGGCTTGTCTTCTGATTCAGGTTTGAAATCCCTGGCCTCATTCAAGTCCACTCCAGTTTAAGTCCATCGTAAGCGATGTTCACTCCGGATGGGAGTTTTGGGTCTTCCACAGCATGCATGATCTCACACTGAATGTGGGTGAACCAGGTCTGGCGCGGCTGGAGCTCGCGCTGAACGGCCAAGCTTTCCTCAAAGCTCATGTGCGTGGGGTGCGGCGTGTGGCGCAGGGCATCGATGATGAGCGTATCGACCCCTTTCAGCAATTCAAGCGTATGGGGCAGCAGGGTTTTGCAGTCCGGGATGTAGGCGCAGAGTTTCTTGCCGCTGCGTGAGAATAGATAGCCGATCGTGTCCACCTTGCCATGCTGCACGGGCAGGGGGGTGATGGTGGTTTCGCCCAGATGAAACGGGCCGTGAACGGGTTTCGGGAACGGCTTCAAATAGCCACGGTAACGGTTCTCTCCATTGAAGGCGTAGATGAACATGCGCTCCAGAACGGCGAGGCACTCAGGAGTGCCGTAGATCGGCAGGAAATGATCTGCCTCGGTGGTGAAGCGACGCAGGTCATCGAAGCCGGTGAGGTGGTCCATGTGGGGATGCGTGAAGATCGCGGCATCCAGGCTGCGGATGTTTTCACGCAGGCACTGCATGCGGAAGTCCGGCCCGGTATCCACCACCCATGCGGCCTCCGGCGTGTGAATGTAAACAGAACTGCGCAGCCTCTTATCCTTCGGATCAGTGCTGCGGCAGACCGCACAGTCACAGCCAATCACGGGAATGCCGACGGAGGTGCCGGTGCCGAGGAATGTGAGTTGCATGGACATGGGAAATATGGGGTGTATTTCTCCAGATTTAGCCACGATTTGCAAATTTCACAGGATGAGATGCGCCGAAATCATGAGTGGTGAATTTAAGCAAGGGGGAAAGGCTTTTTCTCGACTTTTGCTCAATGGTAAATTCAGACTCCGGCAGACAATCTATGAGCGAATCTCTCAATCCGTATGCTCCACCTGCGGCTCAAATAACAAGCTTTCCAGGAGATCCGCTCAGAAGCGGTGAAATTCTGTCCAAGGCATGGTTCCTATGCCGGAAGCAATTTGTGGTACTGACACTCACGGTCGTGGTGGTCTGGGTGCCATGCGAGGTCTTGGTCAGCTACATGGACGCTTTCGTATTCGATGAAGACGACATCCGCAGATCCTACAAGTTTAACCAGCTCATTAGCAACGTATTTGGCGTCGTCTCCACTGGAGGTGTGATCCATGTGGCGCTGCAGTACAGCAAAGGCACGCCTGCCGGCGTCGGCGAAGCGCTGGCTACGGGCTTGAGAAACTGGTTCCGCATGTCGTGGAGTCAGCTTCTGAGCACTCTTTTCCTGCTCTTGTCATTTCTCCTGCTAATCCTGCCCTTTTTCTATCTGGCTCCCAGACTGGCGCTGGTGGACAATGTGGTGGTTTGTGAAGGCCTTTCAGGGTCTGCTGCCATGAGGCGAAGCGAAGAACTTGTCCAAGGGCATTACTGGCAGATGGCGGGAATTTTGTGTCTGCAATTGCTGGTGGCATGCCTGCCCATTCTCTTTTACGTCGTGCTGGCAATCTTTGAGATTGAAATTCCCAACTGGACGCTGGAAGCTGGAGTGGCGGTCGTGTTCGACGTCATTGCAGCCTTCAGCACTGTTTGGCTATTCTGTGCTTATGAAGCGTATTCACAGAAAAGCAGCGCCGAAACATCTCCACGGGTCCTTTGAGGAAAAGATCGAAGTGCAAACTTCTATTCCACCTCCTGCACCGGGCGATCCACCGAGCCTTTGTTCCAGCGGCCATCGAGGGTGAAGGAAAGATGCGGAGTGTAGAGCTGGGGTTCGAGGAGGAAGGAATCGTGGCCTTTGTCTGAATGTACGGTGATGTGCATGTTGGAGACCTCGGCTTTTTCGAGGTGGCTGACGAGTTCGGCCTGCTCCTCGGGGTAGAAGCAGAAGTCGCTGTCGATGCTGAAAACGAGGTAGTGCTGCCCGGCGGTGGCGCTGCGGGCAAAAAGCTCTTCATAAGTCTTTACCCCCGCATCTCCGAGAGGATCGTAGCGCAGCCACATATCTGCGATGCGCAGGTAGGTGTTGGCATCGAAGCGTTTCACGAATTTTTTGCCCTGATGGAGCATGTAGCTTTCGACATTGTGCTGGACGCGATACCACGAAAGCGTGTCGCCGCCGTGCTTCACATCCTTCCGCGCACGGCGCTCAATGGCATCGAGATGCACAAAGGTCTTGTGGCTGATCATGCGTGCGAGCGCGAGACCGTACTCGGGCGCCTTGTCGTCATAAAAATCGCCGCCTTGAAAATGGGGGTCGTTTTCGATGGCGAGCACCTGCTCGAACAGGGTGAGGCGTGTGAGGACCGTGGTGCGGCAGCCGCTGGCGATGGGGACGACGAGTTTGACACGCTCAGGATGCAGAGTGGCGAGATTGATCGCGAGCAGTCCACCGACGGAGGCGCCCATGACGGCGTGGAGTGTCTTGATGCCGAGTCCGTCGAGCAGGGCGAGCTGGGACTTCACGACATCGCTCGTGCGCACCTCGGGAAAGGTGCTGCCATAGGGTTTGCCGGTGGCGGGATTGATCGAAGCCGGCCCGCTGCTGCCGTAGCAGCCGCCGAGGTAGTTGGCGCAGATGATGAAGTAGCGCTTGGTGTCCAGCGCCTTGTCGGGGCCGATGAAAAGATCCCACCAGCCGTTGTAGCAGTCCTCAGTCCAGCGTTCGTCCGTATTGGGCACTTCAGTGGTGACTCCTGCCGCATGCTGGCTGCCCGAAAGGGCGTGAAACAGCAGGATGGCGTTTGATTTGGAGGCATTGAGCTTGCCGTAGGTTTCGTAGGCGACCGTGATTTCGGGCAACTCGCCACCGGCGGCGAACTTGAAGGGTTCCTGGGCGGTACCGGTGTGGAAAAATTTGGTTTCTTCTGTTTTGACGGCCTTTGACATGAGGCGCGGAAGAAACAGGGTTTTGCGGAGGCGGCAAGGCGGATTGCTTGCTGCTGGTTGTTGGATGCCCGATTGCCGGATGATTGGAACAATGGTTGATTGGTGCCCACCTTGAATCTGCCTTAATTCGGTCGTTAATTGCCGGAAAACCGACTGCCAGACTCCAGTCCACCCAATGCTCGATCCGTTTGTCACTCTCGAAGAAGCAGGTTTCGCGCTGCGGCGGAGTGGTGGCGTGGACCGGTTGGGCGGTTGGTCGGCGGAGTTGATCGCATGCCTTGATTGGGCGCGTCTTTCAGAACTGGCACGTGCGATTGCGACGCAGGCTGGCTGCGAACTTTCGGGCTCGCGCATCATGCCGGACGGCGCGGTGCTGTTTGGCATGATCGAGGAGCCCAGATCGGTGAAGGCGCGGCGGGCGATCGTGAAAACCACCCCATGGAACGAATGGGGGGCGACGCCGGAGACGGTGCAGCGTTTTGCGCAGGAAGTCCGCACTGCGCGCGACACGCGTGGCATTTTGATTGCACCTGCGGGGTTCAGCCCGGCGGCGCTGAGCACGGCTCAGGAATTGCGCATCGAAGCGGTGGATGCGGTGGCGCTGGATGCGGCCGTGCGGGCTCTGCCGGCTGAAAAAAGTGATTTTCTCTTCGTCGTCACCACGGCGGGCGACTTCGCTACCCCTTCCTGTCCGATCTGCATGAAGAAGCTGCAGCGCATCGAGCAGGAAAATTTGGAGCTGCCTTCAAGGACAATCGACATGGACGGACTGATCGCTGACAGCATTGTCTGTGACCGCCTTGAAGTGACCGCTGGCTGTGAAGTGACATTTTTGCAGGAGGTGCGGGCGCGCTCGATCACCGTCGCGGGCCATGCTTCGGGAGATTTCGTGTGTGAAGGGCCGGTGACCTTGGAAAAGGGAGGCACTTTGTCAGGCACCGTGGCGGCGCGTTCGCTCCAGGTGCTGGATGGCGGCGAACTGCTGGGGCAGTTCCGCATTCTGGAGGGCAAGCTGGGATCGTTTGTGAAACCTGCGGTGCGCTGGTACTGGCGCTGTGCGGGTGCGGACGGGCAGCGCCAGTGCGGCGGGGTGATTTTCGAGCCGCATCAGTGAGATGAGATGCGAGATCGTTCTTGGCACGCAGGGCCCTGCTGTGGCATGTAACGGCCATGTCTCCCAACTCCTCCGGCCCCGGCGCTTTGCTTCGACTGGTGTTTTATGCCGCCGCCATTGTCATGGCGCTGCTGCATGTGTTTGTGACGTTTCGCGGCCTGAGCAGTGCTGAAGGCATGAACCAGGCGCAGCTCGCGCGGCAGATCGCCCGGACAGGCTCGTATCAGACACACGTGATCGAGCCGTACGCATGGTCGCAGATGGAGGTGGCGCAGAAGCAGCCGACGCCGCTGGCGATGCCGGAGACCGTGCAGCCGCCGCTCCAGCCGCTGTTGTGGTCGGTGGCGTTTCGCTTCATGAAGCGCTGGGAGGTCTATGATCCTGTGACCGGCGGGGCGATTTTCATGCTGGATCGAGTGATCGCGTGTTTCGGCGTGACGTGGTATCTGCTAACGATTTTTTTCACGCATGGCGCGGCAAGGCGCTTGTTTGACGAACAAGTCGCGGCAATCGCCGCCATCGCGCTGCTGGTGTGCGAGCCAGCGTGGGAGCTGATGGTCAGCGGTGCGCCACGTGGGCTGCTGGTGCTGCTGTTTGCGCTGGCGTTTCGTCTGTATGCCTCAGCGGCGGGACGTGCGGTGGAAAATCGCGGCATGTTTGTGCTGCTGACTCTGCTGGGAATCGTGTGCTCGCTGATGGTGCTCACGCACTGGATGGCTCTGTGGATTGTGGTGGGGGTCATCATCGGCATGGTGGTGTTTCTTCCGCGCGGCAAGGCCGGAGCCATTGTGGTGGCCTTGTTCCCGGTGCTGACATTGGCCGCATGGGGCTGGTGGAACGTCCAGCTCTGCGGTGATCCGCTCGGCGGCATCAAGGCCTTGTTCCAGGCGCAATCTTCCGCTGTGGCGCATGATTTGCTGCTGCGTGACTTCTCCCCAAGCGTGCCGCTGCTGCAAGTGGATGACCTGCTGCGGCGTGTCGGTCTTGGCTGGCAGGACCAGCTGGGGCTGCTCATGGCGCATCTGGGTTATGTCGTGCCCGCCCTGCTGTTTTTCCTTTCCCTCATGCACCGCTTTCGCAAAGCGGACGCGGCTTCTGCGCGCTGGACGCTGGCGGTTGTTTTCGCCTGCGTGACCCTCGGCATGGGGCTCATTGGTTTGGGCGACCAGGAGAAGGATGACAATGCGCTCTACATCGTGCTCATGCCCGCCATGTGCACCTACGGTGCGGCGATGCTCGTGGTATTGTGGTCCCGCTTTCACATGTCCGGTGACTTCATGGCACGCTGGGGCGCGCCGTTGGTGGCATTGCTGATCACCGCGCTGCCAATGGCGGTGAATCTGCCGGTGCTGATGAAGTTTGGCCTGACCATGGGCGGTAAAATCCCGCCACATTGGCCGCCCTTTCTGCCTGAGCGTGTTTCCATTCTGCAACAACTCCTGGAGAAGAATGAGTTCGTCATTTCTGATTCGCCCGCATTCATCGCCTGGTATGGGGACGTGCCTTGTGTGGATCTGTGCACGCAGCGCGGCGACTATGAAGTCATGAAATCAAAAGCCGAGGCGCGCGGGGTGAAGCTGGCCGGTTTTGTCATGACGCCTGTCTCCGCCAAAGTCGAGCGCATCACCGACATCTACACCGGCCCTTATGCCGAATGGCGTGATCTCATCGTACGCGGGCCCATGCTTGCCTTTGATCGCGATTTCTCCCCCAGCCCTGAGTTTCCTTTCAAGAACCTCATTCCGCTCGTCGGGCAGACGGTGGGTGACAAGGAACACCTGAGCCTGCCGATGGTGTTTTATACGGACAAGGCGAGGTCGGTGAAGAAGTGACCCTATGCAGGTAGGCACGTTTTGAAAAATCGCAGCGTGTCTGCGAGATGTTCATTCCAGTAGTCCCAAGTATGGCCACCGGGAAACTCTTCATAGATATGCGGGATGCCTGCGGCTTCCAGATCGCGGTGCAGTGTGCGGTTGTGTTCGATCAAGACATCTTCGCTGCCGCAGTCAAAGCGCAGATGTGGCAGGGTTGAATTCAGCTTGGCGCAATCAATGACGGCGAGTGGCTCGGTTCCTGTCAGGCTGAATTCTTCCAGTGATTCTTCCACGAAGTCCTGCATCTGCGGCGGCACATCGGTGATGCTGCTGTGCGCACTGATGGCCGTAAATTTCCGCGGATGCAGCAGGCCGAGCCGCAGTGCGCCATAGCCGCCCATTGAGAGACCGCTGATGAAGAGCGGTGCTTCGACGCAGCGTGAATCGATTTCAGCGGCTGCCAGGGGCACTTCATCGACAATCCAGCTGGCGTAATCGGCCGCAGCATGTCGCACATAGCCCGAGCCATCGCCCCACAGGCCGTCTGAAGGCATGGCCAGCATCATCGGTGGTAGGTTTTCTTCTTTGATCAGTCGGTCGAGCACCTGATGTGCCCCGCCTTTGTAGAGCCAAGCCCAGTGGCTGCCGTAAACGCCGTGCAGCAGAATCACGAGCGGAAGCTTTTCTGCGTTGGCCTCAGGCGGCACATAGAAGCTGATGTCTGCACGACGACTCAGTGCGGCTGACTTCACCGTGGCGTGATGAATGCCGTTGCCGATGTGGGCTGATTCAAAGGTGCGGAAGCTCATTTCACGCGAGGATGTCTTTGATCACTTTGGCGCCTTCCACACCGCTGAGGCGTGCATCCAGCCCCTGAAACTTGAAGCTGAAGGCGTCGTGATTGATACCGAGCTGATGCAGCATGGTGGCATGTAGATCGTGAACGGTGGTGATCTTTTCAATAGCGGCGTAGCCCAGATCGTCGGTGGCTCCATGCACGATGCCGCCCTGGATTCCTGCACCTGCCAGCCACACGGACATGGCTTTGTTGTGATGATCGCGGCCACTGCCGCCCTGGGACATCGGGGTGCGGCCAAATTCTCCCGCCCAGACGATGAGGGTCTCGTCCAGCATGCCGCGTTGCTTGAGGTCGGTGATGAGCGCCATGCAAGCGCGGTCGATTTCCTGCGCTTTGAGCGCGATGCCTTCTTTGACGCCGCCATGGTGGTCCCAGTCTTTGTGATAGAGCTGGATGAAGCGCGTGCCGCGCTCGGCGAGGCGACGTGCCAGCAGGCAGTTGGATGCGAAAGAGCCATCCCCGGGCTGGCAGCCGTAGAGTTCCAGCGTCTTCGCGCCTTCAGCGCTGACGTCCATCAAATCGGGCACGCTGGCCTGCATCTGAAAAGCCATCTCGTACTGCGCGATGCGTGTGGCAATTTCAGGATCGTCCACCAAGGCATCGTGCTGCTTGTTGATCGCGTTGATCGCCGCCACGTCGCGGCCTTGCTGACCGCGAGTGATGCCATTCGGATTGGTGAGATACAGCACGGGATCGCCCTGGGCGCGCAGTTGCACCCCTTGGTATTTCGATGGCAAAAAGCCGCTGCTCCACTGCCGTGCGGCGATGGGCTGGTTCTGCCCGCCTTTGCCGAGCGAGGTCAGAACAACGAAGCCCGGCAGATCCGAGGCCTCGGTGCCGAGGCCGTAGGTGATCCATGAGCCCATGCTGGGGCGGCCAGCAATCTGCGAGCCGGTGTTCATGAACATGTGAGCCGGATCATGATTGATCGCGTCCGTGGTCATCGAACGGATCAGGCAGATATCGTCGATCACGCTGCCTATCTGCGGAAACAGTGAGCAAATCTCGATCTGATTTTTCCCGAATTTGGCGAATGGATGCTGTGGACCGAAGCAGTTCAAAGGCTTGCCTTGCAGCTGCGCGAGCTGCTGTCCCTTTGTGAACGATTCGGGCATCGGCTTGCCGTTCATTTCGGCAAGTTTCGGTTTGGGGTCAAAGGTCTCCAGATGGGACGGCCCGCCGGCCATGGTGAGCCAGATCACGCGCTTCGCCTTCTGCGGCAGCGGCAGTGTTCCCAGCACACCACGCACCGGTGCGGCATGGGCTGGCTGCAGAAGCGATGCAAGCGCCACTGCTCCGAGCCCTTGGGAGGTTTTGCCGAGGAAAGCGCGACGTTGGAGCAGTGGTGATGAGTGCATGATTACTTGGAACTCGGTTTCTTGCCGAGATTTTTCAATTCTTCTTCCGTCCACATCGCCATGCGGCCCTTGTTTTGCGCGCGCAGGGCGGTGACGGATTTGGTTTCGACCGGTGAGCCATTGTGCTCCCATTCTCGGCGGATGTAGGTCAGCACGCCGGCGATGTCCTCGTCGGTGAGCTGTGGCAGCGGCGGCATGGCAAGGTTGAAACTGCGTCCGCCAACTTTCACCGGGCCGGCGAGTCCGTGCAGGACGATGCGGGTGAGAATCTCCGGCTTGCCGAGCACCCATTCGCTGTCCACCAGCGGTGGCGCGAGTCCATCAAGGCCGAAGCCGTGCGGCTGATGGCAGGCGGCGCACAGGGTGGCATAGACGGTTTTGCCTTTCTCAAACAAGGCTGTCTGCGCTTCGTTCAGCGGCACGATTTTGGGTGGGGGTGGCGCGCCCGGTTTGCCAGGCCAGGCAAGACGTGCTGCGACACTTGCAAACAGCTTGGCTCCCGCCTTGTCGCTCATCACAGACTTGAGTGTTTTTAAGGATGCAGGTTCGGCGTCGAGCCAGAGCAGCTTGGCAGGCGTTTTGGATTTGGGGTCACCACCATTGCTGGCAAGTCCTTTGATGACGGCCATCTGCATCGCGCCACCCTGGGGTTGTGAGGCGGCGAGTTCGAGCATGTCTTCAAACGGTCCTGCTTTGCCAGCCTGGGCTAGAAGCGAGCCGAGGGCCTCCATCACGGGAATGATCTGTGCGCTGTTATCTTTGGTGAGTTGGCCGGCCATGAGCTTGGCAAAGGCGGCCTCCCTGCCGCGCATGCCTGTCATGGCACCTTCACGGACCAACATGTTTTTGCCGTTGCTTGCGAGAAGTTTTGCAACGGCCGTGTCGGCATCCGGCAGATTGAAAGAGGTGAGCTTGATAGCGAGATTGGCGAGGACGAGCGCGTCTTTTTCAGCAGTCATCGCGATCAAATCAGGAGCGAGATCACGCGAGGCGATGCGCACGGCCGCTGCGCGCACCTGGGCATTTTGGTCAGCCAAGGCCGCGCGCAGCAGATCCGGCGTAATGGCAGCTAGGCCGTCGAGCGTCCATAAAGCGTGCAGGCGTGCAAGCGCCGATTCATGGGGGAGCATCTCTTTCAGCGCGGGCACGGTGGAGGCATCACCCGATTCGACGATGAGGCGCTGTGCGGTGTCACGCACCCAGCCGTTGGCATGCGTGAGCAACTTCACGTCTTTGCTCACTTTCACAGGTTGTGGGCGCTCCTTGGCGTCCGGCACGATGCGCCAGATTCGGCCCTGATTGAACGGCGTCTCCAGCTTGCGATCCGTGATGTTCGCAATGAGGTAGTGCGTCAGGAAGCTCTGGTGCTGGATGATGCCGCGATACATGTCTACAAGGTAAAGCGCACCGTCAGGACCATTAGCGGCCTGCACGGGGCGGAAACGCTCGTCGGTGGAGGTGAGGAACTCTGTGGTCTTGGCCGTGTTGGTGGCCTTCACGATGCCATCCTTTTCACTCATCGTGAAGCGCTTTACCAGATTCCCGCAGGGCTCTGGCACGAAGCAGTTGCCACGATAGGCAGCGGGAAAGGCATCGCCCCGATAGATCAGCGCACCACAGGTGCCGGTTGGCCTGGCCAGGGTGCCATCGGCACGGAGCGTTTTGGGCTCGTAACCGCGATTCACGCCCGGGGTGGGATGGGAGGGGTAGATCGTTTGGTCCGCCGCAAGCTTGGCATTGATGCTCGTCGCATTGCGCAGCAGCGGATTGCGGCTGAAAGCCTCTGTAGGCAGGAGATCTGCGCGGAGCATGTCGGAGTTGTAGTTGAAATAGAGCCGGCCGAAGTCGTCCTGGCATAGTCCCCACTGTCCGCGACCGAGACCAGTGTCTTTCTGCCAGACGCCACTGCGAAGTTTGAAGCGGGTGGAATAACCCGCGCTCCAGATGGCATTGTCCATGGCCCAGATGGGACTGTTGGCCATGTGCTCGGGCTGGCCGCCTTGCGTGCCGAAGTCGCTTGCAACGACATCTTTGACATCCGCTTTGCCGTCGCCGTCGGTGTCTTTGCAGAAATACAAATTCGGCGGCACGGCGATCAATGCCCCGCCATTCACGGCCAGCACGGCACGTGGCATGATGAGGTTGTCTAGAAACGGCGTTGCTTTGTCCATGAGGCCATCGCCATCCGTATCTTCAAGCAGTGAAACTCGGCCGGTGGCTTCCTTTTCGCCTCCGCCTTCAAGGTCATGCATGTAGCCGCGCATTTCGACGACGTAGAGCCTGCCTTGATCATCGAAGCTCATCGCCACCGGCGACTCGATCATCGGTTCGCTGGCGACGAGTTCGATGTGGAAACCTTTTTCGACTTTGAAGGTCTTCAGCGCTTCTTCCGGAGACAGCGGTGCCGGCGGAGGCAGCTTGAACTTCAGTTCGACCTTCTCCGGCCCGGCATTCTTTTGATGAACCGCCTGGGCGGAGGGCAGGAATGACGACGCCAGGATAAACAGCGATGATCGCAGGATGAATGACGGGAACTTTTGGGGCGGCATGGGGGCGTTTTTTGGGTTTTTGAGGGGCGCAATCATCAAACCATATGCCGGGCGAAATCCTAGTCGCTCGATGACTAAAGTTGGTATTTCTGACGTCGTGGTTTTCGCCTCACTTTTCCTTTTTCGGCTTCGGCTGTTCGGAGCCTTTGATGGTCAGCGCTGGCACAGGATCGCTCTTTCCTGCAAAGGCATTCCAAGCCTGCTGAAAAACGGCTGCATCGCGCACATCACCTTCGGCGATGAGCCATTGGTAATGCAGCTTGAAGGGAGCTTCCGCAGTGGCCTTGCCTTTTGGGAACATGCCAAAGCGGCCGTAGTCGCGATAGGCGGAGGTGGCGGTGTCCTTCGGATTGTCGGGGTGATTGAGAATCACGACGGTGAAGGTCTTGCCTTCCACGGTGAACACCTCGGCGGCCCATGGCAGGTCTTTGACCTTGTGCGCGTCGATGTTCTCACCGGGGAAGATGTAGGTGGTCGTTTTTGTGTCCACCAGCTCGGAGGGACGGAACTGCGCGCCGGCGTGTTCGGGATCGCCGCTCATTTCGGCTTCGCCGGAGACGGGCTTGATGGCGCTTGTCATGTCGATGCCGAGATAGAATGGCTTCGCGGGCGTGGTGAAGGTGAAACGACGTTCCTCGGTGAGAATGGGTTCTTTCGTATCGCCCTGCCAGTTGATGGAGGCGGTGAAGCTGGAGGCGCCGGGTTCGACTTTGGTCACGACCTGATCGCCGCCTTTCATGTGCCAGCGGTCATAGGATTTGCCACCGTAGCTGATCTTGCTGAAGCCCAGGAAGATGCCGCGGTGATGGGTGAAATTGAAGCCATGCCCTTTGGTGAGGCGAGTGGCTCCGCTGGCATCGAAGACATGCAGATAGGGCTTGTAGGTCTCGTGATGCTTCTCCGGCGTGCTCAGATCATTCGCCATCATGAGCCGGGCCACGACTTTGCCGCCGGTGGAGACATCGACGTGGTCCTTTTCTGCAATGGTGATGTCAAAAGCAGCGGCTTTAAACGCGAGGGCGAGGAGGATGAGGGCGGTGGGTTTCATGCGAGAATTTTTTGAATGACTTTGGCACCTTCGACGCCGGAGAGCCTGGCGTCGAGGCCTTGGAATTTGAAGCTGAAAGCGTCGTGCTGAATGCCGAGTTGATGGAGCATCGTGGCGTGGAGGTCGTGGACGGTGGTGACGTTTTCCTGCGCCGCATAGCCGAGGTCATCAGTGCTGCCGAAGGTGACGCCGCGTTGAACACCCGCACCCGCGAGCCACATGGACATGGCCTTGTTGTGATGATCGCGGCCAATGGGGCCTTTGTTGCCCTGTGCCATCGGTGTGCGTCCGAACTCACCGCTGAAGACGATGAGCGTGTCATCAAACATGCCTCGCTGCTTGAGATCCTTGATCAGGGCCGCGCAGGCCTGGTCCACTTCTTTGGCGCGCAGCGGCAGTTCTTCCTTCAGCAGGCTATGGTGGTCCCAGTCGCGATGATAGAGCTGGATGAAGCGGGTGCCGCGCTCGGCGAGGCGGCGGGCAAGGAGGCAGTTCGATGCGAATGATCCGTCGCCGGGCTGGCAGCCATAGAGTTCGAGCGTTTTGGCACCTTCATCGCGGATGTCCATCAGCTCAGGCACGCTGGCCTGCATTTGGAAAGCCATTTCATACTGGGCGATGCGCGTTGCGATTTCAGGATCGTCACAGATCGCCGCATGCTGTTTGTTGAGCCCATTGATGGCGGCAAAATCGCGCCCTTGCCGCTCACGCGTGACGCCGTTTGGGCTGGTGAGGTAGAGCACGGGATCGCCAAGCGAGCGAAGCTGAACTCCCTGATACTTGGATGGCAGGAAGCCGCTGTTCCACTGCCGTGCGGCGATGGGCTGCGGATTGCGGCCTTTGCCGGTGGACATCATCACGACGAAGCCGGGCAGATCCTCCGCCTCGCTGCCGAGGCCGTAGGTGACCCACGACCCCATGCTGGGGCGTCCGGCGATTTGTGCGCCGGTGTTCATGAACATGTGCGCCGGGTCGTGATTGATCGCGTCCGTCGTCATTGAGCGTACAAGGCAGATGTCATCTGCGATGCCACCGATGTGAGGCAGCAGTTCGGACAGCTCCATCTGACATTTGCCATATTTTTGGAAGCGGAACATCGGCCCTTTGCACACCAGTTTCTGCCCCTGAAGCTGTGCGAGCTGTTGTCCTTTCGTGAACGACTCCGGCATCGGCTTGCCGTCCATTTCCGCCAGCTTTGGTTTGTGGTCGAAGAGTTCCAACTGCGATGGGCCGCCTGCCATGGTGAGCCAGATGACGCGCCTGGCTTTTTGTGGCAACGGCAGGGTGCCGAGGACTCCGCGAGATGCGGCCTTCAAAAGCTGCGGCGGCAAAAGCGATGCTAGCGCCACGCTGCCGAGACCTTGGGAGGTGCGGCCGAGGAAGGCGCGGCGGGTTTGGGCGGAGGTCGAATGCATGGTTCAGCTCCTCGTAATGGTTTCGTGAAGATTCAAAATCACTCGCGCGACGTGCGCCCAAGCCGCGAGCTCACTTGAATTCAAATGGGGTGAGACTGGGGATGCTCCGGTTTTGAGCAGTTCCACCGCTGCTGCGGGATCTTTTTGGTAATCAGCGAGCTGTTGGGTGAACAAGGCGGAAAGCGTTTTGAGTTCTTCCGCAGTTGGCTTGCGCTGCAATGCCTGCTGAACGGCCCAAGTGATGCGCTGGCTGGCGTCGCCGTGGCATTCGGTCAGGATGCGCGCGGCAAAGACGCGGGCGGCTTCGACATAGGTTGGGTCATTCAGCAGGACGAGGGCTTGCTGCGGGATGTTGGAGCGATTGCGCTCGGCCACGCACTCCTCACGGCTTGGCGCATCAAAGGCGAGCATCGATGGGTGAGTGAAGGAGCGCTGCCACCAGGTGTAGATGCCGCGCCGGTAGAGGCCTTCGCCGCTGTCGTTCTGCCATTCGCGTGTGGGGAAGTTCAGGTTTTCCCAGTATTTGGCGGGCTGATAGGGCTTCACGCTTGGACCGCCGATTTTGGGAACGAGCAGGCCGGAGATGGTGAGCGCATTGTCGCGCACGAGTTCGGCATCCAGGCGGAAGGGGCTCTGGCGGGCGCATTCTCGGTTGTAGGGGTCGGCGGCGGTGAGTTCCTGCGTGGAGGTGGAGGCCTGCTGATACGTCGCACTGCTCACGATGACACGGATCATGTACTGCATGTCCCAGCCGCTGTCCATGAACTCACAGGCCAGCCAGTCGAGCAGCGCGGGATTCACGGGCGGCTCGCCCTGCGCGCCGAGGTCGTCGAGCACCTTGCTCAAACCGGTGCCGAAGAACTGCTTCCACAGCCGGTTCATCACCGTACGGGCGGTGAGGGGATTGTCTTTGGAAACGAGCCACAGGGCGAGGTCGAGACGAGTAAGGTCACGGCCTTCGATTTTGGGTTTTGGCAAATAGCCAGGAAGGGAGGCCTTTACGACTTCGCCGCTTTCATCCATCCAATTGCCGCGCGGCAGGATGCGTACAGTGCGCTTGTTGGTGTCGGTGATGGAAACGATGCACTTGGGGGCGGTGCTTTCGAAATCAGCCTTCTCCTTTTCGACCGTGGCGATCTTGGTGCGGAGGTCGCTGAGTTCAGGGGCGATCTGCTTGTAGGCGGCGGTGAGCTTTTGCTTTTGCGCAGCGGTTCGCTTTTCCGGAGCTGCTTTGAGAATGTCGGCAATCTCAGTGGCAGGCAGCGAGGTGCCGGGTGCGCGGATGGGCTTCGGTGCGCTGGTGCTGCTGAGACGGAGATTGGCGATTTCATGATTGTCACCCCAGCCGAATGTGAGCGTGAAGGTCACGGCGGTATTGGATTCGGTGAGCGGTTCGGCGAGTTCAAGGTAGAGCGACTGATCGGCTCCAGTGGCCCCGAGAACCCCCCAGCCATTCTCCTTTCTGTCTGCGATGCCGTCGATGGCGTTGGCGGCTGGAAAAGTCTTTTGCTCAAACGTGGCGCTGGCATGGGCAAGGGGGAGTTTGCTTGGCTTGTTCTTCGCACCTGTGGTGAGAGCGACTTCACTGAGTACAAAATTGCCATTCGAGGCGAGGCCAATGCCGGGCAGCTTTTCCTTGAGCGCTTCGATGCGGATGCCGGTGGTTCCCTGCGGCAGCTTCGTGGTGAGTGTGTAGGTCTCAGTGCCATCGTTCAGTTTCCGCTCATTGCGTTTGGAATCGATGGTGCCGCGCACCACGCCCTCCTTGTCGGCCTTGAGAGCGATGTTTTTCTTGGTCGATGCTGCGGTGATCTGCTTCAACGGTTGCCACATGCCGCTGGTTTTCACGGCCTCCAGCGCCTGCTTTTCCCATGCCGCCTGGGCTGGGGCTAGATCAGGGCGCGGTTTGGCAAATTCAGCCTGCAAGACGGCAAGGCGCTGCGCGATGTCTGCCTGTCGCTTCTGCGCCTGTGCATCGAGCACCAGCATGCCCGGTTCGCGGCGGCCGAGAATCGGCTCCTTGATGTCAGCAAAGAAAGCCCCCAGGGAGTAGAAATCACGCTGCGTCCACGGATCGAATTTATGATCGTGGCACTGGCAGCAGCCCGTGGTCTGGCCCAGCCAGGCATTGCCAACGGCGCGGACGCGGTCGGTGAGCATGCGCTGCTCGTAGTCCTTTGCCTGCGCACCGCCTTCTTCGGTCGAAAGCAGCAGCCGGTTAAACGCGGAGCCGACACGTGTCTCCTGAGTGGCCTCGGGCAAAAGATCGCCGGCGATTTGTTCGAGTGTAAAGCGGTCGAAGGGTTTGTTGCTGTTGAAAGACTGGATGACGTAGTCGCGGTAAGGCCAGACATTGTGCGGATTGTCGCTGTGGTAGCCGATGGTGTCGGCAAAGCGCACCACATCAAGCCAGCCGATGGCCATGCGCTCGCCGTAGTGCGGATTTTTGAGCAGGCTCTCGACGACCTTTGCATAAGCAGCGGGCGAGGGGTCTTGTTCAAACGCGGCTACTTCCTCTGGCCTGGGCGGCAGTCCGATCAGATCCAGGTAAAGCCTGCGGATCAAGGTCCGGGCATCGGCCTGAGGCGAAGGCTTGAGACCGATTTCCGCGAGGCGCTGCTGCACCAGCACATCTACGCCGTTTTTGCCTGAGGGAATCGCCGCCTTCACCGGCTTCTCGTAGGACCAGTGCAGTTGATAGGGGGCCCCCTGGTTGATCCATTTTTTGAGGATCTCCTTCTGACGCTGCGTGAGCTTTTTGTGCGAATCCGGCGGCGGCATGAGGTCGTCCTCGTCAGCGGTGAGAATGCGCGAGACCAGCTCGCTCTTCGCCGCCTTGCCGGGAATGAACGCCTCCGCCTTCACGGCTTCATCACGAATGTCGAGCCGCAGATCTGCCTCGCGATGCTTCGGATCGTTGCCGTGGCAGTAGAAGCAGTTGTCCGAGAGGATCGGCTGCACATCGCGATTGTACTGGATCTTGGCCGGCACCGGCGGTTCGGCGGCGTGGACGCTGATCGTGGCAACAGCGGTGATGAGGAAAAATTTGGTCATAACAAGAGGGGTATAGGGTACGAACGAAAACCATGGGATATTCCCACTTCGAACATGGCAAATCCGGCGTTGCAGGCCGCACTTTCAGCCTTTTGCCGCCACCACATCCGACACTGGATGCAAAATCGTCTGACCTGAGAGCCGCGAGGGCAGGGAAGTGAGGATGACACAGGTCGTATCCGTCACCGGATCGGCCCAGGCGAGCGTGCCGGTCGAGCCGCTGTGGCCAAAGCTCTGCACCGAGCACCCCTGGCCGAATCCTGCCGGGCCGACCATGAACCCGATGCCGCGACTGGCTTCGAGTCCCGGCGTGTGGTTTCGCAACATCAGGCGCGCCGTCTCAGCGCGCAAAACTTTGCCAGTCGGATGCATGAACGAATCAAGAAAACGCGCCACATCCGCTGCGGAACCATGCGCGCCACCCCAAGGCGCCGCCAGATTGCGCCAGTACGGGCTGTTCCAGTCCCAGGTGGCGGCCTTGGGATCGCCCGCACCAGATTCGGGCGCGGCGTGTTCGGTCTGGCAGCGAACGGTGTCCTCCAGCTTGAAGCGGCCGAGACCCAGTGCGCTGCGCGTCATGCCGAGCGGCGCGAAAACCTCCTTCGCCAGAAAATCAGGCAACGGCGTTTTGGTGATGCGCTCCACAATTTCCGCAGCCAGCAGGATTCCCATGCTTTGATAGTGATACTTCGTCCCCGGAGCGAAGAGCAGTGGCGTGCGGATGGCTCCCTGCACAAACTCAGCCAGCGGCGCGTGGCGGGCGCGCAGCCCCGCATTGTTCTCCAGTTGATCCGGCAATCCAGAGGTGTGCGTGAGCAGTTGCTCGATGGTGATCTGCTTGCGCTCGTCCTTGTTGAATTCCGGGATGAATTTCATCACGGGATCGCTGAGCCGCAGTTCGCCACGATCTGCCAGCACCATCACGCCGGTGGCTGCCATCGTCTTCGTGATCGAGGCGAGGAGGAAAATGGCATCGGCATTCTCCGCTTTGCCAAAGGCTTGTTGAAATGTGTCCTTGCCCTGCCTCACATGCAGCACGGCGGATGCGAGAATGCCTGCATCGATTTGCTGCTGGATGATCTGGACGGCGGATTGCATGCGATCAGGAGTGGTGCTGTGGCTTTTCGTCGCCGCAAGGCTCGTCAGCAAGGTCAGGATGGAGCGGCGGTTCATCACTTGCTGTCTTTCTTTGCAGGTTCCCTTGCCTGGATGATGAAATCAAAGAGCTGGCCGTAATGCCTGCCGTCGAGCGTGATGTCCATCGGCACCATTTGCACACCGGCAGGTAGCTGGGTGGGATCGGCGGTGAGTTTGACCTTGAAGCTTTGGCGTGACTTTGGACCGACAGTGCCGTTGAGGACGGCCGGATCTGCGGTGACGCCGTGAGGGAGCTGAAGCGCGATGCGATGCTGCTGCAAGGTGTCGCGGAAATTGCGTACGGTGATGCTGACTTCCTGCGTGGCCTGCTTCTGGAAATCCACGCGATACGGATAGGCGCTGACCCAGTAGGGATCGTAGAGATACTCATAGTTCGCGTCGGGCAGCAGCTCCTTGTATTCGCGGATGATGCGCAGCGCCCAGTCACGGTAACGCTCGATGAAAGCCTTGGGCTCGGTCATGAGTACGCCGTGTGCGCCCATAATGATGTCAGGCTGCAGCTTTTGCAGGTATTTCGCGGCGACGAGGTAGCCTTCATCAATGATGGCGCTGTTGCGTGCGTTGACGCATTCGTGCCCGTTCTGCGCGGGGTCAGCGGGATCGCCAAAGAGATTGTCGCCGGTGAAGACGATCTTTTTGCCGTCAAGTTCCAGCCACAGCGCATTGCCAAACTCCGTCTGCCCCGGCATCCAGTCGATGTGCAGCTTGTAGCCTTCCCATTCGATGACGTCACCCGCTTTGAGGATGCGGTCAATCTTCGCCTGCTCAAATCCGGCATTGTAAGCGCCGATCATCGCAGGGTAGTCGTAGTAGCGCGGGTTCTCGCATTTGTCGGCGATGCTATCCATCGTCCAAAATTTCACCCCATGATCCTTGAGTGCAGGGAAGAGTGTGAAGTGGTCGCCATGCGAGTGGGAGATCCAGCAGGCGTCGATTTGTTTCAGCCCCAGAAACTCCCGCATGTCGCTGATGATGCGTTCGAGCACCAGCTTTGGAAACAGGCCGCAGTCCAGCAGCAGGGCGTGGCCGCTGTCGGCGATGATGATGGCAAAATTCTTCCCCGCCATCTCCGGGCCGAACATGTACAGATGCGGCGTCACCTGCACGATGTAGTGCGCCTTGGTCGGCTTTGTGGCGGGATGCGGGCCACGTTTGGAAAGGGTATCGACTGGATAGCCGCGCACGTAGTCCGGTCGGAACCGCGTTAACCGCTCCTTGTAGGTGTTGAGCTGCGCCGTGGCATTCGCGATCACCGGCCCCTGCGATGGAAAGGCCGTCTGCGGCTTCAGCGCGATCAGCTTGTCCACCGTGGCGATGAGCGCATCGAGCCCCTTCGCGAAGCCGTAGTCCCATTCAGTATCGAACCAGTTCGTCATCTTTGCGCCGTCATGCATCACCCCGCCTGTGAAGACCACAGCGCGCTCTGCCTGCTTCAAAACGAAACTCATCCCGCCCGGTGAGTGGCCCGGCGTGCTCACGCAGGCAAGCTCGAAACCGTTCCAAGTGAAAGTGTCTCCTTCCGCGAGCAGTTTGTCGATTTTCAACGGCTGCGCTGGCGGCCGCAGGTAGCTGGAGCCATGCACGGCAAATTTGTCGCCAAGTCGCGGGTTCCATTTTCGAAATTCATTCGGCGTCTCAAAGAACGCCTGCTCATCCTTCGGTGCGGCGGTCTGCGTTACGGTGCGGTCTAGCTTCGGCGCCCCCTGGCAGAGCTCGCGATGATGATCCGTGAATAGCACCCATTCGACTCGCTTCACACCAATCTCCCCCAGATGCTCCAGCACGCTGCCATCGCCCAAGTTGATGAGCAGCGCACGGTCACCATGCTTCAGCACACACACGTTGCAGGTGTCCTGCCAGAGAAAGACGTTGGGTGCCGGTTGCTGGAACTCGGCCAGCGCGAGGCTCTGGAGAATGAAAAATGCGGCGAGGAGGCGAGTCATGCGACTATCAACGGCGCGAACGGGCGATTCGCTTCAATCTCGATTGAGTTCGTTCAACACCGCGAGCGTCATCGCTTTGACTCCGAAGGTGATCGAGGGGGCTGGCTCGGGACGATAAAATGGCGAGTGCAGGCTGGGCAGGAGCTCTCCATTCGCTTTCGCTCGTTCCACTTTTTCCGGTGAGACTGTGCCGAGCCATACGAGGAATGAGGGAATCTTTTCGGGCGTCATCGTGTAGCGGGAGAAATCCTCGCCGGCCATCGTGGGCTTGCGTTCAATGACGCTGGCTTTGCCAAAGGCATCCGCCCAGACCTGGGTCACACGCGTGGTGAGAGCCGGATCATTGTACAAAGAAGGGGTGCCGGGGCCGGACAGAGAGATTTCGGGGAGCAGATTTTCCGGCAGTCCAGCAGCGATGCCGAGACCGCGACAGATGCGTTCAATAGATGCGAGCACCTGTTTGCGCGTCTCGGGGCTGGTCGTGCGCACGGTGAGCCCGAGCTCGACTTTGTCGGGGATGATGTTGCTCTTGGTGCCGCCGATGAACTTCCCCACTGTGATCACCACCGGCTCGACCGGATGCAGCTCCCGACTGTCGATCGTTTGCAAGGCCAGCACGATCTGTGAGGCGAGCACGATGGGATCCTTGGTCAGGTTCGGCATCGCGCCGTGGCCGCCGATGCCTTTCACGACAATGTCCACGGTGTCGGTGTTTGCCGTGGCGGGACCGCTGGTGAAGCCGAAGGTGCCGGTTGCAAGACTTGAATCGCAATGCAGAGCCAGGCAGACATCGGGCTTGGGAAAGCGTTGAAACAGGCCGTCTTTGAGCATCGCCAGAGCACCCATGCCGCGTTCCTCCGCCGGCTGTGCGATGAAGACCAGCGTGCCCTGCCATTGATCCTTCGAAGAGGCGAGCGCGCGCGCCGCACCGATCCAGCATGTCATGTGCATGTCGTGGCCACAGGCATGCATGACGGAGACATCGTTGCCCGCGTCATCCTTGGTTTTCGTCTTGCTGGCATAAGGCACAGAGCCGATCTCGCGCACCGGCAGGCCGTCCAGGTCGGTGCGCACGAGCACGGTTCGCCCGGGTCCGTTTTTTAACACGGCCACCACGCCAAAACCGCCCACCTTTTCTGTCACCTCGAAGCCTGCTTTTCGTATCTCCTCCGCCATGCAGGCGCTCGTTTTCTCCTCATGAAACGAAAGCTCGGGATGCGCATGCAGTTGCTCATAAAGCTGGATCAACGAAGGTCGCTGCTGCTCGATGAATGTGTCGAGAGGGGCGGCTGCGCGCAGGCTTGCAGTGAGGAAGAAGGCAAAAAGGAACGGCTTCATGCGGAATGGCGGTGATGATGAAACTCAGTGATCAAGTTCTTTGATGAAGATGAGGCGGAACTCCACGGCGTCCTTGTGGTTTTGCAGGGTGATCGGCCCTTCGGCAGGCAGGTCCTTCACCCACGCGCCCTGGATCACCTCCTTGTCATTGAGTGACACATCCACGCGATTCCCTCGCAAAGTGATGATGAAGCGGTTCCACTCGCCTGGTCCCTTGTCAGCGCGGACGCTGGGCATGGTTTTTATTCGTTCTTCATGGCTCGCCTGTGTGTCCTTGAACTTGGTGCCCACCTCGCCGCTGCCGCAGGGCTGGCACCAGATGTTGATCTGCGCCGCACGCACGCCGCGCAGGTACACACCGCTGTCGCCCCAGGTCAGGTTGTCCTTCATGATCACCTTGCCGGCGGCATCGGTGTGAAACTGGCCGTCGTCGGTGAGCCACTGGTGCGGCTTCACATGGGGTTTTCCAGTGAGCCGCCAGTCGATCATCAAAGTGAAGTCCTTGAACTTCCGCGTGGTGGAGAGGTTGTAGTCCTTGCCCGCTACGCGCGGCGGCTCATCGGTGCGCAAACGGATGACGCCGTTCGCGATCTCCCACACGCCATCAAGATGCGGGTCATGCTGCCAGTTCGCCCATGTCTGTCCATCGAAGAGCACGGTGAAGCCTTCTGGGACCGGCTCATCCTGTGCGGCATGACTGCTGAAGCACTGAATCACGCTGCCCAAAGAGCCGCTGGCCGCAGTCTTGATGAATTTACGTCGGGTGGTCTGCGAATAGATCTGTGGGTTCATGAGGTATTCTAAAAGGTTCAGAACCTAAATTGCACGCTGCACCCCTTTCCTTGGAAAAATAGGTGCGCGGCGACCTACGCCGGCTTCACCGAAAAATCGCTGTCATCCAGCGAGCGCAGCACGAGTTCGCGGGGAACGCAGAAGTCGTCCATTTCAAGACAGCTCACGATGCCGTTGGCAATGTGCTCGGGTTTGAGAAAGAGCTGCTTGGGGGCCTGCCGCTGCGAGGCATCGTCCCAGAACGCCGTGTCCACGCCCCCGGGCAGGATGGCGGTGACGCGGATGCGATGGGCGGCGGCTTCTTCAGCGAGGCCCTGGGTAAATCCACGCACGCCCCACTTGGCGGCGCAGTAAACGGTTTCGCTCGGAATGCCGCGCAGGCTGGCGGTTGAGATGACGTTGATGATGTGACCGCGCTTGTGCGGGATCATGGCTTTCAAGGCGGCCTGAGAACCGAGGATGGTGCCTTTGAGGTTCACCGCAAGCATGAGATCGATCTCCTCTTCGGTATAGTCTGGAATCCAGCGATGACGTGCGAGCCCCGCGTTGTTCACCCAGACGTCAATGGGGCCAAGTCGTTCGGTGATTTGATTGACGGCTGACTGCACATCAGCGGCGTGCGAGACATCGCAGCGGATCGACAGGGCGTGCGGATGATCGAGTGTGACGTTTTCGAGATCAAGCAAAGCCACGCGTGCACCGCGTGCGAGGAGGGCTTGAGCCGTGGCAAGGCCAATGCCCTTGGCTCCGCCGGTGACGGCGCAGACTTGGTTGGTGAGGTTCATGCTTCTTTGTTTCTGGTTCCTTGTTGTTCCAAGGGCTGTGTCATGGACTGGATGGCAGATTCTTTGCCATAGGCGGTGAGCACGTCACCTCCCTGGATCATGTCGTCCCTGGCAGGAATGCCTGAATGAGTTTTTCCATCGCGTTTAATGGCAAGGATGACGACGCCCTGATCCCACGGGCGTGATTCACGCAGGGTGCGGCCCGCAAGGAATGTTCCTGGAGGCACTTCGATCTCGGAGACGACGTAGCCGTGCTGGATGCGCAGCAGCAGTTCGTAATCGAGCGCGTGCACCATGCCGGTGCGTTCGAGGGTGCGCTGGATGAGTTGGTCGAGGAGCTTTTGAAACCAGGCAAGGCGGGAGGTGAACAGCATCATGATGAGTCCTCCGATGAGCCAGCCGAGCATCAGCACCGTATCACCGCCGGAGCTGCTTTGCAGCAGGGTGACTATGAGTGTGGCAAGCGCGGAGGTGAGGCCGACATTGCCGGCGAGAATGAGGTCGCGGATGATGCGGCGGCGCACGGGGTGGTTTACCACGAGTTCCGCCTCCTTGGTGGTGAACCCGACGCCAAAAAAGGCGGAGTAAGCCTGGAAACTGGCGGTGTCCCAACTGATGCCGGTCATCATCAAGGCCGTCGAACCCACGCGCACCGCCAGCAGCGAGACGAGGGCGATGACGAGCAGTGCGATGACGGGTGCGACCATGAACGTGAGTTCAACGTCTCAGGCTGGCAGTTTCAAGCTCAGAGGTGCTTTTCGCTGATGGATTTGTCATGGTCGTAAATCTGCTCCTTCGTCTGCCTGCCCTTCATGTCCCAGTAGCGGTTGAGACCGTGGCGCTGGCCATGGTCGAAGTTGGTTTCAGCGGACTGCTGGCCGTTTTCCCACCATTCCTTCATCACGCCGTGCATCTTGCCGTCGATGTAGGGGTATTCACCGGCCGTCTTGCCGTTCGAGTGTTTGTTACGGATGAGGCCGGTGTAGGGCTTGCCCTTGTAGGTTGCCTCTGTGCCCTCGTTGAGCATTTCGACTTCTTTGTCACCGAAGCCGACTTCGGCAGGCTGTTTTTCGACTGGGGCGGACTGCTGCTTTTCGCAGGAGGTGAGGCAAAGAGCGCAGAGAAGAAGGGCGAGGAGCTGTTTCATGCGCGCAGGTTGGAGATGGCGCACGAGTTTTCAACTCGCAGCACCACTCACTTTGCCACCACCGCCTGCTTCCATTCTGCCGGTGCCCCGGGCAGTGTTTCCGCGAGGATGCGGCGGATGTGTCCGCGCTCGGTGGTGGTGAGGTAGGTGTAGTGGCCGGTGGTGTCCTGGCCTTCAAGGACGGTCCACAGGCGGTTGAGGACAGTTTGTTTCAGCGGTGCGGTGAGATGCTGGAAGGTGAGGGAATAGACCATGTAGCTGCAGCGGTATTTAAAGAGGCGGTGGAGGAGCTGGAAGTCCTTCAGACTGCGGCCATCACCGCTCTGCGGAGCGTTTTTGGTGAAGGCAGTCTGGAAAGCGGGATCTCCTTCGATACCACCTTCAGGGAGTTCGGCCTCGTCCTTGAAGAGGAGGGCTTCGACGACGTCCTCTGCTGCATGGTCGATGATGCGGCGTGCGGTGCCGGTGGGTTCGCTCATGACGGTTTCTCCCAGCTCACGCTGGAGGCTCGTCTGCATGTGCATGGCCCGGAGCGCGGCATGATTTGCCTTGGTCAGGATGTTTTGCACGGAGGTTTGATGCTCCAACACCATGAGGGCAACGATGTCGCTCTGTTTGCGTTTGTAGGGGGTGACGTCGAAAAACTTGGCGAGGTTGGTGACGTTGGCACCGGCCTTGAAATTGATGTCAATGGTCTGATCGTTTTTCTCGGTGGCAGTGACGTTGCCACGATGCAGGATGCTGCCGTGCCTGCCGGTGACATACCAGCCGCCCCAGCGGTCGGTGAAGGGGGTCGTCGTATCCACGACGGTGCTGCCCTGGCTCATGATGGGATGGCCTTCGGGGCCCGGATACACGGAACGGACGATGACACCGGGCACCTCAGGGGTGAAGGGGCCGCCGTGGCAGCTCAGGCAGCTGTTGTCTCGCTGAAAGTGAAGGGGCTTCGCGGGCTCCTCATCGGGATCGAGCAGGTAAAAGATGGGCCCCAGCTTCGGATCAATGGTGGCGACCTCGATCGAGCCGCCGAGGCAGTAGCCGACGTAGGCGTTGTCACCGAAATAGACCACGCGTGGCGTCTGCGGGCTGATCCGGTCGTTCTGCTTGCTGGTCTTGGAGAAGACCATGACCTGGGACTCCTGCGGGATGTCGAACTGCTTCATCACATCGCGCAAAACGGTCCAGGCATCGGTGCGGTCGATTTTGACCTTGCCTGAGGCCATGAGGCTTTCGAGACGCTGAGTGGCGTCGTTGGGCGTGGTGTCGGAGTAGCGGATGGGGGCGTTTTCATACTCATCCTCGGCATGGAGGCTGAGGCATGAGGAAGCCAAAATGGCGAGGCCCAGATGCCAAAGGGAGGCATTTTGCACGGAGGTCTTGAGGAAATGGGAGGTCATGGCCGGTAAAATCCACATTCGGGTTTCATCATTGCAGGGGCAGCAGCCTTGCTTTCATGCCTTTGCCAGCGGAGCCGGCGACGAGGTCATGCAGCGTGTGACGGTCGAGGGTTTCGTAAAAGGCGTTCACGGCCTGGGCGAGCGCGCCTTTGAGGCGGCAGGAACCGTTGATGGCGCAGGTGTTGTGCTGACCGTCGAAACACTCGACGATGAAGGGGCTGTCTTCCGTGCGGCGAACCACCATGCCGACGCGGATGTCCTCAGCAGGCATGCCCAAAATGATGCCGCCCCCCCTGCCGCGGCGGGTTTCGAGATAGCCGAGCTTGGCAAGAAAGTTTACCACCTTCACCAGATGATGGCGCGAGATGCCGTAGGCTTCAGCGGCTTCGCTGAGGGAAAATGTTTCCCCCTTCAGCGCCGCAAACATGAGCACGCGGAGGGAGTAATCTGAAAAAAGGCTGAGTCGCATGCCTCGATTTACGAGGCCAGGGCTCTAAACTTGCATTTTGCGTGCATGTTTAAACAATCTGGCCAAGCGATGCACAGTGGTGGCTAGGATTGGCACAGCGCGGGCATGAAAAAGCCCGGAGGCGCGTCTCCGGGCTTAAGGGTTTGAACACCCTCCAGGCAGCAAGGCTTAGTGCTTGGCGGTCTTTTTGGCCGGAGTGGCACAGCAGGCCGCGGTGGCGGCAGTCTTCTTGGCCGGAGTGGCGCAGCAGGAGCCGGAGGAGGAGGTGGCACAGCAGGAAGACTTTTTCTTCGCGAAGATGCAGTGGCCGTTGGTGCAGTTGCTCAGCAGGAGGCTGGTGGAGACAAGTGCAAGGGTGATAAGCGATTTCATGATATAGGTATGGATGTCTTAGACTGGCAGCGGCCGGATGACCTTTGCGCAGACTATAAGAGCAGGAATAAAACGAGTTATTTCAGGCAATCTCAAGAATAATGTGAATTCAGCGGGTCCCGATGAAGGCATGAAAAAGCCCGGAAGGGTCGCTTCCGGGCTTTGTGGGGTGAGAGATGATCACCTCAAAATGAAATCAGCCTTCCTTGAGGGATTCCACCTTCTTGTGGGAGCTGACAGCGGTCACTTTCTTGCCGACGAGCTTGTCAGCGCCGGTGACGGCGGCGGTCAGGGTGAGCTTGACGTCTTTGCCGCCTGCGTCGATCACGATGGACTTGGAGTCAGCGTCAACGGACTTGAGCTTGCCGCTGGTGGTTTCGGTTTTGCCGCAACCTGCGAAGGCGGACACAGAGAGGCCGAGGACGGCGAGGGTGGTGAGGATGGATTTCATGTTGAGTTTGAGTGTGGGTGGCTTTCCGTCAGGAAGTGACCGAGCGGATTTCCACCCATTCAAAACGAAAGCCGATACCCCTGGCAATCAAAAAATGTGGGGTTTTTGAAAAAAGCTCGTCACAGTGCCCCGGCCTGTGCCACGCTGGTAAGATGAAGAACATGGCAACCAGCCTCTGCATGCTCACCCTCCTGGCATTCTCAGCCCCCTGCCTGGCGCATCCGCTGCCGGATGTGGCGGTGAGGGCTCATTTTGAGCAAAATGGGGAGTGGACGCTCCAGGTGGAGATCGATCCGCGCAGTTTCCAGCCGGACCCCAATGTGGCGCCATACCTCACCAATGCCGACCTGGCTGTCACGCCGGCTGAGCAGCAGGAAAAGCTCAAGGTCATGGCTCGCGACTACATTCAGCGGGTGGTTGAGGTCGTCCTGGAACCCGCCGTTGAGGTGAAGCCCGAGTTTGTCTGGGCATTTACCGCAGCGGAAAATGCCCCCCTGAAACTGCCTGAAGACCCGGTCATGCTCACGGGCACCTGGCATAGCAAACTGCCCGCCGGGACCACTGGTTATTCCATCAAAGCCCTGCCTGCAGGAACGCTGAGCGTGCTCTATCAAAACACCGCCCTAGGCAGGAAAGTGGAGCGCGAGCAGATCCGGTTCCCCGGTGAAACCAGCTACGTGCTGGATTTGAAAACCTTCAAGCCGCGCACCCAGGCACCGCCGCCCATCACGGCAGATTCCTTGCAGGACTCAGGTGCGGTGCCGGACGGCCTTGCGGGCGTGTGTGAGATGTGCGGGACCGGTTCCACCGGAGGGTACATGCTGCCGACCGTGATTGCTGTGGCGGGCATTGTGGTGGTGGTCACATGGCTGCGCGGGAAGCGGAATGCTTGACCTGCGGCGGCAACTTCCGATTGCGCCGACATCGAGTCCGCGTAAATGCCGCGCGTGAAACAGGCATTTGTATTGGGAGCAGGCATTGGCGAGAGGCTGAAACCGTTGACGGAGCAGCTTCCGAAGCCGCTGGTGCCGGTGTTTCACCGGCCGCTGATCACGTATGCATTTGATCATTTGATGGCGGCTGGAGTGTCCCGTCTGGTGGTGAACACACACCATATCCCGGAGGCTTATGCCAAGGCCTTTCCGGATCAAAGCTACAACGGCACGCCGATCAAGTTTCGCAATGAAAGCCCGGTAAGGCTCGAAACGGCGGGTGGCATCGCCAACGTGCGCGACCTGCTCGGCAACGAGCCCTTCCTTGTCTATAACGGCGACATCCTCACCGACCTGCCGCTGAAGCCGCTGCTTACGGAGCACCGTGAGAATGGAAACCTGGTCACCCTGGTTCTGCGCAGTCACGGCCCGTCCCTGCACATTGCCTTTGATCCCCGGCGGGGCCTGGTCACGGACATCCGCAACAAGCTGGGCACGGGGGACGAAGGGAAATACCTTTTCACCGGCATCTACGCCTGTGATCCGGCCATTCACGAGTGGATCACGCCGGGAAAAGTCGAGTCCGTCATTCCCATCTTCCTCAACATGATCCGTGCCGGGGCGAAGCTCGGTGCCGTGGTGATTGATGAAGGCAGCTGGTGGGATCTGGGCAGCCGCACGGCCTATTTGTCAGCCCATTCGGCCCTGAACGGCATGTATGGCCCGGCGATTGATCCAGCGGCGCAGATTGACGCCGGAGCCGTGCTGCGTGGCATCAATGTGATCGGTGCCGGGGCGGTGATTGAAACCGGGGTGCAGTTGGAGGACAGCATCCTCTGGCCGGGTGGCCGGGTGCAGGCTGGGGCGGTGCTGAAGCGATGTATCGTCCGCAGCGGGATTAGTGCGGCCGGCAGCGCTGAAGATGTCGATTTTTAGGCGACACCGGCTTTGCGGTGGACATTCCTCGTTTCGCACTCGTCATTCCCCATTTCCCCACCATGCCCCCTGAACACGAGGCCCTGCTCATTTTCACCCGCGAACAGTTTCCTGAACTGAACTCCACGCCGTGCGATGTGGAGGTGATCCTCAAAGGGGCCTCCGACCGCCATTTCTACCGCCTCAACTGGCAGGGGGATCGCGCACCGATGATCCTCATGGTTTACACCCTGGCGCGTCGGGACAATCCTAAATTCGTCCCCGCCACCTATCGGCTGAAGAAGATCGGCGCACATGTGCCTCAGGTGTATGCCTTCGATGCTCAGCGCCTCTGCGTCTGGCTGGAGGATCTGGGGCGCATCGATCTGCAGTCCTTCAATGACCAGCCCTGGGATCGGCGTTTTCCTTTGTACCAGGCCACCCTGCGCGAGGCTGCCAAATTCCACGGAGTTGCTGAAAAGACACTGTCGTCGGCTGACTGCGATGAACTGGAACCCGGCTTTGATGAGGCGCTATACGAGTGGGAGCAGGGATATTTCCTGGAACATTACGTGCGCGGGCATCTGGGCCGTGATTTTTCCGATGGCGAATTCGACGCCGCCCATGGAGCCCTGAGGCGGCTCCGGCGTCGCCTCTCCGGACTGCCGCGCTGCCTGGTTCACCGTGATTTTCAAAGCCAGAATGTCCTCATTCGTGGCGAAGACGCATGGCTGGTCGATTATCAGGGCCTGCGTCTTGGCCTCGCGGAATACGATCTCGCGTCGCTGCTTTACGATCCGTATGTGAGTCTCGCAAAGTCGGAGCGGAGCTGCCTGCTAAGCTATTATTCGGAACATCGGGGACTGAGACTTGGCGAGGTGAGCGAAGTGTTTCACCTCTGTGCCGCCCAACGGCTTATGCAGGCGCTAGGGGCGTATGCCAATCTCAGCCGCAATCTCGGAAAACCTCACTATGAGCAGCACATTCCCGCTGCGATCTCAAATCTGGCCGAAGTCTGCGAGGAAGGGCCCGGGCTGCAGGAACTGCGCGCTTTTTTTGCAGGCGGGCTGTAATCCACGGCGTGGCGGGGGCTCGGCAGCCGTTTCTTCGTTTCACTCATGCCGGGAAAAGGCGGCTTTGAACCGGTCAAAGATCCTGCCCAATCCGCGTGCGATGGTCGGCGCAGAGTCGCCCGGCGGGATGTCCCAGCCCGACGTTCGAGATGAAATTAACAGAGCCCGAAGGCCGGCCAAATGCGAAATCGCATTGCTCTCAACAGCGGGATGGGCTCTAAATGGCTCACCCCCCAACCTGCCGCATGCCAGAAACCGCCGCCGCCACGCCGACCACCGCGCCCAGCAAGCGTCGCGTCTTCGCGTCCCGTTTGTTCAGCACCCTGCTGCTTTGGTCACTCCTGACGGTCGCCTTTTTGGAGTGGCAGAACAACTGGCTGATCATCGCCATCACCGGCTTTTTTGGAGTCGCGGGCGCCGTCGAGTATTTCCGGCTTCTGCGCAATGACCCACACGCACGCGCCTTCAACGCACTCGGTTTCGTCATCTGCATCACCTACTGGGCTGCAGTGCTCTGGTACACCACCACCCGCCACAAGGCGCCGCCCATGGAGTTTGATCTCGCGGCGCTCACCGCCAGTGTGCATGGTTCCTTCATTCTCTGCTACCGCCACCAGCTTGAGGGCGCATCGACCTTGCAGCGCATTTTTAACACGGTTTTTGGCACCGTTTACACCGTCATCTTCTTCGGGTTCATGGTGCGGCTCATGTACTTCCATGGCGATGGCAAGGGCATCACCGATATCTACCTCGTGCTCTTCCTCATCATGGTCACGAAATTTAGCGACATGGGCGCTTACATCGTCGGCGTGTTGTTTGGAAAACACAAAATGATCCCGCACATCAGCCCTGCGAAATCGTGGGAAGGCTTCGTCGGGGCCTTCATCGGCTCATTTGGCGCCGCTGCCGTGCTGCTGGCCACCATGCCTGAAAAACTTGTCCCCCTCACTTGGATGCACGGCATGATCCTCGCCCCGGTGCTCTGCGCCACGGCCGTCACGGGGGATCTGGCTGAATCCGTGCTCAAACGCTGCGTCGCCATCAAGGATAGCGGCCACACCCTCCCCGGCATCGGCGGCATTCTCGATCTCACCGACAGCCTGCTCTTCACCGCGCCGGTGTTTTATTTTTACTTGTCCGCCATCGCACGATAAGCCAAAGCAAGCATTCGTGATGCGCAAAGTCCTTCTCCTCGGCTCTACCGGCTCCATTGGCACAAGTGCCCTCAAAGTCGCGCGCGATATTCCTGAGCGAATGCAGATCGTCGGCCTGGCAGCGAACTGCAGTGTCGCGGCACTGGTGGAGCAGGTCCGCGAGACTGGGGTGAAACAGGTGGCGCTGACCGATGCCGCTGCTGCGGAAAAAGCGCGCGCGCTGCTGCCTGCGGATGTGGTGCTGCACACCGGCACGCAGGGGCTGGTCGATCTCGTCAATGAATCCGACGCCGACATGGTGCTCGTGGCCATCGTCGGCACCGCCGGTCTTGCCCCGGCGCTCGCCGCCATCGAGCGCGGCATGCACCTCGCCGTGGCCAGCAAGGAAATCCTCGTCATGGCCGGCGAGGCCGTCACCGAGGCCGCCAAGCGCAAAGGCGTGAACATCCTGCCCGTGGACAGCGAGCACAACGCCATTTTCCAGTGCCTCGAAGGCCATCGGCATAGCAGCGTCCAGCGCATCCTTCTCACCGCCAGCGGAGGTCCCTTCCGAACACTGCCTGCCGATCAGCTTCCAGCCGTCACCGTCGCCCAGGCCCTGAAGCATCCCACTTGGACCATGGGCCGCAAGATCACCATCGACAGCGCCACCCTCTTCAACAAGGGGCTGGAAATGATCGAGGCCAAATGGCTCTTCGATGTGCCCATGGACAAGATCGAGGTCGTCGTGCATCCCCAGAGCATCGTGCACAGCATGGTCGAATTCGCCGACAACAGTGTCATCGCCCAGCTCAGCCACAGCGACATGTGCTTTCCGATCCAGTACGCAGTTACCTGGCCCGACCGCGTGACGAACAATCTCAAGCCGCTTGATTTTGCCAAAGTTGGTGCCTTGCATTTCGAGGCGCCGCGCGTGGACGATTTCCCCGCGCTTAATCTGGCCCGTCAGGCGGGGACTGTCGGCGGCACCCTGCCCGCCGTGCTCAATGCAGCGAATGAGGTGGCCGTGGATGCATTCCTCAATGGCAGGATATCATTCCCCGGCATCTGGCAGACGGTGGAGCGCGTCATGACGGCGCATCAGACGGTTGAGCACCCGGATCTTGGAGCGCTTATCGAGGCGGATGCGTGGGCGCGGCGCAAAGCGGCCGAGTTGATCTGAGCAGGGCCGCCTGCAAGTTTCCAAAATCTCCCCAAAAATGTCCTCGCCGCTTCGGGCGGCGTGCTACTCTCAGGGTGAACCCACTGTTCGCCATGAAAACTACTTTCAGCCTCGCGCTGCTGCCTGCCATGATGCTGGCGTTTGTTTCCGTCTTTGCCATTTCCCATGCGGCTCCGCCAAAAGGGCGTGTCGACACGAAAACACCGCCGCCGCAGGAACTGCACGCCAGCATCACAATCAATCCGGAGGAACTGGCACCGGATTCGACGATCGAAGTCGTGTTTCCGACGCCGATGGTTGCCAAGGATCAGATCGGCAAGAGTGCCGCCACCTCGCCGCTGGTCGTCATACCAGAACTGACCGGCTCCTTTGAATGGACAAGCACCCGCAGCGGTCAGTTTCACCTCACTCAGGCACCTCACTTTGCCGCCAGCTATGAGTTCAAACTGCGCACTGGCTTGGCAGATCTCGCCGGCAAACCTCTTGCGGCTGAGAAGCTCAGTTCCGTGGAAAGCGCCCGCTTTCGCATCATCGACCAGCACCCGCGCTGGTTTGATGACGATGCGCAGAACCGCGCCCCGCGTTTCCTCTTCGAGTTCAACGACAGCGTGGCGCCTGCGGAAGTCGTCAAGCACATCAAGTTTGTCTCTGAATCATCCCCACAGCCGGTCGCGGCCAAAGTCCGTCACGCCACCGGCAAGGACTTCACCCGCATGGGCACCGAGCCGCAGGCGACTTGGGCGGAGGAAATCTCCAAGGTGAAACCTTCCGTTGGGGAAGATGCCGAACGGCTCAGCGCCATCATTGTGGAGCCTGAAACACAGCTCTCGATTGGCAAATGGCGTCTCACCATCGCTGAAACCCTCAGCAATACCTCCGGCATCAATCAAATCGCCACGGGTGACGACATTCAGCTTGGCGAGATCAAGCCCTTCGAAGTACGTGAAGTGAAGGCTCATACGCCATTCGACAGTGATTACTACATCGATGTCGATTTCAACAAGCGCCTACTGCCACCGACGACTGATGAAATGACGAAGGAGATGATCGAGGCATTTGCGCAAAAACTCGCGCCTTTCGTCACCATTCGCCGCTCCTCGCTCGGCCAGAAGCTGGCATCGGTGGTTCACAAGGATGAAGGCCCGGTCACTGGGCTCAAGGTCGAGATTCTCGGCCGCACCCTGCGCTTCACGGGACCTTTTGAAGTGAACAAGAAGTACGCCGTCACGGTCGATATGGCGATGACTTCGGGGGACAATCTGCCGTTGCAGGCGAATTATAAAAACGAGGTCACTTTCGTCCCCAATCCTCCCTATCTGGCCGCGCCGAGTTTCCTCAACGCACAGCTCGCCAAAGGCGCTGCGAATTATGAATTCAGCGCCGCGAACGTGAAGCAGGTGCGCGTGCGGGCGAAGCGCCTCAACGGGCCCGAATTGCTCAAAGCCCTCGATGAGTATCGTGCCTACCGCACCGCCTTCTATGGCAATGACAAACAAAAGGCCGCCTACAAGATGCAGTCCATTGATGCCTACCCAGGCACGCAGGTGTTTGATCGCAGCTTTCCGGTGAACAAGCCGCTCGACCACAGTGAGATCCTGAAGCTGAACTGGCGCGAAGTGCTCGGCGATTTTCCTGCTGCACCGCTGTTCATCGAACTCGAAGGCACGGCCGCCGAGGGGATCGAGCAGAAAGGGGTGATCACCCAGACGCTCGTGCAGTTCACCGATCTGGGCATTATGCAGAAAAGCAATGGTCGCGAGTCGATGATTTTTGTGACTTCGCTGGAAACAGGCAAGGCTGTGCCGGGCGCGCGCCTCACCCTCGTCGATGCCGATCTGAAGCTCATCGGCTACGGTGACACAGACGCCAGCGGGATTGCCACTTCCCCGGGCGCCACGCCCGCGTTTGTGCTCGCTGAAAAGAACGGCGACTGCGCCGTCATTGAATGCAATGACAGCGGCATCAGCATTCCCTACGACATCTCTCAGGCTTATGAAAACGTCTGGAAGCCGCAGCGCCGCACGTTTGTCTTTTCCGACCGTCCGCTCTACAAGCCCGGAGACACGGCGCATTTCAAGGCGCATACACGCCTCCTCATCGGGGACGATCTGAGCCTGGATCAAGCACCCGCGCAGGGCCGTCTGGTGATTCGCGATCCTCGTTATCGTGTTGTGGTGGACAAACCGGTCACGTTCACCGCCAGCGGTGCGTGGGCGGATGATCTTGTGCTTCCGACCGGTCCCGCAGGCTGGTATGATCTGTCGATCAATCTCAAGGCGGCGAATCCGAACAGCCAGAGCAATGACGGTGGCGGCATGACCTTCCGCATTGACGACTACAAGCCAAACACCTTCGAGGTGAAACTGGATACGAAGGGCCTCAAGTTTCAGCCCGACCGCATCCACCTGCCGCTCAGCGCGAACTACTACATGGGCAAGGCGCTTTCCGTCGCCAAAGTGCAGTGGAGCGCCAACTCCCAACGCGACTACGAAGCGCCCGCAGCTTATCGCAAATATCACTTCGGCGAAGCTGATGCGTGGTCACATTACGGGCAGGATCGCGATGCCGATGGCGACTACGCTGGTCATGAAAATGACGATGTGGAAAACGAATGGTTCGTGAATGGCAATCTCTTCCTGGCAGAGGACGGCACTGCTGCCCTGGAGATGCCGCAGCCGCCGCCAGATCGTGCCGCACTGCCGCAGCGTGTGCGGGTGAATGCGGAAGTCACCGACATCAATGAGCAGACCATCAGTTCCAGTGCCGAGTTTGAAGTGCCCGGCGCGAATTTCCTGCTGGGGCTCAAGGGGCCTGAGTATTTCGGCAGCGCCGGCAAGGCATTGCAGCTTGAAGTCGTTGCGATTGATTCCAAAGGCGCTCCCGCAGCAGGCGCTGTGCACGTCGATCTGAAAGTTGAGCGCCAGGAATATCACACGCTGAAAATCGCCACCGCCGGCGGTGGCTCGACGACCAAAGATCAGGTCATCCTGCGGGAAGAACTGAAGCAGAGTCTCGATTTGAAGGCGTCCACCGCAGGTTCGGCTCCCTCGGCCAGCATTTCATTCACTCCCGCTGCGGGCGGCGTTTATTTCGTCACCGCCGAATCTGTGGACGCCAAAGGCACGAAGGTGCTCTCCCGCATGCCTTTCTATGCTGTAGGCGGCAATGAATTTCCCTGGGCAATGGAAGACGGCAACCGGATGAACCTCCAGCCCGAGAAAACGAAACTCAAGCCGGGTGAAGATGCTGTGATCGTGGTCAAGACACCCATCGCAGGCACCGCGCTTGTCACTGTGGAGCGCAACAAGCTGCACCGCCAGTTCGTCACTGAACTCACGCTCGAAAATCCGATCATCCGTGTGCCTTTGGGCGAGGACGAATTTCCCAATGCTTACGTTTCCGTCATCGTCATCCGTGGTTCCTCAGCCAGCACCAAGCAGCATAAAATGCCGGAGTATCGGGTGGGCTACTGCGCGCTGACCGTGGAGTCGGATGCGAAGGAATTGAAGCTCGCGGTGAAGCCAGATCGCGATGAAGTGCGCCCTGCGGAAGAAGTGAAAATCACCACGACGATCACCGATGCCAAAGGTGCTGCTGTTTTAGGGGCGGATGTGACGCTCTACGCCGTGGATGAGGGCGTGCTCAGCCTCATGAAGCATGAGACCCCTGATCCTTCCGCATTCTTCCACGCCGAGTTTCCTCTGGCGGTGGACAGCTTCACCTCCTTCGACAACCTGCTGTCTGAGGAGGCCACCGCACGTGACCGCGGCAACAAGGGCTTCGTCGTGGGTGGTGGGGATGGCGACGGCAACGGGCCGGATGTGAACATTCGAAAAAATTTCATCGTCACGCCACTGTGGCTTGCCTCTGGCACCACCGACGGGCAGGGCAAACTGACTGCCAGCGTCAACGCACCGGACAATCTCACGCGCTATCGCATCATGGCCGTCGCCGCGCATGGGACGGATCTTTTTGGCAGCGGTGAATCCGCTTTCAAGATCAACAAGCCGCTTATGATCGAGCCTGCTGTGCCACGTTTCGCCCGCCTGGGTGATGAATTCCTAGTAAAGGCCGTGGTTCACAACACCACGCCAAATGCTGGTGCGGTTGAAGTCACGCTCGAACTCGATGCCACGGCAGACTTCATTCAAGAGAAGCGGGATTTTGTTCCAGCTTCCCTCAAGGCCGGTACTGGTGGCAGCGCCAAGCAGCAGAAAATCATCCTACAAATCAAAGCTGGTGAAACCGCCGCGATGGCGTTCCCGGTGCAGTTCGTGCAGCTTGGCACTGCAAAGTGGAAATGGACTGCGCGTGGCGTGGACTGGCAGGTGGCAGCCAGTGACGGCACCGAATCGAACTTTGAAGTGAACCATCCCGTGCCTGAGCTGCGCTATGTGAGCTACACACGTCTCAAGGCAGACGAGCCCAACGAGAACCTCATCAAAGACGTGAATCCGGCGCTGCTGGAAGGCGAAGGCGCGCTCTCGCTGGGCATCAGCAACAGCCGCCTCTATGAGGCACGCGATGCCGTCGGCTATGTGTTGCAGTATCCTTATGGATGTGTCGAGCAGACGACTTCTTCGACGATGCCCTGGCTCGCTCTCGGCAAATACGAGCCGCTGTTCCCTGATCTGCTTGGGGGCGGCAAGGCAAAGCAGGCCGTGCAGGCAGGTGTGGACAAGCTCCTGCAAATGACCACGGACGAAGGCGGCCTCGCCTACTGGCCGGGCGGCACTGAGTCCAGCTTCTGGGGCAGCGCCTATGGCGGAATGATGCTGCTGCGCGCACGAGAACAAGGCGCGGCTGTTCCCGCTGACACCATCAACAAGCTCGTCGAATTCCTCTCGAAGAAGCTGCGCGGACTCGATGAGGAAAAAGACCTCTACAACATCACCGATTCCGCCCTGGCGCTCTACACCCTCGCCAAGGCTGGCAAACCCGAGCCGGCCTATCAAAACCTGCTTTTCGGTAGGCGCGAGCACCTGCCTGAAATCGCCCGGCTCTACCTCGCGCTTTCGATGTGTCTGAGCAACGCCCCCGAGCAGCAGATCAAGGACACGCTGGGCTGGAAGCCTGCAGAGCCTCCCGCTCCTGTGAAGCCTGCCAGCAAGGCCAAGTCGAAGGCCGACACTGCCAAGTCTAAAACCGAGACGAAGGCCAAGGCACCACCAGCACCGCGTCCCGTCATTTGGAGCCATTGGGCCGGAAATGGCGCCAACAAGGCGCTGCGTCTGATCTGCTACACCCACCTCGGCCTCACCGCGGATGCGGAGAATCTGGCCGTGTCGATCCTGCAGTCCCGCAACGGCCGTGGCGAATGGGGCAACACCTTCACCAATGCCTGGACCCTCACCGCCCTGGCCGCCTATGAACGCAGCTTGAAAAAAGTCGGCGAGCCGCTCGCTGCGACCGCTCATTGGGACACCCAGGCCGTACCGCTCAATCTCGCCGCTGGATTCTCAAGCTCCCACGTGAACTTTGAGCTCAATCAGGCGCTTAGCGCCAAGCCCTTGAGCGTCGAACTTCCAGCCGGTCGTGAGATCTATGGACGCGTCGAGGCCAGCAGCTTTCCTCCGCAGCGTGACTTCGCCGGTGAGAACAAAGGCTACGCCATCGAGCGCAGCTACGAGGAGCTGAACATGGACGGCTCCACCTCCGGCACCGATGACCTCCGCGTTGGCGACATGGTCGTCGTCACCCTCAAGATCGAAATCGGCGGTGGCGATCGCTACCTCGCCATCGACGACGCCTTGCCTGCCGTCTTTGAGGCCATCAATCCCGAGTTCGGCACCCAGAGCGAACGCGAAGGCGATCAACTGCCCGACGGCACCCAGGCCTGGTTCTGCGATCATCGCGAGATCCGTACAGACCGCGCTCTGTTCTTTACCGATTTTGCGCCTGCCAAAGGCAAGTTCACTCTCCAATACCTCGCCCGCGTCATCGCAGAAGGCGACACCACGGCACCTCCCGCCCGCATTGAAGCGATGTACCAGCCCGACAAATACGGCCTCAGCCCGACCCAGCGCGTCCGCACCTTGCCTTCGGGAAATACGAAGGTGGCGGGGAAGTGAATTGGTGCGCTCAACATTGTCATGTCTTGGCGCGTACTGATCCTGCTGGTCATTCCGCTCTACTTTTTAAGCTTGGCGGTTAAAGCGATCAAAAGTGGCAGGATTCAGAGTGCTTGGCGGGGAAAAACCGATACATTTTTTCGTCATAGTGATCCATGGATGTTTTGGTTTTTGACGGCCACATTGATCGGCATCTCCGTCATCATATCTTTTTGCATCATTATTGCCTCTGCTGCAGCAGTTAAACCGTAGTTTCCCGCATTGTCCGCCACATCTGCCATCTCCCACATCCGCGCATCCTTCCCGGAGCAGGGCTTCTTCGCGGAGAAGGAGTGGGTGCTTTCACCTGAGGCGTTCGCGTTGGACGCGAAGACCGTGGTGTTGATCCAATCACTCGGCCCTGCGCTCCGCGCCTTTCAGCGTGCCTGCAACCGCTTGTACTTCGATGCGGCATACCCGTGGGTGGCACAACTGCTGGATCAGGGCAAGCCGCAGCGCGTGCTGGATCTCGGTCGCACTCCGCGCTGGCATGAAGACCTGCCACGCGTGCTGCGGCCGGACCTGGTGCTGACGGAAACCGGGGTGACCATCTCGGAGCTGGACTCACTGCCCGGCGGCATCGGTTTGACCGCGTGGCTGAATGAAACCTATGCAGCCCTGAATCAAAACGTGATCGGCGGAGCCACTGGAATCATCGAGGCATTTGCCGCCGCATTTCCGAGTGAGGACATCCTGATCTCACGTGAATCCGGCGACTACCTCCCGGAGATGAGCTGGCTCGCAGAAAAGCTCGGACGCCGCGTGCTGCGACCATGGGAGGTGCAGCCGTACGAGCTCAATGGCGCTGCGATCTACCGCTTCTTCGAACTCTTCGACTTAGCCAATGTAGAGAACGCGGATGTCATGCTGCGCATGGCGGAGCGCGGCGAGCTCAGCTTCACTCCGCCGATCAAAGCCTTCCTCGAAGAAAAGCTCTGGCTGGCGCTGTTCTGGTCTCCCACGTTGGCAGAGTATTGGAAGTCAGCACTCAGCGCTGAGCACCTGGCGCTTTTGCAGCAATGCATCCCCATGGGCTGGGTGGTTGATCCCGTGCCATTGCCGCCCTTCGCCGTGTGGCCGAAGCTCGACATTCAGAGCTGGCACGAGATGAAATCCTTCGGTGGCAAGCAGAGGCAGCTCGTACTGAAGATCAGTGGCTTTTCCGAGCGCGGCTGGGGATCGCGAGGAGTGTTCATCGGGCATGATCTTTCGCAGGAGCAGTGGGGCACGGCCATTGATGAGGCGCTGGCGAGTTTCCCGACGAATCCGTTCGTGCTCCAGGAGTTTCATCGTGCCAGGGTGGTCACCCATCCGGCATGGGACGCGGAAAAACAGGCCACTTGGGCGATGCAAAGCAGGGTGCGGCTCTGCCCTTACTATTTTGCGACCTCGGAGGAGGATGAAGACCCGGCACTCGGCGGCGTGCTGGCCACGGTCTGCCCGGCGGACAAAAAAATCCTCCATGGCATGCGGGATGCGATGATGCTGCCTTGCGTTGCGCGCTGATTTCCGCTCCATTGGAGGCACCATGAAGCTCCTGCCCGCTCTTCTGCTCATCTCGACCTCTCTTTTTTCTGCTGAACCCATCGTGATGCATCTATGGCCCGGTGGAGCGCCGGAGCAGCCCGGGGTGAAAATCGAGGCGGAAAAGGAAGTTCCAAAAAAATCGGCAGATGATGTGCAGCGCATCACGAACGTGACCGATCCGATCATCACCGTCTTTCAGCCCGAAAAACCGAACGGCACGGCGGTGATGGTGTGCCCCGGCGGGGGCTACGGCATCCTCGCCTATGAGCATGAAGGCTCGCAGGTCTGCGACTTTCTGGTCAAGCATGGCGTCACCGGCATTCTGCTCAAATACCGGGTGCCAAAGCGCGATCCGAAAGATCCGGGCCGCGAGGCCTTGCAGGATGCCCAGCGTGCGATGGGAATCATTCGTCACCACGCTGCCGAATGGGGTCTCAAACCGGATCGCATCGGCATCCTGGGCTTTTCCGCCGGTGGCCATCTCACTGTCATGACGGCACTGCATGCAAATGATCGGACCTACAAAACTGATCCTGCGCTGGATGTTGAGGACGCCACGCCAAACTTTGCCGTTCCCGTGTACCCCGCCTATCTCGTCAGCAAAGAGGACATCACGCATCTGCTTCCAGGCTTTGAGGTCACAGCCAAATCCCCCCCGATGTGTCTGGTGCATGCGGGCGATGACCCATGGCCCGCCAGCGCCAGTGCGCTGCTCTATCTCGAATACAAAAAGCTCAACATCCCCTGCGAACTGCACATCTACGCCAAAGGCGGCCATGGCTTCGGCATGCGCAAAAGCGGAGCCCCGGTCAATGAGTGGCCGGACCGTGTGGCGGATTGGATGAAATCGATGGGATACATTCCGTGACCCCCGCATCTGCGTGGTGGCTTGTGCCTCGAAGCGGACTATGGTGAAGCTGCGCCTGAATGAAGACACGCAAAGCCCGAACCAAAGCGCCTCCCGCTGCAGCGAATGAGCTCCCGGCTCAAGATTCCTACCGCATCGTGGTGGAGGATCTGACGGAGATTATCTGCCGTTTTCATCCAGATGGCACCCTCACCTATGTCAACGAAGTTTACTGCCGCTTCTTTAACAAGTCCCGGGAGGAATTGATCGGCCAGCGCTGGCAGCCTGGCGCTGTGGCTGACGACGTGTCGCTGATTGAGCAGCGGCTGCGGCTGCTTTCGCCAAAGGCTCCGGTCGTTGTCATCGAGAACCGGGTTTATGATGGCAAAGGGCGGGTGCGGTGGATGGAGTTCGTCAATCGCGCCCTGTTCGATGACGCCGGGCGGCTGAGGGAGATGCAGTCCGTTGGCAGGGACATCACGGACCGTGTGCTTGCAGAGCAGCGCCTGTTGGAGGGGGAGCAACGCTGGAAGTTCGCCCTCGAAAGTTCAGGTTTTGGCGTGTGGGACTGGGATCTTACGAGGGATACAATCTTCCGATCCAGTCAGTTTAAGATGATGCTCGGATATCGGGCCGATGAGCCAATCCCTGACGCTACGCAGGGCTGGCAGGCGATGGTGGATCCTGGGGATTTGCCTGGAGTCGAACTGGCGGTGAACGATCATCTCACGCAAAAGGCTGACGGTTTTGCGCGGGAGTTTCGCATGCGCTGCAAAGATGGTTTGTGGAAATGGGTGAGGGGGCGCGGCAAGGTGATACGCCGTGATGATCAGGGCCGCGCCCTGCGAATGACGGGGACGCTGGAAGACATCTCCCGGCGAAAGGCAGCGGAAGAACGCGAGGCGCACAACCTGCAATTGATCGTGGAGGGGGCACCGTGCTCGGCCGTGCTGGAAGCCATCGTGCGCAGCGTGGAGGCGGGGCACCCAGGCATGCGCTGCAGTGTGATGCTCGCTGATGAATCCGGCACTCGCCTTCGTCTGCAGGCGGCTCCGAGTCTGCCCGAATATGTGCGAAAGGCGCTGGATGGAACTCCCATTGCTCCTGACATTGGCATTTGCGGCAAGGCCACGAGCAGCGGCCAGCGGGTGATCTGTCCGGATGTGCTGGGTGATCCTCGGCTGGAGTCATTTCACAAACTCGCGGAGAAGGCCAGGTTGCTGGCCTGCTGGTCTGAGCCCGTCGTGAGCGGGTCCGGTCAGGTGCTGGGAGCCTTCGCCTGCTATCGTCGTGAAATTCATACACCAGACCAGCAGGAGATTCAGGCCATCACCGCCGCAGCACGTCTTGCGGCGCTGACCATTGAGCGCGAGGAGCGCAAGCAGGCGCTGCAGGTCAGTGAAGAGCGCTATGCGCGCGCCATGCGCGCCACCACGGACGGCCTGTGGGAATGGAATCTGGTGACGGGTGAAACCTACCTCTCGCCACGCTGGAAGCAGATGCTCGGTTTTGCCGAGAACGATCATCTGGGCAAGGATCAGGAATCGTTCATGTCGCGGCTTCACCCGGCGGACTGGCCGAGAGTTCAAGCCGCACGAAAGGCGCATTTCGAGCAGCATGTCCCCTATCAAGTGGAACTGCGTTTGTGCACCAAGAGCGGGGAGTATCGTTGGTTTCTCACTCGCGGAGAGGCCGATTGGAATGAGCAGGGGGACGCGGTGCGCATGACCGGGACCATCTCGGACATCTCGGATCGCAAACTGGCGGAGCAGGCGCTGCAGGAGAGCGAGCAGCGTTTTCGTGCCGTGTTTGAGCAGGCGGCTGTCGGCGTGGCGGAGATGGAGACGGCCACCGGACGTTTTCTCAACGTCAATCAGCGCATCTGCGAGATCTATCAGCGCTCACGTGAAGAGATGCTGCGGAAGACCTACAAGGACGTCACGCTTCCGGAGGACCTGCCGAACTCTCTGCTGCGCATGGAGGAACTGAAGGCTGGAAAGATCCGCAGCTACAATCTGGAGAAACGCAATGTGCTTCCGGACGGCACTGTGAAGTGGGTGAACCTGACGGTCTCACCGATGTGGCTTCCCGGTGAACCACCATCGCGTCATGTCGCCGTGGTTGAAGACATCACAGAGCGCAAGCGGGTGGAACTCGAATATCTTCGCGAACTGGCCTACAACCAGGCCTTGGTGAGCCACACCTCAGCTTTTATCGTGGTGCTGGATCTGGAAGGACGCTTTGTCCATGCCAACACGGCTTTCAGCGAAACCATGGGGTACAGCAAGAAGCAGGTGATCGGCAAAACCCCCTGGGAGATTGGTCTCATGGATGCAGTGGAGTCGGCACGCTCTCAGGAGCGCTTTGCCCGGCTGCTGCGCGGGGAGAAAAATCCCCCCTCCGATTCGCGCCTGCGTACGAAGGACGGGGAATGGCGGAGTGTCGAACTGCGCAGCACCGCCACCTGCAAACCGGATGGCAGCCTGGACCGCATCGTGGTCACGGGTACGGACATGACAGAGCGCAACCGCCTGCAGCAGGAGGTGCTGCGCGTGGTGGAGCAGGAGCAGGCGCGCGTAGGCCATGACCTGCACGATGGTGTGGGACAGACCATGACTGGCATTGTCTCATTGCTGGAGGCCTTGGAGTCAGATCTGCAGGGCGAGCCCAGGGAGCAGGCTCAACGCATTCATGAACTGCTGCGTCAGTCCGTCTCCGAGGTGCGTCGCATGTCCCACGGGCTTTCTCCCACCAGCGTTAAATACCGCGGTCTGGTGGGTGCATTGCAACTGCTGGCCGAAACCGTGCGCACCAACTTTCGCACCCCCTGTTTGTGTGAGGTGGACGCCAGCATCGCGATTCGAAGTAATGATATCGAAGCTCATCTTTTCCGCATCGCGCAGGAGGCGGTCAACAATGCCCTTCGGCACGGCAAGCCGTCAAAAGTGATTCTGTCCTTGCAGCATGTGAGTCCGACCGAATGTGAATTGAGAATCGAGGACGATGGGGCAGGATTGAAGAAGACCAAAAGCGCGCAGCATAATGGGATCGGGATACGAGTGATGGATTACCGCGCCAACCTCATTGGTGCGAGGCTGACGATGAAAGCCAAGCCCCGGCGCGGAGTCATCGTGTCCTGCCGCTTTCCTTGCGACCAAGGCAGGAAACAACTTTGAACCGGCAAGGCGGAGTCACAAAAAAACAGGCACGCGGTTTCGGTGCCGCATGCCTGCTTTGGTTGCGTGTGAGCGATCGATTGTATCAGTGTTTCAGCAGCCACTCCGTGGTGCGCGGATTGAAATCGCTGAGGCACTCCCAATGGAAGGCATGTCCGGCGTTGTCATAAAGGTGGAGGTCGGCGCCGGGAATGGCGGCGGCGACTTCCTTGCCCATCCACTGGGGGGTGAAGGTGTCGTCCTTGCCGCCGATGACGAGCGTGGGGCACTTCACATTTTTGAGTTCGTTGAGTGTGTTGTGGGAAATGGCGGCGGCGCTCTGCGCCTCGGTGGCATGCAAGGGCTGAGGTGCTGGATTGTTGGCGGCATCTTTGAGCCCCTGCTGCATGTTGTTCCAGCAGTCGTCGTTGTCGAACCATGGCTTGGTGAAGATGAGCATTTGAATCCACTGCATGAAGTCTTCGGGGCGCATGGTTGCCTTTGCCTTCATGAGATGCTGCCAGGTGTAGAGACCAAAGCGGTCCTGCCGCGCCCAGGTGCACATGAGGATCATGCTTTTCACCTTTTCAGGATGACGAATGGCAAGCTGCTGGGCAATGACTGAGCCGAGCGAGCAGCCCACGACGCGGGCCTGCTTGATGCCGAGTTTGTCCATCAGTCCGGCGTAATCGTCCGCCATCATGGCGGTTGTGTATGGCCCCACGGGCTTGTCCGTTTCACCCACCCCGCGATTGTCGCCCAGAATGCAGCGAAAATGCTTTTCCCATGCCTGGGCATGCGCATCCCAGACGCCGCCAGGGGCGGTGACTCCCATGATGCAGACGAGCGGTTCGCCGCTGCCGCGTTCTTGGTAAAACATCTTGATTCCGTTGGTTTCGACGTGGGGCATAGGAGTGAAGTTCTCGGTTGGAAGGTTCGCTTTTCGCAGTGCAGACTGCGGCAGGCAACTGTGAACAGAGATCGGTGAAAGCAACAAGCAAAAATCACCTGCCGCTGCACGAACTTCGCGCATAGTGGCTTCCACGCCATGCCAGACGCTCAAACTGAAACTCCGCAAGCCGCCGTTCCCCCCTGGGAAACGAAAGTTCCGATCACGCGCCGCAGCATGGCGCGTAAACTGGTGTTCTGGTCCGTGGTGGGTGCGCTGGTGCTGGCGATGGTGTATTCCCTGCAGCCGCGTGCGGTCGAGGTCGAAATTGGAATGGTCCATCAGGGGCCGTTGACGGTGTATGTGTCCGAGGAGGGCAAGACGCGCATTCGCAATCGCTACATGGTTGCCGCGCCGGTCGCAGGCAGCATGCAGCGCGTGGTCCTGAAGCCTGGAGATGCGGTGAAGGCGGGCGAAACGGTGCTGACGCGCATCGAGCCGACTTTGTCGCCACTGCTTGATGCGCGTGCGCGCTCGCAGGCGCAGGCGCGGGTCGATGCGGCCACAGCCACCCGAAGCCGGGCCAATGAAGACATTGCAATGGCGCGCACAGGCCTGAAATATGCGCAGGCAAATTGGGATCGTGTCAAAAACAACACGGACAAGGGCACCATCAGCGACACTGACCGCGACACTTTTGAGCGTGAAGCGGAACTGAAATCGCGTGAGGTGCGCTCGGCGGAATTTGCCCTCCAGGTGGCCGATTTTGAACTCGAACAGGCCAAGGCGGCGCTGCAGCAGATCGACAAACCGGCCACGGGGGGTGCGTTCATCGAAGTTCGCGCGCCGGTCAGCGGTGTCGTGCTGAGGGTGCAGCAGGAGAGTGCGACGATCGTGGCACCCGGGGCGCCCATTTTGGAAATTGGTGATCCCATGGATTTGGAGATCGAAGCCGAAATCCTCTCTCGCGATGCAGTAACGATCAAGCCTGGGGCACTGGTCACGGTGGAGCAGTGGGGCGGGGAAGAACCGGCGAAAGCCAGCGTTCGGCGCGTGGAACCTGCGGCATTCACCAAGGTGTCCGCGCTGGGTGTTGAAGAGCAGCGGGTATTAGTCCTGAGTGATTTTACGGAGCAGACGCCTGCGTTGAAAGCGCTGGGAGATCGTTACCGCGTGGAAGTGCGTGTGGCGGTCTGGCACAGCGATGACACTCTGCTGGTGCCGGCGGGTGCGCTATTTCGTGAAGGCAGCGAGTGGAAGACATTTCTCTTTGATGCCGGGAGCGCCAAAGCAGTGGTGGTCAAGGCGGGACGCACCGATGGCAAATTCACGCAGGTGCTGGACGGACTCAAAAAGGGAGATGAAGTGCTGATGCACCCGCCAGACACGGTGCGGGACGGCACGAGCGTGGTGAAACGCGCTGAGGTGAAATAAAAAAGGCGGCCTCTTTCGAGGCCGCCCTGATGTTGATGGATCTTAGACTTAGACTTTCCAATCGGCGCGGTATTCGCGGGTGAGCCATTTGGCGTCGCCTCCGCTGACGTACTCGTGCTTTTCAGGATTCCACTTCATGGAACCGCCGTGGTAGTAAGCCTGGCTCATGAGGTGGCAGGAGATGGCCGTGCTGGCACCGATGGCGACATCGCAGATGGGCTTCTCGCGGGTCTTGATCGAGTTGAGCCAGTCTTCGTGATGGTTCTTCGAATTGTAGAGCTTCACCTTGGCGTCGGCGAGGTATTCGCGTTCGGTGAGGATGACTTCACGGTCGAGTGAGGTGCCCTTGTCGGCTTCCTTGTCCCAGAATTTGTGAATGGTTTTGCCGCCGAGAACGAACTCGAACTTGCCGCGGTTAACGTGTACTTCTCCGTTTGAGCCGTAGAACGAAACGCCCCTGCCTTTGCCATTGTGGTGCAGCGGGATGCCGCTGTCGTAGATGAGCTTCGCGCCGTCGGCGGCGTCTGCGTAGTTTGCCGGGGCGATGATTTCGACCGGACCGTGCTCGTCCTCACCGAGGCCCCACTGGGCGATGTCGATGTGGTGGGCACCCCAGTCGGTGATCATGCCGCCGCCGAACTCACGGGTCATGCGCCAGGCAGGGAAGTGATTGTGAACGCCACGAGGGCTGAGAATGCTGCTGTAAGGCACGAGCGGGGCAGGGCCGCACCACATGTCCCAGTCAAGGCCGGGCTCCATGGCCTCCTCCGGATTGGCATTGGGCTTGGCGGGAGCACCGAACTGGGTTTCGACGTGGTCGATCTTGCCGATGATGCCATTGCGGACAAGTTCGCAGGCCACGCGGAATTCCTTGCTGGAACGCTGCTGGGAGCCGGTCTGCAGGATGCGCTTGTTGCTGCGGACGGAGTCAATGAGCGTGATCGCTTCGTGAATGTTGTGGGTGAGGGGCTTTTCGCAATAAACATCCTTGCCGGCGTTCAATGCGGCGATGGCGATAAAGGCATGCCAGTGGTCGGGAGTGGCGATAACGACTGCATCGATGTCCTTGCGCTCCAGCAGCTTGCGGAAATCGGCATAGGCCTCGCATCCCTTGAAGCCGGCGTCCTTGTCCTTGCCGTAGCGCTCTTCAACGGTCTTTTTGGCGTTTTCGCGACGGTTGGTATCGACGTCACACACGGCCACGATCTGCACTTCTTTGCGGCCCAGGAAGCTGTTGAGATGGCCGCTGTTCATTTTACCCACGCCGATGAAGCCGAGTGTGAGGCGCTCGCTCGGGGCGGTCTCAGCGCTCCAGACGCGTGAAGGGAGAATGAAAGGGGCTGCGACCGAAGCTGCGGCAACTTTGACGAAATGACGGCGTGAGGATGCGGTTGGCATGGTTAGGGTAGATAATTTAGAATGGTACATAACTCTCGATTTGCCAAGTCTCTTGCACTTGGTGTTGGCGTGGGTATTCGGCAGGATGGAATTCTCAAAACAGCGTCTGGGCCAGCTGATCATCGTTTCGGGCCCGTCAGGCACCGGCAAAACGACGCTGGCGCGGAAAGTGTGTGATCGCGGCGAGGCGGTCTTTTCCGTCTCCTGCACGACGCGTGCACCGAGGCCGGGCGAGGTGGACGGGAAGGATTATTATTTCCTGACCGAGGAGGATTTTCTCGCACGGGTGGAGCGTGGGGAACTCTTTGAACATGCCCGCGTGCATGGGCGGCTTTACGGCACGCTAAAGAGCTACGTTTATGAGAATTTAAGGCGCGGCGTGGACGTGATCATGGACATTGACGTGCAGGGAGCGATGCAGGTCCGCGCGTGCAAGGACGAACTGGTGAAGCGCTGCCTGCTGGAAATTTTCGTCCTGCCCCCCAGTCTGGAGGAACTCCGCAACCGCCTTTCCGGCCGCGCGACGGAGGACGCTGCGGCGTTTGAACTGCGCATGCAGAACGCAGCGGCGGAGATGGAGCACTGGCGCAAGTATGGCTACGTGCTTGTCAGCGGTGCGCGGGAAGACGACGCCCGACGGTTTGACGCCATCCTCGAAGCCGGGCGGATGCGCACAAGCCTGTGGTGATCAGAATGGAATGCCTGCATCTCTGAGGGCAGGGAACTGACCACGCCAGTCGCGGACGATGGCCGGATCAATCTTTGCGCTCACGACGCGTTCCTGCTCGGCAGCGTCGGCGATGACAAGGCCGTGGGGATCGACGACGAGACTGCGGCCGGTATAGGCGAAATCTGGGTCGGTACCGCAGCGGTTGACGCCGATGACGTAGGCGAGGTTTTCGATGGCGCGGGCCTGAAGCAGCGTGATCCAGTGCTGGATGCGTTTCGCGGGCCAGGCGGCGATGAAGGTCAGCACTTCAGCTCCGGCGCGCACGGCGCTGCGGGCGAGTTCGGGAAAGCGAAGATCGTAGCAGATCAGCGGGGCGATGCGCAGCCCCTGCCATTCAAAGATGCTGATGTCGGTTCCTGCGAGGTGGGCCTGGTTTTCGCCGCCCAGGCTGAACGGGTAGTTTTTCGTGTAACGGGCGAGGACGCTGCCATCAGGGGCAAGGGCAAGGGCTTGGTTCAATCCGCGATCATCACTGGCTGCTGTCACGACTCCGCCGATGACGCAGCTTTGGTATTGCACGGCCATTTCGCGGAGGAACTGCTCGGTGGGGCCATTTTCCGGTTCGGCCGTGACGGCGAGATTCATGCTGAAGCCGGTGGAAAAGGTCTCTGGCAGGATGATGAGAGATCCCGGCTGCGGAGCTGCGCTGGCGATCAACTGTCGCGCCTTGGCGTGGTTGGCGGAGCGGTCCTCCCAGACTGAGTCGATTTGCACGAGGTGGACGTTCATAAGCGTTCGTGGTTGGAGCCTGGACGGAGACGGTGTGAGGTTTCAGAATTGCTGCGGGCGCGGACGCCGATGAAGCCGCTGGCGGAGAGGATGGTGAGACCGCAGACGATGGCAAAGGCGTCGAACGACATGACCTTGATCATCGCAAATGCCAGGGACGGGGCCACCAGCCCGCGTACGCCGGTGAGAAAGGTGTGGACGCTCATGTATTCGGCGACGGCGTGCTTGTCAGCAAGCTTCGTGACCCAGAGCGCCCAGGTGACATTGCCTCCGGCATTGGCCATGCCCCACAATGCCATGCCCAAGGTCCACCAGAAGAGGCTGTGACCGAGGAAGAAACACAGAATGCCGGCGGCAAAGAAGACATTGAGCACCGCTCTCACGGTGAACAAATGGAAGCGGTCATAGACCAGTCCCCAGGGATAGGAAAACACCACGCGGGCGAGCACCGGCACCACACCGGTGATCCAAGCGACATTAAATTCGCTCAAATTGATGCCATGCCTCGGATTGGCCAGATATTCGACAAACAGGCATGCCGCCGCCAGATTGCCGATTCCCATCATCATCCACGAGATGAGCAGCGTGCGGAAGTCGCGGTCTTCCCGCACCCAACGCATCGAACTCCACAGGCTGGTGCTGGAATTTTCAGGCGCCTCCCAAGCTGTGACCGGCAGGCCATAGGTCCAGAAGCCTGAGATGAAGCCGCTGGCGGCGAAGGCCCACAAAAGCCAGGTATAGTTCTCGATGTTCCACCCGAGCAGTTTGCCACCCACAAAACCAAAGCAAACGGCCGCCGTCGCCCGAGTGACCCCAGTAACCGCATAAAGCTTGCCCCTTTTGGCCGCAGGATAGTTGATGCGGTATATCTGCGTCAACAAAGGGATCTGCATGGTGAAGCAGAACAAGCCCAGGCTCAGCCCCCCGATGTAAAGCAGCGGGTTGTGGGGCAACGCCGCTGAAACCGCCATGAAGAAGCCGCCCAGCAGCTGCACCTTGGCCGCCGTGCGTGCGATGGTGCTTTTGGCACGCAGCAGCAGCGGTACCACGAACAAACTGGCCACCATGCCGCCGCTGGTCGCGCTGAGGAAGACGGATTTGGCCACGTCGCCCATGTGAAACACACGCACGGCAATGAGCATGCCGAAGGTCGCGGTCAGGGTGTCGATGACTCCTGAGGGGATCGAGCGCCACAGTTCGTTGCGCAGAGTTCGCGAGGTGATGGCAGCCGCTTCGTTCACGCGGGCTAATCGCATGAACAACGATGCGCGTCCAGCACGGAGGCTGGGCGCGCATCAGACTTGAGATCGCATTGAGCAAGGTCCTCAGACCTCGCACCGCATCAGGCTGTTTTTTTGGATTTCTTCGGTGCCGGGGTCTTGGCAGGCGGAGCCTTCGCCGCCGGCTTTTTGACCAGCTTGGGTGCTGGCATGGGGACGACGGTCAGCCATTCCTGATAATGAACCCAGCTTTCGCTGCCTTCGTCACGAAGGTAGTCTGTTTCGGTGAGGATGCCGCGCTTCTGGAAATCGAGGATTTCTTTTTTGGCGAAGGGGCCGAATTCAACGAAGGAGCGGCTGAGATAAACGAGGTCTTTCATGGTGTGTTTCTATTGGTGTTTAGGTTTTGGGGAACTAGGCCGTAACATCACATGAGTTGTGGAACAAGCAGCAATCTTGCCACAGTTCCACAATAAGTGGTTGAGATGATTCCGTGAGGTAATTTTTGCTTTATTGCAGGCAAGTCCGCTTGCGGCTCTCGTTACGGGCCTCTAGTTTATATGACAATTAATGATTATTTGCCTAGAATCGTCCATCTTGGGCGGGTACCTTTCCAACGAAGTACCCGGCTTGGTTACAGGTGTGTTTCATCTCGCAGGCCAAAACCAACCCGTACGAGTTGAATTGGTGGGTAATTTTCTGCGCGATATCGCCGGCTGCCGGGTGGACTTTCACAATCCGCTCCCAAACGCCAATGAAGACCACGTGGGTGCCGTCTCGGCCATGCAGCATGGATACAGCGGGTTGATGACAGCCTCATCGCGTGTGGTGAAACTCCCACGCCGAAGATCTCAAATGGGCTCGGTTTGCACGCTGCCAGAGCCGCCTGGGCTGAAAAATCTGCTTTTCTTCGAGTGGTTCAATCAGGATCACCAACGCATTTTGATCCAGTCGTGGCATTTGCAGATGCGTGTCTCGTCGCCGCGATGGCAGCTCACGAAGGAGGAAGAGGCAGCACTGCTGCGCCAAAACCGCGCCCGTCGTAAACACTTTCTGCTGGGCGGCAGTCGCAATTCAAAATCGGCCGACGCTTTGCACAGCCCCGGTTTTGATGACCCGTTTCAACCTGCCAAACCTGGCAGCGACCCCTTCGGCGCAGTCAAGCGTGAACCCACCATCGAACCGCCCCCCCAAACACCCGCCAAAGCGCCAGGGAGTTCCGAGCTGAATCCTGTGGCACGCTCTGCGGCGCTGGCCAAGGAGCTGCGGCGCTTCCAAAGTCTGCTCGTCTTCAATGAGGAGGTCCGGACCCGCCCGGCTGTTCTGCGTCTGTTGTCGACGGTGGCGGATCTGGCGGCGCATCTCATCCATGTACTGCGTCAGTTCGCGCAGGCGGAAAAAGACCAGTGGCAGTTTTTGGTGGTCGATCTTGAGCAGAGCCTGCCCCTGTTTGCGGCGGCCCTGAATGCGACGGACAAGCTCGTGCAGCAACATCCCCAAGGGGCTGACATGGAGTGGCTCGCCGGTGTTCAGGCCTGTCTTCTTAACATCGAGCTGCGCATGCGTGAGCTGCTGGGACTGCTGCGCTGAAGTTGAGACGGGGTTGATCCGCACCGAGCTTGCGTCTAGCATGGGACATGCGTCTCTCACATTATGCCCTTGCTCTAACGATCATTCTGCTCGCCATCACCGGCTATCTGGCATGGGAGGCGCAGGAGGAAGCCAAAGGAGCACGGAAAGAGCTCGAACTGGTGCGCAGGCAGCAGGCTGCTCAGGAGATGGCCATGCCGGCGAAACCTGACACGGTGGCAAATCTGCCGCCCCCCCCTGCGTCGCCGACTTCATCATTGCCGCCGCTGGCCGGAAGTGACCTGATGCCAGGAACCCCTGCCGCCTATGCGTCCCCGGCCGCTGCGGCCGCTCCTCTGACTGACCTGCAAAAGCAGCTACTTGGCATGCCAGCCTTCGCCAAGGTGATTGAGGTGCACAATGACCAGGGCTTTGCCGTAATCAGTGCTGGAAAAGACAAGCAACTGGCCAGCGGAATGAAATTCGACGTGCGGAGGGGCAATGGCTTGGTGGGCCGGGTGATTGTGGGAGAAACCATTGAAGCAGCAGAAGCCGTTGTGGACATCGACAATACGGTGGTGCTCCCCGGGGTTCACATCGAAGCTGGTGATGAGTTGATTTTGCCGATTCGGAAATAAGACCTCCCCGATGGCCCGCGAACGTCTTGATCTCGCCTTGGTGAAGCTTGGCATCGTGCCCTCACGTGAACAGGCCAAACGCCTGATCATGGCTGGAGAGGTCAGCGTTTTGGGCAAGCGAATCACGCAGCCGGGCTGGTTGGTCGCTGATGTCCAGCAGATCGTCGTGCGGCAGCGTCCAAAATTTGTCAGCCGGGGTGGGCTGAAGCTGGAAGGTGCGCTCAACCATTTTGGCATTGATGTAACGGGAATGACCGCGCTTGATGTGGGGGCATCCACGGGAGGGTTTACCGACTGCCTGCTGCAACGGGGGGCGGTGAAGGTCTTCGCCTTCGATGTCGGCACCAATCAACTGGCCTGGAAAATTCGCAGCGATCCCCGGGTGGTTTCACGGGAACAATTCAACCTCCGGCACATGCGCCCGGAGGATATTGGCCAGGAGGTGGATATTTTGGTGGCTGATCTTTCCTTCATCTCCCTGACACTGGTGCTGCCTGCGGTGTTGCAGGTGCTCCGGCAGGGCGGGCAGGCTTTGGTCCTGATCAAACCTCAGTTTGAGCTTTCGCGTGAAGAGGTGGGCAAGGGCGGCATCGTTCGTGAACCGGAATTGCATGCCAAGGCCTGTGCACGCATCGAGGAGTTCGTGCGCTCGCAACCAGATTTGGAGTGGCGGGGGATGATTGAGTCCTCCATTCAAGGAACTGACGGCAATCGCGAGTTCCTCGCGTGGTTTGGAAGGCAATAATCTTCGCAAGGCGATAAAAAAGGAGTCTCGAGGCTCCGGAAATCTCAAATATGAGACTCCGATTCGAGTGAATTACTGAAATATGACAATTTAGGGTTGCATCCATGCAATAATTATCATAAATAACCATTCATTACTGCATCAGTTATGAAAACTCTCGTCCACAACTCCATGCAACGCCGAGTTCGTTCTGCGTTCAGCCTTTTTGAGGTCTTGATGTTTATCGCTATTGTCGGAGTCCTGGTTGGAATGGCGGTGCCTCTGATTGGACAGAACGATGCCATATATGCAGCGCGGGATCGCCGCAATGCTCAGGAGCTGTGCTCCACTTGCACAATGGCTCAGGCGGCTGAATTGAATTTTGTGCAGGATGACAGCGTGATCGACACCGTGCGTGCCATTGTCCGCGGGGGCATGTCGGTGCGTGGAGCGATGCGGGGACGGGTCTTTGTGGTTCCCGGACTCAGTGATGAAGACATTCAAGGCGCGGCCAAATACCTTCAGGTGCAGGACGGGCAACTGGTGTACACGACGACGGCAACATCACCTCCGGGTGACCAACGCCTTTGAGTGGGATTTCATTGACCGTGTCGGCCGCAGATTCTGCGACCGCTTGAAAAGATGGCGGCTTGGTCCCGTCGCGGGCGACGTGCGAGCTTTGATCGCCCGTAGGACCAGGTGAAGCCTGATTTTGCCATGTGTTTTACCTTGCCTGAGGCCATCGCTTCCACCAGCATGCGCCTTCATGGATTCTGCATTCTTCAAAAAGAACTGGTATTTTTTCACTCCGGCGGTCATCATTATTATCCCGGCGCTTATGGTACTGTTCTGCACCATCAACTATGGCTACACCGTTCCTGATTCCATCAATGCGGTGTTTCATGTCGGCTCCACCGGCACACGCTACTCCATTGGATTTTCGGAGAGACAATTCAGAATGGTCAGGCCTGGGATGGACGGCAGGACTGTCTTCAATACGGTCAGAAACCCCATGGAAGGCGTCGATCCTGGCGCGGATGAGGCCCGGTGGCGTTACAGCCTTCCTTCCAGTGGTGCCGGATATTATCACGAGCGCACCATTCTCATGGCGAAGGATAAAAACGGCGTCCTACGAGTCAAACAACGCATCAGTCAATTCCATCCGGCGAATTGATTCATGTGATAACAAGGCGAAAGTGACCCATATTCACGCATGAATCATTGCCCGTCATCGTTGATCAAAGCCTGTTTGGTCCTCCCGCTGCTATTGCTGGCCGCGTGCGAAAGCTCTTCACGCATCAAGGGACTTCCCAAGGACCTGCCTGTCATCAACCTCCATGGGTCACCAAGCACCCCTGTCCATTCCATGGGCCATGCAGATTATCCTTTTGCGGACAACGGTGATTACAAAAGCGACTGGGCTGCCGAAGGCGGGCAGGGGGCGGGCATGGACTACTCTTCCTGGCGCTCCTCCCATGGCGGATCTTCCTCCCGTAGTTCCTCCAAGAAAAAAACTTCATCCAAATCCAGTAAAAAAAGCACCCGCAAGGGTGGTTCCTACACCATCAAAAGCGGTGATAATTTAGGGGCCATCGCTCGCAGGCACGGCACCACGGTGTCGAAACTCAAGGCTGCCAACGGCCTGTCTTCGGACATGATCCGTGCGGGAAGAACGCTCAAAATTCCCTAGACAGTCGTGCTGCACCTCTCCTCACGCATCGCAGCTTGTTGTCTGGCGCTGATCGTGGGCGGTGCGGCGGACTTGGTCGCTGCGGAAACGCTGCGGTTTTCCACGGTGGTGATTGATGCAGGCCACGGAGGAAGGGACGGTGGTTCCGTTTGGAATGGTCTGGTGGAAAAAAAGCTCTGCCTTGATGTCGCGAAGCGCGTCGAAACGGCGCTGAAATCAAAGGGGCTTAAAACCGTCATGACACGGCGCTCCGACACATTTGTCGAGCTTGAGCAGCGGGCGCGGATCGCCAATCGCGTGCCCTCGTCCATCTTTGTCAGCATTCATTTCAATGGCAGTCGCAAAACCCTCATTTCCGGCGGAGAGGTGTATTACCGCAGTTCGCGCGGTAAATTGCTGGCCTCCGCCATCAGTCGTTCGATCAAAAGCCGGGTTTCCGGGGGCACGCGGGGGATTTTTTATGCAGGGTACAAGGTCTTGCGCGAGACCCAGATGCCTGCGGTCCTCGTCGAATGCGGATATTTAAGCAACAAACGGGAGGCTTTGCGCTGCGCCGATCCCGCACATCGCCAGAAACTTGCGGATGCCGTCGTCAGCGGTCTTCTGGCTGTCAGGCGGAAGCCGTGAGTCCCGGCTTTCATTTCTTTTGAAAGTTCGCATTTGTGAGGCACTTGCACGGCATTTGACGAAGCCCCCGCCGTGGTGGATGGAATGTCAGATCCCATGCCAGTCCCAGTCATCAACGCCAGCAACCCTGTTTTCCCGTTTCATCTTGTGCGGGCCGACTTGGAACGCGTGGAAACGGCCATTCTCGAACAAGCGCGCGCGTTTGATCCCGGCGTGGAAGGTTACGTGAGCTATGTCTGCAAAACATCGGGCAAGCGCATCCGTCCTGCACTGGCCGTGCTCGCCGGCGGTGCCACGGGTGGTACGCACGAAGGGCACACGCGCCTCTCCGTCATTCTCGAACTGGTTCACATCGCCTCCTTGGTGCACGACGACATCATGGACGGTGCGGACATTCGCCGCGCCCAGCCCACCGCTGTGGCGAAATGGGGCAGCAGTCTCAGTGTCCTGCTGGGGGACAGCCTTTTCGCCTACGCGCTTGAACTGGCCACCGAATTTGACGACACGCATGTCTGCCGCACCATTGCCCGTGCCTCGCGGGATGTCTGCACCGGCGAAATCCTGCAAACCCAGCGCCGTTTCGATTTCAATCTCTCCGTCACCGATTATCTCCAGATGATCGAGATGAAGACGGCCGCGCTCTTCGCCGCCGCCAGCGAGCTCGGCGCCCGTCTCAACCAGCAGCCCGAGTCCGTCCAGTCGGCACTGCGCGACTACGGTCTCAAGCTCGGCACCGCCTATCAGATCTACGACGACTGCCTCGACATTGTGGGTGACGAAAAAACAGTCGGCAAAACACTCCGCACCGATCTCGCCCGGGGCAAGCTCACGCTGCCCATCTTGTATCTCCTTGAGGCTGCCACGGATGCTCAGAAGCAGAAGCTCAACCGCATGCTGCTCAAAGGCGAGCCCATGGACACCACCATCCTCGCCGGCATTGCAGACTACGAAGGGGCCGTCGAACGGGCGGTCAATTTCGCGCAAAACATGCTGGTGGAAGCCCGGGCCGATTTGATCTGCCTCCAGGCTTCGCCGCACAAGCAGGCGCTGGAAGACATCGTCGGTTATCTGCACGGCCTGTTGGACCAGTGCCGCGCAATTCATTGATCTCCCCCTTAAATCGTGTGAAATGCGCCCTGATTTATGAGCCGCATCCACGACATCCCGGAGAACGACCGCCCGCGTGAGCGTCTGCTGCGCCTCGGCCCCCAGGCGCTTTCAGATGCGGAACTCCTGGCTCTCTTCATCAACACCGGAACCAAAGGTGAAAACGCCCTGCAGATCGGCCAGCGAATCCTGCGTGATTACAAGTCTCTGCGCGATCTCTCTCGCCTTGAGCCTGCCATCCTGAGGAAGATCAAAGCCCTGGGGCCCGCGAAAACCGCGCTGCTTGCGGCCGCGTTTGAGCTGGGCCGTCGTTCCGCCCAGGAGCCCTCTCACGCGGAGGTCATTCTCGATCGCCCGCAGCGCATTTATGACTACATCGGTTCAGAGATGCAGGCGCTCGGCCACGAATCGGTGCGCATCGTCCTGCTCAATACCAAGCTCGCCGTCATGCGCAGTGAGGAGGTTTTCAAAGGCAGCTTGAACGAATGCATCGCCCACCCTCGCGATCTGCTGCGCAAGGTGCTGATCCATAATGCTTACGTTTTCATTCTCGTCCACAACCATCCCTCCGGCGATCCCACGCCCAGCGAAGCAGATCGCCGCCTGACTCGTCGACTCCGCGAGGCCTCCGAAGCCACCGGCCTCCACCTTCAGGACCACCTGATCATCGGCACGCCATCAGAGTCACGCCCTCTGCCTTACTTCAGCTTCAAGGAGCATGGCATGCTGTAGCAGCTCAGCGGGTGTCAGCAGTTGTTCGCCTGAATCCATCCTCCTCACCTTTGAGGCCGTAGGTGCGTGAACCGACGTGCGGCATGAATAGGGCTGAAGCACCCTGATCGCAGGGGGGGGGAACGCTTATGGCCGGAATTCAGATTGCAGACGACGGTTTGCGGAATGAGAGGGTGGGCATGGGACAAGAAGACGAAATCGAGCGCAACATGGGCGTGCAGCCTTTGGACGGGATCATGACGGAACATGAGCTGGGAAATCATGCCTTGGTGGCCGCCAGTACGGAGCCCATGACCCACAAGGCCGTGCAGCGTGCCCGCAAAGGTCGCCGCCTGACCAAGCACATGAAACAGCGCATGGCCGATGCCCTGAATCTCCTTCTGAAACAGAAGGGCGTGGAATTGGAGCGCCCGTGGGGGGTGAAGGATTTGTTCACGTACTGAAGTGGCAAAACGGATAGCCAGAGGTGCATCGCCCGGCTTGCCGTGGGGATTTCATCTTGCTAGCATCTCCCCACCATGTCCGATGCCATCGCCAACCGCCGTTTCGTCACTGCCGCCGAAAAAATCGACTTCCTTTCGCCTTGGACGCTCGAGGAATGGATCTGCCGCAGCGACATCGTAAACAACGAGCACCTCATGATGGTGCGGGCGAACATGGAGCCGGGGCGCAGCCATCCCTTCCATTCGCATCCCACCCGGGAGGAAATGATCTACGTTCTTTCTGGCAAGGCCGAGCAATGGGTGGGACAGCAGAAAAAAATCCTCGGGCCCGGTGACACGGCCTTCATCCCCATGGGGGAAATCCATGGCACCTGGAACGTGGGAGACGAGATGCTCGTCTTCCTTGCAATCCTTTCTCCTGCCAAGGCGGAGGAGCCAGGGCTTGTGGATCACAGCGAAGAAGAGCCGTGGAAGTCCCTGCGGAAGTAGTACGGGGGATGCAGCGGACCTATTCCGTGCGCAGCTTTTTGCGCAGATCGTTGACCCCATCACGAATGGCGAAGAGTTCGGCCCGGAAATCGATGAGCAGCTCTTGCCGGTCTCTCCACTCGGGGGCTTCCATCAGTTCGTTCAATGCGGCGAGGGCTTCGTTGGCCCAGCTGAGGCAGCGGCGTAGAATGGCGAGCGTGTGGCCGGTTTGAAATGTGCCGTCAAAGTCATGCGTGCCGAGTGCTCCGGCCAGCTTTCCGCTGATGTTCATGGAGTTGCGAATAAAACTGTCGAGCGGTGTACTGCCGTCGCTTACGGCGGTGTTTTCGCAGCGCTCTTCTTCGATTTCGGTCAGCAGCCGCAGGACGAAATTCTGAGCCATGGTTTGCAGCGGGTGGGCTTCGCGCTCACTCTCTTCCAAGTATTCGGAGAAGGCTTGGTCATCAAAATCTTCCTCGATACCTTCCAGCTCCGGCAGGACTTCATGGCCCTCTTTCCAGGCTTCTCCCTGCGCATCTTCGTCATCTGGCCCGGGCTCGCGATCTCCGCCCAGCATGTGATCCCAGCCCATGACAAAGGCGATGCGGCTGTCATGGAGCCCTTCAGCGCCGTATTTTTCGATCGCTTCCATATGTGCGTCCGCGAGACGATCCGACTGTTTGAGAGAGTTTTCCCAGGCTTCTTCGCTGTCATCGAATCCATCATCGTCCTTCGGATCGGGGCGTTGAATAATGCCGGCCAGCCAGTCGCGCATGGCGCGGAGGGAGGCCATCTTCTGCGCCTCTTCCTGCGACTCGTTCATTTCCCAGACCCACCCGGAGATGCTGACCTCAAAATCCGTGCCCTCGATAAAAACACGGCCGTTCTCCTCGGAGAACCACTCAAAGTAGAATGTATTGGGGCCTTCGGCGGGAGTATTGGCGTTTGGTTTGCGGGAGGTGGTGAGGTCGCCGACCTGTCCCTTCTGTTTCGGCTGCAAGCCCGCGGCGACTGCGCTGGGCGAGGGCTTGGGGTTGGTGAAGCTGAGTTTGCAGCCGGCGACATCGCGCCAGGCATTGCCTCTCAGATCAATGATAACGGGATACTCCCGGCCGACCAGCCAGAGCCTGCCACGCACATTGTCGCGGGTGGTGTTGTCGATTTCGCCACGGATGACGGCAGTGTCGAGACGCAGGGCCATGCCCGCATGAGAGCGTGGGCGGGGAGGGAGTGTCAAGCCCAAGGCATGGCTTGACTCTCCCCGCTGGCTCGCTTGAGATTGCCTGTCCGCGCCATGGAACTGATCTCGATCGTCGAAGCCCTTCTTTTTGCCACCCAGGAGCCCCTGGGCGTGCCGCAGATGTGTGCCGCCGTCAAAGAGACGGCGAAAGACATTTGTGATGCTGCCAGCGAGTCCGCCGGAGCCGGTGAGGAAAGCCAGATCCAGATCCCGGAGTGGGTTGCCCCGCTGGCTGCCACGACGGAGGAGCAGGTGCGCGGGATTTTGGACGACCTGATCGCCCGCTACGCCGCAGAGAAGCATGCCTTCACACTCGTCGAGCGTGCAAACGGCTGGCGTATCGCCGCCCGTGGCGAATATGCCGAGTGGTGTCGTGCGCTTTATCCCGGCAAGAAAGTGCAGCGCCTGAGCCAGCCCGCGCTGGAGACGCTCGCCATCGTGGCCTACCGCCAGCCAATCACGAAAGCCGGCATCGAAGCGGTGCGTGGTGTTTCGGTGGATGCGATGGTGCAGCAGCTCATTGATCGCGGATTGATGAAAATCGAGGGTCGTGCCGATCTGCCGGGCCGCCCGCTGCTTTATGGCACCACGGAAGCTTTCCTGGATCATTTCGGCGTGCGCAGTCTGGATGACATGCCGAATGCCTCCGAACTCCGCCGCGTGAAACTGCCGACTGCCGAGGAAGGTGCCTCCGCAGCAGAACAACCCCAGGAGCATCAGCTCTCCCTGGCTCCGGTCACGCCTGCTGCGGCTGACGAGTCTTAACCCTCTTTTCTCCTGCGGCCCATGTCCCTCGAAGAAGTCCGCGTCAAGATCGACAGCATCGATCAGCAACTGTTGCGTTTGCTCAACGAACGCGCCGAGCTGGTGCACGCCGTCGGTGAAATCAAACGCAAGGACGATCTCGACATCTATGTGCCGGGCCGTGAAGACAAGCTGCTGCGCAAGCTGGCGGAGATCAATCGTGCACAAAACGGCCGCCTCACTGAGCGGGCCATCCGTGCAATTTATCGCGAGATTATGAGTGCCGCCCTCGCTTTGGAGGACAGTTTGAAAATCGCCTACCTCGGCCCCACGGGTTCCTGGACCCATCAGGCGGCGGTGAACAAATTCGGCCACTGTGTCGAGTACCTCGCGGAAGCCAGCACCGAAGGTGTCTTTGGGCGTGTAGCCGCGCAGACCGCCGACTATGGCGTGCTGCCCATTGAGCATTCCACGGAAGGCGCTGTGCATCACACGCTGGACCATTTGGCGGACAGCGTCCTGCAGATCTACGCCGAGATTTTGTGGAAGGCCGATGCCGCTGTCATGGCGCAGGGGCCGAACAGCAGCATCACCGAGATCCATGGCCGGGCGCAGATGCTTGCCCATTGCCGTCCCTGGCTGATGCAGAGCTTTCCTGGGGCACAACTCATCGAAGCCGCTAGTTCCAGCGCGGCGGCCTCCCTGGCTGCGCAGAATCCCGCCGTGGCGGCGCTGGGGACTCCCCTGAGCGCGGAACTGCACGATCTGCGTGTCATCGCCACCTCGCCACGCGAATACGCCACACAGACGCGCTTCATCATCCTCGGCCGCCGCTCAGGTCCACCTTCTGGCAATGATAACACGATGCTCATGATCCATGCCAAGGATCGCGTCGGGGCGCTCATGGAGGTGCTGCAGGTCTTTGCCTCACGCAACGTCAACGTGCGCCAGATCGAGAATCGCCCTGCGTCCTGCGGCACCCAGGCCAGGTTCTTTCTCGAAATCAGCGGCCACCACTCGGACGCCACGCTTCAGCAGGCCATCAGCGCCCTTGAAGTCGAAGGCATTGCCGTTCAGGTGAAAGTCCTCGGCAGTTATCCGGCTCCTGGCTGGGTGGAAGAAAGGTGACATTCAGAACCGGCTTTGTGCCGTCGCCTTCGGGGTTCTTTGACGTGGTGCATTCATTCGGTTGTTTTTACGCGGGTCCCGCCGTTGTTTGGCCATCATGCGCCTGCTTTCGCTGATGCTAATCTTCACGCTATCTCTGGATGCGGGCGACCAGGTACAGGCGGTGCCGGCATCGTCGCCCTGGACCATGGCCGACTACGAGCGATTCACTCCTGAATCGATCCGGTTGTATCCGCCGGTGCTGCAGGTGATGGAGCGTTCGAGTCTGGACACAGGCCTGCTCAGTGCGGCAATTTTCTTTGCCACCAACGCGCAGCGGCAGAAGCACGGGCTGCCGATGTTCCGCACCTCCCGTGCGCTGGCGGCGTGTGCCTACGAGCACTCACGAGACATGGCGTTGGAGAAGTTCTTTTCTCATGAGAACCCGAATGATCCGGAGAAACGTACTGCCTGGCAGCGCATGGAGGCCAAAGGTCTGAAAAGCGGCGAGCGCGCTGAAAACATCGCCATGCGGACATCCAATGGTCTCACCTATCTCGCATTTGCAGACGAGATGGTGAAATTGTGGATGAATTCTCCAAGCCACCGGGCGACCATCTTGAACCGAAACCTCCTCTTTCTGGGCTGCGGTGTGCATGCCTGCAACTGCCCCAAATTTCATTTTTACGCCACTCAGAACTTCGCTTCGGTGGTGCCATAGGGAGGCACGGCGGTCCCGTTAGGCTGCTCAGAGACCGCGCACGACTCGAAAGCCCACATACGCAGCAGGCACATCTCCCGGCAGGTTGAATCGACTCGCGCAGCGGGCTTCAGCAGCCGTATGCCGCCAGCTCCCGCCCCTGACAACGCAGTTTTTACCCTTGTCAGGACCATGGGGGTTGTTGATCAGCGGCACCGGACTCCCGTATTCGGGATCGTAAAAATCCCAGCACCACTCGGACACGTTCCCCGCCATGTCATGGAGACCGAATTCGTTGGGCGGAAAAGAGCCAACAACAGCTGTGTATGGTTTGCTGCTCATCAGAGCGGCCGCTGTTCCTTCACGCTGGCATTTGTCATACTCGATGCGGGTTGAGCCATGGTAGTTGGCCTGCTCCTGCGTGATCTCGTTGCCGCACGGAAAACGTTTGCCTGAGAGGCCTCCCCGGGCGGCGAACTCCCATTCGGCCTCGGTGGGCAGCCGGTAACCCTTGGCCTCCCAGTTAACCTGCGGGTTGCCGATGTCCACCATGCCTTTGCGGGCCACGTTCTGCCTGCCGGTTCCGGTGTAATAACAAGGTGTGAGGCCTTCCTTTTCGCTGAGAGCGTTGCACCATTTCACTGCATCTGCCCAAGAGATGCCATAGACTGGATGGTTGTGTGCTTTGCCCGAGCCTGCAGGGAGGTCGGAATAGCCGTGGTCCCGGCCCCAAAGCATGACGCTGTCCCATAGCTCCAAGGTTACTTCGTATCTGGCAATCGCGAAGGGTGCCAGTTTGACTTGATGAGTCCGCGCATCCTTTAAGTCATCCATGGGATCTCCCATGGAGTAGGTGCCTCCCTTGAGCGTCACATACTGGGTCTCGGGTTTTACGACAGGAGCAGCTGCCCGTGGCTTGGCTGTCAGGCGGGGCTGAGGTGCAGGGAGCTGAGGTGCAGGGAGCCGAGGTGCAGCGAGCTGAGGCGCAGGGAGCTGAGGTGCAGCGAGCTGAGGTGCAGCGAGCTGAGGCGCAGCGAGCTGAGGCGCAGGGAGCTGAGGCGCAGGGAGCTGAGGTGCAGGGAGCTGAGGCGCAGGGAGCTGAGGTGCAGGGAGCTGAGGCGCAGCGAGCTGGGGCGCAGGGAGCCGGTGGTTGAGTCCGAGAAGATATCCTGAAACGGCGGAGATGAGAAACCCCGCTGCAACGAGCCCCTTGTGCAAAGACTTGGTGCGCCGGTTGCGCTGCGAAGGGCGGCTGTAGAACGGCCTCTCGTCGCCCTGAATCCCGTCCGTCAGCGCAGCGGGTTCGGATGCCTGCTCGTCGTTTCCTGCCAGGACTGTCCTATGTGGCGAACTCTTGCCCTGCCTCATCGCCTTGCCCGCTTTTTGAAGCGAAAGAAAAATGGTGGCATCGTTTCGGAATAACATGGGGACTCGGGGGGCGGCCTATGAAAACGGCTGATTCAGCAGTTTTCAGTGCATGAAAAAAACGAATACAAACATTCTTGTCCTCCAAACCTTTTTGAACGGTCCGGAGTAAAAAAGAGGATGAGTCAGGGACGCCGTCATTTCCAGAAGGAAAGCGGCGGGCCATCGCAGTTGAATTAATATTTAGCGCGCCTGCTTCGGGTTGCGAGGTGGCACGACGTTTCACTCAGCGAACTGTTCGCCGTCGCATCACTTCTGGCCCAAAGCACCAAGCACTTTCGCGACGGTATTTTCGACGCTGAGCCCGTGCTTTTTACGCAGGACTGAAGGGGTGCCGTGCTCGATGAACTGGTCGGGCCATCCGATGCGGACGACCGGGGTGTGGATCCCGGCGTCGCAAAGCTCTTCGATGACTCCCGCGCCGAAACCGTTGCGAAGCACATGGTCTTCAAGCGTGCAGACGACCTTCACCTTCTTGGCGAAAGAGGAGATGCATTGCATGTCGAGCGGTTTGATCCAACGCGGATTGATGAGGGCGACAGAGAGTCCTTTGGCTTCGAGTTCTGTCTTGGCTGCTTCGGCGACGGGGAACATGTCACCGAGGGCAATGAGAGCGACATCGCTGCCATCGGCAACGACTTCGGCCTTGCCGATTTCAAGACGGACGGGCTTGTCTTTGGGCAGGATGCCGGGGCCGTTGCCGCGGGGGTAACGGATGGCGATGGGGCCGCTCTCGTAGCAGGCCATGGTCCACAGCATGTCCACAAATTCGTCTTCATTGCGCGGCTGCATGTGAACGATGCCCGGGATGCCACGGAGGTAGGCGATGTCGAAAAGACCATGGTGCGTGGGGCCGTCATCACCGCTGAGACCGCCGCGATCCATGCACAGGCGCACCGGGAGATTTTGGACGGCCATGTCATGCACGATCATGTCGAACGCACGCTGCATGAAAGTGGAGTAAATCGTGAGGAAGGGCTTCAGGCCACGGGTGGCGAGGCCGCAGGCAAAGAGTGCGGCATGCTCTTCGGCAATGCCCACGTCGAAATAGCGCTCTGGGATCTCTTTTTTGAAGACGCTCAAGCCTGTGCCACCGGGCATGGCTCCGGTGATGGCCACGATATTTTTGTCGGCCTTGGCGAAGTCCGTGACGCTGCGGGCAAAGACCTGGGAATAAGTGGGCTTGTCGCTGCTGGGAGTTTCGCCTGTCTCGATGGTGTATTTGCCGAGACCGTGGAATTTGCCGGGATCGTTGAGGGCAGGGGTGTATCCGCGGCCTTTTTCGGTGATGATGTGCAGGATCACCGGCTCATCCTGAGTTTTGAGGAACTCGAAGGTCTGGATGAGCAGAGGGATGTTGTGCCCGTCAATGGGGCCGTAGTAGCGGATGCCGAACTCGTCGAAAAGGGAGCTGCGATTGGACGGGGTCTGGCTCTGCGGAAGAAGGATGTTTTTGGCGTGGTCTTCGACCTTCTTGACGATGCGGCGCGCATCTTCACCGAGCATGAACTCCAGCAGCTTGCCGGCCTTCTGATGCAGATTCGCGTACGCAGGGTGCGTGGCGATGGAATTGAAGTACTTCGCAATGGCACCGACATTGCGGTCGATGGACCATTCATTGTCGTTGAGCACGACGATGAGGCGCTTGGTGTGCGCAGCGACATTGTTCATCGCTTCAAACACGGGGCCGCAGGTGAAGGCGGCGTCTCCAGCCACGCAGATGACGTTCTCATCAGTCCCTGCGAGATCACGACCCGTGGCCATGCCGAGGGCGGCGGAAAGGGCGGTGCCCGCGTGGCCTGCTCCATAGCAGTCGTGTTCACTCTCGGTGCGGAGGAGGAAGCCGTTCAGACCGTCATGCTGGCGGATGGTGTGGATGCGGTCCCAGCGGCCAGTAAGCATCTTATGAACGTAGCCCTGATGGGCGACATCAAAGACGAAGCGATCCTTAGGGGTGTCGAAAACCCGGTGCAGGGCGATGCTGAGCTCCACGACTCCAAGATTCGGGCCCAGATGGCCGCCGGTCTGGCTGAGTGTCTCGATGAGTGTCTGACGGATTTTCTCCGCAAGTTCGGGCAGTTTCTCCAGCGGCAGGGCTTTGAGGTCGGCAGGGGAGTTGATGGCAGGCAGTTGGGTGTCCACAGGTCTAAAAAAGTCGAATTTCGCCACCTTCAGCCTCGGCGGATTTGCGGCGGCGGGCTGGGGCGCGGAGTTTGTCGGTGTCTTCGGCGCTCTCGTCGTTATCAGCGGCATCGTCAAATGAACTGAGCGACGCTTTGCCACCTTCAAGATCGGCACTGATGACATCCACACGGCGGCGGGCGCCATCGATACGTTGACGGCAAAGCTTGAGGAGCCGTACTCCGTCTTCGTAGCTGGAAATCATTTCCTCCAGAGAGAGCTGGCCGTCTTCCATGCCGGCCACGATCTCATCCAAGCGCTGCATGGCGTCTTCAAAGGAGGGTTCGTCTGTCTTGGGGCTGGGTTTGCTCATGATTCGATCACTCGCCAGGGAGGCTCGGAAGGGCGGTTATTATCCGGGCTTCAAAGGAGGTCGCAAGCAGGAAAAGCCGTGCATGCGAGGCAACTTGGAAACTAGGAGCGAGCAATGGATCTCAAAATGGCGGTTTTCGGGTGAGATGGTGTCAGCCTGAGGGGGACGCACTGGATCTTCGACCCCCCAATGGGCCAAATCATAACCCGTCCGCAAAGGTTACAATTCCTATAATTATTGAATTTATATTTAGCCGGGCTAAGCTAATGTTTAGCCGTGACGATCCTCAAACGCAGACTTTACCTCTATGCAGGCATCTTGGGAGCCTTGTGCTGGTCCAGTGACGCTTGTGCATATCTGGGCAGTTTCGAGGAGGAAGACGGTTACAGGGTCCCCATGAACGGCCAAATTTTGGCCGGATACCTAGCAGGGGACGCCCAGTTTTATCTCAATAACAACTCCAGCAACGGATACACGGGAGTGGTGCCGCTGGGGGCCTACCCCAATTCGTTGGGAGACGGAACGAACGGGCCGGATGTCACACGATACAATGCGGGGCAGTTTGGCACGAACAGCTCTGGCCCTGGAGGTGGGGCGGCGGACATCGCGGACGGATCAGGCCTCTGGCAGGTGCTTTCTGGAGGCAGGCTGTACGAAGATGCCACTGCTCCCTACTACTATGGGAGCCAATATGACCGAAATCAGATCGTCGCCTATCGCAACACGATGCCACACACGGGTTCGCAGACGCTCAACCTGATGGCTTCGGATGAAAACCTCAGCTATCGCTACAGCATGGACGCCCGCGATTACGGCGGCATTGTCCCTGCCAGTACCGCAGGTTTGCAGGTGCAGATGTCGTTTTGGGTCAAGCCCTCGGACTGGGATGATCCGGATACCGGCAATATCATGGGGCTGTCGCTGCTTGATGCGGCCAGTCAGTCCGTCTTTGAAGTGGGATATACCGGGGACAATTTTCTGCAATATCGCCTGACAGGCGGAAGCTGGCAGACCACGGCCTATCAATTGGGCACCTTGGGCTGGTCAGAAATCACCCTGGCAGTCGATACACTGAACCATTCCGCCAGTCTCGGCATAAGCGCGTACAATGACGGGAACTCACTGCTGGGTAGCAGCATCGATGTGCTCAGCAGCCAGAGTCTTGGGGTGGTCAGCGGCGCGATCACCGGACTGCAGTGGGACTTACGCGGAGGCACCCTGGACAATGGGGCTGTCAGCTACATCCAGAGCTTTGATGACTTCAATTTTTCCATCACATCCGTCACACCCGTGCCCGAGCCGGGCTGCGTGCTGCTGCTGACCCTGGCAGCGATTCTGCTGCATGCCCCGCGCAGACGTGCATGAGGCGGAGGCCTCTTGTCCGGAACAAGGAAGCAAAAAAAACACCCGGTCTTGCGACCGGGTGCTTCTCATTGAGGAGATGATCCTGCGCTTGGTTACGCGAAGATGTCGAGGACAGGAACGCCCTTGTCGCCGACCGTGAACGGACGGTTGGAGGGGGACATGACCACTTCATCCACAGGCAGACCCATGGCATGGCCGATGGTGGCCTGGAAGTCCTGCGGTGTGCACTGCTTGTCAGCCACACGGCGGCCTTCCTTGTCAGTGGAGCCATAGACGAAGCCACCCTTGACGCCGCCGCCTGCGAAGACGGTGGAGTAAGCGAGCGGGTAGTGGTCACGGCCATCGTTTTCGTTGATGTCCGGTGTGCGGCCGAATTCGGAACCCATGACGATCATCGTGGATTCAAACAAGCCATTGGAAATCAGGTCTTCGATCAGAGCGGCGAAGACTGTGTCCATGGTGGCCGCAGTCGTGCCAAGAGCGGTGTCGATGGTGTTGTGCATGTCCCAGCCACCTGATTGAACTTCCACAAAACGAACACCGGACTGCACCAGACGACGGGCAAGAAGGGCGCCCTGGCCGAAGTTGCCACGGCCATACTTGTCACGCACGGCCTGAGGCTCCTGGCTGAGATCGAAGGCCTTGAGGTCTTCGCTCTTCATGAGCTTCACGGTTTCGTCATAGAACTCCGAATAGGACTTAACATCGTCCGACTGGAATTTTTTGCGGAAGGAAGTGTCGAATTCGTCGGTCAGGGACAGGCGCTTCTTGAACTGGTCTTCCGAAGTGGTGGGTTTGATGTTTTGCAGGCCGGTCTCAGGATTGGAGATCGGGATGGGACTCATCGTGGTGGGGAAGAAACCTGCGCCAGGGAAGGCATTGCCACTGTTGACGACCACGCTGTCTGGAAGGGTTGGTCCCTTGATACGACCCAGGAAATGGGAGGCCCAGGCGCCGATGCAAGGATGAACAATCGTGCCACGCGGCTCATAGCCGGTCTTCATGACATAAGTGCCCTGATCATGCACACCGGTCTTGGAGCTCATCGAACGAATGATCGAGAACTTGTTGGCGATCTTGGCCATCTTTTCCATGGTGCCGCCGAGGCGGTCCATGTTGCCGGAGCCGGCATTCGCCTTGATGGGGTCAGTCGGCCCTTTGGTGGGGCCGTCTTTGGGATCCCAGGTGTCAATGTGGGTCATGCCGCCGCCCATCCAAAGGAAGATGACATTCTTGGCCTTGCCGAAGCCGGGGGTGCCTGCACCGGTGGTGCCGGCGGCCGCCAGATTCAGAGAGGGCATGACCGTGACACCGAGCGCGGCCTGGGCCGTGCGCATCATAAAGTCACGACGAGCGATGGGATTGAGTTTGTTGTATTCGGATTTCATAAAATGAAGTTTAGCGCGTTACGTGTTGTGGATGAGCTGCAATTATTGGATGAAGATGAACTCGCGGGTGTTGATGAGGGCCCAGATCATGTTGGCATAGCCGTCTTCACCGGCGGAGAGGGCGCGCTTGGCGATCTCTTTTTCCTGAAGCGTCGGACGGCGGTTGAGAACGGAGACAAACAGAGCCTCAACCTTCTCAGGCGGAGTCTTCACCTTTTCCATCGTGCGGAAGACCAGGGAATCCGGGCTGGTCAGCATCTGCTGAGCCTTGCCGTTCATCATCATCAGCACCTGGGGAACCGAACCAGACTTGACGCTGCCATCGATCAGGGAGCGGGGGGACTGGCCGAAGTCGATCAAGAAGTGGCCGTTCGGAGCAGGCTGCTCCAGAGTGGAGGCCCTGCGGAGAACCATGCCGTTGTAGGTCAGGGAGGCATTTTCCATCGTGCCGCTAGCAGGCTTGGCTTCTGCCTTGCCTTTGCCTTTGGCTTTGCCGCCGTCCATCATCATGTCGTCACCACCGGCTTCGGAAAGACCGCCGCCCATGAGGGCGCGTTCTTTTTCAGCCATCTTGCGGAAGGCGTCATACTTCACCAGCACCGTCTGCGCATCCAGCTTGGGATTGCTGAGGTCAAGGTCAATGGAGCGGCTGTAGAGATCTTCAAGAGGCTTGGCATACTTGTCGGGCTCGCCCAGCACCAGGGTCATGTAGGAGTCCCAGGCTTGTTCAGCGCTCATGCGGCGAAGCAGCGGGCCTTGGAAATAGTAGGGTTCACCCATGACCATTTTTTCCGAAGTGGCTTCTGATTGATAAGCGCGGGTGTTGTAGATGATGCGCATGAAGCTCTTGATGTCGAACTTCACCCGCTTCATTTCCTCGGCCAGATGGACGAGCAGTTCTGGGTTCACCGACTGCTTGGGATCATCAATGTTGGTCACAGGCTCGCAGATGCCCTGGCCGAAAGCACGCTTCCACATGCGGTTGGCGATCGCCATCGCAAAGCGGGGATTGCTCGGGTCGGTGGCCCATTTGGCGAACGCCGGACGGAGCTCCTCGGCCGACTTCATCTTCTGTTTGTAGGCAGCAAGATTTTTGTCCTCCTTGCTCCACGTGATGAACTTGGGTTCCACCGGATCATTCGGCTTGGCATCCGGATATTTGTAGTCATGCGGCAGCTTCATGGTGTTGGTGTCCATGTCACCGACGATGTAGCGGTTGGCCCCCATGTAGTTGCGGATGCCGTTGCGGATGCGCTTGATGTCCTGGCCGCTCTGCGTGACCATCGCCTCAATTTTCGGCATCAGATCATTCATGGCGTTCATGGCCATCCCGGGGCTGTCTTTGCCCTTGCCTTTGCCGTAAGCACGCATGGTCGTGGTCGTGGCTCCGAAGAAGGAGGCCATTTCATAGAACTGGTGCTGGGTCCAGTCGGAGAACGGGTGGTCATGGCACTGGGCGCAGGCCACATCGGTGCCCAGGAACACAGCGAGCGTGTTGGCCAGGTTGTCCAGCGGCATGCCTGCATCGCGCAGGAGATAGCCAGCGGCACCATCCTGCCACATCTTGCCTTTGGCGGTCAGCATTTCGAAGACCATCTTGTCCCAGGGGGTGTTTTTCTCGATCTCGTGCTGCATCCAGTTGATGTAGGGAACGCCGCGCAGGTTGTCCTGTTCGAGGCGGTCTTTCACTCGCAGCATTTCAGCGAAGTAGTTGAACGTGTTGCTGTTGTAGCCAGGGCTGTCGAGCAGCATGTCGATCAGTTTCGCGCGCTTGTTCGGATTGGAATCCTGAATGAACTGCATGGCTTCCGTGTAATTCGGAATGCGGCCCACGATGTCGAGATAGACGCGTCGAACGAACTGCTCGTCATTGGCCATCGGATTGAAGCTTTTGATCGGTGCCTTCGGTGGATCCATCTTGGCACGCGCTGGATTGGCGCGAATCAACCCATTGGCCACAAGACGGTCCACAGCGGCGGAAGCCTGCGCGACGGTCGCACTCGCCAGCATGACCGGCTGGTCCGAAGGTTTCATGCTTTTTGCCAGTGCCTGATCCTCCGGAGACAAGCGGGTCAGCGCGAACTTGTGAGTGGCGCCATCTGCGGTTTTCAGGATGATGTCCTCACCATCGAGTCCGATGAATGAGGCGGTGACTTGGCGGCCCGAAGTGTCCGTCCAAGTGCGAATTTCCGCCAGGGCGGAAGTCGCACAAAGCGCGGAAACAAGCAGGCTGCTGAGCAGTTTCGTGGTTTGTTTCATGGTGGTGTGGAATGAATGAAAGGAGGCTTTCCGGGTGCTCGAACGTGTCAGGGCACCTTTCAATTAGGGTAAATTGCTGTTTTTTTGCATTTCCGGCAAGCTCAGATGAATTGGAGAGCCTGTTTATCCTACCTAAAACCCGCCTTCCGGTCCGCAGCGACGTTTTTGACCCGGTCTGGCCGCGTTTTTGGTCTCCCGGGCCCCTGAGCAAGTCGTCCGCTGCAAAAAAGCAGCAGCGTTTTCGACCTCAGGGTGGGGTTACTTGAGTGCCTTGGCGATGAATGCAGCGATGTCAGCGTGCATTTTCTCCATGTCGGGGCGGTTTGTGTACATCATATGACCTGACTCATATTCGGCGAATTCGATGTTCCCGCGCAGTTCGTCCGGCAGGTGCATCTGGCGCACGCTCAGCCGCATGTTGTCGGGCGGGGTCACCAGATCGCGCCAGCCTACCAGCGCCAGCACCCGGAGATGAGGGTTTTGCTTGATCGCCTCCGCCAGCTGGCCGCTCACGCTCGTGTAGCTGTTGCCCTTGCCATGGTTCCAGTGCGGCTGCGGCGCCAGTACTTCATAGGGGAGATCCTTCTCATAGTGCAGTTCCTCGCGAAGATAGGCGTTCATGGAAGCCGCTGCGATGCTGCCCACCACGCGCATGAAGGGCTCGATCTGCGGATGATTTTCCGACTCATCGCCATCCCGCCCCGTGACCCGGCCATCATAGGCTCCGAGCACCAGCTTTTCTTTGCGCAGCAGCATCTCGCGGAACACTCCGCTGTCGATCCTCAGCTCCTGCTCCTCAATCAGCTTGGGGTCCAAACCGGTCAGCCGGGCCAGTTTTTTCACCACGGCCTCACGCTCGGCAGCGGGCAGGTCGCTTCCCTTGAGCAGAGCCGAGGCGTATTCGCCGAAGGCAAACGCGCGCGATTCCGCCACGGCCTTTTTGAAATCCGCCTGTAAATCCGCCGGCAGCTTTTTGTGGTAATGCGCCGTCGCTGTCATAGCTGGCAGTCCCACCAGGTACGGTGTTTCATTCAGCGGTCCGGGGATCAGCGTCGCGTAATCGAGCAGGCCGGACACAATGATGATGCCGTTCAAGTACATGCGGTGCCGCTGCTGCAGATGCTCGGCCAGCCCGCCGCCGCGAATGCCGCCGTAGCTTTCCCCTGCGATGAACTTGGGCGAACGCCAGCGCTGCTCGCGCGTGACCCACAAGCGCATGAACTCGCCCACGCTGGTGATGTCCTCCTGCACACCGAGAAACTCCCCCACATTCTTGGGGTCTTCCGCACGACTGAAGCCGGTGTTCACTGGGTCGATGAACACGAGATCCGTCACATCCAGCAGGGAGAACTCATTGTTCACCAGCCCGCCTGGGGGCAGCGGTGGTGTCAGCCCGTCCGCCGGCAGGTCCACCCGCTTGGGGCCGAAGGCCCCCAGATGCAGCCACACCGAACTGCTGCCGGGGCCGCCATTGAAGCAGAATGTCACGGGCCGTGTAGCTGCGTCCTTCACATCCTTCATCGTGTAGGCCGTGTAGAAGACCTGCGCCGAAGGTTTGCCATCTGGCTTCAAGATGGGCAGCGTGCCCGCCTTGGCTTCATAGGCGATTTCTTTGCCGCCGATGGTCACCTTGCCGCTCGTCACCACCGGCTTGTTGGCGTCAGGCTTTTTCGGCTCCTTTTTCTCCCCTTCTTTGCCCTCTTTCTTTTCAGCGGGCGGCGCGTCAGCTTTGTCGTGCTTTTCTTCTTGAGCGGTGAGAGAGACGGGTAATGCAAGACTGAGCAGGAGAGAGGGGAGAATGGATTGGCTGCGCATGGGAGTGAGGTGGGCTGGGGAGAATGGATAACAAGGATCAAGGCAGTGATCTGGCGCGAATCTTTCGGAATTCGGTCTTGCCTTTGGAGTAGTCGTCGCCACCCCGAAACTGCAGGGCATCGACGGTTCCTTCGATTTTTGGACCGTCACAAACGTGGACACCGTCGACGAGCAGTTCGGTTTTGTCCGTCAGGGCCTTGAGGGTGATCTGGTAGGTTTTTTTGCGCTCGTACTTAAACAGCGCCGCACCTTGGGGCTGTGGGTAGAGGCCGAAGGTCGTGGCGTAGCCTTCGTTGGCGAATTTGACATTGCCCAGCACCAGACGCGGACGCATGCCGTCGAGCACCTTGATTTCGAGATCAATCTGGAACGGCGGCGAGCGGTGAAAGTCATAGCTCAAGGAGCTGTCGCCACTGCCAGTGAGCGTTCCGTCCGCCACAGTCCAGGTCCCTTTCATCGGCTCCCATTCCACGGCATTGAAGCTGGCCAGAGGCTCTTCGTGGCGGGAGGGCTCGACCGGTTTGCCAGCCAGGGCGAGGCGCGTGCTCACGCTCTGGCGGTAGCCGCGCAGCAAGCTGTGGAGAATGCGTTCGTCCAAGGTCACAGGTGGCAGCGGAACGGGGGTGGTGCCTGCGGTTTGCACGGCTTTGCCAAAGGCTTCGATCTTATCAGCTTCGGCCGTTTTGTTTTCGTGCCGGGCTTCTGCCAGCCGGACTGCGATTTCCGATGGCAGCATTTGATGAAGGCCGGCGATATCGGGAGACGGGCCGGCTTCCTCTGCTGACAGTTTGCGGATCTCCAGATGACGGATGTTCGTGGTCGTTCCGATGCCGAAGAAGTGAGAGCAGAAGCCGATGAGGCCGGATTCGGGCATCTCGAAGACTTTGCCTTTCTTGTCCATATCGAGGTAATCGATCAGAACATCGCGATGGTTCAGCCGGAAAGTAACGCGGCCGTTTTTGCAAAAAATGTGGAAGCGCCAGGTGCGGTCGTTTCCACGCAGGATGATGCTCGGTGCACTTGTCTGGGCGAAGTCGCGCAACAGGGTGACGATGCTGCCGTCGCTGTCGTTATTCCACTGAGAGCAGGCGATGAAGCTCTCTTTCTTCGGCCGGTGATACCCTAGCATGATGCTCAGTCCTTGGAATGGATCATCGCCTTCCAGGGTGTAGCTGCCCCGCAGTTCAAAGTCGCCGCCCACTCGGCCGTTGTGTAGAATGTAAGCTTGGGCGTCCTTGCCGATGATCTGAAGAGTGCCGTCTGGTGAACCGGTCCACGGTCCGCTGAGATGATGCCACCCCGCCATGTCTGGACGGGCCTGCATTTGAACCCACTCGCCAGTGGCAAAGGAGGTTTCAAATTTGCAGGCGGCCATGTGTTCCAGCAGCATGGCGGGAGGCTCGTTTTGAAAGCGTGAGGCGATGTCCTGGCAGGTTTGCAGCGACTGGGAGATCTTGTGATTTGAATATTCCGTTTCCGCAGCCTCCCATTCCTGCTGCATGCCGATGGCAAAGATGGCCGACTGGCCGCGCACCTCCGTTTCATTGGCGGCGAGGTTCAGCTTCCGCCGAGTCTGCCGTGGAAACGGCACCGGCACCTGATTCAAAATGTCATCTGCCAGCGGATACTCCGCGGCTTTCCAGGCATACACCCCCAGGTCAGCGAGCCGCCACGGACGCTCCCAGATGCGGGAGGGCTCGTCCGCCAGCCGCCGAGAGGTGTGCAAAAGTGCCTGCTTCAGGGCGGGTGTTTGCAGGACGGCGCGTTCGTCTTCCGCACCGCTGTCGCTTTTGATGAAGTCCACGAGCTTCAGGGCGACCTCCGCCACATCTGTGTCAGGACGGTCAGTCAGTGCGCAGGCCAGCAGCAGGCAGCGAATGGCATCCACACTGCCGCCCCAGCGGGGACGCAGGGACCACGCATAGCCATAGTAGGCACCCGTGGCATCAAACTGCGCGGCTACAGCGCGGTCAAACCACAGACGGGTGGTTTCGCCCTCAATGCCGAAACCGCTTTTGAGAATTTCGACCATCTGCTCCGCTGCGTCTGCGCGCTCAGGGTGCAGTTCCCATGCCTTCCGGAAATGGGCGGCGGCGACAGGCATATGCTTGCCGAAACCTTTCCAGCCGTCGGCAGTCACCGTATTGGCGTAGCCACCGCCACGGCTTTCGATGCCCTGTGAACTCTGCAACTGGCCCTGCATCATCTCCCGCAGCCATGGGGTGAAGCGCTCATCACGTGCGAATGCCTCGGTTTCCTTGAGGTGTTTCGCCAGATAAAGCCGGTAGAACATGCGCTGGACATCATGCCAGAGGATTTCGTCATCCTGGCTGCTGTAGCTGCGCGGGTCCTTCGCCGCCAGCATGGCAGCCTTGTAATACTCTTCTTCGTAGGTGGGCTCTTCTTCATTGCGGTCGTTTTCGATCTCGCGGATGAGCGTGCGGGTGAGCAGCAGAAGCGCGGCGGGGTAGTCCTTGGTCAGGCTGTGCTGCGCGGCATTTTTGAGTTTGGCGATGGCATCGATGTAGCCCTCACGCCATTCCCAGGCGGCCCAAGCGGTGGCCCATAGGACCAGCGGTTCGTCCACGCCGGCTTTGGCGAGTTCCAGGCCCTCCTGCTCCATTTTCTCGGGAGTGCGAGAGCGGTCCACGTCGGGATGTCTGATCTTTGCCAGCAGGGCCTGCTTCACCAAACTGCGTGCGCGCTCTGCCTGCGCGGGCCACTTTTTGAGATGCTTTTCCAGTGTGGGCAGCAGCACGCGCTGCTGCCACTGCCAGCGATCGCGGCTGAGGTCGGACTGAAAACGGGTGCCAGGCTTGACTTCAATGGGCGCGAAATGGTGCTCCTTGAGGAATTCGCGTGCGGCTTTGCGCCAGTCGTCGTCCGCTTCTGCGGCCAAGAGGGGCGCGAGCAGCAGGAAACATGTGACGATCCGGAGGACGAATTTCATGGCCCAAAAGAACAGCAGGAACCTTCGCGGCAGTCCAGTCTGATCTTTCGAGCCCGAGGACTCAATGGTGACTAGGACTTGGCCTGCTTGCAGGCCTTGATCGTGTTCGCCATCAGCATGGCAATGGTCATCGGACCCACACCACCGGGAACGGGCGTGATGGCCTTGCATTTCGGCGCGACTTCATCATAGGCCACGTCGCCGACGAGCTTGTAGCCTTTTTCGGTGGTCGGATCGTCCACACGATTGATACCCACATCGATCACGACCGCACCCTCTTTGACGTGTTCGGCCTTGATAAAATGGGGGCGGCCAATCGCGGCGATGATGATGTCCGCCGCGCGGGTGATGGCAGCGAGATCCTTGGTGCGGGAATGCGTGACCGTCACAGTGGCGTCTCCGCCTTTGCCCTTGGCCATGAGCAGCAGCGCCATGGGCTTGCCCACGATCATGCTGCGGCCGACCACCACGGCGTGTGCGCCGCTGGTCTCGATGCCGGCGTCGATCAGCAGCCGCTGGCAGCCCAGCGGGGTGCAGGGGACGAATCCCGTGGGGTCTTCCAGCGCAAGTTTGGCGACATTGACCGGGTGGAAGCCATCCACATCCTTGGCAGGATCAATCGCCCGCACGATGGCGGCTTCGTCGATGTGCTTCGGCGGCGGGCTTTGTACGAGAATGCCATGAATCGCCGGATCATTGTTCAAGGCATGCACATGGGCCAGCAGCTCCTCCTGCGTGGTCGTGGCGGGCAGTTCGAGTTTGACCGAGTGCAGGCCCAGGTCCCGGCACTTTTTATCTTTGGAACGAACGTAAGCCCGTGAGGCTGGATCATCTCCAACGAGTACGACTGCGAGTCCCGGCTTGCGCCCCAGAGCGGCCAGCTCCGCTATGTCGCGGCGGCATTCTTCGAGGACTTTTTCGGCGACGGCGGCTCCGGAGATGATCTGCATGTTTTCTGGTCATGCAGACGTGGCGGCGAGTCAACAGCCGACGCCCAAAAAGCGCAGGGCACTTGTCCTATAATCACATCCCCGCCTTCTGGGGGCCTCCTCAGTGACAGACCATGATCGCCAAGAGGTAAGAAACAACACAGGCCAGCCGCGTCATGGCGGCTAGCACCTCACGCTGCAGCCAGCAGCTTCTGCTTCCCGCCTTCAGCCAGCAGAGCGGCGAGTTCGGGCATGTAGCGGGCGATCTCGTGGGAGAGCATGGAGAGGCGGGTTTCGGATTTCCAACTGCCTTTCTTGCTGCGGTCCATGTCGGTCATTTCGACTTCAACGAGGGTGGAGAAGACCGTGGAGTCAGCCTGAGGATCGTGTTGCAGTGTCATGAGGATAGTGAAGGTTGATCCGGCGTCAGAAGGACGAGTTGTCCGTCCTTGAGAGTCCATTTGCGTCTGTCCAAAGCCCCCGTGTTCAACATGGCATCAATCCCATTGCTCAACAGCATCCGCGCCGCCTCGGCGGGGCTGCTGCCAAACGTGCCCTTCAGGGTCATGTCTTCGAGGTACTGCTTGATCTGCGGTGTGATCGCGATCGTCAGTGAAAGTGAGTCGAAGGTGTTTGAGGGGCGGGCCATCCAATAATAACCGGGTAATAACCCCATTTTAATTCCAACCTGGCCCAATGGTCAAGGTTGGCTTCCATTTATTTGGGGTTTTAACCCCATTAAAACCCCGGAATTATTTAAGTTCTCTTAAGTGTCTGGTGGTTTGCGATGGAAATCAGCCCTGAGACGCGTTCAAAATCTCCCCAATCACTTATGAAACGATACTTCACCGTTACACTTCCCGTTGCCCTCCTCGGCATTGCCTTGTTCAATCTCCATGCCGAAACCCAAGGCGAAGGCTGGCAAAACTGGTTTGCGGATGGCTCGCTGCAAGGCGGTCAGATCATCAGTGGCAAAGCGACTTACAAGGTCGAAAACGGTGTGCTCACCGGCACCACCACCGAGGGCAGCCCGAACACCTTCCTCGCCATCGGACCGTTCAAGGATTTCGAACTCGAATTCGAGGTGAACGTGGACGATGCGCTCAATTCCGGCGTGCAGGTTCGCAGCCACATCGCCAAAGAAGGCGATCCCGTGCCTGAGGGCGCCAAAGGCAAGCTTCCTGCCGGGCGTCTATACGGACCGCAGTGCGAGATCGCCATCAATGGCACGGCGGGTGATTTCTACGATGAAGCACGCCGTGGTACCTGGTGGAGCATTCTGACAAAAACGGAAGCAGTGCGCACAGACGCCGCCAAGGCCGCCTTCAAGAAAGGCGAGTGGAACCACTACCGCATCGTGGTGAAGGGGGATCATTACCAGAGCTTCGTCAACGGAGTGCCAGCCGCCGATTTCAGCCAGCCCAATGACCCCGAAGGCTACATCGGCTTCCAGGTGCACGGAATTAAGGCAGGCACAGGCCCTTACAGTGTACGCTGGCGGAATGTGAAGTTCCGCGAGACGAAGTAAACGCCGAGCAGAGCCAGGCCGCCTGCTCCTGCGGTCGCCATCCAGCGGCGCCACCACGGTGTTTGCTGGATGGGAATGGGGCGGGAGCGGTCTCCCGCCAGGAGGAGCATCCACTTCGGCGGTGCCTCTGGGTGCGAAGCATCCTGGGTCCACAGCAGCACGTCGTGGAGCTTGCCCTTCTGCATTTCAAAGATGAGCTCCGGCTCCGCGCTGCGCCACCTCCATGATGAGGTGATCAAGGCATGCGCATCTCCTTCGCCCCCGGATGGCAGGTAGGCGGCCGGGGCATAGTCCTTCCAGTTGTGATGCTGGAATAGCGTGGCCGGTCCCAGGCTGCCCAGCGGAATGAGCGCATCACGCTGCCGAAGGCGCACGGGGTCTGCCAGCGCCTCAAGGGCGGCGGCCTCATCCGCCATGAGCGGGTTTTCTCCGTAATCGGCGGTGATCTCCAGCAGCACTTCGGCATTGGGCAGCAGGGTCAGCTTGGCGCTCAAAAACTCCGCCCCGTGTCCGAAAGCACACAGGGGGGCCAGAAAGGCTCCCCCTGCGGCGAGAATGAGGATGGATCGCGTCAAGCGCATCGTTACTTCTTCACGTTCCACTTCAGCACGCGGCCCCACTTGTTCCACTCGGTTTCGAGGATGTTGCCGTCGTTGTCGAAGGAGATGCCATGCGGGCTGGTCACGATGCCCTGCTGCCAGTCCTTGGGAGCGATTCCAGGGGTGTTGGTCATCTGCGGATTGGTGCCGAGATCGGCCACTCGCTTGTTGGCTTTGTCCCAAACGCTGACGTTGCCGGCGATTTCGGCCACGCACATCAGGTCACCATGAAAGCTGGCGGAGCTGGGATTGCGCATTTCCGTGGCGATCTCGCCGATGAAATTGCCTGCGAGGTCGGTGTGCAGCATGCGCTTGTGACCGCGATCGCAGATCATCACGCGGGCGGGTTCAAAGCGCTTGTCGATGAAGATCTTGTGGGCGTTAGCCAGCGCGAGGGGTTTGTCAGGGCCGCCGAACACGCTTTTGAACTTGCCTTCAGCGCTGAACACAAAGATGAAGCTGCGGCCATAGCCATCGACGACGTAGATGTCGCCATTCGGAGCCACGTCACAGTTGGTGAGTTTGAGGCCGCCTGCGGCTGCCACGCCTTTTTCCTTGGCGATTTTCTTCTCGGAGCCGTCAGCGAGCTTCAGGGTGATCTCGGTTTTTGAGTCGGCAACGCGGATGCCTGAAGCGATGGGGGTCTTCTTTTTCGGGTCGGCCTCGTCGCTCTTGGTGACGCTGACAAAATCACGCTGCTCAGCCGGGAAGGCGCTGGTGGGGATCTCCATCACGATGGTGCCATCCAGGTTGCACTTGATGACCTTCTGCTCGCCCAGCACGGCGGCATAGATGTGCTCGCCGTCGCCGAACTTGCGAATCACAAAGCCATGGAGGGAGGGGGGCAGGGGAAGGGTTTTGATGAACTTGCCGTCCTTGCTGTACACCTGCAGGCCGGCCAGGGCAGGGTCCTTGTCCTGCACGCTCACGTAGATCTTGCCGGAGGAATCCACTGCGATTTCGCCATGGCCGTCTCCGATGGTTTCCTTGCCGGGAGGCGGAGTGATGAAGTTCGGAACGAATTCATAAGCCACTTCGGCAGCAGCAGTGCTGGCGAGGGCCATGACGGACAGGAGGGAGAGGATGCGGTTGCTCATCAGGCGGATTCAAACGGAACGCGGAGGCAGCGTCAATCGTTCAACGGTGATTTTGCTGGATGATCCTGTCATACGGCAGGAAACTTCAGGTCACTCAGCGTGTTCCCATGCATCTCCCCATGAAAAAGGTCCTCTTCATTCTTCTCAGCAGCGCGGCGCTGGCGGTTTCCGTCGCCGGTCTGCGTGCTCAGGCGCAGCTCTCGGAATTCGATGAGAAATTCAAAGTGTTCGACCAGAACAGTGATGGGATCATCAGCGGCGATGAAATGAACGGAGCAAGCTACCTCCCACGGCTGGATTTGAACAAGGATGGCAAACTGACGCGGGAAGAGGCGCTCGAAGCCGTCCAGAAGATGCGCAAGCTCGCGGGTAATCCAACGGGTGGCATCGGGGACGAGCCGACCGCGGTCCTCTTCAAGCGCCTGGACAAGAACGGAGACGGCAAGCTGACCGCCGAGGAACTGGCCAACAAAAAATGGTTTAACGGTCTCGATATCGACAAAGACGGTGTTGTGACACTGGAGGAGGCGGAGAAGGTGGTCGCAAACCTGCGCAAGCGGGGCGGCACCAGCAGCTCCTCCACGGCTCAGAGCGCTGTCAAACCCGCCACTGAGGATCCGTCCTTCAAAGAGGCTCCTGAATTGCTCAAGGGCAGCGAACACGGGGTGGGCCGCATGGTGGCAGATCTTGCCCTGAAGAATATGCAAGGCGCGGAAATCAAACTGAGCAGCGCTGCCGGCAAGAATGGTCTCGTGATTGCGCTGTTCAGCGCAAGCTGCCCGATCAGCGGCAAGCTGGCGCCCGAGACCGCCCGGCTGGAGAAGGATCTGAAAGAGCAGGGAGTGGGGATGCTGCTGGTCAATGCGCCACCAGGGCAGAACGCGGAGGAGATCTCGAAGTTCATCACGGACCACAAGCTGGTCTCCCCGGTCGCCAGCGATGCGGATGGCAGGCTTGCGCAACAACTTGCCGCAACGACCACGACAGAGGTGTTCCTGCTCGATGCGGCTCGCACGCTGGTTTATCGCGGGGCTCTGAATGATCAGTATGGCCTCGGCTACTCCAAGGACATGCCGCAGCATCATTATCTGCGCGAAGCATTGGCCGCGATGCTGCGTGGCGAGCCGGCCGAACTGCTGGCGACCAGTGCGCCGGGCTGCGCGCTGGATCTGCCGGCGCAACAGGGCGTCGCCACCGCATCGGTCACCTACCACCGTGACATCGCGCGCATCATGCAGGCCAGCTGCGTGGAGTGCCATCACCAGGGCGGCGTGGGACCCTTCGCGCTTGATTCGTATGAGGCGGTGATCGAGCACGCCGGAATGATCCGCAAGCAGGTGGAGCGCGGAGCCATGCCGCCGTGGTTCGCAGCTCCGCTCGAAGGGGCCGCCCACTCGCCCTGGATCAATGACCGCTCTCTGTCCGAGCGTGATCGTTCAGATTTGCTGGCATGGCTGGGTGCGGACCGTGCCAAGGGCGACATCGCAGATGCGCCCAAGTCCCGAGTTTTCCCCAGCGAATGGAGCATTGGCAAGCCCGATGCAATCATCGCTGGCGCGAAGCCGGTTTTGGTCAAGGCCGAGGGAACGATGCCCTACCAGCACGTGACGGTGACCACCGAATTTCCGGAGGACCGCTGGGTGCGCGGCTATGAAATTCTCCCCAGCGCCCGCGAAGTGGTGCATCACGTCATCGTCAGTGTGCATGAAAAAGGCAGCAAGGTGCGCGGTGGCGGCGATGAAGGCGCCGAAGGCTACTGGGCGGCCTATGTTCCCGGCAATACCAAGCAGATCTATCCCGAGGGCTTTGCCCGCAAGCTGCCCGCCGGTGCGACGGTGAGCTTCCAAATACACTACACGCCGAACGGCAAGGCGGTGGAAGACACGATCCGCATGGGGCTTCTGTTTTCCAAAGCGCCGCCGAAGTACGTCATTCACACCACAGCTCTGCCCAACTCGCGCATCAGCATTCCGCCGGGAGAGGCCAACCATGTGGAAGTGGCCCAGCGCACCCTGCCCGTGGACGTCAATGTGATGGCCTGGATGGCCCATATGCACGTGCGTGGCAAGGCCTTCAAATTTGAGGTCACCCTGCCCGGCGGCAAGACCGAGGCGCTGCTCGACATCCCCAAATACGACTTCAACTGGCAGCTCCGCTACGACTACGCCGTGCCGCATTTCCTGCCCCGTGGCAGCACGGTGAAAATCACCGCCGTGTATGACAACAGCGCCGGCAACCCGGCCAACCCTGATCCCACCAAAACCGTGCGCTGGGGCCAGCAGACTTTCGATGAGATGATGATCGGCTACATGGAGCACTACACGCCGCTGAATCCGAGGGTCGCGGACGTGAGCAAATGAGACTGCTCATCGATAGCGCGTCGCGCCTTCGTTGAGGAAATTAGCGTGAACCGTCTTTCGGATTTCCAACAGTTCGGGGATGAACTGCTTCAAGTACGGCGCTCTGTCCGCATTGGAAAGCATGCTTATTTGTGAAGAAGACGTCTGGGCAACGGATGTGAAGAATTCAGAAAACACAGGCACCGCCTGGGTCATCGCCATCGTGCCTTTCGCGGCCCCCAGGCGTTGATTGACCCTGGCGATGCCGTTGCTGATGGCGGCTCCTAAAGTAAATCTGCTCCCGTCCACAATGACCTGGCGAATAATGTAGTCACCTCGGGGCCGGCTGGGAATGTCAAACCCTCCGCGATTCGGCTTGGGGTCGAGATAACATGCGGCGGCCAAAGTCAAAGTATCACGATGGAAAGCTTTCAGCTCAGCCAATGAACTCATCAGTGAAGTGTATTGCATTTTCCGCCATTGGGTCACCTTGTCAGGTCTCACCGCAAAACGCCTGACATTTTCGAAAACGGTTCCCCGGGTCCAGATGTCTCGTTTGCCTGAATCCAGGTAGGTCGAGATGCCTAGCACCCGCATTGTGTCCGTGAGGATGATGGGCCCGCCGCTGTTGCCTGGCACGATCTGACAGCTGACTTCGATTCGGTCGCTTCCCAAACCTAGCACCGCGCCTTCCAGCGAGGTGACAGCTCCCCCCCCCAGACTGTTGCCGTAGGCGGTCACCTTTTGATTGACGGTGACTGGGAAATTGGTGTCCACAAGGGCATAGGAGGTCTCGCCCTCTTTGAGGGCCACAGGGAAACGCGCCACGTCTTCGAGGCCATGGGATGAATTCGGATCGTAGGTGTTGGAAAGCTCGATCTCGTATGGAATCGGGATGCTCCGTCCCGAGGCAGTTTTGATGCTCTCAATCTTGGCGGTGAACCCCTCGGTAGTGCCGCAGATGACGTGGGCATTGGTATAAACATACGTTTTGCCATCCACCGAGGCGATGAATCCTGATCCGCTGCCGTGGTCTGTTTTGATGATGATGAGGCAGCTGGGATCAAAGGATGAACCCGTCGCGGGTGCCGCTGTGGAGGCGGAGGAGGCAGCAGGTGTTGAAGCCGTGCTCGTTTCCGGCATGGTCTGGGCATTTGTGGTGCTGATCATTCCAGCTGGCGCGGGAGCTTGGAAGGCCGTCAATGCTGCCGCCAGCTTTGGAATCAGTGCGTTCGGTCCCAGGTCATATTTAGCCTGTAAACTCCCCGGCAGCAGATCCACCACCACATTGCCTATGCCTTCGGCATACATCACTGAAATGCCGGATTCATCCACTTTGCGAATTTTGGTGCCACGCAGCAGCTTGCCATTGGTCAGCGTGAGATCCCCCAATTCCTTGCCTGCCCCGGAGGACCGTGCCTTCTCCACCGCCACACTGAAGGACTCGGCTCCGCGCTTCAAGTCATCGTTGATTTTTCCGAGGCGCTTGTCGAGGATCTCTTTGGCCCGTAGAAGGACTTGGTTTTTTTCCGCATCCTCACGGTTCTGTGAAAGGAACGCTTTCTTTTGATCGATGAGACCCCGCAGTGAGGAAAGCCTGCCTGAGCTTTCCTGGAGAGCCTGCTTCGCTGCTTTGAGTTTGGTGGTGTGATCGTAGTAGGAATATCCGCCACCGAGACCGCCGACGATTAATAGGAGCAGCCAGAACTTGGGTGAGGTAAGCATAGGAGGGGCGGATGAGCTATTGGTCGTTCAGGGCCTTGAAGGCATCGAGCTTGTCATGCAGCTTCTTCAGCAACTCATCGCCTTGGCTGCATTTTTTGCTGAGACTCGCCAGCGTCTGCTCAAGAGCTGTGTTCATTTTCAGCCAATTGGCATGCTGCTGCTCCGGCAGGCCATGGGTGCTGCCCAGAGCGGCAATTTGTGCGTCCAAGCTCTGGAGTTCGCCATTGGCTTGCTCAAACTCTGCATCCATGGCCGTCTGTTCTTTGGACAAGGGCTCATGTTTATCGCAGGAGCTTGCCAGTGCGATGCCTGCCATGGCGGTGAAAATGCAGAGATGCTTCATGTTAATTATTCTTAGCATGAGACCATGAGGTGGAAAAATTGACAAGAAAAAATGCTACGGCGTGTCCGAGCTGTTTGGACGCAGGCCGACGCTGATGTCTTCTTTATTTGCCTCTTATCGCATACTCCAGTTCGATCACAAGCTTTGCCCGTTCTTCACGAATGGCGGCCATCTGGCTTTCGATTGAAGCTGCTTGAGCCAGGTTTTTATTCGCATTGGCAGTGTGCCCGGTTGATGGCACCCCTCGAGCTTTGGCGGTTTGTGCCAGTTTTTGATGGCTTCTCGCAGCACTTCGATAACTCGCCGCATAACCTTCATAGGTTGAGAGGCGTGAATCCAGCTCCGCTATCTTCAGTCTGATGCTTTTCGCTTTGGCCTCATCAACGGTGAGCTTGGCAACAGGTCCGACGGAAGACGAAATGGCTGGAGGTTCGGGCATGCTGATCGGCGGATTGTTGGCAGCGTTCTCCGCAGGCTCTTGTAAAAATGCCGTTTGAGCACCCTGAATCATGGGGACAAGGGCATTGGGCCCCAGATCATATTGTTCTTTGAGGCTCTCAGGAATCAGCTCCAGAGGAATTGTGCCACTGCCATCCGCATGGATGACAGAAATGCTGGCGTCATCGACCTTGCGGATTTTGACGGCGTGCAGCGCCTTGCCGTTGGCCAATGTGAGCTCCCCCAGTTCCGTCCCGGACGCGTTGTTGCGTGTCCTTTCCACTGATGCCTGCATGGATTGGAGGGCATCGGTCAAAGCGTAATCGGCTTTATGATAACGCTGATCCACGACTCCTTGCGCTTTGACGAGAACGGTATTTTTGTCGGATTCAGCCTGGAGTTTCAGCGCCACCTGCTCCTTTTCATTCCAAGTCTTTTTCTTGTATGATAACTGATCCTGGGTGTAGGTCAGTTTGTCCCGGGTTTCACGCAGAGCCAAATTAGCGGTATCCACGGAGCTCAGGTACTGGGCGGCGAAACATAGGGAAACGAGGATGCCAAGTGTAAAAAAAGAGACCCAGATTTTTGATTCTTCAGACATGGTGACCGAGGCTTGAGTTAATACACGTATTTGGCTTTATAGGCTTCCAGACGGGGCTGGATTTCACTTAGAGCAGCCTCGGCCGCGTCGCATTTTTTGCTGAGAGCCTTCACTTTCGCCTCCAGCCCTTTATTTTTTTTCACCATCTCCTCATGCCTCTGCTCCAAGGTTTTTCCGTCCGCGGCAGGAGCGGTCTGGATTGATGCTAGCTTGCCATCAAGATCTCGCATTTCATCCTTGGCGCGCTGATATTCAGCTTCAAGCTTCACGCGTTCATCATTCAACACATTGGGTTTGTTGCAGGAACTTGCTAATGTGATGGCAGCAAGGCCGGTTAAGATGAAGGGGCGGTACATTTAGGTAATGTAGTGTGGTAGCTAGGAATGCACGAATTTTCTAGTGACAAATACATTTAGAAACATCGTTTTGCATGCGGAAAGTGCTGATAAGGGCAGATGGAGGTCAGCCATCGGCCAGCACGGACTCCTGTTCCCCGTGAATCGAGGACATCGCACAGCGACGCTTCCGACCAGGGAGGCAATGTCGGTTTTCGGGTCCCCGCGGCCGGCGGCTTCGTTGACCAATAGGCCCAACCTGCCTGGGGCGCACCGTGGTCGGCCACGATTAGCAGCATTAATACTACATGCCCACGCTTTTTCCGGAAGCGTCTGGCTTGGATGGCGCCGGCGGGCTGAGTTCTCCAATCAGGCGCTGCAGGCCTGCATGAATGGATTTCGGGCCGAGGTCATACTTGTGAACAAACTCCATCGGCAGTTCATCGGTTTTCACATGCAGGTTTGCCACTCCGTCTTCGTGCAGAAAAGAGATCGAATCGTCGGTGATCTTGAAGATTTTCGCATTGTAGAGGGCGGCGCGTCCCGGCAGCCGGAGTTCGGGAATCACGGTGCCGATGGCGGATGCACGGGTGTTCTCCACTGCTGCCGCCATGGAATCGGCCCAATATTTGACTTCGCTGGTCAGTTTGCGGTCTTGGATGTCGAGAATGTCTCGCTGCCGCAGGGTCTCCGCCATGCGTGCCTCCACCTGATCCAGCTTGCCTTTGGCCGTTTTGAGTTCATTCCACTCCTGCCGGCGGAGTTCCGCGGTTTCCCGGACTGTGTCTGACCGGGTCTTCAATTCGGCAAGTTCCGCCTTGAGTTTGTCGAGTCTGGAAAGGTATTCGCAGCCACCGAGGATGCAGGTGAACAGGAGCAGGGCCTTGAGAAGGGAACTGAAACGAAATTCGAACACGATGTGCAGTGGTGTGGCTTACTTGGGTTGCGCGGCCTTGAATGCTTCAGCAGCCGGTTTGAGCTTGGCAAACTCGGTTTCAATCGACTTCAGCCTGCGCTCTCTGGGGGCGTTGACAAATGCGAGCGGGCGCAGCTGCTCATCCTTGATCTGGGCCTGTTCGACGATGCGGCTCAGGGCCTCGCTCCCGCCGAGGGCTGCGATGTCTTTTTCATACTGTCCGATGGCTGCTTCATCTCGTTTGATGGCGGCGTCCAGCGCTGCGATTTCACGCTTGAGCTCCACATGGCGTTCGCATGAGACGCTGGCCAGGCACAGCGCTAGACAACAAGAGAGAAGAGGCGGTTTCATGCAAGGGTGCAGGGAATGTCCCGCTGACGGAAGGATTCCGAATTTAATCTTGAATGGCCTGTTGCGCAACTTCCTTGCCATTCGGCAAACTCACCCTAGCATCAACGCGTGATAGCGATTGCAACAGCGAGCCAAAAGGGCGGCGTGGGTAAAACCACGTTGTGCATCAATCTCGCCTATTCACTGGCGCGGCGCGGCTGGCGTGTGCTGCTGATCGACACCGATCCGCAGGGCGGCGTGGGCTTGTCGCTGGCGAAGAGCACGAAGGCGAGGGAAGGATTTCATGAGTTTCTCGTTCGTGGCGGTGATTTGAACAAGATGGTGGTGCCGACCCGGCTTCCGGAGCTGGAGATCATACCCGCCGGACAGTATGACACCTGCGCCCGGCAGGGGTGGTCCACGCATGAGGTGCCGGCACGTCTGGCCGATCTGCTAAGGGGGGCGGAACTGCGCGGTGTCGATGTCGTGCTGATGGATACGGCGGCCGGCATGAGCAGCACGACGGAAGCGGTGGTGAAGGCCTGTGATTTTGTGGTGCTTCCTCAGCAGGCGGAGCCTCTGGCGATCCGCAGTGTGCCGCATCTGCTGGAGACTCTGGCTCGTTTCCGCGCTGAGGGTGCGGGCGTGCGCGTGGCGGGCATCCTGCTGACGATGGTGATGCGGGAGAATGAGATGAGCCTCAAGGTGGCGCGGGAACTGCGCGACATGCTGCCTGCGAACCTGATGTTTCAGCAGAGCATTCCGCGCCTGTCCTCTTTCCTCGAAGCAAGCGCATTGGGGGTGCCTGTGGCACTCACGAAGCGCAACCCTCCGCCTGAGGCACTGATTTTTGACCAGATCGCCGCAGAGCTGGAGCAGCGCACCGGATTGACCCACGAACGTGAAAGGGAGCATGGCCATGCAAGTCTCATGGATTGATGCCGATCGGCTCAAGGAGCTGGTGGAGCAGATTGCACCGCAAGGGGGGGGCATGGATAAAACTCCCTGCGTCATGGAACTCGATACGGCCCCTGAACCGCTGCCTGGGCCTCCTGCCGCGTCATGGGGATTTGCGATGGACTGGGTGGAGCCGGTTGTTTCTCCCGCGACTGCCGCTGCATTGAACGATACCTTTGTCCCCGAACCTGAGCCGCAGGCGGAGATGGAGATGGAGATGGAGATGGAGGACGAGACGGACGATGATGAACATCGCCAGCCAGTTCCCAACCCGGCTGCTGCGCTGCCGCTGAGCCGGATCCGTGACAAGCTGCGTGCAATTCGCCAGCGTGCGAGTGACGCGGGCATCCTGACTCGCGTGAGCGAGATCACCCCGACGGAGCCTGCACCTGCTGCTGATGATGATGACGAAGTCGATGAGGAGGCTGCAGAGGCAGATAGGAACCAGGAAAATCCCACGACGAAGGTGGAGCCTCAATGCCTTCCTGATTCACCGCAGACTCCTGCCTTTGATATTCCGCAAGGCTCGCGAGAGGTGCGACTGGACGCATTTGCCGGCTGGGCCAAGCTGATGGTGCGAGAGGATGGCGGGCAGATTCTGGTGATGAGTGACGATGGCGAAGTGCTGTGGGGCGGGGCGGCGAAAGCCGGGCTGGTGCTTTCCACCATGATGGCATGGGGGGCGGCGCTTCGTGCGAGCGCGATGTCCGCCTGCGAAACGCCCTCGGTGATTCACCAGCCCCTCTCATCCGGAAACGTTCTCACCGTGATCCCATGTGAAACCGCTGTTGGCATGGTTCATGTCGCAGTGGCCGCCTCTTCAGGGGTGCCTCATGACCTGGCTCACATCCTGCGTGGTGCTTTGTGTGCTGCGATGGGCTGACACCCTTTTGGAGAGGGGCCCTACTTCTTAAACAAGACCAGTTCGTTGATGCCCCACACGCTGCTGGAAATGCCGAGCTGGGTAATGCGCACAAAGCGCCCTTTTTGCGGCGCTTTGAAAACAATCTCGGTCAATGCACTGCCATCCCCTTGGGCAGCAGGAGGATTCCACTGCGTGCCATTGGACGAGACTTCGATTTTGTATTTGCGCAGATAATCCTGATAGTTGCCCTGACTGTCGATGGCCAGTCCGGCAATGTTCTCTTCGGAAGGAAGCTCGACGGTAAACCACTCCCCGCCCTTCATGGGTGCCCCGGTTGCCCAGCGGGAGCCGGTGTTGTTGTCCACGGCTTTCGGGCAGTCTTCCTTTTTGAGGCTGGCGCTCAGCTTCCAGGAACTGCGCGGCTCGATCCAGGCAAGCTTTGTCCTCAACCGCGTGTTGAGAGGCGTGGGCGGCGCCGGCTGGAAATAATAATCTCGTCCACGCCCTTCGATGAGCTGAATCTGGTCGGACTTCAAGGCAACCGAGTAAACAATGACTTCGGCCAGGTAGCCGCTGAACTGGTCCTGGGAACCGACACTCCCACCACTGCTGTCCTGACCACGCCCGATCAGCAGCCAGTTTAGCGGCGTCGATGGCGCTGTGGACTTGCCTCCAGAGCTGATGAACGTCCTGCCGTCGGCGTCGCGCGCACGGAGTTCCACGACTCCCGTGCTGGCATTCCAGCTGATCACGGCCATGCAGGCCAGCGTGCCGTTCACATCTTTGGATGTTAGCGTGGGGCTGCCGCCTGGGTGTTTCACCTCGGCCACGAGATTCTTCTTTTCGTCCACTCGCAATGACACCGTGGTGCCGTCATCGTTTCCGAGGGTGAACACACGCATCGGAAGCTTTGCCGGATCTGCCTGAAAAGCCATGAAAGCAGTGAGTCCTTTGTCGTTGGGTACGCCAGCATCCTTGCTCCCGAAAGGCATGCTCTGCGTTTCACTGCCCGTGTCATCCAGTTCCAGGATGCAGGGTTTGCCATTGCGAGCGTGAAAGTCCAGCACCACACGGCCAGGCTTGGGGGTGCCGCCTTTGGCTGCCTCCGGCCAGTCAACTCGCTTCGGGGCGTAGTCCGGACTCTTTTGATAACTGCGCAAAATGTTGTCGCCAGCTCGCTCAGAAATGTCGTGCCACTCAATGACGGGCTCATTGCCGTTGGCTGCGGCTGGTTTGCCGTCACTGCCTTTGCGGTTGGTCAGAATGCCGGTGTTGCCGACAAAAAAGAGGGCGATCCCGCGGTCCACCGGGGGGAATGCTCGGTCTTGAGGAAGCTGGAAGCTGACCTTGGGCGGATTGGACATGCCCATGGCCGTCAGTGCTGAATTGCTGGACGATGAGCTGCTGGGCTTTTTACCGAAAAAGAAGCAGCCACCGATGCCCAGAACGACAACGGCTCCGCCGATGATGGCGACCTGCTTGATCAGCTTCGCGTTCGCCTGAACGAAAGAAGGGGAGGAGGAACGGGCTGCCGAAGTCTGCCGATGCTGCACCGTCGCGTGGCCGGCTCCAGACCTGCACGGCGCAGGGGCCAGGGGAGTTGTGATGGCGGCGAGTTCGACGACAGGCTGCGCGTCCGCAATGATCTCCACGGGCACAGCTTCTGCCACTGGCTCGGCATAGAAGGGCTGGGTTTGATCAGGTGGGGGATAGTAGCCGGTCAGAGGGACAGTGCCCGTTCCCGGCGGCATGCCCGGCTGCATATAAACAGGCGGCGGAGCATACATGCCCATCCAGGGGCCATAGGGCACCATGGTCGGCATCTTTTCCCAGGCACGGAATTCTTCGATGGCTTGCTGGGCGTTGGCCGGGCGGTCATCAGGCTTTTGCGCCATCAGGCGTGCGCACCAGGCTCCGAGCCATTGCGGCACATGCGGGGCGATCTCATGCAGCGGCACCAGAATATGGTCGATGTGTTTGTCGATGACCTCGGCCATCGAGGCGCCATCAAACGCTTTTCTGCCCGAAAGAGCCTCATAGAAGACACAGCCCAGGGAATAAAGGTCCGTGCGTTCATCCACTGGCTCGCGCGTCAGCTGCTCGGGGGCCATGTAGTAGATGGAACCCATCACCGTGCCTTCTTGGTCTTCCGTCTGCTTGCGTGCGCGCAGGCCCGCACGGGCAAGACCGAAATCAATGATCTTGGCCTGCATGCGCCCGCCCGGCAGGCGTTCCACCTTGATGTTCTCAGGCTTGATGTCGCGATGCAGGATGTGGTGCTGGTGCGCCGCCAGCAGGCCTTCAAGCGTCTGCGAGGCCAGTTCCTTGAAATCATCGTAGGGGAGCGGGCCTCGTGCGACGACATCCGCCAGGTCTTCACCCTGCAGCAGCTCCATCACCATGAACAACCCCTCGTCATCGCTGGCCACATCGAAGATGGTCACGATGTTCGGATTGCGCAGGGAGGCGAGCGCGTCGGCCTCACGTCGCAGTTCAGAAGCGACGTTTTTGTCCACATCCGCTTCGTTGGCGGTCAGCAGTCGTTTGACAGCGACCCAGCGCTTTAACTGGCTGTCATAAGCACGGAAGACGGCGCCAACGCCGCCCATGCCGAGCTTTTCATATATTTTATATCGTTCCGCCATCCGGTGTTAAGCGCTTGAAAATAGGACAAAGGGGAGCAAAGCCCATGTGCCTCCCCTTTGGCAAGCGGGATATTCCACGAAAATGCTTATGAGCACTTTCTGCTCCGCCTTTGACAAAACGCAGGTGGCGCGACACACTGACCTCCCCCGTCAATCTTGTCGGTATCGAATCAACCCCGCTCAGCATCTTGAAAAACGTTCTTTTTGTCTGCACAGGCAACACTTGCCGCAGTCCGATGGCGGAAGCGCTTTTCCGTGATCTGGTCAAAGAGCGCGCTGACTATCAGGTGTCCAGCGCAGGAGTGGCGGCGGCTCCCGGCATGCCCGCCAGCAAGCACACGGTGGCTTTGCTCAAGGATCGCGGTCTCGATTTGGCCGGTTTTCAGAGCCGGATGCTCGACCAGCAGCTCTTGGAGCAGGCCACGCACGTTTTCGCCATGTCCTCCCACCATATGGCGGCGATCGTGGATGAATTTCCTGCGCATGCGGACAAGGTTTACCTTGTCTCTGAATTTGCCGCCGAAGACGCCCTGCGCGGCAGGGATGTTTTCGACCCTTTTGGACAAGGCCGTTCAGCGTATGAAGAGACGCTGGGCAGCCTGGAAAAAATGCTTCCCAGCCTGCTCGCCTACATCGACCAGACTTGGAAGAAAAATGATGGATGACAGCAGCCATCCCCCACCCATCTTCGACCCTCACCCCAACGCAAAAAATGACCAGCACTTCCAACGGCATCCTTCCTCAAAAACTCGCCATCGCCGCCGATCACGGCGGAGTGGAGTTGAAAAATGCCGTCGTCACCCATCTTCAATCCGCCGGTTACGGTGTGGAGGATCTGGGCGTGAATTCACACGATTCCGTCGATTATCCTGACTATGCAGAAGTGGTGGCTGACAAGGTGCTCTCGGGCGAGGCAGATGCGGGCATTTTGGTCTGCACCACGGGCATCGGCATGTGCATCGCCGCAAACCGCCACGTGGGGATCCAGGCCTCATTGGTCGGCGACGCTCAGACGGCAGCCATCACCCGCGAGCACAACAACTCCAATGTGCTCTGCCTCTCCGGCAAAAACACTCCGGCGGCCACCGCCAACGAGATCGTGGATGCATGGCTGAAAACACCCTTTGCTGGTGGCCGGCATGGCCGCCGCGTGGACAAGATGAACGCCCAGCCGCATCCGCTCGACATTTTGGAGGCGAATGATCCTGCCGTCGCGGAAATCATCCAGGGCGAGCAGCACCGCCAGCAGGACCACATCGAACTCATCGCGAGTGAAAACTTCACCAGCAAAGCCGTCATGGCCGCGCAGGGCAGCTGCCTCACGAACAAGTATGCTGAAGGCTATCCCGGCAAACGCTGGTACGGCGGCTGCGAGGAGGTCGATAAAATCGAGCAGCTTGCCATCGATCGTGCCTGCGAGCTGTTCGGTGCCCAGTTTGCCAACGTGCAGCCGCATTCCGGCTCGCAGGCCAATGCAGCGGTCTATTTCAGCGTCCTCCAGCCGGGTGACAAAGTGCTGGGAATGAACCTCGCCCACGGCGGTCACCTCACGCACGGCAATCCGGCCAACTTTTCCGGCCGCCTCTACAATTTCTGCCAGTACGGTGTGAACCAGGAAAGCGAACTCATCGACTACGATGAACTTGCCGAAGTGGCCCTGCGTGAGCAGCCCAAGATGATCACCGCCGGCGCCAGCGCCTACCCCCGCATCATCGACTTCAAAAAAATGAGCGAGATCGCCAAGAGCGTCGGTGCCTACCTGTTTGTGGACATGGCCCACATCGCCGGTCTCGTGGCCGGCGGCGCGCATCCTTCCCCGATGGAATACGCGGATTTCGTCACCACCACCACGCACAAGAGCCTGCGTGGCCCGCGTGGCGGCATGATCCTCACCAATCGCGAGGACCTCTTCAAAAAGATCCAGAGCCAGGTCTTCCCAGGCGTGCAGGGCGGCCCCCTCATGCATGTGATTGCCGGCAAGGCCGTCTGTTTCGGCGAATGCCTCAAGCCCGGCTTCAAGGACTACACGGCACAGATCGTCAAAAATGCGCAGGCCCTTGCCGCCGCTCTCGCCGCGCTCGGCTACCGCATTGTCAGCGGTGGCACGGACAACCACCTCATGCTCGTCGATCTCCGCCCGAAAGGCCTCAATGGCAAGGTCGCCAGCGAGACCCTCGACAAGGCCGCGATCACCGTGAACAAGAACGGCATTCCCTTCGACACCGAGAAAATCACCCTTGGCGGTGGCATTCGCGTCGGCACTCCTGCCGTCACCACACGTGGCATGAAGGAAGCTGAGATGAAGCAGATCGCCGCCTGGATTGACCGTGCGCTGACAAACCGTGAGGACGAGGCCGCCCTGGCTCAAATCCGCAAGGAGGTCAGCGAGACGAACCAGCGTTTCCCGCTGCCTTGATCATTTGGCTCCCGGGCCAGAAGGCTTCCAGTCACCGTCTTTCGCTTCACGAACGTCCAGGGTTTCAATACCCGGATTCGTGAAGCGGATGCGGCGCTGTTTGTAGAGAGAGCCGAGCGCTTGCTTGAACGCCTTCTTGCTGGCTTCGAAGTGGCTCCGGATGGCCTCGGGATGGCTGTCATCGTCAAAGTCGAGTTTGCCGCCGTTGTTCTTGAGCGCTTCGAGAATGCGATCCGTCAGTGACGCGACGCGCTGATATCCGGAGGCATCAAGGCTGAGGTCAATCTTGCCGCTAGGATGGACCGCGCTGACGAAGCCGTTGATTCTTTGTCCGACTTGCAGCGGGGCGCCGATGTTGCTGTGATAAAGCAGTCCGACGTGCGTCCCTGCCACAATCGCGTTGTAGCCCAGCGGCGTGCGGGCGGTGATCAGCAGTGGCACCGGCTGCGCGGGCTTGAACGGCGGGCGCTCACGGCTCAGGTGCCGGTTCAGGCGCGTGGTGGCGATGATGCGGTCCGTTTTCTCGTCCAGCATGATATAGGCCACGACCTTGTCTCCCACATACACCTGGTCCGCCTGCTCACGAAACGGCAGCAGCAGATCCTTGAGCAGACCCCAGTTCAAAAACGCGCCGACGTTGCGGTTCACGCTCACGACTTCCAGGGTGGCGAACTCGCCCACCATGGCAAACGGCTGCTCGGTGGTGGCCACGAGGCGGTCCTCCGAGTCGCGGTAGATGAACACATCCAGAGAATCGCCAAGGCTTGTTCCTTTGGGGATGTAACGGTTCGGCAGCAGAATTTCCCCATGGTCACCCCCGTCCAGATAAATGCCGTGAGGTGTGCTGTGAAGGACGATGAGAGCGTTGCGTTTGCCGATTTGAGCCATGCAGGGCAGACTAAACGCGCCTGCGGATCAATCCAGCGCCTACTTCACCTTCAGCACGACCAGTTTCTCGGCATCCCGTGCAAAGAGGAGGCCATTTGAGAAGGCGTCATGGCTGCGGTGCCCTGCACGGGTGATCTGGCTGCGCTGCACGAGGTTGAACTTCTTCGGGTCGGCGGTGAAAATCAAGAGTTCACCGGCTTCGCTGTGCAGCAGTATTTTGTCTCCCACCAAGATCAGGGTGCCGCCCTGAAGGTGATCAGGCGCCTCCCAGGCGATTTTGCCATCAGCCACCGAGATGCAGCGCAGCGTCATCCCGGTCTCCTGCCGACCGTGCAGGCCATAGACATGTCCGGCATGATATACGGGCGTGGTGTAGTGGCAGTCGAGCGTGTCAGCTTTTTTCCACACGTTGGCCAGCTTGCGTTCAGCTTTGTTCCACTGCCACAGCCCGGCACCCACATCATAGGCGGCAGTGAACAAGAGCCGGCCATTTTCACAGGGGATGGGCGCAGCCGCATTGACCGAGGCATCAATCTGGGCGCGAAAGTAGTCGTCCGCCAGCACCTTGCCGTCGCTGGTTTGCGTCAAAAGGATACCACGCCGGGTGAAGAAGGCGCTGACTCCCGGATCTCCGGGCAGCAGAACTGGGGATGAATAGCTCGCCTGATCGTCCGTGGCCTGCCAGACGAGTTTGCCCGTGGCAAGATCCAGCGCGATGATGCCAGCCCCGCCCTTGGCATTCTTGCCGCCCACATTGAGCAGCACCTTGCCCTCGGTCACGAGCGGCGAGCAGGCACGGCCAAAGTACCCCTGCGGGGATTCCAGCTCGGCGACGGTGTCATAACTCCAGACCAGTTCCCCCGTCTCAAAATCGAGCGCCTGCACCATGCCCTCCGGGCCGTGGGTGATCACTTTGCCTGCGGCGATGCATGGCACGGCGCGTGGTCCGTTGTCGAAGCCAAAGCTGTCGTGGTAACTGGTGGGACAGGCATGTTTCCAAAGCAGCTTTCCCTCTGTGGCCGTCAGCGCTTCGGTGATGATCTCACTGCCTTGGCGGTGGGTGATGATGACGCGGCCGTTGCAGACCACCGCACCGGCATGACCCGTGCCCAGCATTCGCTTCCACAGAAATTCGGGCTCAGCACTGCCTGAAATGACGGCTTCGTCAGTTGCGGTGCAGTTGCGCTGCGGGCCGAGAAACTGGGGCCAGTCGCCTGCCTGCAGGGACGTGAATGCGCAGAGGAGAAACAAGATCGGGCGCATAAAAAGGAAGGTTAAAGTGAACTGACGAGGGGGAGATTGGGATCCACATCGGCCTCCAAAGGGGAAGTGTGGCCGATGCTGAAACGTTGCGCAGCAGCGAAACCAATCATGCCCGCATTGTCCGTGCAAAGATCTGGCCGCGCGAGCAGCAGTTGCAGGCCTGCTTTGGCACAGCGTGCGGCGAGCACCTTGCGCAGGCCCCGGTTGCAACTGACTCCGCCGCTTACCGTGACAAGTGTCTGTCCGCACTGCCTGGCGGCGAGCACCAATTTTTCGACCAGCACCTCAATGATCGCCGCCTGCACGCTGGCGCTGAGGTCGGCCAGAGTTTGTTCGCTCTTCAGATCGAGGCGCGGCAGTTCATAAAGGACGGCCGTCTTCAGGCCGCTGAAACTGAACTCCAGACTGCGGCCATCCAGAAAGCTTCGTGGGAAGGCAAAGGCGGTTGGATCGCCCCGGATGGCCAGTTTATCGATCTCCGGGCCGCCGGGGTAAGGCAGACCGATCATTTTTGCGACCTTGTCGAAGGCCTCACCTGCGGCGTCATCACGGGTGCGCCCCAGCAGTTCATAACGGCCCACGCCGTGCACCCGCACGAGCATGGTATGCCCGCCGCTGACAATGAGCGCCACACTGGCGCGTACCGGGCCGTTGCCATTCATGAAAGGGGAGAGGAGATGACCCTCCATGTGATTCACGGCAAGGAAGGGCTTGTTTTCAGCAACAGCGAGCGCCTTGGCCATGGACGTGCCGATGAGCAGCGAGCTTACCAGTCCGGGGCCGCTCGTGGCCGCAAAGGCGGCCATGTCGCCAAGCGTTTTCCCTGCCTCGGCCAGTACCTCCTGAACCAGCGGGCGCACATGCAGGATGTGATTGCGTGAGGCCACCTCCGGCACGACTCCCCCATACTGGCGGTGGATTTCAATCTGTGAGGCGATCCGGCTGGCGATCAGTTCGCCCTCCAAAGTACAGATGGCCGCAGCAGTCTCATCGCAGGAGGATTCAAGGGCGAGCAGGCAGTCGGGCATGGCAGGTTACGAATGGAGCAAAAACGGGAGTCCGGCATCCAGAATCCGGCGTTGAAAGGGTAAAAAAAAGCCGCCGTCCCCCGGTTGGGTGGGGAACGGCGGCGCAGATGTCAGTTTCCTGTCAGATTAGTGCTTGTGACCGTCTTCGCAGTCGGCCTTCGCTTTGGCGTCGCACTTCGCACATGCCTTCTTAGCTGGAACAGGATGCATGAAGCATCACGGACGCAGCGACAGAACAATGGCAAGACGGATCATGAATGATCACACGTAAGTTACACAATCAGCCGCGTTTGGCGGCGGACTGCTTACTTGCCGGTCTGCATTGGTGGTGGTGGTGGCGGCGGAGCTGGCTGCTGGCAAGCGGAGAGGACGGCGGAAGCCGCGATGAGGGTGAGGATAGCGATTTTCATGTGTGTGGGTGTTAACCTGTTTGATTAAGCTTCCCATCCACCAGACTCCTGGCAGCGGGATTTTTCGAGATTAACGACAACTTCTGTTTTTGCAAACAGCCAAATGCATTCTCTGCGAAAACGCGCATGGGAGGCATAAGAAAGGGGATGCTTGGGACTACCATAATGTCAGGCTGTGGTTTGACGAGAATCAACCGTATGGCCCGCTCTCTCCCAATCCATAAGCTGTGCCCCATACCTCGCCGTCGTCTTCGGTGAAGAGGATGCGCAGCGGGCGGCAGCAGACTTCGCAGTCGTAGTCCACATCGCACGGCACCTCCGTACAAGAGGGAGCGGGCACCTCAAACTCTTGAAAACAACTGGGACAGGTGACGGGTGTGGTATGCATTATTGATAACAAGGAAACGCACTTCAGGGCGCCTGTGTATGCAGCTTTATAGTTTCGCTAACAAGGGAACTTCCGGGTATGTTTGCGGCCATAACTCATGACGTGAATTGCATAAATCAGGGATTCCCTGATTTTCACTTCAACCCTGCCAGATATGCGATGACATCCGCCACTTCCTGCTCTGTCAGGCCTTGCAGCAGGCCTTCAGGCATCAGTGAAACAGGCTGCCGCTGCCGGCCTTTGATCTGATCATTCCCGATGATTTCTGCCCGACCGGTGGGAAGTTTGAAGGTGCTGGAGGTTTCACCAGAATGGATTAGAAACCCGTTTTGCACGCTTCCGTTCTTCAAATTGACGGTCCATGTCTCGTAACCTTGGGCGATGGTTTTGGACGGCCGGTGCAGGCTTTCGAGGATTTGCTCACGCGTCAGCCGTGCGCCCACCTTGCTGAGGTCAGGGCCAAAGTCGCGGCCAGCTCCATTGAAGATATGGCAGGCCAGGCAGGTGGCCAGTTTTCCCGTCATGCTGAGGAGCTCGCCGCCACGCTTTGCATCACCTTGGACGGCGAGGAGCTTTTTCTCATCGATATTCATGCCGAGGGTCATCACCCGCTGGTCGGGTGGCAGGAAGCGCTCAAACAAGGAGGTGATGTTCGGATCGCCACTGGCCATCGCGGCTTTGATTGCGGCCTCTCGTCGGGGCAGAGGGATTTGTTCATTGGATACCGCCATCATCAAATGGGCCGGAGAACTGCGGAACCAGTGCAGGGGATCAGCATTGATCCGATATTCGTTTTCCGGATGCTTGCCGGAGAGCAGCTCGGCCTCATATTCGGAGTCACCTTTCTGAAGCTCGTCCTCCATGCTGACATAGCTTTCTGCAGGGCCTTTCCTGGGATAGATGCCCGAGATCCAGTTCCACAGCAGCCGCAGGCCGTGGGGGGCAGGGTCGCGCGCACCGATCATCGGCATGTGCCCGCTGCCTGTGCGTGCGATGCGCTGAAACAGTAGGCTGCGATGCGGGGCCCATGGATAGACCACGGCGGGGTCACTGATGCCGAAATCTCCTCGGGTCGGCTTCTCGTAGATCAGCATCGTGTCCGCGGTGGGCAGGTCAAAATTCACCATCAGCGGCACGCTGCCGCCGCCATGCCTGCGGTGGCAGTGGGCGCAGTTTGCATGCAGCCAGGAGCGCGCGCGTGTTTCCAAGGCTGCTTTTTCGTCATGGCTGGACACGAGGTGGTCGGGCAGCCGTTCCAGAAAGGGGCCGTCAAAAATTTCATGCACATTGGCCGGCCTTTTGCCGCTGATGCGCACGAGCTGATCCGGCTGAAATCCCAGGGCAAAGCCGCTCCAGTTGGTGTGGCAGCGGGCGCATTCGGCACGGCCATGAATGCGCCAGGGCTGCTTTTGCACGGTGAACTCTTCGCCATCGGCGGTCACCAATTCGGCGTCCGTGCCTTTATCATTCCAGCGGTAGGAGTAGCCATTCCAAGTCTCGCCGTCGAAATGCAGGATCTGCGTCTCGATGCGCTGCTGCGTGGCGGGCCAGGTGATGGTGCGGGCGAGCACGGATTCGGCGGGCCATTCGACTTTGTAGTTCGGTTTGGCGGGATTGCCGCTGCGGGCTGTCTTGATGCGGCGGCCTTCTGGAAGCGCGATGAAGCGCGTGGCGGTGGCGCCGTCCTGCCACATCGGCTCCGCAATATCAAAAGGCAGCACGCCTATAGCGGGTGTTTGAGCGGCGGTGTCCTTGAACAAGCCCGTCTCGCTGAGCTTGTGCGGGAACTGGCTGGGCCTGCCCACGGCGGGGTTTCGCGCCAGGCGGTAGATGCGCGTGTCCTTCTCCCAGTTCATCCAGTAGATCTCGCCGTCCTCGCTTTGACCAAAGGTGACGATCTTGTGCGGCGTATCGGCGATTTCCTCTCTGCGTGTGACCTGTTTGCCGTCATGCCACAGCGCCCAAATCTTACCAGTCTCGTAGTCGCCGTAGATGTAGGCATCCTTCAGCTCAGGAAAGCGACTGCCATGGTACACATAACCTCCGGTGATGCTCGCTGCCTCCGTGTGCGGGTGCGCGGCCACGGGCGGGATAACTGGCTCGGGGCGCTGGGTTTCAGGCTTTATGGGCTGGCTGGCCTCATACGCGCTCCAGCCATGATTGCCACCGCGCTGTACCAGATGAATCATCTCCCACAGCTCCCAGCCGACATCGCCGCACCACAGGCGGCCTTGGGCATCGAAGCTGATCTTCCACGGATTACGAAATCCAAAGGCCCAGACCTCGGGCATCGCCCCGGGAGTTTTTAAAAACGGATTGTCCGGCGGAATGCCATAGGCTTTTCCATTCTCCGCGTGATCCACGTCGATGCGCAGGATGGATGACAGCAGATCGCTGATGTCCTGCCCGGTGTTCAGCGGATCGGGTGGCGAGGGCACCTCGGAGTCTCCCGTGGAGATGTAAAGCATGCCATCGGGTCCGAATTGCAAGGATGCGCCGTTGTGCCCGCCGCTGCGCCAGGTCAGCAGCACGGTCTCCGATTTGGGATCAAGCACCGGCGGCTCCTGCTGCGTGAGTTTGAAGCGCGAGAGCTTGGTGCCATCGGGAACTTTGTCGCCGTAGGCATAGCAGAGGAAGACGTGGCCGTTCTCCTTCCACTGCGGATGAAACGCGATGCCATACGCGTACTGAAGCTGCGGGTGCTCCGGCTTCAGATCGATGAGCAGGCCTTTGGCTCCGGTGTCCGGTGCATCCGCAAAGCTCCAGATTTTGCCGCCTTTTTCCACCGCCACGAAACGCCGTGCGCCGGGCACGGCGATCATCTCCAGGGCATCCTGAAGCTGGATGGAGGCAAAGGACTGCTCTGCGATGCAGGGCTTCGGCGCCTCCGGTGAACCATGAACGCGCGACGTGGTCCATTGCGCGTGAATCGTGGTGACTGAGGCGAGGCAGAGGAGTAACACTCGGTGCATGCCGCATCATGAGATGAACAGGCGTCTTTCGCCAAGCATGAAATGCTCCCCCTTTTTTGGCCGGAGCACTTGCTGCTTGTGCTGGCGCTCACGCCCTTGGTATTCTGCCGACATGCATGTCCCGCTGCGCCTCCTGCTGCCTTTGCTCATCTCCGTTCATCTGAACGCCGCTGACACTTCAGGCGGATCTGTCGACTTGGGAGCCACCTCACCACTTCGCACGGGCACCGTGCTGAGGGAAAAGCGGGAGGTCCGCGTGCAGGAGGGCAAAGGCCGCATGCAGAAGGCGAACTCGGCCAATGACTTCTTCTGCCGCTTCGTTCAGAGCGTCAACCTCGTTCGGCGCCTGCTGGGGACGGACACCGAAGAAGTGCAGGTGCGCGAGATGGTCTGTGAACTGGTCAATTACAACGGCACCGCCCCGCCTCCGGCCGAGCAAGCCGGGCCATTGGCAGGCAAAACTCTGCGCCTGCGCAAATCCGACGGAAGATGGAAATGCACCATGGTCGGAGGAAAGCCCAGCGCAGAGCAGCAGAAGTTCCTCAATGATCTGGCGTTCACCCGGCTGCTGCTGGAAATCCCTGAGGCATGCCTTCTCAACCAGACCCGTAAACCCGGCGAGACGTGGAAAGTCAGCATCAATGAGTCAGGGGGCAAGGACTACGGCGCGGTGGTCGCGAAGGACATCGAATGCACGCTGGTTGCCATGGATGAACGTCCCGACGGAGCGCTGGCCACCGTGCATATCGTGGGCAGTTTTACCATGGAGCGGCCGATGAATTATCTCAGCCGCATCGAAGTCGCTTTTGACATCACTCTCATCCGCCGCCTCTCCGACATGCTGGATGTGAACACCAAGATCTCCGGCAGCCTCAAGAATGTCGCCCAGGTGAATGATGCAGACGGCAAGGCGGCGCAGCTTATCCTTGAACTCCCTTACACCCTGGTCCGCACCCAGGCGATCGAGCGCAAATAGCGGTGGCTCGAAAAAATCGTCATTCACAGTCGACATTCGTCGATTTTTCCCCTTCTTCCCAGCCTCAACTCAACCACACACCCGACATGCCACGCCCAGTCACTCTCTTCACCGGCCAGTGGGCCGATCTTTCCTGCGATACCATGATCCAGAAGGCCAAGGCTTTTGGTTATGACGGTGTCGAACTCGCCTGCTGGGGCGACCACTTCGAAGTGGACAAGGCCGACCAGGCCTACTGTGACGACAAGCGCGCCAAGCTGAAGGCCGCAGGAATGCAGTGCCACGCCATCTCCACTCACCTCGTCGGGCAGGCCGTATGCGACAACATCGACCCGCGCCACGCTCAGATTCTCCCCGGCCATATCTATGGAGATGGCAATCCGGAAGGCGTCCGTCAGCGTGCCGCTGAAGAGCTCATCAAGACCGCGCACGCCGCCAAGCGTTTCGGCGTCAGTGTGGTGAACGGCTTCACCGGCAGCAGCATCTGGCACCTTGTTTATTCCTTCCCGCCGAACCTCCCCGGCCAGATCGACGCCGGCTACAAAGACTTCGCCAAGCGCTTCACCCCGATCTTCGACGAGTATCAGAAGCTGGGCATCCGCTACGCGCTCGAAGTGCATCCCACCGAAATCGCTTTCGACATCGCCAGCGCTGAGCGTGCATTGCAGGCGGTCGACTACCATCCTGCCTTCGGTTTCAATTACGACCCGAGCCACTTCGGCTACCAGGGCGTCGATTACATCAAGTTCCTCTACAAGTTCAGCGACCGCATTTTCCATGTCCACATGAAGGACGTCGCCTGGGGCATCGGTGACGGCACCGCCGGCGTCTTCGGCGGCCACGTCGATTTCCACAAGCCAAGCCGCTACTGGGACTTCAAGTCCGTGGGCCGTGGCAACATCAACTTTGAGCGCATCATCCGCGCCCTCAACGACATCGACTACGGCGGCCCGCTGAGCGTCGAGTGGGAAGACGGCGCGATGGATCGCGAGTTCGGCGCCGCCGAATCCGCCGCCTTCGTGAAGAAGATCGACTTCCCGCCTTCGAAGATCATCTTCGACGCGCAGTTCGCTGAGAACAGCAAGTGAGCTGATGTCAGGCTCTCGGGTCCGACGACAGAAATCATCCTTCAAGATCTACAGGCCGGGGAGCAGTTCCCGGCCTGTTTTTTTTGGCAGGAAGGGATCAGTTCGCAAGGTCACTGGCATCATCGTGCTTGCCGCTACAAGCTTGGTCATGCCCATGTCTATTCATCCGCTTCAGCGGAAAAAGTCGGTAACCCTCAAACTCAAATGTCGTTAGTAAGCAGTTGGGCTGCTGGCTCAGTCGGGCTGCAGTCACAAATGATTCCAACCACTGCCATGAAGACAAAACTGATCACCACCGCTGTCATCGCACTCTTCTCGTCCAGCCTCCTGGCACAGGAGCCGGATGCGAAAATCATCGCAAAGCTCACCGAGATTGTCCAAATTCGGGAGCAGCTCGTCGAAATTGAGCAGGCTCTGCACACCTCGGGCCGGGATGCCGCTGGAAATGGATCGGAGGTGGAGGTAGCCCAAGTCGAACTGGCTGAGGCGCGGGTCGATCTCGCTCGTGAAAAGGGACAACGTGATGCCCTGATCGCCGCGCTCCAGGATCTTGTGGCTGCGAATGAGCGCCGGGTGGAGTGGGCCAAAAGAATGAAAGATCTCGCCCGCGTGTCTGACGTGGAGATCAAGCGGGCGCAAGCAGAGCTGCTGAAGGCGCAGGTCCGTTTGTTGCACGAGCAAAAGTGAAGCTGGCCCGGTTGTTTTACTCCACCGCTTTCCGCAGCTCCATCACAGTGTTGACAATATTCTCCTCCGTCTTGTCGCTCCAGCGCGTGGGGTGGCTGCCGTAGATCATGGCACCGCCGCCTTCGTAGCCGCCTTCCTGCCAGATGCGCAAGCTGGGGATGTAGGCCATGACGTCGTTGGTGTAGCCGCTGACCCAGACGATGGGATCTTTGATGTCCTGCTTGAGGCGGAGTGAGTAATCCACCACCACTTCACCGCCGAGCGTGACCCAGGTGAAATCGTTGCCGAGACGCAGCACCTGCACGGGATAGGGATACGTGGCGGGCAGCTGACCTTCATCGGCGATGCGCTGCAAAAGGCGCGTGCCATGAGTGACCAGATATTTGTTCGAGGACTTTTGTTCTTCGACGAGTTGCTCCCGGGTGGGCAGCTTGTCATAGGCCAGCGGGATCTCACGATACGCGGCACGGATGGGGCCCTTGAGGCGCTGCATGTGGGTTTCCAGTGCTGCCTGCACGGAAGTGGCGAGTGATTTGCCGTGCGTCTGAGCCAGTTCCATGGTTCGGCGCGGGTAGGGGTTCTGATCGCCACTGCAACCATTCGCAAACATCGCCACCGCATCGGGATGCGCTTTTTGGATCTCCTGCTGCGCATAGCCCGCGTAGTCGCCGCTGAATTTTTGATGACCCAGCACGGTGCAATGGCAGGAGTATCCAAAGATGATCGCGATGTCCTTGCCCTCCGCCGTGCTGGCTTTCAGCACCGGCACCGTTTGATCCACCGGGCCTTTCGGATTCGGGAAATTGTTCCAGCCGCCTTTGCCATCGGGGGTGCGGCGGTTCATCGAAACACCGTAGCGCGCAGTGCTGTAATCCAGATGCGCCGGCACAGATTTCTGAAGGGCTGAGCCCACCAGCCGCACCAGCGTGTCTTCCAACTGCGCCGTGTATTCCGCCGCTTCCTTCTCACGCAGCGCCAGATCATCCGCGCCGTGAATCTTGCTTGTGCGCAGTTCAGGTCCGCTGTGCGTGTGCGAAGCGTTGATCGCGAGATTGGCCGGTTCGATGCCATGTTCTTTTTTCACCCGTTCAGCGACAGCAAGGCGCAGGTTCCTCGGCACACCGATCAAATCCATGGTGATGAGAACGAAGCGCCCGCCTGCCTGATCCGTGAGCACCAATGCTTTCGCGAACAAATCCAGCTCCACACCTTCGGAGGGTTTGGTGCGTGATGCATAACCAGCCATCCACATGGGTTTCTCCGGTGTGATCTTTGACGATGCAGCACCCGCCTTCCACGCAGGCGCTTCGGTAACGGGTGCGGCGGCGATGACGAAGACGGCAAGGAGGATGGGCATCCAGAGTTTCATGCCCATTACCAAAGCCGCCAGGCCGACAATTCTTTATCGCTGCGTGCAAATACCTTGTTTCCCGCGAATGCCGGATGCGCCCAGGTTTTGCCGATGACCTGCCAGCGGGCAAGTTCCTCGCACTTTTCCGGCTTCAGCGAGACATAGACCAGTTCACCGCTGGCGTTGAGAAGGACGGCGAGGTTGGTTGATTCCCGCATCCATACCAGGCTCATCTGGGGATTGCTGTCCTTTGGTGCCAGCGTGTTGTCGTCGCTCCAGAGAATTCTGCCTGTCTTGAGTTCGAAAGCCTGGAGGCCGCGGGTTTTGTCGAGCATGTAAACAATGCCGTCTTTGAACAAGGGAGCTGACATGAGACCGCAGATTCCGGTTTGATTTTCCCACAGCAGCGTGGCGCTCTTTTCGAGTTGAAGCGCCTTTGCACCGTGCCAGTAGCCCGAGACGAGAAGAATACCGTCATGATAGAGCGGTTGCGCGATGCTGACGCCATACGTGATCTTGTATGGAAAGAGCCAGTTCACCTGACCGCTGTCTGGATTGAGACTCTGCACATGCTCCGGTCCCCATGCGATCAGCTGACGCGTGCCCGCATGCGAGATGATCTCTGGCGTGCAGTAACCCGCTGGATCTGGGCCGCCACGCCAGACTTCTTCGCCGGTTGTTTTGTCCAAGGCGATGACTGAGCCAGCTTTCGCTCCGACATGCAGCAGCACTCGATTCCCATCGACCACGGGCGAAGCTGCAAAACCCCACGTCGGAATCTTTGCCCCGAAGGTTTTGACCGTGTCCACTTGCCACATCACCTGGCCAGTCACAGCATCGAGACATAAAGCCACGCCCGTCGCACCCAAGGCGTACGCCTTGCCATCGGTAATATTCACCGATGAACGCGGCCCGGTCCCATATTCCATGCTGCCATAGCTGACCTCCCAGCTGTGCTGCCAGATATTTGTGCCGCTCTCAGCATCGAAGCACAGAAGGCGTTCGGCCTCTTTGGGCGTCTTGAGCCGGTCCATCACATACACCCGTCCGTTGATTGTTGTGACACCGCCGAACCCGGCGCTGATCTCTTTTTTCCAAAGTCTTTCAGGCTCTTTCCTGGCAAAGTCCGCAGGGATGTCCTTCGGATTCCAGCCTCCATCCGCATTCGGCCCACGCCAGCGCGGCCAGTCCTCAGCTGCGAATGCAAGGTTTGAAACCAGAAAAGCCACAAAAAATTTCTTCATGCAGCTTCAATACGAAGCGGCCTTGGAAATTTCGCAACACGATGTCAAGCCATGCCTCCGACAAAAGTTTTTCACATGTGATCTTGAATGGTTGCTGCCCGTGATCGTCTCGCTAACTCCACTGATCCCAACCGGATTTTTATCCTTCACTTTTCCATTTTCCAACCATGTCTGCTGCTAACGAACTCAACATCAATGTCACTCACGTCGAGCGTGTCGCCAAGGAACTGGGCCTGCGGGCCATCCAGGTCGGCGCGACGGCCAAACTCTTTGCCGATGGCGCCACCGTGCCGTTCATCGCTCGTTATCGAAAGGAGGCCACCGGGTCTTTGGATGAAGTGCAAATTCAGAACATTCAGGAGCGCATGACCCAGCTCGTGGCGCTGGACGACCGCCGCACCGCGATTGTGAAATCGCTCGAAGAGCGCAAGCTGATGACGGACGTACTGCGCGCGAAGATCGACAAGGCCGAAACGATGAATGCGCTGGAGGACATCTTTGCGCCTTTCCGTCCGAAGCGCCGCACACGCGCCACGATCGCCAAAGAAAAAGGTCTTGAGCCGCTGGCAGATTTCATTGAGGCCAATCTCATGACGCATGGGGTGGATCTCACCGGCGAGGTGGTGAAGTATGTGAACCCGGACCACGAAAACGAAGAGCTGCGCGTCAAGGACGCCAACGACGCCCTCAGCGGCGCACGCGACATCATCGCCGAGCGCATCAGCGACAACGCGGAGGCGCGTGCGGCGCTGCGCAAATTTTTCGCGGAGCAGTCCACGGTTGTTTCCAAGGTTATGTTCGGGAAAGAAAAAGACGAAGAGGCGCAGAAGTTCCGCGACTACTTTGACTGGAGCGAGCCGCTGAAAGCCATCCCATCGCACCGCATGCTGGCCATTCGTCGTGGCGAAAAAGAAGGCTACCTGCTCATGCGCATCCAGCCGGCGGAAGACACGGCGATCAAGATGATCGAGAACCTCTTTGTCAAAGGCGGCAATGCCTGCTCTGACCAGATGAAGCTGGCCTGTGCAGACAGCTACAAGCGCCTGCTGAGCTCCAGCATGGAAACCGAAGCACGTCTTGAATCGAAGAAGAAGGCTGACACAGAGGCCGTGCGTGTGTTTGCCGACAATCTGCGCGAACTGCTGCTGGCGGCACCGCTGGGACAGAAGCGAGTGCTCGGCATTGACCCCGGCTTCCGCACGGGTTGCAAAGTGGTCGTGCTCGATGCGCAGGGCCAGCTTCTCTACAACGATGTGATCTACCTGCTCGGCGAGGGCAGCGGTTTGCTGCATGCGAAGAACTTGGTGCTCAATCTGGTAGATCGCTACAAGATCCAGGCCATCGCCATCGGCAACGGCACCGCCAGCCGCGAGACGGAAATGTTCGTGAAGAAGATCGGCGTGCCGGGCTCGATCCCCGTAATCATGGTCAATGAGAGCGGTGCTTCGATCTACAGCGCCAGCGAAGTCGCACGTGAGGAGTTCCCGAATCATGACGTCACGGTGCGTGGTTCCGTTTCCATCGCACGTCGTCTCATGGACCCGCTGGCGGAACTGGTGAAGCTCGATCCGAAATCCATCGGCGTCGGTCAGTATCAGCATGACGTGGATCAGACGCAGCTCAAGACCAGCCTCGATCACGTCGTCATCAGCGCGGTGAACGGCGTCGGCGTGGAACTCAACACGGCCAGCAAGCAGCTTCTCAGCTACGTGTCCGGCCTGAACAGCGCGCACGCCGCCAACATCGTGGCCTTCCGCAATGAGAACGGCCCGTTCAAGAGCCGCAAGGATCTCATGAAGGTGCCAAGACTGGGCGACAAGGCTTTCGAGCAGGCCGCAGGCTTCTTGCGCATTCGTGATGCCGTGCATCCCCTGGATGCCAGTGCGGTGCATCCTGAACGTTATCCCCTGGTCGAAAAAATGGCGGCCGAAATCGGCTGCACAGTGCAGGAGCTCATGCAGCGCGCGGACCTGCGCCAGAAAATCGACCTCAAGAAGTATGTGAGTGAAGACGTGGGCCTGCCGACGCTTCAGGACATCATGAACGAGCTCGCCAAGCCAGGGCGCGACCCCCGCAAGCAGTTTGAGGTCTTCAGCTTCGCCGAAGGCGTGAATGACATGAAGGACCTCACCGTGGGCATGAAGCTGCCGGGCATCGTGACGAACGTGACCGCCTTTGGTGCGTTTGTGGACATCGGCGTGCATCAGGACGGCCTTGTGCATGTGAGCCAGCTCAGTGACACCTTTGTGCGTGATGCAGCGGAAGTCGTGAAAGTGGCGCAGCGCGTGCAGGTCACGGTCACAGAAGTGGACATCCCGCGCAAACGCATCGCCCTGAGCATGAAATCCAAGCCTGACTTTGAAAAGAAGCAGGGCAGTGCAGGGCCCCGTCCTGCCGGCGGCCCGGGCGGCGGTCAGCGCAGCTTCTCCAGCGGTGGCGGTGGCCAGCGCAGCTCCGGCGGCGGCATGGGCAATCCCTTCGGCGGCGGTGGTGGCGGCGACTGGTTCACAGCGGCGGCGCAGAAGGGGAAGAAGTAGCAGATCCTCGCGTGATGCAGCTCTGGGTTTCGACGCCGTGCATGCAAGCACGGCGTCGTGGCTCATGGAATTATCCCGTGGCCAAGATTTCCTGAACACGAAGCGGTGTGGACGCGTCGTAGATTGCGGCCTTGCCACGTGGTGCCGGGCCTTCTACGATTCCAAGGACTCCCTCATGAAACTTTCTCTCCTCGCTCCGCTGATCCTGCCGCTGCTGCTCACGCAATGTGTCGATCCCTACAATGGTCCGAACGGAGGTGCAGATCCCTATGCAAATCCTTATCGGCAGGACATGCGGGATCAAGGATCGCAGATGAACAGCATGGCGTTTGAGCGTGGCCAGCACGACGGCCAGGCGGACGCGCAGCAGGGCCAGCCCCAGAACTACCAGCGCAATCCCTCCCGCTTCGACTACAATACTGAGCTCGCCTATCGCGACGGTTACAATCAGCGTTACAGCCAGATAGCCGGCAGCCAGCCGCAGGGCGGCAGCTCCTCGAATCAAGGTGCCGCTCAGCCGCCGCCGCCGCGTGACCCCACGTACAACCAGGGTTACGACTACGGTCTGCGTGACCGCACAGGCGGACGAGTGGCCGATCCTTCGGCACAGGTGGGGCGCTATGACCCGCGCTACCGTTCGAGTTTTGAACGAGGCTACTACGATGGCTACAATTCCAGCGCCTCAGGCGGCGCCTCTTCAAATCCCGGCGCGGGCGGTAATCTGTGGTTCCGCTAGGTGGCAGGCTGACAGCGGATGGCTACAAAAAAACACCGTCACGGCAGGCCATGACGGTGGTCTTCAATTGAAACGACTGTGAGGCGAACCAGTTATTCCTGAGCAGCAGCCTCAGGAGCGGTTTCGGCAGTGGCGACTTCAACAGCTGGAGCAGCGGTTTCTGCAACTTCAGCGGCAGGAGCGGCTTCAGCGGCAACTTCAGCAGCCTTGGCCTTGGTCGGAGCCTTCTTGGCGGCGACTTTCTTGGCGGGAGCCTTCTTGGCGGTTTTGGCTTCGGATTTGACGGCGCGTGCTTTGCGGGAGACGCCGGCCTTGGCCAGAGCTTTCTTGCGGGCAAGATAGAGCTTACGGCGGCGGCGTTTGATGACTTTGTTCAGTTGTTGACCCATGATGGATGATCGGTTGTCGTTTGCGGTTTTGAGGGCGGCAAGAGTTCCACTGATCAAGGTTGAATCAAGATCAAATGCAGTCCGCCCCCGGTTTCCCGGGATTGAGGCGGGGTGAATCCTGCTTTGCAGCCATTTTCAGGGCTTTTTATCCCCTTCTTGGGGCAAATCGCCCTGTTTGGGGGCTTCAAGCTTGGGCTCCAGACGAGGCTCCACGTGGTTTGCGGCCTGCTGGGTGGGCGGAACTTTGAACAATTTGCCGGTGTAAGGGCATTTCACGGTCTGTCCGGCGCTCATGCCGGAGACATCCACCAGCTGCGTTTTCCCCGCGAAGGGGCTGTTCACCATGTTCATGCGGCCTGGCACTGCGGTGCCGTAGGGCAGATCTGTGGTGGCCGCCTCGGAGTCGGCACTGATTTTGGGCGTCTCATTGGCCGGTGGCGGATTGGGGGTGATGTTCGGCGCGTGAGCATGGCGGGGCTCCTCCACAGGGATCTTCACGTCCGGGCTGCGCTCCACCGAAGGGCGGCTCAGTCGCGTGCGAGGCACGTATCTGGAGCTGACTCCCGCTGGGGAGAGCGTGCTGAAATAGCTGTTGGGCACAAACCCGGAGGAACCGAGCGCGCCGTAGTGACTGCGCCGTGGATAGGCGGCATAACGCTGGGCGTACGAGCCGCCCGTGCGGAAGGGTGGTGACTGATGGCGGGTCGCAGAGCTCAGGTAGGGCAGCAGTCCCTGCGTTTGAATGCTGCGCCAGGCTTCGTGTGGCGGCATGGAGCATTGGACCAGAAGGCCTGCCGTCGCCAGGGTGGCAAGCATGCGTACCGCAAAGGCGGTGGAACAATGGGGAGCATTCATGAATTGACGATATGAAGTGATGTCTTCGATGTGGAAGCGACGCCACAGGCCAGTGCTGATGCTGGCAGCGCTGGGTTCAAAGGGCAAGAAAACAGCTCGTCAAAATCCTGTCATCACCTTGTCATCTTCTTAATTTCCACACCTGCTAGACTGAGTGGGCTCATGCGGCCTGAGCGAGACCAATCTCCTGCTCATTGAGATAGCAGGATGGATCAGGCGCCCACAGGTCTCCCGTCATCTGCAGAGCCCGTACTCGGAAGCCGCCGCCGCAAACGTCCAGAAAGCTGCACTGCGCGCATTTGCCCGTGAGGTGTTCCTTGCGATTCCGCAAAGCATTGAGCGTGGCGTTGTCCCGATTGCTCCAGATGTCGCTGAATTTGCGGTCCTTCACGTTGCCCAGCGTGAGCTCATGCCAGAACTGGTCGGGATGCACATTGCCCTGGGTGTCGATGTTGCTGATGCCGGTGCCGCTGCTGTTGGCCCCGCCGCCATTCCAAGTGAGCAGTTCCATCGCACGCGCGGCACGTTCGGGATTTTCCCGTTTCAGACGCATGTAGAGGTAGGGGCCGTCCACGGGCTGGTCCACGGTCAAAACCTCACGTGGTTTGCCGCTGGCGGCCCACTTGGCGGTGCGGTCGAGAATTTTGTCGATGGCTCCACGAGTCTCCTCATGCGGCACTTCCATGAGGTCGGCGCCGCGTCCGCTATAGACGAGGTGGTAGAAGCACACGCGCTCGATGTCCTCCTGCTCGATGAAATCGAGGATGGAGTCGATATCGGCGATGTTGTGGCGGGAGAGGGTGAGGCGCAGGCCCACCTTCTGGCCCACCGCCTTGCAGTTTCGAAATGCCGCCACCGCTTTGTCAAAGCAGCCCACCTTGCCACGGAAGTGATCGTGCGTGGCGCCCATGCCATCGAGCGAGATTCCCACGTAGGAGAAGCCGATGTCCTTGAGACGCTGCGCATATTCGGGCGTGATCAGCGTGCCATTGGTGGAAAGCGTGAGGCGCAGGCCCTTGCTGGTGGCGTATTCGGCCAGTTCAAAGAAGTGCGGGTGGATCGTGGGCTCGCCGCCGGAAAGCAGCAGCGCGGGCACTTTGTATTCAGCCAGATCATCGATGACACCTTTGCACTGCTCCCACGACAGTTCGCCGGGGTAGAATTTGGAATCCGAATCCTGATAGCAATGCACGCACTTCAGATTGCAGCGGCGGGTGATGTTCCAGACGACGATGGGGCGGCGCTCGGCGGCAGTAGCGGGCGAACCATGGCCGCGCCCGTAGCGCAGGTGGTCCATGGGCTGGGCGACATCACAGTAGAGGCGGGTGAGGTTGATCATGACCCCGTAAAAACGCACACGCCCTCCCCCGATGCCCCGCCGATCTTGCGCAATGCCTGACCAAGCTTGCCGCCCGCTCACGCCGGGCCTTAGGCCTGCTCCGTGGTCTGGAAGTCGGGGTAGGCATTCGCCGCGTGTTCGGAGAAGTCCAGGCCGTCGATCTGCTCGTTGTCCGTCGCTCGCAGGCCCACCAGCATGTCCACTGTCTTGAAGATCCCGAAGCAGATGACAAACGAGGTGAGCGTGATGGAAAAAGTGCCCAGTGCCTGCACTCCCAGCTTGTGCGCATCAAAACCATCCTGGTTGAACAAGGCCACGCTCAGGGTACCCCACCAGCCATTCACCAGATGCACCGGCACCGCGCCCACGGCATCGTCAATCTGCATACGCTCCAGCGCGATGGTGGCCACGGTGGTGATGATCCCCGCGATCAAACCGACCACAAGCGAGGACGCAGGGGAGATGTTGGCGCAGCAGGCGGTGATGCCCACCAGCCCACCGAGGGCTCCGTTTAGAGTGATGCCCACATCCGGCCTGCCCTGCACAAACCACATGGAGATCATCGCGGCAAGAGCGCCTGCCGCAGGAGCAATGGTCGTGTTCACCACGATGCGGCCGATCGCGCCATCGCCAATCAGCGTGGACCCGGCGTTAAAGCCAAACCAGCCGAACCACAGGATGAAAACTCCCAGTGCGGCCAGCGGGATGTTGTGCCCCGCGATCAGGCGCGGCGTGCCGTCCTTGGCAAAGCGGCCGTGCCGCGCGCCCACCACGAGAATGCCCGCCAGGGCGCAGGCACCGCCGCAGCCATGCACCACTGTGGAGCCCGCGAAATCCACGAAGCCCATGGCCTCCAGCCAGCCCTTTTCTCCACCCACGCCAAAGCCGCCGCCAAAGCTGCCCCAGGCCCAGTGGCCGCCCAGCGGATAGACCAGACCGGCCAGCAGACCCGCATAGACGAGATAGCCCACGAACTTCGTGCGTTCCGCCATGGCGCCGGAAACGATGGTGCAGGCCGTGCCGGCAAACACGACCTGGAAGAACCAGAAGGCCCACATGGAGTCATTCCCCGCGTGATTGGCCAGCCAGAAGCCGTCCGTGCCGATCCAGCCACCGGCACTTTTGCCAAACATCAGTCCGAATCCAAGGAACATGAAGACCAGTGCACTGATGCAGAAGTCGAGGAAGTTCTTCATGATGATGTTGATGCTGTTCTTGGCACGGGCAAAGCCCAGCTCCACCATGGCAAATCCGGCCTGCATCATGAAAACCATCGCACCGGCCATGACCATCCAGACCACGTTCAAGTTCACCTGCACGGTGTCGATGTCCGCCTTCACGGCGGCGCTGGCAGGTTCGGCGGGAGCACTTTCAGCCTTGGGGGCCGCTTCATTTTTCACCGCCTTCGCCACCTCGTTCAGCGTGCCTTGATTCGTGTCGAGCTTCTTGATGATGGTGTCCAGTTTCGCCTCAATCTTGCTGCTGTCCTGAGCAGTGGCAGAGGGCAGCGAGATGGCAAGAAAGACGATGGATGCCAGAGAGGAGAGGCGGAGTAGATTCATGCAGAAAAAAAGGTTCAGAGGTCCAGGTGTTCGAGCGCGGCTTCCAGCTCGCCGAGAAGTTGGCGGCGTTTGGAGGTGTTCGGCACCTGCTCGATCACGCTGGCTGCCAGTTTCCGCACTGCCGTGGCGGTGAGGCGGTAGGGGTCTGAAATCTTGGCCTCGGTGATTGTGCGCTGGATCAGATTGGCGGCCTGCGCCCGGCCCATGACCTTGCCCAGCACGCCTTCCACGCACTGTCTCACCGCTCCCCATTGATTGACCGTCGTCTCCGCCTTGTCGGTGAGCTGGGAGAGCGCGCGTGGACTGGTGACGACGAGTTCTTCGATGCCATCCGCCGGCGGCTTGGCCGCAGGCTGCTGCTCCGTGGAGGCGGCATGGAGCAGCGTGGCGTGGTCATTGAGCATCACCGATGCCGCGCTGGCGGCCAGGTCAGGATCTGCCCGCGAGGTGAGAAAGAACAGCATCACCGCCTCGTCATGCAGCACGGCCAGGAGCACGCCGCCGTCGAGCTCCAGGTAGATCTGGTGGATCTTTCGCCGCACCTGCCGGTAGCCTTCCAGCATCTGGATGATGATCTCGCGCAGATTGTCCGCGCGCGTGTCGGAAAAAGGCATCTGGCGGTGGATCGTGTTTCTGCCTTTGAAAAGCATCACGCCAGCCACGCCTTCAAGTCGCTGCAATGACGCGGCGGAGGTGATCACAGGGTTTAAACTCATGGGCGCGGGGAAAAAATCAGCGTGCCAGGGATTCGCGCACCTGCTTGATGGAGCGCCGGTTGGTGCTCACCACCCCGTGCCAGTTGCCTGGCTGCTGTCCGGCACTGATGGCCGTCTGCCCTTCACGATCCTCGACAATCGCCATCTGGAGCGAGCGCATGCCGAGCGTCTCCGCCAGCTTGTCCGCGAAGTAACCCACATATTTCACCTCGCCTGCGAAGCGCTGGGCGGATTCGGCATCTCCTCCGGAGAGAGATTCGCGTCCCTGAAAGGACTCCAGCTTGATGAGACCAGGATCGGGTTCCATGCGGACGATGTTGCTGGGTTGCGTGCCCGCACTGCTGCGGGCGGATGAGATCGGAATGATGCGGGTTGGTTCCATCTGAATGCTTATTCAAAGCATCCCGCGTGCCAACATGCCCCACGCCTCGTCACAGCTTTGTGAGGGCGGGCCGGTGTACAAAAAAGAACGGCCCCGATTTCTCAGGGCCGTTCGGCAGGGGATGGATCACCCTTGGGGGTGAAATGAGGCGGTTTCGACTAGAGCTTGGCGAGGCTGTCATCCAGCGCGGCGATCACCGTGCTGATGCTGGCCTCGGACTCGTCGCCCATGTTGGACACGCGGAAGGTCTTGCCCTTCAGCTTGCCGTAGCCGCCGTCGATGATCATGCTGTGGTTCTTCTTCAGCAGGCCGATGAAGGCCGCCACGTCGATGCCCTTGTTGTTGGCCACACAGGTCAGGGACTTGGAGCGGAAGCCCTCGGGGGCGAAGAACTCGAAGCCGTTGCGGCGCACCCACTCGTGCACCATGCCGTTGAGCTTGGCGTGGCGTGCGTAGCGGTTTTCCACGCCTTCGGCGAAGATCTTCTGCAGCTGATGGCGCAGGCCGTAGATGAGGCTGATGCACGGCGTGCTCGGCGTCATGCTCTTCTCGCCGTTCGCCTTGAACTCGAGGAAGTCGAAGTAGTAGCCGCGGTCATTGATCGTGGCGGCACGGGCCATGGCGGCCTCGGAGGCGGTGAAAAGCGCCAGGCCCGGAGGCAGCGCAAAGGCCTTCTGGCTGCCGGTCAGCAGCACGTCGATGCCGAGTTCGTCGAAATTCACCGGCACGGTGGTGAAGCCGGACACGGAGTCCGTGATGAACATCACATCCGGATACTTCTTTTTCAGCGCCGCGATTTCCGCGATGGGGCTGAGCACGCCCGTGGAGGTCTCGTTGTGGATGAAGGTCACGGCGTCGAATTCGCCAGTGGCGAGGCGCTTGTCGATCTCGTCGGCGCGCACGGGCTGGCCCCATTCCACCTGGTAGGCTTCGGCTTCCTTGCCGCAGCGCTTGGAAACGTCCAGCCACTTGTCGGAGAAGGCGCCGTTGCAGCAGTTGAGAACTTTTTTCTTCACCAGATTGCGGATGGAGCCCTCCATCACCCCCCAGGCGGAGGACGTGCTCAGAAACACCTGCTGTTTCGTGCCGAAGAGAGTCTGTAGCATCGGCTGGATCTCGGCATAAAGGTCCTGAAACCCCTTGCCGCGATGCCCGATCATCGGCTGCGCCATGGCGGCGTAGGTGTCAGGGCTGACTTCAACGGGTCCGGGGATGTAAAGTTTGACGTGGGTGCTCATGCGTTGGGTGAAGGGGGGGAGGCGGAGTGTAGAAGGGGTGGACGCCTGCGCAAGGGCGAGAAACTGGCGTTTGCATCCAGGCATGCTCTTGGCTGCCTGTTCCGGGTTTCCGGGCCCTGCCGATTTGTAATCGGAGGGCTTTTTTTAGCCCTCTTTCCGCCGATCACCTGCTTTGCCGTGATCATGGTAGGTGAGTCCGAATACCTGCTGATTAGCTATCGGGAGAGAGACGCCCATCCCAAAGCCACTGCCAGCCCATTGAGGATGAGATAAAACATGCCGGTGACTAAAAACAGCTCACTGAAGACTCCATAGGCACGCCGAAGAAAATCAAAGAAACCCGCTGCAGACGGCATGGCACCTTCAAATGCGTCAAAAACTATCGATGACAAGAGCAGCATGCCGCTGGTGAGCAGACGCATAAGGCCTGCCACGAGTACCCAAGCAGAAGCCACAAGAAACACTGTCTGCCCGAAACGATCAAGAGGCAGGCCAGAAAGCAAGAACCGAAGTCCTGCAATAGCGACCACCACACCGCTCATTGCTCCGGCGACAAAAGTGATACGCTTCCCGACCTCCACGGTGGTCATGAATCCGAGAACTCGGAATCTGTAACGAGGGGATTCAAGAAACATCACTGTGGCTCCAGTTGTTGGGCATCCAAGCTGTGGCGACAGCGAACCCAAGACTCTGCGGACACGACAAACTGCTCCTAGCCGTTGCCACCAGCGTTTTGTTCGCCCTCGTTTTCATGATGCGCTATTGCCATGCTTGCTGGTCACTCCGGCATCGGTTGGACTCGGAGGCCCAACAATGGTCTGCGGCGCTGTCTTTCGATTCACGGCAAGTGACAGGATAAACCGGGTCAGACAAAGCGTGATAAAGGCCTCAAAGAACGGAAAGCCCCATCCAAAGAAAAGCAATGCTACGTTGCCGCCTACGCCGTCGTAACCCCAGTCCCGCTTCTCAATGTCCATAACCGTCCGGTTCCAAGGCACTTCGTAAGCGATCCTGAAATCCATAAGCGCCAGCCAGACAGCGACCGTAATCACGACTGTCCGCATCCAGATCCACCGCCATGAGGTAGGAACTGGAGGAATCAGCGCCAAGGGAATGGCAATCCAGATCAAAACGCTCCCAATGGCATGAACATGGCTGCGGGCAAGCCGTGCAACCTCAAGCAATTCGTGGCTGGGAAACTCAGCATCGGCGAGGATCATATGTCGTGTGGTCAAACGCTGCGAAGCTGGGCGAAGGCCTAAGCTGTTGTGACAGAGGGCGCAAGACTCAGTTCATGTGACAGACTGCCACGAGCCGTTGCCTCCAGCGTTTTGTTCGGCCTCGCTTGGCCGTTGGTTAGCTGTAGAATTGGTATGGTATGCATCAATATCGTGACTCTAATACATAGTCGCAGTAGCCTCTCGCTGGGGAAACAAAAAAGGTCCACTGACGATCTCCATCCGAGAATGTGTATGGTGTAACCCCAGAGTCCATTCGCCCAAGTGGATGACTGGCCACCGCAACTGCCTGATCAACAGAAGACAACAAGGCTGTGAAGATCTGCGAATCTGCTGGGTCAAAGGAAAACGATCCCTCGGAGAGGTTCGTGTCTAAGTCATTGGTCACTCGAATGTCAGTCGCACTTATCGGAATGAGGGATGGCAGCCAACCACGATCAAATAGCCTGTCAGCTTCGGCCTCCACTCTCGTCGCGTAAGTGTTCGTAACTCTGTCCATCCGGCCCAATAGAGCAAACGCCGCCCATCCAAGGACAAAAAGCGCCAGAATGGCGAAGGGGCCGATCTTGGATGCTAATCGCATGACGAGTGGCGCTGGTTAGTAGGCCGAACTATTGAATGGCCGACAATTTTGTCGAGTACGCGTTCTGCAACTATGGGGCACAGCTTTGTCGAATACCAATGCGTTTCGGCTTCATAATTGTTGCTTTTGATGCGTATGCCCAAGATGGGCTACAGGATTGTAGAATATGACGCACAGGGGCGTCATATTTTCGTGTTTAGTATGACGTGAGTTGCAGGCCGCTTCTTTTTTCAGGAAACGAACTCACATCCTCACGCCCACCCCAGCCACCCCTTAAGCGTCGCGAAATCGCGCACATGCGCCTCACGGAATCCCTTCAGCACCGCCGCATCCTTCGGATCGCCCTTGAGATATTCCAGATGCAGCGAAATGGGGCCGGTGTAGCCGGTTTTCATGAGCATCTTGCCGTAGGCCGGGTCCACCTGGCCTTCGCCAATAGGCACGGTTACCTGTTTGCGGCCCTCCCATTTGAAGTCTTTGAAGTAGGCGGCGCCGATGTGGTCTTTGACCAGATTGAACTCCAGCGGCCAGGACAGGCCGCCTTCGCAGGTGGAATGCAGGATGTCGTAGGCGAAGCTGAAGTCCGCTGCCGGATACTCGCGCATGATCGAATAGATGTCCCACACGGGCGCGCCAAAGTAATCCTTGCCGCTGTGGTTCTGGAACATGGGCTGGATGCCGATGTCCTTGCACAGGGCCACGAGGTCCTTGATCTTCGGGCGCACGGCCTGGAGCTGCTCCCAGATGGGCTGCTTGAGGTCGTACTTGTAGTAGTTCATGCGGAAGCGCTTCACGCCCAGCTTGGCCGCCGTGCGCAGCACCTCCTCGGTGCGCTGCTCCGCGCTCACCTCATTGATGCCGGAGGTCATGATGGTCATTTCCAGACCCTGCTTTTTCAGCGCCTCGATGTACTTCGGCAGCTCATCCACCACCTTTTCAGGCTCGATGTGGCCCTTGGGCCGGATGGGCGACTCAACGCCGTTGAAGCCTGCCTCCGCGCCCAGGCTGGCGATGTCGTCATAGCTCAGCCCTTGCAGGTGTTTGGTGAAAAAGCAGACCGTGTTCTTTTTGGGCTCAGCCGCTGCCGCGGCGGGCAGGGCGCTGGCGAGTGCGGTGGCGGAGAGGGACTGGAGAAAGGAGCGGCGGGTGTTCATGAGTTCGGGGGATTCACCTCAACGTAGGCCAGATCAGCATTCTTCGAGCAGGATTCAGTCGGCCCGACTGAGATTGTCGATGAAGCTGGCGAGGGTCTGAATGAGCGGGTTTTCCACCAGATGCTGGCGGGTGTCTGTGCGACGTGAAAAGAGGGAGGGGTAGCTCCAGGTGTCCCAGGCATTCGAGCCGCCGCCGGCGTTTCGGCTTTCGATTGTGGCCTTGGAGGCGGTCAGCTCCAACAGCGGGCCGGTTTCGGTAGGGGGTAGATTTTTTTCCGCCTCCAGCAGGGTGGTCCACAGGCGGCGCAGATCGCGCAGGTCTTTCAGATCAGGGCTGGAGTGCCGCCCGGCGGGGTCCAGGCGAAAAATCTGCAGCGCGGCGTTTTCCATCTCCACCCGGGTGAGCTGGGCCGAGTCTGAGAGGGAGGCGAGCTCTTTCCAGGCATTGAGGTAGTCGGCGTCCAGCTTCACCGCCTGGCGGTAGGCGGTGGCGGCATCGGAAGGCCGGCTCTGTGATTCGCGCAGGTAGCCCAGCAGGTAATACACCTGCGGCTTGACCGGCGGCAGGCTGGCGAGGCGGGTGAAGACTTTGTCCGCCACGTTTTGCGCACGCTGGCCGCTGAATGCGCCTTCGCAGCCAAAGCAGTGGCTTTCCACGCGGCCAAAGCTGTCGGGCATCAGCTCAAAGGCCCGCAGGTAGTGCTGCTCCGCCTTGTCAAACTGGCCCAGCTCGCTGTATCGCAGGGCCAGCCGGGCCTGGATGCAGTAGGCATCGGCAAAGTCGAGCAGCGCGGCCTCGTAGCGGCGCACGGCCTCGCTGAGCAGTCCGGCATTCCACCAGTCATCTGCGGCTTCGGATTTGCGGATCGCACTGACCGCGCCGAGCATGATTTTGGCGGTGTCGGCATCGCCTTTTTTATTCAGCACTTCCGCCAGCACGGCATAGGCGCGCATGCGGTCGCCCTTGCCCTGCTCGCCATCACTCGGATCGATGGCGATGGCGGCGCGGACGGCTTTCTCCGCCTCATCGACCTTGCCGGCATCCAGCAGCACGCGGGCCTTCCAGATGAGCGGCCGCTCCTGGAAACGGTCACGCTTGGCCATCTGGTCCAGCAGCTCCTCCATGGGCTGGTCCGCGCCCACCTTCAGCAGCAGCTCATACACGCTGTCATCGGCCGGGTAGTCCTGCAAGGCGCGGCGGACCACGCGGCGCGCATCTTCCGTGCGTCCGGCCCCGTGCAGGGCGCGTGCGGCAACGAGCAGCAGCGGGGTGCTGCCACTGTTGCTGGACTCAAAGGCCGCGAGGTCAGGTGCGCCCCACTGGGGGAACTGCTCAAACAAGGCGAGCACATCCTTGTGGCGGCCCGCTTGCTCATAGAGCTCGGCCAGCTTGCCCAGGGGGCCGTCCAGCCGCGTGTTGCGCCGCTGATTCTCCTGTGGAGTGACGAGGATGGCGAGCTGCGCCGCCAGAATGGACTCCGCCTTCGGGCCGCGCTGGTAGTCCAGCAGCAGGTCCACCACGGAATCTACGGTGGATTCACGGTTGGGATCTTCAGCGGGCATGGCGTCCACGATGGTGGTGGCTGCAGTCAGGGCTTCTTCGATCAATTCGGGCCTTTCGAGCAGGCGACCCAGCGCGGCCAGTTTCGAGCACAGCCGGACATAATCATCCCTGCCATCCGAGCGCCGCCCGCCGGCCTCCCGCTGAAAACGGCCGAGCATTTCCTCCGTGACGTGCACGCCCACCTGCTCCCAGCGCTTGCGCATTTCCTGGGCCTCAGCCTTGCCATCCGAAGAGCCGCTGATGGGGCCCCCCTTCACCAGATCACGCAGGATCTGGACGCCTTCGTCACGCTTGTCCGCAGCCAGCAGCGCCAGGTAGTGGAAAGACTGCATTTCATCGCGCACCTTGGCGGGCAGCCCGGGCTTGGCCACGCTCTGCTCCAGCAGCTCCAGCGCCGCCGCCGAGGCATTCTGATGCGCGGCGATCTCAATGAACTCGCTCCAGTAGGGCAGGGCGGGGTCCTGCGTCAGCAGGCGCTGAAGAAACGTGAACACCTGGGCGCGCAGCCCCTTGCGGCCCATCTCCTCGAGATCGCCCAAATCAAGACGCAGGTGGTCGTCATCGGCTTGTTTTTGCGCCTCTTCGCGGATGAGTTTCATGGCGTCATCCACGCGGTCCGTGGCGATCAAGGCCAGCAGATAGACCTGCGTGGCAGACTTTTGCTCCCACCTCTCACCCTTGGGAAACTTCTTGATCATCGCCTCGTAGAGCGGCGCGTCTTCCAAGGTGTGGACGAGACTCCACAGCGGTTTCTTGAGCGTGTCCATGTGCTTGAGCGCCAGAGCCGCCGCCAGCCGGGCGGTTGACCGGCCTTCCATGTCGATGGACTCCAGCCCCAGCTTCAGCACGCGCGTGAGCAATGTCTCCGCGCGCTTTTCGCCCGCGAAGCGCACCAGGTCCGGAATGCTGAGCTGGTTCCCATGGCGTTCACGGGTCTTTTCATCCCCCTTTTCCAGCAGGTCGAGGGTCTTTTCAAACGCAGCGACTTTCGCATCGTCAGAGCCCGCCAGTTCATCCAGCGCTGTGGAAATCTGCTCGATGCTTTCCTGGTAGTTTTCGCGCTGGTATTCATCCAGCTTGGTGAGCGAAGCCAGTTCCTTGCGCATGTGGTCCATCGAATCCTTGCGCCCGGCTTCGTCACTCAGCAGCACCGCTGCGAGCAGCCGCAGGGCCTCATCTTGCAGAGGGCGGGAGGATTTGCGCTTGAGCAGCAGGCTGCGGATCTCCTCCCACGCGGCGGGCGGAGGCAGGGCCGTGACCACGGTTGCCAGACTCAGCCGGTCCTCATAGGCACGGTTTGAGTAGAGCTGCTGGGCGGGGATGGTGAGGTAGGCATCCAGCAGGGCCAGCCAGCGCTTGGCTGCTTCGGCAGGGGGCAGCCTCGCAGCCTCCTCGTGCAGCGCCTTCACTTTCAGGCGCAGCTCCTCCACGGGATCAGCCTTTTTTTCAGCGGGCTTGGCCTGCGCCTTTTCGGCGAGCAGTTTGAGCACGGCGTTCGCGCCTTGATACTCCAGCGCCTGAGCGGTCAGTGTCAATGCAATAAGTGAAATGCTTATATGTAATATCATATGTGGCATTGCAGCGAATTCGGGTGCTGTTGACAAGAATAAAATCTCTCAACCAAGGGGCATAGGCCATTCACCCGGCCGTAAATGCCAAAGCAGAGAGGTTGCGCATCCTCGTTGCGCGTGTGTTCATGCCATCATTCGAGATCTCCCACATGACTCACTTTCAAGGCCAGAACATCATCCTCATGGGCGGCACCACGGGCCTGGGGCTGTCTGCGGCTAAAAAGCTCGTCGAAGCCGGGGCTCGCGTGGTCGTCACCAGCCGTTCTCAGGCAAATGTGGATGCCGCCGTGGCCGCTCTCGGTCCGAACGCGCGAGGATTCGCTGCGGATGCCATGACCCCGGAGGCGGCGGAGCGCGCGGTGGAGCTGGCCGTGGGCGAATTTGGCCGGCTGGACGCGCTCTACCACGTCGCCGGCGGCAGCGGCCGCAGCCGGGGCGATGGCCCGCTGCATGAAATGACCGACGAGGGCCTTGACTACACGCTGGACCTCAACCTGAACTCCGTCATCTACTCCAACCGCGCCGCCGTGAAGCAGTTCATGAAACAGGGCGGCGGCGGGGCGATCCTCAACATGGCCAGCGTGCTGGGCTACTCACCCTCCGCACAGTTTTTCGCCTCCCATGCCTACGCGGCGGCCAAGGCGGGCATCATCGGCTTCAGCAAATCCATCGCCGCCTACTACGCGCCGCAAAACATCCGCGTGAACGTCATCGCCCCCGCGTTGGTCGAGACGCCGATGTCCCAGCGTGCCGTGAGCAACGAGAACATCATGAACTTCGTCAAAACCAAGCAACCGCTCGACGGTGGCCGCATCGGCCAACCCGAGGACTGCGATGCCGCAGCGCTGCTGCTGCTCTCGCGCGATTCCCAATTCATCACCGGTCAGGTCCTCGCTGTGGATGGCGGATGGACGGTTTCCGAGGGGCAGATTCATTCGTTATGATACGGGGAAACTCCAGACTCATTTTGTTTGGCGCACTATGCTGCTTCACATCCTGCGGGTTGCTGAATCTGCGGAAATCGTATGTGCAGCCATTGCCTGAGCTGAAGAAGCTCGACCCCTGGTATTTGTCGCCTCAGCACGTGAAAAGCTTTGAGCACTATGTCGCTGCTGGGGATGGCTATTCTGCCTGGATGCTACACAATTACTACGCACACCAACACGATCCGAAAGCCGGTGAGTATCTGCTTTTGGCTGCCAACAGGGGCGTTCCAGAAGCGCAATGCAGCTATTACTCAATTCTGGTCCAGAATCCTGATCGCAAAGTGAGGGAAAGTGCGGTGATTTGGCTCAAAAAAGCTGCGGCTCAAGGCTATGTGCATGCGCAGGAAGATTTGAAGTGTCATGACGAAGTCTTAAGGCTGTCCGATCTGAGACATGCAGGCTCCCAGAAACCGTGAGATCCAACCAACCTGAAACTTGAAACCTGGAACCTTAAACCTCGCCATCGGCATCGATCTCGGCGGCACGAACATCAAGGCCGCGCTCGTGGAGACAGCCAGTGCCCGCACCCTCGCCACGCTCTCGAAACCCACCCGTGATGGCGAATTCGCAGGCGATACGCCGCGCTTCGCCCTCACCGTTCGTGAGATTGTGCATGAGCTTGAAGCGCAGGCCGGGCAAAAGCTCCGCGTGGGACTCTCCGCGCCCGGCTTGGCGAATCCCGATGGACACTGCATCGACTGGATGCCGGGCCGCATGCACGGCCTCGAAAAATTCCACTGGTCCGCCTTCCTTGAACGCGACTGCCGCGTGCTCAATGACGCCCACGCCGCCCTGTTGGGCGAGGTCTGGGCCGGAGCCGCCAAAGACACGCAGGATGCCTTCATGCTCACCCTCGGCACGGGAGTGGGCGGTGCCATCTGGAGCGGCGGACGCCTGCTCAAAGGCAAGATCGGCCGTGCGGGCCATCTAGGCCACATCACCATCGATGCGAATGCGGCCTGCGATGATTTCAACACCCCCGGCAGTCTGGAGGACGCCATCGGCAATCAAGCCATCGCCCAGCGCGGGGAGGGCCGCTACGCCACTACGCACGCGCTGCTGGATGCCTACGCTGCAGGTGATGCGCATGCTGCTGCCGTCTGGCTCAAATCGGTCAAGCACCTCGCTGCCGCCATCGCCTCCCTCATCAACGTGCTCGACCCCGAGGTCGTCATTGTCGGCGGCGGCATCGCCACCGGGGCAGGGGAGCGCTTGTTTGGCCCGCTGCAGCGGGCGCTCGACGGCTTCGAATGGCGCCCCGGCGGAAATGCCGCCCGCATCGTCCCCGCCACCCTCGGCGACAGCGCCGGGTGCCTCGGCTCCGTTTTCAATCTGCTAAGCTTATGACGCCCACGCCTCAGATGCTCAATGAAGCTTTGTGTGCGTTCATCTGCACGATACCTGATCGAGATCGTCTAAAGGCGCATGTGTCAGCAAATCGACTGCAGGATGTCAGCAAGGAAATCACCGCAGAAATGAATACGCTGGTTAAAAATGCCGAAGACTATCTCTGGAACTTTCCAGGTGGAGTTCCTTGGACAGATGAGTTCAAGCAAGTCTATCGAGACCACTTGCTGCAGTCGTATCCTTGGTTGGATGACCAGGGCGTGAAAATCATCTTCTTATTTTCAGGCTGGCTTTGCTGGCATGAAGGTCTCAACGCTCCAGAAATCAAACATTCATGACTCCCGCCCTCCAATACCTCGACGCCAGCCAAGGCCTTCTCAATCGTGTCCGCGATCAGCTCCCGCTCATCCAGCAGGCTGCCGATATGTTCGCGCAGACCATTCTTGCCGGGCAGATGGTGCACGTCTTCGGCTCGGGCCACAGCCGCATTTTGGTGGAGGAAATGTGGCCGCGCTACGGCTCCTTTCCCGGCTTCAATCCCATCGTCGAACTCTCGCTGACCTTCCACAATCTCGTCGTCGGCGCGAACGGTCAGCGGCAGGCCATGTTCTTGGAAAACGTCAGCGGATTGGCGAACCGCATCCTGCGCAATTTCGACCTCAAGCCCGGCGACAGCGCCCTCGTCATCTCCAGCGGTGGCTGCAACGTCGTGCCCGTGGAAATGGCCGAGGAGTTTCAGCGGCGCGGCGTCAAAGTCGTCGCCATCATCAGCACCACTCACAGCGAAGCCAGCACCAGCCGCCATCGCGAGGGCAAGAAGCTCCAGGACTTCTCCGACATCGTGCTCGACACCGGCGCGCCCGTTGGCGATGCGATGATCAAGATCGAAAATCTAGACACTCCCGTGGCTCCCGGCAGCACCGTGGGCGGCTGCCTGCTGGTGAATGCGATCAAGGCCGAAGTGGCCGACCGCCTTACCAAGGCCGGCCAGCCTCCCAAAGTCCTCACAGCAGGTGCCGTCGTCGGTGCTGAGAAAGCCACCCAGCTTTTCGAAGCCGCCTATGACGAGCACGCAAGGCGCATCGCACAGTATTACGCGAAACTGGGCGTATGACCGCATTCAAAAAGTCATCACCAACGCAACGGTGCCTGAGAGTCTGCGGGCCGGTATACCTCTTGTTTTTGGTGACATGCTTTCCGGGTTATTTTTACCAAATCGACTTTTTGCAGTCTGCCTGGGCTCTAATGGCCATGCCTGCTCACCTGACGGCGTTGATGATGGAACAGGTCGTGGCCGAAATCATGGGTGGGCATGGTTCCAAAAGGGACCTGGTGGTTCTTTACTTCTCATATTCCGCTGCGGCACTCGTTTGGATCGTTTGCGCCTTGAGCCCATGGTGGCTCTTTGTCCAAATGACATGGGGTAAAAAGCTGTGTCTCCAGGTGGCGGTTCTGGTGGTTGGCTATGTGTCGTCGATGTTCCTCGTCCTGTTTCTTGATTTTCCTTCGCCAAACTGACCTGTGATACGCATCTAGCCTACCTCAGCCGTCTCCTGCGCAGCAGCAACAGCACACCCACGGTGCCAATCATCACGCTGCCACCGGGTTCTGGCACGGGGGTGGCGGAGATGTTGAGGTTTGAAATGGTGGCAAAGTCGGTACCCAGACTCAGGGCAGTAGCACCGACCTGTGCGTCGCCGATAAACCGCACCCCAATCGGACCACTGGGCGCCGTGCCGTCCAGAAGATAGTCCAGATTCACCGTGCCTGTCGTCACCCCTGATCCCAGCAGTCCGGCGATGTTGATCTGCGTGGTGTTGTTGCTGCTGGTCAGTGTGTTCCCCAGGCCGTCGATCAGCTCAAAGGTGAAGCTCGGGTTCAATCCTGCCACAGAACTGAGCAGGCCGTTGTTGCCATCCACATCAAAGCTCACGCTGTAATGGGTGTTGGGCGTGTAGTTGAGCACATCACCAGGAGTGTCGAAATAGGCCACCGCCTGCCACCCATAATGGATGCTGGTGCCAGTATCCAAAAGGCCGAGCAGGGAATCGTTGTCGTTGCTGATCTGGAACTGGAGGGCCGAGCCGTTCAAAGCCACCTGTGCAGCAGACTCCGTCAGGCTTAGGAGAATCGTCGCATTGGCTCCTCCTTGAGCGGTGAGATCCCACAGTCCCCGGGTGTCGGTAGTGGAGTCATTGGAGAGGGTGATCGAGAGCAGCCCGCCCCCCGGTACGTCGTAGGTGACAGGGCTGGAGGACGGAAAAATCGAGCTGTAGCTGCTGCCGGTCCCAACGAGAGGCGTTTGGGCATTAAGCGTCAAAATTGTAAAGTAATTAACCAAAATGAAAAAATAAACACGGTTAGGTTTCATAAGGAAGTATGGTTGTATGAGTACTATGTCAGCTTAGTATCGAACGATCATAGTAAACTAAGATTTAATTTAGGTGAGGATGAGCCGAATGAACCTTTCAGCCGCATCGGTTGTGTTTTGCCGCTTGTCTTTGACGATGAGCTCCTTGCGTCCATAAGCTGCTCCCATGCAATCCCAACCGCTTCGCACTTCCGTCATCGGCAGTTATCCGTTTCCAGGCTGGCTCGAATTTTCCGCCCGGCACCTCGCCGAATTCGGCAGTGCTGACATCGCAGAAATGCAGGACGACGCGGCGCAGGTGGCCATCCAGGATCAAATCGCCTCCGGGCTCGATGTCATCACGGATGGGGAGCAGACACGCTTTGATTTCAATCTCTCGTTCTACGGTTTCATCGAGGGCATCGCCCTGGAGCCCGCCAGTCCTCGGCGCTTTGGCCCTCCGGCGCATGATCAGCGTGGCAAGCATGAAATCGTCGGCGAACTGCGCGCCCCGCGTGGTCTGGGCGTGGTGGAGGAGTTTGAGCGCTTGCAGCGCCTGGCCGCACACACCGGCAAGCGCCTGAAGGTCTCCGTGCCCGGGCCTTACACACTCAGCGGAAGGCTTGCCCCCAATTCACAGTACCAAGACCGCTACGCCATCACGGAAGCGCTGCTGCCCATCGTGAATCAGGAGATCGCCAACCTCGTGGCGGCAGGTGCGGAGGAAATCTGCGTGGATGAGCCCAGCATGAGCTGCTACGGCTACCGCGAGGATACGCGGCGCTTCGTGGACATTTTCAACCGCACCGTCAGCAGCGGCTACGGCAAGGCACGCATCTGCACGCACCTCTGCTTTGGCAATTTCAAAGGCCACCCCGTCGGCTGGCGCAAATACGCGCCGCTCTTCCCCGCCTTCCTGGACCTGCACTGCGACGAGGTGCACGTGGAGATGGCGAACCGCGAATACGCCGAGCTCGAGGTCATCGAGCCCATGGCCGAGCGCTACGACGTGGCCGTGGGCATCATCGATGTGAAAAGCTACCACATCGAAACACCGGAGCAGATCGCCGATGCCGTGCGTGCCTGCCTGAAGCACGCGCCTGCGGACAAGCTGGTCTTTGCACCGGACTGCGGCCTCTCCCAGACCGCGCGCTGGGCCGCGAAGAAAAAGCTCGCCAGCATGGTGGCGGGTGTTGGTATCGTGAAGCGCGAGCTGGGACTGTGAGCCAAAGTACTCATGAGCTTTAGCTCATGCTCCGGGTGCATGGCGCGATTCAGCACCCACCCGGAACGAACTAAAGTTCGAGACTACGTTACCCGATCTTCACCACACCGACCGTCGTGTTGTCCTGACGGTCGTTGTTGATGCGGCGGATGGCGAAGATGATGGCATCGGCGATCTTGTCCGCCGTGGTGTGCTTGCCAAAGCTCAGCAGTTCCTCCAGCGCCTTGTGCGTGAGCGTGAAAATCCCATCGCTGGCAGCGATGATGATGTCGCCTTTCTTCAGAGCCCAGGGCTCTGCGGGGGTGTCGATCATCGCCAGCGGCATGCCCAGCAGGGCGGCCTGCAGCGTGTGGCGGTCGGGGTGATTTTCGGCCTCCTCACGGGTGATCTCGCCGCGATCCGCACGGGCATCAATAAGCGGGGAAAGGCTGTGGTCGGCATTGAGGCGATGCAGCACGCCATCGCGGAAGAGGAAGAGCGGCGAGTCGCCTACGCTGATCCATTCCATCGTCTTCGGCGTGATGAGCACGCCCACCATCGTGGTGCCCATGGGCGGGGCCACGCTGGGCATGCGGCTGGTGATGATGCCGAGGGTTTCGTTCGCCGTTTCCACGGCATGCTTGAGCTTCCATGAATGGGGGCCGTCCTGCTCATGGTAGGCACGCACAAAGGCGTTCACGCCGATGTAGCTGGCCACGCTGCCACCGGCATGCGCACCGAGTCCATCGCCAATGACGAGCAGCAGGCGCTCCAGGCTGCGCTCCTCGGGTTCGGCCGCGTCGGCAAAGGCGTAATAGTCTTCCTGGTTGTCGCGACGACCGCGATACTGCCTTGCGGCAAAATCCTGCTCCTGAATGAAGGCAGGCGGCTGGGATTCAAACAGGGGGACTCGATCGGTCAGGACGGTGGTGGTGGCGCTCACTCGGCGGAAAACTGGTAAATCGTGGTGCTTTGAAAGGTTTCCCCCGGACGCAGGGTCGTGGTGGGAAAGCCAGGATGATTCGGACTGTCGGGATAATGCTGCGTTTCCAGGCAGAAGCCATGACGCTTTGCATAAATATGCCCCCCTTTGCCCGGCACGCCATTGAGGTGATTGCCGGTGTAAAGCTGCACGCCGGGCTCGGTGGTGCGCACAGTCATCACTCGGCCGCTGGCAGGATCTTTGACGGTGGCAGCCAGCTTCATGCCACTGCCAGACAGGACGTAGTTGTGATCATAGCCGATGCCCTGGATGAGCGGCTTGTAGTCCGCGCCGATGCGCTCGCCGATCGCATGAGGACTGGTGAAGTCCAATGGTGTGCCCTGGATGCTGGCGATCTCTCCCGTCGGGATGAGGTCGTCGTCCGTGGCGGTGATCTTGTCAGTGGGAATCGTCAGCACATGGCCCAGGATGTCGCCGCTGCCCTCACCGGCGAGATTGAAGTAGGCGTGATTGGTCAGGTTCAGCACGGTGGGCTTGTCCGTGGTGGCCGCATAGTCGAGCTTCAGGCCGTTGTCTTCGGTGAGCGTGTAGGTCACGCGGCATTGCAGCGTGCCGGGGTAGCCTTCTTCGCCATCCGCGCTGGTGTAGCTGAGTTCCACGCCATCCTTCACCTCTTTGGCGGTCCAGAGTTTCTTGTCAAAACCCTCCTTGCCGCCGTGAAGCTGATGCTTGCCGGAATTGGCCGTCACGGGGTATTCCACGCCATCCAGCGTGAACTTCGCATTGCCAATGCGGTTCGCATAGCGGCCCGCGATGCAGCCAAAGAAAGGATTCTTGCCCAGGTAGCCGTCCAGCGCGTCAAAGCCCAGCGTCACATCCGCAAACTCGCCTTTCTTGTCCGCCACCTTGAGGGAGACGATGTAGCCGCCCCAGTTGGTGATCCTGGCTTCCATGCCGCTGGCATTGCGCAGCGTGAAGAGCTTCACCTCACCGCCCGCAGGGGTTTTCCCCCAGACGGAAGACTCGACGCTGGCAGCGTGTGACGAACCGGAGATCGACATGAGAATCAGGAAAAAGGTTGGCAGCGCGAGCAGGCGCATGGTGTCAGGCTGGAGGGAGGTTGGGCCGCGAGTGTGACGGAGCCGCCCCAATTGCGCAACAAGGGATTCCATGACCCGGAATGAAGTTTCTGGCCTGCGCTGCAAGATCCTGTGTAACCTCCGCCGCCACATTTCCCAAGCAGCTGGTATCATGGACTCATCTTCGCCCTCCTCAGATCCCTTCCACGGGCTGAACCCTGCCGACCTGATGGCCGCTGCCGCCATGCCCACGGACGGCGGTGCCGACACGCTGCCGCTGTCTCCGCGTGATCTTCCCTCACTGGCGGAAATCGCCGCCGCGTTTCCCGATCTCGAAATCCTCGACCTCATCGGCCACGGCGGCATGAGCGCGGTGTTTCGTGCGCGTCAGCCACGGCTCGACCGCGTCGTCGCGCTCAAGGTGCTGCCCAAATCCCTCGCGGCCACGCCGGGATTTGCGGAGCGTTTCACACGTGAGGGGCGCGTGCTCGCACGGCTCAGCCATCCCAACATCGTGACCGTGCATGACTTTGGCGAGAGCGGCGGCTTCTGCTTCCTCATCATGGAATACGTGGATGGCGTGAACCTGCGCCAGGCCATGCGTGCGGGCCGCTTCACTCCGGAGCAGGCGCTGAACATCATTCCCGTGATGTGTGAAGCCCTGCAATACGCCCACAGCCAGGGCGTGCTGCATCGCGACATCAAGCCGGAGAACATCCTGCTGGATACGAAGGGCAGGGTGAAGATCGCCGACTTCGGCATCGCCAAGATCCTCGATGAAAACGGCGACGGCGGAATGATGCTCACGCAAAGCGGAGCCAAGCTCGGCACCGCGCCCTACATGGCCCCGGAGCAGATCGAGCAGCCCGGCAGCGTGGATCACCGTGCAGACATCTACAGCCTCGGCGTGGTCTTCTATGAGATGCTCACCGGCGAGCTGCCGCTGGGCCGCTTTGCCGCACCTTCCGAAAAATCCGCCGTGAATGGCAACATGGACGAGGTCGTCTTTCGTGCGCTGGCCAAAGACCGCGCCATGCGCCAGCAGAGCGCGGGCGAGTTCAAAACGCAGATCGAAGGCATCGCCTCCATGCCGCCGCAGATGCGGCGCTCGCTGGCCCTGCGGTTCAGCAGCTTTGAGTACAAGTCCAAGCGCACGCTGCTGGGCAGGCCTCTGCTGCACATTACCTCAGGCATTGATCCCACGACGGGGCGCAAGCGCACAGCGCGCGGCTTCTTTGCCTTTGGAGACCGTGCCGTGGGAGTGGTGGCCTTTGGTGGCTATGCACGTGGCTTGTTCGCCTGTGGCGGCATGGCCGTCGGTGTCTTTGCGCTTGGTGGCATGAGCATTGGCCTGATCTCGTGGGGTGGATTCGCTCTGGCCTTGCTGCTGGCTTATGGTGGCATGAGCGTGGGCTTTTTATCTGCAGGCGGCCTGGCCTTGGGCTGGGAGGCTGCGGGAGGTTTGGCGGCTGGTGTGCATGCGTATGGCGGACAGGTTTTTGCGCTGGTGAGTGGCATGGGCGGTCAGGTTCATGCACCTCATGTGATGAAGAATCTCATGGAGGCGCCACCCTTGCTGCTATGGCTGGTGCGGGTCACCAATCAAACCGGCGTACTGGCGACCTGGATCTGGCTGCCAATGATGATCCCATCCGTGCTCATGCCATGGTGGGCGCGCAGGCAGCTCGAGTTTGAAGCGCAGGGCGGTGCCCAGCGTCCGACCGCTTGGCATGAGCGCCCCTCCCGCGTGCTCTGGCTTCTGCCTGCAACGGTCCTGCTGTTTCTGTCTCTCATCTGGATGACCCTCCACTGGGTACGTGCGGGCCAGACAGGTGTGACCGCGCAAACCTTCATAGCGTCCGCGATTGGAATCACCGGCTGCATCCTTGCAGCCGTCAGCCTGCCACTCTGGTTGCGCCTTGTGCCGATGAACTCGTTTTACGGTGTGCGTCTGCCCTCCACATTCGTTTCTGATGAACGCTGGTATGACGTGAACGCCGTTTTTGGAAGGCATCTCTTTTGCTGGTCGCTTGCCGTCATTGCTGCGGGCATCGCGGGTTTTTATCAACTGCCGCGTCATCAGGATGCCTATTCGTGGGCCGCCTTCACGCTCATGCTGGTCGCGGTGGCGGCCTCCGTAGTGTCCACACTGGTATGGATGCACCGGCATCCTGTGGGGCGTCCCGCCATCAAGCCTCATCGGCTCGTGCGGAACATTGAACAGATTCTCCCGGCGCTTGTTCTGGGCTACTTCATCAAAGCCTTCATCTGCGCCTCGTATTCCATCCCTCATGGCAACGAGCCGGGAGTCGCCAAAGGCAGCTGGTGGCTGGCATCGCGGTTGAACACGGGCTTTGTCGCAGGAGATCTCATTGCCTATGCGCATGAAAGCGGGCAGACCTGGCTCGCACGGGTTGTCACTGTCGAACCCAAAGGCTTGCAGCTGAAACGCGGCAGCAGCCCAGAGGAGTTCTTCATGCCGTGGGACAAGATCATCGGGAAGATGCTGTTTCCGTATTATTCGCCGGGTGCGGTGGCGAGTGCTGCTAAAGATGAGGAAACTGCGTCTTCGATTCCGTTTTGCCAGGTGCTGGAGGGAACCCGCCATGTGGATGCATTGATTCCGCCCGAACTCAAATATGTGCAGTTGAAACTGATGGCACAGCAAGAATGGCCACTGCAGGTTTACGACAGCCAAGGCCACCTTGTGCAAGATGCCAAATCCCTTGGCGAGGTGTCTGAGTCCTTGCCTGATAGAATTTATGCTTCTGGCAAAGAGGGGGGCGACGAATGCCGTCTGCAATTATGGCTTTCGCATCCAGACTTTGACGGTAAAAGCCTGGTGAATGTGGAGTTGCTGGATGAAAGCGGGAAGCCCGTCTGGGCGGCCCATGGGAGACCTGGCCCTGCGCTTTCTTCCCCTAAGCAGCTTCCTCTTCGCAGTTGCACTCTCCTGGTTGGTCGCAAAGGGCACCTCCCTCACAGTGTCGATGTGGAAGTGAACTACAGCCTTGGCCCCTGGGAACTCGCCAACAAGATCGGCCCCGAGTTTCAAGGAGAGGAAATGTTGCGAAAAGGCCTGTCTGGGTATGTCTCCGCCACTGGAAACGACAAGAGCGGTCATGCATTTGTTTCCTGGAACAACGAAAGAGCCCAGCAGAGACAAGTAGACTGCTTTGCGGCGCTCAAGGCAGGACAAAAAATCGGTTCTTATGAAGGGAGCTTGCTTGGCAAATGGGTGGAGGAGCGCCTTGAAAGCGTGAACTTCCAAGTTCCATTGTCCGCAGTCGAGTTTTTTCAGATCAGGTGGCGAGCGATCAGAAAAGTGGTGTTTAAAAACATCGTCATTCCTCCCCTCCCATGACCTCCTCCTTCCACGACACCCGTTGGACGCTCGTCTCACGTTCTCGTGGCGAGGATGCACACGCGAAGGTGGCGCTCAGTGAATTGTGCGAGGCCTACTACGCACCCGTGATGGCGTTTCTGCGGCGTGACGGGCGTGCGGAGGATGTGGCGCGGGATCTGGCGCATGACTTCTTCGCCAAGCTGCTCGCGGGCGGGACCATTGACGGGGCCGATCCTTTGCGTGGGAAATTTCGCAGCTACCTGCTCATGGTCTTGAAACGATTCGCCGCCAATCAACGAATTCATGATCAAGCGGCCAAGCGCGGCGGTGGCCAGATCCATGCGGTGATCGACGGCGAGTCCGACACGACAGGTGCGGGCCTGCAAATCGCCGATACGCGCACTGAAGCACCGGATGCAGCCTTTGACCGCCAATGGGCGCTGACCTTGCTCGCGCGTGCGCTGGCACGTTTGGAGTCCGAGATGCGGGACGAAGGCAAGTCAGAGCACTTTGAGGTACTGAAACCGTGGCTGACAGCAGAAGCCGATGCGACACCGCAAAGCGCGGTGGCCACGAAACTCGGCATGAGCATCGACGCCATCAAAGTGGCCGTGCATCGCCTGCGGAAACGCTTCCGCGAGGCCGTGAGAGCGGAGATCGCGCAGACGGTCAGTGATGCGGATACGGTGCGCGAGGAAATGGACTCGCTGATGGCGGCGCTGAGAAAATAAAAATCCCCTGTCCTTGCGGAACAGGGGATCTCGCGTTGCACAGCAACAAAGGGAACTTTACGCCACCGGCGCAGCAGCAGCGGCAGCGGCAGCGGCAGCGGCAGTCTCCGGCTTCTTCTCCTTCCAGGTGCTCTGGATGTAGATTTCGCGCAGGGTCTTGAAGTCGATGTTCGTCGGGCTGTCGGTCATCAAGTCGCTGCCCCTGTTGTTCTTCGGGAAGGCGATGACTTCGCGGATGCTTTCCTCTCCGCTGACAAGCATGGCGATGCGGTCCAGACCCAGGGCAAGGCCGCCGTGGGGCGGCGCACCGAAGCGGAAGGCGTCGAGCAGATGGCCGAACTTGTGGGCCTGCTCTTCTTCGTTCACGCCGAGAACGCTGAACATCTTGGCCTGCAGATCCTTCTCGTGAATTCGGATGGAGCCGCCGCCGAGTTCGTAGCCGTTGAGGACCACGTCGTAGGCTTCAGCGCGCACCTTGCCGTATTCACCGGCGTCCATGAGCGGAATGTCCTCGGTCTTCGGACGGGTGAAGGGATGATGCACGGCCACCCAGCTCTGCGTTTCGGCATCCTGGGCCAGCAATGGGAAATCAACGACCCAGAGGAAGTTGAAGGCGGTGCTGTCCTTGGTCAGCGCGGTCATGTTGGCGATCTCGACGCGCACGCGGCCGAGGATGTCGCAGGCTTCCTGCCAGGTGCCGGCGTAGAAGAACACGATGTCGTTTTCCACGACGCCGAGCTTGGCTATGAGGGCCTTCTGCTCGTCTTCGCTGAAGAACTTCCAGAGCGGGCTCTTGTATTCGAGCACGCCGTTGGCATCACGCTCCACCTTGATGAAGGCGAGCTGCTTCACTTTCATACCTGCCTGCGTGGCGATCTCGTTCAGACGGATCATCTGACCCGTGGTGATGCCGGCGAAGCCCTTGGCGTTGATGGCACGCACGACGCCACCGTTTTCAATGGTGCTGCGGAAGATTTTGAAGCCGCTGTTCGCGAAGACATCGGCCATGTCCACGATCTCATTGCCGTAGCGCGTGTCTGGCTTGTCGGAGCCGTAGCGGTCCATGGCTTCCTGATACGTCATGCGCGGAAAGGGCGAGGGGATGTCGCGTCCGGTGCCGGCCTTGAACATGCTCACGAGCAAACCTTCGACGAGGTTCAGGATGTCCTCGCGCTCGATGAAGCTGGCTTCGATGTCGATCTGCGTGAACTCGGGCTGGCGGTCGGCACGAAGGTCTTCATCGCGGAAGCAGCGGGCAATTTGAAAGTAGCGCTCCAGTCCGGCCACCATCATGAGCTGCTTGTACTGCTGCGGGGCCTGCGGCAGCGCGTAGAAGCGGCCGGGGTTCAAGCGGGCAGGCACCAGGAAGTCGCGCGCGCCTTCCGGTGTCGGATTGCTCAGAATCGGGGTTTCGACCTCGATGAAGCCGGCGGCGTCGAGGTAGTTGCGCGCGGTGTTGGTGATCTTGTGGCGCGTGCGGATGTTCTTGTTCATGCGCTCGCGGCGCAGGTCCAGGTAGCGGTACTTCATCCGCATGTCTTCGTTGGACAGCTCACGGTCGAGCTGGAAGGGCAGCACGTCGGCCTTGTTGAGGATTTTGAATTCCGTGGCGACGATTTCGACATCGCCGGTGCCGAGCTTGGAGTTTTCCGTGCCCGTGAGGCGTGCGGCCACCTTGCCGGTGACCTGCAGCACGTCTTCATCACGCAGGTGATGGCTCTGCGCGGCCAGTTCAGCGTTTTCTTCCGGGCGGAACACCACCTGAGTCAGGCCTTCGCGGTCACGCAGGTCGATGAAGATGACGCCGCCATGGTCGCGAGCCGAATTCACCCAGCCACACAGGGTGACGGTCTGGCCGATGTGCTCTGAGCGGACGGCGTTGCAGTGAAGGGAACGGTAGGCGTTGGGGATCATGGCGGAAAAAGGGCGCGTAGAGTCGGCGGATTCGGCCCGCGTGCAAGGGGGAAAGGCGGGGGGAGAAACAGGGCTTTTTGCGGGCAAGGTCGGCCGCGTGCGTGGCGTTCACTCGGGCCTATGTTTTGGAAATTCCTGTTTCTGGCCGCCACCTTTGCCACGGCACTCTCCGCCGCCGAGAGGCCCAATGTCGTGTTCTTCCTCGTGGATGATCTGGGGCAGCGCGATATCGGCTGCTACGGAAGCACCTTCTATGAGACGCCCCACATCGACGGTCTGGCCAAGCAGGGCGCACGTTTCACCGATGCCTACGCGGCATGCCCGGTGTGCTCTCCCACGCGCGCTGCCGTGCAGACGGGGCGCTGGCCGCAGCGCACGGGCATCACCGACTACATCGGCTCTCCGCTGAAGCCGGAGGGCTGGAAGCGCAACACGCTGCTGCTGCCTGCGCCGTATTCGGACCGCCTGGCGCATGAGGAGGTGACGCTGGGTGAGCTCATGAAGAGCGCCGGCTACGCCACCTTTTTCGCCGGCAAGTGGCACCTCGGCCCCGAGGGCTTCTGGCCGAAGAACCAGGGCTACGATGTGAACATGGGCGGCGTTGACCGCGGCGGCCCCTATGGCCGTGGCAAGTACTTCGTGCCCTATGACAACCCGCGCCTGCCCGACGGCCCGCCCGGCGAGCACCTGCCGGACCGCCTCGCCACGGAGGCCTGCAAGTTCATCGAGGCGCACAAAGCGGAGCCCTTTTTCACCTTCTTCTCCTTCTACTCCGTGCACACGCCTCTCCAATCGCGCCCGGATTTGCAGGCCAAGTATGAGGCCAAGCGCCAGAAGCTGGGGCTGGAGCCCAAGTTTGGCCGCGAGGAGCCGCGAGATGTGCGCCTGGTGCAGGAGCACGCGGTGTATGCCGGCATGGTGGAGGCGATGGACGCCGCCGTGGGCAAGGTTTTGTCCAAACTCGACGAACTGGGCCTCGCCAAAAACACGATCATCATTTTCACCTCGGACAACGGCGGCCTGAGCACCAGCGAGGGCTCCCCCACGTCCAATCTCCCCCTGCGCGGCGGCAAAGGCTGGCTCTATGAGGGCGGCATCCGCGAGCCCCTCATCGTCCGCTGGCCCGGCGTGGTGAAGCCGGGCGCGGAGGTGACCACGCCCGTGTGCAGCCCCGACTACTTTGCCACGCTGGCAGACGTGACCGGCAGCCAGCCCGCCGCCAAGATCGACGGCGTGAGCCTGCGCCCCCTGCTGGAGGGGAAGGGCAGCCTGCCCGACCGAGCGCTCTTCTGGCACTATCCACACTATGGCAATCAGGGCGGCGCACCCGGAGCCGCCATGCGCCAGGGCGACTGGAAGCTCATCCAGTGGTATGAGCAGGACCAGCCCGAGCTTTTCAATCTGAAGGACGACCTCGGCGAGACGAAAAACCTCGCCGCGCAGGAGCCGCAGCGGGTGCAGGCCATGCTCAAAGAACTGGAGGCCTGGCGCAAGGACGTGGGCGCGGTGATGCCCACGAAAAACCCTGCCTTTGACCCCGCCGAGCCCAACGGGCGCGGGGTGCAGGCCAAAGGCCCGCCCAAAAAGGCAGTGGGTAAAAAGGCCAAATAGGGGGCACACGACTCCCGGATTGATTCCACCATCCAGATCCTTCTCGCGCGCCGATCCATGGATGCGCTCTTGTGACGTGCACTCAAGAGCCACCGGCTTTCGGGTGGCGTTCAGATTCAGTGGGAATAAAACAATGCTCGATCCGTCATACCAGTATGTGATTACCATGTAGTCTCGGTAATTGGCAAAAGTTAGACAAACTCGGTCATTATGTTAGACAAAATCAAAACAAATCTTTGACGAAGCCGGTTTTGTCGCAATTATTCACCCCTGTCAGGTAAAACCAATCATCATGAACACGACTGAACATTCCCCTGAGGTTGACCCCAATGTCGTCGAAGACATCCGCCTGCTGAAGCGCATCTCGGAACGCGATTCCGCCAGCTTCCAGACCTTCTACAAAAAGTACAGCGGCCTCATTTTCGCCTCGATTTCGAACGTCTTGAACGACCACCACGACACGGAGGACGTCATGCAGGAGGTTCTCGTACAGGTCTGGAACAAGGCCCACCTCTACGAACCCCGCAAAGGCAAGCCGCTCACCTGGCTGACGACTTTGGCTCGCAACCGTGCCATCGACCGCATCCGCTCCAAGCAGCGCCGCTCCCGCCTGAACGACGATTTCGAAAACGAGAACAAGAAGGACCAGTTCGAATTCGAACCCTCCGGTCACGAAAACCTCGAGTTCAAGGAGCGCGACACCATCCTCCACAGCGCCGTATCCCGCCTCACGCAGGATCAGCGCGAAGCCATTGAGCTGACCTACTTCACCGGCCTGACCCAGGCCGAAGTAGCCGAGCGTTTGCATGAGCCTCTTGGCACGATCAAAGCTCGTATTCGTCGCGGCGTGAACCGCCTCGAGACGCTGGTGAAGCCACGTCTCGCCTAAATTTCCAAACCCCCAAAACCTGGAAAACCCAAGGAGAGGGGCGGACTTCGGTCCGCCTCTCTTTTTGTTTGGTAGCCTTGTTGCTGCGCAACAAGGAAGAGCCTTCGCCGCGTCCACAGTGCGCGGTAGTCCTCCTGCGTTATACCGTTGCGGCGCGCACCCCTGTTCCGCAGGAACAGCGCTGCTTTCACTCCCTCGCCCGGGAATCGATGCAGATCGTCACCGGACCGTCGTTCACCAGCGCCACCTTCATGTCCGCCCCGAAGATGCCGCGCGCCACAGGCCTGCCCATCTCGGCCTCCAGCAGCGCCAGAAACTGCTGATAGAGCGGGATAGCGACCTCAGGGCGTGCGGCACGGATGAAGCTGGGGCGGTTGCCCTTTTTGGTGCTGGCATGCAGCGTGAACTGGCTGACCACCAGCAGCTCGCCGCCGATGTCCTTCACGCTGAGGTTCATCTTGCCCTCCTCATCGCCAAAAACGCGCATCTGGGTGACCTTTTGCACCAGCCAGGCGAGGTCGTCGGGCGTGTCTTCGTGCTCAATGCCCGCAAGGATCATGAAGCCGCCGCCGATCTGGCCGGTGATCGTGTCATCGACGGTGACGGAGGCGGAGGAGACGCGTTGGAGGACGAGGCGCATGGGGGGGATGGCTATTCGGCGGCTCGAAGATCTAACTGATCAGGAGAGTTCATGTTTAGAACTTGGATGGTGGTTCGCCCGACTGCCGTTTTACCGATGAGATGAATGCCCTTCCACGCGAAGTGATCATTCCAGTTTTGCTGGCGAGGATGAAACAGTTCGGTGACTGCTCCTGTCGAAGGATCAATGCCTGTCAGATTGGGCCCTTTATGCAAATTGCAGTCAATGCATGCGAGGCTGAGATTGTCAGGATCGTCGGTGCCGCCGTGTTTTCGTGGACGGATGTGCTCAATATGGAGAGCGGCCAGGGGAGAGTCGTCCTGATGCAGACCGCAGTATTCACAGCGTAGGCCCGCTCGCTGCCGCACGAATGCTTTCGCAGCTTCCGTCACGATGCTTTCTCAGATTGCATTTTGCGGGCCTGTCGGCGCAGTGTGGCCACAAACTTGTTGGCTTGTATGTAGCCCTCATATTCGTCGCGCTCATCTGAGGTCAGCGCCCCCTCGGTGGACTTGCCCGCGAGTTCTTCGATGCGGTCACGCAAGGCCTGGTCTGGCTGCGCAGCCAGCACTGCTTCCTCCTTGCCGGGAAGCAGAAGACTGAGAAGCGGATGCACACCACGATGAAAGGCTGTCTGGGTACTCACGGGTATATTGTAAGGTGCCTCTTCTCTTGGGTCAATCTGCAACATGTATGCAGTACAGGTGGGTTATTTTCTTTCCATCCACCGATACGCCGCCAGCGAATTCTTCCAGAAATACTTCTCGCAGGCCTCGCTTCCTTTGCTGCGGAAGTACTCATCGACGATTTTGAAGACGACGGCATACGGCGCGCCTTTGTCGGAGACGGGCCAGTCGCTGCCGTAGATGAGGCGGTCGGGGCCAAAGGTTTCCCAGAGGTGGTCGAGAATGGGGAGGTAGTAGGAGGTATCGCTCGGAGCCTTGCCGTACTCGCACTTCACCTGCTCGACGAGGGCGGAGACCTTCATGAAGGTGTTCGGCTGCTTCGCCACGATGCGGGTGTTTTCCTTCCACTCAGGACGCAGTGACTGGGGATCGCCCGAAGCGCCGAGGTGGTTGATGAGGACGCGCAGGTCGGGTACGTCGGCAGCGAGTTTCGCGGCGTGAGGCAGATAGGCGGGCGAGCCGTTCAAATCGAGCTCCAGGCCATGCTTGGCCAGCTCCCGCGCACCGGCGAGCACGGCCTCCTGCTTCGCTGTGTCCTGCAAATGAGCACCGCTCCAGCGCACGCCGCGAAAGATGGGATTCGCGGCAAAGCGCTCCAGATGGCCTGCAAACTCCGCGCCCGGATCGAGATGGCCTACAAATCCCACGATGCTCTTCTCTTTCGCTGCCAGATCGAGAATCCACTGGTTGTCCTCCACCAGCGGGCTGGCTTCCACGACGACGGTTTCTTTGACACCATGAGGCGCTGCCACGGCGAGCCAGTCGGCGGGCAGCACGGTGCGGTAGAGCGGGGAGCCCTTGCCCGGCCACGGCACTCCGCCGGGACGGGTGGGATCATAGAAATGCGTGTGCGTGTCGATGATGCGCGTCGCAGGCGGCGCGGCCTGGGCGGATTCATGCAGCAGGGCGGAAGTGGCTGCGGCGGCGGTGGTGGACTGGAGAAAGCGGCGGCGGTTCATTGTTCAGCGGGTGGTTAAATGAAGATCAAGCCACGAACACCATCCGGTACAGCCATGCCGTGCAGAGCATGAATGCGGCGGGCAGCCACACGGCGGCTGCCTTGGAAAGACGGGCGGGCAGATTGCCCGCCTGCCGGATGAGCAATGCGGCAAAGAGAAAGAGGAAGGGGACCCTGCTGTAATAATACATCAGGTCCGAGTAGGAAATAACATGTGCCAGAACCACCGCCATGAATCCGCACAATGGGGCTGTGAGGCCGGGATCCCGCCGCAGGCAGCCAAAGGCCAGCCCCGCATAGGCGGCCAGTGTGAGCGCATGCATGAGCATCCGGCAGGCGTCGGACGCCGCTGCGGGGTGGAAGTCCTGAGGGGCTCCGGTCGCGAGACAGCGGATGTTCAAGGGCTCGTCGCTCACCTGCAGATGCTGGAACAGCTTCACAAAAACCGAGTTAAACCCGCATGTCATCAGGATGAAATTGCGCCCCAGGTTCGTGAGGTAAACGCCGGGCTTTGCCATCAGATTGGCTCTGAAGCTGGCCGAGAAGGCATCCTCCAGTTGCAGGTTGTGGTTCACATATCCAGGCAGGGTGAAGGAGGGCTGGCCCGTCACCTTGGCGTAAATCTTCTGGCCTTCGGGCATCCAGGTGTCCGTCCAGCGGTAGTGGTTGTCATCCAGTTCCAGCACATGGCTTGAGCTGCCCCAAAATGCCACGCCAGCCTGGGCGTTCACCGGAATGATCCGGTGCGCGACCTGATAATTCCGCCAGGTCCAGGGCGCGATCACCCCGGCGAACGCCAGCACAAACAGCAGCCAGTGCACCGCCTGTTTTTTCAGGCTGCCCCTGAACTGCCAGGCCATGGCAGCCGCAAGAATGCCGGGCAGGATCAATGAGACAGGGCGCACCAGCGTCGCGCAGCCCCAGCACGCACCCGCTGAAAGCCACAAGACCTGCTTCACTCGCCCGTCCTGCCTGACGAAGGCGCTGTGCAGGAGCCAGGTGGAAAGCAGGAGCAAAAAGAGGTGCAGCATCTCATAATGAACCAGCCCCACGTACACGACCATGTAAGGATTGATGCCAAAGGCCAGCGCCAGGAAAAAGGCGCCGGCAGTCTGGATCAGCCGTCCCAGGTGCAGAAACAAAACCAGTGACGATGCCGCGAGAAGGCAGCACTGGCTCACATAGATCAGCATGAACATCTTCCGCTCCTCCGCCTGCACCTCCGCCTGCGAGGTGAAGACATGATTTTGGAGCTTCAGCCGACCGCCTGTAAAGATCAGGTTCAAAAACTCCACATAACCGGGCGGACGCAGCAGGAAAGGCTGGCTGGCACCCTGGGAGGTTTGGAAATTTCCCGTCCGGTGAAGATTGATGGCGAGCTCCAGATATTCCTCGGCCATGCCGCCCATCAGTCCCATCTGCCGCTTGGTGGAGATGGAATAAAGGGAGGCTGCGAGCACGCATACCACGAGCACAACCGCCAGTGTCAGCCGCTTCAGTTTGGAGATGGATGGACCGGGAGCGGTTGAGGAATCGGTAAACATGAGCTGTCAGCTTCAGCGGATCGTAATGTGCTCGCCCAAAATGTCGAGCGTGCGAAACAGCGCGCCCTTCGTCCGCGCATGCACGCGCAGCAGCACATCGCCTTCATGCACCTGCGTGCCGGTCTTGGCAATCTGATCGCAGCCCACGGCGTAGTCGATGGGATCACTCGCTTTGGCGCGTCCAGCACCGAGTTCCAGCACGGCCTGGCCGATGCCGCCTGCATCCATGCGCATGAGGGTGCCGCTGGCGTCGGCCTTGAGTTCGCCGATGAAGGGGGCGCGGTGCACGGTGGCCATCCGCTCCAGGGCGTCCACGTTACCTCCCTGAGCCTGCACCATCTTTTGAAACTTCCGCCACGCATCGCCACGGTGCAGCATGGCGGCGAGATCGGAGCGGGGTGAAATGGAAACGGCGGAGGCGAGATCGAGCACGATGTCCTCCAGGTCCTGCGGGCCTTCGCCTTTGAGGCAGCGCACGCATTCGGCGACTTCCAGCGCATTGCCGGCGGATTCGCCTGTGGGCTCGTTCATCTCGCTGAGCCGCACGCTGGAGCGCACGCCCATGGCCTGGCCGACGGTGACGAGGCTGTCTGCCAGACGGTGCGCCTCTTCCTGCGTCTTCATGAAGGCACCGCTGCCCCACTTCACATCCAGCACGAGGCGGTTCAGACCTTCGGCGAGCTTTTTGCTCATGATGCTCGCGGTGATGAGCGGCACGCTCGGCACGGTGCCGGTGACATCGCGCAGGGCGTAGAGCTTTTTGTCCGCCGGGCAGATGCCGGCGGTCTGGCCGACCATCACGCAGCCGATGCGGTCGATGACGTTGTGAATCTCCACCTCGTTGAGCTGTGTGCGAAAGCCGGGGATGCTCTCCAGTTTGTCCAAGGTGCCGCCCGTGATGCCGAGCCCACGTCCCGAAATCATCGGTACCCATACGTTGTCGCAGGCGAGGAGTGGAGCGAGAATGAGCGAGGTCTTGTCGCCAATGCCGCCGGTGCTGTGCTTGTCCACGCGCATGGGGTCGTGGTCGTTCCACAGCAGCATGCTGCCGCTGTGCAGCATGGCCTCGGTGAGCGCGGCGGTTTCCTCCGTCGTCATGTCGCGGAAAAAGATCGCCATCGCCAGGGCGCTCATCTGGTACTCCGGCATGTCCCCGCGAGTGAAGGCGGAGATGACGAAGTGGATCTCCTCGCGCGTGAGCACGCCGCCGTCGCGCTTGTGCTCAATGAGGGTCGGGATGTGCATTTCCGCATGCTAGGATCTGCCATGCGTGTTTGGCAATACTGAAGCTGCGGACATCGTATGCTCATTTCGTCCCACCATGCGTGTCTTTTGCGTTTTCCTCCTTGCCAGCGCCGCCCTGCCTGCGGTGGCGATCGATTTCTCGCGCGACATCCAGCCGATCCTTTCGGACAAATGCTACTTCTGCCACGGCCCGGATGCGAATAAGCGCAAAGGCGACCTGAGGCTGGACGTGGAAAAGGAGGCCAAGGCGGTGAAGGACGGCGTGGCGGCCATCCTTCCGGGCAAGAGCCACGAGAGCTCCCTGATCGAACGCATCTTCAGCACGGACCCGGATGAGGTGATGCCCACGCCCAAGAGCAACCGCACGCTGACGGCGGCGCAGAAGCAATTGCTCAAGCAGTGGATCGACGAAGGGGCGAAGTGGGGCACGCACTGGGCCTTCAAGCGAATTGAACGACCCAAGCTGCCGGACGTGGGTGCCAAGCATCCCATCGATGCTTTCGTAAGGGCAAAGCTGGCAGAGAAGGGGATGAAGCCCTCCCCCAAGGCCGATGCGGCGGCTCTGCTGCGCCGTGTCTCGCTGGATCTCACCGGCCTGCCGCCGACATTGGACGAACTGAAAGAGCCGTATGACAAAGCCCTGGCGCGTCTGCTGAATTCACCCCGCTTCGGCGAGCGCTGGGCCTGGGACTGGCTGGACGCGGCGCGCTATGCGGACACCAACGGCTACCAGGGCGATCCGGAGCGCACCATGTGGCCGTGGCGTGACTGGGTGGTGAAGGCCATCAATGAAAACATGCCCTATGACCAGTTCACGATCTGGCAGCTCGCAGGCGATCTGCTGCCGGATGCCACGCCGGAGCAAAAGCTGGCCACCGGCTTCAACCGCAACCACATGATCAACGGCGAGGGCGGCCGCATCGCCGAAGAGACGCGCGTGGAAAACGTGATGGACCGCGTGGAGACCACCAGCACCGTGTGGCTGGGGCTGACGATGGGCTGCTCGAAGTGCCACGATCACAAATTCGATCCGCTGACGATGCGCGACTACTACGGCCTCTACGATGTCTTCAACCAGACGAGCGAGGACGGCATCGGCCGCAGCGGGCAGGCGGCTCCGGCGATGGACATGTCCACGCCTGCCGAACTCGAACGCGTGAAGACGACCACGGAAAAGGTGAAGCAAGTCGCAACGGAAGTGGAGGCATTTGAACTGACGAAATGGCCGCGCCCCGCAGGCAAACCGCTGACGGAATCCGATGCCGTCAAGCTGCCGGGAAACCTGCCGAGCTACATCGCCAAGACGGAGCCGAAGAACCGGGGCGTGGACCCGCTGCTGGAGGCGGTGAATTACTTCAAAGACAAGGACGTCGCCTACACGAAGCTGCTGCAAAAGCTCCTTGCCGCCGTGCGTGCGCGTGTTTCAGCCACCAGCGCCGTGACCAAGGTGATGGTCATGGACACCACGCCCAAGGTGCGTGAGACCTTTGTGCTGGAAAAGGGCGCTTATGACAAACCCAGCACCACGAGGGTGAGCTTCAACGTGCCCGCGAGCCTGCCCGCGATGAAGCCTGACGCACCGCGCAACCGCCTGGGCCTCGCGCAATGGATCGTGAGCCGTGACAACCCGCTCACCGCTCGCGTTACCGTAAACCGCTTCTGGCAGGCCTTCTTCGGCGTCGGTCTGGTGAAGACGGCGGAGGATTTCGGTTTGCAGGGCGAGGAGCCGCCGCAGCGCGAACTGCTCGACTGGCTGGCCTCCGAGTTCATCGACAGCGGCTGGGATGTGAAGGCGCTGATGAGGCTGATCGTGACGAGCGAGACGTACCAGCAGTCATCGAAAATCAAAGACGCGCAGGTTGATCCTGAGAACCGCTATCTCGCACGTGGTCCGCGCTTTCGCATGCCGTCATGGATGTTGCGGGACCAGGCCTTGTTTGTCTCCGGCCTGCTGCAGGACAAGCTGGGCGGCCCATCGGTAAAGCCCTACCAGCCCGAGGGCATCTGGGAGGAGGCGACCTTTGGCAAAAAGAGCTACGTGCAGGATCATGGCGATGCGCTCTACCGCCGCACCTTGTACATCTTCTGGCGGCGCATCGTGGGCCCCACCATGCTGTTCGACAACTCTGCGCGGCAGACCTGCGTGATCAAAGCCACGCGGACCAATACGCCGCTGCAGGCACTGGTCACCTTGAACGACGTGACCTACGTGGAAGCCGCCCGTGCGCTGGCGCAGCGCGTGCTGCTGGCCAGCCGTGGCAATGAGGATGCGGCGCTTGCTCAGGCGTTTCTCCGGGTGATGTGCCGTGAGCCCTCGAATGCCGAGGCGGCGCTGCTGAAGGCGCAGCTTGGCAAATTGCGGCAGCAGCAGTCGGCGGATCGCGCGGCGGCGTTGAAGCTGCTGGCGGTGGGTGAGTCGAAGCGGGATGAATCCATTGCTGCCACCGAGCACGCCGCATGGACGAGCCTCTGCCTCATGCTGCTGAATGTGGACGAAGCCGTGACAAAGGAGTAGCGCGGCCCGGTTCGGAGGCGGAATCCTGCAATTCCCGGTGTAACTTTGCGCCGCCCTTCGGGTTATCCTTGCCCGCATGAAATTGCTCTCCCGCGCCTTCGCCTCCGTCCTCACGTTCGCACTTGTCACGCCCACGCTTCTCCTGGCTGCTGGCAATGACTGGCCGCGTTTCCTTGGGCCCACGGGGGCGGCCATCGTCGCGGAATCCAAGGTGCCGCTGAAATGGAGCGACACGGAAAACCTGCTCTGGAAAGCCGACATGCCCGGCCCCGGCGCCTCCAGCCCCATCGTCTCCGGAGACAAGGTCTTCGTCACCTGCTGGACCGGCTATGGAGACAAGCCCGGCGCGGACAACCTGCGCAAGCTCGTGCGGCATCTCCTCTGCCTCAGCCGTGCGGATGGCAAAGTGCTGTGGGATGCCCAGGTGCCCAGCGCGGCAGCGGAAGATCCCTTCACCGGCTTCATCACCGAGCACGGTTACGCCACCCACACGCCCGTCACCGATGGCGAGCGCGTGTACGTGTTCTTCGGCAAGAGCGGCGCACTGGCGTTTGACCTCCAAGGCAAGCAGCTCTGGCAGACCTCCTGCGGCACCCGTTCCGGCCAGCGGCGCTGGGGTTCCGCCGCGAGCCCGATCATCCATGGAAACCTGCTCATCGTGAACGCCAACGATGAGAGCCAGACGATCTTCGGCCTCGATAAAACCACCGGCAAAATCGTGTGGAAAGCCGAGGGCGATTTCGGCATGGCCTATGGCACGCCGAACATCCTCAAGCGCGATGGCGTGGAGGATCTCGTGCTCGCCGTGCCGCAGGAGCTGTGGGGCATGAATCCAGAGACCGGCAAACTGCGCTGGTATGCCACGCACGGACTCACGGGCAATGTTTCCCCCTGCCTGGTCCCCGGCGGCAGCACCGTCTATGTCTTCGGCGGCTTCCCTGCCACGCGCAGCACCGCCATCAAGCTGGGCGGCAAAGGCGATCTCGGCCCCGGCGCCATCCTGTGGGACAGCAGCTCCAGCACCTACGTCCCCACGCCCATTCTCAAAGACGGCCACCTCTACGTCATCAACGATCAGGGATTCGCCCTCTGCATTGACGCCCAGACCGGCAAGGACGTCTACCGCGAGCGCACCACCATGGGCTCACGCGGCGGTGGCAAGCCCTTCTACGCCTCCCCCGTGCTCATCGGCGACAAGCTCATCTGCGTCTCCCGCCGCAACGGCACCTTCGTTCTCGCCGCCAAGCCGAAGTACGAACTGCTCAGCACCAACGAATTCGCCAGCGACACCACCCACTTCAACGGCACCCCCGCCGTAAGCGGCGACTTGCTGATTCTGCGCAGCAACAAGGCGGTGTATTGCGTGGGCGTGAAGTAGCCCTGTTCCTGCGGAACAGGGGAGAGCTGCCGCAAACACCAGCAGCCCCGTATGCTGTGAACCGCATCCCTGGCGGAGCGATTCCTTGTTGCACAGCAACAAGGCTACTTTTCGCACCTGTTTCCGTGCTTTTGTGCTTTGTGGCAGCGCTTTCTCCTGCACAGCCTGGTTTGCGCGCCAAACCATCACGAAAGGCCGCACCCTGCGCCGCGTAGTCCTGCGCCATGATTCGCTCCCTGCTCTTCGTCGTCGGCGCACTCGCGCTGCTCTCCTCCCACGCCAGCGCCCAGCACATCCGTGCCGGCATCATCGGTCTGGACACCTCCCACGTGCTGGCCTTCACCAAGACGCTGAACGCCAACCCGCAGAAGCCGGAGGTCATGGGCGTGCGCCTTGTGGCCGCGTATGCACAGGGCTCCAAGGACATCCCCTCCAGCACGGAGCGCGTGCCGGAGTACACGGAAAAAGTGAAAGCCATGGGCGTGGAGATCGTCCCCAGCATCCATGACCTGCTGGACAAGGTGGACGTCGTCTTCCTGGAATCGAACGACGGCCGCGTGCATCTGGAGCAGGTGCTGCCCTGCATCGAGGCACACAAGCCTGTCTTCATCGACAAACCCATCGCGGGCACCCTCGTCGATGCCATCAAGATTCTCGATGCCTCCAAGAAGGCCAGCATTCCGGTGTTCTCCTCCTCCTCCCTGCGCTTTGGCAAAGGAACCCAGGCCGTGCGCGGCGGCAGCATCGGCAAGGTGAAGCAGGCCAGCACCAAGAGCCCCGCCAGCCTGGAGCCCCACCACCCGGATCTCTTCTGGTATGGCATCCACGGCGTGGAGTCCCTCTTCACCGTCATGGGCACCGGCTGCAAAAGCGTGAAGCGCGGCACCGTCATGGAGGAAGTCACCACCGTGGACAAAGTCACCAAAAAGGAGACCAAGGAAACCGTCGCCCGCATCACCGTCACCGGCACCTGGGAAGGCGGCCGCACCGGCACCTTCACCGAGTCCAAAGGCTACGGCGGCAAGGCCATCGGTGAAAAAGGCGAAGCCGACATCGGCACCTACGACGGCTACGATCCCCTGCTTTACTCCATCGTGCATTTCTTCCGCACCGGCGTGGCTCCCGTGGAGCCGGACGAAACCTTGGAAATCTACGCCTTCATGGAAGCCGCCGACGAGAGCAAACGCCGCGGCGGCGCCGAGGTCACCCTCAAGGAAGTGATGGACAAGGCCCTCGCGGAAGCGCGGAAGTAAGCACTCGTAGGATGGGCGTGGCGACAGCCCGCCCGTCCATCAGCGTGTGGCAGGCTCCCTGGCGTACGCCCTCCCTCGCAGTCGGGCGGCTTGGAAGGAGTGGGACCATCCTGGTCCCTCACGCTCCGCACACGCTCTCCGTCCCGCGCTGGCAAAGTGCGGCTTGCGTGTCCGCTCGCGCTGCTGCCTTCGCCAGCGTTTGAGGGATCAGGATGATCCCTCTCCTGCCGGAAGCGCTGCGTGGATCGGAAGAAATGAGCGGTGGGATGCCGCCATTTTCCCGACGCCAAACACACTCACCCTGCGTCCGGTGCCGTCCCGCTGTTTGCGTTGGAAATCCCCGCTTCCTCCCGCCGCTTCACGATTATCGCCGCTCATCCGGGCGCGAGCGCCGTAGTACCAGACAGCCCCTGACCCTGCCCCGCCCGTCCTTCGTCTCGGGGGTTTGCAGGAGAAAGAGTCCCTTTCTTTCGTGCAAATATGTTCAACATTCCCTCCGTCACTACGTCTGAGAATGAGGCGCTCCTCAAAGAACCGCTGAAAAATCCCAACCCCAAAAAACACTCCATGAAGACCCACCCTCGCTTCTGCATCGCGTTTACCTGCGCCGGCATGCTGGCGTCAGGCCTGCCCGGCCTCCAGGCTCAGCAGCCTGCGGTGCAGCCGGCCGCGAATCAGCAGCCTGTCACCCCGCCGCCCCTGCTGCCACCTTCAGACACGAAGGGGCCGCCTCCTGCCCAGTTCGCAGGGAAAATCATCACGGACACCAGCCCCCTGCCCAACAACGGCCAGCTCCAGATGAGCTACGCCAGCGTGGTGGATAAAATCCTCCCCAGCGTGGTCACCATCTACTCCTCCACGCCCATCAAGACCCCGGACGTGGAGCAGATCCCGCCGCAGCTCCGCCCCTTCTTCTACCGCTTCTTCGGAGCCCCCGGCGGCTCGGACCCCTTCGGCGGCGGCATGAATGAGGACGACGAGCCCGCGCCCGCTCCCCGCCGCCGCGGCCAGCCCCAGCGCCCCCAGCCGCAGCAACCGCCCGCCGACGACGATGCCCACCAGGAGCGCGGTGTCGGCTCCGGCATGATCATCACCGCCGACGGCTACATCATCACCAACAACCACGTGGTGGCTGAAGCCAAAAAGATCGAGGTCTCCGTGGACATCAACGGCGCCACCAAGACCTACAAGGCCACCGTGATCGGCACGGACCCCCTCACCGACGTCGCCCTCATCAAGATCGACGCCACCGGCCTCACGCCCGCCACGCTGGGAGACAGCTCCAAGCTCCGCGTGGGAGACGTCGTTCTCGCCGCCGGTGCGCCCATGGAGCTCAGCCGCTCCGTCACCCAGGGCATCGTCAGCGCGCTGGGCCGCAGCAATGAAGGCATCGTGGGCAAGGGCAACGGCCGCGGCGGCCGCGTCCAGGGCTACGAGGACTTCATCCAGACAGACGCCTCCATCAATCCCGGCAATTCCGGCGGCCCGCTGGTGGACGGCATGGGCCGCGTCATCGGCATCAGCACCGCCATCCTCTCCCGCACCGGAATGAACGCCGGCATCGGCTTTGCCATCCCCATCAACATGGCGCTCCACATTGTGGAAGACCTGCTGGACGACGGCGCGGTGCAGCGCGGCTTCCTCGGCGTGCAGATCACCGATCTCGACGGCGCCCTCGCGGAACGCCTCGGCTTCAAGGAGCAGGGCGGCGCGGTCGTCATGATGGTGGGAGCAGGCTCCCCTGCGGAAAAGGCCGGCATCCAGCTCGAAGACGTCATTGTGGCCATCAATGGCCAGCGTGTGGACAGCAGCAGCCGTCTGCGCCTCATCGTCAGCGGCACCAAGCCCGGCAGCCAGATTCCCATCGATGTGATGCGCGGCGGCAAGCGCATGACCGTCAATGCCGTCTTGGAAGCGCTTCCGGAGGAGGCCCTTTCGGAGCTCGGCAGCGGCCAGCGCGGCGTCCCGCGCGCAGGCGCCGGTGCGGCGCAGGGCCAGGACAACATCGGTGAACTCGTCAGCGGCGTCACCGTCCAGACTCTTACGCCAGCCCTGCGGGAGCGCCATGACATCCCCGGCAACGTCAACGGCGTCATCGTCACCAAGGTGGACGCAGACAGCCGCGCCGCCGCCATGGGCGTGGAGGAAAACGACGTCATCTCCCACGTGAACCGCAAGCCCGTGGCCAACGCCGCCGAGGCCCGCACCCTCGCCAAAGGCAGCGACAAAACCGTCCTCCTCCGCGTCTGGCGCAAAGGCGACACCATGCTGCTCATGATCGGCAACAACTGAGCCGCTGAAGATTCAAGAGCCCGCGTGTGCTGTGAGGCATGCGCGGGTTTTTTTGTGGACGCAGCCCGCCGGGAGACGTTCGGTTTGCCGCAGAGAGGCAAAGGAGCAGAGGTGGCAGAGATAGAAATTCTTCCCTGTTCCCTCTGCCTCTCCGCCCCTTGTATGTCTGAGGCGTCCTGATTTCGAAGCGCTCTGCGGCAGCTTCGAACATGCCTGCGGCTTCCTGGATGGAGGGCTCGGAAGCGCGGAGCGCTGGCACAATCGTGGCCGTGGGTGCCAACCCACGGTAACGTGTCACCCATGAGGTTGAATCCGGTGGAACCGCGTAGCGGTGACACAGAAGCTCCGTGCCGGGTGTTCACCGATGCGCGATGGCACCCACGGCTATTTTTGTGCCAGCCCTGCCGGGTTGCGATCCGTTGTCATGGAACAAAGATCTCCCTGTTCCTCAGGAACAGCTCTAGTTTGCCCCATGCTCTACGACGCCCACAATCATCTCCAGGACGAGCGGCTCGACCCGTGGCGTGAGCAGATCCTCCCCATGCTGCCGCAGAGCGGCCTTGGGGAGATGATCGTCAACGGCTCCAGCGAGGAAGACTGGCCCGCCGTGGCGGAGCTCGCCCGCAGGCACACCTGGATCCGCCCCGCCTTTGGCCTGCACCCATGGTATGTCAAGGAGCGCACCCAGGACTGGGACACCACGCTCAAGCAGCATCTGGTATCCCATCCCCGCGCCGTGGTGGGAGAGATCGGCCTGGACCGCTGGATCGAAAACCCGGACATCGAGGCCCAGCTCGAATGCCTCCGCACGCAGCTCGCGCTCGCTGTGGAGCTGGACCGCCCCGCCACGATCCACTGCCTGCGCGCCTTCGGCCTGCTGGAGGAAACGCTTCGCAGCATTCCGCTGCCACGCCGTGGATTCCTGCTGCACTCGTACGGCGGCCCGGCGGAGATGATCCCGTCCTTCGTCAAACTCGGCGCTTACTTCTCCCTCAGCCCCTACTTCGGCCACCCGCGCAAAGCCGCGCAGTTGGAGACTTTCGCCAAGGTCCCGCTGGACCGCCTCCTCGCCGAAACCGACGCCCCCGACATGTGGCCGCCCGATGAGCTGAATCCCCACCCCCTGCACGCAGCCGATGGCAAGCCGCTGAATCACCCGGCGAATCTCAAAGTGAGCTACGAGCTGCTGGCGCAGGTGCGCGGGATGGGCGTGGATGAACTGGAAGAGATCATCGCCAAAAATTACGACACGCTCTTTGGCACCTCCCATTGAATCCCCTGGCCTCTAGAATCTGGCCCTCCCTCGACCCGCTGCGCTCCGGTTCCAAATTCACTCTGCGCAGCCATTGCGCCTACGTTCCGACAACGTCACCACGTTCCGCGCGCCTCAATAACTCTTGCGCTGCATTGAGACAGGGCCAACGCTGGCCCGCCCCCTGCTCTCATCATGCCATCCATGCGCAAAACCAAAATCCTCTGCACTCTCGGCCCTGCCACGGAGAGTCCTGAAGTCCTCGCCAGTTTGATCGCCAAAGGTGCCGACGTCATCCGCCTGAACATGAGCCACGCCTCCCATGACTGGGTGCGCACCGTTTACGCCCGCGTGCGCGAGGCCGCCGCCGCTTCCAAGCGTGAAATCGCCGTCCTCATGGATCTCACCGGGCCCAGCATCCGCACGGGCGATGTGGAGCAGCCCTGGCAGCTTCAGGTGGGCGACACCGTGGAGTTCCGCTGCAAGGCCGAAGTCCCCCCGAGCACGCCGTATTCCGTCAGCGTCAATTATCCGGAGCTGGGGAAGGACCTCAAAATCGGCGACACCATCATGGTGGATGGCGGCATGATCCAGGTGAAGGCCACGGAGGTGTCCACCCTCCGCGTCATCGGCACCGTCATGACCAAGGGCGAGATGAAATCCCGCCGCCACATCAATCTCCCCGGCGTGCCCGTGCGCCTGCCGCCTCTCACGCAAAAAGACTACGCCGATCTCGATCTCGGCGTGGAGCTGGGCGTGGATTTCTTCGCCCTCAGCTTCGCGCGTGAGCCCGGCCACCTGCAGCACCTGCAGCTCCTGCTTGAGCAAAAGCAGAGCAAGGCGCGCGTCATCGCCAAGATCGAAAACCAGCAGGCCATCGACAACATCGACGCCCTCGTGGAGGCCTCCGGCGGCATCATGATCGCCCGTGGGGATCTCGGCAGCGAGTGCCCCATCGAAGACCTGCCGCTCATCCAGCGCCAGATCGTCGAGCGCTGCTCCTACCACGGCCGCAAAGTCATCGTGGCCACGCAGATGCTGGAGAGCATGATCGAAAACCCGGTGCCCACCCGCGCGGAAGTCACCGACATCTTCAACGCCGTCATCGAGCAGGTGGACTGCGTGATGCTCAGCGGCGAGACCAGCGTGGGCCGCTACCCGGAGAAATGCGTGGAGGTGCTGGACACCGTGATCAGCCGCATCGAGCAAAAATATCCCTCCGGCCGCTTCGCCAGCGATGCCCCGCTCAAGACCAACAAGCACAAGACCGTGAAGGCCGCCATCCTGCTGGCCAACAGCATCCCCGGCAGCAAGCTGCTCGTCTTCACCATCCGTGGCGTCATGGCGCATCTGCTGGCACATCAGCGCCCGGAGTTTGCCCCCATCTTTGCCTTCACGCCCAATCTGCACGTCAGCCGCACGCTGGTCACCGCCCGTGGCGTGAACCCCTTCGTGCTGCAGTTCACCGAGGGCGACCCCGAGGCGGCCATCCGCAATGCCCTGGACCTGCTGCGCCGGGAAAAGCACATCAAGCACGGCGATCCCCTCGTCATCCTCAGCGATGCGCTTTATGACGGCATCAATGTGGATGCCATCCTGCTGCGCGAGGCTTGAAAGCGCCCCGGGCCGACGCAAATTGAGGCCGGTGCCCGCCGTATCCCTGACCATGCGATCCGCCTGTCTGTTCGTTCTCTCCTTTCTCATCACCCCCATGGTGCTGGCGGAGAGCCGTGTCTTCGTCAGCCTCGTCGGCAGCCTGCTGGAGGCCGAGATCACCTCCGTGTCTGGCGACAGCGTGACGCTGAAGCGCAGCAGCGATCTGCAGCCCCTCGTGGTCAGCCGCAAGACCCTCTGCAAGGAAGACGGCGCCTACATTGACCGCTGGGTGCAGCAGCACCCGGACCTTGCCACCTCCCCTGCACCCTCCGCAGCGGGCCCCGCTGCCCCGGTGCAAAAATACCGCCTGTCCTGCCAGACCCTGCCTTCCAAGAGCAACCGCAGCGGCGGAGACATCTACCAGCGCACCTTTGAGTACACCTACAACTTCAACCTCAGCAACAACGAGGTGAACCGCGACCTGCAGGATGCCCGCGGCCTGGCCCTGATCCTGGCCAAAAACACCGCCGACCGCAACGGCGACCTCATCGTGCTGCAAAAGGAGGAGTTTGACGTCTCCATGCGCGCCCAGTCCAAGATGGTGCACACCACGCAGCCCGTGCGCCTCACTTACTTTGTGGGCGGCGACTCGTCGGACGCCGGGGTCAAAAGCTATGGCTACGTGCTCATCATTCGCGATGCCGCAGGCAACGTCCTGCACGTGGAGGCCAGCCCTGACACCAGCGCGAAGTTCGCCAAGGAGATCCTCGCCCTGCCCGAAGCCCCCTGCATGGTGGACCGGGACTTCAAACTCAAGCCCAAGGCTGAACTGCCGCTGGGCTACATCACCTTCTGAGGCACAAGGCCGCTGCGGGAGTCAGGAGACTCCCGCGTCTTCGTTGCCAAGGCCCCCCGCAAGCAGCGGCCTACAGGCCCATGAGCAGCAGCACGCCCGCCACGATGGCGAGGATGGGCACCAGAATGCTGAGAGCGCCCAGCGTGACGCCAAAAGCCCCCATGAAGCCCGAAATGATGAGATAGATGGCCAGGACGAGCAGGCCGCGATTTTTGGTGATGTTCATGGGTTTGAAATTCGGTTGAGGTTGAGTGGAAAATGTTGTCGCCGCCGCCCCTTCATTCACTGCACCCCGAGCGCCCTCAGCAGCGCCGGCACGATGGAGTTGGTGACGCTCATGTTATGGTCCTGCTGATACCGCGCGATGGCGTTCAGGGTCTGCGGCCCGATCCGGCCATCCACGGGTCCTTGATAATAACCGAGCCGTGCCAGCGCCTCCTGCACGGCGATCTCATCCGCCGCATACTGGTTGTTGGGCTGGAAGGCGTAGCCGCGTGGGAAGTTTTGACGATTGGGGAAGAACCTCACGTCCGGGGCCTCATAATAATAAGGCGAGTTCGGCGGCCCGTAGTAGTAGCCGCGGCCCGCATAACCGATGCCCGGTGACAGAACGAAAGACGACCGTGGGTAGGCGAGGTAAACCACCTTGGGGTGACCCTTGGGCTTGAATTGGTTCACGAAATTCTTCTCGATCTTTTTGTCGATCTTGGGCGCGTGCTTGTCGAATTTGACCTCGTGCTTGGGCGGGCCGGCGTCATGTTTGCCGCTGTTGCCATGAGCCTTGCCCGCGGGGCCGTTGCCGTGACCGTGGCCTGGGCCTTTGTCTTTGGCGTAAGCGGCCGGCATCAGTGCCAGCGACAGTGAAAGGACCGCCACCGGAGCGGCCGCACTGAAAGTCCGGTAAAGAGATAAAGGGGATGTTTTCATAGAGGGGAAGGGGATGTTGATACCATTGAATCGCGTCTCAGCCGCGTTTGGACCTTTTCGTCTCAGGGTTCGATGGTCACAGGCGTGCCCACTGACACATTGTGGTAGAAGGCGGCGGCCATGAAGCCGGGCATGCGGATGCAGCCGTGGGAGGCCGGGTAGCCCGGCAGGTAGCCCTCATGCATGCCGGTGCCGCCGACGATGCGCATGAAATACGGCATCTTGGCGCCGTCATAGATTGCGCCCTTGGGCTTGGGGTCCTTGCTGGTGTCCACGTCCTTCTGGATCACATTCCCGTCGGCATCCACGTAGTCGCCAAACAGCGAGGACACATGATCGATGTCTTTTTCAATGATGTGGAAGCTCCCGGTCACTGTGTCGCGGCCTTCGCGTCCGGAGGAGATTTCAGACACCCCGGCAAGCTGTCCGCCCTTGTAGAAATACGCGCGCTGCTCTGAAAGGCTGATGCGGACCGAAGGGCTGCCGGTCAGGAAGTCGCCGTCCCAGTACGATTGCTGCATGGGGGGCGGGGGCGGGGGAAGGGGCTCGGCACAGCCTGGCAGCAGGCAGAGCAGGGCGGCGGTGAGAAGGAGGGAAGAGGCATGAGTGAGGGCGGAGGGCATTGCGTCGAGGGTAGGGAGAAGATCTGGCTGGCGCGATGAGGTGTTCACCCCAGGGGGTCGGCATCAGCCTCTGACAATTCATCGGATGAACCCACCAAACAGCCTTCTCTACCTGCGGCGTGTTCCGCCGCGCCGGAGCCTATGCCGGCACTCAGCCGCCTTATGGCTGATGGCCGATGCATCAGATTTCAATTGACCATGACGGCCGTTTTTGCCTCAGCGCCGATTCATGGGGGAATAACTCACTCTGCATCCCAACCATGAACATCCTTCTCATCCTCCTCATCCTGCTGCTCATCGGCGGCGGCGGCTACGGTTTCAGCGCCGGCAATATGTATGTCGGCGGCGGTGCCAGCCTTCTCGTCATCATCCTTGTTGTATTGCTCCTCACCGGGCGGATATAAGAAGGTCGGCATCTTTCGCGGCTGATCGTCCGCACTACCCAACCCCGCCTCATCGCACCCCATGAAACTCAGTCCCTTTCTCCTCCTCATCCCTGCCATTGCCACCCTGACCCTCGCATCCTGTGTAGATCCGATGATGGGCGGGGGCGGCTATTCCAACAACGGCGGCGGCTACGGCGGCGGCTTCAACACCTACTCGACGCTTCCGCCGAACTATTCCGGCAGCGCCTACTATTATCAGGGCCGCTATTATTCAGGCGGCCAGTATCAAACCGGGCGCTACACCTACCAGGGCAGGCCCTACTCGAGCCGCTACTTCCACAACGGTCATTACTATTACGGCGGCCAGCACCAGAACCACTCGCACCCCTCCAGCTACCGTCCCTCAAGCAGCCGCCCGTCGAGCAACTATCCTTCGAGCTACCGTCCCTCCAGCAACTACCCTTCGAGCAATCACAACTCGAACTACCAACCGTCGAGCCATCACTCTTCCGGCGGCCACCCATCCAGCTATCCTTCCAGCAGCCACTCATCCGGCCGCTATCCATCGAGTGGACGCTCATCGGGCGGCCATTCGGATCACGACCATTCGGATCATCGTGAAGATTGGCGCCGGTCTTCAGACCGCCGTTAACAGCGGAGTTTCCGTCTAACGAAGCCTTCAGGGTGGGGAAGTGTCACAGCTTCTCCACCCTTTTTGCGTACCGCAACCGTGAGTGCTCCGCTCCGGACTCCGCAATCGATGAGGCGCCGGGGTGATTTTTTTCGGCAACCGCCAGCATGGCCCTCCGCTGCGGCATCCGTTTCTACCACGACGTGCGATTTAGGGATGAACGCAGCCGCATTGAAAACTTAACCCGCCTTCTCCTGCCATGAATATCCTCCTCATTCTTCTCATTATCCTGCTCATCGGTGGTGGCGGGTATGGTTTCCGCTCCGGCAATCATTACGTCGGCGGCGGCGCCAGCCTTCTGGTCATCATCCTCCTTGTCCTGCTCCTCACGGGCCGGATTTGAGAGGGGTCCCGTCCCTGCGCAGACACCCGTTTCAGAACTGCCATCTCATGAAACTTCCTACCAGCCTCCTGCTCGTGCCCGCGCTTGCGTTTGCCGCGCTGGCCCTCTCTTCGTGTGAGGACCCGTCGATGCCGCCCGCCGGGCCCAAAGTTTACACCAAGCTTCCCGCCCGCCACACCGGCAGCGCCTATTACCATCAGGGCCGCTATTACACCGGCGGCCAGTATCAAACCGGCACCTTCACCCACGAAGGCCGCCAGTATACCAGCCGCTACTACCACGACGGCCAGTACTACTACGGCGGCGAGCACAAGAATTTCCCCCGTGAAAACCATCGGTTCCAGCACGGCGACTTCCCCGCAGGCAACTACCCGGACGGCAACTACCAGGGCGTGAGCTGGAACGAACCCTGACCGCCAGATAGCGAGTGATGGGAGATTTTGTGAGCCTGTCTGCAAACACTGGATGCCGAATTTAAAGTGCGGGATAAGTTCGGCCCGGCCATCAACAAGCATGATGGCCGACGCAATGACCCCGGAACAGCTTTCTAAATTCATGGATCGGGTCTGCCCCAAATATGGCGTGTGCCTGCCGCCCGATGTCCGCCGCTCCATTCTGGACCGTGAGGTGCTGGAGGTGAATGAGATTCCCAGACTGCTGCTGGAAAGCGAAGGCCCGGGCGAATGGTGGGGCCTGCATCTGCTGCGAAGCATCCGTGACGAGCTTGAGCGGTTCATCTCGGAGCGCGGGATCATGGAGGAGTGGCGGGTTCATGAAAGCGCTTAATGCTGCCATGATCGTTCGACTCTGCGTCTCCCCGAGCTCAGGAAGCCGTAGCGCCACCATGATCGTTCAGCACTGCGCCTGCTTCGAAGCTCGATTCAGGAAGCCCGTAGGGCTGGCACAATGGTAGCCGTGGGTGCCAACCCACGGTTTGCGGTCAGCATATCGTTTCCAAATTTGGAGAACCGCGTAGCGGTGACACATCACAATGCGCTCCGCGGGCAATAGGCGGGAATGAATAATCCAAGGGGCCGCAATGTCCGCATTCCAAAAGACCTTGCACTCCAGTTCCAGTTGCGGCGCAACTGGGCTGCTTTGCGCTGGCGCACAGAATCCTCTACACCTCCACCGGCACCGGCTGCGGCGCTTGGAAAGCGGACATCGAAAACCGCTTCATCAGCGAGCCCGATGCCACGTAGCCAAAGCCGAAGAAGAACAGCAGCAGGAAGGGGATGCTGCCCCACTGGCCGCGCTGCGCGGCGAGGGCGATCATCCAGCCGAAGTAGCCGGTGAGCAGAACTTCGATCCACAGGGCGATGGACTTGCCCGCCTTGTAGATGGAGCGCTGCTTGCTGGCCTGCGCTTTGTTTTCGATGCCATACTTCGGCGTGCGCACGAATTCGGAGGACTGATTGAGCAGCGCCTCCAGCACGGCCTTGCCGTTGTTGATGCTCATGCCGATGCCGAGCGCGAGCAGCATGGGCACATACGGCAGCGCCTTGATCCAGCCCCAGCGGCCCTGGGCTCCCTGCGCGGTCATGTAAAAGACGATGACGCTGAGGGAGGCAAAGAAGAACACGGGCACGTCCACAAACACCGCCTTGTGCCAGGAACTGCCCATCACGAAATTCGCGGGGTACATCAGCACCAGGGTGCAAAGCGTGAGCAGGTAGGCGAAATTGGAGGTGAGGTGGGAGGTGGCCTCGATCTTCAGGCGCAGGGGGATGTCGCTGCGCCACACGTTGCCGAGGGTCTTTTTGCACACCTGGATGCTGCCCTTCGTCCAGCGGTGCTGCTGGCTCTTGAAGCCGTCCATGTCCGGCGGGAGCTCGGCGGGGACGACGACGTCCTTGAGGTAGATGAATTTCCAGCCTTTGAGCTGCGCGCGGTAGCTAAGGTCCAGATCCTCCGTGAGGGTGTCGTGCTGCCAGCCGCCGCCGGTTTCGATGGCCTTGCGCCGCCAGATGCCGGCGGTGCCGTTGAAGTTCAAAAACTCGCCGTGGCGGCTGCGGGCCGTCTGCTCCAGCACGAGGTGGCCGTCCAGAAACAGCGCCTGCAGCTTGGTGAGCAGGGAGAAATTCTTGTTCAGGTGCCCCCAGCGCGCCTGCACCATGCCGACTTTTTCGTCGGAGAAATGATGAATCACCTGCTTGAGGTAGTCTGGTGCCGGCTGGAAGTCGGCGTCGAAAATGCAGATGTACTCGCCCTTGGCGGTGGCCATGCCTTCGTCCAAAGCGCCGGCCTTGAAGCCGTTGCGGTTGGTGCGGTGGCGGTACTCGATGTCGTAGCCCCGGGCCTTCAGATCGGCGGAAAGCGCCTCGGCGTGGGCGGCGGTTTCATCGGTGGAATCGTCCAGCACCTGGATCTGCAGGCGGTCGCGCGGGTAGTCCAGGGCGCTGACGGTGCGCAGGAGGTTCGCCACCACGTGGAGCTCATTGAAGATGGGAAGCTGCACAGTGACGACCGGCAGCTCGGCAAATTCATGGAGGGGCACCGGGATGTCCTTCCGGTGCTTCCAGAAATGGTATAACACCTTGATTCTGTGCGCGCCAAAGGCGGACAGGGCGGTGAAGACGAGGATGTAGCTGGTAAACCAGAAGAAATTATCCCACACAATCATATCGGGAAGAGGAAACAGGGCACAGGGGCGCAATCAATCTCCACCAGTCACCAACAATCAAGCAGCATTTCGGGTGCCATTAGGGGCGGGATTTTTAAGCGTGACGTGGAGGCAGGCGCTACTTGGGGGCGGGAGGCGTTGATTGGCGGAGATGAATGAAGGCCCCGCGCTGCATGGACGTAGGACGGTCGTGGCGACAGCCCGCCCGTCCATCAGCGTGCTGCAAACGCCGTGCGGGTGCGGGCGTCCTGGCAGTCGGGCGGTTTGGCGGAGGGGGTAGTGGATGTTGCAGCGTCTTCGACGCCAAACACGGCCGACCTACGACCGGCGCGCTGCATGGACGTAGGACGGTCGTGGCGACAGCCCGCCCGTCCATCAGCGTGCTGCAAACGCCGTGCGGGTGCGGGCGTCCTGGCAGTCGGGCGGTTTGGCGGAGGGGGTAGTGGATGTTGCAGCGTCTTCGACGCCAAACACGGCCGACCTGCTATGAGGGCATTGTCAAAGGTGAGTTGTTGTTTTTCTTCGTGTTCCTTTTTTTGGGGGAGACTACGGCGAGTTTTTTCGCCTAGTGTTTGGGGGTGTGTT
>JAFLEI010000031.1 GCA_017301975.1 Verrucomicrobiota bacterium
GGGGGCTGTGCTTTTACTTTCCGCTGGGGGGGGTGAGGACTTTGATCTGGTGGTCGAGGAGGGTGAAGGACTCGGAGAGCTGGTGGAGGCGCTCGACTTGGGTGGACTGTTCGCGCTCGACGTGGGCGGCGTTGGCCTGGGCGGGGTTGAGGGTGTCGAGGAACTTGGTGAAGGAGGCGGTGACGTCTTCGGTGACCTGCTTGGAGAGCATCTGCCGGAGGGTGACGGAGGATTCTTCGAGCTTGTCGAGGATGGAGTTGCGGGCGTTGGCGAGGCGGATCTGGGTGAGGAGATAAATGACGCCGAGGAGGAGGAGGCCGGCGCCGAAGGCGATGGCGGCGCTGGTGAGATCGTCGAGCCAGCCGCAGAGGGCGGTGCCGAGAAGGACGGGGATGATGAGGCGGGGGAGCCAGCGGGCGGTGACGCGGGCGCTTTCGAGGCCGGGCTCGATGTCTTCGTCGAGCTTCAGTCCGATGACGAAGCGGCGGAGGGAGGAGTCCACATGGGTGCCGAAGCGGCGGCGGAGCTCGCTTTCTTCTTCGCCGTAGTCATGGGAGGGGAGGACGACATCGGTGGGGAAGAGGATGCCGCGGCCCTGGGCGTAGAGGAAGCGTTCGAACTGATGGACGTCTTCTTCAAGGACGAGGCTGACCTGGCGCCAGCGGTCGCCGGTGCGGTGCTGGAGCTCCTGGAAGAGGCGGTGGTCGAGGCTCTGGGGGCGGGCGGCGGATTCGTCTGCGTCTTCGGCGTCTTTGCGCTGGAAGGCTTTGCGGGTGGTGAGGGCATCGCTGGCGAGGCCGGCGACGCGCATGACGGATTCGTGGTAGTCGCGCTCGGTGGCATCGAGAGCGGGGAGGATTTTTTTAAGGGTGCGGTCGACTTGGAGTTCGCGCTCGGTCTGGAGTTCCTGGAGGACGGCGGTCTTGCGCTTGGCCTGATGCATGCTGGCGGCGTGGCGCTCGCGCATGGCATTGAGGATCTGGCGCGCGAGGCGCATGGTGCTGGCGAGCTTGTTGAGGCGCGCGGTATTGTGCCGGACGATGGAGGAGATGTGGGCCTCCAGGGCGTGGAAGCCGCTGTCCTGCAGGAGGCGCTCGCGCTCGATGCCGGCATTGCGTGCGAGGAAGGCTTTTTTTGCGGAGACGGCGTAGAGGGGGAAATCGCGGCCGAAGCGCTGGCGGGTGAGCTGGCCCATGTAATCCGTGATGACCTGGATTTCCTCGGGGCTGCGGAGATCGCTCTGTTGAAGTACGAAGATGACGTGGCGCATCCACTCGCGGTGGACTTTTTCCAGGAACTGCCAGGCGGAGGCGCCCCAGGGGTTCATGGCGGAGAAGACGAAGATGACGAGGTCCGCGATGGGGACGAAGCGCTCGGTGATGAGCTGGTGCTCGTTTTCGACGGAGTTCGTGCCGGGGGTGTCGACGATGTGGAAGTCGCGGAGGAAATCGACGGGGGCGTAGACTTCATCCAGCGTGGGGGTGACGGGGGCAACCTTGTGCTCTTCGCCATGGCGGAAGAAGAGGATCTTGCCGGTGGTGGGGACGACGCCGGTGCTGGAGAAGTCCTGGCCGAAGAGGGCATTTAGGAAGGTGGATTTGCCGACATTGACCTCGCCGACGACGACGAAGACGAAGGGCTCCTTGAGGCTGGCGATGAGGTTGTCGAGGATGGTGGCGGACTCCGCATCGCCGCCAGACTCGCGGAGGGCTGCGGACAGAGCCAGAAGGTCTGTGCCGATGCGTGAGCGCAGTTCGAAATAGTCGTCGCCAATCATGTAGGGGGGTGGTGCAAAGTGTCGCGTGGTATCCGCATGGCAACCTTGCTTCGGATGGAGAGACAAGATTCAGGTGAAAAGTTTGAGGCTGGGGGGGAGCCAGGGCTTGCGCATGAAGTGGGCAAGGAATGCGTCGTGTGCGGTCCGACGGACAAAAAGGACGGAAAGGACAGAGAGGACAGGGAGGACAGGGAGGACAGGGAGGACAGGGAGGGCGCTGGATGGCAAAATTCATCGCAAATGTGTTCCCTTTTTGGCGTGGAGAATTAAAGAGCAGGTCTTGAATGCTTTGTCCCCAGCGAGTGAATCTGCCCACGTCCGGCGTACGCCGTGGTGGCTGTGGCCGCATGTGCTGAGCCTGGAGGCGCCGGTGGTGGCGGTGCTGTGGCAGGCGGCGCTGGCGCACACGCATGGCATCCGCCTGACGCCGCTGCTGGGCGTGGGGCTGGGGCTGGCGTGCTGGGTGGTGTATCTGCTGGACCGGACGCTGGACACGTATGGGGTCAAAAGCGTGGGCGAGCTGGACGTGCGCCATGTTTATTACCACCGGTACCGGCGGGTGCTGCTGCTGGGGGTGATTCCACCGGCGGTGCTGGCGCTGGGGTGGATGGCGCTGTATGTGATTCCGGAAGGGGTGCTGTGGCAGGCGGTGAGCCTGGCGCTGCTGGTGGCGCTGTACCTGGCGTCATGGTCGGCGCAGGGCAGCCGGGTGACGCGGGATGTGTTCATCTCCTGCGCGGGGCTGGGGGGCATCATGCTGATTTCACGGATGCCGATTGCCAGCGGATCGAAATTTACGCTGAGCCTGTTTGTGCTGGGGGTGATGGCGCTGTCGTTTCTGCGGCAGCTGGACATCCGGATGGGGCATGTGCTGCCGAAGGAGATGACGGCGGCGCTGCTGTTTGCCATGGGCTGCACGACGAGCACGCGCTTTTTTGCCATGCCGGAGACCATTGCGGAGCCGGTAGTGGAGTGTGTGCTGCTGACGCTGCTGTTTGCGTGCAATCTGCACGGCATCTCGTGCCGCGAGGCGGGGCTGCAGGAGGACCGCAAGCATACGCGGCTGGTGTTTGGTACGCTGGGCTTCGTGCTGGGCGTGCTGTGGTGTGTCGAGCTGGGGGTGCTGCAGCATGCGCTGCTGGGGCCTGCGCGGGCGGCGCTGGGCGTGGTGGTGCTGCACTCGCTGGTGCATGGGCTGCGGCGACGCTATTCGGTGGATGCTTATCGCGTGCTGGCGGATCTGGTGCTGATCGTGCCGCTGCCGCTGGCGTGGTGGTGAAAGGGGTGGAAATATACTGCCGCGCATCAAAAGTTTTCATTGTGGAGGGACGACACGCATGTGTGGCGGGGCTCTTTGCAGACGCTGCTGGTGGCCCCTGGGTGTGACGAAGTGCCCGGTTTGCTTCCCGGCCTGATGCTTGCAACCCAGGGAAGCGCTCGCCAAGGCTCGGCATCCCTGGGCTATGATACGGAAGGCTGTTGGCCTTCAAGAAGGGAGCTTTCGTGAGTTTATACCGCCAGCGCATCACCCACCTTCATTGGAGCATTTGTCCAAAATGAAAGTTTGTGATGCTCGATAGTATAAAGGGTGTTGCCCGGTCATGTAGCGGTATAATCCACGCGCCTGTAGCGCTGGCAAACGAGGTTGAATCGAGAGCTTTGCAGGACTATTAAAAAGGCTCCCCCCACTGCGTTCCGCGCATTCCGAAAAAGCCCCATGTCAGTCGTCTTGCGTCTTCGTCGCCTCGTTACCGCATTCTCCGCCCTCAGCCTCCTTTTTGCCCCAGCCGCCGCCTCTGCGGCGGTGCTGGTGTATGCCGATGTGGATGGCACCGCCAACTGGAACAGCTCTGAGCAAGCCTGGACCAATTCCGGCGTGCCGAGTGTGTGGATCTCCACCAGCAGTGCTGAGTTTTCCAATGGCAACAGCGCCAACGGGGTCACGCTGACGGAGGGCATCAATGCCGCGTCCATCAGCCAGTCCGGAGCCGGTACGAAAACGACGATCAGCGGCAGCGGTCAGACGCTGACGCTTTCCGGTGGTGGTGCGAATCCGGTGGTGGCCAACAGCAGCGGGGCGGACCTCACCTTTGCGTCCGGGCTGACGATTCAGCAAAGCCCGGGCACCCCGGGGGACGCGCAGCGGTGGAATGCGGCCTCCGGTTCCAACATCATCGTCAATGCCACGCTGAGCGGCGCGCTGACCGGCGGGCTGATCAAGGAAGGTGCCGGCGTGCTGCAGCTCAATGCCGCGAACAATTATTCCGGCGCAACGTACCTCAGCGCAGGCGTGCTGCAGGCGGGAAATGCTTCCGCCATCGGCACCAGCACGCTGACGTTTCAGGGTGGCGCGCTGCGCTATGGACTGGCCATCAGCGGCGGGCTGTCCACGCAATTTGCCGCGCTTTCTGGCAGCGCGGCCATTTTGGACACCAACGGGTTCGACATCACCCTTGGCAGCGCGGTCACGGGCACGGGCGGATTGGTCAAGCAGGGCAGCGGCATCCTTACCACGACGGCGGGCAGTACCTACAGCGGCGGCACCACGGTGGAGGCGGGCATCCTGCGCAGCGGGGCTGGCACGGGGGCCAATCCGTTCGGTGCGAATGGCAGCATGATCACCGTGAAGAACGGTGCGACGCTGGACCTCAACTGGAGCAATTCTGCCAACTACGCCTCTCCGTATCAGCTCACCATCGAGGGCAAGGGTGTGGCGGACACCTCAGGCACCGTGTTTGGCGGTTACATCGGCGCGCTGACGTCCTCCGGCACTTACAACAACACCTCCACCGCCTTCAGCAGCATGCTGCTCACGGGAGACACCACCATCTCCGGCCGGCTGGGCACCACCGGTCAGCGCTACGGCGTTCCGGCCAATATTGACGCCCGCGTTCGTGACTCCGGCGGCAATGTGATCGCCAACCAGTATTACACGCTCACCATTGTGAACGGCAACGCCATGAGCTGGCGTGGAGCCGCCGCCAACAACGTGTATGTGGGGGACATCCGGCTGGAGCAGGGCCGAGTGTGGGCGGACCAGGACAACTTTGGTGACGCCAACTTCTCCCTCTACATCAACGCCAACACCCTGAACTCCACCACCATCTGGGGCGAGCTGGGGAACTGGCTGAGCACGCGCACCGTGGCGAAGAAGACTGTCATTACTGGCGGTCTTGTGGCGCTGGAAGGTTATCAGGGCAGCAACTCGGGGAAGATCGACTACGGCGCGATTTCAACTTTCACGCTGAGCGGCCAGATGACGCTGAATGTCTCGGCTCTGGCGGACAACCGCATCTCCGCCACGTACTCAGTGCGTGATGCCAAGATCACCGGGCAGATCACCGGCGCCGGTGGTTTTCGCTACACAGGAGCCACTGCGGCGCTCACGGACTATGACCCCACCTACACCAACGCCACCACGATCAACCGCTACAGTGTGCTGTACCTCACCAACAGCAGCAACAACTTCACCGGCACGATCAAGCTGGACAGCGGTGTCATCCGCATGTCCGACGGCACCGCCAATGGGGCGCTGGGCGGAGGCAGCAATGATTTCAGCTTCAACACCACCACGGCTCCCTCCATCCTGGATCTGTTTGGGACGAATCAGAGCATCGGTGCGCTGAATGGTTCGAGTTCAACCTTTCACTTCGTACAGAACAACCGGCAGAACACCACCGCCACCCTCACGGTGGGAAATGGGGGGGCCAGCGGCAGCTTTGCCGGGGTGCTGCGCGACTACACCGCCCTGCCTGCGGACAATGCGGCGATCACCAACGAAGGCGCGACGAACGCCAAGCTTGCCCTGGTGAAGACCGGGGCCGGACGGCAGATCCTTACGAATGTGAGCACCTACACGGGTGGCACCACCATCAACGGCGGCTCCTTGCAGATCGGCACCGGTGCCACCGGGCAGAGCACGGCGCGTTTGGGGAATGGCTCCTTCACCGTGAACAACGGCGGCAGGCTGGAGGGGAATGGCTTCATCGGCTTCACCGGACTGACCAGCAACGTGGCCGCTGGTGGCACGCTCAGCGTCGGCACCTCCACCCAGAGCGGGCTGCAATATCTGACCGTGGACGGCACGCTGAATGTGGCGGGCACGTTGTCCTTTGATCTCTGGGGTGCCACCAGCGGCAGTGGCAATCTGACGAACAGCGACTTCCTCACCCTCCTTGCCGGCTCATCCTTCAGCCTGGGCAGCACCGGGGTGCTGGACATCACCGCCATGGCGGGTGCGGGAGATTCCACCACGTGGGCGGCGGGCACCTGGTTTCAGTTGTTTGATTTTGGCAATGTCGCGCTGGGCAGCCGCAGTGTAGCACTGGACAACACCGCCAACTGGGTGCTGCCGGCACTGAACTCCGGACTCGTGCAGTATGATTTCTCCCGCCTGGCCACCGAAGGGCGCATCTACGTGGTGGCCAAGGCCACCACGCCGACCCTGGAGTTTGACCCCGTCAAGACCATCAGCGGCACCGCAGAATGGAAGAACGACACGGGTTATCTTGCCTGGGACGATGCCGGCGTCGCTGGTGTGTCGCTGCAGGCGTGGGTCACGGGTGCCAATGCCGTCTTCAGCAACGGAGCGTCCAATTCGCTCAACGTGGTCGAAAACATCTCCGCCAGCACCTTGTTCCAGTCTGCTGCCGGCACGGCCACCACCGTTGACTCCACCAGCGCCAGCACGCTCACTCTCACCGGCACGAACCGGGTGGTGTCCAACACCAGCGGTGCGGCGCTCACCTTTGGCAGCGGCCTCACGGTGGACACCAGTGGCACCGAGAAGGAATGGTATGCGGATGCCACGTCTCCCATCGTGGCGAATGGTGTGATCACGGGCGCTGCGGGCAGCTACGTGAGCGGCACCGTCACCGGCGGTCTGATCAAGACCGGCGATGGCGTGCTGGAGCTGCGCGGTGCCAACACCTACAGCGGCGTCACCCGCCTGCAGAGCGGGGCGGTGCTCGCGACAACGACGGCAGCCTTTGGAACCAGCAAGGTGGTGTTTGAAGGAGGCACCCTGCGGTATGGTGCGGCCGTCACCGGCGGGTATTCCAGCCTGTTTGCCCCGCTGAACTACGGATACATGGCGAAGCTGGACACCAACGGCTTTAATGTGACGCTGGACACGGCGCTGAGCGGCAGCAGCGGCCTGGACAAGCTGGGCACGGGCATCCTTACCGTGGCCGCAGGGAGCAGCTACACCGGCGGCACCGTGGTAGAGGCTGGTATTCTGAAAAGCGGTGCCACCGCTGTGAACGCCACCAATGCCTTTGGCGCCAACGGCACGCAGATCACCGTGAAGAGCGGCGCCACGCTGGATGTGAACTGGGCGGACGCCACCAACTACGGCGGCTCCGCCAAGTACAACCTCTTCGTGGAAGGCAAGGGCGTGGCGGACACCTCAGGAACTGTCGCGGGCGGTTATGTGGGAGCTGTTGTTTCCTCCGGCGGCGCCAGCATGACGTCCTCGCCGTTTAGTCTTATCACCCTGACGGGAGACACCACCTTTGCGGGCCGTTACCTGAGCACCGGCGCGCGCTGGGGCATCACCGCCATCAATGCCAACGGCTACAACCTCACTTTCGTCAACGCCAACGGCCTGAGCTGGGCGGTGAGCTCCGCAGGCAACGCGCAGAACGTGCGGGACATCTACATCGAACAGGCCCACGTCTATGCGGACAGCACCTACTTCGGCGACGACAACTACAGCATCATCGTCGAGGCCAGCAAGCCCGGCTCCACCCTCTTCCGTGGCGAGCTGCGTCGGTACAGCAGCTCCGGCACCATCACCAAGAAGATCACGCTCAACGGCGGCGTCGTGCAGTATGAAGGGGAGCCCACCAACGGGCTCGTGCCGCGCACCTTCACGCTCGCCGGCCAGGTGACGCTGATGGACAACAACGCCATCGCCGCGAACCGCTTCAACAGCAACGGCGTCAGCCGCGACATCAAGGTCACCGGCAAGCTCACCGGCACGGGCGGGTTTGAATACCAGGGCAGCACCGGCACCTACAACTACAACAACACCACGCCCACCGACCGCTACAGCGTGCTCACGCTGACCAATTCCGCCAACGACTTCACCGGAGCGGTGAACCTCATCCGCGGCGTCATCCGCATGTCCGACGGCGCTGCGAATGGCACGCTGGGCGCGAGCAGCAACGCGTTTAACTTCACCACGGCGGCCAACATCAGCGTGCTGGATTTGTTTGGCACCAATCAAAGCATCGGCGCGCTGAATGGCACCAGCGCCACCAACCACTTTGTGCAGAACGACCGCGCCGGCACCACTGCCACCCTGACGGTGGGCAATGGAGACGCCAGTGGCAGCTTCGCCGGTGTTCTGCGTGACTACGGCGCTCTGCCGGCGGGCAATGCCTCCCTGAACGAGGCCACCTACACCGGCGATGGTGCCACGGATGCGAAACTGGCCCTGGTGAAGACTGGCGCAGGAACGCAGGTGCTCACTGGGGTCAATACTTTCAGCGGCGGCACGGTGGTGAATGGTGGCGTGCTGCAGGTGGGCGTGGGTAACACCGGGCAGAGCACCGCCACTCTCGGCGCTGGCGGATTCACGGTGAACAACGGCGGCACGCTGGCTGGCAACGGCAGCGTGGGCGTGGCCGGCACACTGAATGTGGTGAACGTGGGCGGCACGCTGGCTCCGGGAACGAGCACGGAGACCGGCGCGCAGCATCTGGACATCTATGGCGGCCTCACCAGCACCGGCACGCTGGGCTTTGAACTATTCAATGTGACCTTGGGCGGCGGCAACACGGCCAACAGCAACTCGCTGAAGTTCTTCTCCAACGAGCAGATCACGCTGAGCGGCACGCTGGCGGTGAGCAACAGCACCGGCACGCTTTCCACCACGTGGACGGAAGGCACCTGGTTCCAACTGGTGGACTGGAACGTCGTCGATACCGGAAACCGCAGCGTGAATTTCACGGACATCAGCTTTCTGCCGACCCTGGCCGGCGGGCTGCAGTGGGATGTCACCCAGTTTGCCACTGATGGTCGCATTTACGTTGTCGTGCCGGAGCCTGGACGAGCGATGCTGGTGCTGATGGGGCTCGCGCTTTGTGTGGTGAGGCGCCGGCGTGGATGTTGTGTCTGAGATGAGAGCAGGCAGGTGAGAGGCTTTTGGCGGAGATGGCAGCGATGAGTGGATGCGAAGGCGCTGACCGACAGACAAGAGTGTCTGTCGTACTTTCAGGAGGCGCTTCGCGGGGAAGGGCGGGCTCGCTGTCGAGGACATGGCCCGGGCGCTCCCCTCCCGCAGCGTTGTTTTCCATCTCACGGGAATCGTGCTGGAGAAGGCTGCAAGGACGGCGGGCCTTTTTGGATTGCCTGCGGGTGCGGCAGACCCGAGAACAGGGACGCGCACAACGCGTCCCTACCAGCGCTGGAGCAGCGCGGCAGAAGGGGCGGTCCGGAAATCATACCAGGCGAAGTTGAAAATCGGTCCGGAGATTTTCCTTGGCGGGAAGGCTGGCGCATGGTGTGGCAAGAGGGATGGAAGAATGACGCCGTGTGTATTGAACCACGCGGTGCGAAGAATGGGAGGCGCCTTGGATAGCGCGGGCAAATGCCGGGGCGTGCGGATGTCCTCGCAGTCGGGCGGTTTGGCGGAGGTGGCGGTGGGCGGTGAAATGTTTTGGACGCCAAACACGACCAACCTACGGCCCCGAGCGCGGGGCTGGTCTCTGTTTGGGAACAGGTTTTATAGCGCGGCAAATGCTGGAGCGTGCGGAAGTGCTCGCAGTCGGGCGGTTTGGCGGAGGTGGCGGTGGGCGGTGAAATGTTTTGGACGCCAAACACGACCAACCTACGGCCCCGAGCGCGGTGCCTGGTCTGTGTTTGGGAACAGTTTTTTGCGGCGTCCTGAATACAGACCTGTTTTCAGTTGCGCGTGGTATCAGTTTTGCAGAACGCTATCACTCCGCAAAGGGACGAGGCTCCGTTTTCACGGCGCTCGGCCCTATCGAACCAGGCGGACATCTTTTCGCCCTTCTGCATGGTTGCAGGAGTTCGTGACGTCTTGTGTGATGTTCTGATCATTTTATGAAGCCTCTGCTCGCCCTCATCACCCTTCTGGTTTTACCTGCGCTGCTCCGTGCCGAAGACTCGGCGAATGAGCTCTTTCGCCAGGGGGTGGACTTATTCTTTGCGGGGAAGCCGAAGGAATCGGTGGAGGCTTTTGACAAGCTCATCGCGCTGGCACCGGAGTCGAAGCCGCAGCTCTGGCAGCGGGGGCTTTCGCTGTACTATGCGGGTGATTTCAAAGGGGGGCGCGAGCAGTTTGAGGTGCATCAAACGGTGAATGGAAACGATGTGGAGAATGCGGCGTGGCATTTTCTTTGCATCGCCAAAGGGGAGGGCGTGGAGGCGGCGAGGAAGGTGTTTATTCCCATCGAGGGGGACAGCCGGATTCCGATGAAGCAGGTGCACGAGCTCTTTGCCGGAAAGGGCAGCGAGGAGGCTGTACTGAAAGCGGCCGAGGAGGGTGATGGGGAACGCCTGCGCAACCACCGCTGCTACGCGCACTTGTATCTGGGTCTCTTCTTTGAAGCGACGGGCGATGATGTGAAGGCCAAGGCACACATGCTTAAGGCTGCGAAGGATTTTTCCATGGACCACTACATGGGGCGCGTGGCGCAGGTGCATGTGAAGATCCGTGGGTGGGACAAGTAGGGGGCCTGCCGCAGATCAGCGAAACGGATTGTAGGACAGGCGCGTGAGGCGAATGCGGGCGTCCCTGGCGCCAGGCTTGGAGGGGCCGAGGTTTTCGATGAGCCCGCAATTCTTGCGGGTGGCGAAGGCAAGGATGGCTGGGGACTGATCTCGCACGAGGGTGGAGCCGCCGGCAGCAGGAATGGAGGCGTAGGCTTTGACCAGGGCCTTGGCGAGCTGCCGGTCGTCCAGCTCCAGCCAATCAGCGCCCGCAGGCAGGGCATGAGGCACGGGCACGGCGGAGCCCTCAAAGAAGCGCAGCGCGACCCCGCCGTCCGCATCCAGCTCCACCATGAAGTCCGCGCGGAGCGCATGCAGCCAGGCGATGTCTTCGGGGGTGAGGGCCCCCGGGCTGGTCTGGAGACGCTCATGCAGTGCTTTGGGAGGCTCAATGAGGTAGCTCATATTCAGGCTGGCCAAGCAGCGGGTGCCTGCCTGCGGCGCAGGCAGCACCAGTTCCAGCGGCAAAGCTTCCGATGTCCGTTGGGAGACGGTGAAACGCAGGTCAGGCATGGCCTTTTCGCTCCTGACCGAAACCTCTTCTTCATCGCGTGTCAGCTGCAGCAATCCCTTCAGCGGATGGCGGGTTTCGTCATCCCGCAGGCCGGGTAGTTTGAGCGAGGTCGTGCGAAGGTGAGTCGGGAGTTTTAGAGAGCCCTGGGGCCGGGTGTGGCTGTAGCCGTGGATGAAGAGACGGAGGTTTATCTGGCGCTCCACATGGCGGGCGAAGCGGGGCTCATAGGGCGTAAGGGGCGGCCCGGAAAGGATCGGCTGCGGCGCGCGCGCGGGCGCGGGCGCGGTGGGCTGGCTCCGGGCCGGAGGCGAGGGTTCGGCGATTTTAGGCGAAGGCGGGAGTTTGCGGATCATGAGAGCGTACATGACCACCAGCAGCGCTGCAAAGGCCACCCCGCCGGCCATGGCGAAGGCGGTACGTGGTCGTGGCTGGGAGTGGAAGATGGCCGTTCCCGTGGTGACCGCACTGGGGCGCGGCAGGGTGCGCATTTTTTTCCACAGCCAGAGCCAGCAGGCCACACAGGCGACCCCTGCGGCGCTGGCGGCTCCCGTGAGCAGGGCCGGATGGCGTGACAGATCCTCCACGACGCGCCCGTCCGGCAACGTGAGGTAGGAGAGGGAGAGATTCCTGACCGCCCCATAGAGGAGAAAAGTCAGGATGAGAAAGGCGATATACAGGGGCAGCGCCAGAGCTGAGGCGCAGGCCAGCCCGAGGCCGAGGAGACGACCTTTGGAGCCACGGATGAGATTCACTGCGGCCCAGCCGAGGGCGCTGGCAATTGTGGCCAGGCAGCCCCAGAAGGTCAATCCCTGCACCATTCCGGCACTCCAGTCCATGCCGCTTTCATACGACACCCTGCGGCAAAGCAAGGCCAGCGCCCCGCAAAGCATGAAGAGAAGGAAGGCCAGCGGCAGGGCGCTCACGACCGCATGCCCTGAGGGCCTGCGCCTGGAGGGAGTGTCTGCATACGGCAGAGGCCGCCACTCCGGTATGGCGTAGGCCATGGGGGCGTAGGCATGCTCAAAGCGGAAAAGTCCGAGGCTGAAGAACAGCAGGGCCAAGCCGAACTCCAGGCTGATGACAGAACCCTGAAGCCAGTAATCCCGCAGCCATGAGAGTGCCTGACCCATGCCCCACAGACCTGCCAGTCGGAGGAGAATCCCGGCAATCTCTGTCGGGACGCGCGGCGGCATGATGAGCTGGCGGTAGCTGATGCGAGTCAGTCTGCGGGCATGGACGATGAGAACCCATGCGGCGATGAAGAAGAGCAGTGGCCTGTTCAGCCAAAGCGGAACGGTCACGCGCTTTCGGAAGAGCTCGGGTGTGCCGAGTCGGGCAATGCCATACCAGATGCACAGTCCGCCCGCAATCCGGAGCAGCCAGGAGAACCAGCGCTGGTAGTTCTCCCGTGGGTAAACCTGCACCTCGGAGGTGGCGGCGGAAAGCGTGGCCAGGTGCTGCTGGAGCTCCTTCACGGTCTGGTAGCGCTGGGCGGGGTCCTGCTCCAGCGCGCGGCGCACGATCTCGTCAAGTCGTGTGTCGGTTCCGGCATCCTGCCGGGGCATCTGCAACTGGCTGGAGGGCCGCTCCCCGGTGAGCAGTTCGTAGAGAACCACGCCGAGAGAGTAGATGTCCGCACGGTGATCGGCGGTGGCTGAGGCGGCGCGCTGCTCCGGTGCCATGTACTCCGGAGTGCCTGCCACCACGGTGCTGCGAGGGGCTGTGGAGGCGGCCTGCGCGTCATCCGCCGCAGCTTTTTCACTGCCCATCATCTTGGCGATGCCGAAGTCGGCGATCTTCACGCGACCTGCTTTGTCCAGCAGGAGGTTCTCCGGCTTGATGTCGCGGTGCACGATGCCGTGCTCATGGGCGTATTGCAGGGCCTCGCAGATGGGCGGCACGATGGTGAGGGCCTGCTCCGGGGTGAGGTGGGAGCCGCGCATGGCCTGGCGGAGATTCACCCCGTCCACAAACTCCATGAGGAGGTAGAAGAAGCCGCCCGACTCGCCGAAGTCATGCACGGTGACGATGTTCGGATGATTCAGCGCCGCGAGCGCCCGCGCCTCATGGGCGAAGCGCTCGGCAAAGGCGGCGTCCTTCTTCTGTTCGGGGGCCAGCAGCTTGAGCGCGACGAGGCGGCCCAGCGTTTTCTGCCGTGCCTTGTAAACCACGCCCATGCCGCCGCGGCCGATGCATTCGAGGATTTCGAGCTGCGGGAAATGCGGTGCGAGCTCCTCGGGCGTGAGCGGCTTCTGCGGCGGGGCCACGGGCAGGGTGTCATCATGCGTGGGCCGCATGGCCACGTCCATGAGGCACACGGGGCAGAGGCCGGGCTGGTAGCCGGGGGGCAGCAGATCATTGCAGCGGGTGCAGTGGAGGCTGGAATCTGGGGAAGTCTGGCTCATACCGGGTGCCTGACGTGCGGGAGGGAAACGGTTGCGAAAAAAGTTTCCCTTCAGCGGTTTCGCAGCGCAGCGAAGAGCACCTGCATCTCCTCGTCCACCGCAGATTCGTCCTCCAGCGTGGTGGCGATCTCTGCGCGCACGAGAGCCCGGAAACGCTGGCGCAGGCGGTGAGTGGCGGCTTTCAGCGTGTTCACATTCATGCCGAGGGATTCCGCCAGAGCGGCCTGTTCTCCGTGCGCGGCCTCGCCACTGAGCCAGGGCTGGAGGCGTTCAAACGCCGCGCCCTTGCCTTCGGCGGCCTGTTCCAGACGCAGGGCCTCCATCGCGCGACTGAGCACGGTGAGGGCCCATTCGCGATCAAAGGCCGCGTCGGGAGAAAGCTGGGAGGGGTCGGCGACCACGGGCGTTTCTTCATCCTCCATGGACAGGGGTGTCTCACCGCCGCCACGGCGCAGGCGCATGGCGGCCTCCCGGCGGTGGGAGAGGAAATGCTTTACGGCGCCGAGGAGGTAGGAGCGGAAGCGGCCGCGTGACTGCTCCGCCTGGGTGATGGAGCTGCCGGCCAGCACGGTGGCGAAGAAGTCATGCGCGAGATCACGAGCCTGCTCTTCCGCACGCCCCTCCCGGCGCAGGAAGGCGATCACCGGCGCGTAGTAGGTGGCGCAGAGCTGCTGCAAGGCCTCGCGGCCTTCGGTGGAAGGATCCCGCGCCAGGACCACGCGGCTCCAGCGCGTGGTGTGAAAGGAAGAGGCGGAGGCAAGCGGAGACATCGTGGAGAGCATATCTGCATCCCTGACGGATCGGAAGCCAATCGTTGCGGGGAAATGGAGTTTGAGAATCTCCATGAGACCTCGGGTGGACGAAAAAACTTGCAGTTTCCGGCATGCCTTTCACCTTGGTGATGCTTTCATCAGCACCCACCGATGGTTACTGCGGAAATATTTCGCAGTCAGACTTCACCACCGGATTGATTCGGGTGCCTCGGCAATCAAGCGCAGGAGTTCTGCCGCTGTTGCTGGTTTATCCGTGCTGACGGGAGCCTTGCTCAAAAACACAATACACGTCTCACATTATCATGAGTGGACCTCTATACCGCGCCAAGCCCTTCTTCCAGGATTCAAACCATGGGAAGCTGCGTTTGAAAATGGACCTCGTTTCTGAAACGGATCCGCAGACAAACGAAGTCAAATATATCAAACATCCCGTTTTCTCGCTCGAAGAAACGCACACCGGCAAAGTGCTCTGGAAGCGTCAGTACGACTGGCGCAGAAATTATACCAAAGGTTTGTTTGTGTCTGACAGCGGCTGGTCGGTCCTGCATTTGGGCCGCGATAATCCACGCCTGCACGTCATCACTCCTGCTGGTGAGGAGGTACTGATCGTGGGCATTTACCATTCGTTGTGCTCACGGCCTGAGCGGCCTTCCCATTGGAGCGGCCCCTGGGATGTGTGGTCTGACGAGCACGTATGCGTCTCGACGGCAGGCACCTTCTGGACGATGAACGCTCGGATCCGCTTTGAGCATGCCGGCCCGCAGATTTTCTTCATCTGCCGGACTGAGTGGGGACGCTACCTTGTCCTCGATTTGTCTGCAGCACGCGTGATGAGCGAGGCCGAAGCTTCACCCGAGTTGTCGGCCTTGCTGCGGCCCGTGGATCAGAGCTGGGCCTTGGAAATTTTGAAACAGGCCTGCCGCAGCCGTGCTGAACTTGAATGTGCCATTGAGCAGCGAGTGTATCCCGATCCATTGCCGGCGGAGATGGATGAGCTTTATGACAATCTGGAGATCGCACTGCAGATCGTGCGACAGGACGGCGTCAAAGCGGCGGCGGAAGACCTCATGGAGTTACAGAACTTCCGGGGCCCCTTGTATGAGGGCGATATCGTGGCAGCCCCCGATGGGCAGCACGGAAAGTGTCATTATGATCCCGCGCGCGAATGGATTCACCTGACCATGCTCGCGATCGGGGTGAAGCCAGCAGGCCTCGCGTTCAGGTGGTTTGGTCTGACCGATGCAGAAGCAGGGACGCCTTTTTTAGAACTGCCGGAGCGCATCCCAGACAGAGCACGACTGCTCAAGTCTCTGAAAGCTGGGATGAGAATCGACGAGGCTGTCAGGCTTGCGGGAGCGCCGGAGGCCATTCTGGGAAGATGGAATTTGCGGGACGTCCTTCCCGACCTTCCTAAAGAGGAAGGGACGGAATACGAACGCTGGGAATATGATGATCTCGATGCCGATGGAAAGCCCGTCACCTGGGGCCTGCTGTGGAGGCTCTCTCATGTGGACCCCGTGCAGCAAGAGTCCGACGGGCCCCGGGCTCATGGCCTGCCTTCTGAAACGAAAGACAAGCGCCTTGCTGTGCTCATCTCGGTCACACGCTTTGACTGGACGGATGCGTATCGCCAGATGCGTGAAAGGGGCTACTGACGCCAGACTTCCCTGGGTGATGAGCCTTCCTTGCGCATCATTGTGCCTGTCTTGGCAGAATGGGCCGGGGGCGTAACATGGCCCTCCTTCACATGGTAGATTTAGGAGTAATCCACTGAATCCGCACCATGAAAATGCATCGTCTCTGCTCAGGCAATCACAGCAATCTCTTCACGACGCCCCAAGGTCGGCGTGATTTCCTGCAGGTGGGAGCCATGGCGGGGCTGGGGCTGACGCTGCCCAACTTGCTCAAGCTGCAGGCGGCGGATCTGGCGATGCCGGCGGTGGAGAGCTACAAGCCGATCGCCACCTCGATCATCCACATTTATCTGCCCGGCGGGATGGCGCAGCATGAGTCCTGGGATCCGAAGCCGTTTGCCTCGCCGGATTACCGGGGGCCTTTCAATCCCATCAAAGGGGTGACGGGGGAATTTGTGGGCGGGCAGTTTGCGAACATCGCGAAGATTTTGGACAAAATCACGCTGATCCGCTCCGTGACGCATGGCGAGGCGGCGCATGAGCGCGGCACGCACAACATGTTCACCGGCTATCGTCCGAGCCCGGCGATCAAGTTCCCAAGTTTTGGCTCCATCATTTCGCATGAGCAAGGGCCAAGGAACAACCTGCCGCCGTATGTGGCTGTGCCGAACATGATCGCGCCGGATCAAGGCAGCGGGTATATGAGCAGCGCCTATGGGCCGTTTGCGCTGGGCAGCGATCCGGCGGACAAAGGGTTCACCGTGCGCGATCTTGCCGCGCCGAAGGAGATCGACGCGAAGCGTTTCGACCGCCGCCGCAACCTGCTGTCTGCCGTGGACGAGCACTTTCGCACCACGGAAAAGTCCGACGGACTGAGTGCGATGGACAATTTTTATCAGGCGGCGTACAAGCTCATCAGCTCTGACAAAGCCCGCGAAGCCTTCAATCTCAGCGCTGAGCCCGACAAGCTGCGCGATGAGTATGGCCGCAATGCCGCCGGGCAGCGCTTCCTGCTCTCCCGCCGTCTGGTGGAGGCCGGGGTGCGCATGGTGTCTGTGAACTTTGGAAGCTGGGACCACCACTCGAATATCAAGGGTGCGTTTGAAAGCCAGGCTCCGCAGTTTGACGTGGCCTTTGCCCGTCTGATCAAGGACCTGGATGAACGCGGCATGCTGGACACCACGCTGGTGCTTGTCAGTTCTGAATTCGGCCGGACACCGCGCATCAACAGCACGAATGGTCGTGATCACTACCCGCGTGTCTTCTCCGTGGCGATGGCTGGTGGCGGCGTGAAGAAAGGTTTTGTCTATGGCAAGTCCGACGCCCTGGGTGGCGAGCCGGATGAAAACCCCGTGGGGCCCGAAGACCTGGCCCGCACGATGTATCGCCTGCTGGGGATCAACGCGAGCAAGCGCATCGTGGTCGAGAATGTGCGTCCTGTGGACATCGTGAACGGCGGGCGGTTGCTCAATGAGGTGATCGCCTGATGAGCAACGGAGCTTGAAAAAGTTCGATGCTGTAAAAACGGTGAAGGCGAGGAATCTCTTTTCACCGCATCAAATCTGCGCATTCTCCTGGCGGTTCCGATTAGAACCCCCATGGAAGCAGTCAACATTCAGTTTGCCCCCGCGACAGGCACCGAAGAGGAGTGGAATGAGGCGTATGCACGCCTCGCCGATTACTTTCGCTCGTATCAGCTTCACAATCGAATCCGGCGTACGCAGTTGATTCTCGAAACGCTGCGCAATGCCTCCAAGGCGCATGCGAAGGATCCTTCGCGGACGCCGACGGCGCATTCCATCGAGCAGGCGCGGTTCATGCTGCGCGAGTGGCTGGGATCCATCTACAGCGATCTGAATCTCAATGAAGCGCAGCTTGAAGCCACGGGGCGTCTGGGCTTCCACCTGGCGGGGGGACCGTCGCGCTGGCCGCAATTTTTCCTGGATGAGCAGAACATGCCTGACGACATGGCGGAGGCGATGCGCTCCGCCATTCGTACGTCCGGCCCTGGCATGCAGGTGAGCAAGATGACTCCGCGTGACATCGACCTGGGCATGTTCACGGACGTGGCGGACGACACTTTTGACCGCCTGGGCCGCCATCCCATTCTGCGCTACTCGGTGCTGGTGGTGATCATTGGCAGTGTGCTGGGCTACCTTTACTCCCTCTTCGGATGAGCACACCCATTGGCAGCCAGACCGCGAACATCGCGATGACCGCCGGGATGCCGCCCAAGCATATCTCGCGCACGCGCCGCGCCACTTTCTTCTCCCTTGTCGGGCTGGGCACCATTGTGGGTGCGTGGCTTTCGTACATCTTCCTTTCGGAGAACGGCATGAGGCTTTCCGAATGGGGGCTGCTGCTGGTTTTCATCCCGCTCTATTACCAGCTCAATGTCGGTTTCTGGACCGCGCTCTTCGGGGTCTGGCTGATGAACCGCCCCCAGCCGGACTCGCTCAGCCTGTGGCTCTCTCTCAGCGCGGACGATTACGAACAGCCCATCACCGCCAGCACGGCCATCATCCTGCCGGTGTTCAATGAGGACGTGACGCGGGTGTATGAAGGCCTGCGGTCCATCTACCTCTCGCTGGAGGCCACGGGGCAGGCGGCGAACTTTGACTTTTTCATCCTGAGCGATTCGGACAAAGCGAGCCAGTGGATCGAAGAGGAAACGGCGTGGCTGGAGCTGTGCCGGCAGCTCAAGGCGTTTGGCCGAATTTTCTACCGCCGCCGGCGCAAGCAGATCAACCGCAAGAGCGGCAACGTCTCCGACTTCTGCCGCCGCTGGGGCAAGCGCTACCGCTACATGATCGTGCTGGATGCGGACAGCCTGATGTCCGGCGCGCTGCTCACCAGCCTGGTGCGCATCATGGAGAAGAATCCGGGAATCGGCATCGTGCAGACGTTTCCGAAGCAGATCGCCGCAGACACGCTGCTGGGGCGCGTGATGCAGTTTGCGCAGGCGCTCTACGGTCCGCCTTTCATGGCGGGGCTGGACTACTGGCAGTGCGGCGAGGCGAATTTCTGGGGGCACAACGCCATCCTGCGTCTGGCACCGTTCATTGAACACTGCGCGCTGCCGCCGCTGCCTGCCAATGCACCCTTTGGCGGCCACATTCTCAGCCACGACTTTGTGGAGGCGGCGCTGATGCGCAAAGCCGGCTACGCCGTGAGGCTGCTGCCCACCACGCGGGGCAGCTATGAAGAAGGACCGCCGACGCTGGTGGACATGCTCAAGCGCGACCGCCGCTGGTGCCAGGGCAACATGCAGCACCTGTGGCTGCTGTTTGCCAAAGGCTGGCACCCGATGAGCCGCATCAATTTCCTGCACGGCATCCTCAGCTACGTGAGCTCGCTGCTGTGGTTTTTCTTCCTTGTGCTGGCCACCCTGCTGGCCGCCACACCGACTCCGCATGTGCAGCCGCAGGCCATCCTGGCGGAGCACATTCTGCTGGCCGTCACGGCGATGCTGATCTTCCTGCCAAAGACGGTGATCCTGCTGGATGAAGTCATCACCGGCCGCATGTTCAAGCCGCTGAAACTGCGCTTTCTCACCTTCTTCAGCAGCCTGCTGGACACGGTGGTCTTCACGCTCATGGCGCCGGTGCTCATGATCTTCCATTCGCGCTTTGTCGTTTACACCATTGTGGGCAAAAGCGTGAGCTGGGTGACCCAGCGGCGCAAGATCGACGGCGGCATCAACTGGAGCGAGATCATCTTCACTTTTCTCAGCGTGACGCTGCTGGGCCTTGCCTGGGGGGTGATCGGCTGGTTTGTCTCGAAAGCCTTCCTCATCTGGATCAGCCCCATCCTGTTCTCACTGGTCGTTTCCATCCTCGTGGCGGCCATGGTTTCCAGCGGGCGCAGCGGACGGCGCCTGGGCCTCTTCCTCACACCGGAGGAGCATGAGCCGCCCACCGTGCTGAAGACCATGCAGCAAAATCTGGTGGAGATCAAAGACCGCATCCAGCTCTCCCCCGAACTGGAGCGCCATTACGGCCTCATGCAGGTGTGTCTGGATCCTTACGTGAATGGTCTTCACGTCAGCCTGCTGCGCCGCCGACGCACCATCGAGGTGTCATCCGCCTACCTCAAGGAGATCAGCCACCGTCTCATCACGCAGGGGCCGCAGACGCTTAACGCGCAGGAGTTGAAGGCGCTGATGCATGATACGGATACGGTGACCAATCTGCACTACCGCATCTGGAGCGCGGCCGACCATGAGCTGGCACCGTTTTGGGCCACCGCCATCCGGCAGTACAACCTGGCCTCCACCAGTCCATTTGCGCATACCTTGGCAAAGCAGGAAGTGGAGGGATGACGCCCGGCCACGTCCACTCTCGCGTGAGGGCTCAAGTTAGCCGCTCTCAAAAGCCGCCAAAGTTACCTCCGAAACCACCGCCATTGCCCCCGCCACGGTAACCGCCCACGCTGCGACTGCTGCGTCGATAGCCACTGTGATAGGAAGGGTGTGGGCGGGGCCTGTGGTAACCGGGATTGTAAGGCGCGTAGCAGGAAGTGAACGAACCCGACACGAGCAGCGCGGCACCAAGGACGAGGAGTTTTGTTTTCATAGCTTCAACGGATTCGATGTTGCCCCGTTTCATGATCGTTTGGATAAGCATGAACGGATGCCTGAGCGTGGCCTGAGCGTGGCCTGAGCGTGGCCTGAGCGTGGCCTGAGCGTGGCCTGAGCGTGGCCTGAGCGTGGCCTGATCATGCCGGGTTTCCAATGCTGGGTTGTCTTCGGCGGAAGGGAAGACGTTTTTTGAAGCCTTTAACGACCAATCAAAGCCACTGGGAAAAAAGACGCGCTGTGGGGAGCCGGCTCACAGCGCATCCTGTTGACTATTGGCAGGGGGACGCAGGGTGCGGCTCCCCGATGGGGTTTTAACGGTGGTGACCGTGGTGGCCGCCGTAGCCGCCAGCATGATGACCAAAGCCGCCTACATGGGTGTAGCCACCATGATAGCCGGAGTAGCCTGAGCGGTAACCGGTGAAGCCCGGACGACCGTAATATGGTGAGCGATAGCCGCTGTAAGCATAGCCCGGGCGGCTGTAGTAGTTGTTATAGAGGCCGTAGCTGCCGAATCCTCCGTACAAGGATGGTCTGTAGTAATTGTTGTATCCATAGCCGTAGCCGCCGTAGGGGGCATAGCATGAACTTAGAGTGGTCAGGGTGATGGCCGCCGTCAAAATGAGCATGAGTTTCGTTTTCATAATCGTGATGGGTTCATTGTAGAGTTCGACGCAGCGCCTAGAGAGTATTCAAAAAAGTAAGCCCCGATGGCCAGACCGGGCCGTTGGATTTCATCTTTCCAAGCGCCCCGCCTCAGATTTCTCCTTGAGCGTCATTACCCGCTTGTCGAGAAGGTCAAGAGCAGCGGAGTGAAACATGAATGGCATGCGACACCGCCGCCTAGAGATCATTCGTGGCTTGGGTGACGGCATTCATGAAGATAGGTTTGACCATCGAAACACTGAACCCGGGCAGGTCACCGCAGGGGCTTTTCAGAGGAATCTCTGCGGATTTTTGCTCTTTGCGGTGTAAGTCCGTTTTTTCCTCCCCGCATGCAGCCCTCTTCTTTGCGCGTCGCCATTGTTGGCTCCGGTACTGCCGGACCTGCGGCGGCGATCTATCTCGCCCGGGCCGGGCATGCTGTGACGCTGTTTGAACGTGCGCCGCAGAAGCTGCCGGTGGGCGCGGGATTCATGCTGCAACCGACGGGCATGGCGGTGCTGGAGGAACAGGGTCTTGCGGGAAGGTTGCGGCCCCACATTGCGAAGATCTCCGAGCTGCACTGCCGCACCCGGTCGGGGCGCGTGCTGCTGCATCTGAAGTACGCGGAACTGGGTGGCGAACTCTTCGGTGCGGGCACGCATCGTGCGACGCTGCTGGATGTGCTGCTTGATGCCGCCCAGCAGGCCGGCGTGGAGATTCGCTGGGATACCCCCATTGCGGGCCTCAGGCGCGATGCCTCGCAGCGTCCCAGCTTGCGCGATGCGAGCGGCACCACGCATGGTCCGTTCGATTTGCTGCTGATCTGCGATGGCGCGCATTCCACGCTGCGGGATCAAAGCGGTGTGCCTGCACGCGTGAGCCGTTATCCGTGGGGTGCGCTGTGGTTCATCGGCCAGCGCACTTCGGAGTTTGATCCGGGGGTGTTGTGGCAATGTGTTGGCAACACACGTGAACTCACTGGTTTTCTGCCTACGGGCACGCGCGAGGATTTGCTGAGCTTGTTTTGGAGCCTCCGGCTTGATGACATTGAACGCTGGCGGCAGACGCCGCTGGAAGATTGGAAGCGGGGCATCCTTGCCCTGGCACCGCAGGCGGAGGGGTTTCTCGCGCAGATCGAGTCGCACGCGCAAGTCGCCACGGCTGCGTATCACGATGTGCGGATGCGGCAGTGGCATGGGGAGCGGGTGGCGATTCTTGGCGATGCCGCGCATGCTTTGAGTCCGCAGCTTGGGCAGGGCGTGAACCTCGCGCTCATGGATGCCGCGGTGCTCGCGCAGTGTCTCGACGTGCAGGCTTCCCTGCCGGCCGCGCTTGCGCTGTATTCCCGCAGACGCCGCAGGCACCTGCGCTTCTACCAGTTTGCGACGCGCTGGACGACACCGTTTTTCCAATCGGACCTGCTGCCGCTGGGCTGGTTGCGTGATCTTGTGTTTCCGATCATCCAGCGCATCCCGCCGCTGCGGCGTCAGATGACGGCGACGATGGCGGGCGGGAAGACGGGGGTGTTTTCGAGTCTTGGGGACACACGGTGACCCTGGTGTCTTTCGCTATTATACCCAACAGCCGTTGAAAACGAGTCTTGTTGTGGGATGGCGGCGGGCGTGAACGGCGTGAATTGGGGACCGCAGCGCAGCGTAGGCCGAGAGCCGCAGTGGGAGCGACGGCGAATCAATCCATGTGAGGCGAAGCCTGCCGCTTTCGAGCGTCTCGTGCTGCACGGGTGCTCACGGGCTGGCGAGAGTGCACAGGCTGCCGCTTTCGGATGGTTCGTGATGTGCGAGTGCCGTCCTTCACGTCGAAAGCGGTAGCTGCGTTCGTTCCTCACTTCGCGACCGCACTCCAAAAGAGCCTGCATGCGACCGCGAGCGGGAAGAGTGGTTGCGCTGGGATATGGACCAGTTTTCAACTGATCGTGGCATTAATGGTGATGACCGCCGCCGTAGTGGCCGCCGTAACCCCCGTGGTGACCGCTGTATCCGCCGTGGTAGCCGCCATGATGGCCGCCGTAGCCGTAGGAAGGTGCGCGATAGCCGGGGCTATAACGAGAGTAGCCGCCGTACGGGCGGGAGTAGGAGCGACCGTAGCCATATCCGCCTCCATAATAAGGATCGACACAGGAACTCAACGAACCCAGGGCAAGAACGGCGGTGAAGAGGAGAAGCAGTTTTGTTTTCATAGTCGCAGAGTCCGACGCAGGTCCTCAGGATCTATTCAGCCATTGCGGTGCTTTACAAAAATGGCGTCGGATTCTCCACGTCACGTCAGGCAGTGATCGCGGCCGATTTTGGCGACACATCGGCACTGATCTCCATTTCGATTGCGGGCAGGAGCGTCCGCATCATCGGGTGCGCCTCAGAGCATCCCGGCCAGATCGGCTGCGAGCTGTGCGGCTTCATGCACGGGACGGCTGGCCTCACGTTCGACGGGTGGCAGGGCGAGATCGGCTTCGTTGAAGACGCGGACGGACATGTGGAGCTGGCCGTCTTTGATCCAGGTATGCGCGCCGACGGGGGTTTGGCAGCCGGCCCCGAGGATTTTGAGGAATTCGCGCTCGGCGGTGATGCGGGATTCGGTTTCGGCGTGGTTGAGGGCGCGGATGGCGTGAATGGTCGCCTCGTCTCCCGCGCGGCATTCGATGGCGATGGCGCCCTGCCCGGCGGCGGGGAGGAATTTCACGGGATCGAGGATCAGGCCGTAGAGGGTGTGGGTGTCGATGTGGATGCGGCTCAGGTTTGCATTGAGCAGGCCCAGACGCAGCAGGCCTGCGGCGGCGAGAAGGACGGCATCGAGGGCGTCTTCACCGAGCACTTTTTTCACGCGGGTGGGCACGTTGCCGCGGATCTCGACGATCTGGACGTCAGGGCGGAGGAACTTGAGCTGGGCGGCGCGGCGCACGCTGCTGGTGCCGACGCGGGCGCCCTGGGGCAGGGTTTCGAGGGTGTAGGGATGCGCGCTGACGAGCACGTCCTCAATGGCGGCACGAGGCAGCACGGCGGCGATGGTGAAGCCGGCGGCGAGATCGCTGGGCACGTCCTTGAGGCTGTGCACGGCGGCGTCGATCTGGCTGTCTGCGAGGGCGATTTCGAGCTCTTTGATGAAGATGCCTTTGTCCACCTGGGCCACGTCGCTGAACTCGGAGAAGCGGAGGTCCTGTCGTTTGTCACCGCTGGTCTGGATGATCTGGCGCTCGATCTGCAGATGCGGATGCGCGGACTGCAGGTCTGCCGTGACCATTTTGGTCTGAGTGAGTGCCAGCTCGCTGCCGCGGGTGCCGAGGATGATTTTTGCGGGGGTCATGGTGGGGTGTGCAGCTTTTCACGTACCGGGGCGGGACGCAAGGAATAGGCGTGTTCTCGGCGGGCTGTTTGGCAGGTGACGTTTTTTCGTCTCTCGCAGACAGCTTCACCCAACCGACAGGCTTTCGGGTGGCGCCGTGCCCCGGGGTGTTTCCACGCGCTCATAGACGGACGGGCTGTCGCCACATCCGTCCTACGGCCCGGATTGCGCCCGGACTTGCGCCATGCTGCGCTCTACTTTTTCCCGGCCTGCCGCAGCCAGGGGATTGCCCGCATGCAGCTCTTCCAGTCGTGCCCAGGTGATGATGCCGGTGCCGAGAAGGCCGCGAACCCCAGATGATGTCCTTGGGCCGTCCGGCGTAGAGTTTGTTGTAGGCGACGTCATGCGGGTCGAGACAATGGCCGCTGAGTCCTTCCGTGAGCTGAAGGGTTGTCACTCGTTGACGCTAGCCAGGCGGCGTCCATTTGAGGAGACTTTCGCTGACGTAATCGACAAAGAAACGATTTTCAGCTGAGAAGTCACTGTCTTCACCCAGTTCGCGTTCCATAATGTTGGAATCGAAATACAAAATCGGTTTGCCTACAGGAATGACATCCACGTCCCTGCTCGTGCGCAAAGAGGCGGGTATTTCGGGATTGACGATGGCGACGGAGGCGCTGCCAATCATCCAGACATCAGTGACTTGAACGGGCAGCCAGCGACGGAGTTCCGGCCACAGAATGGCAAAATCAGCCTGCGTAAGCTCTTTCACGGATGCTCTCCATTTCCTGTGGTGTGACAAAGGGCGCACCTTTGAACGGCATGCCGGAGCGCAGCCGCTGCCCGGTGTCTCCGCTGTCCTCGAGAATTCGGGCTACCTTTTCCACCTCGCCCGTTTGTAAAAGCGCCAGCCATTCGGCGTCATGCACGGAGAGTGTTTCTTGATCGCGAAGCAACCAGTTCGTGCCTTGCTGCAGTAGCTGAGGCTGCTGGCGAAGCCTCGCGGCAACGAGTTTGCCCTTTTGCCAGCGGATCCAGTCCTGCACCAGATAATTCGGCGGCAGGTCGAGCCAAGGCGGGAACATCGGGACTTCATCCGATGAACTCTGCGGTGTCTCCATTGCGACTGACATGGTGCGAAGATGCACCGGGCGGGGGTCTGCGGCAAGGCCGGCTTCGCAGATGTGTCTTGCGCGCCAGATTCCGGCTAAAGCCGGTACTACGGAACAGCGGTGGGTGATGCGGTGCCGGTCAGGCGAGCTTGAGGCCGCCGCTGCCGGGAGATTTGAGGAAGCCGTATTTTTCGAGCTGTTCTTCGATGATGCGTTCGCAGGAGGCGAGCTGGCGTTCGCGTTCGCGGCGGCCTTCGTCGGCGATGGCCTGGAGGGCGTCGATGTCGTAGAGATAGACGCCTTCGATGTTGTTCACGGCGGGGTCCACATCGCGCGGGACGGCGATGTCGATGATGAGCAGGGGCTCCCAGCGGCGTTTGCGCATGACCTGGTCGATCTGCTCGGGTTTGATGACAAAATGCGGGGCGCTGGTGCTGGAGATGATCACGTCCACCTCGTGCAGGGCGTGTTCCCATTCGTCGAACTTCATGGCGCGGCCCTTCATCTCGGTGGCGAGTTCGACGGCTTTGTCGTAGCTGCGGTTGGAGACGATGATGCTCTTGGCTCCGCGTGAGAGCAGGCTCTGCGCGCAGGTGCGGCTCATTTCGCCGGCGCCGACGAGCATGACGCGGCATTCCTTGAGATCGTGGACTTTTTCGGCCAGATCGACGGCGACGCTGCCGACGCTGGTGGAGCCGCGCTGGATGGTGGTCTCGTTGCGCACCTTTTTGCCGACGGTGAAGGCCTGCTGGAAGAGCTTGTTCAGGGAGCGGCTGGTGGTGCCGGTGTCGAGGGCGACTTTGTAGGCGGATTTGACCTGGCCGAAGATTTCCGTCTCTCCGAGCACCATGGAGTCGAGCCCGCTGACGACGCGAAAAAGGTGCCGCGCGGCCTCGGCGGAATCGAGATTGTAGAGAACGAGGGCTTCGGCGTGCTCGGGCTGCAGTTCGAAGCGTTCGATGAGGTATTGGCGCAAGGCGGCGTGGCCCTCTTTGCCGGTGGGGAGGGCGTGGGTGGCGTAGAGCTCCACGCGGTTGCAGGTGCTGAGGACGACGCTTTCCTCAAAGCCCGGCAGTCCGCGCACCTGCTGCACAGCCAGAGGCACCTGCGCCTCGGGGAACGCCAGGCGCTCACGCACCTCGACGGGGGTGGTTTTGTAGTTCAGGCCCACACAGACGAGGCCGCTGCGAATGTCCGTCGGCTCAGGCATGCGTGACGATCCACAGGGAGATGAACGGCAGAATGAAGCCGATGACGGCCAGCCACGCGGTCTTGCGCGGGGAGGTGAAATGTTTCCACATCAGGAGGGAGATGACCGCGTAAAGAGCCCAGACGATCCAGGCAAAGACGACGTGGCCGGTCTTGGTCATGGGCAGATGCAGGGCAAAGGAGATGCCCAGTGCGATGCTCAGGAGCAGCAGGCCCAAGCGCACGGTGCGCTGGATGGCGTGCGCGAGGCCCTGGATGGGCGGTAGCTGGTAAAAGAGGCCGCCAATGTGGTGGCGCTTGAGCATGCGCTCCTGGATGAGGTACATCACACCGGTGATGCAGGCCAGGGCAAAGGCCGCATAGGAGATGAGAGCCAGCGCGATGTGGAGCTCCACCAGCGCATTGATGGGCCCCTTGGGAGGGTAGGGCGCGAAGCCGTTCATGAACGCCATCCCCTGCATCAGAGCGACCAGCGGCGCGGTGAAAAGGCCCAGAAGGGACAGCCGGAACGAGGAGCCGAGCAGAAAGTACAGCAGCACGACGCTCCATGAGATGAAGACCAGAATGTCCGGCAGGCTGCGGATGGGGCACTGCCGCACCTCCTCCCCGCGCAGGTAGATGAAGCCGGTCTGCAGTGCAAAGCCCAGCGACATGAGCATGACCTGAGCTCGCGCCCGCTTCCACGCACCCGCCTTCAGAGCCAGCAGCGCCTGCACCACCGCGCCCACAAAGACGAGCGTGGCGGCAAGAAGCAGTTGCAGGGAGGGAGGCATGGAAAAAGCGGAAGGGACGGATACTCGCGGCCTTGGGGCGTTTCTGCAAGGGTGAAGACGTTGGTCGCGGCTTGTCAGTCTGGCGGAGATGTGCTCTTATTTTGTCATGGCTGCCGTCAAAAACCGCGATTCTGGAAGCAAGGCCCAAGCTGCCATGGTGAGCTGTGAGCTGCCTGAATCCGCCCCATGTGACGATTTGATGTATGAAATCTAGGTCCGGCGGAAGATTGACAGCGGTCTGGCGGACATCGCAGCCGGACGAGTGAAGACCCATGAAGAGGTGCTGTTGAAGTTTGGTCTCGCTGGTTGATGGCGGGCGCGCTTGGATCGAGGACGAGTAGGAGTAGGAGTAGGAGGACGAGGACGAGGACGACTCATGCTGGCGCATGACGCTTGCGCATCCGCGCATCTCCTCCATGATCGCAGGGCATGGCCCCCGACATTCTTGACAGCATCCGCCGGACGATCCGCGACGTGCCTGATTTTCCCAATCCCGGCATCCTCTTCAAGGACATCACGCCGGTGCTGGCCAATCCGACGCTGCTGGCGCAGGTGATTGATGGCATGATCGAGACCACGGGCATCACCGAGGTGGACAAGGTCGTGGGGATCGACGCCCGGGGTTTCATCTTTGGAGCGCTGATCGCCGAGCGACTGGGGGCGGGGTTCATCCCGGTGCGCAAGAAGGGCAAGCTGCCCTGGCAAACGCGGGGGATTGATTATGCGCTGGAATACGGCACGAACTCGGTGGAGATGCACCTGGATGCCATCGCCCCGGGGGAGACGGTGCTGCTGGCGGACGATCTGCTGGCCACGGGGGGCACGGCGGCGGCGGCGCTGCATCTCATCGCCGAGGCGGGCGGCAAGGTGCTGGGAAGCACGTTTTTCATTGAACTGGCCTTCCTCGGCGGGCGCAAACATGTGAGTGATGCCGGCCCGGTCCACTCCCTGATCACTTACTGACCCCTGCTGCGATGACCGAACGCGACTACCTGCGGCACCTGAACAAAAGCGCGCAGAAATTTTTCCCGCCCGAGGACAAGCTGCCGCGCGGCCGCACCGAAACGCTGCGGCAGGCCAAGCGCTTCCTCAAGATCAAGGAGCAGCGCATCAAGCAGCGGCACCGCTCGGGCAGCTTCAGCGGCGCAGAAATCTGCCGCATGCGCTCGGATGTGATGGATATCCTGGTGCGCATCCTGTGGGAGGAGGCTCTTTCGGCCCTGGACCCCGCAGTGCGTGCCAATCTCAATGTCAGTGTGATCGCTCATGGGGGCTATGGACGGCGGGTGATGAGTCCGGGCAGCGATGTGGACCTCACCTTCATGTTTCCCGGAAACAGCGGCAAGGTGTCCACCGAAGTCGTGCAGCTGATCCGGGACTACCTGCTGTACTTCTATGATTTGAAGCTGAAGGTCGGCCATGGCTCGCGCTGCGTGGGCGAGTGCATCAAGCTGGCGAATGAGAGCATGGAAACGAAGACCGCGCTGATGGAGGCCCGGCTCGTGACCGGCCAGAAGACGGCGTTTGAGGAGTTCCGCGCGCGCTTTGACAAGGAATGCATGGACGGGCAGGAAGGGGACTTTTTGAAGCTGCGGCAGATCGATCTGACCAACCGCCACACCAAGTATGAGAACACGCCCTTTGTGCAGGAGCCGCATGTGAAGAACGGCTGCGGCGGCCTGCGCGACTACCAGAACCTGATCTGGATGACGTATGCGCGGCACCGCACGCTGAACCCCAAGGATCTTGTGGCGCTGGGCCTGATCTCCAAGGCGGGCTGGAAGGAAGTGGAGCAGGGGTATGAGTTCATCCTGCGGGTGCGCAATGAGATGCACTACACCGAAAAGCGCGCCGAAGACCTCTTAACTTTGCGCCTGCAGGGGCCGGTGGCCACGCACCTGGGCTACCGTCACAAGCGCATCCTGCGCCGGATCGAGGCGCTGATGCACGGCTACTACACGGCCACGCGCGACATTTTGCAGCGCAGCAACGAGGTGATGGACCGCTTCCATCTTCAGGCGCTGGAGACGCGCAAGCAGAGCAAGCTGATGGGCTTCATCGCGCGGCGGAAGGCGGAGAAGGAGCAGGAGAGCTTTGATGGCTTCAACCGGAAGCATGAGCGCCTGTATGCGGAGGGCCCGACGATCTTCAAGGACGACCCGGAGCGCATGATGCGCCTCTTTCTTCACACGCAGAAGCGCCACCTGCGCCTCAGCCCGGACTTGTTTCAGCTTATTCAGGACAACTTCCGCCTGGTGGACACGAGCTTCCGCTACAACAAGGCCAACCGCGAGACGTTTGAAACGATCCTCTCCCACAAGGGCGATGCGGCGCGCACGCTGCGGCAGATGCACCGCGTGGGCTTCATCGGCCGGTACATGCCGGAGTTTGGCGCGCTGACCAATCTGGTGCAGCATGAGTTTTTCCATCTCTACACGGCGGACGAGCACACGCTGCGCACCATCGACAAGCTGGATGAGCTGAGCGATCCCACCCTCAAAGGGGTGGATCTTTTTCAGCAGCTTTTTCACGATCTGCACCAGCCCTATGTGCTCTACCTCGCCCTGCTGCTGCATGATGCCGGCCGCGCGGCGAACAAGAAGACCCACAGCGACGAAAGCACCACGCTGGCCGCGGCGGTGTCCCGCCGCCTCCAGATCAAAGGGGAGCGCCGCCGCCTGCTGCTCTTCCTGGTGGACAATCACCTGCTGATGTACCGGACCGCCACGACCAAGAGCCTGGATGACCCGCAGGTCATCGAGGAATTTGTGAGCATCGTGCGCACGAAGGAGAATCTGGACACACTGATGCTGATGACCTATGCCGACTCCAAGGGTACGAGCGACAAGAGCTGGTCCGGCTACAAGGAGGCGTCCATCCGCCAGCTCTACCACAGCACGCTGCGTTTCATGAACGCGCCGGCGGATTTCATGCGCAATGTGCAGGTGCCGCTGGTGGATCTGAAAAAGGAAGTGATGCGCATCCTCGGCGCCGGCTTTGAGGCGGAGGTGGACGCTCACTTCCGGCACATGCCGCCCTCGTATTTCAACTTTCGCGAGGCCGAGCTTATCGCCACGCATCTGCGCCAGTTCCGGCAGTTTTTTGAGCAGCTCATCCGTGAAGAGGCGGCCGCGGGCCTGCTGCCGGTCATGGTCTGGGTGGATCATGTGGACCAGGGCTACAGCGAGCTCACCGTTGTGTGCTGGGACCGCCACCTGCTCCTTGCGCGCATTTCCGGCGCCCTGGCTGCGGAAAGCATCAACATTCTCAGCGCGGATCTGTATCAGCGTGCGGATCACCTCGTGCTGGACACCTTCCGCGTCTGCAACACGAACTTCGCGGCTGTCACCACGAAGAGCGCGCGCATGCGTGTGGAGGAGTCCGTGCGAAAGGCCTTCTGCGGGCAGAGCTTTGATTTCGGCGAGGCCATCCTTCAGAAGCTCGGCAAGTCAATCACGATGCTCGATGAGATCGGCGCGGAAATTCCGCAGCGCATCTACGTGAACAACCATCTTTCTGCGGATCAAACCGTGCTGGAGCTGCAGCTCGTGGACCGCCTGGGGCTGCTCTATGACATCTTCATGGCCATCGGCCGCCTCGGGCACAATGTCACCCACGCGCGCATCAGCACGGAGAAAGGGGTCGCCATTGACGCCATCTACGTGCAGGACGAGCACAGCCGGAAACTTACCGACCGCGAGGATCTGGACGAACTGGCCGCCGCCGTGACGGAGGCCGCGCATCTGAGGCTGCGGTCCGGGAAGGAGTGATAGGGTGCCGCATCCCGCCGAGCAGGCAAGGGCAAGCAGGGTTTGCTCGTAGGCGGGACCAGCCACCGAAGGAATGTTGAGGGAGCGGGGATCGATTCGCGCGCTCTACCTCATCGCGGATGAATGCCCTCGCAGATTTCTTCGATGACTTTGGCGTTGAAGGCGGGGATGTCGGCGGGTTTGCGGCTGGTGACGATGCCGTGGTCCACGACGACTTCTTCGTCCACCCAGAGGCCGCCGGCGTTTTTGACGTCGGTTTGAATGGCGGGCCAGGAGGTCATGTGAAGGTTGCTCACCAAGCCGGCCTCGATGAGGAGCCAGGGGCCGTGGCAGATGGCGCCGATGGGCTTGCCGGATTGGCCAAACTCGCGAACCCAGTCCACGGCTTCGGGGGTGGAGCGGAGTGCGTCGGGATTCATGAGGCCGCCGGGGAGGACGAGGGCGTCGAAGTCGCTCTGGCGGGCATTGCGCAGCGGGATGTCCACGTCGAATTCATCGCCATTTTTTGGCATGGCGCATGCCTTGGATTTTGCCTTTTTTGGGCGAAACGATGCTGACGGTGGCGCCTGCTTCCTGCAGGGCTTTCATGGGTTCTTCGAGCTCGGACTGCTCGAAGCCGTCGGTGGCGAGAATGGCGATGCGTTTTTCGGCGAGGGGGGTGTCGTTGAGGATTTTCATGCCTCTAGATCGCACGCCACGCCGCCATGGATGATCAGGTGGCACCCCCACTGTGCAGTGAGGGAGAGGCTAGCTGCTCCGGTAACGCTTTGCCAGCCTGCCGGTAGGGGTCAAAACACCGCAGGATTTAAGAGACTCCACCATCTCAGCCTGGGTCATGCTCTTCACATGTGCGAGAACGGAATCCAGCTGCTTTTGTGTGATGTAACCATAAGGAATCCAACCGCTTGAAGCAGTGCGTTGCACAACTTCACGGCGTCTTCGTGCCTTGGGAGCGGTGGTAGCTTTTGAAACCTTTGGCATGAGCGTAAATTGCCCGCAATATCAATGACTGTCAACGGTTGCAGGATGGAAGAACCCCAAAATGGCCGCCGGATCTCTGACGGCAATCTGGATATGAGAGTGCATAAAAATCTGCGCTGATGGGTAGAGAGGCTCTCCTTCAACAAAAACTCCCCGTACCGTCTGAAAACGGACCTCCAACTTTTCTTCAACAATCGGTATCGCCCAGTTGAGAAAGGCGCAATCAAGCCTGTGAAGCTTGCGTGCAGGATCGTTGACAGGCGGCACATCGTCTGCTCCCTCAACGGATTTATTGAAATTGAGGAACATGCCACGCAGAAGATCGGTGAACCTGACATCCAGCAGGTCGAAGCAATTCCCAAGCTGGATCAGCGCACCGACCACTGCCGGAGTGACCACCTTCCGTCGGAGCTTCATAAACTGCGCCCATTCCATCGCTCTGGCTGGGCCGTGTTCCCAGAAATAGATGCCATTGCCCAGCCAGTCGTAATCGTTGGCGCTCTCGTTCAGCTTTCCGCCACGAAAGCACTCCTCGACCACAGATTGATCGCAGCCATGATAAGCGATGACCTGGCGTTGGTAGGCGGCAAACGACATGAACTGGAAATGAGATGAACCATCAGCAGCCGTCAATCGAAAGCGAGCAGGGAGATTTCTTCACTTCTCCTTCAGCAGGCCGCTGTCTATGAGCCACTCCGTGAAGCGGGTGGGCCAGCGGGAGGCGGCGGTGGGTTTGGCATCGGGTTTGTAGCCGAAGCCGTGGCCGGCGTTGGCGAAGAGGTGCATTTCGGCTTTCACGCCGGCGGCCTTGTATTTGAGGTAGAGGGTGGCCATGCCTTCGGAGATGTCGGGGCGGTCGCTGTAACCGGCGGCGATGAAGAGCGGGGGCATGCCTTTTGTGGCATTGAAGAGGCCGGAAGTGCCGGCGTAGATGAGGCCCTGGAAGTCGGGGCGGCTGGACTGCTGCTCGACGGGGTCGGCGGATTCCTTGTGGCCGGGGTCGTTGGTCATGGCGGCAAAGGCGGCGAGTTCGCCCCCGGCGGAGAAGCCGAGGATGCCGATGCGGTCCGGCTGGATGTGCCACTCGGCGGCGCGGGCGCGCACGGTGCGGATGGCGCGGCGGGCGTCTGCCATGGCGTGGTCCTGGATGGTGTAGGTGCTGCCGGGCTCGCGGGCGAGTCGGTATTTCAGCACGAAAGCGGCGATGCCGTGATCGCGGAACCATTCGGCCAGGGCGTAGCCTTCATGACCGAGGCAGAGCTTGGAGTGGCCGCCGCCGGGGCAGATGATGACGGCGGTGCCGGTGGATTTGTCTGCGGCGGGAACGTACGGGGTGATCGTGGGCTTGTGGACGTTGCAGACGTTGCTGCCTTCGATTTTCTCGGGCTCGGCGGCGCGTGCTTCCGAGCCAGGGGCTCCCTGAGGCCACAGGGGAAGGGCGGCGGGGGTGTCAGCGGCGCTGAGGGCGAGGGGTAGAAAGAGGCTGGCGAGGAGGGGGCGGTGCATGGGCGGAATGTAACGCTGAGAAAACCGAAGTTTACTGGAAATCATCGCATGATTGACAAATCAAAGACTCCCGCTAGTTTCGCGCCCCCTTTTCAAGGGGAGGCCGTGATTTGTCCGGTCTGAGCTCCCACTTTCCCTTTCACCACCCCACACGCCCATGCCAAAGACATTCAGGACCTACCAGCCTTCCAAGCGCACGCGCAAGCAGCAGTTTGGTTTCCGCGCCCGCACAGCGACAGCCAATGGTCGCGACATCCTGCGCCGCCGCCGCCGTGCCGGACGCAAACGTCTCCTGCCGAAGGGTGTGGAACTCCACTTCAAGCGTCACACGCAGCAGCACACCTAATTCTGCTGCGGCGCGCTCCTCATCATGCGCCTTCCCTCAAACCTGCGGATGAAGCTCGCGTGCGATTTCGCACGGGTGAAAACGCAGGGCAGCAGTCAGGCCGGAAAATTTCTGGTGCTGGGTGTTTTGCGTGCGGAAGCGCTGGAGGAGTTCCAGTTTGGCCTCATCACCGGGGGCAAGCTGGGCAATGCCGTGGTAAGAAACCGCATCCGCCGGCTGCTGCGCGAGATCGTGCGTGCCCACCGGGCGGAGATCGCCCCGGGCTGGCAGATGGTGATCATCGCGCGCTGGCGTGCCCCCAAGGCCACGCTGGCCGAACTGGAGAATGACTGGCTGCGGCTGGCGCGGCGCATGAATGTGCTCAGCCAGAAGCTACCTGCCCCACCGCCCGCCCCATGAAATGGCTCATCCGAATTTTCATCCGCGGCTATCAGGTGTTCATTTCTCCCGTCATTCATGCCATTGGCGGTCCCGGCTCCGGATGCCGCTACACTCCGACCTGCTCGCGCTATTTTCTCGAAGCTGTGGAAACCCACGGCGTGCTGCGAGGCTGCTGGCTGGGGCTTTGCCGCATCGGCCGCTGCCACCCCTGGGGCGGACATGGGCATGATCCGGTGCCGGACAAGAAATGATGAAGGACGAAATCCGAATGACGAATTTTGCCAGACAATGTAGTCGCGCACACCGGGGTCACTCGCCAATGATGGGCTGCGCTTCTTGGTCGGCTGTCCCCTCAGCCGGCACGCGTCATTCCCTGTGGGCCTCATTTCCGGCCTGACGCTGGAGCCTTACCTTTTTAAAAACCCTCTCTTACCCCAAGCTAAAATTTCATGGACCGCAAAAGTTGGATCATCGTGACGCTCTGCGTCGTCCTCATGGGAGTGAACTGGCACTACATGCAGGAAAACCAGAAGCTGGCGCAGGCCGAAGCGGCGCGCAAAAAGCAGGAGGAAATCGCCAAACAGCCACCGGCAGCGTCTCCAGCAGCAGCAGCTGCAGCGGCGGCTCCAGCCACCTCTGCCACGCCCGGCGCTCCCGCTGCGCCTGCGGCTGCCGAAGTGCCGGAAGAGAAGCACGCTCTGAAAGCAGGCACGGTGACGTTTGAACTGACCTCCAAGGGCGGCGGCATCTCACGGGCTGCACTGGCGGGCACGGATCAGGTGACGCTGAACAAGAACGGACTGGAGCCCATCGGCGCTCTGCGGCGCGAAGCCGCCGGACTGGATGCGACGGCCTATAAGCTGACCGCCAAGAGCGACAAGAGCGTCACGTTTGAAGGCACGACCATCGACGGGATCGCCGTGACGAAGACGTACAGCCTGACCGAGGGCGAGGGCAGCGACGAGCATCTGATTGATCTCAAGATCACCCTCAAAAACACGGGCGCCGCCCAGCATCGCTCCGAGGATTACTTCCTTTACGCCGGGGCCGCGACCGCCTTGAAGCATGATGAAGCGCGCTATGACGGCTTCTTTTGGAACAACGCCGGAGATGCGGACTACCACCTCTCCAAATACTACGGGAAGGGCTTCTTCAGCGAAGCGCCGACGGAATACCGGCACTCCTACAACGCGCTGCGCTACACCGGCGTGATGACCCGCTTTTACACCCAGATCATCACCCGCATCGCGGAAAAGGATGCGCCGGCCAAGTTCTGGTCCGGACGCCGCAAGCTCGCGCAGCCGATTGATGCCGCGAGCGCAGGCAAGGCGGACATCGAAGACTTCACGTATGAAGCGGCCATGGGACTGCCGGTGGTGGATCTCGCGCCGGGGGCCTCGGTCACAGAAAGCTATCAGATCTACCTTGGTCCGAAGGAATATGACCGCCTCAGCCGCATCGGCCACCAGCGCAGCTTCGCGATGTTTTACGGCTACTTCAGGTACGTGAGCATCGCGCTTTCCAAGGTCATGCGCTGGATGCACGACCTGAGCGGAAGCTGGGGCCTGGCGGTGATTTTGCTGACGATTTTCGTGCGTCTCTGCCTCTGGCCGATTCATGCGAAATCCACGATGACGATGAAGCGCATGGGGCTGCTGGGTCCGCTGATGAAGGAGCTGCAGGTGAAGTACAAGGACAATCCGCAGCAGCAGCAGCTGGAGACGATGAAGCTTTACAAGGATTACGGCGTGAATCCGCTGGGCGGGTGCCTGCCGTTGTTCCTGCAGTTCCCGATTTTCATCGGCCTCTACAGCGTGCTGGAAGTGGCGGCTGAGCTTCGCGGCCAGTCCTTCTGGTGGGTGCGGGATCTTGCCGCGGCGGACACGCAGGGAGTGTTCATGGGTTTCAACATCAATCCGCTGCCGATCATCATGGGCCTGACGATGGTGGCGCAGATGAAGCTCACCCCGCAGCCAGCGACGGTGGACAAGACGCAGCAGCGCATCTTCATGCTGATGCCGCTGTTCTTCCTGTGGATCAGCTATGACTTTGCCGCCGCCCTGGCGCTGTACTGGTCCACGCAGAACATTTTCAGCGTCTTCCAGACGCGGATCATGAAACTTTACATGCCGGAGCCCAAGCTGGAAAAGGTGGCACAAAAGCCCGCCTCCCAGTCCGCCCCGGCCCAAAATCCCTTTTACAACTCCGGAGCCCCGGCGAAAGACAAGAAGAAAGGCCCGAAACCGCCACGTCTGGGAGGCTAGAGATCCATGACACCCCTCGAACACGCACGCCAAATTCTCGACACGATGCTCGGCTATCTGGGCTTCGTGGTCCAGATCGAGGAGGACAACGGGCCGGACGGGCCGACGCTGCAGGTGCTCACGGATGATTCGGATGGGCTGATCGGCCGGCGGGGGGAGACCCTGGAAGACATCCAGTATCTGGTGAACCGCGTGCTGCAGCGCCACCTCAAGGACGCCCCGCGCGTCCGCGTGGATGTGGAGTTCTACCGTTCCATGCGTGAGGACAAGATGGTGGCGCGTGCCAAGGAACTGGGCGACCGCGTGCGTGCGACCGGCCAGAGCGCGGACCTGCCGCCGATGAACAGCTACTACCGGCGTCTGATTCACAACGTCTTCGTCAACGACCCTGAAGTCATGAGCGTGAGCCAGGAGGGCAACGCCCGCTTCAAGCGCATCGTGCTCAAACGCCGGTCCAGCTAGGCCCCACGCCCTCTGCGAACAGAGGAAAAACAGCTTCGTTCTTTACTCGCGGCGTGGTTTTGAGTTATTTCTCTTAACCCGCGCAAAATGCCGCGCGTCCAGCAAACCCGCCTTCTCTTATCAAACCCCGTATTCCCATGAAATTGAGCCGTTACCAGTCTGTCGTCATTGCCCTTGCCAGCAGCGCCGGATTTTTGCACGCCGACGTCGTGACCCTCAAAGATGGCAAAAAGCTGGAAGGCAACATTCTCTCCGAGACGCCCACGTCGATCCGGATGAAGTACCACCTGACGCCGAAGATCATGGATGAGAAGGACATTCCGCGGAGCGAGATCGCGGAAGGGGGCATTCTCAAGCAGAAACCGGAGGAGGTGGAGATCATCGAAATCCGCAAGGACTTCCCCACGCCGGACCTGATGTCGGCAGAGAAGTATGAGGCGCTCATTCAGGACCGGCTGCGTCCTTTCGTGAACCGCTACCCCGGCACGAAGGAAGCGGCGGAAGTCGAGAAAATGATCGCCACCGCCCAGGAGGAGAAGGAAAAGGTCGTGGCGGGCGGAGCCAAGCTGGAAGGCAAATGGCTCACGCGGGAAGAGGCCAAGGCGGAAGCTCTGAACATCAAGGCGTTCTCGATCCGTTCCGCCATGCTGGACAAGATCGCGGCCAAGGACATCTCCGGCGCGCTGAAAGAATTCGACAAACTGAAGGATCCTGCCAGCGGCAACCAGGCCTCTGTTTATTATCCCAAGGCTGTGGCGGAAATTCTGGCCGTGCTGACCACCTACGACAAGCAAATCGCGCAGATGATTCAGGACCAGCCAGCGCTGCAGAAGATGCGTGATGACAGCATCACCAAGCTCATCGAGCCCGATCTGACGCGGGTGAAGGACGCCATCAAGAAGGAAAAAGACAATTGGAGGACCACCTTTGAGCAGGAGCGCAAGACCAGCCGGTGGTTCACTCCCTACAAGTACGATCTGGAAAGCCTGAAGACGCTGTCCAAGACCATCGCCGAGGAAAAGGATCAGCTGAATGAGCTGGACCTGGCCGTCATCACCAAAGTCAACGAGGCCATCGCCCGGATGATCCGTGCGGATGCGAAGGCCGGCAAGGACAAGGATGAACTCGCCAAGATGGGCGAGGCCATCATGGAAGGTGAAACCATTGCGGGAGGCGCTGACGCCAAGAGCAAAGAATTCTACCGCTCTGTCTTCACGAACTACCGTGCACGCCATGCCTACTTTGCCCAGCAGGTGAGCATGCCGCAGGGACAGACGCAGCCTGCGGCCGTCGGTGCCGCTGGCGGCTCCTCGGCGATCGCTGGCTCGGCCGACCCTGGCATGGACCCTAAAGTGGCTGCCGCCTTGGCCGCCGCTGCCGGTGCCCCTGCCGGTGCACCCGGTGCTGCTCCTGCGCCGGGGGCCATGCCTGCGCAGCCGGGTGCCGTGCCTCCTGGCGGCCAACCACAGCAGCCGGGCTATCCTCAGCAGGGTCAGCAGCCTGGTTACGGCCAGCCGCAGCAGCAGGGTTATCCTCAGCAGGGTCAGCAGCCTGGTTACGGCCAACCACAGCAGCCGGGCTATCCTCAGCAGGGTCAGCAGCCTGGTTACGGCCAGCCGCAGCAGCAGGGTTATCCTCAGCAAGGTCAGCAGCAGGGCTATCCCCAGCAGGGTCAGCAGCCCGGCTATGCCCAGCCTCAGGCAGCGGCACCCATGGCTCCTGCTGAAGAAGAAGGCATGAGCATGACGACCATGATCCTCATCGGCGTCGGCGTGGTCGCGCTGGTGCTCCTGCTCACGCTCCTCGGGGGCAAGAAGAAGAAAAAGTAAAAGCTCTGTTGCTGCAGGTTTGAATGATCCAGCCCTGGGTTCCGGGAACCCAGGGTTTGGGAATCATGTTTCACCGGCATGAGGATCCAGCGCTGCACCCGGAGCGTCGGTTCCCATCTCAGAGCCATCGCGCTGGAGAAGGCTGCAAGGACGGCGTACCTTTTTGGATTGCCTGGGGGGTGCAGGCCCGGAAAGCGGGACGCGCACAAGGCGTCCCTACCAGCTCTGGGGCAGCGCGGCAGGAAGGGCCATTTCGGAAATCAGTTTCACAAAAGGCGTGCTGGCGAGTGGCGTCGTGCGGGAGAGGTGGCGGTTTGCACACGGAATGGGATGCGTTACCCAGGCCCGGCAATCCTAAGCTGAATGATACAGCTCTTTCGGGGCTGGGTGAAGCGGGCCGTTGTGCAAAGAGCACGCAGCGCTGTTTTCAAAGGGAACTCGGTATGACCCTCTTCTTGGGAGGCGTCTGAAAGGATTGCTGCCGCTCTAGATATGGGCATAAAAAAGGGAGAGCTTTGCAGCCCTCCCTTTTTTGGAAACACACACACTGTCGGAAGATCAGCTTTCGCTCTGGGCCAGTTCCTTCACGGACATGGCTTCCTTGCCCTGGCGCTGGCGGAGGTAGTGCAGGCGGGCGCGACGCACGCGGCCGTTCTTGGTCACTTCCACCTTGGCCACCTTGGGGCTGTGCACGGGGAACACACGCTCCACGCCTTCGCCATAGGAAATTTTGCGGACGGTGAAAGCCTCGTTGATGCCGTAGCCTTTGCGGGCGATGACGATGCCGGCGAAAATCTGGATACGCTCTTTGTCACCTTCCACGACTCGGGTGTGGACCTTGACGCTGTCACCCACGGTGAAAGCGGTGACTTCCTTTTTCAGCTGCTCTTGATTGATCTTTTCGATGATGTTGCTCATGACACGCTCCTATGGCCACGCTACGCAAGGCCGTGAATCAGTCAGGCCGGGGGCGAGGGGCGGGGAAGATGGAGAGTTCTGAGAATTTGGCAACCTGTTTTTCCCCGTACTGGAATCCTGCCCGCTCCGGCCTATCCTCCGGGCACCCATGGAACCCTCTGTTTTAGCTCTGATCCGCGCCGCCATTGCCGAAGATGTCGGCACGGGAGACGTCACCTCTCTCTATTTCACTCCAGCCGATTCACGCTCCCGGGCGGAGATCGTTGCTCGGGAGCCCGGCATTGTTTCCGGGGCTGAAATCGCCGTGACCGTCTTCAAGGAAATCGATCCGACGCTGGAGGTGGAGGTCTGCATTCCGGATGGCAGTCCTTTTGTGCGCGGCAGCGTCCTCATGAAGGCTGCGGGCAGCACGCGCTCGCTGCTCACGGCGGAGCGCACGGCATTGAACTTCCTGCAGCGTCTCTGCGGTGTGGCCGCGCAAACGCAGCGCTATGTGGGAGCGGTGAAGCCCCACCCGGTGCAGGTTTGGGACACGCGCAAGACGACACCCGGCTGGCGTTTGATCGAAAAAGCCGCCGTGAAGCACGGTGGCGGCACCAATCACCGCATGGGCCTCTACGACCATGCCATGGTCAAGGACAACCACCTTGCCGCGAACAGCGACCTGGCCTCCCTTCAGGCTGCCATCCACAAACTGCGTGCGGAGCGCCCGGGTGTGCGCGTGCAGCTCGAAGCTGACACGCTGGATCAGGTGGCCGGCTTTCTGACGCTGGAAGGTGTGGACATGCTGCTGCTGGACAACATGGGGCCCGAAAAACTGCGCGAGGCCGTGGAACTGGTGAACGGCAGGCTTTGGCTGGAGGCTAGCGGCGGGATCACGATTGAGACGATCAAGGATGTTGCGGCCACGGGTGTGAACGCGATTTCTGTGGGTGCGCTGACGCATTCCAGCCGTGCGCTGGATCTGGGGTTGGATTTGTATTGAACGGCGAGCTTCGCTGGAGGCCGGCGTGGACGCGTTGTCTGGCATCTCGCTGGAGAAGACTGCAAGGACGGCGAATCTTTTGGGATGGCCTGCGGAATCCATTTCGTGGTCCACAACGTCATGCGCGATTTCCCCTCATCGTCCTTTTTCAGGGGGTGTCTGCTCCTTGGCGGGGACTGGTTCGTACTGCCAGGTCCAGTCGCCGAGGTATCTGGCGCTCCGCATCCTCACATCGTTCTTCACCTGCCCGCCGTCATCCGTGCCATCCAGGCCCACGCACCACAGCATGTAGCGGCCTGCTGCCGTGGGTCTATAGCGCATTTCCTGGCCGTCCCAAGGATCACGTGGCACGGCGGTGGCAAATTCGGGCACCAGTTCCTGCAACGCTGCGGGATACTTCGCATGCTTCAAAAAGAAGCGCTCCAGCGCGATGGCCGTGAGAGCCTGACGATCACGCGCCTGCACCAGCGCTGCACTGGCGCTGACAGATGTGATGGAGGGCAGCACCATGCTGGCCATGAAGTAGTCGGGGTGCAGCAGATAGTTCTCCTTCTCCTTCGCCTTCAGATCGGCGATCATCCCATCCCCCGCTTTGACCGCCGCGATGATTCCGCCCTGGCGCAAGGGCGAGATCATATGCTTCCACTCCTCCTGGGCGATCACACTCATCCATTGGTCAAACAAGCCCCCTGGCATCGTGCCTGATGTGACAAACTTCCATCTGTGGTACTCGCCTGAAAAAAGGGCCTCTGCTCCCGGCGCGCTCTTTTTTCTGCCTGCGGCAACGTCCTTGAGGTATTCCATGGAACTCACCGCGCAGGCCAGCTCCCCGCGGAAGGCCTGCAGCACCGTCTTGTCCAGATCATGCGCGCTGAGCATGCCGTGCAGAGTCTGCAGCTCCGCATCGGAAAAAGCCCGGTCACGCAATCCCGCCCAGAGGCTTTCATTCACTGCGGTCTCTGCCGCGAAGCCTACCAGCAGCCCGATCAGCAGCGGCTCCGCTTCACAGGCATGGCCGATCTTTTCCGCAGCGAGCAGACTGCGGGCGGCCTCCGCGCCCTGCTTTGCGTCCATGGCCGCACGGGCACGCAGGCACAGCAGCCGCACCAAATGCTGCGCCCCGCTGTAGTGCCGCATAGAGAGGCTGAAAAGCAGCTCCGGCAGCACCCGCTCCCGCAGGCCGGGGGTGAACATGGCCTGGCTGCGCTGCGGTGCCAGATCGGCAAGCTGTTTGAGCAGCGGAAATTTGGCGTCCAGCGCCGCCAGCACGTCTCTGCCGGGGGCTGCGGTTTGTGCCGGGAGACTGAGGAATTTCGAATCGCGGAGATATTGCGCCCAGGTCTGCATGTCGGTCACCTGGCCCTTTTCCACACCACGAGCACCTGAGGCCATGACGTCCATCTTCATCGCCTCCAAGGCTTTGCGTTTCGCGCCCGGTGCTCCTTTGGCCTCATCGTGATCGACGGCTTCGGTGATGCCGTCCAGAGCCTCAATGGCCAGCAGGTTCTGCGATGGCGGCGGGGTTTCGGGCAGGAGCTTGCGGAAGTCGAGGGTTTCGCCTTCGCGTTCGAGCATGGCTCTCGTGGCGGCCCAGCGGCGGGCGCCGCTCCAGTTTGTCCAGACACGCAGCAGAACAAGGAGGGTGACGAGGCTGACGAACAGCCAAAGCAGGACGCGGATGGATCGTTTGGAAAAAAGGCGGCGTATCATGGTATGGATTAAACGGGAAAAGGGATGAAACGACGGGGTCAGTTGGCGGCGAGCAGAGCCTCGATGGCGGCGGCGCGCTGCTGCCACAGGATGGGAGGCGCGGGCTCGCCGATGCCGGCGGCCTGGGGTGCGGAGGGCTCGGCCGGCGTGGTGAAATACATCACGAAAATCGCCGCCCAGGCCACACTCCAGCCCGCCACCAGCCAGCGTGGGGTGCGGGGGGCGCGGGGTGCCTGCGCGGCGGCGTGCAGCATTTCGGCGCGCCACTCCGGCGGGAGCGGGCGGCGCTGCAGGGCGCGCAGGTGGTTTTCAAAGGGGTCGGGGTGGGTGTTCATGACGGTTTCAGTTCATCGTACAGGGGGCGAAGTTCGCTGCGGAGCTTTTCAAGGGCGTAGCGGTAGCGGCTGGCGGCGGTGTTCAGGGGGATGCCCTGCACCTCGGCGATTTCTTCAAAGGTCAGGCCGTCCCAAAGCTTGAGCTGGGCGACGCTGCGCTGCTCCAGCGGCAGCAGAGCCAGAGCACGGGTGAGGCGCTGGGCGAGCTCCGCCTGATCCGGGTCTGCATGGGTGGCGAAGACCTCGACAGGAGCGGCCTCCTCCGCGTCCCGCCGCACGCGGTGCCGCCGCAGCCAGTCGATGGCGTGGTGGTGCGCCAGCCTGAGCAGCCAGGCGCGCACGTTGGCGATGCCCGGCGGGATGGTCTGACGTGCGAGTTTGATGAAAAACTCCTGCAGGAGGTCCTTGGCGTCCGCCTCGTTGCCGGTGAAACTGGTGAAATAATGGAACAGGCCCGCCGCATGGGCATCGTAGAGTTCGGGCAGTGTCGGGGCGGCGGGCATGCGGGGGGCAGTTTCACGGACAGGACGCATGGCGGCGAGATTTTTGTCTGCCCGAAATTCCCCGGGCGGGCTTCCCTGCCAGTCACGGCACAAAATTACCCTTGTAATCCCCGCGTGCGGGAGCATCCTCAAACCCTACTTTTTTACGCATGTCACGTCCCCCCAATCGCGGTCCATCTCGCGGCGGCCCCGCCCGCCGCAGCGGCCCCCCTCGTCGCAACGGTCCTCCTCGCTTCATTCCACCACCACGTCCGCCGGAGCCGGTGGATGCCGGCAAGCAGAAGGAAGAAGCCATCGAACTCGAAGGCACCATCGCCGCCGTGCTCGCCGGCACGATGTTCCGTGTGAAGCTGCGCAACGGCCACGAAGTGCTCGCTCATATTTCCGGCAAGATGCGCAAGAAATTCATCCGTCTCGTCATCGGCGATGCGGTGAAGATTGAAATGTCACCCTATGACATGGACAAGGCGCGCATCGTTTATCGCATCGGCTAAGCTGTAGGCGGGCCTCGCGATCATGGCTGGAGACATTGTTTATTTCGACCTCGAAACACGTCGCACCGCGAACGATGTCGGCGGCTGGGGCAACAAGCACAAGATGGGCATCTCCGTGGCGTGCACGTTCAGCACCAAGCAGAACGAGTACAGCATCTACACGCAGGAGGAGACCCCGCTGCTCATCCGCCAGCTCAAGGAGGCGGATCTCGTTGTGGGGTTCAATCACATCGGCTTCGACTACGAAGTGCTCAAAGGGCATGACCTGCTCTTTGACGCCACGGATCTGCCGCACAGTCTTGATCTGCTCATCGACCTCGAAAAGGTGCTGGGACACCGCATCAAGCTCGACGCTGTGGCTGCGGCCACGCTTGGCATGGGCAAGACCGCCGATGGTCTGGACGCGCTGAAATGGTGGCAGCAGGGAGAGGTGGCCAAGATCGCCGAATACTGCTGCTATGACGTGAAGGTGACCAAGTGCGTGCATGAGTACGGCATGGAGCACGGGCATGTGAAGTACCATGACCGCAACGGCCGTGAGCAGACCGCGAAGGTGAACTGGAAACCGGTATGAGTCCGCTGCTCCGCCTGCTCCTGCGCGCCGGCTGGGCACCTCTGGTGGTCCTGATTTTTCATCAGAAGATCATGCGCACGCCCTGGCGGCAGCAGCTTGATTTCGTCATGCACTACAGCGGCGGAGTCGCCATTTCGTTCTTTCTCTGGCACGCGCTGGACTGCTTCGCGCATTGGTTTGGCCAGCTCACTCCGTTCGCGCGCTATGTCTTCACCTTTGCGCTCGCGTGCACGGTGGGGTTGTTCTGGGAGTTCGCGGAACTCTTTTCCGATGTGGTCTATGGCACGCACATTCAGCACAACGTTCGTGAAACCATGCGCGATCTCATCGCGGATGCCACGGGGGCGCTGACGACGCTGGTGCTGACGTGGGTGGTGAGGTGCTTCCGGAAAAAGTAGCCTTGTTGCTGTGCAACAAGGAGGGGGGGCGCAACGGGAAGTGGCATGGACTACCGGAAGGTTCCGGTGTTGCGGAGCTGTCCTTGTTCCGCAGGAACAAGGCTACTTTCAGCCGCCGGCCAGCCAGGTCTGAAACGCAGCCTCTGCACGCTGCACCATCTCGGCCTGATTGCGGCGCAGATCGCTGAACTGATTCCACGCTGTCAGATCCTGTTTGGAGCCGGTGCCTTCGATCTCGGCGATGAATTCCGTGACCAGATCCAGCTGGTCGCTGTGCTGCTCGCGCAGGTAGGTTTTGCAGGCCACGCCCGTCTCATGCAGTCGATTTTTGGTTCCAAGTGCCATTGGGTATTGATAAGGTGGTTGGGTGGCTGTGCAACCGAGACTCCGGCTTCCAGTTCACCAGGAACAGGGGGTATTTGACGCAATCTCCGCCCGGGTTCGCACGTTTCATCCACCGCATGACCACGCCCGCCTTCCTTGATGTCTCCCGCCGCCAGTTTTTCCGGCAGTCCGGGCTGGGACTGGGCTCGATGGCTCTGGGGTCGATGCTCGCGCGGGATCTTCCGGCTGCTGCAGCTCTGGCGGGGCCGCGACCGCATTTTGCGCCGAAGGCGAAGCACATCATCTACCTGCACATGATCGGCGCGCCCTCGCAGCTTGATCTGTATGACTACAAGCCGCTGCTGCAGAAGATGGATGGGCAGACCTGCCCGGCGGAGCTGACCAAGGGCAAGCGCTTTGCCTTCATCGGCGGAGAGATGAAGCTGGCGGGCACGGAGTTCAAATTTCAGCGGCATGGCCAGAGCGGGCTAGAGCTGAGCGAGCTGCTGCCGCACCTCGGCACCGTGGCGGATGACATCTGCGTGGTGAAATCCCTGCATACGAATGAGATCAATCACGCCCCCGCTCAGATGTTTTTGCACACCGGCTTCGGTCAAGGCGGGCGGCCCAGCCTGGGGGCGTGGGTCACCTACGGTCTGGGTACGGAGAACCGGGACCTGCCCGCCTACGTGGTCCTGCAGTCCGGGCCTCCCGGCGGGGCGGGCTCAACGCTCTGGAGCACCGGCTTCCTGCCCAGCGTGTATCAAGGCATCCCGTTTCGGGGCAGCGGCGAGCCCGTGCTGTTCCTGGGTAATCCGCCGGGACAAAGCCCGAAAGACCGCCGGCATGTGCTGGATGCGGTGAAGTCGCTCAATGAGCAGCAGCTTGACCTCGTGGGAGATCCTGAGATCGCCACGCGGATCAGCCAGTACGAAATGGCCTACCGCATGCAGACCAGCGTGCCGGAGCTGATGGACATCTCCCGGGAAAACAAGGTCACGCTGGACATGTACGGCGCGCAGCCCGGCACGGCCTCCTTTGCCAACAACTGCCTGCTGGCCCGCCGGCTGATCGAGCGGGGCGTGCGCATGGTGCAGCTGTTTGATTCTGACTGGGACCACCACGGCGGGCTCAAGCGCGCCCTCACTGCCAAAGCCAAAGATGTGGACCAGCCCATGGCGGCGCTGGTGCGCGACCTCAAGCAGCGCGGTCTGCTGGATGAGACCCTCGTGATCTGGGGCGGCGAATTTGGCCGCACCCCGCTGCGCCAGGGCAGCAATGGTGATGGGGTGAAAACCTCCCCGGGACGCGACCACCACAAAGACGCCTACACGATGTGGATGGCCGGCGGCGGCACCCGGCCCGGCACGGTGTATGGCAAGACGGACGACTTCGGCTTCAACATTGCCGAAAATCCGGTCCATACGCACGATCTCAACGCGACGGTGCTGAGCCTGCTTGGACTTGATCATGAGCGCCTCACGTTCCGGTATCAGGGGCGTGATTTCCGGCTGACGGATGTGCACGGGGAGCTGGTGCCGGGGATTTTGGCGTGAGTGGGGGGCTCCTTCATAAAATGGTCTAGGGTGCAAATATTCGACAATCCCACCCGCAGATGCTCCTTGACCGTTCCATGTCGTTCTTCGTTCTTGCATGCAGCCCATGTCGTTCGAATCCCATCCCCAAGGCCTGGAAATCGCCCGCCAGTTGATCGCAAAGGAAGCCGAGGAGCGCACGGGTTGCCTCGATCTGGGCAGGCTGGGCTTGAATGAACTGCCCGAGGAACTGCTGAAGCTGACGCACTTGCGGGTGTTGAATCTTGGGTATTACTGGCATGACCCGCAAATCAATGCGCGGCGTGCGACAGAGTCGTTTGATCAGTTCAGTTACTTGCGGCAGGGACTCAATGGCATTGAGGAGCTGACTCAGCTCACCTCACTCTGTTTATGGGGTGCGTGGATCAGCGACCTCACACCGCTGGCGCAGCTCTCCAAGCTGACGAGTTTGTGTTGCAGCAATACGTCAGTCAGCGATTTGCAGCCGCTGGCGCAACTCAAAGCGTTGACGAAACTACTGTGCTCCCAGACTCCGGTCGGAGACCTTGAGCCACTGGCCCGGCTGACTACACTAGCTGATCTGCATGTCTCCCAAACGTCTGTCTGCGACCTTGAGCCACTGGCTCAGCTTTCCAAGTTGAAGAGTCTGGTCTGCTATCGCTCTCGAGTCCGTGATCTGCGGCCACTGGTCCGGCTTCCTGCACTAGAGAAGCTGGATATCTCCGAGACCGCAGTCAGTGAGTTGCAGCCGCTGGCAAGTCTTACGGAGCTGGACTGCTCCCGCTCAGATGTGAAAGACCTCCAGCCACTGGTTCAATCCACCGCATTGAAAAAACTGAACTGCTCGGACACACAGGTCAGCGACCTCGAGCCGCTGGCGCACCTGCACGCGTTGACAGAGCTCGACATTGACTTCACCCCGGTCAGGCATCTCCGACCACTGGCAAACCTTGTCAATCTGACCACGCTGATTTGTCGCGATACGAAGATCCGAAGCATCGAGCCGCTGGCAAAGCTCACCGCACTAACCTTGCTGATATGCTCACGTGTGGAAATCACCGATCTCCGGCCGCTGGCGCAGCTCACCGCACTGCAAGAACTGGATTGCGACGGCACCTTTGTTTTCAATTTACGCCCGCTGGCTCAGCTACATGCTCTGACCACTCTGGACTGCACTGGCACCCTAGTGAGCGATCTTCAGCCACTGGAGCATCTGCAAGCACTGAAAAAGTTGAGGGCCTATCACAACCGGGTCAAGCAAATCCCTGCCTGGCTGGTGGAGCGCATGAGGACCGGAAAGATAGATGCGATCCTGCCTCCGGACGCTCAACCTCAATCCGACGCTCCAGATTGAGCATTCCACGAAAAAAGAGACTATTCGCGACAAACACTTCTGATGTCCACACCTACGACCTCAACGCCACCATCCTCAACCTGCTGGGCCTCGATCACGAGCGTCTCACGTTCCGGTATCAGGGGCGGGATTTCCGGCTGACGGATGTGCATGGGGGGCTGGTGCCGGGGATTTTGGCGTGAGGTGAGAACGACGCACGTCATCACAGAAAAGGGGTGACTGTTTGCCGTGAATCATCTAAAAAAGTCCCCATGCCAATCACTGGCATGTGAAACGTCTTTTTTATGTTCATTCGCCTTGTACACGCCCCTTTGATGCTGCTGCTTGCAGGCCTGCTGTGCATGGCTGGGCCCGTGATGGCGAAAAGTCTGAAGGAGACGCGTGCTGAGGCGGAGCAAGGAAATGCGGATGCCCAGTGCGCGCTGGGGCTGCGCTACGCCAGCGGGGATGGCGTCAAGGCGGATGCCGCCGCGGCCGTGGAGTGGTATCGCAAGGCTATCACCAAGGGGCACGTGGATGCGCAGCGCCGACTGGGAATGTGCTACCTGCTGGGCAAAGGGGTGCCGCAGGATGCGACGGAGGCGGTGAAGTGGCTGCAACTGGCGGCGGCGCAGAGTCATGTGGCGGCGATGAAGCAACTGGGAGTCTGCTACCGCCTGGGCACAGGCGTGACCAAGGACCTGGCCGAGGCGGTGAAGTGGCTGCGGCAGGCGGCGGAGCATGGTGATGCCGATGCGCAGATGGAGCTGGGCGTGGCCTATTTTGAAGGCGAGGGGGTGGAGCAGAACGCGGCGGAGGCGGTGAAATGGTTTCGCCGAGCCGCCGAGCAGGGCGATCTCACGGCCCAGAAGACCCTCGGCACCACGTATGCCCAAGGACTGCGCGTGCCGCCGGATCTGCAAGAAGCGGTGAAGTGGTTCCGCAAGGCGGCGGAAAAGGGCGATGCAGAAGGGCAACTGCGGCTGGGCATGGCTTATTCCCTGGGCGCGGGTGTCCCCATGGATCTGAAACAGGCGGTCGGTCTGATCAGGAAGGCGGCGGCGCAGGAGTATGCCCTGGCGCAGCTTGAGCTGGGAGAGTGCCACATGCATGGGGTCGGCGTGCCGAAGGACCCTGCCGAGGCGGTGGTCTGGTATCGCAAGGCGGCAGAGCAGGGCGAGGCGCTCGCGCAGACGAAACTGGCGGCGGCCTACTTTGAGGGCACGGGCGTGGAATCGAACGTTGTGGATGCTGTCGAGTGGTTTCGCAAAGCGGCGGAGCAGGATTTTCCCATTGCCCAAGTCGGACTGGGAAGCTGCCTCCTCAGTGGCAAGGGGGTGGCCAAAGATGAGGCGCAGGCGATGAAGCTCTTTCGCGCTGCAGCGGAGCACGGCGATGCCGAGGGACAGTTTGCCCTGAGTCTGATGTACGAAAAAGGCGAGGGCGTGGAGAAGCAGCCGGTGGAGGCCCTGAAGTGGTGCCGCCTTGCTTCCCAGCAAGGCCATGACATCGCCTTCCTCCACCAGGCCACGCTTGAGGCGACCCTGACGCGGGAGCAGATCATCGAGGCCGCGCGGCTGGAGCGCGAATGGAGGCCGGCGAAGTAGGCTGACAGGGCGCTGGCAGCATCCATGGAGGAGCGGCCCTTTCATCCATCCGCCGATGCTTCGGAAGTTTCGGGCGGGCGGGAACGTTTGGTGGAGAGCCCATGGGAGAGCCCCGGTGAGGCACCCCGCCACGCCTTGAGCCCAACCCACCCACCTGCCACGCACTGCCATGAGTGATGATCCCGACAATCTCAGCAAGGACGGAGTCCCCTCACACCTTCCCACGCCGGAGCAGGAAGCGGGGAGCAGTTCAACGCTGGGTGCGGTGCTCTCCTTTGCCAGCCTCATCATGCTGGCGTTCATTCTGCGTCTCGCTGTGCCGAACGAGGACAACGCCATCGAGCTGGGCGTGCTGCTCATTGCGGTGGGCTTTGCGCAGATCTGGCTGATCTTCAACGTCCTGAAGTCGTTCCGGAAATGACGCGACGACGCAGGTTTGGCGTGAGAGGCCGCACGGGTGCGGCGTAGTCTTGGCGCATGCCTGTTTCTCCACGCTTTCTTTCCTCGCTGCTGAGCCTCGCGCTCGCGGGCCTCGTTTCCGCCAAGGAGCCCTTCAAGCCCAATCTGGGCCCTGATCTGCCGCGCATCACCGTGACCTGCGGTGATGTGACGCTGCTGCTGCGCCAGGCCACGCAGTGGACGCCGGGGCGCATTGATTTTCGTGGCAAGGCGATGACGACGGAGAGCAGCGCCTACGGCACCGTGTTCTCGTTTCCAGACGTGGGCTTCATCGGCACGGCGCATCTGGAAAATGAGCCCGAGAAGATGCAGTCGCTCGCCTTCATTCTTGATGACAAGCTCCTGGAAACTCCCGCCGCCGAGCTCAAGGGAGGGACCTTTCGACTGGAGCGGAAGTCACGCATCCGGGCGTTTGACCTGACCAATGTCACCGAGATCCGCGACCAGCGCCTCTATGAGACCACCACCGTGCACACCGCCGAGGCGGTGCCGCTGAAGCTGGTGTACCATTTCATGCACGCCTGGCGGCCGACGGTCAGCGCCTTTCTGGCCGGTAGTGATGCCATGCCAGAAAATACCATCTCCGGCCCGCTGCGCGACGACGCGGAGGTGGTGAGGAAATTTTACATCAACCAGCGCGTGGACTGGATGGCGGTGTACGAGCCGCAGAGCGGGCAGTACGCCGTGTGTCGCCTGCTGCAGGCCCCCGAGGAGGGCGGGCACATTTCCACGATCTGGAACGTGCCGCCCACGTACCGCAAGTACTACCTGAAATGCTTCGAGGGAAAGACGGTGCCCGCCGGATTCACGGGTACCTGGCGCATGGTCACCGCCTTCGGCAGCAGTACTCCGGAAAGCTGGGAAAGCGGGGCGCGTGCGCTGGCTGCGGAGCTTCGAAAGCAGAATTAAGTCAGCATTCTGCCGCGAGTTTGAGGGGGCGGAGGACGTTGAGGGTTCTTCATGCGTACTCTCACCGCCGCCCTGCTTTTTGCCGCTGTTTTGAACTCTGCCGCCGAGGAGCGGCCTGACCTGCCGCTCGCGGACATTTCAGGAGACAAGGACCGCCAGACTGTCATCGCCCAAGGAACGGCGGAGGTTTATCAGGGACATCCGACGACGACGTTGCTCGCGGACGGCAAGACGATCCTCTGCGTGTGGTGCATCAATCACGGCGGTGCGGCGGGGCCGATGGCGCGCAGCAGGGACGGCGGGGTGACGTGGGAGCGGATCGACGAGCTCATGCCACCGGGCTACAAGACGCATCTGAACTGCCCCAGCATCTACCGCATGACCGATCCGGCGGGCAAGGAACGCCTGTGGGTGTTCTCCGCCGCGAAGGGCACGCGCAAAGGCCCCGGCATGCCGAGCATCATGAGCGAGGACGGCGGCAGCACGTGGAAGGAAATGCCCCCGCTCGGCTTTCCCTGCGTGATGACCTTCAGCAGCATCGTGAGGCTCAAGGATGGCACCTACCTCGGCCTTTATCACCGTGGGCCCGGTGGTGCGGACAAGGCCCCGCTGGAAGTGCTGCAAACGATCACCGCGGACGGCGGCTTCACCTGGAGCGAGCCGCACGTGGTCGCCGCCGTGGAGGGCAAGAACCCGTGCGAGCCTTTTGTGTTTCGTTCGCCTGATGGTTCCGAGCTCTGCTGCCTGATGCGCGAAAACACGCACAAGGAGCGCAGCCTCATGATGTTCAGCCGTGATGAAGGCAAGACCTGGACCACGCCGGTGAACACGCCCTGGGGGCTCACGGGAGACCGCCACGCCGGCGTCTTCACCAAGGATGGGCGCATGGTCGTGGCTTTCCGGGATCAGGCGCTCAACAGCCCGACCAAGGGCCACTTCGTCGCATGGGTGGGGACTTATGATGACATCAAGAATCACAAGCCCGGCCAGTACCGCATCAAGCTGCTGCACAGCCATGCCGAACGTGTGGGCGACTGCGGGTATCCCGGCATGGAGCTGCTGCCAGACGGCACCATCGTGGCCACGACTTACATCAAGCTCGCGCCCGGCAAGGAGAAGAACAGCGTCGTGAGCGTGCGCTTCGATTTGAAAACCACTGATGCGCTGGTGAAGCCATGAAAGTCCTTGCCGCCCTTTTCCTCACCGTCTCTTCGCCGCACGCCGCGGAGGCTGTGTTCGTTGAAAACGGCCAGCCGCGCGCGGAGATCATCATCGCAGAGAATCCCACACGCATGCAGCGGGTCGCGGCGCATGAGTTCCGTGCGAACATTGAGAAGATCAGCGGGGCGCGGCTGCCCATCCTCACGCAGCCGAGTGGAAAGGCGGTGAAGGTTTTCATTGGCGAGAGTGCGCACAATCCGGTGAAAGAGGAGGGTTTGAAGGATGGTGCGTACCGCCTGCAGTCCGGTGCCGACTGGCTGGCGCTGGTGGGAGATGACAGCGACTTTGTGCCCACCGAGCCCTGGGCCAAAAGCAATGCCGACATCCCGCGAGCACGGGCGGAGTTTCAGAAGATCGTTGGCGCACCCTATGGCATGCCCAATCCCGGCCTTTATAAAAACCGCCTGCGCCTGCCTGGAGACACCGGCAAGCCGGACGGAGCCGCCACTGTGAAGAACGAGACACTGGACATATGGGGGCTGGATGAACGCGGGAGCTTCAATGCGGTGACCGCTTTCTTTCACAAGCTGGGCGCGCGCTGGTACCTGCCGGGAGAGCTTGGCGAGGTGATGCCTGCCATGAAAACCATCGCGCTGCCGGAGATGAATGAGACCGTGCAGCCCGACTTCCCGCTGCGGCAGTTTAACTTCCGCTTTGCCACGGCAGGCTATGACACCGCGCTGTGGATGATGCACCTCGGCACGCGCAATGACGATCGCTGGCTCATCGCCCATGGCATGGACGGAATGACGGGCAATGACGCCACCTTTGCCGCGCATCCGGAGTGGTTCGCCCTCTACGGCGGCAAGCGCGACTACCGCCCCGGCGACAGCAAGAACCAGCTCTGCTACTCCAATGAAGAGCTCTTCCGCGAGACCGTGCGCTATGCCCGGGCCCTGCTGGACACCTACCCGGTGAAGTCCGTCTCCATCATGCCGCCGGACGGTTATACTTCCATATGCCAATGCGAGAAGTGCAAGGGCAAGGACTCGCCCGAGCGCAATGAGCGCGGCCTGCTGAGCGACTACGTGTGGGATTTTGTGAACCGCGTGGCGAAGGAGATCGGCAAATCCCACCCGCAGGCCAAGGTGATGAACTGCGCGTATGGCGTGTACACGCTGCCGCCGCTGAAGATCGACAAGCTGGAGCCGAATGTGGTCGTCTGCATCGTCGGCGGGCGGCGTCCCATCAACAAGGCGGGAGCCAAGGGGGAAGGGGAGAATTCGCCGGAAGCCCTGCGTGCGACCTGGGTGAAGAAGACGGACAACCCCCTCATGATTTTTGAAAACTATCCCTTCACTGATCGCGGCTGGTACCTGCCCGCCTTTGCCCCGCATGCGCTGGGAGATACGGTGAACGCGACGAAAGGGATCTCCCAAGGCGAGGACATCTGGCTCTCCGCGCGGCAGGATTTCAAGGAGGTGGGCATCGGCTTCAACCATTTCATGGTGTACTTCACCGCGCGCATGTACTGGGGCGGAAAGCAGTCGGATGTGGACGCGATGTTCCGCGAGTACTGCCAGCTTTTCTACGGCCCCGCCGCGCAGGAGATGCAGGCCTTCTTCACCCACTGCGAAGAGCACTGGAGCGTGATGGAGGAAAACAAGACGCAGGCGGACGCCTCGCTGGCGCTGTTTGCCAAAGCTCAAGCGAAAGCGGATGCGGCAAGCGTGTATGGAAAACGCATCGCGCTCGTTGACGACTTCCTCAAAGGGCTGCGCATGAAGTCGCAGCAGCTCGGCCAGAAGCGCGGTCCGGTGCCGGTCGTGCGGCTTGTTGGGGATGCGCATGACATCGTCATCGACGGCAAACTTGATGACGCCTACTGGCAGGAGTGCCCGGCTGCGGCCACCGGCAAATTCCGCGAACTGCAGAGCGGACGCGTGCCCACTTTTGGCACCACTTACAAGGCCGGATGGCAGGGCGGCAATCTGTACTTTGCCATCCGCTGCGAGGAACACCCCGGCGACAAACCGAACATCACCTCCACGCGCAACGATGACCAGGCGCTGTGGCATGGAGATGCGATTGAGATCGAACTCGCCACGGAGACGCACTCGTATTATCAGATCGCCATCAGTCCTGCGGGCCACATCGTGGATCTCGACCGTGGCGCACCGCGCGACCGGTGGTTCGGCTGGGATTCCAAGGCGGAGGTGGCCACGCACATCGCGGATGATCACTGGACCGTGGAAATTCGCATCCCCGTGACGCAGGACGAAAACGATCCGCTGCACCAGGTCATCGGGCGCAAGCCCACGCAGAGTCTGCCGTGGCACATCAATCTCTGCCGCCAGCGCATTCGTGACGACGGCCAGGAACTCAGCGCGCTTTCTCCCACCGGCACGGAGGGTTTTCATGAGCCGATGAAGTTTGCGCATTTCTATGATGGCCGGACGCACCCGTTCGAAGCTGATCCCAGCGTCACCGATTTCGCCCTCGCCTTTCGCGATGCCGCGCAGAAGCGCAAAGCCGCAGGCTTCCTCGCGCTGGCGGAGGGCGAAGGCAGCGACCTGCAAAAAGCGCTCGCGCTGGAGCAGGCGGCGCTGCTCAGCCGAGGGGACGCCGGGGAGATCATTGAGCGCATCCCCGTCGAGGCAGTGAAAAAGACGGCGCAGATGCAGGACCTGCTGGCGCAGGGGAAAGCACCGGAGGTCATCGTGCAGTTTGCAAATGAGGACTTCAAGAAGTGGCCCTTCTGGCAGCGGGGCGCGGGGTATCACGTGCGAGGTCGTGCGTACTTCATCACCAAGGCCGGCGACAAGGCCGAGGCGGATCTCAGCGCAGCCCTGCCGTGGATCAGCGAGCCGCGCGCCCGGGATGCCGCGCTGCTCGCCCTGGCGCAGAACCGCGAGCGAAATCTGCAGAATGACGGCACAGCCCTGATGGCCTATCAGGCCATTGTGGCGGATCGCACGCGCATTGGAGGCGCAGATGAATACGCCGCGCTGCAGGGCATCGCGCGCATCCTGACGCGACAGGGCAAGCATGAAGAAGCCCTGGCCGCCCTGAACCGAGCCGAGCCCGAGAAGCTGCAAGGCGTGTGGCGGGAGAACATCCTGAAATCCATCGACGAGGTGCGGAAGGCACGCGGGCAGTGATTCGGGGGGCCTCGTGCCTGTGGCAGCCGGCGTTCGCGCTTTCGCGGGAGCTTCACAGTTCCGGTGCCTGGCGCCCCAGACCATTTATTGCCAAAGCCGAGACCGTTCAGGGAGGGCGCTGCGATAAGCCATTTGAAAGAGCCTGCCGCCTTCACATGATTCCGACCTGACCGAATGAGACCCGCGATTGATAAACTGCTTATCGCTGCTGCTGCGGCCGTCCTCATCCTGCTGGCAGCAAACATCGGCCTCATGCTGCGCAACACGCGGCAGCTGCGGGAGGATGCCGAGTGGGTGGCGCACACGCGCGAAGTGATCACGGGCTTGGAAAACATCTTTTCGCTGATGAAGGACGCGGAAACGGGGTTTCGTGGCTATGTCATCACGGGAGACCCCCGGTATCTGGAGCCCTTTGACAAGGCCAGCACCGGCATGGACGCCCAGATCAAGGAAGTAGAGAGGCTCACGAGTGACAATGCGGAGCAGCAGGCGCGCTTTCCCCGTCTGCGTCTGCTCATCACCGACAAACTGAGCTTTATGGAGAGCGGCAGGGACTTGATGAAAAGTGAAGGTTTCGCAGCCAGCCAGCGGCTGATTCTTCCCGGGCGCGGCAAGCTGCTGATGGATGAACTGAGGGAGCTGACGACGCAGATGATCACGCAGGAGAGGGAGCTGCTGAAGGGCCGCAGCGCACGTGCGCGGAAGACCTACAGCCTGGCCATGGTCAGCGGGCTGGTGTCCGGCCTGCTGGCCATGGTTTCCGTGGGGGGCTTCCTCTTTGTGCTCCGTCACCTGCTGAGGACGCGCTCTGCCGCGGCGGCGGCCATCGCCGAGCAGGCGGAGCGGCTGCGCACGACGCTTGCGAGCATCGGTGATGCCGTGATCGCCACGGACACCGAGGGGAAGGTGACGAATCTCAATGCGGTGGCCGAAAGTTTGACCGGCTGGAGCAACGACGAAGCTGTGGGGCGGCCACTGGAGAGCGTGTTTCACATTGTGAACGAGACCACGCGTGAGGTCGTGGAAAGTCCGGTGGCAAAGGCGCTAAGGGAGGGGGTGATCGTCGGACTGGCCAACCATACGGTGCTCATCGCGAAGGATGGTTCTGAAAGGGCGATCAGTGACAGCGCGGCGCCCATCCGGTGCAAGGCCGGCGGCATTGTGGGCTGCGTGCTGGTGTTTCGTGATGTCAGCGTGGAGCGGGCGGCGGACCGCGCGCTGCGCACGAGCGAAGCGCGCAAGAGCGCCATACTCACCTCGGCCCTGGATTGCATCATCAGCATGGATCACGAAGGCCGCATGGTGGACTTCAATCCCGCCGCCGAGCAAACTTTCGGCTTTTCGCGCGCGGAGGTGCTCGGGCGCAGCGTGGCGGAAACCATCATCCCGGCGGAGTATCGGGAGGCCCATGTGCGAGGACTGGCCCATTTTCTGGCCACGGGGGAGGGCCCCATGTTGGGTCGGCGCATCGAGCTCTCCGCCCAGCGTGCGGATGGCAGGCAGTTTCCCTGCGAACTGGCCATCACCATGACGCGGCTGCCCGACCAGCCGCCTTATTTCACGGCTTATCTGCGGGACATCACCGAGCAGAAGCAGGCGCGCGAAGACCTGCGGCAGGCCGCCGAGAGGCTGGCGCAGGCGGACCGCAGCAAGGATGAATTCCTCGCCATGCTCGCACATGAGCTGCGCAATCCCCTGGCCCCGATGCGCAACGCGGTGCAGCTTCTTGAAATGGCCGACGCCAGCGACGAGGAACGGCGCAAGGCCCAGGCCACTCTGGAGCGGCAGATCGAAAACATGGGCCGCATGATCAATGACCTGCTGGACGTCTCCCGCATTACGGAAGGAAAGATCGAGCTGCGCAAAAAACCCGTGCGCCTAGAGGCCGTCCTCACGGCCTCCACGAGTCTCATCCGCGCCAATCTCGCCGCCCATGGTCAGGAGCTCACCGTCTCCATGCCCGACGGGCCGGTGTATCTGGACGCCGACGCCACCCGGCTGGAGCAGGTGTTTGGCAATCTGCTGTCCAACGCGTGCAAATACAGCGGCGACGGCTCCCACATCGCGCTCAGAGCGGCGCGGGACAGCACTGTGCAGCCGCCGGAAGTCACCGTCACCGTGAGCGATGACGGCATTGGCATCACCCCTGAGCTGCTGCCGCATGTGTTTGATCTTTTCGTGCAGTCCACGCGCTCGCTGGACCGGTCGCATGGCGGTCTGGGCATTGGCCTGACTTTGGTGCAGCGACTGGTGGCTCTGCATGGCGGCCGGGTGGAAGCCCGCAGCGCCGGACCTGGAGAGGGCTCGGAGTTCACCGTCCATCTGCCCATTCTCAGCGAGGCGCCGCCCACGCCGCCGCCAGCCCCGGCCATGGCAAAACCTGCCGAGGTCCCTCGCCGCATCCTCATCGTGGATGACAACACCGACTCCGCGCTCACCATGGCGGCACTGCAGAAACGCCGAGGGCATGAGACCCGCACGGCCTTTACCGGGCCGGACGCCCTCATCGCTGCGGCGGAGTTCCAGCCGGATGTGATCCTGCTCGACATCGGCCTGCCCGGCATGGACGGCTTTGAGGTGGCGCGCCGGCTGCGTGCGATGCCTGCTTTCCAGAAGATTCAGCTCATCGCCATGAGCGGCTATGGCCGGGCGGAGGACCGCGCTCTCGCCCAAGAGGCGGGATTCGACGAATATCTGGTGAAGCCCATCGAGCATGAAGTCCTGCGCGAACACCTGCGCAAACCAAGTGCGTAGAGGGAGGGCGGTTGCCCGAGTCCAGGTGCGGCGCAACTGGACCACCTTCCTTCTCACTCAAACTTGATCGAGTACAAATCTGCGTCGTTCAGTACAAAGCGGAGCTTTACGACTTTCCCGGCGAGAGGGCTCACATCGGGGCCGGATTTCCAGGTGACGGTACGGTCGAGGGAATCGCCAAAGATGGGCGGTGAGTCGGCGAGGGAGAAGCCGGGGATGGGTTGGCCAGCGGCGTCTTGAATTTCCACCTGAATGCCGCCGGCGGCGGAGGTGGCGAAGTTCAGGGTGAGCGCCTTGCCGGTGAAGGTGAGCGGCTTGGTGATGAGCTCGCCGCCGCTCATGGGAGCGCGGATGGAGACGAAGCCGTCGAGGCGCAGGGTGTAGCGGCGCAGGGCGCTGCTTTTGCCGGTCCAGTAGCTTTCGGTGGCGTAGAGGCTGAGTTCGTTGGGGGCGCCCTCGAGTGCGGACTTCGTTTCGACGGGATGCCAGGCGATGTATTGATGGCCGTAGTTCCAGGTGCCGGGGCGCTCGATGCCGGGCGGCAGGAAGGCATCGTTCCAGCGCTTGAACTTCACGCCATCGCGGCTGGCCATGAAGAGGCCTTCGGTGATGGCCATGCCGTAGCGGTCGCTCGCCTTGGAGCGCCACTCGCGGTGCTCGCGCTCGGGAAGGGCGCGGGTGCTGTCTGACCAGCCGCGCTCGTTGTAGCGGGTGGGAAAGCCGAGGATGAGATGAGGTGCGCGGTGGTAGGGCTTGACCTGATTGGTGTAGAGCTGCTCAGAAGGGGAATCGACGTAGCTGAGGTCGTGCTGGTTTTCCCAGTGGAGGAAGTCTTTGGAGGTGGCGGTGCGGATGGCACGGTCGCCCGAGGGCTTCCAGTTTTTTTCATCGGTGGTGCCGCCGGTGAAGTAGCGCCAGTAAGCGCGATACTGGCCGCTGCTGGCATCCCAGAACGCGAGGTTTTGCGAATCGAATGCGCCATCGGTGATGACGGGTGCATCGGCCATGGGCGACCAGCGCAGACCATCGGGTGACTTCAGCGCGAGCAGGCCCTTGGGCGAATTGGAGCGAACGATGGCTTTGTATTTGGCATCTGCAGGCGCGGCGGGGTTGTCGTCTTTGAACACGGCGGGATGTCCGCCATCGGGGTTCACCTTTCCCATCATGCCGTGGGGGATGACGATGTTGTTGGCCTTGGAGCCTTTGAACTCATGCAGGCCCAGCTCCGGCTTGCGCCAGTGGATTCCGTCATCGCTCTCTGCGTAGCAGGTGAAGAGCGGATGCTCGCCGGTGTTGACCTTGCCGGGAGCTGTGACGGTGAGCTGCCAGCTTTTGTAGTACATGCGGTACTTGTCGCCGTCTTTGAAGACGCTGTGATAACCGCTGCCGCTGCCCTCCCAAGGCGCGTCATGCAGCAGGGCGATCTCCTGGATCTGCGGATGGTGCAGACGCTGCTCGGCCTTGCCGGTGAGCTGGCCGATGAGGAGGTCATCCACGAAGAGTTCGCGGCGGGAGCCGATGTTGATGGCGTCAGCAGCCAATGCAGAGAAGGAGCCAAGAACCAGGGAGGAGAAGAGAATCAGCTTCATGTCAGAACTACGCAGCCAGACAGTCAAATAATCTCTGGTATGATAAACAGACCAGAGCAGCAGCCAGACAGATTCATGAGAGAACGAAGCAGCCGATGGTAAAATAATGGCGGGTCAAAGGATGTTTTGAAGGATTCGGGCCTTTTCATCATTTTACCCCTCATCATTCTACCGAGTCCCATGCGCCAGCCCTCCCGCACTGAAGATCCCGCGCCACAAAGCCGCTGCCGTTTTGCGCTGGCGTGGTGTGACATCACACCGCCGGCGGACATCTACCACCGCATGTGGGGTGCGGCGAAGCACGAGCGCGCCACCGGGGTGCATCGGCCGCTGCGAGCCACGGTGGCGGTGTTTGCGGACATGCCGGGAAAGCAGCGGCAGATCCTGCTGGCGCTGGATCATTGCGTGATGGGAGCTGCGGAGCATGCGCAGCTCGTCGCACAGGCTGCCGTGATCGGCGGCGTGGGGCAGGAGGAAATTCTCGTGGTGTTCTCCCACACCCATGGTGCGGGACTGATGGGGCTGGACCGCGCCACGCTGCCGGGTGGCGATTTGATTCCGCCCTACCTGCATGTGCTGGGCGAGCGGGCGGGACGACTGGTGAAGCAGTGCATGGCGTCATTGCAGCCTGCAGGGATTGTTTATGGCCGTGGCCGCTGCAGCCTCGCCACGCAGCGCGATTTCTGGGACGGGCAGCAGTTCATCTGCGGTCACAATCCCGGCGTGCCTGCGGATGACAGCGTGATCGTGGCGCGTGTGACGGGGGATGACGGGCGGATGCTGGCCAGCATCGTGAACTACGCCTGCCACCCCACCACGCTCGCGTGGGAGAACACGCTCATCAGCCCCGACTACATCGGCGCGATGCGCGAGCTCGTGGAGCGCGACAGCGGCGCGCCCTGCCTTTTCCTGCAAGGTGCCAGCGGCGAGCTCGGCCCGCGCGAGGGCTTTGTCGGCGACACCGCCGTCGCGGACCGCAATGGGCGGGAGCTGGGTTATGCGGCGCTCTCGATGCTTACGGCATTGCCGGAAGCGGGAACAACTTTTGTTTATCAAGGTCCCGTCGTCTCCGGTGCGACGCTCGGTGCGTGGAAGCATGAGAAGATTGATCTGGACACCAAGGCCGGGTGGAAGCTGCAACGCTGGAATGAGCCGCTGCACTACCGCCCCGGCCAGCCCACCGTGGCGCAGGTGCAGGCGGAGCTGGATCAATTTCAGGCCGATGAGGCCGCCGCGCGTGCCGCTGGCAATGAAGCCCGCGCGGCCGAGTGCCGTGCGATGAGCGAGCGCAGGACGCGCCTGCTGCATCGGCTCAAACAGCTCCCCGAGGGCGACCGCTACCCGCTGCAAGTCGTCCTCTGGCACATGGGCGATGCGGTGTGGGTGGGGGTGCAGGGAGAAAGCTACAGCGTGCTGCAAACCGAACTGCGCCGGCGCTTTCCGGATAAGGTCGTCATCGTGGCGACCATTGCCGCCGACTGGGGCACCTCCTACCTGCCGCCGCGTGAGCTTTACGACACGGGCATCTATCAGGAGAGCATCGCCGTCGTTGCGGCGGGCAGTCTGGAGCAGTTGATTGAATCCATTTCCAAACACATCAATTCATGAAAATCACCGCCATTGAAACACTCGTCTGCCACGCGCGGATGCGAAACTGGATCTTCGTCAAAGTCGTCACGGACCAGCCCGGTCTTATCGGCTGGGGCGAGGCAACGCTGGAGTGGCACACGCGCAGCATTGTCGGCGCAATCGAAGACATGTCGCATCTTCTCATTGGCGAAGATCCCACTCGGGTGGAGTATCTGTGGCAGGTGATGTACCGGCAGCACTTCTGGCATGGGCACGGCATCGTGCGCGCCACGGCGATCGCCGGCATCGACCTCGCGCTGTGGGACATCGTCGGCAAGGTGGCGAACATGCCGCTCTCCAAGGTCTTTGGTGGGCCGGTGCGTGATTTCGTGCGGACCTACTGCCATCTCGGCGGCGGAAAGATGGAGGACTTTTATCAAACGCCTGCCGACAACGCGAAACGCTTTGCCGAACTGGCGCAGGCCGCCGTGGCGGATGGCTACACCGCCTTCAAAAGCATGGCGGTGCCCAGCACGATGCCCATTGAAGGGCAGAAGCCCGTGCGCGCCGCTGCCGCTGCCGTGGCTGCGATGCGGGATGCTGTGGGGCCGGACATCGACATCATGGTAGACTGCCATGCGCGGCCCTCGCCTGCGATGGGGCTCAAGTTTGGCAAGGCGCTCGATGATTTCGGTCTCTACTTCTTCGAAGAACCCTGCTGGCCCGAGTGCGTGGACGGACTCGCCCGCATCAATGCCGCGCTCACCACACCCGTGGCCAGCGGCGAGCGCGTGACGAACTTGGAGGCCTTCAAGGACATGTTTGAAAAACGCGCGGTGGAGATCTGCCAGCTCGACATCACCCACTGCGGCGGCTTGAGCGCCGCCAAACGCATCGCCGCGCTGGCGGAGGCGCACCGCATTTCGCTGGCACCGCACAATCCGCAGGGGCCGGTGAGCACCGCAGCGTCGCTGGAGTTTGGTTTTTCACAGCCGAGCTACATCATCTGCGAAACTGTACACAACGATGTGCCGTGGCGGCAGGATGTGGTGGAGGAGGGATTCACCATCGAAAAACAAGGCCGCATCGTCCGGCCGAATACGAAGCCCGGACTCGGCATCACGATCAATGAAGCGGAGGTGAAGAAACATCCGTTTCAGCAGGAGATTGTACTGCGTGAGTTTGGTCCGGATGGGGGAGTGACGGATTGGTGATCTTCTTTTCATGAAACCCACCCGCACCCGCTTCATCGTCCTCGCAGGCATCTGTGCGGGGGCGGCGCTGGCGTATTTTACGCGGAATGGGGTGGGGCCGGCGGAGAGCACGATCCGTGCGGAGCTGGGCATCACCAAGGAGCAGTCGGGCATGCTCATGAGCTCGTTCTTCTGGCCGTATGCGCTGTGTCAGATCCCTGCGGCGATGCTGGCGCAGAGGATGGGGTCGCGCTGGGCCTTGTCGCTGTATGGAGTGCTGTGGTCGCTGGCCACAGCGTGTCTGGCCTGGGGAAATCTGGCGGTGATGACGGGCGCACGCGCCTTCATGGGGATGGCGCAGGCGGGACTGGTGCCGGTGGGCACCACGGTGATGTCGCGCTGGTTTCCACGCACGGCGCAGGCCTCGGCCTCCGGGGCGTTCAGCGGCTTCATGTCCGTGGGCAGCATCATCGCCGCGCCACTGACGGCGTGGCTGGTCGTGAGCATCGGCTGGCGCTGGATGTTTGTATGGTATGCCGTGCCCGGGGTGCTATGGGCGGCGTGGTTTGCGGTTTGGTACCGGAACCGGCCGGCAGAGCATCCGGCGGTGAATGCTGCGGAGCGTGCGCAGATTGAGCAGGACGCTCCGCATGAACCCGCAGAAACTCCGCGCGTGCCGTGGGGGCTGCTGCTGCGGAGTCCGGCGCTGTGGTGCCTGTGCCTCCAGCAGTTCTGCCGAGCGGCAGGCTACATCTTTTTTGCCAGTTGGTTTGCCACCTATCTGCAGGAGGCACGCGGTGTGACCATCCTCGGTTCCGGCTGGCTCACCACGCTGCCGCTGCTGGCCGATGTGACGGGCTGCATGGCCGGCGGCGTGCTGTCTGATGTGCTGCTGCGCCGGACGGGCAGCCAGCGTCTTGCACGGCAGGGCCTGACCGCCACCGCGCTGCTGCTGTGTGCCGGTTTGATTTTCTGCGCCTGGTTTGTCGAGAATCCGGTGATTGCCGTGCTGGTGATCAGCGCGGGCATGTTCTGCGCCGCCACGGGGAATCCCTGCCTTGGCGCCACTGTGATGAACATTGGCGGACCCCACGTGGCCACGGTCAGTGCGACGACCAACATGTGCGGCAATCTGGGTGCGGCTGCGTTTCCGATTCTGGTGCCCTGGCTGCTGGCGAACGCGGGCGGCTGGGATGCGGTGCTGGCCGGCTTTGGCGCGCTCTACATCGTTGCGGCCGTGTTTTGGCTGATGCTGCGGAATGAGCGCGTTTGTTAGTGACCAAACGCGAACAGGTGCTTGTTCGTGCGCACATAGACCACGCCATCCACAATCGCAGGCGAGGCAAAGACGGGTTCTTTGAGATCGTTCTTCGCCAGCACCTTCAGGGTGTCGCTGGTTGCATCGAGAACTGAGATGACACCGCGCTGGGAGGTGACGTACACGCGGCCATCGGCGGTGACAGCGGAGGCGTAGTACTCACCGGAGGCATCGAGGCGCTCCGCCTGGAAAACGGGGCTACCGCTTTGGGCATCGTAGGCAGAAGCAAGGCCGCCGCCTTTGACAGTGAAGACTCGGCCATTGGCGATCACGGGAGAGAACACATAGGGCAGGTGCTTGGTCTGCCGCCAGAGGACATGCGTGTCAGTGATGTCGCCGCTGCCGCCGGGCTTGATGGCAAAGAGCTGGTTTTGCGCCTTGGAAAACATCGCGCGCATGGCGTCATACTCCGCCTGCGTGACTTTGCCGTCCTTGTCGGCGTCGATGATGGTGAAGCGATCACGCAGTGGTCCGGCGGGAAATTCGGCTTCGCTGAGCACGCCGTTTTTGTCGGCATCATTCGCGGCCATGAAGGAATCGAAGGCCTCCATCTCCACGCGGTCGTCTTCATCGCCCCCGACGTTCCAGCCGCAGAGCAGCAGCACATCGCCCAGCGCGGTGGGGCTGGTGTTGGACACGCGCGCCATGCCGCTCACGGACCAGCGCTGTTTGCCGTCCTTGGGATTGTAGCTTCGAGTCATGATTGATCCGCTGACGATCAGTTCCTCGATGCCGTCATGCCGCCAGATGAAGGGCGTGGAAAAGCTGCGGCGGAATTCGCTGCGATCCACGCGCCAGATTTCAGCGCCTGTCTTCACATCCAAGGCGATCATGTAGCTGCCCACATCCTGATCTGCGACGACGATGACCTTGCCGTCCGCGATGATCGGCGAGGCGCTGGTGCCAAACTCCACGACGGGAGGCGGCAGCGGCTTCTGCCAGAGCGGTCTGCCGTTCCAGTCATACGCCAGCACGCCGTAGGAGCCGAAGTAGGCAATCAAGCGTGTGCCATCCGTGCAGCAGGTGGGTGTGGCGGGGCTGCCGATACGATGCGCGCCTTCCACCTTCTCCGCCGGAGCCGCCGCACGCCAAAGCTCGTGCCCGTCTGTGCGGCTGAGGCAAAGAGTGACGAGCTTGCCGCCGTCGAGACCCGTGAGCGCGATCTTGTCCTGCCAGATGCAAGGAGACGAATGGCCGAACGGAACCTCGGCCTGCCACTTGAGGTTCTTCTCTGCGCTGAACTCCACCGGCGGACTGCCGGTGCCGATGCCCAACCCGCCATCGCCGCGAAATTGGGGCCAGTTCGATTGAGCAAGACAGGTGGAGGTGAGCAGAGCAGAAAGCAGGAGGTGGCGGAGCAGCATGGGGATAGAAGCGGTGAGCAGGCGCGAGTCTTTCGAGCTTCTGCCGATGATGCACACTTCACTGCGCCTTGATCCACGGCACCAGTTTATCCGCCCACTTCGCTGCATGTTCACGAAGACCCTGACCGCTGAAATGCACGCCCTGACCCTTTCGTTCGCGGAGATCGCCATTGAGCGCATCGCTGTCCGGACCTTCGAAGGCGACACCGCCTTTCCAAAGCGATGCCTGCGCTGCACGGATGTCAGGGGACGCTTCGTCTCCCGGCACATGATAGCTGACCTGCGCGACGAACCACGGTGCCTCCCAGCCGATCTCCTGGCGTGTGGTGCGAATGATTTTCTCCAGATACTCGCGATACAGTTTTCCCGGCAGCGTGCGTGTCGGGTCCTTCTGATTCGCATCACTCTCGCCCTGATGCCAGAGCACGGCGCGAAAGCCATTGGGGCCGGCCGACTTCATTCGCTGCACCAGCACCTCGTAGGCCTGCCCCTTGCTCTCCCATTCACCATTGGCAAGCTTTTGCACACGCGACTCAATCGTTGGCGGGTTGGGAAACGTCGCGCCTTTGGGCAGCCACTCGCGCACACTGGTCGCTCCGATGCCGCAGGGGATGAAGCCCACGGGAACGTTCAACGGCTTCACAAGCGCATCGCCCAGTGGCGGCATGAAGCTGCCACCGCGTCCGCTGGCACCGGACTGCGGATCATTCGCGAGCTGCCAGTGCTGACCATCGAAGGAAGAGACGCGGCCTGTTTGCGTGGTTTGTTTTTCCTCGCCGTGATTCGCCGAGTTCGATTGCCCTGCGACGATGAAGATCTCGCCGATGCCGACATGTTCGACGGCCGTTTCTTCGACCACCTTGCCATCCCGCTTCGCTCGAAGTTCAAGCCGGTGCCAGCCACCAGCCGGGGCTGCCAGCGTGGCGCGGAAGCGGCCACCTTCGAACTTCACATCCAGCCGCTGCCAGTCACCACCGGTGCCGATGCGTGCCTCAAGATCCGCCGCCGCTGCCGTGCCTGCAATGACGATGCTGCCGGAGCCTGATTTGCCGCGTTGAAAGACTTGATAGTCTAGCGGCGCAGTGAGTTTGATCTGCGCGTGCAGTGGGCAAAGCACGGCGAAGAAGGCGGACAGGAGCAGAGGAAATTTCATGGCAGGATCAGGCTGAGCGCGAAGATCGTGTCAATCCTCACTCAATCCGCCACGTGGCCTGACGTAGCACCGCCAGCTTCGGCTCCTTCATCGTCTCATACCAAACCGTGAGCAGTGTGCCATCAGCGAGCACGATGGTGCTGGGGTAGCCGAGATCGCCGCCGATGCCGTCGCCGGAGAGGATCATGGGCTCGCTCCAAGTCTGGCCGTTGTCACTGCTGATGCGGGCCTGATTGCCGTAGGGCTTGCGGCGGTGACCATAGGTCATGAGCAGGCGGCCATCGCGCAGGCGCAGCAGATGGGAGGGCAGGCCCCAGACGCCGATGCTGTGCGGCTCGCTCCAGGTCTTGCCGCCGTCCTTGGATTCTGTCTGCAGGGTCTCGCCTTTGTTGGCGTCGTTGTGATTGCGGATCTGGGCGATGAGCGTTCCATCGGAGGCCTCCACGGCATGGAGTTCGTGATATGACCTGACAGCGTTGTCGCCTTTGCGCGTGGGGATTTCTGCGAGCCACTGCCAGGTCTGGCCGTCGTCCTTCGACTCCGCCACACCGACTTTTTTATCGTCGGTCCAGAGCTGCTTGCCCGCATAGAGCAGGCGTCCGTCCTTGAGCTGGATGGGGCCATGCGGACTGTTCACGATGGTGGGGATGCGGGTGGACCAGGACTTGCCGCCATCGGTGGAGCGGATCACCCATTCACCGAGTTCCGCTTTGCGCTCTTCATCATTGAGTCGCTCGTGTGCGGCCTTCCATTTCACAAACTGCTCCTGCGGCATTGTTTTGGAGGTCCAGCCCTTGTCCGTGTGCTCGGCAAAGGTGCTGGCCTTCTTGAAATGCGCTTCGTAGGCCAGTGAGGTGAAGGTGCTGACGATGAGAGAGCCTTTTGTGGTTTCGAGCACGCCGGAGTCGCGGTCATCGGTTGCGGTGTCCAGCAGCACACGTGGCCAGGTCCAGGTGGCGCCGTTGTCGCGCGAGGTCATCGCATGCACCTGCCCGAAGGGACACACGTGTGACTCACGGCCACCGGACCACGAGACCCACAGCTCGCCATTCTGCCTGCGCACCACGGTCGGCCAGCCGTGATAAAACTCCGGCTGCTGGGAGATCACTTTGGTCTCGAGAATCTTCGCCGCAGGTGCGGCTGCGGCGCGCGCGATGAAGGGAACAGCGAGGGCGGTGGTGGCGAGGAAGTGGCGGCGGCTGGTCATGGTGCGGGAGAGTACGCACGGTCTATCGCGGCTTTCGCAGCAAAGCGGTGGTCCGAACACTGAACCAGACGACGCGTCAATCCGCCGCTTTCCGGCGCACAAACTTCTGCACGCGAGCGCCGGTGCCTTCGGCGACATAGACCGCGCCATCCGGGCCGACGGCGATGTCATGGCCGAGCTGGAATTGGCCGGCCTCTTTGCCGTAGCTGCCGAAGGTGTCGATGATCTGGCCTGCAGCGTCAAGCTCCACCGCCTTGCCGCGCAGCTCACGCTTTATGGAGGGAGAGCCGCCATCGATGACGAAGAGATGGCCGTCGGGACTGGTGGCGATGCCGTAGGGCTTGCCGATCTGCGGGCCTTTCCATTCGTGCAGGAAGTTGCCTTTGGCGTCGAAGATCTGAAGACGCTCGTTTTCGCGATCGCAGACGATGATGCGGCCCTGGGGGTCTAGGGTGATGCCGTGCGGCAGGTTGAATTCGCCCGGGCCACTGCCTTGGGTACCCCACTGAAACTCGAAGCGGCCTGTGGCGGAGAATTTCAGCACGCGGGTGTTTTTGTAGCCGTCGCTCACGTAAAAAGAGCCATCTGCCAGCACGGCCACATCGGTGGGCAGATTGAAATGGGTCGTGTCTTCGCCGGGCACGCCTGCCTCTCCCAGCGTGAGCAGCACCTCGCCTGAAGGTGAACACTTGAAGACCTGATGCAGACCCACGTCGGTGAGCCAGAGATTGCCAGCCTGATCCACCGTGAGCCCATGCGGCATGATGAAGCGGTTGGCCCCCCAGGAGTTGAGCAAGCGACCCGTGGCCCCCTCAAACACGCTCACCGTGGGCGCTGCGATGGCCTCTTTGGGAAAGGGATTCGACCACACCCGGCCGCTGCGATGGAAGACGAAGACGCGGTTCTGTGCATCGACACCTAACCCGGCACAAAGACCGAGTACGTGGCCCTCCGGCAATTGCGGCCAGCCGGGGATGACCTCGTGCTGTGGCTTGGCGAGAGTTGCGGTTGCGAAGAGAGCAAAGAAGAAAACGAAGCGCATGGAAGAAGTGAAATACTCACTTCAGCTTCGAAACCTTCACATCATCCACATCCGCCGATTTGTTCACGGCGAGGGTGATCATGCGTTTCGTCGGATGCGCGATGCCTTCGCTGCTGAATGAAACGGCTTCCAGGTCGTCAATGCGGACGGTCATCTGATCGCCGACAATCTTGATGTTCATCGTGTGCCACTCATTCCGTTTGAGGTCGAGTTTGAAGGATTTCGTCTTCGTCTTGAGCAGCGCGGCGAGTTCGGGGGATTTGTCGCCTTTTTCGCGGCGGGCCCGGATTTCATTGTCCATGCCGCCGGTCTTGGAATCGGTGATCGTTACGACCTTGTTGGTGACACGCGCGACGCAGAGATGGCCGGCGTGAACGGTTTTGAGTTCACGATCGACGAAATCGACGCCGAGGTCGTCGCCTTCACCGAGGCGGAACTTGAGCTGCACGATGCCGTCTTGAAATTCGACATTGTGGAAGATGGCCACGCCGTGATCGGCCTCGGCGTGCTTGGTCACGTGCATGTGGCCGTCGATGAGATCGACCTGCTGATGTCCCTTGGCGCGCCAGGCGCTGTTGCTGGTCCAGCCGTTGCCGATGTCCTCCTTGCCGGGGGTGGCTTCGTCGCGGGAGAAGTCGTCGGAGAAGAGCGGGGTGATGAAGTCGGCGCGGAGAGGGAGACAGAGGGTGAGGAAGAGGAGGAGAGATTTCATGACTGGAGATGGTTCTGCGTTTAATCTTTGGGCGGATTGGGTACGGTATTGGCGGTGTATTCCGCTGCATCGAGGGTGCCGCTGGCATCCACGTCGCGGGCATTGAACCACTTGGCGGCATCGGCGGGATCGCGTTTGGCGCTGAACTCGGCGGGGGTCAGTCTGCCGTCGTGGTCGGTGTCGAGCTTCTTGAACATCTCAGCGCGGTTGGGATCGCTCTTCGTTGCCGTCATGCTTTTGCCCTTGCCTTTGGCATCTCCAGCGATGGGAAGCGGGAGGTAGTCGTAATCGAGGATCATCTTCTTTTGCAGGGCGGTCTTGAGCTCCAGCGTGGCCGCTTCCAAACCTTTCTGGCCGTAGAGATTGTGCAGCTCATTGGGATCTTCTTTGAGGTCGTAAAGTTCATACACGGGGCGCGGGCTGGTGAACCAGACGTCTTCAAACTCGGTGGCGAGTGTTTTGTCTTCGTGCGCCTTGGAGATGTCCTTCCAGCTGGGATCGCCGCCGCTGTCCACGGGGGTGTAGCGCATGTTCGGGGTGACGTTGTAGATGAGCTTGTAGTGGGCGCTGCGCACGCAGCGGCTGTAGTCCATGCCGCTGGCGGTGGTGCTTTCATTGAAGGTGGCGCTGCCATGCGGGCCGCGTTCGGCAAAAATGTGCTGGCGCTCTTTTTCAAACTTGGCGTCTTTGAGCAGCGGCAGGAAGCTCACGCCGCTGATGCGCTCGGGCACGGGCAAACCGGCAGCTTCGAGGCAGGTGGGGGCGATGTCTTCGCCGGAGATGAGCGCGCTGGAGTCGCCGCCGGGCTTGATGACACCGGGCCACCAAGCGAGGAGAGGGACATTGAGGCCCGGATCATGCAGCGAGCCTTTGCCGCTGGGGAATGCCATGCCGTTGTCGCCCATGAAAATGATGAGCGTGTTTTCCAAACCGGCGCGCTCTTTGACGATGTCGAGCACGCGCTGGAAGTCGCCATCGCAATGCTCGATCTCGCCTTCGTAGGCGGAGAGATCGCTGCGCACGCCGGGCAGGTCGGGGAGATAGCCGGGCACTTTCAGCTTTGCGGGATCGGGCGGATTTTTGCCGGTGGTCCAGGGGTGGTGCGGGTCGCTGAAGCCGACCCAGAGGAACCAGGGCTTGTCCTTCGGGCGCTGATCAAAGAACTCATTCATCTTCGCAGGAACGTTGTCCTGGCCGCTGGCGTCCACGTAGTCAAAGCGGTCCTTGAAGGTGGTGAGGTGGTGCTCCTCAAACACCTTCGAGGAAGCCTCGGGACTGCGGCCGGAGCCGTCGAGATGATAGGTGCGGCCGCAGCAGCCGACAAAGTACCCTGCGTCCTTTTTCAAGATTTCGGGAAAGGTGATCTCATCGCGCGGCAGTGGAGATGAAAAGCGCGTGATGCGGCAGGCCACGGGAGAGCGACCCGTCATGATGGTGGCACGCGATGGGACGCACTGCGGAGCACCGGTGAACATGCGGCGGCACATGATGCCCTCTGCGGCAAAGCGGTCGAGATTGGGCGTCTTCATCTCCGGTCGTCCATAGCAGCCGAGGTAGGGGTAGCTGTGGTCGTCTGAGAGGACGAAGAGGATGTTCGGCGGAGCAGAAAATGACGAATGCGAAATGACGAATGACGAAACCAGAGTGAGCAGGGGAAGGAGTCTCATGGAAGGATGGAAAGTTCTATTTCGCGGCGGGCTGCATGGGGTAGTCGAGCATGAACTGATGCTGTTCCAGCTCGTGCACATAGGGCGTGTCATCGACGAGGACGTTGTTCACGACATCATAGGTCAGGGCGTGGATGCGGTTCTCTGCGGGCACAAAGCGCAGAAGGCGCAGGACAGGGAGGGAAAGGTAATCGGTGAGCATGGAGGTGACGGGGTGGCCATCATCCGCAGGGGTGGTGAGCTTTAATGCGGTGACGCGGCTTTGATCGCCGCAGAAGATGAGGCGCAGATTCGGGTGCTTGCGGAAGAGCTTGTCCCACATCTGCTCGGCGGTGTTGCCGCGCGCGCCGTGGATCTTGACCCAGCGCATGCGGCCTTTGGGATCGTGGATGAAGCCCTCTTCCGTCTTGGGCTTGTCGAGAATGCCAAGGTCCATGTGCGTGGTGATGAGGGCACGACGCGCCGTGTTTTTTGTGAGCAGGTCATTGGCCCAGGCGAGCACATCATCGGGTGCATTGCACTCGAGGCTGAGGTGGATGAAGTCGATACCGCCGGCGCTGAAGAGCTGGGCGCTGTTCACATTGTTGGCGGAGACGTTCTGGTCTTGGCGGGTGTGGGTGTAGCTGCCGAGATACCAGGGATACTCTTTGAAGCTGGAGGCCGGGAAGTGCTCTTGAAAGAGGTGCGCATCGCCCTTGGAGGTCATGTCGTGGTTTCCAACCGTGAGGCTGAAGGGCACCACGCCGCGCAGGGTGTCGAGGTGCTGCTTTGCCACGGCCCATTCGTTGGCGTTGTTCTTGTCCACGATGTCTCCGACGTGGCTGACGAAGATGATTTTTTGATCCTCGCGGTGCGCGGCGATCCATTTCACCTGGGCCTCCAGGTTGCTGTTTGTCACAGGGTCGGTGCTGTCGGGCGTGGCCTTGCAGCCTTTGCCCGCATAGGACTGGGTGTCGGGAATGATGACGATGGTAAAGGCCGCCGCTGGCATGGCTGGCAGCGGCTTTGTGCCGGTGACTTTTTTGGGAGCAGCTGCGGCGTGAATGCCGAGCAGGGAGAGGAGGAGCAAAGTGCGCATGGTGGAAGTCAGGTGCTGGAAACGCGGGCGGCGCGAAGGTCTTGCCATTCAAAACTGTGACAGGCGGTGGACGGAAAAAGGGTTGCCTAACGCCCCGACAGGCGGCACGAAGAACGCACTGTTTCCTGACATCTTCCGAGGTTGGTGCGGTCCTGACGGACCGGCACGTGGGCTTGGTTAAGCGGCTGTGTGCCGACCGTTGCGGGAACATCGTCGCATCATCTCTCATCCCCCATCGTTTTCGTGTTCTCCAAAAATTACTCCCAGGAATGGTTCTCCAACATCCGCGCCGATCTGCTGGCCGGGCTCGTCGTCGCGCTGGCGCTCATTCCGGAGGCGATTGCGTTTTCCAGCATCGCCGGGGTGGATCCCAAGGTGGGGCTGTATGCCTCGTTCTGCATTGCGATGGTGACGGCCTTCTTTGGCGGGCGCCCGGCCATGATCTCCGCCGCCACGGGGGCGATGGCGCTGCTGATGGTCACGCTGGTGAAGGAGCACGGGCTGCAGTACCTGCTGGCCGCGACGCTGCTGACGGGGGTGTTTCAAATCATCGCGGGTCTGGCACGCATCGGCGATGTGATGAGGTTTGTTTCGAAGTCGGTGATGACGGGTTTTGTCAATGCGCTGGCGATTCTCATCTTCATGGCGCAGCTCCCTGAGTTCCACGGAGCGGGCCTGCTCATGTATGCCATGGTGGCGGGAGCGCTGGCCATCATCTACCTCCTGCCACGTGTGACGAAGGCGGTGCCATCCCCGCTGGTGGCGATCATCGTGATGACGATCCTCGCGATTGTCTTCAAGCTGGATGTGCGGCGCGTGGGAGATCTGGGAGCACTGCCGGATGCGCTGCCCGTCTTCCTCTGGCCGCAGGTACCGTGGACGCTGGAGACGCTGTGGATCGTGCTGCCCTACTCCGCCGGTCTGGCCTGCGTGGGCCTGCTGGAGTCGCTGCTCACTGCGCAGATCGTCGATGAAATGACGGACACGCCCAGCGACAAAAACCGCGAATGCAGCGGGCAGGGCATCGCGAACATCGTGGCGGGGCTCTTTGGCGGCATGGCCGGGTGTGCGATGATCGGCCAGTCCGTCATCAATGTACGTTCGGGGGGGCGTGGTCGTTTGTCCACCTTCGTTGCAGGGCTGTTTCTGCTCATTTTGCTCGTCGTGCTCGGCCCTTGGGTGAAGCAGATTCCCATGCCGGCGCTGGTGGCGGTGATGATCATGGTGTCCATCGGCACCTTCTCATGGGCCTCCTTTGGCAACATGCGGCTGCATCCGAAGTCTTCCAGCCTGGTCATGATCGCCACGGTGGTGGTGGTCGTCTTCACGCACAATCTGGCGCTGGGCGTGGGAGTGGGCGTGCTGCTCAGCGCCCTGTCCTTTGCGCGGAAGGTCGCGCATTTCCTGCGTGTCAGCAGCGCCCTGGATGAGGCGGGCACCTGCCGCACCTACACTGTGGTGGGGCAGCTCTTCTTTGCCTCGGCAGCGGCGTTTGTGCGTGAGTTTGACTTCAAGGAGAGCGTGGCCCAAGTGCGCCTGGACGTGACGCATGCGCACTTTTGGGATCTCACCGCCGTGGCCTCGCTGGACAGGGTGGTTCTGAAGTTTCGCCGCGAGGGCAAGGAGGTCGAAGTTATCGGCCTCAATGAAGCGAGCGCGACGCTGGTAGACCGGTTGGGCACGCATGACAAGCCGGGCGCGATGGATGACATCCTGACCCACTGATCAGGGCGCGAGATTTCAGGGCAGCACGGGCCTGGGCTCGATGTCGCCGGGATTGATCCATCCCGCTTTCACGGGCTTGCCGCTCATGAACTTCTCGTAGAAACCGACGTTGCCGGGCTGGGCGTGTTTGTATTCATCGAAAATGGCTCCCTGGCCGGACATGCGGGGGTCGCCCTGCGCCTTGAGCTCGGTGTGGAGCTGTGCGCGCATGGCGGTCGCGCGGGGATCGGCGGGTGAGTTTTTCACGAAATCAGGGTCCGCTTTGAGGTCATAGAACTCCGTGCCGGGGCGAAGGCCAAAGCAGAGCTGCCAGAAAGGATCGGCGGGGTTTTTGCGGTGCGCGTCGAGGATGAAGGACTTGGTGGCTCCGGCGTCGCAGTCCATGTAGCCGGTTTCGGGATTGCCGGCGGGCCAGCGCGTGGGTTCGAAGTTTTCGATGAAGACGCTGTCCTTTGTGATGATGCCGCGAATCGGATAGCCCCAGTCATGCGGACGGCCCACGTCGGTGCGCTCCTTGCCGACGAGGACGTGATCGCGCACATGCGCGGGCTTGTTGGCAAAGAGATCGGTCAGACTGTGGCCGGGAGACTCGGCCATGCCGGTGTCCGCCCACTTCATGCCTGCGACCTCGACGAGCGTGGGGGCGAGATCGACGAAGCTCACGAAATCGCTCAGCGTGCGGCCGGGCTGGAGGATGCCTTTTTTCCACATCATCGCGAGGGGTACATGATTGGCCTGGACGTTGGCGTTTCCCTTGCTGCGCGGGAAGGGCATGCCGTGGTCTGCGGTGACGATGACGAGGGTGTTTTCCAGCAGGCCGCGTTTTTCCAGATCGGCGATCATGCGGCCGAGATGGCGGTCGAAGTGCTCGACCTCGAAGGCGTAGTCGAGCATGTCATTGCGGATGACTTCGTTGTCCGGCCAGTAGGCGGGCACGTGGTCGATGTCGGTGAGTTTTTTGCCGCCCTTGGCCACGCCGCTGCCGAACTCATAGCCACGATGAGGCTCGACGCTGCCATACCAGAAGCACCAGGGCTTGCCGGCAGGAGCGGCATCGAGGAAGTCGCTGAAGTTGGCGGCGTAGTCGCAGTTCAGGATGTCCGGTGTGGGTGCTTCGGCGCGGCGCTTGTTGTAGGGCGTGCCGGTCATCTGGCGTGGTTTGCCATTCGCATCGTTCGCCACGCCGGGACCCCAGCCCTTGGTGGTGTAGCCGACGTTCCAGCCTTTCTCAGCGAGCGCCTCGCCCCAGCCTTTGAACTCGGGGGGGAAGTAGCAGATGTGATTTGCCGCCTCCTTGAGCTGCCAGGAATTGCGCCCCGTGAGGATGCATGCACGCGAGGGGGCGCACTTCGCATTGGGTGTGTAGGCCTGGCTGAAAAGCAGCCCATCCTTAGCCACGCGGTCAAAGTTCGGCGTCTTCACCCACGGCGTGCCGTAGGCGCTCGCGTGCGGACCCCAGTCATCGGCGATGGCGAAGAGGATGTTGGGCGGCGGCTCGGTGGCGAATGACGAGGCAGCGAGAGCGAATGACGAAAGGATGAGGAGACTGATTTTGGTGACGGATGCAGGCTGACGCATGGCGAAGGGAACGATGCGCCGGAGAGCTTCCTTCGGCAAAGGCGAGAGAATTGAAGGAACATTTCCCCCATCCGATGATGGATCATACGTCAAACACCTGCGCCGCGCGCTGCAGCAGCGGGTCGGCTGGCAGGAGTGACAGGCCGCTGCGGATGGCGGCGCGGGCTTCGGGCAGACGGTCCTGCTGAGCCAGTGAGGTGGCCTTGGCGCAGTAGGCTCCGGGCAGGCAGGGATCGAGATCGAGCGCGGTGGAGGCGGAGGTCTGCGCCTCAGAAAACCGGCGTAGCTCGATGAGCGCATTGGCGCGGTTGGTCCAGGCCTTGGCGTACGCGGCATTGAGGGCGATGGCGCGGTCCGCACTGGCCAGCGCCTCCCCGGGCTGCTTCATGCGGCGCAGGAGGATGGCGCGGTTGTTCCAGGTGATGGCGGCGCCGGGCTGCGCGGCCACGATGGCATCCAGCACGTGAAGCGCCTGCTCTGCGGGCAAGAGTTCGATGAAGAGATGCGAGGGGCCGTCCAGCTCGCCCATGCGGCCGGATTCGCAGGCAAGCTCAAGCGCCTGATCCAGCCAGGTCAAAGCATCGTCACGGCGGCCAAGACCCATCGCGGCCTGCGCGAGATTGGCGGCAGGACCGGGTTCATCCGGGGCAAGCTGGCGGGCCTGCGCCGCACTGCGATAGGCTGCGTCAAAGTCGCGCCGCTCCAGGTGGATGCAGCACTGGATCTGGTGCGCCTTCCAGTTAGCGGGGTTCAGGCGGAGCGCGTGCTCCACCTCGGCCTGGGCCTTGCGCGGCTGACCGAGGTTCAGCCAGGTCTGCGCGGCATTCACCAGGGCATCGGCATGCAGCGGTGCATCGGGTTCGGCGGCCTCAGGCAGCGCGCTGCCGAGGAGGGAGGCGTGCAGGGATTCAAGACGTGAGGCGATGATTTGGAAATTCGCAGGCCGAGCGGCGGGATTTGTGGCAAGACACTCATTCAGCAGCGCGGCCAGCGGCTCGGGCATGTGCGCAGCGGTGCAGAGGTCCGCCGGGCGTGCTGCCTCGGGAAAACGCCCCAGCACCGCGCACAGCAGCGTGATGCCATAGGCATACACATCCGCCGCCGTGCTGCGGCCAGAGCGGCGGGCGACCATTTCAGGAGCCATGAAGCCGTCTGTACCGGCGATGAGACCGGAGGCACTGGCATCATCAGCAGAAAGTGAAAGCCCGAAGTCGCTGACCTTGGCCACGCCCTCGCCTGTGATTAAAACATTCGGGGGCTTGAGGTCGCCGTGGATCAGATGCGCCTCCTGCGCGGCGTGCGCCAGACCCCGCGCCATGTCGAGGCCATGCCGGAGGGTGGTGCGCCAGTCCGTGCGGCCTTTCTCAATCTCTTCCACCAGAGTGCGCCCGCCGGTGATGTGCTCCATCAACAGGAAGGGAATGCGGTTGTGCATTTCCACGCCGTAGGCCAGCACGAGATTGGGATGCGGCGTGAGCGCCACGGAGTTCATGGCCTCGGCCACAAACAGCTCGCACAGCTCGGGGTCGGTCAGGTGCTGAGGAAGCGGGCACTTCAGCGCGGCGAGCGAGTCGCCACGGTGATACAGCTCCGGCGCGAGGCTGCGGCAGAGGTACACCAGGCCAAAGCCTCCGCGCAGGATTTTGCGCACCTCATATTTTCCGCCAATGCAGGAGCCGGGCTGAAAGGGGACGCCCTCCAAAAACTGGCACTCGCTCAGGAGCTCCTGCTGCAGCTCGTCATCGCCCTGCGCGGCCTCATTCAGCCCCAGCAGATCCGCCAGTCCGCCGGCCTCCAGCGGGCCGCCGCGCTCCAGCCGCCCGCGCATGGACGAGCGCGCTTCAGGGGCGTCGATCAGTCCACGCTTCAGGGCGGAGAGAAGATCGCGCAGGCTGCGGGAATGGGCATCGGAAGGCATGGGATTTCAGGCCGGGCGGCTCAGCGCGGCAAAGAGGTCGCGCACTTCGTCATCCACCTCGGCGCTGTCGGTCGCGTATTGAGCGATCTCCTCGCGCAGCAGCCGCTGGTACGCGCGGCGAGCGGTCACGAGGCGGTTGGCCACCTCCTTTTCGGTGAGGCCGAGTTCCTCGGCCATCTCGCGCTGCGAGGGGGCGGGCACGCCATCGAGGATGGGCAGGAGCATGAAGCGCCTGAAAATGCTGAAGTGCGCCTGCTTGCCGGTGGCGGCGCACTCGCGCTCCAGGGAGTCCACCACACGGGCCAGCAGCATGCGCGCCCATGACTGCGTGAAGGCATCCTCCGCCGTGTGGCTGTCCACGCCTAGCACCGCCGCGTTGCCTCCCTCCTCCATCACCTCGTCTGCGGAGATGAAACCGCCCGCCGGCCGCCGGTGCTGCGCCTGATCATGCCGGTGGGCATTGGCGGCGTAGTGCTGCAGCGCAGAGAGCATCAGGCCACGGAAGCGCCCGCGCGAATTTTCGGCTTTTTCAAACAGCCCGTGCTGCATGGAGTGGAGAAAGAAGTCCTGCACCAGGTCCTCGGCCTTCTCGTGGCCAAAGCCGCGCCGCGACAGATAGGCCAGCACGGGTTTGCGGTAGAGCTGGTAGAGCGTGCCGAGCACTTCGTTTTTGGTGGTTTCATCGCCCTCTTTCAGCCGCGCCAGCTGTGACCAACGCGTTTGCGGAAACATTTCGCCCTCGTTGCTCATGCCGGGCAGGCTACGGGGCAAAGCGCAAACGGCAAGCCCGCATGGAACGGGCCTGCCGTTGTGTCTGACGCGACCTCTCAGAGAGCAGGTGGCGGCACCGGGTGGATCTCCAGGCGGATGCCGGGTTCCTTCCCGGATTCCTTGTACTCCTTGATGGCCTGCTCCGGTGTGCGCCCGCTGCCGGTTTCACGTGGAGGCTGCGCCTCGCTGATGCGCTCCACCAGTTGCTTCGCTTCTTTGAGCTTCTGATCCGTGTCGGAGGCCTTGAGCACGCTGCTGGCAGCGCCAAGAATCAGGAGCGTGAGGCAGATTTGAGTTTTCATGAGGATGTGATGTGGGGTGTTGGAGGTTTTTGATTTCAGGCAGCCGCCGTGAAGGGAGTTGGCCGGGTGGGCTTCCCAGGCAGCCTGACACACCCGTCGTCCGTCCCGGTCACTGCCAGCTGATCCCAGGGATCAGCGGTCGGGGGCAGCGGGTGGCACGGACGGACAGGCCGGGGCATGTCGGGCAAATCCGGCGGGCAGATGGGCAGCGGGCGGAACGTTGTGTCAGCTTGAGCGCTCGGATGAAAGGCGAGCGCGGCGGTGAAGAGGCAGAGGAGGATGGATGTTTTCATGGGGATGGGTGTGATGAAGGATTTGAATGAAGGAGGTGAGATGGGAGGGGTTTGCTTATCCACGGACAGCGGCGACTGCCGTGGGTCCACGGGGGCGGGGTGGGTCTTTGAAGACTTCCTTGATGCGGTCGGCGAGGGATTCGTCGGCCCGTGCCCCGGTGATGGAGCTGAGAGCAATCAGGAACAGGAGGGCGGTGCAGAGTTTCGTTTTCATGGGATGCGGATGTTGTTTGTGTTTGTTTGATTTGTGGGATCGGCAGATTTGCCTCTCTGCATGTGGTTTACCGGTCCGCGCCCCGACTCTGCGTGAGGCTTGAAAATAATTTCATTTCGTGTCGGAGAACGTCCGGCCATAACTGGCGCAGGGGTGGCAGATCCACTCTTGCAGGCACCTGATTGACGACCGAGCCACTGCCGGTTATTGCATGCCATGTGTCAGTGCCGGACCATCACCCAGCGCCAGCTGCGCGCTTCCGGTATTGAGAAATCAAACCCTGAATGACCATGGCTTACGACTGGGATGGGGACCGCAACAGCTTCTGTGAATGCGCCAGCCGTGGTCATGTGGATTCGCCAGGCAAAGAATGGCTGGCCGAAAGACTCGATCAGGCGGCGGCGCTCGCCAAGGCCGGCAGTCTGAGTGAAGCAGCAAAGAAGATTGAGGAGATCCGGGCGCGGGTCGTGGCTGTGCGCTTGTTTTACAGCTGGGATGACGGCATCCTCTGCTTCGGCAATCTCATCCAGCTGATTCGCCGCATGTCACCGGAGACCCAGGTGCCGTCCGCGTATCAAAAACTGATTGACGCCCAGCCCAGTCTGAAATGGGACGAAGACATGACCCGCAAGCAGAAGGCCTTTTGGTATGGCTCCTCTTCAGCCGAGGCCGGAGGTGTCATCATGGTCGGACCCGCTGCTGAGCCGTCCGGGAAATCCGGTTGTCTGGTGGTGATAATGGGCCTGCTGGCAGGCAGCCTTGGGGCGATCGTGCTCAGTGCGTTGTGCAATGTTCGTTAGCCATGGATCGAAGTACGATGGGCGCTCATGGCCGTCGATTCATGGCTCTCGCGAGGTCAAGCGCATTCAACCCGGCCCAAACCCGACAGGCAAGGAGTGTCCTTCGTACACTTCCCTACAGACCCGTGTCCCAGACCATCACCGCACAATCATTGCCTCCGCTGATGACTCTTCCGCCAGTGGGTGTGATGGCGCAGGCATAGACCGATCTGCCCTGCTCATGGCCACGCAGGCGTCGCCGGATGCAACTGGCGGGAGCAGCGCTGAGATCGATCACGCATACTTCGGTACCGAGTGCAGCGACTGCCCACTGGCCGCCTGGAACCATTTGAAACGCATCAAAGCAGTCTTCCTTCGTTTCAGCGATGCTGCCGATGACTTTGCCCTCGGTCACGTCCAGCACGCGCAGTTTGTAACCTGCTTGCACGATGGCTTTCCATCGCTCGGACATGAAAAAGATCGCCTTGAGTGCACGCTCGGGAAAGTGGGCGGTCTTGGCCAGCTGGCCGTTGCTGGCATCCCAGACTTTGACCGTGTCCGCACGTTCACCACCACCGGTGAGGGCCCATGCGCCATCTCGTGACAGTGCCACCGCCGCCACGCCGCCATCGTGGGTTTTGCCAAAGAAGCCGCCGAACTTCCGTTCGTGCGAGCCTTTGTTCGCGTCCCACAGCCGCGCGGTGCCGTCGCCACTGCCGCTCAGCAAGAGACGTCCGTCAGCCGATGCAGCGAGGCTGAAGATGGTGAAGGAGTGCTTGCGCAGACAGTGGACCACGCGACCGCTGGACAGCTCCCAAATCCACAGCGCACCGCTGTTACCCGCAGCGGCTACGCGCGTTTCATCGCCCAGGAAGATCACGGAGGTCAGGAAGCTGCCATCGGCCTGCAACTGTTGCAGTTCGCGTCCGGACTCCAGATCCCAGACGCGCACGAAATGGTTCCAGCCGACGGAAAGCCCGATGCGGCCGTCACGTGAGATCGCCACGGCTTCCACATTGTTGTCGTGAGCCAGCTTGAAATGAAACCGCAGTCTGCCCTGCGCCTGGGCCGCAGGTGCGGAGCGTGCAGGAGCTGATGCCGCTGGAGCAGGCGCGGCTGCCTGCGAGCGCTGCTCTTGACGAAGCTCCTCCATTGAGTGCAGAAAGGCGGCGCGCTTTTCCTCCACCTCGTCGGCAGGCGCTGCTGGCAGATCATCCCGTTCACCGATGCCTGAGCACGCGATAGCAAAGGTCTCCTGCAGCCAGCGCCACGCGCGGTGCCGTTTTGGGTCGGTGTCGTCCTTGCGAATTTCATCGCCCAGCGCAGACAGCATCTGGTCCTCGCAGTCGAAGAGATTTTCGAGCGGCATGTCGGTCTCGAGCATCTGCAGAGCAATGGTGCCGCATTTGCCGGCCATCGCGAGAAAATCGCGCTCGGCACCCGAGAGGCTGTCCAGCTCCGCCACCAGACGCTCGACGCGCCGGCTGACTGCGAGCGCCTTGCGCCGGCGATATTCACTGCGCGGCTCAAAGGGCTGCAGCGCATCACAACGCGGACAGGCGATGGTGTAATCCTCCAGCGTCCTCCGCGCATTGGCCGGGTCCTGCAGAGCCGCCATGGCGCCGATCAGATGTCGCGCGCCGAGTTCATCCGCGTTGAGCTGCGTGGTGCGCCGGCACTGCGGGCACTTGATCTGCCATTTTTTGTCGGACATTGGATGCGGCGGAATGAAGTTGAGTGCAGAGCCTGTTCACCTGCAACAGCAGGCCCAAGCATAGCACCGATGGATCAATGCACCACCGGACTGATTTTCTTCACGATGAAGACCGCCACCGCGCCGCGCTCGGGATAATTTTTCGTGCCATGCACACCGCTTACTGAGACAAACTGACCGTCCTGAATCCACCCGAAAGCCTCCGGTGGCAGGAGCAGCTCCACGCGTTGTTTTTCACCGGTGCGCAAAGCCCAGCCGGTGGTCTCCCCGCCAATGGCAATCCGTTGTTCGAGCTTGCCCGCGAGCTGAACTTCCGGAGCCGCCTTGGCGACTGGCCCGGACGGTGCAGTCTGGCCCAGGGTCACGGAGCAGAGCAGGCAGGTGAGGAGGAGGGTGGTAGGGATGAGGTGGTTCATGGCAGTCGTAGGTGGCTGTGAATGGATTACCGGAAAACACTTCAACTCTGCGCCGGCTGCGAAAAAAGTCGTGAGGTCGTAAAAAGCTGTTCACCCCTACTCTTTAAACACCTTCTGCAGATCCACCTTGTCGCCGAGGTCGGCGGAGAGTTTGACGAGGCGCGCATACATCTCCTTTTTCTTCGCCGCATGCTCTGGTTTTGCCGCGAGGTCGGTCATCTCCTGTGGATCTTCAGAGAGGTGGTAGAGGCGCAGCACTTTGGCCTTCGGATACGCGATGAGCTTCCAGTCGTCGTGGGTGACGGCACGCTGCAGTTCCAGGTAGGCGCCATACACGGACTCGTAGCTGGACTGCTTCTGCGTACCCTTCAGCAGCGGCAGCAGGCTGTGGAAGAAGACGTGCTGCGGCTTCTCGGCTCCGGCGAGATCGAGCGCGGTGGCCATGACATCCTGCAGGTAGATGGCATTGTCGTTTTTCGCGCCCTTGTCCACACCGGGACCGGCGACGATGAAGGGCACGCGTACACTGTCGTCATACATGTTCTGTTTGCCGATGAGACCGTGATGACCGACGGCGAGGCCGTGGTCGGCGGTAAAGAAGATCCAGGTGTTGTCGGCCTGGCCGTTTGCATCGAGCGCATCAAGGATTTTGCCGATCTGCACGTCGAGGTGCGTGATGAGCGCATAGTACTCGCTGCGGTGCGTCTTCACCGCGAGCTCGGTGCGCGGCATCGGGGCGAGGTGTTCGTCGCGCAGTGTCTCCGAGCAGCCGATAGTGTCCTTGTAGGGGTACTCAGGGATGAAGTTCTCGGGCACCTTGATACGGCTGAGCGGATACATGTCCTGAAACTCTTTGGGAGCCTGACGCGGATCATGCGGCGCATTGAAGGCGGCGTAGATGAAGAAGGGCTTCTCCTGCTGCTTCGCGTCATTGAGAAACGTGATCGTGTGATCATTCACGACTTCGCTCCAATGCCTGCCACCTTCCCAAAAGCCGCCGAGTGATTTGTCATACGGGCTCCACGCATCTGTCTGACCGGCGATGGGGCGGTTGTAAGCGGTGGGCACGGTCTTCGGCATGCCGGGGCGCACATCCATGACCATGTCGAAGATCTTCGTCGCATCGGTCTGCACATGCCACTTTCCGGTCATGTAGGTCTTGTAGCCCGCCTTGCTCATCAACTGCGACCAGAGCACGCCGGACTGGCGTTCTTTGTCGGTGGTTTTGTAAACCGCACCGGCATCCCACACACTGCGCCCGGTGTTCAGCATCGTGCGGCTGGCCACACACACCGCGCCGCTCCACGAGCCCATGTTGTAAGCGCGGGTGAAGGTGGTGCCGCGTGCGGCCAGGCGGTCGATGTTCGGCGTGTCGATGTCCGTGTGACCAAAGGCGCGAACGGCCTCATAGGTGAGGTCGTCGGCAAAGAGGAAGAGGACGTTTGGCTTCGCCGCGAAGGACGAATGCAAAAGAACGAATGACGAAAGCGTGATGAGCAGGATGGACTTCATGGTTGGCTGGGAAAAGGGTTTGGCCGAAATGCTGTTTAGTACTCCATTTCGAAGCAAAAACCGGACATGGGTTGTCAAAAGCTAAGTGAGTTCCGAGGTGCTGATCTGGATTTTGCAGTTCTCTCCCAGACCGTAGTAGCCTTCCAAGACAGTCCGGACCATGTGCTCGATCTCCTGCTCTGCGGCCTCCGATACGTCAAATGTGCAGAACAGATTCGACTCCCATCCTGCCAGAGTGGAGCCACTGGCAATATGAACGCCTTCTTCGGTAAGAACACTCTCCGGGTCTTCCTCGTCCAGGTACTGAAAGTTGAGCATACCGGCATGGAGCTGGATCCAGAAGGGTGGTTGTGAATCTCCCGGCTCCGAAGCTTCGATCAAAGTGCACCAACCATTTTTATTGTGGGCGATCGAGGTGGAGCCCACGGACTCCATGGCAGCGCGAAGTTCTGTTTCTATGTGGGTCATCTTTGGAATAAGTGCGTGGTGCCGGTAAAATTACTTCTTCTTTTTCCCCTTCTTCCCCGTCTCACTCTTCCACAGCACAACATCGGCAAAATCATTGGCCGAGTCCGGGCCCGCGGTGCTGCGGCCGCGTTCGATGTCGGCCTTCAGAAGGTCGAGGAGCTGGTTCACGATTTCGGGTTTTGTTTCGAAGAGATTCGTCGTTTCGCCGAGGTCGTGCTGCATGTCGTAGAGCTGGCCCTTCGGCGCACTGGCGGGCATCTGCTTTTCATTCGGCGAGGACCAGCCGCCGGAACCCTTCGCGAGCGCGAGTTTCCACGGTCCCTGGCGGTAGGCGAAGTGGCCGCTGATGGAATGATGAATGACGCCGTGGCGCGTGGAGACAATGGGTCGCCCTTTCAGCGCGGGCAGGAAACTGACGCTGTCTTCACAACTGCCCGCAGGCACCGGCTGGCCGATGATCTCGGCGGTGGTGGCGAAGAAATCGACGAGGCAGATGAGCTGGTCGCAGGTGGACCCCGCCGCGATCTGCCCTGGCCAGCGCACCATGAAGGGGATGCGATGCCCGCCGTCCCAGATGTCCGCCTTGGATCCGCGCATGTTCGCGCTCACGAGGTGACCCTGCTTGGCGAGCTTGTCGATGCCGGCCGCTTTGGAGCAGCCGTTGTCGCTGGTGAGGAGGACAAGCGTGTTTTCCGCCATGCCGTTGCGTTCCAGCGCCTCCGCCACCGCGACGGCGACATCGTCCGTCTGCATGACGAAGTCGCCATAGTCCCCCAGGCCGCTTCTGCCTTTCCACTCCGGTGCAGGAACGATGGGCGTATGCGGCGACCCAAGCGGCAGATAGAGAAAGAACGGCTCTCCCTTGCCCTTTCGCGAGTCGATGAACTCCACGGCCTTGCGGCGCAGGCGCGGCAGCATGTGCACCACCTCGTCATGCTCGATGACGGTGTCGTTCTCGATGACCGCCTCCATGTCGCGCGCGTGGTGGAAGCCTTGGTAATAATCAAACCCGTGCGTGATTGGCCCGTCGGGAATCTTTGCTCCGACGGGCGGAGTGTTGAAGTCTTTGGCGCTGTAAGGTTTGCCGGTCTTGGGTTCGAGATACTCGAAATTGAGGTGCCATTTGCCGATGATGGCCGTGTGGTAGCCCGCGCTCTTCAAAAAGCTGGCGACCGTGGGCCGCTCCGCCGCGATCAAGCTCGGCGCAAACCCCTCCACCACGCCGCTCTGCAGTTTTGTCCGCCAGCTATAACGCCCGGTCATCACACCGTAGCGCGTGGGCGTGCAGACCGACGAACCCGAATGCGCATCCGTAAAGATCATGCCCTGCGCCGCCAGCCGGTCGATGCCCGGCGTCGCGATCTTGCCATGCTCCGGATTGAGGCAATGCACATCGCCATAACCCAGGTCATCGCACATCAGGAAGATGATGTTAGGGTGTGCGGCTGCCGCCGCAAATGACGAATGCAGAAGGCAGAATGACAAAAGGGTGAGCAGCAGCAGGCGCATGAGGGTGGTGTAAATTTACTCTGCCTTCTTCTTTTTCCCCTTCTTCCCCGGCTTGTCCTTGCCTTTGCCTGAAGCTTCGAACTCGCGGTCGAGTTCGGCGGGTCGGGCGTCTTTGAACTTATCCAACACACCCTGCAGCTTCGCCTTCGCCGCAGCCGCGTCGCTGGCGAGGGCGCTTGATGCCAGGTCCTGCTGCTCCAAGGCATCGGCATTGAGATCGTAGAACCGGCCGGAGCGGTAGAGTTTGAAGCGGTGGTCAAAGGCGTATTCCTTCACGGCCATGTCCTTGCTCTGGCGTGGGGAGTACCAGGTGTAGAGCCAGTCGCGGGGTGTGCCGGTTTCACCCTTGAGCTGCGGCAGGAAGCTCACGCCGTCCACGGTATCGGGCACTTTGACACCTGCGGCGGCGCAGATGGTGGGCAGGAAGTCGGTGCTGCTGACGAGATCCTTGGAGATGCGTCCCTGCTTGATCATGGCGGGCCAGCTCGCGATCAGCGGCACGTGGGTGCCGTGGGAGGTGGTGGTGCCTTTGCCGCCTTTGTAGTCCGTGCCTTGGAAGCGGCTAATGATGCCGGTGTTTGTGCCGTTGTCGCCGAGGAAGAGCAGCAGCGTGTTGTCGCGGATGCCGAGTTCATCCAGCTTTGCGATAATGCGGCCCACCATCTTGTCCATGTAGGCGGTCATGTCGGCGAAATGCTTCGGCGACTGCTGCTTGTTTTCGCTGCTGATCGTCGGGTCCCAGTCCGGGCTGTCCGGGGTTGGCTGGAAGGGATTGTGCGTCAGGATCATCGGGTAGTAGAGAAAGAAGGGCTTCTCCTTGTTCTTCGTGATGAAGCTGAGCGCGAAATCATTCACCAGCGTGGGGCCGTACTCGCCGTGGGTGAAGTCTTTCTCCGCGCCGTTGTACTCCAGGCCGGGATTGGCGTAGCGTGGCGGGCGGCGTGTCTGCTGCCAGAGGCAGGCCTCTTCAAAGCCGAAGTGCTGTGGCGAGTCCAGCTCGCCGCCGAGCTGCCACTTGCCGCAGATGCCGGTGGCATAGCCCGCGCCTTTCATGAGGTGGCCAAAGGTCGTCTCCGTGCGCAGCAGCGTGCCGAAGTTGATGTAGTTGCGCACGTTGTAGCGTCCGGTCATGAGCTGCACGCGCGTGGGGGTGCACAGCGGCTGCACATGGCAGTTTTCAAAGCGCACACCCGTGGCGGCCAGCTTGTCGATGTTCGGTGTCTGGTAGGATTCGCCGCCGTTCGCCGTGATGCACTCGTAGCCGAAGTCATCGACCATGATGAGGATGACGTTTGGCTGCGCCGCAAACGACGAATGCAGAATGACGAATGTCGAAAGCAGGCCGAGGAGTAGCTTCATGGTAGCCCGGGAACGAAGGAAGGGGCGCTGATCTTCCGGCGGGTTATGCGGCGGCTTTGTTCCTCCAGGGTTGCCTTCCAGCGGTGGTTCATGTTTGATGAATCCATGCGCCTTCCCATTCTCGCACTCCTGCTGTCGTCGTTTTGTCTTTCGGCCACGTTTGCGGCCACGCCGCCCAATGTCATCGTGATCATGGCCGACGACCTCGGCTATGGGGATGTGAGCTGCTACGGGGCGAAGGCGCTGCAGACGCCGAACATTGACCAGCTCGCTGCCGAAGGGTTGCGCTTCACCAGCGGCTACTGCTCCGCCTCCACATGCACGCCCACGCGCTTTTCATTTCTGACGGGCACCTATGCGTTTCGGCAAAAGGGCACCGGTGTGGCTCCGCCCAATGGTCCCGCCTTGATCCAGCCGGGAACGCCCACCATCGCCTCCCTCATGAAACAGGCCGGGTATGCCACGGCGGTGATCGGCAAATGGCACCTCGGCCTGGGCAATCCCAGGCCGGACTGGAATGGCGAACTGAAGCCCGGACCTCTGGAGATCGGTTTTGACCACTGCCACCTGCTGCCCACCACCAATGACCGCGTGCCGCAGGTGTATGTCAGCGACCACCGCGTGCTGAACCTCGACCCCAAGGACCCGCTCTGGGTGGGTGACAAGCCGCCGTCCCCTGATTACCCCACCGGGATCACCGAGCGCAGCACGCTGCGCATGGACTGGACGCACGGGCACAATGGCACGATCCACAATGGCATCGGCCGCATCGGCTTCTACACCGGCGGCATGGCGGCGCGCTTCCGCGACGAAGACCTCGCCGACGAATGGGTGAAGCGCAGCAACACCTGGATCGAGGCGCACAAGGACGGCCCCTTCTTCCTCTTCTTCGCCGGGCATGACATCCACGTGCCGCGCATGCCGCATGAGCGCTTTCAGGGCAAAACAACGCTCGGCTTTCGCGGCGATGCCATCGTGGAGTTCGACTGGTGCGTGGGCGAGCTCATGAAGACGCTCGACCGGCTCAAGCTGGCCGATAACACGCTCATCGTGCTGTGCTCTGACAACGGCCCCGTGCTGGACGACGGCTACAAGGACGGTGCCGTGGAAAAGCTCGGCAGCCACCAGCCCGCCGGCCCTTACAGCGGTGGCAAGTACAGCGTGCTCGAAGGCGGCACGCGCATTCCCTTCATCACCCGCTGGAAAAGCCGTGTGAAGCCCGGTGTCTCAGAGCAGGTGGTCTGCACCATTGATCTCGCTTCGAGCCTGGCTGCGCTGACCGGAACCGCGCTGCCTGAGAACGCCTGTCGCGACAGCTTCAACGTGCTGCCCGCATTGCTGGGCGAATCCGGCGCGAAGGGCCGCGATCACCTGCTGCAGCAGGACAACAACGGCGTGAGCTTCGGCCTGCGCATGGGCGACTGGAAGCTCGTGCGCAGCAAGGCGAAGGGCAAATCACAGGCCGTCGTCTCCGTCAAACCTCACGCGTATCCCGAGGGGCTGCATGCCCTCTACTTCCTGCCGGACGATCCGGGGGAGGAGAACGACGTGAGCGCGAAGAATCCGGAGAGGATGCAGGAAATGATCGCCAAACTTGACGCGCTCATTGCGGCGGATGGCAGCCGTTAATTGAGACACGCATAACAAGGTTGAAATTTCTATTCAAAATCATGCCATCTTCCCCACACGTCGTCTTTCCCCCAGCTCCCGGCAGGGAGCTAAGAGATTAGCCGGTGGTGAAGCGAGGCTTGCCGGGCGAGAACCACCGGATCGCGCGATAGACAGGATGAAGTCCAAGGCTGCATGCCGGAGGCATGCGAGAGACTTGCGCAGGTTTCTCGCGTGCGCTGGGTGGATGAACCCTTCTCGCATACCTCCGGCATGCGCACCTGAATGGGGCTGCTTTATGGCAGGGTCCCGGTGGTTCCCGCTGCACCGCTTCGCGGTTTCGCTTCACCACCGGCTTGTCTCTATATTTCCCCATCCTTGAAGAGGTAGAGCCGTCGCGCTAGCGATGGCCTTGGACTCGGAATGGGAGCAGACACCAGCAGACCGCCCACCGGCTCAGGACTCAC
>JAFLEI010000032.1 GCA_017301975.1 Verrucomicrobiota bacterium
AGTGGCGCACCCGTCAGGATTCGAACCTGAAACCTTCTGATCCGTAGTCAGATGCTCTAATCCGTTGAGCTACGGGTGCGTTGATTTTTTCTGAGCCGCTGTGTTTGAAGCAGCGGGGAACGAGAGTAGACCAGTGCGTTCTTTTGTCAAACTCTGTGGAGAGATTTTCTTCACTTTATTCAAGCTGCTCAGCGCGACTGCTCATAGGCATGAGCCACGCGGAGCACGGTGGCTTCATCCAGAGCCCTGCCCACGATTTGCAATCCCACCGGCAGGGCCTTGCCTTCCACTTCGACCGTGCCGCATGGGAGGCTGATGCCGGGCAGTCCGGCGAGATTGACGGGAATGGTGAACACGTCTTCCAGATAGGCGGCCAGCGGGTTGTCCTTGAGTTCACCCAGCTTGTGCGCGGGCGTGGGGCTGGTGGGGGAGATGATCACATCCACCTTTTTGAAGGCTTCGGTGAAGTCGTTGCGGATCAGCGTACGCGCCTTTTGGGCACGGATGTAATACGCATCGTAGTAGCCGGAGCTGAGCATGTAGGTGCCGAGCAGGATGCGCCGTTGCACCTCGGGGCCGAAACCTTCCGAGCGGGACTTGGTGTACTGCTCCAGCAAATCCCCTGCACTGCTGCTGCGGTGGCCGTAGCGCACGCCGTCAAAGCGGGCGAGATTGGCGGAGGCTTCGGCGGGTGCGAGCACATAGTAGGTCGCGACTCCGAGTTCGGTATGTGGCAGGCTGATTTCCTCGATGATGGCGCCGAGGGACTCCAACTGGCGGATGGCGGCCTGCACGCTGGCGGAGACGCCGGCATGGATGCCGTCGATGTAATATTCCTTGGGCAGGCCAATGCGCAGGCCTTTGATGTCCTGGCCCAGCGTTGCGGTGAAATCAGGCACTTCGACCTTCAGCGAAGTCGAATCGTGGGCGTCGTAGCCGCACAGGTGGTTGAGCAGCAGCGCAGAATCTTCCACCGTTTTGGTGAGGGGCCCGATCTGATCGAGGGAGGAGGCGAAGGCCACGAGGCCGTAGCGGGACACGCGCCCGTAGGTGGGCTTGATGCCGACGCAGCCGCACAGGGCGGCGGGCTGACGGATGGAGCCGCCCGTGTCTGAGCCCAAGGCTGCCACGGCGAGATCCCCCGCCACCGCAGCGGCACTGCCGCCGCTGGAGCCGCCCGGCACGCGGGAGAGGTCCCGCGGGTTGCGGGTGACGCCAAGGGCGGAGTTCTCCGTGGTGGAGCCCATGGCAAATTCATCCATGTTCAGCCGGCCAAAGGGGATGGCCCCGCCTGCACGCAGCAGCCGGATGGCACCCGCATCGTAGGGCGCGGTGTAATTTTCAGCCAGAATGCGCGAGCCGCAGGTGCAGGGCTGACCGGTGACATTCATGTTGTCCTTCACCGCGATGGGAATGCCGCCCAAGGGCTTGGTGACATCCGCACGGTCGGCTTCGGCGAGCGCGGCATCGACATCCCAGGACAAATAGGCACCGATCTGCGCATTGCCTGCTTCGATGGACTTGGCGACATCCAAAACGATGTCTCGTGGCGTGAATTCACCCGCAGTGATGCCTTTGCGCAAGGCTGCGATGGTGGAGGAGGCGAGCATAAGAAAAAAAGGGAGCGGAAGGAGGCGGCGGCGGTTGGACGGTTACTCGATCACCTTGGGGATCTGGATCTGGTCGGCGATGCGTTTCGGCGCATTGGAAAGCGCCTGCTCCTGGGTGAAACCAGGGCGGGGCTCATCCGCCCGGAGCACATCATAAACGGGCATGGCATGAGCGGTGGGCTCCACGCCGTCCAGATTGTACCGCGTCAGGGTGTCGATGTAGTTCAGAATGCCCTCCAACTGGGACTCGTAGCGCGTGGCTTCTTCGTCGCTAAGGGTCAGGCGGGCCAGTTTGGCCACGTGCTTGATGTTGATCTTGTGAGCTTCAGGCATGAGGAAACGGTCCTTTCTTGCCAGCAGGAAACCTGCTTTGCAAACAAAAGGCACAGACTGTTTGCAGTCTGTGCCTCGAAAAAAACCTGCTTATGGAGATTACCAGCCCTGGGAGCGAGAATAAGGAATCTCGGAGCGGAAGCCAAGTTCAGGAGCGAACTCGGTGTAGCCCCACCAGTTGTCCACGTTTTCCTTGTGGTGATACGGCGGGCGGTAGGTGCGCTTCCAGCTAGGGATCGGGAAGGTGGCGACCTCATAGAGACCGTAACCAGCTCTCACCAGAGTGCGCTTGGTTCCTTCGACGAAGAAATCGGAGGCGGCGGCGACGGCCCCATCCGACTCGTTGGTCTTGCTCCAGACAGCTGGATATTCGAACCAGCCAAAGATGACATTGCCGATACCGCGGCTGAGTTTCCGGCTCCAGGTGAAGTGGTGTCCGGGAGGAGACTGGATGTCACCGTAAGCGATGCTGGAAAGGGCGCAGACGGTGAGGGCAAGGAATAGAAAACGATTTTTCATGTGGCTTAATGATGATTAACAAAATTTGGGCGTTGTTGGCAACTATTAAGTTGCGGTTTTTTACAGCGCTTCTGCCTGTTTTATCGCTTTGCAGACGGAAACTGGCGGTAAAGAAGCTGCCGAGCCTGTTCGAGTGCTGCGGGATCCGCCGGACTGGCGAGCACATTGGTCATTTCCGCTTCATCGCGGGAGTGATCGTACAGTTCTCCCGCCACCACGGCACCTGTGTCATAGTCCCGCCATTCGGTGTAGCGGAGCGTGGGGGTGCGGACGCTCAAGCCCATGACCTCCGGCCTGCCACGCGGGGTGCGGTCTGGATACGCAGGGCGTGGAAACTGGGTGTAGGCGGCGTCTTTGATCCTGGCCTTGGGGTCTTCCAGCAGCGGAATCAGACTCACCCCGTCCAGACCCGGGGCCGCAGGAACCCCGCATAGGGCGGTGATGGTGGGAAAAAGGTCCACCATTTCCACCAAGGCATCCGTGCTGGCACCGGCATGTCTGGCCTGGGGCGGCGCAATGATCAGAGGCACGTGCGCATCGAGCTCAAAGTTTGAGGTTTTGGCCCACAGGCTGTGCTCGCCGATGTGGTAGCCGTGATCTCCCCAGAAGACGATGAGGGTGGAGTCCAGCAGGCCCTGCTTTTCGAGGGCTGCGGTCACCTTCCCCAATTGAGTGTCCATGTAGCTGATGTTCGCGAAGTAGCCGTGGCGCATCTCCGCCGCCTGCTCTGCGGTGGGCTGCTTCTGATTTTTCACCGGTCCCAGAATTTCCGTGCTCTGGTGAAAGGCGATGTCAGGGGCACCGGCAGGCCGTGCGGGATCGAGGACGGGAAGGCGGTCCCGCTGGTACATGTCCCAGTACTTCTTGGGGGCATTGAAGGGGGCATGCGGTTTCCAGAATCCGACCGCCAGAAAGAACGGCTTGTCTTTGATCTCCCCGAGCACACGCACGGCCTCGGCGGCCACGCGGCCATCATAATAGGCTTCATCGGGCACGTCGCGGCACTCACACAGCGGTACGTTGCCATACTGGCGGAGGGTGTTTGCCAGCGGGGTCAGATTGGGAGGCAGCGGCCCGCTGACCTGCGGGGCGTCATCGCCATGGTTTGCATAGTGGAGGAACTCCGGCGCGCTCCAGGAGCGGGGATCGCCATGCTCCTTTGTATGCCAGTTGTGGAAGATTTTGCCCACGCAGCGGGTGGTGTAGCCGTGGTCCTTCATCCATCCCGGCAGGGTGTTCACCTCCGGCTTCAGCTCGCGGAAATGTGTCCCGTTTACATAGAGCCCCAAGCTGTCCGGACGGAGGCCGGTGAGCATGGAGGAGCGGGAGGGATTGCAGACGGCCTGCTGGCAGTAGGCCTGCCGGAAAATCATGCCGCGCCGTGCCAGCGCATCCAGATGGGGGGTGTGGGCCACCGATCCATAGCAGCCGAGTTCCGGGCGCAGATCGTCCGCCATAATAAACAGGACATTGGCAGGTGCCGCAGCCTGGAGCAGCGGGGCGGAAAGCAGGAACAACACCCCGAGGGTGGCAGCGCGACAAATCATGAGGGGCCATAACGCACCGACCGGCGCGATATTGCCCGGCAGACGGGCAAAAATCAGGGTTGCTTGCGCTTCAGGCGGTTGCGCATGCCGCGCCACTCTGCCCGGTGATTCTGCGCCCAGTCATTGAGCGCGAACTCAAAGCCGATGTCATGGCCTTCGCGCTCGCTGGCGAGCCACTTCAAGCGTTGAATTTCCTCCTGCTCAGCAAGAAACTCCCCATAAGGTGTTCCTGGCTGGGCGATGATGGGGGAGGCGGGCATGGGCAAGGATCAATGCGATCCGCCCAAGATTCAAGCGGGAGGTGCGCTGCGGAATGCATCCGCGAGGCCTGCAGAATGACTTTTTTCGACCAGTTAAAGAAAGCAAATGACAAGATCTGAGCAGCCCCTTATATAATTAAAGACTTAAAGTCACACGTTCATGCCGGAGTAGCTCAGTGGTAGAGCATCGCATTCGTAATGCGAGGGTCGCGGGTTCAAATCCCGCCTTCGGCTCCACCAACGCGTGTTTGCCATGACCCATCCGAGCATCGCTGACAATGATCCGCCCCGCCGCAGCCGAGCCCGGCGGCGAGAGGCCATGATCAATGCAGTGGCCACCATTCTCGGCTGCATGGCTCTGGTGATCATGGTCGCCACGGTGGTGCGGGTGGTGATGATCAAGCTGTGGGAATCTGCGCGGGTGAATCCGGAGTACGTGCAGGCGGTTTATGAAAATGACAAAAATTCTCACTGGTCAGGCAAAGCCCAGGAGCAGCCTTCTCTCCTGAGCGACCCCTCCGTAGTCCGACTCTCTGCTAACGCTGAGCCGCGTAAAATCGTCGCCTCCGCGTCGGGGACCGCTTCCAGCACGCTGAAACTCATGCCTGCCGGCTCTGAGAGCCCCACGGCCATTGAAGACATCGAGAGCAAACGGCCCCAGATCGAACAGACGCTTCGCGGCTTTTTTGAAGCGGCGGACATTGACCAGCGGCTCGCATTTTCCCGTGATCCGCAGCGTGTCCGCCCCTTGATGGAGAGCTATTACCGCAGCCATCCGCATCTGGCACTGACGTGGAAAACCCTGGGGTGGATCCTGCCTGTACAGGAAGAGGGCTATCGTCTGGGATACGCCCAGGCCGTCTTTGCCAATGCGGAGCCGGTGAGCCTCATCATCGAAGAAATGGAGGGTGGCAACTTCCGGGTGGACTGGGAAAGCTCCGTTCGATACGGCGAGCTTGAGTGGGAGGAATTCATCAAGAGCCAGCCGTCCGCGCCCACGCTGTTTCGGGTGATCGCCTCGAAGCCGCAGAACATCCCGCCGGAAGCGGCGCCCATGGGCAGCGAACTGCTGGAAATCAAGCATCCGGACGATAATGACGTCGTTTATGCCTACTTTGATCGTAAAGATCCTAAGTTCGAACCACTTCTCCAGCAATTGCAGGCTGGAAACTGGAAAGATGTTCCTTTAACTTTACGAATTTGTTTTCCAGGCCCCACTGGCAGCGGTAAGAACGCACGGATTGCAGATGTCGAAGGAAAAGGATGGCTGATATTGCACGGAACCAGGAGCTAGACTGTGAGCAAACCTAAAAGAAACACGAAAAAGGCGGCCCAAGGCAAGGCCAGGCCTGTTGCGGGAAAATCCAAAAACACCGTGGCCTCCAAACCGAAAGCCAAACCTGCGCCTGCCAAGAAAACGGTGAGCCCAAAGAAGGCGGTTCCCGCCAAAAAGCCCGTGCCGGCAAAGCGCGCCGCGAAGCCAGCTCCCAAGGCCGCCCCCAAGAAGGTGAGCAAGAAAGCCTCTCCGCCCAAGCCGGTGAAGAAGGCTGTGGCGAAGAAACCTGCCCCTAAAAAGCCTGCGGCCAAGAAACCTGTGGCGGCGAAGAAGCCCGCCGCCAAAGCACCTCCGCCGAAACCCAAGGCAGTCGCGGCGAAACCAGCACCGGCACCGGCCAAGCCTGCCTCCAAGCCAGTGGCGAAGGCAGTCAAAGCCGCTGCTCCGGCAAAGCCAGCCGCAGCCAAATCTTCCGCGACTCCTGCGCCAGCGGCCACCAAAGCCGCACCCGCGCCGGCCCCTTCTCCCGTGAAACCGGCTCCCGCAGCCGAGGCCCCGGTCGCCGCCAAGCCGACCGCACCGCCTGCCGAAGTGGCAGTGCCGGTGGAGGCCCCCGTGGCCGCCCCGGTAAAGAAGGTGCCTTCGCAGCCTTTGCCCCCTCCCGGCCCTACCAAGACCGGCGCTCTCTTCTATGATTCCCACATGCACACCCCGCTGTGCAAGCATGCGTGGGGCGAGCCGGAAGAGTATGCCCAGCAGGCGGTCAAAGCAGGCCTCAAAGGCATCATCTTCACCTGCCACTGCCCGATGCCGAACGGCTTCTGGCCCTCGGTGCGCATGTCGGAGAGTGAATTCGACACCTACGTGGCGCTGGTGCAGCGTGCGGCTGACGCCTTCAAGGGCAAGCTGGACATCCGCCTTGGCATTGAGAGCGAATACTTCCCCGGCTGTGAGGAATACATCTCCGCCCTGCACAAGCGCGCCGATTTCCATTACGTGCTCGGCGCCGTCCACTGGCAGGCCAAGGAATACCTCAACAAGTTTGAGACCGGCACCATCGAAAATTTCCGCCGCACCTACTTCGAGCACCTCGCCAGGTCGGCCGAATCCGGCCTCTACGACGCGCTGGCCCATCCTGATCTGGTGAAGAACTACCATCCGGACTCCTGGTGCTTTGCCATTGTGAAAAACACGGTCTCCACCGCGCTCGACCGCATTGCGGCCACCGGCGTGGCCATGGAGCTGAACACCTCCGGCCTCAACAAGAGCTACTCCGAAATGAATCCGGGCAATGAAATGCTGCGGATGATGGCAGATCGCAAGATCCCCATCGTCCTTGGCTCTGATTCGCACCGCGCGCCCCGCGTCGGCGAGCATTTCGTCACCGCCTTGAACCACCTGACTGAAGCAGGCTACGAAAACGTCAGCTACTTCCTCAACCGCCAGCGCATTGACCTCCCCATCTCCGAGGTGCTTGCCAGCTTGAAGAAAGCCGCCGACCACAACGCCTGATTTTTTCCCCATGGTTCGCACAGGCATTGGTTACGACGTCCACCCTTTTGAAACAGGCCGCCCCCTCGTCCTCGGCGGGGTGACCATTCCGCATTCGCGCGGCCTCAAAGGCCATTCGGATGCGGACGTGCTCAGCCACGCGATCGCTGATGCGGTGCTTGGCGCGCTGGGAGAGCCCGACATCGGCCACTGGTTCCCCCCCAGCGATCCCACCATCGAAGGCATCTGCAGCCTCAAAATCCTCGAAAAGTGCGCCGAAATCGCCGCAGGCAAGGGCATGCGCATTGAGAACGTGGACTCCTCCCTCATCGCCGAAGCGCCCAAGGTGAATCCGCACGCCGCAGCGATGAAACAGAACATCGCCGCCGCACTGGGCATTCAGGCCGACCAAGTTGGCGTCAAAGCCACTACCAATGAACGCCTTGGCTTCGTCGGGCGGGAGGAAGGCATCGCGGCGATGGCCGTGGCGTGCGTCAGCAAAATCTGATCCAGCCGGGCTCGGGAATCCGCCTTTTTTGTGTTCTTGCCAGCATGTGCGCAAGAGTGGAAAGAACGAGTGCTCCGTCCTCGTGTTCACTCTCCGCCCGTGGACGCCTTTCACGGCTTCACTTTTACTCGTCATTCTGATTTCGTCATCCCCCCTCATGTCCGACTCCGCTGCTGCCGCCGCTCTCGTCTCAGGTTACAACAAACTCAAAGCTGCCCTGGGCAAGCGCATCGTCGGACAGGAGGCCGTCATTGAGCAGGTCTTCATCGCCATCGCGGCCGGTGGTCACAGCCTCCTCGAAGGTGTGCCGGGGCTGGCGAAGACGCTGCTGGTGAAATCCCTCTCCGACGCGATGCACCTGAGCTTCCGCCGCATCCAGTTCACGCCGGACCTGATGCCTGCGGACATCACCGGCACGGAGATCATCCAGGAAGATGCGGAGACAGGCCGCCGGAAGCTCGTCTTCCAGCAGGGGCCCATCTTCTCCCAGATCATCCTCGCGGACGAAATCAACCGTACGCCGCCGAAAACGCAGGCCGCCCTGCTGGAGGCCATGCAGGAAAAGCACGTCACGGTGGGTCAGGTCACGCATGAGCTGCCCAAGCCTTTCTTTGTTCTCGCCACGATGAACCCCATCGAGCAGGAAGGCACCTACCCGCTGCCCGAAGCTCAGAAAGACCGCTTCCTCTTCCTCATCAAAGTCGATTACCCCACGCGCAACGACGAACGCGAAATCATCGCCCGCACCACCGGCGGCGAGACGCAGGAGATCGAGGCCGTCATCACCGCCGAGGAACTGCAGGCCGCGCAGCAGCTCGCCCGCAAGGTGCCGGTGCCGGATCATGTCATCGACTTCGTGCTCGATCTCGTCCGTGCCACCCGCCCCACGGAGCCTGACGCCTCCGAGTATGTGAAGAGCATGCTGAGCTGGGGTGCCGGCCCGCGTGCCAGCCAGATGCTCGTCCTGGCAGGCAAAGTCCGCGCCCTTCTCCAGGGCCGCACCCATGTGACCACCGACGACATCGAGGCCCTCGCCGCCCCTGCCCTGCGCCACCGCCTGGTGCCCACTTTCCACGCTGAAGCCGAAGGCATCACGGTGGACCAGATCATTGCCGAGCTGGTGAAGAAGACGAAAAAGAGCGAGGCGCGAGTGCTGTGAGACTTCGAGGGCCTGGGGGCTGATTGGGGCTTAAGTGCTCACTAATCAGTGCTCAGTGCTCAGTTAAATCAGGAAACAGGCCTTATGAGCATGAATGACGAGACCAAGCTGCCATTTGCGAAAGCATTCTGGGAGCTTCGTGTCTATGAGAGGGCACGTGATCTTCAGGGTGGTGTGTTCAGGGCATCGAAAACCTTTCCGCCTGAGGAGAAATACTCGCTCACTGATCAGCTTCGCCGCGCCGCGCGCCCCATTGGCGCCCAGATCGCTGAAGCGTGGGGCAAGCGCGACTACATCAAGCACTTCCAGAGCAAGCTCAGTGACGCCGAGAGTGAGAACAACGAAACGCAGCACTGGCTCATCATCGCCGTCGATGACGGCTATCTCGACGCCAACACAGCGCGCCCCCTTTTTCAAAAATCCCGCGAAATCGGCCGCATGCTCACCACCATGTCCAACCGGGCCGAAGAATTCTGCCTCGCACCTCTCTCCTCCAAAGTCCAGGAACCCTCCCCCGATTTTTTTCTTTCCTCCTCAGAAATCCCCAACTCCATCCAATCCCTCCTCACCCCCACCACCTGCTCCTCACTGAGCACTGAGCACTGAGCACTTCCGCCCCCTCCCCCGTGGCTACTCTCTCCGACATCCTTCAAGCCGAAGACATCACCAGTCTGCAGTCTCTGCAGCTCTTTGCGCGTACGGTTGTTGAAGGGTTCACCACCGGGCAGCATGCCTCGCCGCACAAGGGCTTCAGCGTCGAGTTCCGCCAGCACCGTCCTTATGTTCAAGGGGATGAAATCCGCCGCCTCGACTGGAAGATTTTTGGCCGCACTGACCGCTTCTACATCCGCGAGTTTGATGAAGAGACCAATCTGCGCGCCACCGTGGTGCTGGATGCCAGCGGCAGCATGGGCTATCGCGGCCAAAAGGGAGTGCTGAAGTTTGACTATGCCCGCAAGCTGGCCGCCTCTCTGGCCTACCTGCTCATGAGCCAGCAGGATGCCGTGGGCCTGATCACCTTCGACTCCAAAATCCGCGACGTCATCCCCTGCCGCACCAAGATCACTCACCTGCATCTGCTGCTTGAGACGATGGTCAAGACCGAGCCCGGCAAGGACACCAGCCTCGCTCCGGTGCTGGAGTCCCTCGCGCAACGCCTCAAGCGGCGGGGGCTTGTGATCCTCATCAGCGATTTCTTTGACGATCCCGCAGCACTCCTGCGCTCCATCGGCGTTCTGCGCAAAAAGGGTCACGAGATCATTGCGCTCCAGCTCTGGGACCGTGACGAAATAGACTTTCCTTTCGGCAACTGGGCGCGCTTTGAAAACCTCGAGAACGACGACGACTTCCTCCTCCTTGATCCCGCCACGATTCGCCAGCGCTACATCGAGGCGCAGCAGAACTTCGCCGAGCAGCTCAAGGAAGGCTTCCGCAAACATCAGGTCGATTACCTGAGCCTGCCCACGGATGAATCCCACTCTGCGGCGCTGCGGAGTTATTTAGCCTTGAGAATGCGATGAGTTTCCTCCACGGCATCCTCCTCTTCGGCGCGGCGGCTTTTCTCATCCCGCTGATCATCCACCTGCTCAACAAGCGGAAGGTCATCACCGTGCGCTGGGGGGCCATGCACCTGCTGCATGAGGTGATCCGCCAGCGGAAGCGCAAGATGAAGATCGAGCAACTCCTGCTGCTCATCATTCGCATCGCCATTCCCATCGTGCTCGCGCTGTGCCTGGCGCAGCCGGTGCTCACGGCGCTGCGTTCGTTGGGCCTTGGCAGTTCCTCGCTCATCGTCATGCTGGATGATTCCTTCTCCATGCGTGCGCCCGCCGCCCAGACGACGCTGCCCGGCGGCACCGTCATGGAGCAGGCGCGGCAGGACATGCAGACGATGCTCACCGATCTGCCGAGCGGATCCAGCGCGCAGGTGATTCTCTCCGGCGGCACTCCGCGCAAGCTGCTGGATCAAGCCACCACGGCGCTGGACATCGTACCCAAGCAGCTCAGCGAGGTGGCATCCATGTCAGGACCGCTGGCCGCGAATGACGCGTTTCAGAGCGCCACCTCGGCTTTGAAGGACTCGCCGAACGCCGCGCGGGAAGTGGTCATTGTCTCCGACTTTCAGGAAGCCGACTGGAAGGCGATCGCGGATGGTGCCGCGCTGCCCGCCCTTGAAACGCTTTCCAAGCAGGAGCCCAAGCCGCAGATCACCTTCTTCCGGGTGGGCAGTGATCTCGCGGAGAATCTCAGCATCGCCAGCGCCGACATCTCCGCACTCGTCGCCGCAGAGTCCCAGCCCATCGGCCTGCGGGTGCGAATCAAAAATCATGGCAAACGCCCCTGGCAGGATGTGGCCGTGCACCTCGAAGCCGACGGCGCGCGCCTGCGAACGGCACGCGTGTCACTTGCCCCGGAGGGCGAGGCCGTGCTCTCCTTCACGCATGCGTTTGACAAAGTGGGCGACCACTCGCTTTCCGTCCGCCTGGAGGGCGACAGCTTTGCCGATGACAACACCTTTCATTCCATCGTGCAGGTGCGCAATCAGCTCAATGTCCTGCTCATCGACGGCAGCCCCGGCAAAGAACCGCTGAGCGGCGCCACGGACTTCCTGGACATCGCGCTGGAGCCCCACACCGTCGCGGCCGCCACGCTCAAGGATCTCATTCGGACCAAGAAGATCGATGTGCGCAAAATCCGCGCTGAGGACCTGCGCCAGCAGGAGGTCATCATCATGGCAGACGTGGAAAAGCTGCCGGGGAACACGCTCAACGAGATCGACAAATTCGTCAAAGAAGGCGGCGGCCTGCTTGTTTTCGCGGGACCGGGATGTGACATCGACTGGTATAACCGCGACTTCTTCCGCAAGGGTGAAGGGCTGTATCCTGCCGCCATCAAAGGGCAGGCCCGCGCCGACTCGGACTCGCTGCCCGCACGCATCCTCATGCAGCGCTTCACGCACCCCGCAGCGCTGTATTTTAACGATGCCCGTGCCGGACGGCTGCAGGACGCGGAGTTTCGCCACTGGTTGGAATTTGTGCCGCAGGGAGATCAGATGCAGCGGATCTTCAGCCTCGACCGCAATGTGCCGCTGATGCTTGAGAAAAAGCACGGACGTGGCCGGGTCATCGCCGCCGCGACCACCGCGAACGCCGAGTGGAGCAATCTGCCGCTGCAGCCGTTCTTTGTGCCGCTGATGCAGCGCCTGACCACCTACCTTGCCACCGAGGGCAGCGCCCCTGCATGGCAGCTCGTCGGTTCCGCGATCCGCCTGCCGCTGGAAAAGGCGGAGCTCGGCTCCGAGTTCACCCTGCGCGATCCCACGGGCCAGACGCAGACGCTCAAGTCTGCCAAGGAGGGAGATGCTGTCTTCGTGCAAAGCCCCGTCATCAACCAGCCCGGCATCTTCCAACTGCAAAAGATCAGCACCGAAAAGACCACGCTGCTCGCCTTCAACATCGATGGTGCGGAATCCAACCTCAAAGCCCTGCCTCCCGCCGACATCCAAAAAATAGCCCAGCGCTATGACGCCGCCTACGCCGACACCCTGCCTGGCTATCAGGCGCTCGACCGCACCCGCCGCCATGGAGCCGAGCTCTGGCAGCCGCTGCTGATCCTCCTCCTCGGCCTCCTCTTCGCCGAAGTCCTGCTGCAGCAGCACATCGCCAGAGGCTGAAACAGGCTGAACGACCGATTGAAACACCGCTCTAAAAAACGTATTGAACAGCATGCACGCCGAGGCCCCATCCACCAACACCCTGCTTTCTCGGATCACGATTGATCCCGAGGTTTGCCATGGCAAGCCTGTCGTTCGCGGTCTTCGCTATCCGGTGGAGTCCATGCTGGAATACCTTTCCAGCGGCGACAGCTTTGAAGAAGTGCTGGCCGAATTTCCTGATCTGGAACGAGATGATCTGCGCGCCTGCATTGAGTTCGCGAATCAATCTCTCAAACTTCGCAGCTGGCAGCTCGTCGCGGCATGAAGTTTCTGATCGATGCTCATCTCCCGCCGGGCCTGCGCCAAGTCTTTGCGACGGCAGGGCATGAGGCCATTCACACGATGGATCTTCCAGATCAGAACGCCTCCCGTGATGGCATTCTCAACAACGTCTCAATGGCTGAGCAGCGCGTGGTCGTCACCAAGGACACTGACTTCTACTACTCACACCTCCTGCATGGCCGTCCTTGGAAACTTGTGCTGCTGCGCACCGGCAACATGAGTCTTAAAGACACCCGGCAGATGTTCGCGCAGCATCTCCCGGCCATTGTCACCGCGCTGCAAACCTGCACACTCGTCGAACTTGACCGTCAGCGCGTTTCCATCATCGCCTGACCTTCTCGCATGACCCCGCAAACCGAAACCACCCTGCGCTTCACCGGCGGCTATCCGCCGCTGCCGGTGGTCGTGCTTGCGTTTGGGCTGGCGGCGCTGATGTGGTTTCTCTACCGGCGTGAGTTGAAGTATGTGGGAAGCCGTGCGGCGCAGGTGCCTGCCATTCTGCGTTCGCTGGCAGTTTTCATTCTCGTGCTGGCGCTGGCTGGTCCGATCCTGCGGCATGTCACCACGTTGCGGCAACTGGGCCGTGTGGTTGTGGCGGTGGACAGTTCGGCCAGCATGCAGCTCACGGACGAGGCCGCGGGTGCTGCGGCAGGCACCTCCAAGGCACGCTTTCAACGTGCGGAAGATCTCCTGCTCAAAGGCACGACACCGCTGCTGAAAAAGCTCGCCGAGACGCAGGATGTGGAACTCGTGGCGCTGCGCGGCATGAACACGCAGCGGCTGTGGTGGTATCGCCAGGGTGGCAAGGACACCTCCGGCGACATGCCGAGCACGTTTGAACTTTCCGCCACAGCTCCCATCACCAATCTTGATCAGACGCTGCGTGCCGCGCTGGGGCCCGCTGCCGCCGGCACCGCGCTCGTCGTGCTTTCGGATGGGCAGCACAACTCCTCCGGCTCACCCGAAGAATTGAGCACCGCTCTGAAAGCCAGCGGCACGGCCATCTTCACCATCGGCTTTGGCACGGAGATCCCTCCCGCAGATCTGTCCCTGCTGGCTGTCTCGGCTCCCGAATCCGTCTTCTCGAAAGAGAACTTTCAGGGGCGCGTCACCGTCAATGACAGCATGCCTGCCGGGGTTCCGGCCAATGTGCGCATTGAAAGCCAGGGCAAGGTGCTGTGGAAGAGGGATTTCACCACCAGCGGCAAAGGCGAGCAGGGTTTTGATTTCGTCTTTCCCGTCTCCGAGCTGCCGCCGCCTGCGCCGGGCCAGCGCGACAAAACGCTGCGCAGCGTGAACATCCTCATCTCCGCCAGCGGTGACCGTGCGGCACTGGAAAAGACGCGATCCAACAACGCGCGCGAGCTTTCCATTCATCTGCTGGAAAAGAAGCGCAAGGTGCTGATCCTGGACGGTCGTCCGCGCTGGGAGACACGCTACATCCACAACCACTTTGACCGCGATGACCGCTGGCAGGCCACGATGATCTTTGATGACATGGCTGACAATGCCGCGAACGGCACCCTGCAAAAAGACTTCCCCAAGACACGCGACGAACTGCTCAGCTATGACCTCATCATTCTGGGTGATGTGGCCTTGAACCGGCTGAAGCCGGACAGCCTCGACTGGATCCTTGAGTTCGTCGAGAAACGCGGCGGCGGTTTGATCATGATCGACGGCCAGCGTGGCAAGCTGCACGAATGGAGCCAGGGCAAAACCGCCCCGCTTATCCCCGTGCGGTTTCTGCCATCCAGCATCAAGCCGACTCCCACCAGTCTCGAACTCACCACGGACGGCCAGCGCTTCGATGCGCTGCGCCTCAGCGACAGCCCCAGCGCGAACACCGCGCTCTGGCCCACGCTGCCCAAGGTGAACTGGCACGCGAATGTCGAGGCGCTGCCCGCCGCCATCACGCTCGCCAAGGCGCAGCAGCCCGAGGTGGTCTTTCGTCAGGTGGGTGCCGGTGCGGTGCTTTATCTGGGCACGGATGAGCTCTGGCGCTGGCGCTTCCAGGTTGCGGATTTGTACCATCAGCGCCTGTGGATGCAGCTGGGTGCGTGGATCGCCGCGCCGCCGTTTCAGATCGAGCAAAAGAAGCTCTCCGTTGGCACTGACCGCCTGCGCTACTCGCCGGGCGAAGCCTCTGAAATCCGCGTGCGCGTGCGCAATGACAAGGGCGACATCGTCACCGATGCCCAGCCCCGCGCCTACCTCATGCATGACGGTGCTGATGTGGCCACCCTGCAGCTTGAGGCAGATCCCACGCACATCGGCGTTTATCGTGCACTCACCCCGCCGCTCAAGGCCGGCACCTATGAGATCGCCGTCGCGGAAAGCCCCAGCGCGCCGCGCAGTGATGCCCGCCTCTCCCTCCACGTCTCCGACACGGGCAATCCCGAGTGGGCCACGCTCACCATGAACCGCACGCTGCTCGAAACCATGGCCACCCACAGCGGCGGCCGTTTCCTGCGCGAAGAACAGGCCGCCACGGATCTCCCCAGCCTGCTGCAAAGCATCGACCGCAAGCAGGTCATCACCCAGGAGACCAATCTGTGGTCAAGCTGGTGGTGGTTCGGTGCCGCCATCCTGCTGCTCACCGTCGAGTGGCTGATGCGCAAGCGCCTCAAACTCGTCTGACCATGGCCTCCCCCACTGATCGTGCCCAGCTTGCCGTTCGCGTCACACCGAACGCCAAGAAATCCGCGTTCGCCGGCTGGACCGCCGATGAGAAAGGCCGCCCCGTGCTGCTCGTGAAACTGGCCGCTCCGCCCGTGGATGGCAAAGCCAACAGTGAACTCATCCGCTTCCTTGCCGAGGAGCTGGACTGCCCGAAAGGCCAGATCACGCTGCTACGCGGTACTTCGGGGCGGCAGAAGTCCCTCGAATTCCCTGCGGCGGTGATGGAGCGGCTGCCGAAGTAGCCCCTGTTTCTCTGGAACCGGGAAAGGCATCGCAGCACCCACCCGTGGCTGACTCTCAAAGCGCATGGCCACAGCGGAGCCAGTCCTTGTTCCACAGGAACAAGGCTACTTGGTTCACCCGCGCGTTCGCTCCAGCAGATTCACCATTAGAAAGGACAACATCAACGCCAGTTGCTCGCCCTCATCCGCCGGGCCTTCCTGAGTTAGTGCGAAGCGGCTTTCGAAGATTGAGGGATGCTTGGTCAGGCGCAGCGTGGAGGCACCCGCCTCACCGCGTGTGGCGATGTAGCTGGGGTGCAGGATGAGACCGGTAAACATTCCCACAAAGGGGATTTCACCCAGCAATCCATCCAGCATTTTCGCCCATGGATTCGTCTCCTGAATGACAAATGTTGGCGTCAGCGCTCCCGGAGCAAACACATCGTAGTGCGCTTTCCACATCGACTTCATGCCGCGCCTGCCAAGAGCTCCGAGCACCTGACCCGAGGGAGATTTAAAAGTGTAGCGCGCCGACCAGTCGATGACGCGGTCTGCCTCGATCGTGGCCAGCAGCGACCTCTCCGTATCATCCGCAAACACCTCCACTTTTTCACGGAGGCGAAGGACATGCTGCCTCACAAAGCAAATCGCACCGCCATAGGCATCCGTCACGTAGATCTCCTGCGAGAAAGACATGATGGGAAAGCGGAAATTCAGCGGGCAGTACATGAGGCGGCCATGCTGGACGGACCCTGCGCGCATGCAATGACAGAACGGCTGCGGGTTTGCAATCGATGCCCATGTTCCATGAGCCTTGATTCACTGCTCATGCGAACTTTGCAGCCTCATCTTCGCACAGCCCCACCATCGCCAGAACGCCCTGCCTCTCACCCCCTGGCCCGTTCCAGCAGGTTCATCATCAGGAAGGACAGCAGCAGGGCCAGTTGCTCCCCATCATCTGCCGGGCCTTCCTGCACCAATCCAAAGCGGCCTTCGAAAAGAGCCGGCTGCTTGGTCAGGCGCAGCGTGGGCGCGCCGGCCTCACCGCGTGTGGCGATGTAGCTCGGGTGCAGCATGTAACCAGAAAACATGCCGACAAGCGGAATGCCGCTCACAAAGCCATCCAGCATCTTCGTCCAGGGATTCGCCTCCTGAATCGCAAACGTCGGCGACTGCGCACCTGGCGCGAACACATCGTAATGCGCCTTCCACATGGACTTCAGTCCACGCCGGCCCACTGCGCCCAGCACCTGACCCGAGGGAGATTTGAAGGTGTAACGCGCCGACCAGTCGATGATGCGGTCCGCCTCAATCGTGGCCAGCAATGTTCTCATCGTGTCATCGGTGAACACCTCCACCTTTTCGCGGAATCGAAACAGCTTCTGCTTCACATAGCAGATCGTGCTGCCGCTGGCATCCGTCACATAGATCTGCGGGGCAAGGGCGAGGAGCTTGAAGCGGAAAGTGAGCGGGTAGTTCATGAGGGCGCCAAGGTGGCGTCTTTCATATGGCTGGCAAGCTCTGAAGCAGCGCCTGCGCACACGCCGCCGCAAACTCCGGCGCGTTGATTTCACAATCCATCTCCAACAGAGGGATGCCAGGGCGCAGGTGCGTGCGAATGGCGTCAAACAGCGCCGCATCGGCCTCGGCATCGTGGAACGGCTTGCCAGGGGCGCTGATGATGCTGATGGCCTGCAGTGGCAGCAGGACCGTCACGGGAGCGGTGTAAGCATTCACCTTCTCTGCGAGAATGCGGCCCAGTTCCGCGCATTCGGCGGCATTGGTGCGCATGAGCGTCACCTGCGGATTGTGAATGTAGAAGTGACGGCCTTCGAACTTCGATGGCACACTCGCACGCTCGCCGAAGTTCACCATGTCGAGGCAGCCCGGAGTCACGATGGCTGGAACGCCTGCTTTGCCCGAGGCATCGAGTCGTGAAGGCCCCGCACCGAGGATGCCGCCCACGAGTTCATCCGCCCATTCCGTGGTGGTGATGTCCAGCACGCCGGCAAACATGCCGCTTTCGATGAGTGACTCCATGATTTTGCCGCCTGTGCCGGTAGCGTGGAAGACAAGCACTTCATACCCGGCCTCCTCCAGCACCTGCTTCGCGCGGTTCACGCACTCGGTGGTGTTGCCAAACATCGAGGCGGCGATGAGCGGTTTGTCCACACCCTCGGGCACCGTCGTTTCCACCATGCCGCAGATCGCCCCGGCGGCACGGGCCAGCAGCACGCGGGAAATGCGATTGATGCCGCTGACATCGACGATGCTTGGAAACATCACGATGTCCTTCGTACCCACATAGGGGGCCACATTGCCAGCCGCCAGCGTGGACACCATCAACTTCGGAAAACCCACAGGCAGCGCCCGCATGGCCGCCGTGCCGATAGCTGTACCTCCACCGCCGCCGAGGGAGATGACGCCCTGCACCTTCCCGCTGGCGACCAAGGCCGACAAAAACGCCGCCGCTGCGCCTGCCATCGCTGTGACGGCTTCACCACGATCCTGCCGCGCCATGATTCCCGCGAGATCCACCTGCCCTGCCGCAGCGACCTGCTCCCGCGTCACATCCGGCTGCACCTGCGGCACGTCGCCGCTGCCGGTATCGATGAGGAGCGTCTGATGCCCGCGTGCGCGGATGATTTCCGCCACGTAGGCGTGTTCGTGACCTTTGGTGTCGAGCGTACCGAGAAGTGCGATGGTTGCCATGATGGCAGGATAAAAGCGGGGAGCCGAAGAACAGCAACCGTTTCACACCAGCTCCTATCCGGGCTGCACCAAGGCAATTTCCTTCCCCTCCGCCATTGAACCCGGCCATTTCCTCGCCAAGTCAGGGGGTTCCCACCCATGTCCCAAGCCGTTTTCCGCACCATCCCCCTCCGCGATCTCCCTGCTGACCAGCTCCTCGACCTCTCGAAGCGCATGAAGCTCTCGCTCTCACGCGCCGACATGCTGGCCGTGCAGAAGATTTACCAGGACGAGGGCCGCGAGCCCACGGACGTCGAAATGGAAGTCATCGCCCAGACCTGGAGCGAGCACTGCAAGCACCGCATCTTTGGCGCGAAGATCCAGCACACCCTCGACGGCAAGGAGGAAGTCGTGGATGGACTGTTCAAGACCTACATCCGCGCTGTGACGGAGGAAATCTGCAAGAACAAGCCCGACTTCGTGCTCGGTGCCTTTGAAGACAACGCGGGCTTCGTGCGCCTGGATGCCGACAAGGCCGTCTGCCTCAAGGTGGAAACGCACAACCACCCCAGTGCCATCGAACCCTACGCCGGTGCCAATACCGGCCTCGGCGGCGTGATCCGCGACATCCTCGGAGCCGGCAAAGGCGCGAAGCCCGTCGCCTCCATCGACGTCTTCTGCTTTGGCCCGCCCAACATTGAGCAGGAAGACATCAAGGCCAAGGACGTCATCCACCCCCTCGGCGTCATGCGTGGCGTGGTGCGCGGCGTTCGCGACTACGGCAACCGCATGGGCATCCCCACCGTCAATGGCGCGATCCAGTTTGACGACACCTTCATTTACAATCCCCTCGTCTTCTGCGGCACCGCCGGCATCATCCCGATCAAGGACATTGCCAAGGAAGTGAAACCTGGCCATTTGCTCGTTGCTGCGGGTGGCCGCACCGGCAAGGACGGCCTCAAAGGCGCGACTTTCTCCTCCGCATCGCTCACCACCGACTCGCACGAAGAAGACCAGACCGCCGTGCAGATCGGCAATCCCATCGAGGAAAAGAAGGCTGCCGACTTCGTGCTCGCTGCGCGTGAGAAGGGCCTCATCCAGTTCGTCACCGACTGTGGTGCGGGTGGCTTCAGCTCTGCCGCAGGCGAAATGCTGCGTGAGACCGGCGGCGAAGTGTGGCTGGAAAATGCCCCGCTCAAGGCCCCCGACCTCGAAAGCTGGCAGGTCTTCATCAGCGAATCCCAGGAGCGCATGGTCATCGCCATCGAGGAAAAAGACCTCGCTGCGATGCACGAGCTCGCCGCCATTTACCAGACGGAACTCTGCGTGCTGGCCAAGGCCGACGGCTCCCAGCGTCTCAAAGTTTTCCACCACGGCACCATCGTGTGCGATCTCCACGTCGCCGCGCTGCATGAGGCCCCACGCCGTGCGATGAAGGCCAAATGGCGCACCCCGCCATCCGTCAAGCCAGTCGTCCCCGTGCGTCCGGAGTCCTGGACCGCCACGCTCAAGACTCTGCTAGCCGATTTCTCCATCGTCTCCCGCGAACCCATCATCCGCGAATACGACCACGAAGTGCAGGGCAACACCGTCCTCAAGCCCCTCGCCGGAGCTTCGGGCGACGCCCCGCAGGACGGCAGCGTCATCCGCGTGGATGGCAGCCAGCAGCTCGTCGCCCTTGCCTGCGCTTTGCTCCCAGAGTGGGGCAAGACCGACCCGCATCTCATGGGCCGCGCCGTCGTCGATGAGTGCGTGCGCCAGCTCGTCGCCATGGGTGCCAACCCTGACCGTATCGCCATCCTCGACAATTTCTGCATGGGCAACCCCGACAACGAGCGCGAGCTCGGTGCCCTCGTGGAATGCACCAAAGGCATGGCCAAGACCGCCATCGCCTACGCTGCGCCCTTCGTTTCCGGCAAGGACAGCTTCTACAACTACTTCGTCACGGATGAAGGCCCCGTCTCCATCCCCGTCACCCTGCTGCTGAGCGGCTTCGGCGTCGTGGAAGATGCGAAGCACGTTGTGGGTGCCTCCCTGCGCCGCATCGGCAGCAAGATCGCCATCCTTGGCAAGGCCAGCGCCGGACTGCGCGGCAGCATCGTCGCCAAGTACACCAAAGGCATCGGCATGGACGCCGGCCCTGATTTCTGCGAAGTGGAAAGCCTCGCCGCGTATCGCCGCTACTTTGAGCTCGTGAAGCAGGGCGCCGTGCTGAGCGCCCATGACATCGGCGAGGGCGGCCTCGCAGTCGCACTCGCTGAGATGGGTTTCAGTGGCAAGGCAGGCCTGCGCGTCGCCACGGACAAGATGCCCGCTCACGCTGGCCTCACCACCGCCGAGCTTCTTTTTGGCGAGACTCCCGGCCGCCTCCTCGTTGAGATCGCCCCTGAACACGTCGCCGCCGCCGAAGCCGCCGGCCTCGTCATCATTGGTGATTCCACGCGTGATCCTTACCTCTACATCTCCCACAATGGCACGACCTTGATCGATTCCCCGATTGATCAGCTCAAGCCGCTGTGGAGGGACGGGCTGGTGAAGTATTATTGATCCATCCCAGACTGCTCATGGCCTCATTCCTTCGGACTGGCATTCTCGTCCTGCTGGCCGCAGCCTCGCTGCAGGCTGCTGACGTGGCCATGAAGACGGTGAGTATCGACGAATTTTTTGCCGGGCAGTTGCAGCCTCTGCCTCTCAAGCTCGACGTCCCAAAGGACTATGTCCAGGCCGAGGGTCTGGAGGTGGAGGATAGCTATACCTACTGGATGCTGCCCAAGGCGATCAAGCCGACCGCAGACACCGGCGATCTTCCCCAGACAGGCTACTTCTGGGGCAAGATCTCGCTGGATGTCGGTTACCTCGCCGAGACAAAAAAATTCTCTCACGAAGACGGACTCAAAGCAGAACTGGCAGCAGCAGGACTTGAGCTGGTATCTCAAAAGAAGCGCGATGTCGGCGGCTTTGCGGTGATTTCCTACATCGTGAACCACAAGCGGGAGGACGGTTCCCGACGCCTGATTTACTCGGCCTACATCGCCACCAACATCGAGACCAACTGCATTTACCTTTCATACAGCCCTCCCTCGGACTTTTCCAAGGAACAAGCCGCCAAAGTCTGGGCCACGATCATTGATTCGATCTCGAAGAAGTAGGCTGCTTGGTGGGTGCGAAGCATGTCTTTTTTTGTTGGGCAAAATCTTGGAATTCACAGCCATCGAAAATCCAGCTTCGAACAGCGGTAAAAGTACTCATTGTCTTTTTCTGCCAGTGAGATTGCCTCAACCCCATGTCATCGCCGCTTGTCCTCCTGAAAGCCTTCGCGCTTCTGCTGGCGCTGTTCTTGGGACCGTTGAGCATGTTCGGCCTCTGCTGCATGGTCACCTGGCAGGGTCTGCTCCTCAGTGCGGCCATTGGCGCACTCGGCATCGGGCCGCTGCTCTACTGGATCGGTGATGAGCGCGGCTCCGTGCTGCAAATGCGTCTGGCGCAAATCCTGCTCGCCGTAGCCGGTGCAGGCATCGCGCTGGTTCTCTGGCAGATTCCCGATGCACACACGCCTGAGACAGCGCGCATTCATTCGCGTTACTCCGACGGGGGCTGGCACTACGAGCGCTTTGCCACGGGGTCCGTGCTGCCGGAGATTGACCAGATCCATCTCGGCTACGCCGTCGCTTCGGCCCTGGATCCCCTCTTCACTCAGAAGCAGCGCCGGGAACTCTCCGCCATGACTGACGCCATCTACACCGAGGCCCGTACAGATCCAGACTTCACCGCCGCAGGCTCTGCGCTGCCCATGATCTATCGCGAGCTCTGCTTCGGGGAGTTTCGGGACGGCCACTATTTTCATTACATTCCGGCGAGCGTGGATCGCAGCAAGCCAGCGCCGACGCTGGTGTTTCTGCATGGCAGCGGCGGCAATTTCAAAGCCTATGTCTGGCTGCTTTCCAAGGTGGCCGATGAACTCGGCATCACCCTCATCGCCCCCACCTTCGGCCTGGGAAACTGGGAGAAAAAAGGCGGCTACGAGGTCATCACGCGAGCGATTGCGGATGCGGGAAAGCATGCGGCGATTGATCCCGACCAGATTCACCTCATGGGCCTGTCGAATGGCGGGATAGGACTGTGCCTGGCTGAATCAACCGATGGCCCAAAATTCCGCTCTTTGATCTTTCTTTCGGCGGTGTGGCACAGCCACATCCGGCCAGGCGAGTTCGCCGCGCGTTTGCAGCCTCGACGCGTCCTGATCCTCTCGGGCGGCAGCGATGACCGGGTGCCTTGGGAGTATGTCTCAGGTTATGCGGAAAAAATGAAGGCGTGCGGGCTGGACGTGACCTCACGCCGTTTTGAAGGTGAAGATCATTTCCTGTTTTTCCGCCAGCGCGGGGAGGTGTTGAAGTCCGTTGCCGGGTGGATTGTCTCCGACCCGGTGAAAGGAATTCCAACACCTCACTGAAGTCCCGCTGTTAGCGACGCCTGCGTTTCTCCGCCATGGCGACCTGAGCCGCCTGCATGAGCTGCTGAAGCTGCTGATCCTCCGGCTGGACGCGGGCGGCGGCCTCATAATGGTCCAGGGCCCGATGGGGCAGACCGGTCTGAAAATAGACCAGCCCTAGGGCCTTGTGGGTCTGCGGATCATTGGGCATGGCCCGCAAGATGTCGCGGAAAACGGACACGGCTTCATCATACCTGCCCACCCCGGCGAGGCTGAGGCCGAGGGTGAAAGCCACCGGCGGCTTGGTGGTGGCGTTTTTGTCAATGTTGATGAGCTGCATTGTGGTATCGAGCGCCTCCTTGGGGCGGTTGAGCCTGAGCAGCGAATTGGAGAGATTGAGCAGGCCGTTTTGAAAACGGGGCTCGACTTTGAGCGCCTCACGGAAGCAGTGCACCGCCTTTTCGTTTTTGCCGGCATCGGAGTAGGCCGCGCCGAGATTTCCCCAGGTGCGGTATTTGCCGGGGCTTTTGGCCACGGTGTCCTCCCAGAGGCTTTCACGGGTGCGCCAGACGTTGTTGCGGATGCAGGTTTTCCAGGAAAGGGCGCCCACACAGAGGAGGGTGAACACGGGGATGCCCACCCGCAGCATCCTGGCGCGGGCGCCGCTGCTGCTGCAGCGCAGCCAGTCCAGCAGGCAGGCCACCAGAATGAAAATGCCAATGGATGGCAGGTAGGAGCGATGCTCCGCCACGAGGTCTGGCAGCGGGGTCAGCGCGGATGACACGGAAATGGTGATGAAGAACCAGCCCAGGCAGGCAAAGCTCAGAACAAAGCGCGGATCTCCGCGGAAGCGGCGGAACAGGCCCCAAGCTGTCAGCACCATTCCGCTGAGCACCGCGAGCGCCAGCAGGACCGGCCCCTGAAAGAGCGAGCCGTAGATCGGCCATTCGGGATCGAGATTCATGCCCATGGGCCAGAACATCTGACGCAGGTAGTGGGTGATCACGGTGAGCTCGGTCACGAAGTAGTCCCAGTGATTCAGAGGCGCATCCCGCGAGTTCACGATGTTCATGGCGGCATTGAAGTCAAAACCGCCATGCTGCGCTGCCGCCGTCATGAACACCAGCACGGGAATGACCGGCATGCACAGCAGCAGCGGGAGCGCCCTGAAGGCCGCAGTCCGCAGCCGCGAGCCGAGCACCAGCCAGTCCAGCAGCAAAGCCAGCAGCGGGACCATAAAGGCGTCTTCCTTGGTCTGCATGGCCAGCAGCACCAGCACCACGGCTCCTGCGCGCAGCAGCCACCTCCCCCACCGTGACTGCACGGACGATGATGCGAAGTAGAGGCACAAACTCAGGAGTGCCAGCATCACGACCAGCGAGGTGAAACGCTGAATGATGTAGGTCACCGATTCCGTGGCGAGCGGATGGGCGGCAAACAGCAGAGCCGCTGACGCAGAAATAAACAGCACGGAGCTGGACCGCAGGTTTGCTGCCAGTTTCGACCGCCGCAGCAGCATCGTCACCAGCGCATAGATCAAGATCGAATTTACGGCGTGAATCGCGACATTGACCAGACGGTACCAGTGGGGGGCGAATTCACCCCACTGGTAATTCATGCGAAAGGTGGCATAAGCGATCGGACGAAGGATGGCATTGACCGCATAATCGGGATCCGAACCAATTCGTTCCGGCCGGGTTGCGAATTCCTTGAAGTCCTTCAGGTAGTCAAGATAGCTGCCTTCACGGAAGAACGGGTTGTCCTTCAGGTAAGTATGGTCGTCAAACGCCATGGGGAAGTCAGCGGTCCAGACGTAAAGGCTGGCACAAAGACCCGCCAGCATCGTCGTGAGCACCATGTGAACCCAAAACCTAGACAGCCTTGAAGGCTTAACGGGAATTTGCTCCTGGGGTGCTAGAACTTCCAGAGCTGTGGCGTTACTTGTACGCGGGCTCAGGACTGACTTCGTTTCGGCTTTACCGTTGGTATGTTTGTTGCGTGTGCGTTTGGACATGGCTTCGGCAAGGTAAAATTTTGATTCGCAGTATTTTGCCTCGAAACTAGGCTGCCATTCAAAAGACATGCCCTGTCACGCCCGACGCCACCCCGTCTAAAGATAAATCGTATTATAACTAAGCCCCGTGGTCGCGCACCCACTGTCCGGCCCGGAGGTAGAGCTCGGCAGCACTGCGCAGCTGGAGTTTTTCTTTGATGCGGGCGCGATAAGTTTCGACCGTAGATTCTCCTAGATTGAGGGTTTGGGCGATTTCGCGGGTGCTTTTGCCCCGGCCCAGCATCTGGAAAACCTCCAGCTCCCGGTCAGCGAGGGTCTCCATTCCGGCCAGCTCAGAGTTGCTGCGTTTCTGCGTCATGCGCTCGAGCAGCTTGGCCGTCATCTGCCGGCTGGCATAAACGTCCCCTTTCATCACGCAGCGGATGGCCTCGATCACTTCGGTGGAGGCTTCGTTCTTGGTGATGTAGCCCTTGGCTCCGGCACGCAGGGCGCGCTCGGCATAGGGCTCTTCGTCATGCATGGAGAGCACGAGCACATTGATGTCCAGTCCCTGGGCCTTGATGTCTTTGAGCAGTTCGAGACCGCTGGAGCCATGGAGGGTGATGTCCACGATGGCGATATCCGGCTTGGTTTCCAGGATGAGCTGCATGGCGTCACGGATGTTGTCCGCCTCTCCGCAGATGGACATGCCCAGATCACGGTTAATGAGCTGGCCCAGATGTTCACGAAACATGGGATGATCCTCGACGAGCAGGACCTTGTAACCGTTTGGTGCTTTTGATTCAGTTTTCTTCATTTTCATTGAGGTGTTTGAGTTTTTTGAGATCCATCAACTGCACACGGCAGTTCACTAAAGTCCCGCCCTGGGGCCGCTGCTCGATGGCGAGCCGGGCCTGCAGCGCCTGCGCACGGTAGTGCATGGTGCGCAGCCCCATGCCATCGCCGCGCGTGCTGCGCGAGGCGGGGGGCATGCCACTGCCATTGTCCTCCACGCGGAGCTCCAGCAAATCGTTCTCGAGCTTCATCGCGACGTTGATCTCCGTGGCGCCGCTGTGCTTCACCGCATTGGCCACGGCCTCCTGGGCGATGCGGTAGAGATGCATTGAGACATCGGGGGCGTCCAGCGGCACATCCACGCAGTCATTGACCACAATGGGAATGCCGGTGAGGCGGCTCATCATTTTCCCGAGATCCGCAAGCGCCGCCGCGAGGCCGCTGCGGTCCACATGCACGGGAAAGATGCCACGCGCGAGATTGCGCGCCTCCATGACCACCTGCTGCAGAGAGCCCTCGATCAAGCTGGCGTCATGCGCGGCCTGGATGCCCTGCGCCTGCAGGTCCTCCGCCAGCACGCGGGCGGCACAGCCGATGGCGGCGAGCTGCTGGCAGATGCCATCATGCAGATCCTGGCCGATGCGCTGCTGCTCATGCTCGCTGACGCTGACGATGTCTTTTTCCAACTGCCGGCGTTCTTCCAGCATCTGGATGCGCGCGGCGTCCGCCTCCTGCTTGTTGCGCAAGGCGGTCACGGCAAAGACGACCACGCAGAGGTAAACCAGCCGGTTGAGCAAGGCCCAGGCGTAGCCCAGCTGAGTCTCATACGGCGTCGTGCTCAGGTTCGCCAGCCACCACACCACCCCCGACAGCAGCGCGATGAAAAGCCCTGCCCTGTTTCCCGCCCACCAGACCGCCAGAAAAATCGGAATGCCGTAGAAGGCAAACCACGTCACTTCAAAGCCGGTGATGTTGTCCAACCAGCCGATGCCGAGTGTGAAGAGCATCATCACGACGATCGTGACCCACACGGACTGGCTGCGCATCGTGCTGGAGGCGCTGCCCCACAGGCGGACCATCTTTGTCTCCGTCACCGGCTCGTACTCGGCTGTCATCGTGGTGGCGTTCATGGCTTCGTTTTCCATCCTTTCACCATATCCGTAAACTCGGTGTAATCACGTATGTAATCCTCCGCCTCATAGGGGCGCGAAGCCAGGACCATGAGCACGGAATCTGCTGAATGAAGATGCTCCTGAGCCCACACCATGGGAGGCACCAGCACGCCAAAGGTGGGGCGGTTCAGGCAGAACTCCTCGGCGTTTTCGCCGTCATCCACACGCAGGTGGCACTCGCCATGCACGCAGACGAGAAACTGCTCGCACAGGCGGTGAGCGTGCTCCCCGCGCGTGCTCAGCGAAGGGATGCCATAGGTCAGAAAGATGCGCTGCGCGACGAAGGGGAGGTCCTGGGTGAATTCCAATGCCGTGAGATTTCCCCGCACAGGGTCCACCACATGGCGCATTTCAAACAAACGCACGCCACGTACGGAGCAGTTGTTGATGGTGGTTTCGTGAATCATGAGGAAGGTGGTTTTTCATGAGTTGTCAAAGAGCGCACGAGGCTCTGCGGCTTGCCGGACACGGTCAGAAACGCACGCCCGACATACTCACCGATGAGGCCGAGCATCAGCAGCTGGGCACCGCTGAAAACCGCCAGGGCGCCCATCAGGGAACCCCAGCCGACCTGCCGCTGGCCGACCAAGAGGGTCTCAAGAAGCACTTCCGCGAGAATCAACGCGCCGAGTGCGCACAGCAGCACGCCCAGCACACTGGCGATGCGGAGCGGCATGACGCTGAAATCAAACAGCAGGCTCAGCGCCAGCCGGACCAGCTTGCGCAGGGTGTAGCCGCTCTGGCCGCCCTGACGCTCCACATGCGCCACCTCCAGGGTGGCGATGCGGTTGGTGGCGCCGAGGATCAGGCCGTCCACATAAGGAAAGGGTCCGCGATAACCGACGATCCGCGCCACCAGTTCGCGGCGCAGCGCCCGAAAGCTGGAGAGGTAGAGGTCGCGTGGCTTGCCGAGCAGAAAAGTCGCGCTGAAGTTAGCCAGCGAGCTGGCCACATTGCGCGCCCAGTGGTGCTTCTTTTCCGCATAGCGCGAATAGACCACCTCGGCCCCCGAGTCACGCAGGTGGCGCACCAGTTTGACCGCTTCGCCGGGGGGATTTTGGAGGTCGTCGTCCAGGTTTACCACGAATTCCCCGCGTGCATGGCGGTACCCTTCCAGCACGGCGGCATGCTCCCCGAAATTGCGCGCCAGCTCCACCACGGTCACAGGCGCGGGAAAATCCGCCACGGCCAGTCTGGCGGCAGCGGCGGTGCCATCCAGGCTGCCATCATCCACCAGCACGAGCTCCCAGCTTTCCGGCAAGGACAACCCCCGGAAGGCTGCCAGCAGGCGCTGCAAGCCCTCACCGGTGTTGTACAGCGGCACCACAAAGCTGATCTGGGGAGCGCCCTCAGTTTCTGCCATGCAAAGTTCCTCCGGGTGAATGGTTCGTTTTGCGGGCGATGGCAAAGACCGAGGAGCCAAACGGCAGGTGCAGTTCCCGGCAGAGTCCGGCGTCCAGCCTGCCGAAGCCGGCCAGCAGCGAGTTGAGCCAGGCAGGCGGGAGCTTCAGGTCTGACCGGCTCTCCGTCCCCTGCCCCGCCTTCGTCCGGCTCATGCGCCGCCACACCAGCAGCGGCAGAAACAGCCAGGCATTCCAATATTGAATCATCACCACCTCGAAACTGGCGTGTTCCAGCAGAGACCGCACCTGGCATGAGACATAGCGCCTGACGCCACTGACCGCCACATCGTGGGAGCCACGCAGGCGTTCAAACGCAGGCAGGTTCACCACCAGAAGCCCCTCCGGACGCAGCACGCGGCGCATTTCCGCCAGCGCTTTTTCCTCATCCACTCCGGCATGGTAAAGCACGTCCAGGCTGAGAACGGCGTCAAAGGCGGCGTCTTCAAACTCAAGCGCCTCCACGGAGCCGCTCCGCACGGCGCCCAGGCCACGCTGGTGGCAGTGCCTCACTGCGTCTTCCGCCGCATCCACGCCGGTGAGTTCCAGACCTCCCATGCGTGCCTGCAAAAACTCCAGCATGCCACCTGTGCCGCAACCGGCATCCAGCAGCCGGGCGTGTGGCGGCAGCCGGCCAGCCAGCGTCTCCTGCACCAGCCTGTGCAGCACGGCGTACCACCAGTGGTGGTCCTCGACCGCCCTCATCAGATCGTATTCGGCGGCCTTCATGGTTCAAACCTTTCCATGGCTTCGAAGACGGCCCCCATGGCCTCCTCGGACAAATAGGGATGCATGGGCAGCGACAGCACCGCAGCCGCCGCTCGATCTGACTCCAGCAGCAGCTCTTCGCCATTGCCATAGGCGCGCTGCCTGTGCAGTGGCACGGGATAAAGCGCGGCCACGGGAATGCCGGATTGTTGCAGGTGCTGCATCAGCGCATCCCGCCGTTCACAGCGCACGACGTACTGGTGGTAGGCATGCTCACAGCCGCCCCGCACCTTGGGTGCAGTCACCACACGGCTGGCCGCGAAGCGCGCATCATACTGGGCCGCGAGTCGGCGTCTTTGCAGCACGCTCTCGTTCAATGCGCCCAGCTTCACGCGCAGCACCGCCGCTTGAAGCTCATCCAGGCGGCTGTTCACCCCGGCTTGCTCGCTGACGTAACGCTGCTTCCAGCCGTACTGGCGGATGACGCGCAGGCGCTCCGCCAGTGCGGCATCATTCGTCGCCACCGCGCCGGCATCTCCCAGCGCCGCGAGATTCTTCGTGGGGTAAAAGCTGAACGCCGCCGCCCTGCCCAGCGTGCCAACCCGGCGCCCGTGCCAAATGGCGCCGTGCGCCTGGGCGCAGTCCTCCAGGAGCTCGATCCCATGCTCATCCGCCACACGCTGGAGGCTTTCCCAGTCCGCCGGATGTCCGTACAAATGCACCACCACGGTGGCCTTCACCCCGCGCCCACGGAACGAGCGCAGGAGATCATCCAGAGCCTCCGGGCAAAGCGTGAAGGTACCCGGCTCAATGTCCACAAACTCCGGCTTTGCACCGCTGCGGGCGACGCCTGCCGCCACAGCGGAGGGAGCAAACGACGGCACCGCCACCTTGCTCCCGGCACCGATGTCCAGCGCACGCAGGATCAGCTCGATTGCGTCCGTGCCACTGGCGGCACCCACCACCTGCCCGCAGCCGAGGAAGGCGGCAAATTCCGTTTCAAACGCTTCCACCTCCGCTCCTAGAATATAGCTGCCGCTGGCAAACACGCGCTGCACCGCATGCGTCAGCGCCACCTCATGACGGCGCTGATCCGCCTGGGGGTAGGGCAAAGACCAGTGGTTGGTGGTGCTTGGCATTTCCCAGCTTCATCCACGACAGCTTTGTCGCAAATAACGCCACAGGTAGCGGTTTCCGCCACTTCACATGAAGAAGTGACTTAGAGCAGCCCTCCGGCCTTCACGTCCAGATACTTGTTGGCCAGCGCCACGGGGAGCATCTGCGCGGATTCATCGACCGTGAGCACGCGGCGTGCGCGCAGGGATTCCAGAAGCTGGCGGCGCTCGCCAAAGTAATGAGTCAGCGCCCCGTATTGCAATGCGTCATGCAGGTGGCCGACGGGGGCGTCCGCGTGATGTTCCAGCTCCTGCTCGCGCAGCGTGGCGGTGAGCACCAGATGCCGCTTCTGCATCGCTCCGACCGCTGCCGCCAGAGTCGCGCCGTCTTCGCTGCGCAGATTGGTCAGCATGATCACCAGCGCGCGCCGGCGCTGCAGCGTCATGACGCGCTCCGCCGCTTCGATGAAGTCGCTGGGTTCGCTGCTGGCCTCGTAGTTGTAAAGATGGTTGAGCAGCTTGGGCATGCTGTGCGCGCCTTTGACGGGAGGCAGCCAGCGCTGCACCCCGCCAAAGCCCACCACGCCCACTTCATCCCCCTGCCGGAGAGCGATGAAAGCGATGAGGAGCATGGCATTGAGGCAGTGGTCAAACTGGCTGAGCCCGCCGTCCAGCGCGCGCATGCGGCGGCCGCAGTCCGGCACCAGCAGGATGGTCTGATTGCGCGTCTCTTCGAAGTCGCGGCTCACGAGCATGGAGCGGCGGGAGGTAGCCTTCCAGTCGATGCGTGAAAGCACATCGCCATCCTGGTAGTCGCGCAGTTGGTGGAAATCCAGCGAGGCCCCCATGCGGCGGCGTTTGACGATGCCCATCTGCTCCACGCGATTGGCCATGGCGAGCATGGCAAAGCGCACCACGGGCTCGTAGTTCGGGTAGGCGCGGGTCTGGCTCTCTCCCGCGATGAAATGCAGCCGGCGCCAAAGGCCGAAAGCCGAATCCACCAGCACATGCGCCGGTGTGAAGGCGTGCTGCCCCCGGCGGACAAAGCGGGCCTCATACGAGATGGCGGCAAACTCGCCCGGCGGAATGCTGACCTGGTGCGGCAGGCCCTCCGCCTCTGCGGCGGGCGGGATGCCGTCAAACACCTCCAGCCTCAGCGTGCGCCGCGTCGTATGAGTGATCGTCAGCGTCACCGAAGAGCCCACCCCCAGGGCAAAACGCCCTGGCAGCGAACGCTCTCCCGTGATGCGCCCGCGACGCGGCAGCGTGAAGGCATCCACCAGCAGTGCCAGCAGCAGCAAACCGCCGCCGACCTGCCAGAGCACGGTGAATTTCTCCCAGACAGACGCCACCACCGCCAGAACGAGCCAGGCGATGAGCAGACGAAGCAGCAGGGAGGTCGGGCGCATAAAGATCAGACGCGGGGGGCTTCGATGGTCTTGAGCAGCGAATTGAGCATGTCATCCACGCTCTGGCCGCTGATGGCGATTTCCGGGGCGAGCTGCACGCGATGGCGCAGCACGGGCAGCACGGCGCGCTTCACATCCGCCGGGGTGATGTAGCCGCGCCCTTCCAGCAGCGCATATGATTTGGCGACACGCACGAGGCTGATGGCGCCGCGTGTTCCGGCACCGAGTGAGATGGCGCTGTGATGGCGCGTGGCACGCACGATTTTGACGGCGTAGTCCACCACCTGCTCAACCGCCTGCACGGCGGCGGCTTCCTCCTGCGCGGCCAGAATGTCCTGTGGTGTGCAGATCTGTGGAACGGAGGAAGTGGAGAGCCCCCCGCCGGATGCGCGCGATGAGACGGCTTTCACGATCCAGGTCTCATTCGCCACATCCGGGTAGTCGATGAGCACCTTGAGCAGGAAGCGATCAAGCTGCGCCTCCGGCAGCGGATAGGTCCCCTCCTGTTCAATCGGGTTCTGGGTGGCGAAGGTCATGAAGGGCGGTGCCAGCGCGTGGCTTTCGCCATCGATCGTCACCTGCGTTTCCTGCATCACTTCGAGCAGCGACGATTGCGTCTTGGCGGGAGCACGGTTGATTTCATCCGCCAGCAGCAGATTGGCAAACACGGGGCCGCGACGCACGCGAAACGTGCTGCTGCTCATGTCAAACAGGGTGTGGCCGCAGACATCCGAGGGCATCAGGTCCGGCGTGAACTGGATGCGGCGGAAGGTGCCGCCAAAGGTGTGGGAGAGGGCCAGCACGAGATGCGTTTTGCCCAGGCCGGGCTTCCCTTCCAGCAGCACGTGGCCGCCGGCCAGCAGGGCCGCGAGCACCTGATAGAGAACCTCCTCCTGCCCGACGAACACCTGGCTCACGGCTTTGTGGATGCTCCGGAAGATCTCCGTGCTCCTCGGCACGGACGGCGGCGCAAAACTGCCGGGGGGCGGCGGAGTGTAGAGACTGGACACGTCAGGTTCAGGGAGGATCGGATTCATGGGAATGGAGGTGATGCATTAAAGAGCGCGGCGGATGGTCTGGAGATCGCGCATGAGATTGACGAAGTGATGGGTGCTGCCCGGGGGCGCGGCATCGAAAGCGGCGGCCACCCGTTTGGCGGACAATCCGCTGCGGCGCGCGATTTCCTCGGCGAGCTGGTCATTCATCTGCCGGCTGCCGTCATCCAGAGATCGCAGCTTTTCCCGCACACGCTCCCACACGGCTTCCCGTGCGGAATTGACCAGGAGCGAGACGCGCCGCATGCGCCAGAAAAACTCCCCGAGGGCGCCGATGTGGCTGGCAAAATGACGGGTGGAATCAAGCTCCACCTCCGCCAGCGGGCCGAAGCGCGGCATCTGCTGCCAGAGCCAGAAGCCAAGGCACAGCACCAGAGTGACCACGGCCATCCACCCCTGCTGCCAGAGCAGCCCGAAGAAGCTGCCTGTGGTGGCGGCTACAAACAGCACCTCTTTGGAGCCGTTTTCACCGACGAGCGCTGAGAGCCAGCGTGCGTGATCGTCCTCACCGATCCAGTGATTGCGAAAAGGCCGCGCATGCGCCAGCAGCGTGACCGATCCCATGCCATGCCTCAGATGCAGCGCCAGTGACTCGTTCTTGGATCCGGCTGAAAATTCACCCGGCAGCAGCTTGCGCTTGAGGATCATGTTCTGGTAACCGCCCAGGCTGAGGTGGTAAGTCCTGCCATTCCATGCCACCTCCTCATCGGACTCCAGCATCGACTCGTCCTCCGTGGATTTTTTCTCCTCATCATCCTCTTCGCTTCCGTCCTCCTGATTACCGGCGCTTTGTTGCAGCAGCTCTTTGATCTCCTCCGCAGGGAAGCGCTTTTGCACACCGACGCCGAGCTGTTCCAGCACAGGATCTTTTTGCTCGTCCAGCAGCAAAGCAGAAATGTAAGCGCCGAACTGGGTGTCAAAGTCGTTGTAGGGACGTGTGCCGTCGAGGAAGTAGATGAGGTGCCCGCCGCTGTAGGTCCAGCGCAGCAACTGCTTCGCACGGCCTTCAGGCAGCCCCCCTTCCCCGGAAATAAAAATTGCGGCGTCATGCGATGGAAGTTTCCCCAGCGACTTCGCGGCATGGGCGTCGTGGCCGAGTTCATTGAGCAGACGCTCCGCCGCGAGGAACGGGTTCAACCGCGCCTTGCCTTTGTAGCCCGTGATTTTCTCCACATCTTCCCAGTGCCCTTTGCCGCAGCCGCACAGCAGCAGCGCGCCCGCCAGCGCCATCAGACCTCGAATGAAGCACCGCTTCATGCAGCACCTCCTTTCTCCACAAACGGCCATCGGTCGCACAGCGCGCCCATTTCTTCATTCGACACCGGCAGCACCGCATAGGCCACCTCCACCCACGCAGTCGTTAGCTGGCGGAAGTACTCCGCCTCAGTTTTGTCGCCAGCCTGCAGCACCTTCACCAGACAGTCCTCCTCCGTGTCGCTGTCCGAAATCGGCACCCGGCGGCGGTTCACCAGCCACGACAACGAGCCGCGATACAGCAGACTCAGCGCCTCCTGGAAGTCTCCCGCAGCCCACGCCGCACGCGCTGCGGCCACGATGTCATCCGGCAGGCTCTCGCGCGTGATGTTCATGCCCATGAGCACCTTCGGCGCCTGCACCGGAACCTTGCTGACACTGCGTGTGACGAACAGATGGCGGTTCTTCACGAGATAGACGACCAGCCAGACACCGAGCCCCAGGACCAATGCCCAAAAAAGCAGCTCCAACATGGCTCCTAAAAAACCCGGCCCCAGTAATTTCGAGTCTGCCTTTTTGTCTTTGCTCTTGTCATCATCCCACACCCACTCCGGATTTTGACGCTTGTGGATTTCAAACTCAGGCTCTTCGAGCACTTTGCGCACGGCAGTGGCCGGATCAGTCTGTGAGGCAGGCTCCTTTTTAATTTTCTCCAGATTACTGGAGATCTCTTTGAGGAAATCATCCCGCAAGGTCGGAGTGGGATTTCTCCCGAAGCGATCTTCTTCAGCCTGCACAGATGACTGAACACCAAAGATCATCATCACGGCGAGGATCACCACCGCAGTCGCGGAGGTCAGCCGCGTGGCCAGCCGGCGGAATGCCAGCTCCACGTCCCAGCCTTCGATCCGCGTGCGGCAGTTCAAATAAAGCGCGAAACCCGCCCCCACATAGAAGGGCTCCACCAGCGTGACAATGACCATGTGGCAGACCGCCCCCCACCAGAGAAAAGCATTCGGGATCGTGCCTTCGAAATCAAAAGATTGAAACAGTCCCGCCCAGTCAGGCTGCGCAGATTCCGGCAGCAGGCCATACGTTCCCCACATCAGCCCAATCCAGGCGGCGAGTTCGATGTTGGAAAACGCAAAGGTCATCGAAACCCCGGAGCTACCGCCATCCGTCGCCAGTGTCTGGATGCGCTTCTTGACCGCCGCTCCTCGCAGCCCCTCCAGCATCTGCGCTGGCAAGGCAAAACTACGCATGAAGGACAGCCGCCGCCACAACAGCGCAGGCAGACAATTCCTGATCCACAGTCGCGGCCACTGCTTCCAGGTTTCGAAAAAGCCGGGCCGCACTCCAAAGGCGGCGCGGCTCAGAAAATACAACGGCACGCGATCATACAGCGGCTTCAGCCACCACACGACCAGCGGAATCCATTCCGGCACTGACCGCAGCAGCACACAGACGAGCACCCAGAGCGGCAGCACTGTGCAGATCCACAGCACCATGACGCGGCCAAAGTCACGCCGCACCATGGCGCAGCCCAGATCCACAGACTCCCATGGCTGGCGGGGCCGCAGCGCCACGGTGATGTCCTCAAGTCGCATCCGTCTGCCTCCTTCCGCTGAACATGAGAAACATCGCCACCAGCAGCCAGCACATGCCGCCGGCTGTGAATTTGATCACAGGGGGCAGATCCATCGGCGACCAAAATCCCTCCAGCACCGCCGCAAGGCTGGTCAGCACCGCCGCACCCACCAGCAGGGGCAGCGCCTTGCGCCCTGCCAGCACCAGCGCCGTGCGCCGCTCCACTCTGCCGGGCCGCAGCACCGACCACCCGACACGCATCCCGGCCATGGCCGAAATCACCACGCCCGTCAGCTCCGGCGCACCATGCGCGACCACCCAGGTGTACAGCGTCAGCGGATTGCCCGAATAGTGCACATAGCCAAACACCGCCCCGAGGTAGATGGAATTAAACAGCAGCACAAACAACGCGCCCACACCACCCAGAATACCCCCGGCGAAGGTTCTGAAATCGATGCTGACATTGTTCCAGATGTAAAAACAAAACGCGGCAAAGCCGGAGCCAAAGCTCTCGCGCACATAGTCGGACGGCTTGCTGGCCTCACCATACATGCTCTCGATCTGCATCATGCCGTCCGGTCCCAGCAACGTCATCGCCCATTCTGGATACGATGGCGTGATGACGGCGATCAGCGCCGCCGGCAGATAAAATAACGCGGTGCACCACCAAAACAGCTTCCACTCCGCACGCACCGCCTGCGGAAACTCCACCAGAAACAGACGCACAAACGCCTCCCACCCCCCGGCACTGTGGCGCTCCAGTACGCGATAGCTGCGGATCGCCAGCGCATTGAGCTGCTGCGTCAGGCGTTGCGGGCTCATGCGGTGCTGCGCCACGCTCAGATCATGACACACCTGCCTGAAAGTGGCGGGCAGCTCCTCCACCTCCGCCGAAGGGTGGGACTTCTCCGCCTCCTTCAGCAGCTTCTCCAGCTTCTGCCAGCGCGGCTCGATCTGTTTTTCAAACTGGGCCGGTGTCATGATCGGAACATGCCTGCTCCTTTCAGCGATGGCGGAGTCCCGCTTTTGTCTTCCGGGGCCTGCAGCCACAGCGCCATGCCGCACAGGCGGCGCAGACCTTCCACTCCAGCCGCCTCGGTCAAAGGGCGGGCCAGCGTGGCGAGCTCGATCCGGCGCTCATCCGCCCACAGCGGCGCGCGTTCAAGGAACTGCAGCAGCGCCGCCTGCTCCTCACGCGTCAACACCTTTGACGGCGCACGGCGTTCAGCACGGATTTCCACATGCGGTGCCATGAATGTCGGCACCTCCGCATACGTCACCACGGTGTTCGCCACCAGATCTCCCAGACGCTGAAACCTCTTGGTAAACAGCATGCAAACGATGCCCGTGAGGTACAGCCCCGGCATGAAATCCACCACACGCAAAAAATTACGCATCACAGCCTGCGCCAGAGACACCGGCCCGCCGGTCACGCTCATCACCCGCAGTTTCATGGAGCGCTGCCCCGGCGTCGCCCCCTTCGCACCGGCCTCGAAAAAGACGTTGTAAAACCACTCCATGAAAAAGACGAATAACAAGAACAGCCCATTCGTCATCTCCATACCCACCAGTTCTGGCAGCAGCATGAACGCCAGGATCGCCACCAAGATGTCAACGCCGATGCGAATGAGCAGGTCGATCATGTAGGCCATGCTCCGCACCGCCGGACCCGCCACGCGCAGTTGGATCTCCACGCCATCGGCGAGTTCGACTGATTGCAAGGTATCCGCGCGTGCCACTACCATTGTCGATTAATGAAGCTGTTCCGTTTGGTTTTGACAACTCACGATTTTTTTTCGTAGGATTTGGTAATACTGGGTAATTGCCCTAGCTCATTCACCTCTCTAATCTCGCCCGTCATGGAATCCCCCCTCTCCAACCCCTACGCCACCCCCTCCGCCAATCTGTACGGTTCCGCCTCGGGTGGCGCTGCTGACGCCGTCTCCCCGAGTACGATAGCCCAGCTCGCGGGTACCAAGCCATGGGTGAGGTTCATTTCGGTTCTCATGTGGATTGCCATCTGCCTGATCATTCTGGGAATCATTATCGCGGGCGCTGCGATGACACTTGGCGCTTCTAAATCCATAGGAACTCCCGAGCTCATTCTCATCGGCGCCTATGGTGTCATGATTTTCTTTTACATCTACCCTGCGATGAAAATGTGGAAGTTTGCCAATCGCGTCAAAAGCCTGATGGCAACCCGCTCCCTCTCCGATCTCGATGCAGCCCTTACTGAGCAGCGTAAACTTTGGAAATTCGTGGGCATATTCACCATTATTACGCTCTGCATTTATCTGGTGGCCGTCATTGGCTTCGTGGCATTGGGTGCCGGAGCAGCCTTGAAATCCGGTGCTTTCAACCGCTAAACTTATCCCATCAGCGCCACGGCAATCGGGTCCACGAGCGGTTTGCCCGCCCGCGTGAGCCGCACATGGCTCTCGTCGTGGCTCAGCAGTCCCTGTTCACGCAAAGTCTCCAGCATCTTGCGTGATTCAGGGTGGATCAGGGCCAGCGGCAGGCCGCGCGCGGTGCGCAGTTCCAGGCCAAAGCGCTCGGTGCGGCGTTGATCGGGGGTGAGTTCCTCGACATCCGCCGCCGTTTCCTCTCCGGCCAGCGTCATCGCCATGTAGCGCGGGGTGTCCTTGATGTTGTTCCAGCGCTTCCCGCCCACGGTCGAAAAGGCTCCGGGCCCGATGCCCAGATAGTCTTCGCCGAGCCAGTAGGCCTCGTTGTGCACGGAGCGATGCCCTGGTTTCGCGTAATTGGAGATCTCGTAGTGCTCAAAACCGCCCGCTTCCAGCGTGTCGATCGCCAGATTGAAAAACTCCGCATCGCGACCTTCGTCTTCGCGATACTCCCCTGCTTTGAGTCGGCGGAAAAAGTCCGTGTCCTCTTCGTAGTTCAGATTGTAGGCGGAGATGTGGTCAGGCTGCAGGGAGATCGAATGCTCCAAGGTCTGCCGCCAGGTTTCCACACTCTGCCCGGGGATCGAGAACATCAGATCCAGATTCAGGCTCGGAAAGCCCGCTTTTTTCAATACCTGCCAGGTCTCCTCCGCATCGGCGCGGGCATGGTCTCGCCCCAAGGTCTTGAGCGTCGCATCATCCCAGGCCTGGATGCCCAGGCTCACCCGCGTCACGTTCATTTCACGCATGATCGCCGCCTTTGATGCCGTCACGGTGCGTGGATTCGCCTCCATGGTGAATTCCACCACTGCGGACATGTCGATCCTGTCCCTCAGCCCCCGCAGCAGACGCTCCAGATGCACGTCGCTCAGCATGGTGGGCGTGCCACCGCCGAAAAAAATCGTCTGCGGCTGCAGCGGCTGCTTTTCAGCCTCCCGCAGCAGCGCATCCACAAACGCCGTCATGTCCGTGCCGCCCGGCGTGTGCTTGTGAAAGCTGCAGTAGGGGCAGATGCGGTGGCAGAAAGGAATATGGACGTAGAGATGCTTCACGGGATGGATGCGAATGCTAGCAGAGAAAGCTTGCTCCGGCATCCAGCATCCAGCATCTAGGATCTAAAATCCAGCATCCAGAACCATGTCAGACGAAACCCATCATGAACGCGAACTCGGCGGCCAGCTCCTGGCCTCCGTCTCGCGTTCGTTCTATCTCACGCTCAAAGCGCTGCCCAAGGAGCTGCGCGAGCCCATTTCCCTCGCCTACCTGCTCGCACGTACGGCGGACACAATCGCCGACACCGCCTTGGTGAGCGCCGCAGTGCGGCTCGACTGCCTCGAACGCTACCGTGCCCTCGTGCGTGGAGATGGCGACGCTCAAAGCCTCGCGAACACGCTCCTCACCCAGTTTTGCACGCAGCAGAGCGACGACGCCGAGCGCCGCCTGATGGAAAAATTTGCCGACGGCATCGCCTGGCTGCGCACCATGCAGCCCGTTCCCCTGGCCGCCATCCAGAGTGTTCTTGAGCACATCATCGACGGCCAGATGCTCGACATCCGCCGCTTTCCTGCGGATGGCCGGCTGCGCAGCCTCGCCAGCGCGGAGGAACTCGACCAGTACGCCTGGCTCGTCGCAGGATGCGTCGGCGAATTCTGGACGCAGCTCTGCGCGACCGAACTCCCCGGCTCGCTCGATCCCAGCGTCACCACCACGCAAATGCAGGAATGGGGCGCCCGCATGGGCAAAGGCCTGCAGCTCATCAACATCCTGCGCGACATCGGAGAAGACACCCGCGACGGCCGCTGCTACCTGCCCTGCCAGCCTGAGGACATTCAAACCGAATGGAGCCTGTGGCTGGAAACCTGCACCGAACACCTGGAATGCGGCCTGCGCTACGTCCAGCACGTGATCCACGGCAAGCTCCGCTACGCCACCGCCCTGCCCCTGCTGCTTGGCATTCAAACCGTGGCCAAGATGCGCTCCACCCCATGGGAAAAGATTCAGCAGGGCGTCAAAATTTCCCGGCTTGATGTCGCCAGCATCCTCGCCCAGGCCGCCATCGCGTGCCGCAGCGCGTCCGCCATTGAGAAGCTCTACCGGAAGCTGGCGCAGAATTGAAGCCGTCGCCCATGTGAATGACGATGGGCACGAAGCTCTTTGCAAAGCCACGGCCCAAAGTCAGCAGTCAGGTCCGGCGGTAAATCCGGGCCTCATGCACAGTCCTACAGCGCTCTCAGGAAATCGGCGAGGTCGTGCTTTTCCTCCTCATTCAAGTGAGTTTGGAGGACGAGATTGAAGAACTCCACGGTGTCTTCCAAAGTGAGGCAGCGACCGTCATGAAGGTAGGGAGGACTGTCCTTGATCCCGCGCAGCGTGAAGGTCTTGATGGGACCGGTGGGTGCCTCTTTCAGGAAGCGCTCGGTCTTGAGATCATGATAGAGCTGGTCCAGATAAAACGGTGCTGGATGGCAGCTGGCGCACTGCGCTTTGCCAAAGAAGAGCTGCTCCCCGCGCATTTCGGATTCAGTGGCCTTGGTCTTGTCCAGACGACCGGTGACGGGATCAAGCTTGGGAGCGGGAGGAAAGTCGAACATGTTCTGCATCTGCGCCATGTGGCTGACCTGGACCCTGTCCAAAATCATCGCGCCCTTTTTGAAAGCGTGAATCTGGTCGCCATTGAAGTAGGCCGTGCGCTGCTCGAACTCGGTGAAGTCTTCGACCGAACGCAGGCTGCGCTTGGAGCCATGCACCTGCTGATTGTAGAGACCGCGCAGGCTCACGGTGTCCAGACGCAGACGACGCTGCTGGGGGCGGGTGTCGGGGTTGAGATGGAACTGGCCCGTGGTGTGTCCGTTGACATGGCAGTCCAGACAAGTGACCCCGAGACTGGGCGCTTCAGATTTGCGGTCATCGGTGGGATTGAACTCCTCCTGCGGAAACGGAGTGAGCAGCATGCGCAATCCATCGAGCTGCACGGGGGTCAGGATGTCCTTGAAGAGCTTGTAGTAGTTGTTGATGGAGACCACTTCACCATGCGACACATCGCCCAGCTCAGGACGGCTTTGCAGGAAAATGGCGGGCGGGAATTCAGGCAGGAAGGCATCTGGAATATCGAATTCCACGTCAAAACGTTGCAGCCGTGGGAACATCGCGATCTGCATGGCGGGAAAGACCTGACCGCCCGCAACCTGCTTGGGGTGAGGAAGGGCCGGATAAGGAAAGGCATCCTCCTGCCTGATGTCTTCCGGCTTCATCGCATCGAGATCCGCCCACTTGCGATCTCCCTTGAGCCTGGCCGTCGGCCCCATGGGCACAGGCTTGCCACGGCTCATTTTGGCGGTGGGATGAGGCTTGGGCTCAAGCTGATAACGCGATTCCAGAAGCTTGCGCTGAGCCTCCATGACAGCCGCCTTGTCTTTTTTGTCGGCGGTCATGATTTCACCCAAGGTCTGCATGGGTTTGTCAGCGTTCAGAGGATCGCGATAAAAATCAAAACCAGTGATGGCTCCTTCCTTCGGCTGGTCTTTCACGGCGGGATTCACCGGCAGTGCATTCTCTGGCTTGAATTTTTCGGCATTGGTATCATGCGCCGTCTTGGTTTGTTCAGGCCGGGTGACATCCACCACGTGCGTCGTCTGGGCCTCCGCGACTGCATCAGGCGGGGCTGCCTTGTCGGATGATTTTTTAGTTTGCGCCAAAAGCGTCCCCACAGCGAGAACGCTGATGAGCACGGCGGGCCGGAATGTGGGGAATGGGATGGTCTTCATGCCCGGCTTTCGAATGGAAACGAAAGTGCGGTTGTTCCCAATCGTTCGAACGAACTCACCTGACAGCCAGTTCAGACTCTAGCCTGAAGGCCGCGGATGATTTAACAATGAACGCGCCGAGCAATCCAAAATGCTGTGCACCAACGATGTGGCAGATAGAGCCAAGTGGCAGCCATTTCGAACGGCCGAGGAAAGGGCTAAGGCCGCCTAGGCAGGTTCTGGGCGCAGCGTCATCCAACGTCCTGAGACGCATTGTCCACGGCTGTGCGATCCCCCTATGAGCTGGCGACGTGGTGTCGTCAGACTTCAATAAAAACCATCAGCAATAAACCATCATGAAAATCAGAAGCCTACCCGCCGTACTCGCGGCCATCGCCCTCACCTCGTCAACCGCAGCCTTCGCAGCCGTTGACAACACCCAAAACGCCAGCGCCCAATGGCTGGTCGATGCATCAAAACTTGAAGGCACTGCCGTCTGGGACTTCCACGGCAACAAACTGGGGGACCTGCAGGAGGTCCTCATCGACCCGCAAACCGGACGCATCCGGTATGGCGTGATGGAAGTGGACAAATCATGGAGCTGGAGCGATCCGCAGATCGCCATTCCATGGGATTCCTTCGCCGTGAAAAGGGGGGATGACAAGAAAGCTGTCCTGTCGATCGACGCGACCAAGGAAAAGCTGGAGAAGGCACCGAAGTTCAAGGCAGGTGATGCCGACCGCCTCTTCAGCAAGGAGTCCTCACAGCCCATCTATTCCTACTGGAGCGTCTTCTGGTATGAGGAACCGGCTGCATCGATGAAGTCCAATTCCGACTCGTCTGCAACCAATTCGTCTACGACTACCCAGGAGGAGCCGAACGCCTCCACCAAGGCCAATGAGAATGCCGACAAGACGGGCACATCGGGCACAACCAGCAGCACGGACGCGAACACCAGCAGCACATCGGGCGCTACGAGCAGCACATCAGGCACTACAAGCAGCACCACGGACGCCTCCACCACCACACCGGGCACTACAAGCAGCAGCAGCGGCACGGACGCTAACACCACCAGCAGCAGTACCAACACGCCTGCTGCAAACAACAAAACCGACTCCACCAAAAATTAAAACCACTCATTCCAACAGGCCGCCGCCGAGCAGCGGTGGCGGCCTCGTTCGCATTCCAGAAGAAATGCCCGCCCCAGGAGGGGATACCAGCCATGAAACGCCTCGTCAGCAGATCCGCGTCTCATCGCGATGGCGCTTGCCAATCGTGACCTCAATCAGGTCACTTGGGAGCAACTCGTGATGGCGGGTGATCTCAAATTCAAGACCTCTCAAGTCGTCCCTGCATTTGGCTTTGCTCCCTATGCGGGACTGCTCGGCCTGGAGGCCTTGATTTCAGACATGCGGATGCCACCCAATACCAGGTCTCCTTATGAAAACAAACACCACCACCCTCGCCTCCCGCAGTCTTGAAGTCCTTGCCCTCGCCATGATCGGCGAAGGCGTGGTCGGACTTCTTCATCCTCGTCGTTATTCCCTCTTCTGGAAAATCGGCCCGACATGGCTGCGGCATACCACTCAAACGCTGGCCGAACATCGTGATGCCACGCGGCTGATGTGCGCTGGAGAAATCGCCGTCGGCCTCTGGCTCGCATTGCGGGAGATCGACGAACCATGATGCCCAGGAGGGCGTCATCGGTTTATCATTACACTCAAGCCAACCTGACCCCATGACTCTTCCCCGCTTCATTCGTATTGCCGGGGCTCCCGTCATGCTTCGTCGAGGGGCGGTCTCGGTGTCTCCGTGATGCGAGGAGGGCGGCCGCGCAGCATCTGGGCCTGAGTAGCGGCGCCCACAAGAAACAGGACGGCAAACGCGACGGCCCGCCAGACAGGCTCCTGCACCGTCCATTGCGAGATCATAGCAGCGCCCATCAGGGCCGAGGTCACAATCAAGGCCCAATCAAGAAAGACCATGACCAGGATCGCAACGAGGATTCCGCCGATGACAAATGCGACCGTCGAATATTGAGCCGTCGGCGCTCCCGAGAAAGCTGCCACCAAGGCCTGCGCCAGATAGCCTCCGGCCATGAAACCCGCGAAGCCGATCGCGATGCGTTGAAGAAAGACAGCGAGCACGGCACCGACAAGGCCAGCCAGCACAGCCGCCAGCAAGATCACCCATTCGGGCTGGCCGGCCAGGACACGCGTGGCGAAATCCAAGCCCACGACAAAGCCGACGCCGCCGACAAAGAGCCAGTAAAGGCGCTCGCCAAAAAACAGCAGAAGCACCGCCACAATGATGGAGAGGATGGACGTGGTCATGCTTGTTTTTCGCAACTCATTGCCAGAGTGACCGCCTTCAATTCAGCCGCTTCCCTTGTTTCACGGCGAAACATGACCCGGTCTTGAGGAGGCCGTTGCCGGACCTTTGCACGGCCAACCTTGGAACCAGTGACGATGCACTCATATGAACTACACCATCGCCGTTATTCTTCTCGTTCTGTGGCTGGTCGGCTGGCTGGGTTTTCACCTGCTCGGAGGTGTCATCCACATTCTGCTGGGTCTGGCCATCATCATGTTCTTCGTCGGCTTCTTCAAGAAATCGCCATGAGCGCGGCAAGCGCCATTACCCACCTGATGCCGCAGCGGCCGGCAACGATTTTTCTAAAGCATGCCTGCGCAAAACGAACACAAGGCCTGGTTTCATTCCGGCATGCTGCAGCCGCTTGACTGGCTGCTTCTGGCGGTGCCTGCGGCGTTTGCCGTGCGTTATGTCCCCGGATGGCACAACGAAACGCTGCTGTTCATCATCACAGGGCTGGCGATCATTCCGCTGGCAGGCTGGATGGGCCAGGCGACCGGGCACCTCAGCACACGTGCCGGCCCTGGCATTGGCGGATTGCTGAATGCCACGTTTGGCAATGCCGCCGAGCTGATCATCGCACTGATGGCTCTGCACAAAGGATTGATCGGCGTGGTCAAGGCCTCCATCACCGGCTCGATCATCGGCAACATCCTTCTGGTGGTCGGAGCCTCGATGCTGGCAGGCGGGATGCGTTTTGATCAGCAGAAATTCAACAAAACGGCGGTACGCACTGCGGCCACATCCCTCAGTCTCGCGGCCATCGGGCTCATTGTGCCGACAATCTTTCACATCTCAGCAGACCGCCGGCCCGAAGGCTGGTCACCGGAGGCAGAGCGCAGCCTTTCTCTCGCCATCGCCGTCGTGCTCTTTGTCACCTACATTCTGTGGCTGGTCTTTTCCCTCATCACGCACAAGGGACTGTTCTCAGGCCCCACCGAGAAGGGGGAGAACGAGGCGGCGTCATGGCCCGTCTCAAAAGCCGTCACGATCCTCGCTTTGGCGACGACGCTCGTTGCGTTCATGAGCGAGTTTCTGGTCGGCTCAGTGGAGGCTGCGCGTGAAAGCCTCGGCCTCACCGAGGTGTTTGTGGGAGTCATCATTGTGGCGATCATCGGAAACGCGGCCGAACACTCCACCGCCGTGATTTCGGCTCTCAAAAACCAGATGGATCTGAGCCTGGGGATAGCCATCGGTTCGAGTCTGCAGATCGCGCTGTTCGTCACGCCAGTGCTCATCTTTGCCTCCTACCTGTTCGGCAGCCCAATGAGTCTTGAATTTTCGCTCCCCGAAACGGCATCCGTCGCGCTGGCGGTCTGGCTCGTGGTCGAGATCAGCGGCGATGGTGAATGCAACTGGCTGGAAGGTGTGCAGCTTCTTTCAGTGTATCTCATCATCGGCATTCTGTTCTTTTTTCTGCCAGAGCCGGTCCATGTGCAGAACGGAAAGTCCGACTTCGCAGCACCGGACATGAGCAAGGTTCTCAGCCAGCCCTAGTCGCAGACTTCGATGGTTCCCGCCTGTGTTCATTGCGACCGTTCCCGCTGCCCCCGACGATCTAACAGGCGAAACATCTCACCTCCTGCCCTCTCATGAAAACGATCACACTTCCCCTGCCCGAGTTGTTCGGAATTGCCGTCACCCGTGGGATGCTCGGGGCTGGCGTCGCGCTCCTCCTGTGCGACCACCTTGACCGGGGCCAGCGCAGAAAGCTTGGCACGGCTCTGGCGCTGATCGGCATCTTGAGCACCGCCCCGTTCGCGGCGGATGTGCTGCACCGCGCAGACTGACTGCTGCGGTCGCCCCGACATCGGCTCAGCGCCTCGGCATCGATCCCCTAGGACCGGCTTTCGGCGCTGCACCTAGTCATTCCCGGTGCGATTTCTTAGACCCAGAAGCCCCGCCAATCACGATACAGGGGTTGAAGTTTCGGCCGTGATCGGTCGCGATGGCCTCTTTGCCGCTTGGTAACGACTTCAACTCCCGTCGATGTCTCAACTCTTCCCGCGATCTGCCAATACGCTGGGGCGCATGGCGCTTCCTGCCTTGGTGCTTGGTGTCGCGGCGCTGGCATGGGCCGCGCATGCAGCGCTGTTCTCCCCCTATGCGACGGTGGTGGGTGTCCCGGTTGATCAGCCTGTACCGTTCAGCCATCAGCATCATGTGGGCGAACTGGGAATCGACTGCCGCTACTGCCATGGCGGCGTTGAGACCTCCGGTTTCGCCGGGTTTCCTGCCACCGAAACGTGCATGACCTGCCACTCGCAGATCTGGCGTGATGCACCGATGCTGGAACCCGTGCGGCAGAGCTGGGCGACCGGAAAACCGCTGCGCTGGAAGCGGGTCAATGATCTGCCGGATTATGTGTACTTTGATCACAGCATCCATGTCCAGAAGGGCGTGGCCTGTGTCTCCTGCCATGGCCGGGTGGACCAGATGCCGCTGACTGCCAAAGCCCACGACCTCCATATGCGCTGGTGCCTGGACTGCCACCGCACGCCGGATCATCGGACCCAGCCTTCGGATCAAGTTTTTGTCATGTCAGATCCTCCTCCCGCGAAGCAGGCGCCCACGGCGCACGGCACCCGGATGGAGGACTGCTCCCTGTGTCACCGATGAATGCGAACCTCACATCGTCCTCGCAGTGGCGTACTCTGGATGAGTTCGCCTCCCAGCAGCAGCAGCGTGAACGTGAGGCTGAATTCGCCGCCGGAGCTTTTGAGTGGCCGGACGATCTCAGCCGCAGACGCTTCATCAAACTCATGGCAGGCACGCTGGCCATGGCCGCCGCAGGTGCGGGCACCTCCTGCACGCGACAGCCTGCGGAGGAGATTGTCCCCTATGTGCGCCAGCCGGAAGATCTCATGCCAGGCAGGCCGCAGTATTTTGCCACGTCAGCCGAAATGGGCGGCGAGGCCTATGGCATCCTCGTGCGCAGCGATTCTGGCAGGCCCACGAAGATCGAAGGAAATCCGGACCATCCCGCCACCGCAGGTCGCAGCAGCGTGCATCTCCAGGCGGCGCTGCTCACGCTCTATGATCCCGCGCGTTCGCATAATGTCAGGCACAAGGGGGCGGAGTCCACCTGGGAGGATCTGCTCGGCACGACCACAGGCATGACTCCCCGCTGGAAGAGCACGGGCGGTACGGGTCTGCGCATCCTCACACGCCGTGTCAATTCTCCCACCTTGCAGGAGCAGATCAGCAGGCTCTTGAGCCAGTATCCGCAGGCACGCTGGCACGAACACGATGCCGCCTTCCCTGCCGCAGCGCAGCCGTACACTCTGCATCTTGAGAAAGCCCGGGTCATTCTTTCGCTCGATGCCGATTTCCTGGGGCCGGGCGGTTTGCATGTCCGCAATGCGGCGGATTTCGCCCGGGCGCGCCAGCCCTCGCTCCTTGGCAGCATGGTCCGCCTTTATGCCGTGGAGAGCATGCCCACGATGACGGGGACGATGGCGGACCACCGCCTTCCCCTGCGCCCCGGAAAAATCCTGCAGTTCGCGCGTCAGTTGCAAGGGGCTCTTGCCAGCCCTGAGGCTGCGGTCAAAAATCCATGGCTCGCCGCCGCTGTGAAAGACCTCACCGAGCACCGCGAAGCGAGCGTGGTAATTGCCGGAGAACATCAGCCGCCGGATGTTCATGCCATCGCCCGCGCCATCAATGAATCTCTCTCGGCTGTCGGCACTTTGATCGAGTACACAACTCCTCAGCCCCAAGGCGGCTCATTGGCAGAATTGGTTCGCGCCATGAATGACGGCGCGGTCGAGTCCCTGATCATTCTAGGCGGCAATCCCGTCTATGATTCTCCTGCGGACCTCGATTTTTCAAAGGCGCTGGCACGCGTGCCGTTCTCCCTGCATCAAGGCTTGTACCATGATGAGACCGCTGCGCTCTGCACCTGGCATGTGCCTGAAACTCACTTCTTGGAAATGTGGAGTGATACACGCGCTTTCGACGGCTCCCTGGGCATCGTGCAGCCGCTCATCGCGCCGCTTTATTCCGGCCGTTCCGCTCATGAACTGCTCGCGGCCCTGCTCGGTGAATATCAGCTCTCCGGCTATGACATCATTCGCAATGCCTGGCGTCCACGCTACGCCACTGCGGAGACCTTTGAGGCCGCATGGCGCAAAACACTGCATGACGGCACAGGGCCCGCACCGCAGCAGCGACCTCCTTTGGCGGCATCCGCGCCAGCCACCGCTGATGGAGCTTCTCCTTCTGCTCAGGATGCTTCTCTGGAGCTGGTGCTCCGTCCCGATCCCCATCTGCTCGACGGGCGCTGGGCGGAAAATGCGTGGCTGCAGGAACTGCCCAAACCGCTCACCAAGCTCACCTGGGAAAACGCCGCCCACATCAGTCCCGCCACCGCTGCACGGCTTGGTCTGGTTCAGGGAGCCATGATGGAACTGGCCTACCGAGATCGCAGCCTGACTGCCCCTGTGTGGATTCTCCCCGGTCATGCGGACGACTGCGTGACGCTGCACCTGGGCCATGGTCGCGCCAACACCGAAGGCTCGGGCTTCAATGCCTTCCTCCTTCAAACCAGCGATGCACCCTGGGGTGGCACCGGGCTGACTCTTCGGAGAACCAAACGCGGCCCCCACATTTTCTCCACCACGCAGGAGCATCAGCGCATGGAAGGCCGGGACCCCGTCCACCTCGCCGACATCGGGAAGATGGGCGGCCAGTACGAGCTGCCGCCGAGGGAGGACGAGACGCTCTATCCCCCAGTTGAAAAAAAGCGACCGGCCTGGGGCATGGTCATCAATCTCAGCTCCTGCATCGGCTGCTCTGCATGCACGGTGGCCTGCCAGGCGGAAAACAACATCCCCGTCGTCGGCAGGGAGCAGGTGCTGCGCGGGCGCGAAATGCATTGGATGCGGGTGGACACCTATTATGCGGGCCCGCCTGAGAAACCGGCGATCCTCCACCAGCCCGTTCCTTGCATGCATTGTGAAAACGCGCCCTGCGAAGTGGTCTGCCCCGTCGCTGCCACGGTGCATGATCATGAGGGGCTGAACCTCATGGTTTACAACCGCTGCATCGGCACGCGCTACTGCTCCAACAACTGCCCGTATAAAGTACGCCGCTTCAATTTCCTCGCCTATGAGGACATCCGTTCGCCGCAGCTTGCGCTGATGCGCAATCCCTCCGTGAGCGTGCGCATGCGCGGTGTCATGGAGAAATGCACCTACTGCACCCAGCGCATCAGCGCCGCACGCATTGAGGCGGAGAAAGAATCTCGTCCCATTCGCGATGGCGAGGTCACGCCTGCCTGCGCCCAGGCCTGCCCCACCGCCGCCATCACCTTTGGCGATCTCGAAGATCCCCAGAGCCGTGTGCATGCGCTGCGCAAATCGCCACACCACTACGCACTGCTGGCGGAGCTCAACACGCGGCCGCGCACCACCTACCTTTCTCGCGTTCAAAACTCCAACCCTGAGATGGCCTGACCATGGAATCGAGCGCCGCCGAGAAATGTGATGAGATCTCCAACCGCATCAGCGGTCTGGTGCTTCGCGAGCCTTTGCGGCGCGGCTGGCTCGGAGGCTTTGCCCTGGCCTTTGCTTTCCTCATGCTCCTGAACGCGGCCATCCTCTGGCTGCTGATCCGTGGTGTTGGCGTCTGGGGTGTGAACGTTCCGGTGGCCTGGGGCTTTGCCATCGTCAATTTCGTCTGGTGGGTGGGGATCGGCCACGCAGGCACCTTCATCTCGGCCATTCTGCTGCTGCTCCACCAGCAGTGGCGCACTTCCATCAATCGTTTCACTGAGGCGATGACGATTTTCGCGGTGGCCTGTGCCGGATTGTTTCCCCTGCTCCACCTTGGCCGGCCCTGGGTGTTCTACTTTCTCCTGCCCTACCCGGACACCATGGATCTCTGGCCGCAGTGGCGCTCTCCGCTGGTGTGGGATGTCTTTGCCGTCACGACGTACCTCATCGTCTCGCTGCTGTTTTGGTTCATCGGCCTCATGCCTGATCTGGCGGTGATGCGTGACCACGCGAAGCGCCTGTGGGTCCGCAGGCTCTACGGCATCGGCGCGCTTGGCTGGCGGAATTCCGCACGTCACTGGAACCGCCATGAGACCGCGTGCCTCTTGCTGGCCGGACTCGCCACACCGCTGGTGCTTTCTGTGCACAGCGTTGTCAGCCTGGACTTCTCCGTCGCGATTGTTCCCGGCTGGCATTCGACCATCTTTCCGCCCTACTTTGTGGCGGGAGCCATCTTCTCCGGCTTTGCCATGGTGCTCACACTCTTAATTCCTGTGCGTGCCATTTATGGTCTGCGAGACGTCATCACCGAACGTCATCTGGACAATGCGGCCAAGGTGATGCTGTCCACCGGGTTGATCGTCGCACTGGGATATGCCACCGAGCATTGGATGTCTTGGTACAGCGATGATCTCTATGAAGGATTCCTCGTCCACAATCGCATGGCGGGCGCGGCGAGCGGCGTCTGGTGGCTGGTCATGATCTGCAATGTGGGTGTGGCGCAGGCGCTCTGGTTTCGGCGGGTGCGCACCAGCCCGGTGCTGCTGTTCATCACCGCCTGCCTCATTCAAGTGGGCATGTGGTCGGAGCGTTACCTCATCGTCATCACCAGCCTGGAGCGCGACTTCCTGCCATCCTCCTGGGCTGATTTTCACGCCACCTTCTGGGACTGGGCCACGCTCGCCGGATCCATGGGCCTGTTCTTCACGCTGCTCTTTCTCTTCATCCGCCTGCTGCCGATGATCGCCATTCATGAGATGCGCAAGGAAACCGTGCAGGAGGGTGAGCCGCAGCCATGAAATCTCCGGTGCAGCCATCGCTCTATGGCCTCGTGGCCGAATTCGTCGAACCCAAGGACTTGCTGGCGGCTGTGAACGAGGCCCGAAACGCCAGCTATAGCCACATGGATGCCTACACGCCGTATCCCGTGGAGGGGCTTGCTGAAAAGCTCGGTATGCGGTCCAACGCCGTACCGCTCATCACCCTGCTCTGTGGCATCGCCGGCGGCACCATCGCCTATGGGATGCAATACTACTCAGCCGTGATCGACTACCCGCTTAATGTTGGCGGCCGCCCGCTGCATTCATGGCCGGCCTTTGTGCCCATCCTGTTTGAGCTCACCATTCTTGGCGCGGCCATCGGAGCCGTCTTTTCCATGATCTTTTTGAATGGCCTGCCGCGCCTGCATCATCCCATCTTCGAAACTCCCTTTTTCACCGCGCGCAATGCCTCACGCTTCTATCTTTGCATCGAAGCATGCGACCCCCAGTTTGATGAGTCCAAAACCCGCGCCCTGCTGGAGAAACAATCCCCCGCCATCATCTGGGAGGTGCGCTCATGAGGCAAGTCGCGCGCATTCTCCGGGTGGTGTTCTTCATGGCATCGCTCATGGTGTTTCCATGCTGCCGCCGCGATCTCGCTGACCAGCAGCACCATGAGCCCATGGAGGCGAGTTCTGTCTTCCCGGATGGCTCGGCGTCCCGGACTCCGCCGGAGCACACTCTCGCGCGCGGACAGCTCCATGAGGATGTACTTTTTTACCAGGGCAAAATGGGGGGCGACCATGCCGCCGTTTTCCCCGCGCCAGTGACCCGTGCGCAGCTTGAGCGCGGGCGCGAACGCTATGACATCTTCTGCTCCGTTTGTCACGGCAGTGCAGGCGTTGGAGATGGAATCGTTGTGCAGCGCGGTTTTCCACCACCACCCTCCTTGCATCTCGACCGGCTGCGTGACGCGCCCCCGGGCTATTTCTTTGAAGTGATCACTCAAGGGCGCGGGCTCATGTATCCCTATGGCTCGCGCGTGGAGGCTGCGGATCGCTGGGCCATCATCGCCTACATTCGGGCGCTGCAGCTCAGCCGTCACGCCACACTCGCAGACCTGAATGCGGAGCAGCGCAAAAAACTGGAGGACAGCGCCCATGAATGAAGTCCCCATGAGCACCCAGATCCAGCATTGGCAGCGCATCGCCTGGTGCTGCTGCACCTCAGGCTTCGCGGTCCTCATGATTGTCTTCTTTATTGAGCGCCCGCGCGTCATGGAGTCCTACTGGATTGCGTGGATTTTTTGGGCCGGTGTGAGCTTTGGGTCCTTGCTCATTCTCATGATGCACAATCTCACCGGAGGCGCGTGGGGCATCGCCGCCAGACCCGTGGCGGAAGCCGCGGCCATGACGCTGCCATTGATGGCACTGATGTTTCTGCCCGCGCTGCCCCTGCTTGGCGATCTTTTTCCATGGGCAAAACCCGGGACCGTCATCGGACCTCACAAGCAGGTCTACCTGACACCCACATGGTTCGGCATTCGCGGCGTCACCACCCTAGCCGTCCTCAGTGGCTTCACGATCTTGCTGGGTCTCTGGCAGCGCCACGCGCCCTTTCGCAGACCCTCATCCCAATCCGCCGGCCTGGGAGCAACGGCACTGGTCACCTACCTCGGCATGATGCTCTTTGTTTCCACCGACTGGGTGTCCTCTCTCAACCCCGGCTGGTTCTCCACCATGTTTGTGGTCATTTTCGCCGTCGATCATTTCCTGTCCGCGCTGGCATTCACAGTCTTCATCGTCACCAAGTTTCAACGTACCTCGGCCGAGGTGGAGCAGTTGCACGATCTTGGCACCCTGCTTTTCACCTTCGTATTCTTCTGGGCTTATGTGACGTTTTCACAGTTCCTCATCATCTGGTCGGGCAATCTGCCGCGTGAAATCAGCTGGTATCTTCAGCGCAGCAGCGGCGGCTGGCCCTACGTGACCATCCTGCTGGCGGTGGTCCAGTTTGGTGTGCCGTTTGTGCTGCTGCTCTCCCGTGCGGCCAAACGCAGCGCGGTCGTTCTCGGGCCGGTGGCCCTGCTTATTTTTTGCGCCAATGCCATGCACACCTGGTGGCTCATCGCTCCCTCCGTTCAAACGAAGGGCATGCGTGTTCCCTACGCGGAGCTCGCGGCCCTCATCGGCATGGGCGGGCTCTGGACGGCCATCTTCCTCGGCTTTTTCAAATCACAACGACCGCTTCAGGTCAACGCGGCGGAGACGGAGGTGGCCTATGAATGACTCCACAGGCTATGAGCGCCGCGATCTCAATGTCCGCGCAGTCGCGTGGTTCATGGCCGGGCTCGCTTTGATCTTGACCGGCATCTTTGTCGGCCTGCATTATTTCCAGTCCTTTTTAAATGACGGCAGACCACAAGCCGCAGCTCCCATTTCCAATACCGCCCCTGCCCCACGTCTTCAATCCAATCCTCGAATGGACCTCAAGGCCTGGCGCTCAGCTCAAGAGGCGGAGCTGAACCGCTATCGGTGGGTGGACCGTCAGGCAGGCATCGTTGAAATTCCGATCGAGCAGGCCATGGAACTCACCCTTCAGCGCGGCCTGCCTGCACGCCAGCCAAACGCAAGCCAGGGAGGACCGCCATGAATGCGATGCTGCGTCCGCTCATGATGGCGATTTTCATGTTTCCCTTCAGCATCGCATGGGGACAGGAGGTGACCAAGGAACAACTGGGGCACGTCAGCTTTGAGCAGAATCTCAAGGAGCGCGTTCCCTTGAATGCCACCTTTCGCGATGAATCGGGTAAACCTGTGAGGCTGGGTGCTTTTTTCGGAGCGCGGCCCGTCGTCCTTGTCCCGGCCTACTACCGCTGTCCCAATCTCTGCACCGTGGTTATCAATGCCATGCTCGAAAGCGTGCGCAATCTGCGACAGAATGCCGGACGTGATTTTGAGATCGTGATTGTCAGCATTGATCCGCAGGAAGACGCCGCCCTCGCCCAGGCCAAGAAACAAACGTATGTGACCCGCTACGGCCGTCCGGGATCGCAGCAGGGATGGCATTTCCTCACCGGGGACAAGTCGTCCATCGAGCAGCTCTGCAGGGCTGTGGGTTATCACTACGTCTATGATCCCGTGAGCAAGCAATACGCCCACCCCAGTGGAGTCGTGATTCTCACGCCGGAGGGAGTCATCTCGCGCTACTTTCTCGGCATCGAGTATCCGCCCAAAGAATTCAATCAGGCGCTGGTGGCAGCATCCCAAAACAAGACAGGCACACTGGCAGAGCGGCTGCTGCTTCTCTGCTTTCACTACGATCCGAACACAGGTCGTTACACCCTGATCATCAGGCGGGCGCTGCAGATCGGCGGCATCGGCACCATCGCTGCCGTCGTGGGGATGATCTTCGCCTTAGGCCGAAAGAGAAGCAACGCCGATGCCCGTCCCCCGAATGCACCTTCCGCGCTGACAGCTCTGCCGTTTTTGCCCGAGCCTGCCTCAAACTTCGCGGGCTCCGTCGATGAAATCTTTTGGACGATGACGCTGGCATGCGGGGCGGTGGCGCTGGCTCTTTTTGTCACCATCACCTTTTTCTGCATTCGCTATCGGGCGGGCTCACTCGCAAAAAGACCGCCCGCAAAAAGGAGCGGCGTTCTTCTGGAGGTGATTTGGTCGAGCCTCACCCTCATCGCCTTCACCGCCATCTTCATCTGGGCCGCGCTGGTGTATTTCCGCATGTCCAGCCCCCCTGCCAATGCGGCGGAAATCTACGTCGTGGGCAAGCAATGGATGTGGAAGATCCAGCATCCCAATGGCCGCAGTGAAATCAATGAGCTGCATCTGCTGGTCGATCAGCCGGTGAAACTCATCATGACCTCCCAGGATGTGATTCATGATTTCTATGTGCCAGCCTTCCACACCAAACAGGATGTGCTGCCGGACCGCTACACCACCGAATGGTTCATCCCCAGACGACCCGGCAAATACCATCTCTTTTGCGCGGAGTACTGCGGTGGCGACCATTCTCAAATGGGCGGGTGGGTTTACGTGCAGCAACCCGCCGAGCATGCCCGCTGGATGGAGGGACTGGCGGGCGGGGAATCCCTCGCGCAGGCAGGGGCGAGGCTCTTTGTCGCACGGGGTTGCAGCGGCTGCCACTCGCCCCAGTCCACCGTGCGCTCTCCCCTGCTCACGGGCATCTACCGGCATCCCGTCGCTTTGAGTGACGGCACCACGGTCATCGCCGACGAACAGTACCTGCATGATTCAATCCTGCTGCCCAACAAACAAATCACCGCCGGCTATGAACCCAAGATGCCCACCTTTCAGGGTCAAATCTCCGAGGAGGAGATCATGCAACTGATCGCCTACATTAAAACTCTCAGCCAGGAACAAGGAGGCACCCGATGAGCATCAGCACTCCCCAGGCAGAGATGCAGCCGCCGCTTGAAGGCCCGGACTACCTCCATGAGCACTCGGTGCGCTCCTGGCTGCTGACCACGGATCACAAGCGCATCGGTATCCTGTACCTCGTCTCCATCACCTTGTTCTTCCTCATTGGCGGTGTGGCTGTGACGATGATGCGCATGGAACTCCTCACCCCGCAGGGGGATCTTTTCGCCTCCTCGACCTACAACAAACTCTTCACCATGCATGGCGTCATCATGGTGTGGTTTTTCCTCATTCCATCCGTGCCTTCGGTGTTGGGAAACTTCCTGCTGCCCATGATGCTTGGCGCGCGTGACGTGGCCTTTCCGCGTCTGAATCTGCTGAGCTGGTATCTCTTCATGGCGGGTGCGGCACTTGCCTTGTGGGCGATCATCCACGGCGGGGTGGACACCGGCTGGACCTTCTACACTCCTTACAGCTCCACCTATGCGAATGGCCACGTGATCGCCATGGTCATGGGGGTGTTCATCGCGGGATTTGGCTCCATCATCACCGGTCTGAATTTCATCGTGACCACGCACAAGCTGCGCGCTCCCGGTCTCATCTGGTTTCGCCTGCCGCTGTTTGTCTGGTCCTTGTATGCCACCAGCATCATCCTTGTCCTCGCCACGCCGGTGCTCGCCATCACCCTCGTTCTCGTCGCCTTGGAGCGTGCCTTTGGCATCGGCATTTTCAATCCCGCCATCGGCGGTGATCCGCTGCTCTTCCAGCACCTCTTTTGGTTCTACAGCCATCCTGCCGTTTACATCATGATTCTCCCGGGCATGGGCGTCACCAGTGAGATCATCGCCTGCTTTGCCCGCAAGCAGGTCTTTGGTTATCGCATCGTCGCCTATGCCAGCATCGCCATTGCCGTGCTCGGCTTCCTCGTCTGGGGGCACCACATGTTTGTCAGCAGCCAGTCGATCTATGCCGGCATGATTTTTTCACTGCTGAGCTTTCTGGTTTCGATCCCGTCCGCAATCAAGGTCTTCAACTGGACCGCCACGCTCTACCGCGGCTCCATCTGGTTTCAAACTCCCCTGCTCTACGCCCTGGGATTTCTGGGTCTCTTCACCATCGGCGGGCTCACGGGCCTGTTCCTTGCCGCCCTCGCGGTGGATGTGCATCTCACGGACACCTACTTCGTCGTCGCTCATTTCCATTACATCATGGTCGGCGGCATGGTCATGGCCTATCTCGGCGGTCTGCATTTCTGGTGGCCCAAGATCACCGGAAAACTTTATCCCGAATGGCCGGCGAAGCTCTCGGCACTCTTCATTTTCGGCGGGTTCAATCTCACCTTCTTCCCCCAGTTCATTCTTGGGTATCTGGGCATGCCACGCCGCTACCACATCTACGCACCGGAGTTTCAGACGCTCAATGTGCTGTCCTCGGCCGGAGCCTCGATTCTGGCCGTGGGGTATCTCCTTCCTCTGGTCTATCTGCTGTGGTCCCTGCGGTATGGCCGTGATGCCGGACCCAATCCCTGGCAGGCCACGGGCCTTGAATGGACCACCGCCTCGCCACCACCGGAGGAAAACTTCACCATCGCTCCGGTGGTCACCGAAGATCCCTACAACTATCACCCCACCGAGGAGGCGGCAGACGCCTGATCCACGATGAGTCATCCCAGCGACAGCACTGCCCCCCCATTCACCAGCTTCTCTCAGCAGCGCGAGGCCGCCACCCTGGGCATGTGGGGCTTCCTTGGCATGGAGGTGCTCTTCTTTGGCCCCATGTTTCTCGGCTACATCGTGTTCCGCATCAACTTTCCGGACGCGTTCATGACCGCCAGCAGGCACACCCTCATCCTGGCCGGAGGTGTCAACACCGCCCTGCTTTTGATCAGCAGCTTCACCATGGCCCTCGCGGTGCGCTCGGCAAACCTCCTTGAAGACAGCGCCAAAGTGGTGCGCAGCCTGCTCGTCACACTGCTGCTCGGCGGCGCCTTTGTCGGCATCAAGTGCTTTGAATACAGCCATGAAATACACGAGGGCCTTCTTCCCGGCGCTTCATTCCATCTGGACGGGGCCGATCCACAGCAGGCGCAGATGTTCTTCTACCTCTATTTTTTGATGACCGGCATGCATCTGCTGCATGTCATCATCGGGCTCGGCTTGATCGCCGTCTTCATCCTGCGCGCAAAGCTGACCGTGCGCAAAGAGCGCTTCTCCATCGCCATGGAGCAACTCGGTCTCTACTGGCACTTTGTCGATCTCGTTTGGGTTTTCCTCTTTCCACTTATTTACCTGGGAGGGCGCGCCGCATGACTCCCGTCAGACATTATGCCTTGGTGTGCGGCGCACTGCTCGTCCTGCTGCTGCTGACGGTGGGGGCCGCCTATGTCAATCTCGGCCCCTTCAATGTCGCCGCCGCCATGCTGATCTCGCTGATGAAGGCCGCTCTCATCCTGCTATTTTTCATGCATGTCCGCCAGGCCGGCCCGGTGCTGCGTCTCTTTGTCTTCATCGGCTTCTTCTGGCTGGCCCTTCTCATCTCCCTTTCGCTCAGCGACTTCCTCACCCGAGGCGTTCCCGACAAGTCGACCGCCGACCAGCGCCCTTCGACCAGTGGTGAAACAAAGCCACCTGCTCCCTGAAGGCGAGGCATGGCCTCATTCGTCAGTAAGCGCCGGTCCGGTTCCCAGTTGCTTCGCCAGCGTCATTGCGTCGTGCGGCGCATGCACTTTGATGTCATTGTCGAAGTACACATACACATCACGTCCGCTTTTGCGGGCAGCAGCTCTGGGAGCATGCAGGCGGCTCGCGGTGGGAGTGACGCCGCGGTGCCAGGCGCGGATCTTTCGTCCCCATTCATCCAGCGCCCTGGCGGTGTAACCGCTCTCATAAAGTTTCTCGTCGCCATGCAGCCGCACATACATGAAGTCGCCCGTCACATCCTCCATCACAGGCCACTTCCCGGCGGTGTCGGCGACAACCAACGCAATGTTGTGCCGTCGCAGCATCTCGACAAACTCACGGTTCTTGAACGAATCATGCCGCACCTCCACCGCATGCCGCAGGGGATGATTGGGTTTGGCGGATGTTCCTGCCCGGCCGTTGAGAAAATCATCATGCCTCCGCGCCAGGGCTGCAGCGGCGCGTGCATCGCGCGGCAGCAGCTTGCAGAAAGCCTCGATCACCTCGCGGTCATAGCGCAGGCTGGGAGGCAGCTGCCAGAGGAACGGTCCCAGTTTCTCCCGCAGCAGAAGCGGACCCGAGGCAAAGAAGTTCGCCAGCGGCGCCTCCACATCGCGGAGCCGCTTCACATGCGTGATGTAACGTCCACCTTTGACCGAGAAGACAAATTCCTCCGGAGTCACGTCATACCAGTGGCGGTAGCTGTCAGGCTTTTGCAGCGAGTAGAAGGAGCCATTGATCTCGATGGTGCCCACATGTTGCGAGGCATATTCGAGCTCGCGCTTGTGAGGCCACTTTTTCGGATAAAAAGGTCCGCCGCGCCAGGGCGCGTAGGTCCAGCCGGAAATGCCGATGTGCATGACGGGTTTCTTCATGAGGAAATGCGTTTTGGGGTGTCCGCCTCAGCCCAGCGCTTTGAGGGCAGGCAGCTTTTGCTTCAGTTCCAGCACCGGCGCGAAGAGGTCGCCGTGCTTCTTCACGCGTTTCAGCACCTCATCCGCTTCAAACGACAGCTTCTTCCCACGCTTCCACGCGGAGACCACTTCGGCCCATGTCACCGGAGTGGAAACGGTGGGACGATCCTTGGCGCGCAGCGAGTACACACTCACGGTGGTTTTGTGGTCATCATTCTGACTCCAGTCCACCAGCACCTTGCCCTCCCGCAGCTTTTTGAGCATTTTGTGCACCACCAGATCCGGGCACTCGCTTTCCAGCGCCCGTGCGACGGCTGAGGCAAAGGCTTTGGTGCGTGCGTAGGTGACCGGCGTGTTCAGCGGCACATACACTTGCAAGCCCTTGGAGCCGGAGGTCTTCGGAAACGACTGCAGGCCGAGCGAGTCAAAACAATCCTTCAGCAGCAGGCCCACCTGGCAGCAGGTCAGGATGTCCGCTGGGGGGCCGGGGTCGAGATCAAAGGCCAGCACGGTGGGGCGCGTGACGGCGGTCTTGCGGTGGAGGAAGGTGTGAAACTCGAGATTGGCCAGATTGGCCGCCCAAACCAGCGACGGCACATCATTGATCATGCAGTAGTCGATCTGCCCGCCCGTCTTCTCCACCTGCGTGGTCTTGACCCAGCGTGGCCGGTGGGGCGGGCACTGCTTCTCATAAAAGAAGAATCCTTTCACGCCATCAGGATAGCGTTTCAGCGTGAGCGCCCGCGCGTTCAAATGGGGCAGCATCTGCTCGGCGATGCGGATGTAGTAGTGAATGACATCCCCCTTGGTGAAGCCCGTGTCAGGATACATCACCTTGTCCAGGTTGCTCACGGGCACCTTCACGCCATTCACTTCGAGCTGTGTGTTTTGACTCATGCTGCTGTGGTTGCTTCACGTACGACTTCGCGTGCAGGCTTGTCCTCACGCAGGCCCAGAAACACCGGCTGGCGCAGCCGCTGGTCGCGCGTCCACTCGGCAAACTTCACCTGACAGACGAGGCGGGGCTTCAGCCACGTGCAGTTCTTCATTTCAGCCTGCGTAATGCCCTGCCCCCAGCGCCCGCTGCGGTCTGCCGGCAGGTTGGCAAAGGGGCATTTCTTTTGGATGAGCGGCTGAAACTGTTCATGCAGTTCTTGCAGCAGACGCTCATTGAATCCCGTGCCTACCTTGCCCACGCACTGCAGCCCGCCTTCCGCGTGCACGCCCAAAATGAGAGCACCGATGTGCTTGCGGCTGCCCCCGGGTGCAGTGAAGCCGCCGATGACGACTTCCTGCTCCTGATTGATCTTCAGCTTGATCCACTGCCCGCTGCGGCGCCCAGCCTCATAAGTCGAGTCCGGTCGTTTGCCGATGAGCCCTTCCAGCCCGAATTTCTTTACTTGCTTCAGGAGCTCCGTGGCGTTGCCTTCGAGAGAGGCGGAGTAACGAATCACCGCAGAGTCTTTGAAAAGCTCGCGCAGCATCGCTTTGCGTTTGACCAAAGGCAGGTCCGTGAGGTCGCGCTTTTTCAATCGCAGCAGGTCAAAGACATAGTAGCACAGCGGCGGCTGCTCCTGGCCCAGGTCATAGGCCTGCAGCAGTTGAAACGATGAGCGGCCTTTCTCATCCAGTGCGGCGATTTCTCCATCGAGTACGCAGTCCGGCAGTCCGAGTTCAAGGAGTGCCTCCGTCACTTCCGGAAACTTGTCCGTCATGTCTTTCTCGGTTCGCGACATGAGAAACATATTCCGGCCATGCTTGAGGGTCAGCGCACGGAAGCCGTCAAATTTCACCTCGTAGATCCAGTCGTCGTCCACAGGTGGGGATGACGCCGGCCTGGCTTTCATGGGCTCAACGTACAAGGCAGAGGCGGCGGCGGAGGGCTCAGCGCTCTTTTTGCGCGGACTTGCGATCTTTTTGGGCTTCACAGCCTCGGGCTCCGCCGGTGCCCCTTTCTTTTTGCGGGAGCTCGTCCACGGCTCCGCATCGGCCAGTTGCTTCATGCTGCGGCCCGACAAGGCGGAAGTGTTATCCATGCGGTTGCTCACCGGTTTCATGTCATCCCCGCCGCGAATGAGCAGCCACTGCTTCTCATTGCGAAGCCGGACCAGATACCATTCCCCCTCCAGCTTCGTGCCGTGCAGGGTGAAGTGCAGCTTGCCACCCTCCAGTTCTTTGAGGGGTGTTTTTGATGCCGGCTCATACGTGCCGGTGTCCCACACCATCACCGTCCCCCCGCCATACTGTCCTTGAGGAATAGGGCCTTCGAAATGGATGTAGGAGACAGGGTGATCCTCCACCTGCACCGCCAGTCGTTTTTCACCTTTGGCAAAAGGCATGCCCTTCGGCACCGCCCATGATTTCAAGCTGCCATCGAGCTCGAGCCGAAAGTCATAGTGCAGATGAGAGGCCTCATGTTTCTGTACCACGAACCGACGCACCCCGCCGCTCCGCTCTCGTTTGCCCGGGGGTTCGGCGGTTTTTTTAAAGTCCCGCTTCTTCTGGTATTCTCGAAGAGACATGCGCAGGGATCATGCCGCCTTTCTCCGGCTTTTCGAATGCTTTGCCGCTGCTGGCTTGCGCGTGGTCTTGCCTCCATGCCCACCGCTCCGTTTGGACTTGGAGGCGTTCAGGCTTTCCTGCAGCACGGAGACCAGGTCGATCACATTGCCGGGGCGCTTGGTCTTCGCGGCTTTCACCGGTTTTGCGTCGCCATGCGCGACCTTGTCCTCGATCATTTTCTCCAGGGACTTCCGGTATTCATCCTCATACTCCTCCGGCTTCCACGGCGTCGTCATGCTTTCGATCAGCTTTTCAGCCATGTTGATCTCCGCTTTCGCAGGAGCTTTGCCTTCCGGCGCCTTGAGCTCTGACTTGTCCCGCAGCTCATCGGGAAAGTGCATCAGCTCCAGCATGAGGTTTTTGTCCTGCGGCTTGATCGCGGCCAGATGCTGCCGCGTTTTGATCACCACATGCGCAATGGCGATCTTGCCGCTCTTAACGAGCGCGTCCCGCAGGAGGATGTAAGCCTTGCCGCCGCCCTTGCCAGCCTCCAGATGGTAGGGCTTGTAAAACAGCAGTGGATCCACGTCCGCCAGCTCCACAAAATTCATGATCTCCACCGTCTGCGTGGCCTCCACGTCCACCCGTTTGAAGTCTTCCTCCTTGAGCACCACAAACTTGCCCTTTTCATATTCGTAGCCTTTCACAATGCTCTTCCACGGCACGTCCTTGCCGTCTTTCTCAGCCACGCGTTTGTAATTTACCGGGCTGAGATCCGAGCCCCGCAGCAGGCGAAACTGGAGTTCTTCACGCCGGATCGCGGGATACAGCGAGACAGGGATGGAGACCAGACCAAAGCTGATGGTGCCTTTCCAGATAGCTCTCATGGGATTGCCTCTGAATCGCGGCTCCAGCATGCTCCGCGTCTGTCAAAATGAGGACGTCATGCAAGTGCTGAGCAATACTCACCCCTAGCCCCTGGCGAGGCTTCTGCCTGACATGGAAACCTCGGGTATGAAACGAAAGCTCTATGTCGCCGCAACGCGGCTTAACACTAAAACACAAACACCCCACACGGTTATGAATGCGACAGAAACCAAAGGAAATTGGAACATTCTCAAGGGCAAGCTCAAGCAAAAATGGGCTGACCTCACAGATGACGACCTCCAGTTTGCAGAAGGCAAGGGAGACGAACTCATCGGCCGCATCCAGAAGCGCACCGGCGAATCTCGTGAAGAGATCAAGCGGTACATGGATGAAGAATGCGACGAGTGTGAGTAAAACAAACCCTCTCAACGGGCCGGCATGAGATATGGATCTCATGCCGGCCCTTTTTGTGAGGATCGCTTGGCCCTGGAAGTTTTGAGACGTGGATCGTGGTGGACCGCTGGAACCCGGCAAGGCCGGAGGGCTGCCGGAGTTCGATGAAATTGGCATCCTAACAACGCACACTTTCTCCCATGACCCATTTTAGCTGCACCTGTGGCAACACGCTTTTTTTTGAAAACTCCCTCTGCCTGAAGTGCGGCAGCACGGTGGGCTATGATCTGGCAAAAAATGGCATGATTCCCGTTTCCAAAGAGCGCGTCCAATGCCGCAATGGCACCGAGTTCGGTGTGTGCAACTGGCTCGTACCCGCCGGTGATCCCGAGTATTGCGCCGCCTGTGATTTGAATCACATGGTGCCGGATCTGAGCGTGGTTGGAAACCAGGAGTCGTGGCGGAAAATGGAAGCAGCGAAACGAAGGGCGATCTACACGCTCGCGCGCCTGGGCATCGCTCCTGCGTCCAGGAAACAAAAACCTGAGGGCCTGGCCTTCGATTTCCTCACCCCCATTCCCGCGCTTTGTGTGATGACGGGGCATGACAACGGCGTCATCACCCTCAATCTGAATGAGGCGGATGATCTCTACCGCGAACGCCAGCGGCACAATCTGGGAGAGCCTTACCGGACACTGGTCGGGCATTTCAGGCATGAACTGGGGCATTACTACTGGGACCGCTTTTTCTCCGCGTCCGCTGCGGATGACCCGCTGCTGACCGAGTTCCGCACACTTTTCGGAGACGAGCGGGAGGACTACAATGCGGCGCTGGCACGCTATTATGCCAACGGGCCGTCAGCGACGTGGGCCACCACCCACATCAGCGCCTATGCCACCTCCCATCCGTGGGAGGACTGGGCGGAAACATGGGCGCAGTATCTGCACATTGTCGATGGCGTGGAAACCGCAGCTTCGTTTGGCTGGTCCAGCAAAAGCGTTCCCATCCCCTTTACCCCATTGCGGTCTGAGCAAGTGATGGCGGATGCCCCGGGTGAGGATGCCAGCTTTCTGAGCACGCTCAATGACTGGGCCAAACTCTCCCCTGCCCTGAATGAAATGGCGGCCAGCCTGGGGTACACGACTCTGTACCCGTTCATCTTCTCGCCCCAGACCGCGCGCAAGATTCTCTTCGTGCATCGAATGGTCAAAGAGGCGGCACAATCATGGGCGCAACAGATCGCCCGGCCCCAGCCCACGGTTTCATCTCCTCCTCAAGGACCTAAACCCGCGCAGCAGACCGCCACTCCTGCGTCTTCCGCCACGCCGCCGGTAAAGGGTGCCGCAGCAGCCTAAGGCGACGGCCTCATCATTTGCGCTTCGCGCGTGTTGTTTGACGCAGCATCGCCATTACTGCCGCCTCCTCCGGGCGCAGCCGGGTCGTGCGGCGAGGCTGCTCCCCAACGAGAGCCCGTGCGGCAGGAATGGTCTGGCCCGCGATGTAGGCATCAATGATCGCGGGATGAATGTAGCAGCGGCGGCAAACCGCAGCCGTGTTCCCCAGTATTTTCGCCACTCCGCCGATGGCCTGCACGATGTTCCGCTTCGCCTCCGTGAGTGATTGAAATTTTGCAAGCTCCCGCAGCGCCACTGCCGCCAGGATGGTCCCCGCCCAGGTGCGAAAATCCTTCGCGGAAAACTCGTCGCCCGCGATTTCCCGCAGGTACGTGTTCACATCATCGGAACTCACCGCATGCACGGTGCCATCCTCATCGAGGTATTCAAAAAGCTGCTGGCCGGGGAGTTCCTGACAAGTGCGCACCAGTTTGGCAAGGTGTGGATCATGCACATCGATCTGGTGGCTGATGCCGCTCTTGCCCTTGAAGGAAAAGGTGATCTTGGCGGCGCGCACTTTGGCATGGTGATTGTGCAGCGTGGTCAGGCCGTAACTGCCATTCTGCTGCGCATACTCGTCATTGCCCACGCGGATCAGCGTTGTCTCCAGCAGCCGCACCAGAGTGGCCATCACCTTCAGCCGGCACATGCCGCGCCGCCGCAGATCAGCGGAGACACGCTGGCGGATGCGCGGCAGCACCGCGCCAAATGCCAGCATGCGCTCATATTTGCTCGCGTCCCGCACCGCCTGCCAGCGCGGATGGTAGCGGTACTGCTTTCTCCTTCGGGCATCACGCCCCGTCGCCTGGATATGGCCGTTTTCCAGCGGGCAGATCCACACGTCGGTCCACGCTGGGGGAATGGCGAGGCTGCGGATACGTTGGAGAGTGGCTTTGTCACGCAGGCGCTGCCCCGCTGGGTTCAAGTAAACAAAGGTTTCGCCACGCCGGCTGCGGCTGATTCCAGGCTGGGTGTCCAGCACATATCGGAGACCTGCCTGCCCCGCGACCACCTGTGGGGGCGGTATCGAGGCAGGGTTGGCTGGCGCTTTCATTCACAGGTTAGGCGACTCATCTGCTTAGATTCTTCCCGTGAGGGCAAGGACCAGCAGAATGACAAGGATGAGGCCCAAGCCGCCGCTTGGGCCATACCCCCAACCGCTGCTGTAGGGCCATGCAGGAAGAGCGCCGAGGATGAGAAGGACAAGGATGACAAGAAGGATGGTGTTCATGCCTTTAAATTCGCAGGCCTCTCATCGGCTGGCTGTAATGAGCTTGGTTGCGACGCACGAAAACGCCGCTGCATGAAGCTGATTACTGCGCTGATCCGCGGATCAAGAGAGTCTTCCCGCCTTCAAAAGGTGAAATTTGGGCTCCCTGAGGGATGAGTCAGGGGCTCAGGCATAGCCTGACATCTTGTAAGGGGTGGGCTCGGGTTGTGGGGTGCCGTGCGCATGGGTATGTCATTCCATCATGAAAACGCTCACCACCACATCCTGCCTCGAGTCCACATCCCACAACGACCTCGACTCCCACATGCCACCGGACGAAGACCTCATGGCCTCCATCCAGCAGCGCGATGCCTCAGCTCTGGAAACGCTGATGCAGCGCTACCGCCGGCTCCTCAAGAGCGCCATCATGCGCACCGTCAATGACGACGCCGCCGCAGAAGACGTCCTTCAGGAATGCTTCTTCGAGCTCTGGCGTCAGGCGGACCATTACTCCGCCACCAAAGGACGCCCGCTGGCCTGGCTGATGACCCTGGCCAAACGCCGCGCCATCGACCACCTTCGCCGCTCCATGGCCTACTGCCGTGCCAAGGACCGCATGGAGGAGTCCATCCATCAGACCGAGTGCTTCACCCAGGATTCTGCCGCCGACTGCGAGCAGGCCGACATGGGCCGAGTGCTCGGCGAGCATCTGTCCCTGCTCCCTGTGGCTCAGAAGCAGGTGATCGAGCTGGCCTTCCTGCAAGGCATGAGTCAGCGTGAGGTGGCGGAGGCCACGCACACACCGCTGGGCACCGTGAAAACTCGGATGGAACTGGGCCTCAAGAAGCTGCGCCAGAACTTCCGCACGCGCAGCGCCATCCACACCCTCCAGGCCGCCTAATCCACCCGCCTGAGCCAAGGGCGTGCGTCTGCAAAGACGGCACGCCCTTTTTATTGGCACGTTCTTTCACTGCATCCGTCGGCCGCCACTGAGGCGATCTTCTGGCATGACCCAGAGGCTCCGAGTGATGACCTACAATGCGCATAGCTGCGTCGGCACGGATGGCGAGCTCAGCCACGCAAGGATTGCCGAAGTCATCGCGGTGCATGATCCGGACATCGTCGCCATTCAGGAACTTGATCTGGCACGCATGCGCAGTGGCCGTCTGGACCAGGCGGCCGTCATCGCGGAGCAGTTGCGCATGCGGTTTCACTTTCATCCCGCCCTTCGGGTGAAGGAGGAAATGTATGGGGACGCCATTCTGAGCAAATTCCCACTGAAACTCCGCCACGCAGGCGAGCTGCCGACCGTGAAAGCACGCCTTGCGTTTGAGCCCCGGGGCGCTCTCTGGGTCACAGCCCAATGCGGGGAGCATGAGGTCCAGGTCCTCAACACCCATCTGGGGCTCAGCGGGCGTGAGCGTGCCGCGCAGATGAAGGCGCTCCTGGGGGACGAATGGCTGGGCAATCCGCAGTGCCAGGAGCGGGTCATTTTCTGCGGAGATTTAAACACCCCGCCATGGTCGCCAGTTTATCGTCAGTGCGCTGCGCGGCTGCGTGATGCCGCACGGCATGGCATGAGTCGGCTCCGCCGCACCTTTCCCTCACGCTTCCCCTTTCTGCGCCTCGACTATCTCTTTGTCAGCGCGGACATCCGCGTGCTCGACGTCTCCGTCCCACGCACGCCGCTGACCCGGCTGGCATCCGATCACCTGCCGGTGATCGCTGATCTGGAACTGAGCTGATTTTACATCTGCGTGCGCAGAAGCGAGCCGAGCATGCCCAAGGCCTTTTCACGCAGCGGGCGGTTCCGCCAGGAACGCAGCGTGATCTCTTTGGAGGCGGACCGGTCTTTCTCAAAAATCGCCTCATGCTCCATGCCAAAATTCGCGTCATGCACGTTGATATTCGCCTCCGCATTCAGGCGCAGCGAGCGGTTGTCCAGATTTGCCGAGCCCACAGAGGCCCAGCATCCGTCCACCACCATGTATTTGCAGTGGTAGAGCGCGGGCCGGTATTCATAAATGCGCACCCCGGCCTCCAGCAGCGGCCCCCAGCGCGACTGGCCCACCAGACGTGCGAGTTTCTCGTCGATCAAAGGACCGGGCACAATGATCTCCACCTCGACTCCTCGCTGGCATGCCGCCACCAGCGTTTGAATGGTGAGATTGTCAGGAATGAAATAAGCGTTGCCGATGCGGACCGATTTGCGGGCGGCCGCGATCGACAGAAGCACCATCAGCCGGGCGTTTTCGCCTCCTTCGCTGGCGGAGCTCTTGAACACCTGGCAGGTGGTGTCGCCCACTGGGTGCAATGGTGGAAAATAGTCGTCGCCATGCAGCACCACCGCACGCGTCTCCATCCAGTTGTCCATGAACGCCTGCTGCAGTTGCGCAACCGTCGGTCCTTCCAGCCGGTAGTGGGTGTCCCGCCAGCGCATCGGCAGATCCGCATCGCCATCCCAGTCGTCGGAAATACCCACACCGCCGGTGAAACCCACCCGGCCGTCGATCACCAGAATTTTCCGGTGCGTACGCTGATTGAATCGAGTGAGCTTCATGTAACGGTAGATCTCCACTTCGGCGCCCGCACGTTGCAGCATGGCCAATTCTTCGCCATGCAGGCAGTTGCAGCCCATGGCATCCTGAAGGAAATGCACCTTGACCCCGGCCCGTGCGCGCTCCGCCAGCGCGTGTGCAAACCGTCGCCAGACCGAGCCGTCTGAAAGCACAAAGTTTTCAAAAGTGATCGACCGCTGCGCACTGGAAATGGCGGCCAGCATGGCCGGAAATATCCTCCGCCCGTTCTCCAGAGTTTCCACCGTGTTTCCGTCCAGGAGTGGAGGCCCGAGCAGATGGCTCATCGTTCGGCAGAAGGGCGGATCTCCCACCGCATAACTGGTGTGAATCTTGTGCTGGATCTTCTTGTCAGTCTCAAAGAAATTCCGCGAGATGAGCACCCCTGCAGCCCCGCTTGTAATCGCAGCAGCGGCCAGCAGCAGCCGTCCACGGATTTTCTCTTCATGGGTGGCATCTCTTGGAGGATTCTCGGTGGATCGTGTTTTCATGGCGGTGATTGATGGGCTTCAGCCGTCTTTCTTGATGAAGCTGATTTCGCCGCTGCGCTCCAGACTGGCGATGCTGACATCCTTGATGTCAGAGAGCCTGGTTTTCAGGCGGAGCTGTTCAGCAAGATCCTCCTCACTGATATGATGGACCCTGAGTGTTTGGGTCAGCACGTGGCCGTCCCTCACCAGCACATCGGTGTGGCCTTTGACCATCTTCTCAAAAACCGGCCAGCGGCAGGCGGCGAGACTCATGAGCCGATGAAGCAGAATCAAAAAGAAGCAGGCGCCGATGGTTGGGAACAAACGTTCCGAACCCGTGATGGATCTTCCCATGATGGAGCCCAGGATCAAAATGAGAAGAACATCGAAGGCCGATTTCTTGGCAAAGGACCTTTTGTCGGCCATTCGCACCATCACGATGCCCGAGATGAAAACCACCAGAGCACGTGGGAGCATCTGGCGGAACTCAAGCTCCTGTGCCGAACGGTCCAGACCAAACAAATCGTTGAGTTGTGTCCACATCGTCGATCAGTTCTCCGTGGATTGAGTGTTGATGAAAAGCTGCGATGGCAGCCAGGGAATGCCTCAGGACTTGGACGCACGTTTTTTTCGGGTGGCCGCGGCTTTGCGCGCCGAGGCCGAGCGTTTCGATGCCGGACGTGAGGCGGCCGCCTTGCCGCCTTTTTTCCCGCCTTTGCGCGCGGGTTCCTTATTCTCGGCCTTGCCTCTTCCAGAGCCGCTTTTTTTGCCGCCGCCCGAGGTTTTGTTCACGGTGGCCCAGGCGCGCTTTTCAGCCACCTTCTTGGAGACACCACGTTTTTCGTATTCCTCCTCGATGTGTTCAGCCTTGCGTTTTTGCTTGTCGGTGTAGCTGGATTTGTCTCCGCGTGGCATAGCGTGTCAGGGGTTGTCACACTCACATCGTTTCAAACCTCGGCATGGATGTGTTCATGCCTGCCCGACACTTTGACGTTCCGATGCAATGGCATCACAAGAAACGGGCGCGCTTATGGATCGGACTGATTGAGATTCCTTTTCCGATGTGGCGGACGTCTGTTCTTTCCTTCTGGCTGAGGGCTTGGATGCTTCCACTGAGTGGCGGCCATCAAGGGTGGTCGTTCCTCCTGTCCCTGCTTGGATGGGGAAGGAAGGAGAATGAGAATGGATATTTTCATGGCCGTTTGGAGTGGATCTGCTTGCTCAGGCAGATTCATATGGCCCTTCGTGAATGCTGTCTTTGACCGGCCTGCGACCAGAAGGAACCTCCATCTCACGCAGCTTGTCAGGCAAATTTTCCGGATCGCCAGGACGCCCCACCGCTAACATCGCAGCCACGTCGTAATCATCCGGCACCTTGAGTTCGCGCTTGGCGCGCTCAAAATCAAAGCCCGCCATGCCATGCACAACAAGCCCCATCGCCGTCCCTTGCAGCGCCAGGTTTTCAAACGCGCTGCCACAGTCAAACAAGTGCACCGGATTGGGTTTGCCGTTCTTCGCGAACACCTTGTGGGCGAGGATGACCACCAGCATCGCCGCGTTCTCGCACCAAGTCTGGTTGTCCTTCATCAGCAGGTCGAAGAATGCAGGCCACTGCGGCGTCTCACGCTTTGCATACAGGAAACGCCATTCCTGTTCATTGTAGGTGGAAGGTGCCCAGCGCGCGGCTTCAAACAACCTCAGCAGTTCCTCCTCGGAGATCGGCTCGCCGCTCAGCGCACGGGGCGACCACCTTCGATAGATCAAAGGTTCGATCGCATGATCAACCTGACGGCTTTCGGCGGGATCGGGGAGCTTGCTCATATTCGTCCAAATCGCCGCAGCCAGCAACGATGGCCGTCTGGTTTGAAAAATCTCTGCGGAAAACGGCTCACATTCACGAGGAAGAGTGAAACCATGGCACCCAGACGAACCACATCATGTAGGAGAGCGCCAGCGCCAGCAGACCGTTGATACGGCCTGCGCGCTGCTGCCGCACGCAAGCTGCCAGCGCCAGCATCAGCGCGCCGCAATGAATGAGCAGCGCGAGAAAGAACCACGCCGGACTGGTAAAGAGTGCTGCATGTAAAATCGCCGCAACAAAGGTGGCGCAAAGGGCCGCTGTCGCCGCGGCGCGCCGCCCAAAACGCACCACCAGCGTTTTTTTGCCCGCAGCGATGTCGGCCTCCATGTCTGGAAAGCCGGCGAGAATGATCGCGGGAAGAATGGAGAAAAACATCGGGGCGGCAATCAGCCAGGGCCGCAGCTCTCCTCCCCCACCCTGCGAGCAATGCCCCAGCAATACCATCAGGGCGCTATGCGTCAGCGCCACGTCAAATTCGCCCAAGGTGCGGTAGGACAGCTTCAGCGGCGGCGCCGTGTACCCAATGCTCAGAACCAGCCCCATGAGCAGGAGAGCAAACACTCCTGGCAGATTGGCCCCATGGGCGAACACAAGCAGCAGACCGACCAAGGCCAGACATCCGCCGGCCACCTTTCTGCCATAATGCAACTGAGCCATGCTCATGCGGCCCTGGACCACCACCCGCGAGCCGCCGGTAAAGGGTCCGCTGTTGCGGTTCAAAATGTCTGTCTCCTCATCATGGATCTCATTTGTCAGCACCGCGATTCCTTCCAGGAGCCACGCTGCGGCCCAGCACAAAAGATAAGGCATCCACTGGAGCGAATCCCCACGCGCTGCCGCAGCGCTCACGGCCCCTGCCGTCAGCGCCAGCCAGGGAAAAAGATAAAACTGCGGACGCACCGCCTGCAGCCAGGCCCGCAGCCGCGGCCGCCATCCGGTCCGAAGGTTCTTCTCCAGATCATGCCCCTCAAGCCGGGCCTGCTCCAGCCAGTGCCGCCGCAGCTCTGGCGTGGAGGTGCGGATGGGAGAGAAGAGCAGCACACGTACCGGACTCACGCCGCAAAACCGCAGCGTCGCATCTCTCAGCGCGCGGATGCTGCACGAATGCAGCATGCCCCCAAAGATCCAGCGCGGTGTGTCCATGGTGGCGATCAGGGTGGCCGATCTCCCTCCCAGCAATCCCTCCCACCCTCCATCCTCACGTTCGGCGAAGGCAAAGCCGGGCTGCAGCACGCGGTCCAGCCAGCCTTTTAACAAAGCAGGCATGGAGCCCCACCACACGGGATAAACAATCAGAAGGTGATCAGCCCACAGCAGTTCCTGCCGGGAGTGCTCCAGGCTGGGCTCCAGCGCCTGCCCTTTGTGATTGAGATCAAAGTTCAGCTCGCGCAAGGCGAGCCAGCGCACCTCATGCTGGGCTGCGCTGGCGCCATTCGCCGCTGCAGCCACCAGCCCTTGGCAGAAGCTGTCAGCGCGGGGATGCGCATCAATCACCAGCACGCGCTGCTTGTGGGCTTTCACTGAAGCTGGCGGAGGGTTGTTCATCTCAGGACGGCTCCGGCGCAGATGCGCCGCGCACGTCAAAGAATCGCACAAGGCATTCCTGCTGCGCGTCAGCCAGTGGGCGGCCGCACCATTATTCGGCTTCACTCATCGCTTCGTCTGGTCACTCCTCACAATCTGCAATGCCAGCGCCAGGCCACCGCCTGCGGCCAAAAAGAACAACAGCATGGCCACCCCGGGATAACCAAAGATGCGGAAGGCGGTGTCCACGCGCATGAGCAGCGCCGCCCCCACGATCAATGAGGCCAGGATGAGCCCCAGCGTGATGCGGTTGGCGATCTTCTGCAGCGTCGTGACAATGAGATTCTCGTTAAACGAGTCCACCTTGATGCGAAGCTTGTTGGTGGAGACCAGATCCAGCAGTTGATTGAGCCGCGAAGGCAGCTTTTCCAGAAACTCCTTCGCCTCCAGCATCAGCCCAAAAAGATTGCCCGAGGAGAAGCTTTTGAGCGCCTGCTCGTGCATGATCTTCGCCGAATTGCGGCGCACCGATTCATTGGGATCAAAGGTCGGCGACAGGGTGCGGCCGACGAGATCCAGATTGAGCAATGTCTTGCCCAAAAGGGTGAACTCCGGTGGCACGCGCAGATGGCAGTCGCCCGCGATTCGTTGCACTTCCAGCACCACCTTGCCGATCTGAAGGTCGGTCAGATTCGCCGTGCGCTGCTGGCTGACCACATCGGCAATGCGGCGTTTGAAGGTGAGAGAATCGTAATCGTCCTCCGGCTCGCCCATTTTTTCGGCCACCTTTGCGGCTTCGTCTCCATTGCCCTCGCTGATGCCCAGCAGCAGCTTGAGAAGAAGGTCCTGCATGTTACGGCCCACACGCCCCACCATGCCAAGATCCAGCAGGGCGATCCGATGATCTTCGGTGAGGAAAATGTTTCCCGGATGCGGATCGGCGTGAAACACCCCCACAACCAGAATCTGATGCAAGTAAGCCTGAAACAGTTCTTCAGCCAGCGCGTCCCCGTCGATATCGACACGGATCAATGGACTGAATTTCGTGATCTTTTGACCGCTGACGTGTTCCATCGTCAGCACGCGTCCGGTTGAGTAGTCTTCCACCGGCGCAGGCACGAGGATGTGCTCATAGGCGCTGAGGTTCTCGCGCATCAGAAGCAGGTTCATCGCCTCCAGCCGGTAGTCGAGTTCACGCAGCAGAGATTTGCGCAGTTCCTCCACGATTTGCACCAGTCCGTAACGGTGGCCCATTTCGGTGTGCACCTCCAGAAAGGCCGCGAGTTCTGTCATGGCCTCCAGATCTTCAGACACGTTCTGCCGTGCGTCCGGCCGCTGTACCTTGACGACCACCTGCTTGCCATCGCGCAGCACCGCCCGGTGCACCTGGCCCAGCGAAGCAGCCGCGATGGGCACGGGATCAAACTCAATGAAGGCTTTCGAAAGGCGCGCCCCCACTTCCATGGAAACAATGGCCTGCACCTGCTCAAATGAAAACGGTTCCACATGATCCTGCAGCCGCGAAAGCGCATCCATGTAGCCCTGCGGTACAAAGTCCGAGCGTGTGGAGAGCAGTTGCGCCAGCTTGATGTAGGTGGGGCCGAGTTTTTCAATATCTTCCGCCAGTGTGCGTGCCTCCAGCGGCATTGGCGCCGGCGGCGCATGGGGCAGCGGATCATCGATCACCGGCGCGTTTTTGACGAGGTCGCCATGCCCGTACTTGTAGAACAGCATCAGCAGATCGCGGTAACGTTTCAGATTGGCGGGTTTTAAGGAGAGACTCATGGGAGAGAGGATCAGGTGGTGAACTCATCCTCTTATCGGGCGTGGCGCCCCTCTTAGGCGTAGCAATCGTGTTTTTTAGATCTCCGAAAACCACGCTCAATGCTGCGCCCTCGCATCAACCCTCGGCCTCTCGCGCGGCCTCTGTCCAAAGCTGGATTTCGGCATCAGTCATGTGCACCTTGGGTTCGGTGCGCACATCGGTGTAACCCCACTGCTCCACATCGTTTAAATATTGCAGCCGGGAAAGTAGCGGCCCCCGGCAGAGCCGCGCTGCCCCGCCTTCGTCCCCTTGCTTGAGCATGGTGGTCATGCGCTCCGTCACCCAATGCGGCACCGATTCCCTCTCGCCGGGGTACACATAGGTGAAAAGCACCAGATGGCTCAGCAGCACGGGCCAGTCCGGGCCGAAGCGGGCCAGCACCCGCTCCCAGTCCATTTCTTTGCCGCAGCTTCGCAGCAGATGCTGCACATCGGCCCCATCGTAACGTTCGCGCTCCATGATGTAGGCCTTCTGCCACAGCATCTCTTCCGAAGGGCACACCGGCAGTTGCAAGCCAAGCACTTCCCCCATGCGCGCAAACTTGAACCAGTCATCATCCACCTCACACAAGCCGTTGCCGGAACGAAAGATGATGTCGATGAACACCGGCCCCTGCCGCACCTTGGCCAGCCAGTGGGAAAAGGTCAGCTCCACGTTGAAACCCGCCTCGCGCAGCACCTCCAGGGTGCGCTCCAAATCCTGCGGACGCACCAGCAGATCGAAGTCTTTGGTGTCACGCCTGATGTCGGTGTGAACACGCATCGCATACGCACCGCCGACTAGAAAAGGCAGGGATGCTGAACACAGCACATTCACGGCGGAGCGGTAGAATTCGTGTGCGTTCGAGGGTGGGTTCTCAGGCGGTTGCATTCGTCGATAATCGCCCGCCACGCAGGCCTTGGGCGTAGAGCATTTATTCGGATTTCCGTACGGCAGGCGCGCGAGCGTGAAGCGATTGGATTTAAAACCCTTCCACCATTCTCATGCGGATCGCGGCCACGGCAGACCTTCATTATCGCAAATCCTCCCAGGGCTCCCTTCAGGCGCTGTTTGTCGAGGTCTCCGCCGCTGCGGATGTGCTGCTGCTCTGCGGCGATCTGACGGATTACGGCGAGGTGGAGGAAGCCCGGGCCCTGGCCCACGACATCAAAACCCACGTCAGCATCCCGGTGCTGGCGGTCCTGGGAAATCATGATTTTGAATCAGGTCACGCCGACAAGGTGACGAAGACACTCGTGGATGCCGGGGTGACCATGCTCGATGGAGAATGCGTCGAGATCCAGGACGTGGGCTTCGCCGGTGTTTGCGGTTTCGGCGGCGGGTTTGGCAGCAGCATGCTCAATGCCTGGGGTGAGCCCTTGATCAAGTCATTCGTGCAGGAGGGGGTTAACCACGCCATGCGGCTGGAGCGCGCACTCGCCCGCCTGGAAACATCCCACCGCATCGTGCTCCTTCATTATGCTCCCATTCGCGAGACAGTGCTCGGGGAGAATCCCGAAGTGTTTCCCTTCATGGGGTCCACGCGTCTCGAAGAGCCTCTCAATCACCATCAGGTGACCGCCGCCTTTCACGGGCATGCGCATCACGGCGCGCTCGAAGGTCGCACCAGTTCAGGCGTGCCGGTTTACAATGTTTCGCTGCCTCTCCTCAAACGGACCAATCCCGACCAGCCGTCATTTCGGCTTCTGAATCTGAATGAAGCCGCGCCTGCACCCTGACCCAAAACAGGGTTCTGCCGGTCCCGCCCCGGACACCACTCCCTTGGGCAGGGCGATATGGTTACGCTCTTTCCTCCGACCAGGGACGATAACTGGTTGTGATGTCACTTTATGCCACAGCCTTTGATTTTGTTCTCCCTTTTACCACCGACCGGGCTATGAACGCTGCACCCGAAAATTTGCACCGTCGCCTTCCTGTAGGCGCTGAAGTTCAGCCGGAAGGTGGTGTGCACTTCCGCACCTGGGCGCCTTCCTCCAAGCAGGTGGCCGTGATCATGGCTGATGACGATGATCTGGCCGATGCCATTGAACTGCCCCTCGCACAGGATGCGGGCGGCTACTGGTCAGGATGGTCCGCGGCAGCCAGCGCCGGCATGCATTACCGCTTCCGGCTGGATGGCAAAGTCTTTCCCGACCCTGCCTCACGCTTCCAGCCTAATGGCCCCCATGGTCCTTCGCAGATCATCGATCCCGCGACCTTTGAATGGTCTGACGATCAGTGGCAGGGTGTTTCGCGCGAGGGGCAGGTGCTGTATGAAATGCATATCGGCACCTTTACCCCTGAAGGCACCTGGGCTGCGGCGATGGAACAGCTGCCACACCTTGCGGACCTCGGCGTCACCATTCTGGAAGTCATGCCCGTGGCCGATTTCCCAGGCCGCTTCGGCTGGGGGTATGACGGCGTGAACCTGTTTGCCCCCGTCCGGCTGTATGGCGGGCCGGATGACTTCCGCCTCTTTGTGGATCGCGCCCATGCCCTGGGTCTCGGGGTCATTTTGGATGTCGTGTACAACCACCTCGGCCCGGATGGCAACTACCTCAAGCAGTTCAGCCCCTGGTATTTCACCTCACGTTACAGCACGGACTGGGGCGAGCCGCCAAACTTTGATGACGAATGCAACGAACCCGTGCGCGAGCTGTTCATCGCAAACGCCGGTTATTGGATCGACGAATTCCACTGCGACGGCCTGCGGCTCGATGCGACCCAGAACATCTACGATGCTTCAAACGAGCACATTCTGGCACGCATCACCCGTCGTGCTCACGCGGCAGCACAGGGGCGCGGCATCTACATCGTGGGAGAAAATGAGCCCCAGCAGGCGCGTCTCATCCGGCCTCGCGCCCAAGGGGGTTATGGTTTTGATTCACTCTGGAATGATGATTTCCACCATGCCGCCATCGTGGCCATGACCGGACGCAATGAAGCCTACTACACCGACTACCATGGCTCGCCGCAGGAATTCATCTCTTCTGCCAAATGGGGATTCCTGTTCCAGGGTCAGCGTTACAAGTGGCAGCATGCACGCCGGGGCACCCCGTGTTTTGATCTGACTCCCTCCAATTTCGTCCACTTCCTGCAGAACCATGACCAGATTGCCAATTCGCTCTGGGGGCGGCGTGCTCATACCCTGACCAGTGCCGCCAAGCTGCGTGCGCTCACCGCACTGCTGCTTCTGGGCCCCAACACACCCATGCTTTTTCAGGGGCAGGAGTTTGCCGCGTCCTCCCCCTTTCTGTATTTCGCCGATCACAAGCCTGAACTCGCGGCCATGGTCGCCAAAGGTCGCGGGGAGTTCCTCGCGCAGTTTCCCAGCATCGCTTCGGAAGACATCTCCGCCTTGATTCCCAATCCCGAGCTGGAAGAAACCTTCCAACGATGCAAACTCGACTTCGCTGATCGGGAAAAAAACGCGGAGGTGCTGCTGCTCCACCGCGAGCTGCTGCGTCTGCGCCGGGATGATCCTCTGCTCGGCCACGTGCAGCGCGGCACCTATGATGGCGCGGTGCTTGGCCCTTCGGCCTTCCTCCTGCGCTTCTTTGGCCGCGATCAGAATGACCGCCTCCTCGTGATCAATCTGGGCGCGCATCTCCACCTCGACCCCGCACCGGAGCCTCTGCTCGCTCCGCCCCTCGGCTGTGTCTGGAATCTGGCGTGGTCGAGTGAAGACCCCCGCTATGGCGGCAGCGGCACTCCGGCCATCGACTCTGAGGACAACTGGAACCTTTCCGCAGAATCCGCCGCACTTCTCACCCCCATCTCCGCACCATGAATGCTGAACTCATCCGCCGCATCGATATCGCCCAGGCACAGGCAGACAATGCCCGTGAAATCCTCCGCCGCGAATGGCTCATCACCAACGGCCTCGGGGGCTACGGTTCCGGCACCATTTCGGGCATGGTGACCCGTCGTTACCATGGTGTCCTCGTCGCGGCGCTGCCCGCGCCCTTTGGCCGTGTGGTCATGCTCAATCATCTCTCCGAATACCTCCGCCTCAGTGAGGAGCGCCGCATCCTCATCGGCGGAGAGGAAACCCGCAGCGAAGGGGAGGACGGCACGCAGGAGCATTACGTGCGCGAGTTCCGCCTCGAGCACGGCCTTCCGGTCTGGGTCTTCGAAGCCTGGGGCTACACCATCGAAAAGCGCATGCTGCTCATTCACGGCCAGAACACCGTGCACATCACCTACCGCCTGCTTTCCGGCCAGGATTCCGCCAGGCTGGAGCTCTGCCCCTCCGTGCATTTCCGCCGCTATGAGCATGATGTCACCGAGCCCTTTGTCTCCGGCTATTCACTCCTCATCCATGACCGGCGCTATGAGCTTTCCACCGCCGGGCTCCCCTATTCGCTGCGTCTCTATGTCAATAATGATGACAAGGCATGCTTCAGGCATGAAGGCGGCCACGTGCGCGAGATCGGCTACCAGACAGAGGCGGATCGCGGCTACCATTCACGGGGTGTGCTTTGGAGTCCCGGGGCGTTTACCATCGAGCTGCGACCGGACCGCCCTGTGACCCTCGTGGCTTCCACGGAGGACTGGGCTTCCATACTCGCCATCGATCCACAGTCCGCGCTCGCGGCAGATCTCGCGCGACGCCATCGCCTGATCTCCTCCGCCGCCCCTGCGGTGCAGTGCAGCACCGCATCCGAACTCGTTCTGGCGGCAGATCAGTTCATCATCACTCCTGCGGGGCGTGTCGAAGACGCCGCCCGCGCCAAGGCCGCCGGCGACGAAGTGCGCACCGTGATCGCCGGTTACCATTGGTTCACCGACTGGGGCCGTGACACCATGATCAGCCTTGAAGGGCTCACTCTCACCACCGGCCGCTTTCATGAGGCGGCATGGATTCTCCGCACCTTCGCCTACTACATTCGCGATGGCCTGATCCCCAATTACTTTCCCGACGGCGAACGTGAGGGCGTTTACCACACGGCGGATGCCACACTGTGGTTCTTCCATGCGCTGGACCGATACCTGGACGTCACCAAGGACCGGGGCACACTGCAACTGCTGCTGCCCAAGCTTGTTGACATCATCGAGCATCATCTGCGCGGCACGCGCTTTGGCATCGCCGTGGATCACGCGGATGGCCTGCTGAAGCAGGGAGCCGAGGGTTATCAGCTCACCTGGATGGATGCAAAGGTGGACGGCTGGGTCGTCACCCCGCGCCGGGGCAAAGCCGTCGAAATCAATGCGCTCTGGTACAATGCCCTGTGCCTCCTTGCTGAGTGGCTGCAGGCCGAGAAGGGCGCTGAAGCCGCCGCCCCCTACGCCGAGCATGCCCGACGCGCGCGTGAGACCTTCAACCGCCGGTTCTGGAACGAAGAGCGCCAGTGCCTGCTGGACGTGGTGGACGGAGAGCACGGAGACGATGCCGCGATACGGCCCAATCAAATTTTCAGCATCTCCCTGCGCCATTCCGTGCTGGATGAAGCCCGCTGGCCCGCCGTGCTGGAAAAAGTGCGTGCGGAACTCCTCACCCCCGTCGGCCTGCGTTCCCTCTCGCGCGGCCACCCCGACTACAAGCAGCGGTACTTCGGAGATCTGCGCGCCCGGGATGCGGCCTATCATCAGGGCACCGTCTGGGGCTGGCTCATCGGCCCGTTCGTCGATGCCTGGCTCAAAGTGCATCCCGAAGATCGCGCAGGCGCTCGCCACTTCCTCGACGGCCTCATCCAGCATCTGGACCACGGTTGCATCGGCTCCATCAGCGAAGTCTTTGACGCCGAAGCCCCCTTCACCCAGCGCGCCTGCATCGCCCAGGCCTGGAGTGTTGCAGAAGTGCTGCGCTGCTGGGCCAAAACCGCAGAGCCAACGTCGGGCCAGCCTCCGGCATGAAGCCATCGCAGAATCCGCCCCTGCCCACCAGATTGGAGCCGGCTCCCTCCGCCATGTTCAGGGAGGAGCCGGCGGGCAGGCCGGTACAGACACGTCGCAGAGCCAATTTGGAGCAGGAAATCTTGGGGCAGACCCATCACCGCCTGCAGCTGGACATTTGAAGGAAGCGCAAAGTTGAAGCCAGCTAGTTGCCGCGTACCGACTAGATTTCACGCCGGGCCAATCAATGGAGGACATGGAAAGAGCAAGAGACGATGAAGGGAAAGACGGTGGGTCGCGTATTTTGATGATCGTCATCCAACTCATGTCTCTCTGTTCTCACCAAAAAATCGAACACCTTGCCAGACAGTTACGATCCATTGCTGGAATGCGGTCGTTTCTGGCATGCCTTCTCGGTGCTTGGATGGTCGCAGGAGCACTACCGGGGCAGGATTCAAGTGATGGGCAGAAGAAGGTCCAGCCCAAGGCTTCTCCTGCCTCGGTCGTAAAGCCTCATCCGCCGTCTGTGGCAGCAGTTGCCGCCGCCCGGGAACAGGCAAAGCTGCTCCAGGAAGTTTACACCACCACGCTGGAGGTGATGCACCAGCACTACTTCCGCAGGGATGGCTCGGTGCTTCCCGCCCGTGCACTGGAAGATGTGTTTGCGGGCATGGCCAGACTGTCTGGAAGCAACGCCAACTGGATTGCCGTCAACACGAAGGCGATGAACATCGACCATGAGCCCACAACTTCGTTTGAGAAAAAAGCGGCCGCCGAACTTGGTGCCGGCAAGGAGGTCTACGAAGTGGTTACCGAAAGGATGTACCGGCGGGCTTCGGTGATCCCCCTGCACGCCAACTGTGTCGGCTGTCACACCAAAATGTTTTCTGATCCTCCCAAAACACCACGTTTTGCAGGGCTGGTGATCAGCATCTCCCTGGCCACGATGGACAAACCAGCCGCCGTCCTCAATGATGCGCCACAGGCCAAGCAGGCGCTTGTGAGTGAATGACGAAGTTCCTCACTTCTTTACGGTAGCTGTTCCTGTCATCCGGCCTGACGAGTCCCTGAAGGTGATCGTGTTGCCGGAAACAGAGCTGGTGCCCGTGATTTTGCCCGTTGAATCGCGGCAGGTGGTGACTCCAGACGATGCGGTGGTGGATGTGCCGGTAGATCTCCCACTGGCATCTCGAACAGTCACAGTTGATCCGGAGGTGCTTGATGTGGCTGTGATCCTGCCTGCTGAATCCCTGAATGTGGTTGTGCCTGCGCTCGTTTGAGAGGTTCCAGTGAGGCGACCAGACGAATCCCGAAAAGTGGTCGTGGTGCCTGATGTGCTGGTAGTGGTGGAGGTTTTGCCCTTCGCGTCTCTCATGGTGGCGGTTTTCCCTGCCAGTGAGGATGCGGGATCAGCGAAGGCGAGAACAGGGATAAGCAGGATCAGAATCAGTTTCATGGACGACTTGGACGACTCATGGGCTGTTTCCTTCATCATGACCGCACGACGTCGAAAGGCAGAGAGTTCGGACAACCATTCTCCACTGCTTGTCATAATCCACATACGACTTCCTAACCGGGAGAAGCTAAAACCTCCACACCCACTCTGCAGCCAACGCCGCAAAAGCCAAGCCATCAATCGAGCCGCCTCCTCGTCTAGGCTGCTCCATTTGCAGGAACGTTGCAGCCAAAAAAATTCACCCCAGTTCACGAGCGGGTCTGGATGCAGCTTCCAAGGCAGACCGTTAAAATGAGCCTCATCCAGCTTCGCGTAGTTGCCGTATGGTGCGTCACATCGGTATCCACGCTTGAGTTCAATGTCCTGCTCCAACTCATTCAGGTAATCCCGCAGTTTACGCTTCGCGACCTCCAGGCTCTTGCGGATTAGCTTGCCAGCACGGCGGACAACGGCATAATAGACCTTGTTCGTCTGAAATTGATACAAGCATGGCGCTGCTTTCTTCCAAATCCCTGTCTGGTCTCGTTTTTTCCTTTGGCGGCATGCCAAGGATTCTACCAGTATCAACGGGGATTATTTCGGTCAGCAGCACCGCACTTAAATCATTAAAAACAAACAAGTTGGGGCTATAGCTCAGTTGGTAGAGCGTCTCGTTCGCAATGAGAAGGTCAGGGGTTCGAATCCCCTTAGCTCCACCACTCGACAACTGGCTGCATCTCCGCGCTGCGAGGCAACAAAAAACCAAG
>JAFLEI010000033.1 GCA_017301975.1 Verrucomicrobiota bacterium
GACGTCAACAATTTGACGCTTTCGGGGGGGCTGACGCTGGCGGGCAGCGCGCTGATCACGCAGAACACCAGCGCTGTCACCTCGATCATCAGCTCCAACATTGGAGAGTCCACCGTCGGCAGCACCCTGAGTTTCGGCACGCAGGGCACCAGCACTGGAACGATCGCGCTGAGCGGGAACAACACTTTCACCGGCGGCCTTTCCATTGATGTGACGAACGTGCGGATCGACAGCGCGGGGGCGCTCAATTCCACCGCACCCAACCGCGTCACCTTTGCCACCAGTTCGGTGAACAAGAATCTCTCGTTGAACGGCAACTCGATCACCATCGCCTCGCTGGTTTCTGCGGTGGGAACGGGAACCAGCACGGTGCGAAACCAAAGTGCCACGGCGGCCACGCTGACGATCAATTCCACCACGAACGCGCTGTTTGCCGGCACCCTGGCGGATGGCACTGGAGGCGGGGCGCTCTCTGTCATCAAAACGGGCGCATTCACCCAGGAACTCAGCGGCACCAACACCTTCACGGGCGGCCTCACGCTCAATCAGGGCGGACTGAATCTGAACAGCGCCACGGCGCTGGGTGCCACGGTGAGCACCTTTACCATCAACGGCGGGACTCTTGGCAACAGCAGCGGCGCGAGTGTCGCCATCACCAACGGGAATGCCCTTGTGATCAACGCAGACTTCAGCGCCGCCCTGACCAACGCGCTGGATCTGGGCACGGGCGCGGTGAGCCTGGGGACGGCGGCGGGGACCAGCCGCACCATATCAGTCACCACCAGCACCCTGACCCTGAGCGGCAACATCGCTGATGGAACCACGGCCACCGAGATCATCAAGGCGGGGGCTGGCACCCTGGCGCTGGGCGGCACCAGCACGTTTTCAGGCCTGCTTACCGTGAGTGCGGGGAATTTGCAGGTGCGCAGCAATGGTGCGCTGGGTGGCACCGGCAACGGTGTTTTGTTTACCGCCACCAGCGGTCGGCTGCAACTGGACAACAACATCACCGTGACGGGGGAATCCGTCATCACCCCCTACATCGAAAACATCGGCGGAAACAACACCTGGGAGGGTGCCGTGCGCGCCATGGTGGGTGCCACGCTGACGCTGGATGTGGCGGCGGGCAGCAGCCTGCTGATCAAGGGGGATGTCAACTCCGCTGACACCGACGGCACAGCGCATACCTTCAACCTCACAGGCTCAGGCACTGGGGAAATCAAAGGCGTGCTGTCGAACACCCTCACCGTCAACAAAACGGGCACGGGCACCTGGATTTTCAGCGGGGCCAACACCTACACAAGCGCCACCAATGTGAACGCAGGTACGGTGCAGGTGGGCAAGGCGGGTGTGGGCCAGACGGGAACCGGCGTCGTGACGGTGGCGGCGAATGCCAGCCTCTCAGGCACCGGGATCGTGCGGGGAAGCGGCTTCACGCTGAGCGCCAACGCCTCGCTGTATGCCGGGGATGGCAAGACGGCGGCGGACCACGGCACGCTGACCTTCACGCCTGTCTCCACGGCCAGCTACAACCTGGCCTCAGGCTCCAACACTTACCTCGACATCACCACGCCCACGACCAGTGACGGCAACTTTGGGGGCTTTGCCATCGGCAGCAGCGGCTACAACACCTGGGTGAACTCTGTGACGGGCGTGGGCGGGCATGACCGGCTGGTCTTCAACGGGAGCAGAGGTACGCTGACGGTCGCCGGCAACATCCTTGTGGCGGCCAGCGGCTACACTCCGCATGCGGGGGATGTCTTCAATCTGATGGACTGGGCGACGGTGCTGACCACGAACTTCAGCGGTTTTTCAGTGGGCACCAATTTGCGCGATGGCAGTGGTGATACTGGCACCCAGTTTGACCTGCCGGACATCAGCGGCAGCGGTTTGTTCTGGGATGTCAGCCAGTTCACGACCTCCGGCAACATCGTGGTGGTGCCCGAGCCCGGCCGGATGAGCCTGCTCCTGCTGGCGGTGGGGGGACTTCTGATGCGCCGGCGGCGGGTGTAGGCGAGGCCGGGGACAAGCTTTGTTCAAGTGCGTACAAGGGCGCACCTCATCCTTGCCTCATTTCGTTTCCGCTGGACTATGCGCCCGCATTCAACCAACCCTGACATGTCCAAGAAAACTCCAGCCCCTGCCACGATCCGCCCCATCAAGAAGCTGATGGTGGCGAACCGCTCTGAAATCGCCATCCGCGTCATGCGTGCGGCCACTGAACTGGGGCTGAAAACGGTGGGGATTTATGCGCAGGAAGACCGCTTCTGCCCGCATCGCTTCAAGGCGGACGAAGCCTATGAGCTGAACAAGGACAAGGGACCGCTGGGCGCGTACCTGGACATCGAAGGGATCGTGGCTCTGGCGAAGGAGAAGGGCGTGGATGCGATCCACCCTGGATACGGCTTCCTGTCTGAGAACCCGAAGTTCTCCCAAGCGTGCGAGGACGCGGGGATCATCTTCATCGGGCCTGAGGCGAAGATCCTGGACATGATGGGCGACAAGACGGCGGCCCGTAATGTGGCCCGCAAGCTGAAGGTGCCGATCCTGGAAGGCACCGATGAGCCGGTGAGCGACCGCAAGGAAGCACTGGCGACGGCGAAGAAGATCGGATTTCCGCTGATCATCAAGGCGGCCTTTGGCGGCGGTGGCCGTGGCATGCGCGTGGTACGTGAGGCGAAGGACCTGGAGAAGCTGCTGGATGAAGCGCAGACGGAGGCGGAACGCGCGTTTGGCAACGGGGCAGTGTTCCTTGAACGATTTGTGGGCAAGGCGAAGCACATCGAGGTGCAGATCCTGGCGGACAAGCATGGCAATGTGCTGCACCTGCATGAACGCGACTGCTCGGTGCAGCGCCGGCATCAGAAAGTGATCGAACAAGCGCCGAGCTACGGCATCAAGCAGGAGATCATTGACGGCCTGTGCGAGGCAGCGGTGAAGCTGGCGCATGCGGTGAACTACACGCACGCGGGCACGGTTGAGTTCCTGGTGGATCACGAGACGGGCGAGTGGTTCTTCATTGAGATGAACCCGCGCATCCAGGTGGAGCACACGGTGACGGAGGAGATCACGGGCATCGACATCGTGCGCAGCCAGATCCTCATCGCGCAGGGATACCAGGTGCACCAGGAGCCGCTGGCGCTGCCGCCGCAGCACAAGATCGAGAAGAGCGGCTTTGCGATCCAGTGCCGCATCACGACGGAAGACCCGGAGAACGGGTTCACGCCGGACTTTGGCAAGATCTTGACCTACCGCAGCGCGGGTGGTTTTGGCATCCGTCTGGATGGCGCGCTGGGCGCGACGAACGCGGTGATCACGCCTTATTACGACTCGATGCTGGTGAAAATGACTGTCTATGCCCGCACGTACCAGCAGTCGCTGGACCGCATGGATCGTGGTCTGCGCGAGTTCCGCATTCGCGGGGTGAAGACGAACATTCCCTTCCTCATGAACGTGGTGCATCACCCGGACTTCATGGCGGGGCAGGCGACGACGCGCTTCATCGACAACAATCCGGACCTGCTGAAGTTTGTGGCGCGCAAGGACCGCGCCTCGAAGCTGCTGAGCTACCTTGCGGACACCAACGTGAACGGGAATCCGTTTGCGAAGGGGCACAAGATTTCCAAGGCCTTCACGGCGCCGCCGATTCCGACGTATGACCACCGCGTGGAGCCGGCGAAGGGCACGAAGCAGCTGCTGACGGAGATGGGGCCGGAGAAATTCTGCCTGAACTGGGTGGCGAAGCAGAAGAAGCTGCTGCTGACGGACACGACGATGCGCGACGCGCACCAGTCCCTGCTGGCCACGCGCATGCGCACCTATGACATGCTGGCCGTGGCGGACAGCGTGGCGCGGCGCACGCCGAACCTTTTCTCGCTGGAGATGTGGGGCGGCGCGACGTTTGACGTGACGATGCGCTTTCTGCGCGAAGATCCGTGGGACCGCCTGCGCGACATCCGCGCGAAGGTGCCGAACATTCTTTTGCAGATGCTCTTCCGGGGCTCGAACGCCGTGGGATACACGAACTACCCGGACAACGTGGTGAAGGGCTTCATCAAGCATGCGGCCCAGAACGGGATGGACATCTTCCGCATCTTTGACTCGCTGAACTACCTCCCCAATTTGAAGGCGGCGATGGATGCGGTGCGTGAGGAGACGGACTCCATCTGCGAAGGCACGCTGTGCTACACGGGCGACATCCTGGACCCGAAACGCGACAAGTACGACCTGAAGTACTACGTGCGCCTGGCGAAGGAGCTGGAGAAGATGGGTGCGCACATGCTGTGCATCAAGGACATGGCCGGTCTGGTGCGCCCGTTTGCCGCGAAGAAGCTGGTGAAGGCGCTGAAGGATGAGGTGGGCCTGCCAATCCATTTCCACACGCATGACACGAGCGGCCTGAACGCCTCCAGCATTCTGGAAGCGGCGACGGCGGGCGTGGATGTGGTGGATGCGGCGATTTCCTCGCTCTCCGGCGGCACTTCGCAGCCGAACCTCAACTCGATCGTGGCGGCGATGCAGAACACGCCGCGTGACACCGGACTGGACAGCGAGGCGCTGCAGGAATTCAGCGACTACTGGGCGGCGGTGCGCACCTACTACAAGCCCTTTGACACCGCTGAGCCGTATGGCACGGCGGAAGTCTATCTGCATGAGATGCCCGGCGGTCAGTACACGAACCTCAAGGAGCAGGCCATCGGCATGGGCCTGGGGCCCCGCTGGCCGGAGATCGCCCATGCGTATGCGGAAGTGAACCAGCTCTGCGGTGACATCGTGAAGGTGACGCCATCGAGCAAGGTGGTGGGCGACCTGGCGATCGAGTGCGTGGCGCGCGGTGTGAAGCCGGGCGATGTCTTCAACCTGACGGGCACCAAGTGGAGCAAGGACGTGACGAGCATGTTTGAAGGCTGGCTGGGCGAGCCTTTCTACGGCATGGAGCCCGCCAAGGCGGCGGATTCACGCAAGAAGTGGAACAAGCTGGCTGACGCCATCGTGGGCAAGGACGGCAAGCGCATCAAGGGCCGCCCCGGCACGCATGCGGCGAAGATCAATCTGACCGAGGTGCGCGCGGAGCTGAAGGCCAAGCTGAAGAAAGAACCGACCGAGGATGATGTGTGGAGCTACCTCATGTATCCGGATGTGTTCCTGAAGTTTGCGGATTTCCGCAAGACCTATGGCGATGTGTCGGCACTGCCGACGCCGGCTTACTATTACGGGCTGCAGGACAAGGAAGAGATCCACATCAGCCTGGAAGAGGGCAAGACGCTGTTTGTGCGTCTGCTGAACATGACCGAGGCGGATGCGACGGGCCAGCAGACGGCGATCTTTGAACTCAACGGCTACCCGCGCCACACGACGGTGACGAACAAGGCGCTGGCGAAGAACGCGGTGACCAAGACGAAGGCGGATCCGGCGGATTCCACGCAGGTGGGTGCGCCGATGCCGGGGATGGTGGCGAGCATTGCGGTGAGCGTGGGGCAGAAAGTGAAGGAGGGGGAGACCCTTCTGACGCTGGAGGCGATGAAGATGTTTGCGGCGGTTTCGTCACCGATTGCGGGCACTGTGAAGGAGATCTGCGTGAAGATCAGCGAGAGCGTGGAGAGCAAGGATCTGATGGTGAGGCTGGCGAAGTAGCGATTGTCATATCCCAAGCCCAAGGAGCTTGCGTCATGCAGCCCAGGAGTGCCGAGCGAAAGCGAGTGCTCTCCTGGGCCCAGTAATGCGTGCTGCAGGCAATCAAGACGCAAGACTCTACTCCGGCATCGTCCAAATGATCAGGTCAATCGGGTACAACTGACCGTCTGTATCGCTCTTGATGAAGTTGGTCTCATTGGCGTCGAAGGCACCGATGTTGCCGCGACGCCAGGCATGGCGACGCAGGGTTACGGCGACATCGCGAGACTCCTCAAGGGATTCCCAGCCATGCCGGGTCATCTAAGTGCGGATTTCCTGCTCGGTGGGAGCGAAGCCGCTAATGAATGCCTGGGCGAGGAGCAGGCCTGAAACATCAGCGCCAATCACATCCTCGAACACGCAGCCAAATCCGAGATGTTCCCAACTGAGGCGCTCGCGTTCCATCGCCTGCTCGAGGGTGCCCGGGCCATAGTCGATCATGCCACGCTCATTGCGCGCCAGGATGCAGCCGAAGCCTGCGGTGCCATAGCCGTTTTCTTCGCGGCCGCGAAGTTTGACGATGCGGTTTTTCAAATGGCTATCCCAAAACAAAACAGCCTCGCCTCGGCTGCCCACAATTTGATAGCGCGAACCTGATGGGCCAAGTTCCTCCCAATCCAACGTGCCATTGACCCTGCGGCTGAGAATCTGCGCCGCCTGCAACCAGCCACCGCCTTTCTTTGTCAGACGGTCGATTTCACGATCCACTGAAGGACCATCAACCAGCTGTGCAAACTCGCGCTGGGTGAGCATGGATGCCGTTGATTTGGGCTTTCATCTGGACCGACATCGCACCTGCCTCGTCATCCTTCAACTGACGGCGCACCTGCTGATAGACCTCGTCATAAGACAGCTCACGCCTGTTTTTGGGCGGCATGCGCGTCTCCACCCCGGGCGGGGGAAGCTGGATGGAGGCGGGATCGAAGGACATGGGACAAAGGTATGGGAATCCCCAGGGTGTGCAACCCGGAGTTCGGGCTGCTCATTGATCTACTCAATCGAAGCTTCAAGAGTATCAATGTCCTGAGGTGTGCTTTTGTGGGCAAGTGATTAGGGTCATGAACGACCTTATCTTACTCACTCTACAGGCGGCAGGCGTGGTGCTTGCTGCTGATTTTGCCGCCGGTCTTGTCCATTGGATGGAGGATGCTTACATCCGTGAGGACACACCCTGGCTGGGCGGCTGGGTAGGGCGGCCGAACATTGTGCATCATCACCTGCCGCGGCGGATGACGCGGAACACGTGGTGGGAGAGCAACAAGGAGCTGCTGGTGGCGATGGGGGTGCTGATCTGCGCGGCGGCATGGCTCGGCTGCCTGACGTGGCATGTGTGGCTGTTTGCGCTGGTGGGTGGGAACGCGAACGAGGTGCACAAGTGGTCGCACCGGACACGGCGGGAGAACGGGCGTGTGATCTCGCTGCTGCAGGATCTGCGGATTTTGCAGACGCCGCAGCACCACACGCTGCACCACACGAATCCGAAGGACGTGCATTACTGCCCGGTGACGAATGCGCTGAATCCGGTGCTGGATGCGCTGCATTTCTGGGAGGGGCTGGAGTGGCTGCTGGCGCATGCGGTGGGGCTGAAGCGGCAGCCGGACAGCTCGGTGTCGGGCCAGGGAACGGCGCCGGCATGGATTGTGGAGATGCGGCGAGCGGGGTGACGTGGAGGACGGGGGCTGGCGGACGGGGGCTGGCGGACGGGCGTGGGATGGGGGACTGGGAGCCGCACTCGGAGAGTGCGGCCCACGCCGCGATGGGTATGCGGAGGTGGTTGGTGCAGAAGTCACGCGGCTTCACACCGGGGCCTGTTTGCCACACTGCGGGACTTTGAGGATATGCGTATGCCTGGGTGTCTGCCATGCGCTGAGGGACGGGCGGGCTGTCGCCACGGCCATCCCACGGGCCCGAGGGGCTGCGCCGGGGCGCCATTTATTGGACGGTGGTGATTTTGGCTGAGAGTCCGGGCTGGAGGGGGATGGACTCCCCTGCCCTTTTGCCGAGGAGTTTCTGGCCGAGGGCCGAGGCGGGGGTGATGACGACGATCTCGGCGCCCTCGTGCAGGATCTCGGTGCCTCCGGCGAAGGGGCCGATGAAGTAATGGGCGGCTTCAGCAGGGAGTGCGAGGGTGACCAAGGAGCCGAGGGTGATGGCGGTGCCTGGTTCCTGAGTGGCTGCTGGCATGGCCGTGAAGGCTTGCACGGCCTGCTGGAGCTCCGCCACGCGCTGGGCCTGACCACGGGCGACGTAGGAGGCCTCCAGGGTGCGGGTGTCGTACTTGTTTTCCGCCTTGCTGTCTGGGTCTGTGGCGGCAGCGAAGGCGCCCTGCGCGGCGCGGGTGAGGGCGGCGAGCTCGGCAGTGAGCACGGAGAGGATTTGAGCGAGGACGGCTTGTTTGTTCACGAGGGGGAGGGCAAGCGGTGCGCTGTCTTGCAGGGAGGAGCAAGGGTGAAAAAGCGGCATTGACCTGCATTGGCTGTTTTTGATAAGCTGCAGCCGTGAAAACGCACCGGTGTCATCGTCCTCTGGTTTTCATCACGTTTCCGTATCTGGCGTTGATCGTGCTGGCGGCGCTGCTGGCGAGCATGACCCTGGCTTTGTTTAACAAGGTTCAAGAAAGCCGGCCATCTAAAAACCCGGTCCGTGATGATGCTGCTGCAATGCGGTATTGACCTACTGCGGCTATTTTTGATAAACTCCCATTATGAAAACGCACCGGCAGCCTGCTACGAGAGCGTTCACCCTGATCGAACTGCTCATCACGATCACCATCATCGCGATCCTCGCCAGCCTGACGGCGGCGGGGGTCACCCAGATCATCGACCAAGGCAACCGGCTGAAAGTACGAACGGTGCTGATGGAACTCAAGGGTGGCATCGAAGCGTTCCAAACGGATTACAGCCGCTATCCCGTGAGCGCCGGATTTACGGGGACGAATGGTGAGGACGCGCCTGAACTGCTCACGGATGGCAGCCATCCGCTGGTGGACACGCTTATGGGAATCCCGCCGGCATCTGGCGGCACGGCGGATCTGAATCCGAAGCGCACCCAGTATGTGACCTTCAATCCTGCGAACAATGGACGGCATGGGCTGGTGGGCGTGACGCGTCCCTACAAGCTGGCGGACATGTATGGCCAATCCTACCACATCCTGCTGGACACGAACGGCGACAATCAGGTGAAGAATCCGGATGTGGGCAACACAGACCCCAAGATCTCGGCGAATCAGGCGGCGCATCTGGCCACGAAGGTGGCGGTTTACAGCAGCGGCAAGGATCAGATAGCGAGCACGAGTGATGACGTTACATCGTGGCGGCCGAAATGAATGGGCTTGATTCTGAACAGATGGTACGAGCGCGGGAAGGCGGGGATGGGGCGAGGCTCGTTTGGCTGGCGGAGTGTGGGGGGCGCAGTGGGGTAGGAGCACGCTCGAAGTCGGGCGGTTTGGCGAAGGAGTATTGGGTGATGGAGTGACTCCAGTGCGCCAAACACGACCGACCTACGACGGGAGATGGGGGCTGTTTTATTTTCCTGCGGCCTTGAAAACTTCGGGGTGATCGAGGACCATTTTTTTCACGCGCGCGGCCTGGACGGCGGGGCAGTCTGGCGGCAGCCAGGAGAGGTTTTCGAGGATGTCGCGCCCGCCGATGGTTCCGACGATGACGTAAGCGCTGAGCAGCGTGCCCAGCACGTCTGCATGAGAGCCGTCTGCATCGTAGAGGGGCAGGGCGGGATAGAGATCATGCACCAGCCACCAGAAATCCCCGACGGGGCTGACGAGGATCTGAGCGCCGGGATTGCTTTCCAGAGCGGTCTTCACGGAACGGGCATTGGCAATGTGGATGCGCGTGCGCGCCTCTGCCGGAGAGGAGCCGGTGAGAAGGGCGTCTGCGTTTTTCTCCTTCCAAAGCTTTTCGTGCCGAGCCCACACCTGGAAGTCGATGATGAGGACTTTGGGGTTTTGCTCGCGAGCGAGACGGACGAGCTTGGAGAGGCCATTTTCCATGAGCTTGCGTGCGTCTTCATCCACCGCAGCGGCAGCGGACACGACGCTCTGCTCCTGCACGACGACGATGTCCCAGGGCTTGCCGTCGTCCGCGCCTTTTTTGAGCAAAGCGAGGCCTTCCGTATTAGTGGTGTGACGTTCCAAGGTGTAGCTGCCCTGGAGGCTGCTGGCGATGTGCGGAGCGAAGACTCCGGAAGAAAGCAGAAGCTCGCCCACCATCGCGGGGAGCTTGTTGAAGGCGGTGTAGCTGTTGCCAAAGAAGAGGATGCGCACCTCCGCAGCGCCCTGCTCCTGCGCATGCAGAGGAGCGACGAGGGTGATGAGGACCGCCAGCAGAAACCGGCGAATGGTGGAAGGCATTCCTGAGTTCATGGCTTGCAGAGCTTGTCCGCCAGCATCTCGGCCTTTTCGTTTCCTTCCTTGGCCGGCACATGGCCGACGACGGCGGATTTGTCCTTGTCGAGCTTGATGATGACGAGCGTTTCCAAGCGTGTCTGCTTTTCGTCATCGGCGCTGGACATCATGCGGTAGATGATGGCGTAGGGGATGAAGGTGTCGCCTTTGCGAAAGCCGCGCCACTGGACGACGTTGTTGGCCTTGGCCGGGAACTGGCCGGGGCAGGCGGTGAGGGTGTCGTTCATGAGGTCGGTCTTGCTGCCGTCGTAGATGAGATTGATCCAGCTGCGGAGATCGCCGCCTTCATGGATGACCTGATAGCCGCCGAGACCGGGGCAGAGATGCCTGAAGTGATCGATCTCGGGATCTTTTTCGCGCGACGAGTCTTCGAGGATTTTGACCTTCTTGGGGTCGGTGGTGGTGAACTCGGAGTCGGGTTTTGGATCTGCGGCAGAGACGACCGATGCAGCAAGCGCGAGCAGGGTGAGGACGGAGAGCGGGTTCATGAGATTTGAGCGTGGAATCATTTGAGCGAGGCATCTGCCACGCCATCGGCTTTGCGGTAGAGACTGGTGGGGATGAGCATCTGGGGCGGGAGTTCCTCTCCTTTCGAATAGCGCATGAAGGCGCGCACGACTTCAGCGCCCATTTTGTCCGGGAACTGGATGGGGTCGGCGTAGATCTTGCCGTCTTTGATGGCCTGCTTGCCTTCGGGCTGGCCGTCGAAGCCGATGATGACGACCTTGTCTGTTTTTCCCGCCTTCTCCACGGCGCCGCGTGCGCCGAGGGCGCCGGGATCATTGATGGCGAAGATGCCGACGAGGTCGGGGTGAGCCTGGAGCATGTCTTCGGTGGCTTTGTAGCCTTTGTCATTCGCGCCGCCGCAGTCGAGTTCGCTGACGATCTCGATCTTCCTCGGTGCCGTGGCGTTGTGAGTGGCAAGGACTTCCTTGAAGCCTTTGACGCGGAGGATGCAGGACTCGACCTGCTTCATGTCGAGCACGCCGATCTTCCCCCCCTGCCCTTGCAGCGCCTCGATCATGGCTTCATCTGCCATTTTGCCACCGCCGAAGTTGTCGGTGGCGATCTGGGTGGCGATCTTCACGCCGGGCTCGTTGCAGGGAACGTCCACGGTGAAGACGGGAATGGCGGCGGCATTGGCCTCCTGGATGACGGTGACGATGGCCTTGGAATTCGTGGGGCTGAGCACGATGGCGGCGACGTCCCGCACAATGAAATCTTTGATCTGATTGCTCTGGCGCGCCACATCCGAGTCGGCGCTGACGATGAGGGTGTCATAGCCGTGCTTTTTGGCCTCGGCTTCGATGTTGTCGGCGATGACTTTGAAGAAGGGATTTTGCAGCGAGAGCAGCGACACGCCAATGGTGCCTCGGGATGACGGCGCCGGTCTGCCGCAGGCAGCAAGCAGGAGGGCGCAGAGCAGAAGGAGGCGGGATTTCATTGTGCATGGTAGCATAGGAACTCCCCAATAGAGCAAGTTTCAGGATTGACGCAGCATGCTCTTTTCACTGCGTGCTGCAGTGGATTCGTTCGGGCGCGTTGCGGATCTTCGTCCAATACTCCGTTCTCACATCCTCATCAATTTCCACAGGCAGCCTTTCGCCATACAGCCTGTCTGCCCCGTCCTTGCGCGGTCCAGAAACCCAGTAACGATGACCTGTGGCCGGATCGACGTGATTGCTCTTGTAACCAGCTCCATCGAGATTTTTCAGTTCAAGCTCACCGTAGAACAATGTCCGGCCCGTCTTGGAGAATCGCACTCGTCCGATCCGGGCTGAGCCGCTGAGTCCGCTGCTTTTGTTTTCGATGTACATGATTCGTGTCTTCATGGCTGCTCATTCATACTTCAAAAAGCGCTTTCGTCTCACCTCAAACGCCTGGGTCTCGCTGCTCCAGCCTGCCACCAACTTTTTCCACGAGTCGCCGCTGCGTATTTCTTTCACGCTGGCGGCGCGATTGAGGAGGGTGTTCACCAGATCGAGCTTGAACTGCTTTGGATAAAGACGGTGCAGGGTGCTGGCGATGGCGATGCCTGCATCGACGGCATTCAATGCGGCGCGGTCGGTGATGGTGATGCGGACGCCGCCGCAGGGCTCGCCTTTGAAGATGCTGGCTGTGGGCGTGAAGCGGACGGGAGTGAACTGCAGGCCGGGGAGGCCGAGCTTGTTGAGTTCATGGGAGAGACGCAGGTCGTCCGCGTAGGGTGCGCCGAGGACTTCGAAGGGGGTGTCGGTGCCGCGACCGACGGTGATGCTGAACTCGAGGAGGCCGATACCAGGATAGAGCAGCGCGGCATTGAGCGATCGCATGTTGGGGGAGGGATTGATCCAGGGCAGGCCGGTGTGATCGAATAGCATGTGGCGCTGCCAGCCTTCGACGGGGATGATTTTCAGATCGCAGCCGATGGCGCGCTCAGCGTTCACCAGGGCGGCGAGTTCGCCGGCGGTCATGCCGTGGCGCAGCGGGATGGCGTGGGTGGCGGTGGGTTTTTCGGCGTCGATGACGGCGGGGCCTTCGACCTGGAGGCCGCCGATGGGATTGACGCGATCGAGGACATAGAAGGCTTTCCTGGCTTTCGCGGCGGACTCCATGCAGAGGCGCATGGTGCCGATGTAGGTGTAGAAGCGGCAGCCGATGTCCTGGATGTCGAAGACGAGGGCGTCCACGTCTGCGAGCTGCTCCTGCGTGGGGGCGCGCTGCTCGCCGAAGAGGCTCAGAACGGGCAGGCCGGTTTTTTTGTCGGTGGAGTGGCTGATCTTTTCCTGATCGAGCTCGCCACGGATGCCGTGCTCGGGGCTGAAGAGTTTTTTCAACTTCACGCCGGGGGCATTGGCGAGGAGATCGATGGTGCTGTGGCGCTGGGCGTCGATGCCGGTTTGATTGGTGATGAGGCCGATGCGCAGGCCGTGCAGGTCGGTGAACTTTCGCCGGGTGAGGACGTCGATGCCATTGAGCACGGTGGGCACCTCGGTCTCGGCGCGGGGCCATGGGGGGCCGGTGGCGGGAATGAGTGTGACGCACTTGGCGGCGGTGGTGCCGATTTCTTCGTACAAGTCGCGCACGCTGCCTTTGCCATCGGGGTGGAGGCGTGAGCTCATGAAGATGACGAAGGTCTGCGATGCGGGATCTATCCACAGGCTGGTGCCGGTGAAGCCGGTGTGGCCGAAGGAGCCGATGGGAAAGGTTTTGCCACGTGGGCGGCTGAAGGTGGAGTCGATGTCCCAGCCGAGGCCACGGCGTTCGAAGACGGTGGCGATGGTCTGCGGTGTGGTCATGAGCTTGACGGTTTCGGGCTTGAGCAGGCCTGCGCCGTTTTGAAGGATCATGCCTGCGTACTTGGCCAGATCGCCAGCGGTGGTGAAGAGGCCGGCGTGGCCGGTGACGCCGCCCATCTTGCGGGAAGTGGGATCGTGCACGACGCCACGCAGCATGGTGCCGTTTTCATCCTTTTCGGTGGGGGCGATGCGGGGCTTCCACTCATCGGTTGGGAGGAAGCGGGTGGAGTCCATGTGCAGCGGTGCGAACACGTGCTGCGAGGCGAAGTCATTCAAGCGCATGCCGCTGACGCGCTGCACGATCTCGCCGAGGAGGATGAAATTGATGTCGGAGTAGCGGAAGAAGCGATCAGGCGGGCCGTCGGGCTCTGTGGCGATGGCGCGTTCGATGCCTGCGGCGTAGCCGGTCCATTCGGGCTCTTTGGGAAGACCTGCTTTCAGGCCAGAGGTGTGGGTGAGGAGATGGCGCACGGTGATGCCTGCGCGGAACTCCGGGATGTAGCGGCGTACCTCGGCCTCCAGTTCGATTTTTCCCTGCTCGATGAGGATGAGGATGCTTGGCAACGTGGCGACGACTTTGGTGAGAGAGGCGGCGTCGAAGACGGTGTCTTCGGTCATCGCTTCTTTCGCCGGAACGAGCGCACGCTGGCCTTCGGCGAGGGTGAGCTTTTTGTCGCCAGTTTCAAACCAGAGCACGGCACCGGGCGGATTGCCCTTGGCGACTGCCTTGGCCACGACGGCACGCAGAGGATCGAACTCATCCGCGTGCGCGAAGGAGCAGAGCAGAAGGAAAGTGAACGAGCGCAGCATGAAGAACCTCATGCTGCCAGAAACGCTGTGAAGCAGGCTATTTCTTTTTCTTCTTCGCCGCGGGTTTGCCCTGCTTGGGGCTTTCGAAGATGGGTTTGATGGTGCCCTTTTCCCACTCGGCGATGGCGGCGACAAGCTCCTGAACCACTGCGGGCTTTTCGGCGGCGAGGTTTTTGGATTCGCTGATGTCGGTGGAGAGATCGTAAAGCTCGGGCTCCGCTTTGCCGAGGCGCACGAGTTTCATGGTGCCGCGACGGATGGCGTTGTTGCCACCGGGGCCGCCGGTGCGCCAGAAGAGGGTGTCGTGGGGTGCGGTGGATTCTTCACCGCTGAGGAAGGGCAGCAGGTTCACGCCATCGAGATTTTTCGGTGTCAGGTCTGCGGAGTCCGCAGCGGCCAGGGAGGTGGGCAGGAAATCGAGGGCGATGACGGGTTGCTCGTATTTGCCGGGTTTGATTTTAGCGGGCCAGCTGACGAGGAAAGGCACGCGCATGCCGCCTTCATAGACCATGCCCTTGGCACCGCGCAGGGGAGCGTTGCTGGTGAAGTTGCTGCCGCTCTTCGCCTGGAGATTGGGGCCGCCGTTGTCACTGACGAAGTAGATGAGGGTGTTGTCGCGCTGCTTGGTGGTGTCCAACTGCATGAGCACCGCGCCGATGGCCTCGTCCATGGAGGAGACCATGGCGGCGTAGGTCTGGCGGTTTTTGTCTGTGAGCTGCGAATACTTGTCGAGCCACTTCTGAGGTGCCTGGAGTGGTGTGTGCGGGGCATTGAAGGCGAGGTAGAGCATCCAGGGCTTGGACTCGCCGGCGTGACGTCCGATGAAGGAGGAGGCTTCATCGCCGAACTGCTCGGTGAGGTACTTGGTCTGAGGCTCATCCTTGCCGTTGCGGTTCAGGGGGATGGTGTACTCCACGCCGCCCTTGTCTCCGGGGAAGTACTGATGCCCGCCACCGAGAGCGCCGAAGTATTCATCAAAGCCGCGCTTGTTGGGGTGGAACTGCGGGTGCGCGCCGAGGTGCCATTTGCCGACGGCTCCGGTGGTGTAGCCGGCTTTTTGCATGAGCTGCGGATAGGTCGTCTCCGTGAGAGGGAGGCCAGCCACGGTGTCCTGCGGCAGCCAGGCGGGGTTGTTTTCATGGCCGAAACGCTGCTGATAGCGGCCCGTCATGATGCCGGCGCGGGTGGGGCTGCAGAAGGGGTGCGAGACGTAGCCGTTGGTGCAGACGAGGCTCTGAGCGGCGAGCTTGTCGAGGTTGGGGGTGGGGATGTCGGTGGAGCCCTGGAAGCCGAGGTCGTTGTAGCCGAGATCGTCTGCGACGATGAGGAGCACATTCGGTTTGGCGGCAAAAGCCGGTGCGGCGAGGAGCAGCGTGGCGAGTAAAAGGAGGGAGCGCATGATGAGGCGCGATAAACGAGGGTTTGCAGAGCTTGTTTCAATTCAGGCTTGCATCACGCCCCGAATTCCGGCATGCCCATGAGATGAAGCCCTGCCTGCTCCTCCTTCCTCTCCTTTTGACCCAGTGCGGTGATGAGCCCAAGAAACCTGCGTCTGCGGCGAAGCCGGTGAGGGAAGTGGCTGCGACTGCTCCTGCGGCACCGGCCAAGGAAGAGCCCAAAAAAGAAGAGCCCAAGAAGGTGTATTGGACGCCAGAGATGATGCATACGGAGATCAAGTTTCACAATCCGGGGTATGCGGGGAACGGGCAGTTCAACATCGAGGGCGGAAAGGTGATCGCGCTGAGCCTGCGGGGGGCGAAGATTGAGAACGTGAAGTTTCTCGAACACATCGAGCCGCTGGCGCTGGATCTGAGCGAGACGCCGATCACGGACCTGCGACCGATGCAGGGCAAGAAGCTGGTGGAGCTGTATCTTGAAGACACGAAGGTGCGGGACCTTTCGCCGATCCGGGGCATGCCGCTGGAAAAACTGTACCTGAGCCGCACGCCGGTGGAGAACCTGGCGGCGCTGGAAAACATGCCGCTGGTGGAACTGAACGCGGTGGGATGCCCGATTGGTGACATCTCGGGGATAGCCAAATGCCCGATCCAGATGCTGTGGCTGACGGACTGCCCGGTGGCGGACATCAGCGCGCTGAAGACGGTGCCGCTGGTGAGTGTGACGCTGCACCGAACGAAGGTGAAGGACCTGACGCCGCTGAGCGGCACGGGCTTGCAGAGGCTGCACATTGCGGAGACGCCGGTGACGGATTTGACCCCGCTGAAGGGCATGAAGCTCACGCGACTTGTGTTTACTCCGGCGAACATCACGGCGGGCATTGAGGTGGCGAAAGCGCTGCCTTTGCAGGAAATTGGCACGCGGTTTGACGACGGCGGCAAGGACCTGATGCCGCCAGCCAGCTTCTGGCCTGCGTATGATGCAGCGGTGAAGAGTGGCGGAAAATGAGTAAAATTTATCTTTCCCGCCCGCCTTCCTCCTGACAGAATCCGGGCAATTCCATGAAAGAGTTTGCTTACATCCATGACGAGAAAAACAGCCCGTCGCCTTTGCGGGCGGTGCCTGCTCTCGCCAGTTTTAGCGATGACCAGCTTGATGATGTCCTCAACTCCAGCAGCCTGCTGCAATGCGAGCCGGGCGACCACATCATCAAAGAGGGCAGCATCGACTCCCGCATCTACGTCCTGCTCAGCGGTGAGCTGGAGGTGCGGGTCGGCACCAAGAAAGTGGCTGCCATCACCCGCATCGGGGAAGTTTTTGGCGAGCTGGCGCTCGTGAACCATGACAAGCGTCTCGCGTCTGTGATCGCCTCCACGAAGGCGGTGTGCCTGGCGGTGGACCAGAAATTCCTGCAGGACATCCATCCGCGTGAGGAAGATCCGGACTTCCATGCGGCGCTGTATGAATTTGTGGCTCGTCTTGTGGTGCGGAAGCTGGAGGCCACCTCCAAGCGTCTGGCCGAGGTGGAAAAGGAGCTGCGTGAGCTGAAGGAAGCGAAAGGTGCTGCGAAGCCAGTCGATGGCAAACCGGCGTCTGCGCCCAACAAGCTCAAGCGTCCGGTGAAACGGGTGCCTGCGGCGGCGGTGAGAAAACCGGCGCGGGTGAGGTAATTAGCTTGTTGAATCAATCTTCATCTGGAGCGCTTGATACCGAAGCGCGGCGGGTTGCATTGAGCGACCTGCCGTTGGCTCTATCGTGTTAAACCACGTGCAGTTGAAATGAGACGCGAAGTCACCTCCTTCGCGAGAAGATGGGGGCATGACAGCGTGGGACGATCGTGGCGAAGCCCGCCGGTCTGCGGGCGTATTGCCCCCCCATCGGCGTGCGAACGTCCTCGCAGTCGGGCGGTTTGGCGGAGGAGGCGGTGGGCGATAAAAACATGCGCTCGACGCCAAACACGGCCGACCTACGGCCGGAGCGTCGGCCTTGAGTGTGTTTGAGAAAACGTCTCCGCTGCGCCCGGCACTCGGACCGGTTTTTAATTGCTCGTGGTATTAAGCGTTTGGGGTGAAGCGGAGCGGACTTTGTTCCGCAGGAACAAAGCTACTTTGCGGAGCACATGACTCGGGGCGTTGGCCTGGGCTTCGATAGCGCGGCCTTTGAATCAGTCCGCGCCAGCGCCGATGGTGATGCGTTTGGCGGGGATGGGGGATTCGATGATGCCGAGTTCGGTTTCCTGCTTCAGGCGGAGCTGGCCGCAGGCGGCGGCGATGTCGTGGCCTTTTTCGCGGCGGAGGGTGGCGGTGACGCCGGCATTGAGGAGCACGGCGAGGAAGGCGTCCTGGGCGGCTTCACTGGGGCGCACCCAGTCAAGGCCATCGACGGTGTTGTAGGGGATGAGATTGACCTTGGCATTGGCGCTGCGAGCGCGTTTGGCGAGGGCGTGGGCCTGCTGCAGGCTGTCGTTCACATTGGCAATGAGGATGAACTCAAAGGTGAGGAACTGTTTTCGTTTCTGGTTCCAGTAGTCGAGGGCTTCAAACAGCTCTCCGAGGTTGTGCTTGCGGTTCACGGGCATGATTTTTTCACGCACTTCATCGGTGGCACCGTGGAGGGAGATGGCGAGGCGGATTTGGAGGGGGAAGTCGGCGAGCTTTTTGATCTGCGGGGCGAGGCCGCTGGTGCTGACGGTCATGTGGCGGGCGCCGATGCCGATGCCCCATTCGGCATTGAGGATCTCGATGGCCTTGGTGACGTTGGAGAAATTGGCAAGGGGCTCGCCCATGCCCATGAAGACGAGATTGTCCACGCGCTCTCCGGCGTAGGCCTCCACCTGCACGATCTGCTCGACGATCTCGGCAGCGGTGAGGTTGCGGGTGAATCCGGCGAGGCCGCTGGCGCAGAACTTGCAGTCGTAGGCGCAGCCCACCTGGCTGGAGACGCAGAGGGTACGGCGATCTGAAGCGCCCCCGTAGAGGGCGGGATTGGCGGGGATGAGGACGGTTTCGACGTAGCGGCCGTCGTGGAGCTTGAGGAGGAATTTGCGCGTGGTGTCGCTGGAGCCGGCGACTTTGGCGATGGTCATCGTGCGCGTGACGAAGCGGGTGGCGAGGGCTTCGCGGGTGGCCTTGGGGAGATTGGTCATCTCCTCGAAAGTGGCGGCGCGTTTGGCGAAGACCCACTCGACGAGCTGTTTGGCACGAAAGGCAGGCTGGCCCAGCTCGGTGAACACGGCAGAGATCTCCTCCGGCTTCATGCCGAGGAGGCCCTGGGGTGCGGGAGGGATGGTCATAGGCCTGACAGTGGCGGTGAAATGAGGATTTGAAATTCGAGATTTGGGTTTGATGCTGCTGGCATGGGAATTCCCGCGCTTATCGCCATGCTGGTCATGATCGTACTGATCGGAGTGGGCATCGGCATTGGTTTGTTTGCCTGCGCGCTCGCAGCAGGTCTGACGATGCTGGGGGTGGTGTCGAGTTCTGTGGCGCTGGGTTTCTTCACGAAGAAGCCTGCCACGGCAGTGCGGGCGCTGCTGCTGCAATGCGGCATCCTGGCGGGCATTCCTGCGGGAGCTGTCACGGCGTGGGTGGGCCGGACGGTGCTGGAGAAGGTGGACGAGAGCTGGATGATCGCCGTGTATGGCGGGATCGGCGGGGCGTTTGCCGGTGCGGTGCTGGCGCTGATGCTGGATTTTATTTTCCGCCGCACGCATGCGTGGGTGGAGGAGAAGGTGAAGAGGAAGGCGCTGGTGGGTTAGAGCTGAGATCGTGGCCTTCTCGCAAGTGCAATGAGACCATGCCTTTGATGATTGGCGTGCTCTTGAATGACTTGAGAGTGATGTTTGCCTGAGAACGCGTCGAGTTCTTCTCGCGGAGCGAGAAGAGTACTATGACTGCTTTTCCTGCTCACGGAACTGCGTGGGGGTGAGCTTGGTCATTTTCTTGAAGTCCTTGGAGAAGAAGAACTGATCGTGGTAGCCGACCTGGCGGGCAATTTCCTTGACGGGGTCGTCGGATTCGATGAGGCGGCGCTTGGCCTGATTGATGCGCTCGCGCCGGAGCCAGTCGATGGGGCTGGTGCCGATGGCGGCTTTGAACTGGCGGCTGAAGTGGCTTTCGCTCATGCCGCTGAGCTGGGCGAGCTCGACCACGCGCATGGGGAGGTGGAAATAGAGGCGCATGCGTTCGAGCGCCTTGGAGACGGCGGAGGGGAGCTCTGGCTGCACAAGGCCCGGCTCTGAGAGGCGCACGTGGAATGCGAGGCCGATGATGGCGGCGACGGCGGCGCTGGCGAGTGCGGCATCGCTGGGGCGGGTGCCGCTCATGAACTGAAAGGCGCGCTCAAACTCCTGCTTCACCGCCTGCTCATTGATGCCTTCGAGAACGGGCTGCGAACGCACCTGGAGGAGTTCGGCGATGCGGTCCAGGGACCTGCCCTCGATGCGCATCCAGTAGAGCTCCCATGGATCTTTTTTTGCGGCGCCGTAGATGTGGGGGTGGTGGCAGTTGACCCAGAGGAGTGCGCCGGGTCCGACCTCATGCCGTTTGCCTGCAATCTGGGCCCAGCCGCGGCCTCTGAGGCAGAGGATCAACTCATGGCCGGGGTAGGTTTCGCGCTCGATGCGGTGCTCGAAGCCCGCCCTCAAATGGCCTGCGCGCACCACGGAATAAAACAAATCACGCTGCCAGTCCGCAGGTGTGGCGTAAAGATTCGTCATGAAGACGGTTTCCTGAGACAACGAAGCCATGGCCGGATAATACATTCAGGAGCGCGTGGGTGTCGAGCATTGAATTATGAGCCTGCCCCAACGGAGGGGGAAAATCCTTTTGCAGCAGAGGGGGCCAAGCGGCATACTTAGCACCCTGCGGCGCACCTCATTACCCCCGCGCACGCATTTTCCAACACACCATGCCCACTTACGATTACGAATGCACGACGTGCGGCCATCAGTTTGAGGCCAAACAGTCAATGAAGGACCCGCATCTTACGGACTGCCCAGTTGAAGGCTGCCCGGGACCGGTGAAGCGCAAGATCGGGATGGGCGCAGGCTTCATCTTCAAGGGCAACGGCTTTTACATCACAGACTACCGGAGTGATTCGTACAAGGCGGCTGCGAAGAAGGATTCTGAAAGCGCCTCAGCCTCCACGAGTTCGACGCCTGCTCCCGCTGCCACTCCGCCGGCGCCTGCCAAGGCATCGGGCGCCTAGAGCCAAGTCCGAGTTTATTCCCACCCCCCAGCCGCCGTGATTCGCCATTTGCTCAAGACATTGCGGCTGCTCGGGATCAGCCTGCTGGCGGGAGCCGCGTGGGTGGCGCATCGGCCGGCTGATCTGCCTCAGGTGGCCGTGCCGAAGCCTGCGAAAGTCGATGACCTCCTGGACAACATGCGGCAGACGACCCTCAAACATGCGGCGGTGATGGAGATCAGCGAGGCGGAAATCAACCGTCACCTCGCCACGACGCTGTCAGGAAAAATTCCGGGGATGCTCAGTGAACGCGTCGCGTTTGAAGGCGCGCGGCTTGATCTGGAGCCGGGCAGTGCACGCCTGATCCTGATCTGGAAGATCCAAGGCCATGCACGCACGGCCAGCGTTGATCTGGCGATCAGCCGCGATGAGAAGAATTTCCGTGTCGAGGTGCTGCGCGGAGCCTATGGCCATCTGCAACTGCCGCGTGGCATGATGCGACCGCTGCACCCCTCTCTGGAGGCATTGGCCGAGGCGCTTGACCTGGAAATCCGGGCCTTGTTTCTCATGACGCATATCACCATCGCCAAGGACAAACTCGTGCTCGATCCCCGTTTCCCTCCCGCATGAACCGCCGTTTCTCATCCGCTCTTGCAGGCGTGCTCCTGCATGCCTGCGCCACGCTGCTTGCGGTGGGGCAGACGCCCGCACCTCCGACACCGCAGCTCACGCAGGCGCAGAAGGAAGCTGCGGCTGCGATCGAAGCGCCCAAGACGGCCATTCCACCGCCGGGCCAGCTTGAAAATGCCCCCCCAGCCAGCACGCCTGCGGCAACCGCGCCCGCCGCTCCGGCAGCCTCTGACAACTCGGCGAGCAAGATGCAGGTGCTGGACGCCGTGACCCGAAAGTCTGGGGCCACGGTGGTTCCCCGCGTGGGGACTCCTGCGGACAAGCTCCCCGTCACGAGTTCCACCAGCACAAGCCGGCAATTCATCGTGCACGGGAAGGTGTTTGAAACCCGCAGCGCGATGTCCACGCGGTGTGAAGAGATTTCCGAAGAAGTACGCAAGGTGCTCAATGACCGGGAGCCCTGGGTACTGCCGATTGTCGTGCTGCTGAACACGGGGGAAGAGGCAGCCAAGTCGAAAGGCCTGCCCATTTCCACCACCATTTCCGAGCTGTCGTTCGGGGGCTTTCATCTTCAAGTCACGATCAACGAAGGCCCGGGGCTGAAGGCGGAGGATCTGCGGAAGGAACTGGTGCGTGCGCTGCTGGCCGAGCGCATCCTGCGCAATCATCAGAAGATCGAAACGCCGCAGGGACGGCTGCTGCTGCCCGACTGGATCATGACCGGCGTGCTGCACGCGCTGGACTACCGTGCCAGCCCAGCCCCCAGCGCCATGTTTGCCTCGCTTTTCAAGAGCGGCAAAATCTATGGCATCGAGGAGATCATCGAAGCCTCTCCGGTGGAGATGGACAACCTGTCCCGCACGATTTACGAGACCTCCTGCTGCGCGCTGGTGCTGGCGCTGGTGGATCAGCCCAGCGGGCCGCAGAACCTGAACAAGTTTCTCAATTCCCTGGCGAGCGACCCACGATCCGAACGTGAACTGCTGAGCGCCGCCTTTCCAAACTTTGCCGCATCGGCATCAAGCCTGAACAAGTGGTGGTCGCTGCAGCTGGCGGCGCTGGCCAATCCCGGCGTCGCCGAACCGCTCACGCCGGCTGAGAGTCTCAAGGCCATCGAAGAGGCCATCACGCTGCACTATGAGGCGCTGCCTGCCGCAGTGCCCAAGAACATCAAGCTGCACCCGTTTGTACTCCCGGCGCCGCTGCCCGTGATCACAGCCAAGGAAAGCCCTGCGCCGATGCCTGCCCAAGCTTCGGCCTCTCCGGGCAAAGCGAAGGCGAAAGAAACGAGCGCCGAAGCCAGTGAAGAGCCGACCGAGGAGGATCCCAAGACGAAGCGCAGCCTGATACGCCGCCTGCTTTTTCTGGGAGATGCCAGTGAAAAGGGAACCGAACCCAAGGCGGAGGAACCGGGAACCAAGACCACCGACGGGAAAGAGCAGCCGACCGAAGAAGAAAAGAAACCTGGCTTCATGGGCCGTCTTTTCGGCGCAGGCAGTGACAAGAAAAAGGCGACGGACGAGCCAGAGGCCCCGGAGAGCAAACCCATGGTCGTAGAAAAAACGGCCGAGGCCTCTGCGGCTGCCGCTGCGGCGGCGGCTGAAAAAGAGATGCAGGCGGAAGAGGCCAAGAAGCCCGGCTTTATGGGCCGTCTCTTTGGTGCTGGTGGTGGCGAGAAGAAGCCTGCCGACCCACCCGAAGTGACCGCTCCTGCTGACAAAAAAGTGTCCGCAAATGCGAGGGAAAAAGCGGCCTCCATCGAAAAACCCAAGGTGTCGGCCAAAAAAGAACCAGAGATCAAAGAGGAGCCTCAGGAAGAAAAGAAGCCCACGAAGCTCAATCCCTTGAACTGGTTCCGTGGCGGCAAGAAACCTGCCGAGGAGAAGGAGAAGCAGGCGCTTTTCACACCCCCGGACACTTTCGAGGTCGCGCGGCTGATTTCGCCGGTGCTGGCAGATGCGTGGCAGATGCTGGCCCCTGCCGCCCCGCGCCCGACCGTGGAGCCGCTGTTTGGTTACCGCAAAAGCAAACCCAAGGCCGAAGAGCCGCCCAAGGAGGAAGCCCCGCCGCCGAAGAATGCCGAGGAGGACAGGCCTCCCGTCAAAAAGAGCAGCAAGCCGCGCACGACCAATCCCAATTCCAAACCGGCCTCCAAATCATCCTCGAAAACACCGGACAAACCACATACCACGAATCCAAATGCCAAGCCCGCCACGCTTGAGCAAATCCAAGCCATGCCCGCTGCTGCAGCGTCCGCCACCGGGCCCGCGCTTGTGAAGGTGGATCTGCCGCTGGAAGAATACCAGCACATCCTCAAGAACCCGGACCGCTCCAAAATACTGGCCTACAACCTGGCCTCACTGCAGGCGCTGGAACTGCGTGTCAGCGTCTTGTTCCGCCCTGTGATCCGCGGGTATCTCGTGGCGGTGCACGACATTGATGCCGGAAGGACCAAGGACATGGACAAGCGCCTCGCGGCCTTGCACGAGTTTGCGCTCCTGGCGTATCAGAAGTCCATCGCCGTGCGTGACTACCTGGACTGGTTTGAGGCCAGTGAAAGCGGGCGCATGTCAGGCAAGTTTGATGACTTCCTGAACCTGCCGGCCACCATCAAGAAAGAACTGCCGGCGCGCACCGATCCGATCTCGAAGTATCTGGACGCGATCGACAAGGAGTTCACGAAGTAGGCGAGCGCGACAGGCAAACCGGAACCGCACTCGGAGAGTGCGGACCACGTCACGCTGGGTCAGTTCAGACTCACGTCCTCAGGCATACCGGCCATGACTTGGTAAACCGGGCCCATGTCCTTGAGAATAGCGGACCACATCTGGGTGGGCTTTTCGACGGTGAGGACGAGGGGACGTGCGGTGGTGGTGATCCAAGAGCGGACTTCGAGCTCGCTTTCGAGCTGACCGCCGCTCCAGCCGGAGTAGCCGACGAAGCCGCGAACGTCATGACCGAGGCTGAGCGCGTGCAGGGCGTCTGTCACGGACAGGTGCGTCTGGCAGCGCAGGGTGCGGCGGCGTTTGTTCCAGTGCAGTGCGGCAAAGGCCAGCTTGTCGGTGGAAACGGGTCCGCCTATGAAGACGGGAACTTCGCCGAGAGCACCGAGATCCTGATCTGGCAGCAGATCGGCCACGGACTGCTCCAGCGGCCGGTTGAGGATGTAGCCGAAGGCGCCGTCCTTGGCATTGTGCGCCGCCATGAAGACCACGGAGCGGGCAAAGTTTGAATCGCGCATGGCCGGTGAGGCGAGCAGGAGGCTTCCACTGAGGGAAGACGATGATTCGTTGTTGTGTTCCGAATTCATATCTTTGTCTGACGCAATAACTACGCCAGCCACTCAATTGCCATCAAAAAAAACGCGCGCTGAATTTTTAAGTTCAGCGCGCGTCTGAGCAGATCAGGACATCTGGGATGTTTTACGCAGCCGCCACTTCGAAGCCTTGGCGGTAGGTTTTCGTGAGCAGCTTGTCAGCCTCGGGGGCGTTGGTGAATTTCAGATTGGCGGCGTCCCATTCGAGCACTTTGTTGGCTTCCTCCATGCGGCCGGTGACGGGATCGATCTTCGGAATGGCGAGGCGTGTGGCCACGTTGCCGAGCTGCACAGTTTCGGCGAGCGGGCCGGCGTAGTGGAAGCCATCGCTGGTCTTTTTGCTGGCGAGGCAGGCGTCCACCCAGGTGTGCCAGTGGCTGCGGCCTTCCTCCTTGGGATATTTGAAGCCGGTGAACTTGTCGAGCGGGTACAGGCGCGGCCCGGCCACGTGGGCGAGCACCATGGTGCCGCCTTCGCCGATGAAGATGGAACCGCTGCCGGGGAGATCCACGTCTCCGGGCATCTGCGCGAGCTTGTGGCTGGGCTTGAGGCCGCCGTCCATCCAGGTGAGCTTCATGGTCTTGCCGGCGGTGTATTGGGTGCCGGGGAAGACGTAGTTGATGGTCTCGTGCGTGGGCCAGATCTGATTGTTGATGCCGCTGTTCTTGGCGTGGACGCTGATGGGGGCGGTGAGATCAAGCGCGGTGAAGACGGGGTCCATGATGTGGCAGCCGAAGTCGCCGAGGCCGCCGCCGCCGAAGTCCTGCCAGTCGCGCCAGATGAAGGGATGGTAGGCGGGGGCGTAATCGCGCATCGGTGCGGCACCGATCCAGAGGTCCCAGTTCAAATTGGCCGGCACTTGAGCGGGCGGCGGCGGCTGGAACATGCGGGTGCGCTCATTGCCCGTGACGCCGACCCAGGAGTAAACTTCTTTGATTTTGCCGATCGCACCTTCCTTGATGAGGCGCGTGCCCATGCGGTACTCGATGGAGGAGTGGATCTGATTGCCCATCTGGGTGGTGAGATTCTTCTTCTCAGCCCACAGCTTCATCTGCCGTGCCTCCCAGACGGTGTGTGCCAACGGCTTCTGGCAGTAGATGTGCTTGCCCTTCTGCATGGCGGCCACGGCCACCGGGGCGTGCATGTGATCGGGGATGCCCACGGTCACGGCATCGAAGCCGTCGCCCAGGGTGCTGAACATTTCGCGGTAGTCGGAGAAATGTTTTACGCCAGGGAACTCCGCGTCCGCCTTGTCGAAGCGATTGGCATCCACATCGCAGAAGCCGACAAACTTCACGGAGGCATGAGATCCCACATTGTGCAGATCGCTGTAGCCCATGCCATTGACGCCGACGCAGGCGACCTGGAGCTTGCTGTTGAGATTCTGGCCACGCACGAAGGCCGGAAAGGCGACAGCGGCGGACGCGAGGGTGGAATTTTTGAGGAAGGAGCGGCGAGAGGTGGGCATGATGAGCGGCGATGGATTGAAGTGTCTCAAACAGAGGTACGGTGCGACGCCGGATTCTTTGTCTCGAAAGGCAAAGAACGGCAGTTTAGTACCATGAGCTGTTGGAAAAGAATCTGGATGGAAGACGCTCCAGCCTTCATCTGGGCGTTCCCTGCCACCTCAGCGTTTCTTTGCGCGCTGAAAACGGCTCTGGCGCTCGGCATCAGTGATGGGTTCGGCTTTTGTTTCCGACGCCGCTGAAGTGGTTCCGGGCGATTCAGGCAGCGGCGTTTGCTGCAGGCGCTGCTGATGCTGCACGGCCTCGCGGGATGGCTTGATGACTTTGGGCCGCTGCGTGGCTTCGGAGCGCGCGAGCCGGGGAAGCTTCCAGCCGGTGCGGGTGACGAAGGCTTCGAAGAGGAGGAGCAGCAGGGTGGCGATGATGAGGTAGAGGCCGAGATCGGTGAAGCGTGGGATGGTGGGGCTGCGCCAGGCCTGGCTCATTTCGAGGAGTTCGCGGCCACCGCTGGTTTGTGAGACACGGCGAAGCTCCTCCACGCGTGCTTCATCAAAGGCCCATTCGGTACTGGTGCCGACGATGGTGGGACCGAAGCTGATGGCCTGACCACCGACCTGCACGGCTCCGCGCACCATTTCTCCTTCGGGGAGTTCGGTGCTGGTCTGGAAATGGCCGGGCGCAACGCGCTCCCAGGCGAGCTCGTGCGAGCCTTCGGCACGCAGGCCATGTGCGAGCACGACACGCGGGGCTTTGGCGCGCAGCTTGGGCTCCCATTCCTCATCGTAGAGCAAATCCAGCGTGAGGGTGTTGCCGTCAATGCGATGACGTACGCCGATGCCGGGCGGCACGGTCTCGCCCATGAGCCAGCGCACCTGGGTCTGCAGAAAGTCGCCGTATTTAGGCCAGTCGCGCACACGCTGGGAGTGCTCGCCGCCGAGAGGGAAACTGACTGCGGCGGTGCGACCGGTGCCGCGCGGGCCGAAGGCGACGAGGGGGGCGGCGTATTCATCCTGCGTGATGAGCGCCTGACTGGCCCAGTTGCGCAGGTAGCTGAGATTGAAACCGTCCACCTCTTTCGGCCACTCAAAGGCCTGGCTGCTGATTTCAAACCAGCCGCCTGCGGCCTTGGTGGGGACGGGTTCCGTGATGAAGGCGCTGCGCGCCACGGCGACGGTTTCCTGACTGAAGATGCTGGGCAGTTCCTCGGCTTTGTCGGTATAGAAAATGCGTCCTTTGCCGCGCTTGGCGATGTCATCGAGAATCCAGGCGTCCACATCCCTGCGGGTGCCGAGGGCGATGACGCTGACGGTGCCCCCGTTCTTGATGATGTCTTCGATCAGGATCTGGTAGTCGCCCGGCTGCTCGGAGTCAGCGGCGTCGGAAAAGAGGATGATGTGGCGCTGGCCTGCGGGGGCGTTTTTGAGCTGATCCCACGCGGCCTTGAGGCCGTTGTAAACAAAGATGCCGCCGCCGGTGCTTTCGATGCGGCGCACGGCGCTTTCCATTTTTTCGCGATTGGGTCCCACCTGCTGCAGCGGCACCATTTCATGGGCTTCGCTGTCCACGGCGTAAACGGCCAGCAGATCCTGCGGACCGAGGAAGCGGATGGCATTGGCCGCGCCTTCATCGGCAAGCTGCATTTTGGTGAAGCCGTTCTGCACCGTCATGCCCATGGAGCCGCTGCGATCCATCACGATGGCCATGGCGACCATGAGCTTGCGGTGCTCCTGCTTCATTTCGAGGGACACAGGCAGCAGGGGATCGAGCGGAGATTCGAAGTAGCCGCCTGCGGCAAAGCTCTGCTTGCCACCGGCCATGAGGATGCTGCCGCCCTGCTCGCGCACATAAAAATCCATGGCGGGGAGGAATTCGGAGGGCAGCTCAAAGGCGGGGACGTTGTTGAAGATGACGCACTTCACGCCAGCGAGCTGGCCTGGACGCAGGGAGCGGAGTTCCGTGACAGTTTCGACGGTGAAGCCCTGGCGCTGCAGGGTTTCCGCGACGGGATCGTTGGTGTATTTGGTGAGAAGGAGAACGCGCGGACCGCCGGCGATCTCGATCATGGCCTCATGGCGGTTGTTGCCCGCATGCGCGTCCTTGGCGGGCTGGATGATGGCTTCGTAATGAGCCACGCCAGCCGCTGGAAGGCGATCGGTGAAGCGGATCATGCCGCTGCCGAGCTTCACCGCGACTTCGCTCGTTTTAAGTTCACGGCCGTTGCGCAGGAGGGTGAGGGGCACCTTGCCATCGGAGGTGCCGCGCAGTTCGACTTCGATCAGAAAAGGCTCACCGAGCTGGGCGCGCGCGGGGAGCCTCATGGCGGAGACGCGGTAGTCGGTGGTTTCGCTTTCGCGGGCGAGGCGGTAGTCCAGCTCCACGCCCTGCTGCGTGAGTTTGGATGCGAGGCCCGTGAGGGGCTCAGTGGAATAGCCGTCGGTGATGGCGAGAATGCGCGCCGGCCTGCCACGGCCTTCGCGCTGAGCAAAGGCGAGCGCCTGATTCACGGCTTGGGCGGTGCGTGTTTGAGTCTGATTGCGGGCGTACATCTCCGCGCCTTCGGCACCGCGCTTCATCACCTCTGCCGCGTAGTTAAGATAGAAGATGCGATCCTGGCTGCCCCGGCTTTTTTCGAGCAGCTTCTCCCATTCCTGCATGCCTTTGGCCATGGGCTGCTCGGCGGAGGTCGAAGAGTCCAGCAAGACCCAGAGGTCCACGCCATCTGCAAGACGCCGCCACTGGGGCTGCGCCAGCGTGACGGTGATCAAAACGAGAAGCAGCAGCCGCACGGGCCGCCAGAGAGAAAGGCGTGGCAACAGCCAGCCTGTGAGCAGCAGCACGGGCAGAAGTGCGAACCATTCGGGGTGGCGGAAGATCATGGCCGTACCACCTCTCTGGCTTCGCGTTTGGAATTGGTGAACCACCAGCTGCCCAAGAGCAGGAGCAGCAGGATGAGAAGCCACAGCCGCCAGTTGGGATCGGTCTCGTGCAGGGTTTCGATCTGCACGGCCTTGATCTTATCGAGCTCGCTGAATGGCTTGGCCTGGGTGAGGTCGGCTTCGCGGGTGTCAGCGAAATGGGCGGCGGCGGTGAGCAGCAGGGTTTCGCCTTGATGGATGGTGAAGTGGCCGGGACGTGAAGGGGCGCGCAGCAGGCGTGCTTGTGCGAGGGGAATTTCCTGGTCGCCGAGCTTCAAGGGCGCGGCTTCGGCATCCTGACGATGCGCGACGACGAGGTGCTGGCGCACATCGAAATTCGCGGCTTCAGGCGCGAGTTTGTCCGCGCGCAATTCTTCGAGAAAGCGATGCAGCAGCACAGCGAAGGCGGGCAGCTTGCGCGCATTGGAGGTTTCCAAATCGAACTGGCAGATCAACTGGCGTCCGCCTGCGGGCATCATGCGCAGCGTGATCAACGGGCGCTCGCCCTGCCAGAGGAGGACGCGATCCTGCGACTGCCGGGGCATGGCTTTCGATTCGCGCACGAGCAGGCCCTGCCAGTTCAGGCCTTCGACGAGCGCATGAGGTTCGGCGACGATGCTGCCTTTGAGGTAGGGCGCGGTGTCGTCTGCCGGGGCTTGAAAAAAGCAGCCATGGCGCTGCTCGGGCAGCGCGAAGCTGGGTGTCATCACGGCAGCGACGAGGTCTGATTCACCCGGCACCGCGACCATGCGCAGGTGGGCGTAGCGGCTGAAGAGCTCGGCCAGCACCGGCACTTTGCCTTCGAGGGGACAGAGTGAGAGAATCTTGGGCTGAGGACGAACAAGCGGGAGATCGTTGTCGAGAGGCAAGGCATCGTCGCTGAGGTGCAACGCGATCTGCCGAATCTCCCCGGTGGGGAAAGGCCCGGAGAGCGTCTGGGTTTCACCGGGAGCGAGCTTGACCGGTTTCCAGGGTGATTCCGCAGCACCGGCCTGCGCACGCCACTGACGCTCCTGAGCGGTGCGACTGTAATTTTTCACCAGTGCATGCCAGACCCACTGGCCGTCTTTTTCTTCCACGGTCACGCCGGCCCAGCCGACGTTGTCGGTTTCCTGACCCACGGATACCACCTGCGCGCCAAAGAGCGGTGGCACAGGCAGGGGGTGATCGGTGATGAGCACGACGACACCCTGCTGCCCGACAAGCCCGCGTGCGATGCGCAGTGCGGGGGTGAAATCATGGACGCCGAGCAGCGGCTCCCAATGAGCCAGCGACTGCCTCAACTCGGCGGCCATGGTGCCGTGGTAGAGGCTGGGGGCTTCGGCATCCGAAGAGAGAAGGGTGAGCTCGGCACGAGCGAGCGGCCCTTCGAGGAGGCCGAGTACTTCATCCACCGCTTTTGCAGCGGGAGCGCGAAAGGCCTGCATGCTGGCGGAGGTGTCCATGACGATGGCGATGCGCTGCACGGCATCGTGCTTGAGCCAGCGTGGCTGCACCAGCAGCCAGGTGAGGAGAAGCACCATGAGCAACTGCAGCCAGAACGGGATGGAGGTGCGCAGGCGCTCGAAACGGCTGCCGGTGCGGCTTTCGCGCTTCATCTGCTGCAGGAGGAAGAGCGTGGTGGCCGGCACGCGGCGATTGCGCCGCTGGAGGAAATGGATGGCGATCACGGCAGGAATGCCGAGCAGCGCCCACAGGCCCCAGGTGTTGGCGAGGGTGAAGCTCATGCGGTTTCCACTGCTCCACTGGGGATGCCTTCAAGTTGCAGCGCCTTTTGAAAATCCGCCTCGGCGGCGATGCGGGCGAGCGCGATGCCGTGCTTTTGTGCGGCGGCTTTCCAGAGTTCGAAATGACGGCGGTAGGATGCCTCGTAGCGCTGGAGCAAGGCGGATTCGACGCGGTGCTCGTGCGGCAGGCCGGTCTCGGGGTCGATGAATTCGTAGTTCCCGTCCCAGCCGGGATCGGACTCCTCCTGGGCCTGTGGAGCAAAGACGATGCCGCGACCGCTGCGGGTGCTGAGGCAGGCGAGGACGGACTCGGGCTCGGTGGGAAAGAGCAGGTCGCTGATGAAGACGCGCATGGCGCCGGCACGCAGCGGGAGGCGGTTGAGCACGGGAGTTTCCTGCGTGGGGATCAGGGCGCTGACGCGGGCGTGCCACTGACCGCTGAGGATGACCTCGGGCTCCAGCAGCTGATGCTGTGCTCCGGCGATGGCGTAGCAGCGCAGGGTGGCGCCGGACTGCAGCGCGGATTCGACGGTGTAGGCAAACAATTCCAACGCGCGCTGCTCTTTGGCCGGAAAGGCAAACATGGAGGCAGAGACATCCAAGATCACATCGACGAGGGGGCGCACCTCCTCGCGATAGAGCTTCATCGAGTAGGTACCGGTGCGGGCGTAGGCCTGCCAGTTGATCTGGCGTGGATCGTCACCGGGGAGGTAGAGGCGGTGGTCCTGGAAGTCGAGGCTGCTGCCGGTGCCACTGCCAAGAAACTCGCCGGCATGACCGCGCCAGCGCTGCTGACGGAAGGGAAGCTTCAGCACACGGGCCCAGCCACGCGCGCGGACGTGAAGGGTGCGCAGAGCGCTGGCGTCTTCAAGCAGCGTCATGAGTGCGAGGGGTTTCCCGAGCGGCCTGCTGCAGGGCTTCGGATTCGAGCGTGGTGTAGGTTTTGAAATTCATTCCTGCACGCACCATGGCGGCGAGGAGCCAGACGGCGCTGAACACACAACCAAGCAACATGAGCCCGTCACGGCTGCTGTAGTCCACACACTCGACACCAAACAAGGTGGTGATGGGGGTGAAGATGCCGATGACGCCCAGCTCACGCGCATTCATGGTGAAGCAAAACATCGACAGCATGATCCCGCAGATCACTGAGCAGAGCTGCACCACCCACCAATTCACAAAAGCGTTCGCTCGATTGATGCGCAGGATCACGGGCACGAAGACAGCCAGAAACAGGCAGAGCATGTACGGGCCGGGGCTGCCACTCCAATTCCAGGAGGAGTGTCGGTGAATAAAGCCTGTTAGAACGCCCATCGGCATCGCACACAAAACGGTGGAAAACAGCACGCCGGAAGCCCAGCCCGGGTATAACAGCCTGCCTGCCAGCCTGCCAAACCGGCCACGCCGTGTCAGTGCCGTCACGGCGGTGGAGTAGCGTGGCATCTCTTCCGTCAGCACGTCCATGCAGACGATGAGCGTCAAGAACATCAGGGGCAAATAGGCCAACAGAGCAATGTCTGGATCTTTGCCGTGCAAACATAGCAGCAGGCCCGTCACCATCAAAGCACCATGCACGGCCAGTGCGATGAGGCGCTTCAGCGTGCTGTGATTCTCCGAGGGCGGAGCGATGCGTGAGGAGCCGAGTGCCAGAAAGTAATACACAGCATAGACCACCAGAACGAGAACGCCGCCAATGAGGCTGCACTGCTCCCAGAGATCGAGGGCAAAGAATGCGCGCACCATCGAGTCTGCCTGCGAGGCCGAAACGAGGAAGGTGGTGAAGAAGGCCAGCGGCGCCGCCCCGGCCCCCACGCAAAGCGCCAGAAAGATGCGCAGCAGCAAGGGGCCCTGCGAAGAAAAGGCCAGCAAGGCCGCTGTGATGATGCCGGAACCGAGCGAGAGGACCACCAGTGCGACGACCTCCCGCAGGATTTCAACACCCCCAAAAAAGTAGCGTGCGACCATGTAGGGCAGAATGGAGCCTGCGACCAGCAGCGCCTGGCTGTAAAGCGCGACCCATTTGCCATACAGGATGCGGAATGACGCGATGGAGGTCAGCGTCAGCATGTCCAGCGTGCCGTCGGTGGCTTCCGTATGCAGAGCGGCAAAACCACGCAGCGGCATGACCACCAGCAGCATGAAACCTGCGATGCCCCAGAAAATGCCGTTCACCGCCTCTACGGGCGCACCGAACGTGACTGTGATGAGAAGCAGGATGATGAGGGTGTGAAACAAGATCAGCGCGGAAGTGAAAAACCGCGTGCGCAGGCCCTGGCGCAGCTCCTTGACGACGATCGGGCTGAAGCGATCGCTGAAATCACGCAGCATGGGCAGAGTGGTGTTCATGTCAGACTGCGGTGCCTCCCTTTTGGCAGTGGATCATGCGCCAGCCTTCCTGGCGGGCGGGGCGTGCGTGCCGCCAGGCAAGGACGGCAGCGATCAGGAGGACCATGGGCCAGATGCAGGCGGTGAGAACTCCGAGATCGAGAAGGGCAGCCTTGTCAGCCGGCTGCGCGGTCGCATAACCCAATGGAAACAACTGAGGCAGCAGGCTGGTAAATTTGGCCGTGGTGCTCCTCATGGCCACTGGCATCACCAGCAGGCTGCCGAGCATCGCAATCACGACATTCACCAACAACCAGAAGATGATGAAAGGCGGCAGCAGATCACGTGACCTGCGGGTGGAAAAAAGCTGCACCAGGGCGGCGATCATCCAAACTCCGGCGGCACTCACGACGACCAGCTTTGCCTCTTCGACACTGCGGGTCCAACCCACGCACCCCACCGCCAGCGCCACCAGCAATGCCGAGTAAACCAGACCGGTGACCCAGCCCGGCGCCAGCAGCCACATGGCGGCACGACCCAGGCACCCGCGCTGATAAAAGGCAGCATAGACGGAAGGCACTTCATTCACGCGCTCAGTCAGGGCGTCCATCATCAGCAGAGGCAGCACGCTGACAACCAGCGCAGCCATGGAGGCGACGCCCGCACTGGTGAGCCAGCCCAGCAGCAGCAATGCGAAGATCATGAGCAGATGCACGGAGCGTTTGATCACGCTCAGGAGCGAAGCGGTCGGCGCGATGCGCGTGGCCGCCAGACTGAGAAAGAAAAAAATGGCCCAGGCCGCCATTACCACCGCCAGGAGCGGAGCAGTGCCGCCGCCGGACTTGGTGAAGAAATAGAACATCGAGCCCGAAGGCGTGCTGGTGCCCATGCGTGACATCACGATGAAAGAAAATGCGCCGCAGCCGCCGATCATGAGCGGCAGGAAAACAACGAGGGCCCGGAGCCAGAACTGGCGTTGCGTGGAGAGCGCGACGATCACCGCCGCTATCACGACGCCCGCCAGCCATTTGTAAAACAATGCGGCGATCTCGCCGAAGAGGTCCAGCCCGCCAAAAACGAAACGGGCGACCACATATGGCAGGATGCTGAGCATGAGCAGCAGCGACTGTGAGGCGATGGCGGCCCATTTGCCGAAGATGATGCGCCCGGCTGAGAGGCGCGTGAGAGCCAGCATGTCCAGCGTGCCGGACTTCAGCTCATCCGCCACGGCGGAAAACCCGCGCAGAGGCATGATGATGCAGAGCACGAGCGTGATGATGCCGTCGAACCATCCGCTCACCACGGCGGTATTTTCCGCCCCGCCGCTCAAGAGCGTGAGCAGCACCAACATGAGATGCAGCGTGAGCAGCACCCCGCCGAAGAGCCGTGTGCGCAGACCCTGGCGCAGTTCCTTGACCACCATCGGGGAGAGGCGGTCGGGAAAGTCGGAGAGGGTGAGGGCGACGTTCATGAGTGGGATGGCCGCAACGCAGGGCAAAAGAGGGGCCGGAGTTGATGCATTATTTTACGTCTTCTGCGTTTTTTTGCGGCAAGCCTGCCGGCGGCTGCGGCGCTTTGAAGGTGTTGTTGTCAATCTGGCCGAGCATGTCGATGAACGCGTCTTCGAGACGGCGCTCTTCGCGGTGGTAGTCGAGCACGGGCAGGCCGTCCTGGATCATGCGGCGGAGCACTCCTGAGAGTGTGTCATCATCGGCCGCCTGAATGCGCAGACGGGCGCCGCGTTTGGTCTCTTCTTCGATCTTGATCAACGGGGCGGTGAGCGCCCATTCGATGAGCTTGGCGGGTTCGCCGGCGATCTGCACATTCACCAAGGTCTCGCCGGCGGTCGCGGTGCCGCGCACCATGCTTTCGGCGTCGCCATGATGCACGATGCGACCTTTGTCGATGAAGAGGAGGCTGTCGCACATTTCCCCGAGCTCGCTGAGGATGTGAGAGCTGATAAGGATGGTCTTGCCCTCCTGCGCGAGAATGCGGATGAGGTTTTTCAGTTCGACGCGCGCCTTGGGATCAAGGCCCGCCGCAGGTTCATCGAGGATGAGAATCTGCGGATCATGCAGCAGCGCGCGGCCGAGGCAGAGACGCTGGGTCTGGCCTTTGGACATCTTGTTGCTCATGCGATCAGCCAGCGGCGTGAGATCGGTGAAGTCCATCACCTCCTGGATGCGGCGGAGACGATCTGCGCCTTTGAAGCCGAGGGCGCGTGCGTAGAAGTCGAGGTATTCGAGCACGGTCATGTGCTCATAGGTGCCGAAGCTGTCCGGCATCCAGCCGAGCAGACGGCGCACCTTGGCCGGATGATGCACGACATTATGACCGCCCATGCAAACCCGGCCGCTGCCGGGGGAATCCAGCGTGGCCATGATGCGCATGGTGGTGGTTTTACCCGCACCATTGGCGCCGACGAACCCGACCACCCGGCCGTGGTCAATGCTGAAGGAGACGCCGTCCACCGCCTTCAAGGCGCCAAAGGTGCGGTGCAGATCCTCCACCACGACCGCAGGCTGGCTGCGGTCCATCTCGTGGGCGGGGGCGGAGTTTGAAACAGACGATGGCATGAAGATCGAAGATGCGGAGTTCAGGGCTGCGTGACCGGGCCGAAGACCACAATGCGATCGTCCTCCCAGCGAATGGAGGACAAGGTGTCGAGGGTGAAATCCGGTGCCTTCCGGGCCTTCGCGACGAAGAACGAGCGCCGGTTCGTGGTGGTGTTGTTGAGCGAAATGCGCAGCGAGTCCACTGCAGGATTGACGGCGTCATCCAGCCAAGGGTTTTTCGTTGTCGCGTCCGTTTTGACCAGCGTGGCGCTCTGGCCGGTGCTCAGCGGTTTTTCGAGCCGCCACTGCGCGCCCGCTGGATCTGTGTAAAACAGTTCCTCCACCGTGAAGCCGAGTGCTGAGATCAGTGTCGGTGCGGCGTCAGGTGCGGCACCGGCCTTGAGCTCGAGACGCGCTCGCGTTGAGACGGCAGCACGCAGCACCTGGCCCTGCTCCGCGCGGCTTTGGAAAAAATTGCCGCGCCGTTCGCGTCCACTCTGCGTCAGGTCCACGGGCTGCACGTTGTTGGTGTTTTTCAGCTTTGCCCAGGGTGTGTCTGGCATGGTGAGGGGCTCGATGAGCACGGGCTGCTTCATCTCAAAAGCCGCGCCGAGAAGCACGCCCGTGCGGGAGACCTGCTCCTGCGTCACGTAGGCGGCCGCTTCATCCGGCTCCAAATCAATGGCAACAAAACGCCTGCCGCTGCCGCCGGTGCCGTCCTGGAGAAGGATGAGCACCACCATGACGAGGCTGGCGCCGATGGAAAGCAGCGGCGTGGTGACGAAGAGCTTGTGCCGCCTGCCCGCAGGAGCCAGCACGAAGAGATTCACCGGACCCACCAGGAGGCCGAAGACGACGAGGAACACGATGACCTGCCATGAGGCAAAGCTGCGCGAGCCCAGCAAAGACAGCAGCGGCCATGAACCCGACGTGGCATGGTCAGACCTGAGACTTTCCATACGCGCTTTCTCACCCCAGTAGCGGTTGATTGTCTCTCTTGCGGGCAGAGTCTTGCCATCCCAGCCAAAGACCGCGATTTTTCCCAGTGAGACCGCCTTTGGACCTGCATCAGTCACCTCGGGCAGCCCCAGCGATGCTGCCATGGCACCCGGCGAGAGATAGACATGCAGCGTACCGCCCAGCCGCACCCACTCCAGCAGCGCGCGCTTCACGCCTGGCTTCAGCTTCTGGCAGTCGATGCTGCTGAGGAGAATGATGTCAAAACCACTGTAGCCCAACCAGGAGTCCGGGAGATCCGAGACGTCAAAGCGGCTGCCAAAAGTCGCGGGGCCGCCGTAGTAGCCGCCGCCGCTGGAGCGAAGCCTCGACTCCATCTCCTTGTTCAGCTGGGTGATGCTGAACTCGGCCAGTGTCTCGCTCAGGGCAAGGGCCGTGCGACCGGTGACGCGGTTTTCATGCTCGTACTTTGACCCCACATCGAAACCCGTGCCTGAGAAATCCACGCGCAGCACATGGCCGGTAACGCTCACGCTTCTGTCCCCGTAGTCCACGGCCAGCGGCACCATGAACAATGCCGACTGTGTGGAGCGCGAGGGGACATCGAGCGCAAAGCTGCTGCGGTGCGCGTTTTGCCGGTAGTGCTGGGTCTGAGAATGGAAATCAAAGCCCCAGCGTGCATTCCGGCCCGTGCCGTTCGTCGCCACGATGCGCATGGGCGCATAGCCCGAAGGAGGCAGCGGATCAAACACGCTGCGCACCTGCACCCGTGTGCCAGAAGCCAGGTCCAGCTCTTCATTGGCGATGTTTTTCTGCGCATGCGCCGCCGATGCCCCCAGCAGCAGCAAACCCAGCAGCAGACGGTGAGGGGACATCATGCGGCCTCCTTCAGCGTGCGGGGTGTGGCGAGATTTTGCACGGGCACTTCCGCCAGAATGGCACGCACGACGCCAGCGCTGGTTTTGCCATCCATGCGTGCGGTGTAGTCCAGCAGCACACGATGATTGAGCACCGGCAGGGCCAGGGCCTGGACGTCTTCAAAGCTTGCGTTTGGCCGACCATGCATCAGCGCGCGCGCTTTGGACGCTGCCGCCAGACTGAGCGCAGCACGCGGGCTGGCACCGAAGCGCACGCCCTGCGCCGCCAGCGACTGGCCCGGATGCGTGGCATCGACGATGCGCGCGATGTAGTCCGCCACGATCTCGGGCAGGAAGATCCGCCGTGCGGTCGTCTGGATCAGCGCAAACGCCTCGCGGGTGACCACTGAGGTCACCTGCGGCTCCACGCCGAGTTCGCGCTGGGTGACGATCTTTGCGAGCGTCGCGGCGGAATTGCGCAGCACCTCCAGTTTGAACAAAAAGCGGTCCACCTGCGCCTCCGGGAGCGGGTAGGTGCCTTCGAGTTCGATGGGGTTCTGCGTGGCGAGCACGAAGAAAGGATCTGGCAGCGCGTGAGTCTGACCGAGCACGGTGACGCGGCGCTCCTGCATGGCTTCGAGCAGCGCGGACTGGGTCTTGGGTGAGGCGCGGTTGATTTCGTCTGCGAGCAGCAGGTTGGTGAACACGGGCCCGGGTTGAAAGACGAACTCGCGTTTGCCATCCACCTCCTGCAGCACGGGGTTTCCGGTGATGTCTCCGGGCAGAAGATCCGGCGTGAACTGTACGCGGCGGGTGGTGAGATTGAGGGCTTTTGAAAGGCCTTTCACCAGCTCGGTTTTTCCCAGGCCGGGCAAACCTTCGAGCAGCACATGGCCGCGTGCAATGACGCCGCAGAGCACCAGCTCGATGAGTTCACTTTGCCCAAAAAGCACCTCGTTCAGAGTTCGCCGGAGGGAATCGACGGGTAGGGATGCTGACTGAATTTCTGAGTCTGAAGCGTAGGCGTCGTTCATTCATCCGACTAAAACAAGAACCAAGGCATGAAGTCGAGATGAAAAGGGAACTTCACACACATTTCACAAATGCGCTCCGAGTGCAGATGCGAAAGCGAACGCTCAGCGGAAAACGCGCTTCAGCACGGCCTTCTCTTCAGGCGTCAAAGACTCACGCCAGACCTGCTCGCCGCCCTGTCCGGCATTTTGAATCGCACCTGCGGCCTGGGGACCTTTGGTGCTCTTGTCCACTTCGTGTTTGCCATCTTGAAGTGCCAGCATGTTGCCCACCTGGGCACGTGACATGTCGGTGTTCGACACCGCTTCTTTTTTGTTCGTGCCGAAATCGTTTTCTTCCTCGGAGAGTGTCAACGGTGCCGTGCCCGGGCCACGCGAGATGCCGCCATTGCCGGGGCCATCGCCCTCTCCCCCCATGCCCTGGCCTTGTTTTTTCAGCAGTCCCAAGGCCTCAGCCAGTGCGTCGTCCTCGCCTTCGCCATCACCGAGAAAGCCGGGGTTTTTGCACATGCCGTTGCAGGCGCCCGCCTTCTTTTTCATCGACTCGCCCAGCTCTTTCATCTGCTCCTTGGAAAGGCTCTTCAGGTTTTTTGGATCGAGGCCCGCAATCGACTTCAACAACTCAGGATCAAGCTCCAAGGAGCTCGACTTCATGTCCGCCAGTGCCTGATCGAAGTCTTTGAGCAGCTGCTCCTTGGCCTCCACCGAAAGCTGGTCGGCATAATTTTTCAGCGCATTAAGGCTGCGCTCCGCCGTGGAGAGATTTTGAGCCAGTTGTTTGATGTCGCGCTGCAGCTGCTCTTTGAGGGTGTCCCCCGCGTTCAGGCTCTCGTGGCTGAACCATTTTTCGGGTGGCTGATCCCGCAGCTCCGCGATTTTCGCAAGCTGCTCGTCTTTTTCCTCCTCGGTGACGATCTTGTCTTCCTGAAGCTTTTCCAGCCAGTCTTCCATCTGCGCCCAGGCCTGCGGCTCCACCGTCGGTCCTTTGGCTTCAACATCCTGAGCCACGGGCAAGAAGATCGCGAGGGCGAGACTGGCGACAAATGCGACGATGGGCCCACCCAAGGTCTGCCAGCGCCAGCGCCAGCCGTCGTCCGCAGATGGAATCAGTGCGGGCCACACACCGCGGCCTGCGGCTGCTGTGGTCAGGGCATTGTGCAGCTGGAGTTCCGACTCAAGCCGCACCAAGGCCTGTGATGTGGAAACAAACTGCCGCCGCGCGAGCAGCCAGGCTGTGATCATCAAAGCTGCAAAGCCAGACGCCACCCATGGCCAGACGTGGCGCCATCCCAGCTCCATGCCACGCGAACGGAGCACAAAAATCACGACGAAGCCGAGCACTCCCGCCATCACCAGAAGAGGCATCGCCCGAGCGAGCCACCAGCCGGCATTCACCTTGCGACGCGTGTGGCACGCCTGTCTCAACCAGGCCGTGGAAAGCTGAGCTTGATCCGTCATGCCGGGATTCATATCCGATCATTCCCCGGATGACGAGCACAATAATTGGCGCAGCCCCGTCCAGCGTTTGCGGCTTTCCTGCTTGCTCACGGCGAGCGACAGAGCGCGCTCATCGCCGACGAGAACGCAGAGCTTCTTGGCCCGTGTGATGGCGGTGTAGATCAGGCTGCGCTCCAGCAGGACGTAGTGCTGCGTGCTGACGGAAATGATGACGCAGGGGAACTCGCTGCCCTGGCTTTTGTGAATGCTGAGGGCGTAGGCGAGCTGAAGTTCATCGAGCTCTCCGGGCTCGTATTCGACGAGGCGGTCGGCATCGTAGCGGACGTGCACTTTCACCGGATCGGGATCGATGGTGACAATGTGGCCGATGTCTCCATTGAAGACATTCTTGTCGTAGTTGTTGTGGGTCTGGATGACTTTGTCGCCCACGCGGAAGGTGACGCCGAAGCGCTCGATTTCGAACTTGAGTTCGTTGGGCGGATTGAGCGCGAGCTGCAGGGATTGATTGAGCGAGAGGGTGCCGAGGAGATTGCGATTCATCGGTGTGAGCACCTGGATGTCGCGGATGGGATCGAAGCCGTATTTGGTGGCGAGGCGGGTGTGAGCCAGCTCGACGAGGGTGTGCTTGATCTCTTCGGGTTCGCTTTCCTGGAGGAAGAAAAAGTCACTGCTGCGCGAGGGTTTCAGATCGGGCACCTGGCCGCGATTGATCGCATGGGCGCTGGTGATGATGCGGCTGCTGGCGGCCTGGCGGAAGATCTCGGTGAGCTTCACGCAGGGAACTTTTTCACTGGCGATCAGATCAAACAGCACCATGCCGGGACCGACGGAGGGGAGCTGATCGGCGTCTCCCACGATGAGCAGATGCGCGCCGTCAGGGAGTGCGGCGAGGAACTGCGCCATGAGGGGTGCATCAATCATGGAGGCTTCATCGACGACGAACAAATGACCTGCGAGGGGCTTGCCGCGATGACGGCCCCACTGGCCTTCGCCCTGGTATTCGAGCAGGCGGTGGAGCGTTTTGGCCTCGAGGCCGGTGCTTTCGGTGAGGCGCTTGGCGGCGCGACCGGTGGGAGCGGCGAGCACGAGCTTGATCTGCTTGCTTTGCAGAATGAGCAGGATGCTGCGAAGGATGGTGGTCTTGCCCACGCCGGGGCCGCCGGTGATGATGAGCAGTCGGTGGCGCAGGGCCTCACGCACGGCGCGCTGCTGGCTTTCGGCGAGTTCCTTGCCGGTTTTTTTCATCACCCAGGCGAGGGCGGCGTCTTCATCGATGCTGGGATAGGCCGCAGGCAGGGCGGCGAGTGACTTCACATTCGCGGCGATGCTTTGCTCTGCGGCGCGGAGGTAGGGCAGGTATAAAAAGGTGTCGTGTCGTTCGACTTTGTCCTCGGAGATGAGCGCGTCGATCTGCGGTGCGATCAAGGCCTCCACGCCGAGAAGGTCGATGGCTTTTTTTATCACCTCGGTTTCGGGAACGCAGCAGTGGCCGCTGCCGGCGGCGGTTTCGAGCACGTGCAGGATGCCTGCTTTGATGCGTTCTGGTGCGTCCTCGGCGACGCCGAGCTGATAGGCGATGTCGTCCGCTGTTTTGAAGCCGATGCCTCGAATGTCCTGCGCCAGACGGTAGGGGTTCTCTTTCAGCACGGCCTGCGATTCCTCGCCGTAGGTCTTGTAAATGCGCAGGGCACGGGAGGAACTGATGCCGTGCTGATGCAGGAAGAGCATGATGCCGTGGATGGACTTCTGCTTGATCCAGGATTCGCGGATTTCGGTGCGGCGCTTCTTGCCCACGCCTTCGACGTCTTCGAGTTTCTTGGATTCGTTTTCGATGATGTCGAACACCTTGGGCCCGAACTTTTCGACCATGCGCTTGGCGTACTTGGGGCCGATGCCTTCGATCAAGCCGCTGCCGAGGTAGCGCTCGATGCCAGCGAGCGAATCGGGGCGCCGTAGCTTGAGCGCGTCTGCTTTGAACTGGGGGCCGAAGTCGCGGTTGGGCTCCCACACGCCCCGAGCTTCGAATTCTTCGCCTGCGACCACGCGCGGGGCTTTGCCGATCAGGCTCACGACATCGTGACGGCCTTCGGGGACGATTTTGAGGATGCAGTAGCCGTTGTCTTCGTTGTGAAACACGACCCGGTCCACGAGTCCGCGCAGGACTTCGGTTTTGGGGGCGTTTCGCGGGGGTGGCATGGGTGCAGGCTAGCCAAGGATGCGCCTGCCTACAAATCCGATTGCGTTGTCGTGGTTGAACAGAGGCGCAATTTGCCATTACTTGGATGCAAATCAAACCTCCCTGTTTTGCTGGACCACTATCGACTGCAACTTCGTGACCATCTCCCCGTGATCCTGCGTCCGCTGCTGCCGGATGACCGGGAGCGGATCATTGAGGCCTTCAGGAGGCTTTCGCCTGAATCCACGTACTTCAGGTTTTGGACAAGCTTTCGCGGAGCCAATCCGACCTTCATTGACCGGCTCTGCGCGGAAGACCAGGGGCAGCATGCGAGCTGGATCATTGTCATCGAAAACAACGATGATGTTCCAGGCGTGGGAGGCGGCTCCTTCTGGCGCATGGGCGAAGATGCAGACACGGCGGAAGTCTCCTTCACGGTGGCGGATGAGTTTCAGGGACAAGGTGCAGGAACGATCCTGCTGGCGGCGATCTGGGAGCATGCGTACTCGATTGGCATCCGGAAGTTTGTGGCGCAGGTGCTGGATGAAAATCATGTGATGCTCACGTGGTGGACCAGCCTTGGTGCGGCCCATGTCAGACATTCGCATGGAGGATGGGAATTGACGCTCATGCTGGATGAGGCCGCGCTGCCGGACACGTCTGCCGCCAATAGTTTGCGCCAAAGGCTGGCATTTCTTCGCGCGGCATCCTCTGATGGCTGACCCCGCGCTTTGAGCCTCACCCGTGGTGCCGGGTGCGAAACTCCTTGGGGGTCATGCCGGTGCGTTTGCGGAACTGCTGGGTGAAGGCGCTTTGATCGCAGAAGCCGTGATCAAGGGCGATCTGGATGATGGGCGTGGAGGTCTTGGCCAGGGCTTCGGCGGCGGATTGAACGCGTGCCCGCAGCAGCAGCTCGTAGGGGCTGAGGCCGAGAGCCGCGCGGAGCTTGCGGTGCAGGTGGCGCTCGGAAACTCCGGCGGCGCGGGCGAGCTCCGCCGCAGTGACGACCTCATGGCAGTGCGCGCGGGCGTATTGAAGGGCGGCGGTCACCTCGCGCACGTCGTGCTGGCGCATGCGGTCTTCATCGCGCCGGGTAATGCCCATGACGCCGATGACTTTGCCGCGCTTATCGAGCACGGGGAGCTTGGTGCAGAGGAACCAGTTCAGGTTGTGCTGCTCGTCATACCAGACTTCGAGGCGGTTGATGAGCGGCCTGCCACTGCGGATGACTTTCTGGTCGTCCTCCCGGTAGGCTTTGGCGACCTCGGGCGGGAAGAATTTCTCGTCCATCGCGCCGACGAGCTCGCGCTCGTTCTTGATGCCGAAGCGTTCATAGGTGGCGCTGTTGGCCGCGATGTGCCGCCCCTGGTCGTCCTTCATGAAGAAGAACACGCCCGGCATGTGCTCGAAGATGGCGCGCACGCCCTGAGGATCGGCGATCTGGGCGAAAAACTCGGCTTGGAGACGTGGCAGCGGCATGGCCGGATTTTAACAAAAATTGGCAGCCTGTCACCAAACGAACAGCATGTGGCGGAAGTATGTATATGGAGATAATTTCAACCTTCGTCCGTCATGCACCTCCGCCTTTTTTCCTTCCTCGTCTTCGCGAGCACCGCTGTCTTCGCTCAAACGAAGCCGGCTTACACTTTCCCCATCAAGGCGCTGACCGCCGAGGAGGAGCTCAAAACAATCGAACTGCCGAATGGTTACTCCTTGGAGCTGGTGCTGAGTGATCCGATCATCAAGGAGCCGACGGCGATCGCCTTCGATGGGAACGGCAAAATGTACATCGTCGAAATGCGGACCTACATGCAGGACATCGACGGCACGGACGAGCTGACGCCGAAGAGCCGCATCTCACTGCATGAATCGACGAAGGGCGATGGGGTGTTCGACAAGCACAGCGTCTATATGGACAACATCCTGCTGCCGCGCATGGTGCTGCCGCTGGATGACCGCGTGCTGGTGGGCATCACGGACACGAACGACATCACGCTGCATCGCGATGCGAATGGCGACGGCGTGGCGGATGAGCAAGCGCCGTGGTATGTCGGCGGGCCGCGCGGCGGCAACATGGAGCACCAGCCCAGCGGGCTGGTGTGGGGTCTGGACAACTGGATTTACACGACCTACAACGGCTACCGCCTGCGCTGGAATGGCAAGAAAGCGCCGCTGAAGGAAAACACCGCGCCGAACGGCGGCCAGTGGGGTCTGGCGCAGGATGACTACGGCAAGATGTGGTGGAGCAATGCCGGTGGCGAAAAGGGCCTGTGGAACTACCAGGCACCGATCCTCTACGCCGCGATCAATGTGCCGCAGCAGAAGAGCGAGAAATACGACACGGTGTGGCCCATCGTGGCGCTGGGAGATTTCCAGGGCGGGCCAGGGCGCTTTCACTCGCCGGAAGATCTGCGTTTGAATCACTTCACGGGCTGCGCCGGACAGACCGTCTATCGTGGTGATCGTTTGCCGAAGGAGCTGTATGGGAATGTGTTTCTGCCGGAGCCGGTGGGGCGTTTGATCAGGCGTTCGATTGTGGAGATGAAGGATGGCATCACCACGGTGAAGAATCCGTATGAGGCGGAGATGAGCGAGTTCATCCGCAGCAGCGACCCGAATTTCCGCCCGCTGAACATGACGACGGGGCCGGATGGCTGCCTGTATATTGTGGATGCGTACCGTGGCATCATTCAAGAGGGCAACTGGGTGAAGCCGGGCAGCTTCCTGCGCGGCGCGATCGAGCCCACTGGCATGCAATATGTGACTGGCCATGGCCGCGTGTGGCGTCTCGCTCACAAGGACTTTAAGCCCGGCCCGCAGCCGAAGATGATCGGTGAAACGGCTGAACAACTGGTGGCGCATCTCACGCATCCGAACGGCTTCTGGCGCGACACCGCGCAGCGCATGCTGGTGGTGAAGAACGACAAATCCGTGGTGCCTGCACTCATTGAGATGGCCGCGAAGAATGAGAACCATCTGGCCCGCCTGCATGCGCTGTGGACGCTGGAAGGGCTGGATGCGATCACGCCTGAGATCATTCATACCGCGATGAAGGATGAGCATCCGCAGATGCGTGCGAGCGGCATCCGCGTGGCTGAGACACTGCTGAAAAAAGGTGACACCGCCTTGATCGCCGACATCAAGGCGATGCGTGCCGACAAAGATCCGACGGTGGTCCTGCAAACACTCTACACCAGCCGTCACTTCAACTGGCCGAACTGGAAACTCGAAGCACAGACGGTGCTCATGACCTCGCCGAGCATTGGTGTGAGGGAAATCGGTGCGCAGCTGCTGGTGGAGGCACCGAAGATCAGCGGCAGCTTCACCAAGGATGAGAGGAAGCAACTGGAGCGTGGCCAGGAAATCTTCCGTTCGCTTTGCTTCGCCTGCCATGGCTTCGATGGCAATGGCATGCCGATCGCCGGACGTGAGGGAGCGACGCTGGCGCCGCCGCTGGCGGGTTCCAAGACGGCGGTGCAGGGAGATGCCATCGTGCGTGTGATGATGAACGGCCTCACCGGGCCCATCAATGGCAAGACCTACGAGGCGCAGATGGTGCCGATGGCGACAAACAACGATCAGTGGATCGCCGACGTGACGAGCTACATCCGCAAGGCCTTTGGCAACAACGGCAAGCTGGTGCAGAAGAAGGAGGTGGAGAAGCTGCGCAAGGAGCTCTCCAAGCGCACCACACCGTGGAGCATTGAAGAGCTGCAGGCTCTGTACCCGCAGCCGCTGAAAAATCGCGCAGCGTGGAAGCTTACGGCCAGCCACAATGAAAAGGAAACGGCCAAGGCTGTCGATGGCGACATCGCCACGCGCTGGGACAGCCGCAAGCCGCAGACTCCGGACATGTGGTTCCAGATCGATCTGCCCGAAGCCACCGAGATCTCCGGGCTCGTGCTCGACACGGGCAAGTCTCACAACGACTACCCGCGTCAGTATAAGATCGAGCTGTCACTCAACGGCAGCGAATGGGAGAAGCCCGTGCTTCAGGGCAAAGGCGATGCCGGAGCCGTCGAATATCTCTTTCCCAAACCTGCCAAGGTGAAATCCATCCGCATTTCACAGACCGGTGAAGTGAAAGGGACATATTGGTCGATTCATGAGCTGGAAGTGCTGGGCGTGGTGAAGAAGCCGTAAAGCGGTCTCACCTTGCAACCTGACTGGAACGGGATAACTGCTGTCCCGTTCTTAAATCTCCATGAAGCAGTTGTTCCATTCCATCGGCACCATGGTGCTGATCTTCGGGTTGCTTGGTTGCAAGCGCCCGCCTTCCAACCTGCTGCAAGGCTATGTGGAGGGTGAGTTTGTTTATGTTTCCTCACCGCTGGGCGGCAGGCTGACCAAGCTGAATGTGCAGCGGGGCGCGCAGGTGAAGGAGGGTGATGTTCTGTTTGCGCTGGAGGATGTGGCTGAAACGGCGGCGCGGGATGAGGCGAGCCACCGGCTGCAACAAGCCAAGAACACGCTGGAGGATGCGCAAAAAGGCAAAAGGCCGACGGAGATTGCGTCGCTGGAGGCACAACTGAAGCAGGCGCGTGAGGTTTTGGCGTTGTCGGAGATCGGGCTTAACCGCCAGCTAGAGCTGACGAAATCCGGTGCCGTGGCCGTGGACAGCACGGACCAGGCCCGCAGCACGAATGTGCAGAGCCGCCAGCGAGTGGAGCAACTGGAGGCTGATCTCAAAACAGCGGCACTGGGCATGCGCAGTGATGCGGTGGCGGCGCTGGAGGCGGAAGTGAAAGCGCGTGAGGCGGCGCTGTCCAAAGCCGCGTGGGATCTTTCTCAGAAGCAGCAAAGCGCGCCGCAGGCGGGAGTGGTGAATGACACGCTCTATCGTGCAGGTGAAATGGTGGTGGCGGGACGACCGGTGGTGTCACTGCTGCCGCCGGCCAACCTCAAGGTGCGCACCTTTGTACCGGAAACGCGGCTGACGGGCCTGAAGGTGGGCGATGGGGTGAAGGTGCGGCTGGATGGTGCTGCGGAGGCGCTGAATGCGAAGGTGAGCTTCATCGCGCCGCAGGCGGAATACACGCCGCCGGTGATCTACAGCCAGGAGAACCGCAGCAAGCTGGTGTTCATGATCGAGCTGCGCTTTGAGGATGCGGTGGCGGCGAAGCTGCACCCGGGACAACCTGTTGATGTGGAATTTGCACCCTGAACGATGAGCGAGGAACTGGCCATCGACGTGAAGGGCATGACGAAGGTCTTCGGCACGCGGACGGTCGTGAACAAGATCGACCTGCAGGTGCGCAAGGGGGAGATCTACGGCTTTCTGGGGCCCAATGGCAGCGGCAAGACCACCTTCATCCGCATGCTGTGCGGTCTGCTGAAGGCGGACGAAGGCAGCGGCACATGCCTGGGTTTTGATGTGATCAAACAGAGTGAGGAGATCAAGAAGCAGGTGGGGTACATGACGCAGCGCTTCAGCTTCTATGAGGATCTGAGCATTCGAGAGAATCTGGATTTCGTGGCGCGGATGTATGGCGTCAAAAACCGGGGTGATGTGGTGAACAATTCGATCAAACGGCTCGGCCTCTCCGGACGCGAGCAGCAGCTTGCGGGTCAGTTGTCTGGCGGGTGGAAGCAGCGGCTGGCGCTGGCGGCGTGTTTGATTCATGAGCCGAAGCTGCTGCTGCTGGATGAACCCACGGCAGGCGTGGACCCGAAGGCGCGGCGTGATTTCTGGGAGCAGATTCACCAACTCGCCGCCGAGGGGCTGACGTTTCTCATCACCACGCATTACATGGACGAGGCAGAGCGCTGCCACAGGCTGGCCTATCTGGCGTATGGCAATCTGCTCACGCATGGCACGGTGCAGGAGGTGATCGACAGCGCGCATCTGACCACGTGGCAGGTGAAGGGGAACGAACTGCTGAAGCTCGCGGGAGAACTCCGCGGAAAACCGGGTGTGCATCAGGCGGTGGCGTTTGGCACCTCGCTGCATGTCAGCGGTGGCGAGGCGGCGGCGCTGGAGCAGGCCATCGCGCCTTTCCGCAAGGACTACGAGTGGACACTGATCCGCTCCGGCCTGGAGGATGTGTTCATTCACCTGATGGACCAATCGAAGGACAACTTTGCCGCTGCATGAAACGGTACTTTTCCATCACCCGCTTTCTGGCGATCATCATCAAGGAGTTCATCCAGATGCGGCGGGATCGTGTGACCTTTGGCATGATGGTGGGCATTCCGCTGCTGCAGCTCATGCTGTTTGGCTATGCGATCAACTCTGATCCGAAGCACCTTCCTGCGGCTGTGCTCATGAATGACAGCGGACCGCAGGCGCGCACGCTGCTGAGCGCCATCCGCAACAGCGGCTACTACGAGTTTGTGCGGCAGGTGAAAAGCGAGGCCGAGGCGCGCGAGGTGCTGGAGCATGGCGAGGTGCAGTTCGTCATCACCATTCCGCAGGATTTCTCACGCGACCTGCTGAGGGGAGACAAACCCACCCTGCTGATCGAAGCCGACGCGACTGATCCTGCGGCGACGAGCAATGCCATCAACATCCTGCGCCCGCTGCTGACCACGGCGCTGATGAATGACTTCAAGGGCCCGCTGGCTTACCTGGCCCAGGGCGATGCGCCCATCGATCTGCGCATTCATGCGCTGTACAATCCAGAGGCGATCACGCAGTACAACATCGTGCCCGGGCTGATGGGCGTGGTGCTGACGATGACGATGGTGATGATCACCGCGCTGGCGATCACGCGGGAGCGGGAGCGCGGCACGATGGAGAATCTGCTCTCGATGCCGACACGGCCGTTTGAAGTGCTGCTGGGGAAGATCATCCCGTACCTGTTTGTGGGCTACATCCAAGTCGGGCTCATTCTGCTGGCCGCGCATTTTCTTTTCCATGTGCCCTTTGTGGGAAACATTGGGCTGCTGTTTGTAGCCGCATTTGTCTTCATTGCGGCGAACCTCGCGGTGGGGATCACGTTTTCGACGCTGGCCACGAATCAGCTTCAGGCGGTGCAGGGGTCGTTCTTTTTCTTTCTGCCCTCGCTGCTGCTCTCCGGTTTCATGTTTCCGTTTCGTGGCATGCCGCAATGGGCGCAGTATATCGGCGAGGTGCTGCCGCTGACGCATTTTCTGCGCATCATTCGCGGGGTGCTGCTGAAGGGGAACGACTTTGCGGACATCTCGTTGCAGCTGTGGCAGATCGGGCTGTTTGCGATCGTGGCGTTGTTTATCGGGGTGTTCCGCTATAGGCAGACGCTGGATTGATTGGGGCAATGGTGTTAATGATGCATTTTATGAGCATACTCTTCCCATGAATCCCGACACTGCAGGCCAGTCCTTTGAGCTGCGACGCTTCCCCAATCTAAGGGACCCGGCTTTTAGATTCATGGGGGCTTACCTCACGCTGCAAGTGTTGCATAACTGGCTCCACGGTCTGATTCTCATTGGCTTGCTTCTGATTTACTGGTTTTGGCGGCTGCAGCGTCCGGCCAGCTACCTCCAACTTTCTAACACTGGAATCATTTCCACGGCTGGTGGGTTCCGCAGCATCAAGATCAACAAATCGCAGGTAGAGGAAGTGTCCCTGACATCCAAGGGCGTCATCATTGCATGGAAAAAGGCGGGCGTGCCGCATTACACTCCGGTGAGCTCTGCGTGGTTCGACGATGAGGTTTGGCGCAAGGCCTGTCCGGCGCTTCTGGCGTGGAGACCAGCTCAGGTTTAGAGCCGGTAAAACTTGGTCGCATTGCCCGACCACAGCTTGCGCTGGTCGGCGAAGGGGCGTGATCCCACGATCTCATCCAGGGCCTCGACCCAGCCGCGCACGCGGCTGCCGAGGAGGCAGACGGGCCAGTCGCCGCCGAAGAAGACGCGGTCGGGGCCGAAGGCATCGAGGCAGTGGTTCACCACGGGGGCGAGGTCTTCGGGGCGCCATTCGCCGGGTGGCACGAAGGCGACGATGCCGCTGATCTTGCACATGACGCCGGGGCAGGCGGCGACGGCATCGATGCCGCGTTTCCAGCCGTCGGCGGTGCAGGTGCGCGGGAGGCCGGGGCCGAGTTTGGGATTGAAGGCTTTGGGGTCGCCATTGCCGCAGTGGTCGAGCACGAAGCGGGTTTCGGGGCACTGCTGGATGAGTTTCACGGCGTCGGGCAATTCGGTAGGGCGCATGGTGAGTTCGAAATTCAGCCCGTGTTTGCCGAGGGTCTGCACGCCGCGCATGAAGTCTGGACGCAGGCAGTAGCCACGCGGGGTGGAGGGGCCGTGCAGCACCTGGCGCAGACCTTTGACGATGCCAGTGCCGGCGTAGCGCTGCACGTAGCTTTCGAAATCGGCGGAGGCGGGACGCCCGCCGATGGTGGCGGCGATGGTCGGGGTGTTGCGAGCGCGGATTTGCGCGACGATGGCGTCGGCTTCTTTGATGTGGTCGCGGGGTGCCACATCGACCTCCATGTAGATGGCCTTCACGTTCAGGCCGTGAGTGGCCTCTTGGTACTCGGGCGTGAGGAAGGTGTGCTGCAGCACCTCCGGCGCGGTTTTGACCCAGGGAGGGTTCACAAAATTGCCGCCCCAGAGGTGCTGATGGGTGTCGATGATGAGCTTGTCTGCACGCCGGGTGGTTGTGGTGCAGGAGGAGGCAGTGAGAGCTGCGGCGGAGGCGGTGTGGAGGAACTGGCGGCGGTTCATGGCAAGGATGGAGATGCCTATACGAGGATGAGACACGACTCCTTGTGAGGATACGCTAGCCTGGATGCCTTATTCGTCCGCATTCAGCCCTTCAATATCCGCCAAATCCTTGTGCCGGCCACTTGCCCGTTTGTTGCGGATCAAATCTTCCAGCGCAATAACCGGCACCGTGAGGCCGTCGAAATCGGCCAGTTGTTTGCGTGGTACGCATTCAGCAAATTCGACGCCTGAAATCTGGTTGAGGATTTCGATCCGATTCGGCGGGAACCCAAAACGCACAATGTTTCCAGGTTTGAGAAACAGGGACTCATCGACCATGCCCGGTTTAAAACCGAAGCGTTCCAAGCTCTTTAGAAGGCGATGCGTGTTCTCGACACTCATCTCCACCCAGACGTCCATATCCTGGGTCAGCCGCGGGTAGCCGTGGTAGCCCACTGCCCAGCCGCCGATCAAGAGATACTCAACCTTCTCCTCGTTGAGATACCTCAAAAACTCGGTCAAATCGTCTGAGAGCATCCTCTCCATAATAGGCCAGTCGTAGTTTTTCGATTCCTAAAAAGCGCTCCCGTGCCGGACGAGACATCCAGTACTCGTAATCCTCGCGCCGCTGATCCTCGAACGTGCCCACCGAGATCGCAGTACGATCCAGACGGTTCATGTTCAGCAGTGAATGAGCGGCGGGTGACATCTCAACTCATGGTAGAGGCAAAGCTTGGCCACGCAAGGCGGGTTCTCAGGACACTGCGAGATGGTGCTCTGGATGCAAAAACGGGCGACCATCTCTGGCCGCCCGTTTGAATGGATGAAGCTAGGAGCTCAGCGCGATCACACGTGAATCGGATGCCCCTTGGCGACTTCCGTAGCCTCCTTGACCATTTCCGACAGGGTCGGATGGGCGTGGATGGTGGCTTCGATTTCGTCCCAGGTGGCTTCGAGATTCATGGCGAGGCCGATCTCGGCGATCATCTCGGTGCTTTCGCTGCCGATGATGTGCGCGCCGATGATCTCGCCGTGCGGTTCGCCGTAGAGGATCTTGACGAAGCCTTCGGGCTCGGCGGCGGCGAGGGCCTTGCCGCTGGCGACGTAGGGGAACTTGCCCACCTTGAACTTGAGGCCCTTTTCCTTGGCCGCGCGCTCGGTGAGGCCGATGCTGGCCACCTGCGGATGGCAGTAGGTGCAGCCGGGGAAGACGCCGACTTTCTTGGGCTTGTGCTTGGTGAAGAGACCTTCCACGCACTGCACGGCCTCATAGCTGGCGACGTGGGCGAGCCAGGGTGGCCCGATGATGTCGCCGGCACCGTAGATGCCTTTGACGGAGGTCTGGTAGCGCTCGTCGGTCTGGAGCCAGCCGCGGTCGGAGAGCTTGAGCTCGATGCCGCCGGGAAGCACGGGGGCGACGCCGATGGCGACGAGGCAGACATCTGCTTCGAGCGTTTCATTGGCAGCACCTTCGACGGTGATTTTCACGCCTTTGCCGTCCTCGGAGGTGCCGGTGACCTTGGTGTTGGTGAGGATGCGGATGCCGGACTTGGTGAGGCTCTTTTCCAGGGTCTTGCTGACTTCGGTGTCTTCGACGGGGAGGATGTCTGGGAGCATTTCAACGACGGTCACCTTGGTGCCGTAGGCGTTGAAGAAGTAGGCGAACTCGATGCCGATGGCGCCGGCACCGATGACGATGATGCTCTTCGGCTGAGTGGCGAGGGTCATGGCCTCCTTGCTGCCGATGACGGTCTTGCCGTTGAAGGGGAAGCCGGGCATCGGGCGGGTTTTCGCTCCGGTGGCGATGAGGATGTTGGCGGCCTCGTGGGTGGCCTTGGTGCCGTCTGCGGCGGTCACTTCGACCTTGCCTGCGGCGGGGATGCTGGCGGTGCCTTTGAGGTAGTCCACCTTGTTCTTCTTGAAGAGGAACTCGATGCCCTTGTTGAGCTTGTCGCTGACGCCGCGGCTGCGGCCGATGACCTTGGACCAGTCGTACTCGACGCTGCCGATCTTGAGGCCGAACTCCTCGGCACGGTGGGTGATGGTGTGGTAGAGCTCGGCGTTTTTCAGCAGGGCCTTGGTGGGAATGCAGCCCCAGTTCAGGCAGGTGCCCCCGGCGCGGTCGTTTTCGACGCAGGCCACTTTTTTACCAAGCTGTGCTGCGCGGATGGCTCCGACGTAGCCCGCAGGCCCGCCGCCGATAACGATGAGGTCGTAGTTCATGAAAAGAGAGTGATTGGGGGTAAGACGCCCGAGAGAAGCGCAGCCCGGCCCCGTATTCAACAGCAGATTCCCCCCCGGATCGCAGTTTGACCTGCGGGGCGGGTGACGTAAACTCCGGCACGCGTATGTTCTCTCTCTGCACTTTCCTGGCTCGCAGAGCCGCTACGGTCTTCGTGGCGTCCGGATTCATTGCCACCACCGCCCTCGCCGCAGGGGGAGCGGATAAGAGTTCCGCGCCGCAGACGGACCTGGCCGCGCTCCTGACGGTCCAGAATGATGTGCAGAAGCTTCTGCCCAAGGTGCGGCCGGCGCTGGTGGCGATCCAAACCGGGGGCGGGACCGCCAGCGGTGTGATCATTTCGGCGGACGGACTGCTGCTGACCGCCGCCCACGTGCCCAATGACCCGGGCAAGAACATGACGATCATTTTGGAAGATGGCACCGTCACCACGGCCAAGTCTCTGGGACTGGACAAGACGACCGATGCCGCCCTGGCGAGGCTGAAAGACCGCGGCAAACCCTGGCCCTTTGTGAATCTGAGCCGTGAAGTCGCCAAAGCGCAGCCGGGAGAGTGGTGCTTTGCACTGGGGCACCCCGGCGGCTTTGACAAGGCACGCGGCCCCGTGCTGCGGGTGGGCAAAATCATCAAGCAAACCGCCAACAGCCTGCACAGCGACTGCGTGCTGATGGGAGGCGACTCCGGCGGGCCGCTCTTCAATTTCAACGGCGAGGTCATCGGCATCCACAGCCAGATCTGGGAGGGGCGGGACCAGAACGTCCACGTGTCCATGGCGCCCTTTCTGCGCTCTTGGGAGGCGATGCAGAAGTCCCAGGTGATCAAGACTTGGGGCACGGGTGCCGGAGGCTATCTGGGAGTCGCCACCGTGATGAGCGACAGCATCGAGCTCGAAGTGGCTGACGTGATCGACGGCTCGCCCGCGCTGAAGGCGGGCATTCGGGCCGGGGATGTGATCCTGAGTGTCAATGGTGACGACATGACCGATCAGCAGCAGTTCAGCGCCACCGTGAAGGCCCGTGCCGCCGGTGACACGCTCAAGCTCAAACTGCGCAGCCACGGCAAAGAACGCGAGGTGTCCGTACAACTGACGCAAAAGCCTCAGGAGGAAGGGGAGTAAGACCATGACGGACGCATTTCGAATGACGAATAACAGGCCCGACGCGAGGCGCGCGGGGGCCGTCCTGCCATTTGTACTTCGTCATTGCGCTTTCCTCGTTTTCCTCAGCCCGCTTTTCCTCCGTGCGGATCCGCCCCGCCTGCCCCTGCCGCAGGAGGATCGCACGAATGGGAAACACACGCTCGTTGCTGTGGAAAAGCTCAAGCCGCTCACCCTTGCGTGTGCCGCGCGCATCGAAAGCCCTCTCGGCCGCCCCATCTGCACGGCCACCATTGTGGGTGAAGACGGCTATGTTTTGATCAAGGCCAGCGAGGTGCCCGAGCTGGCTAAAACACGCATCAAGTTCAGCGATGGGCGCACTGCGGACCTGCGCGAGGTGCACCGTGAGACGCGGCTGGACCTGGTGCTGGCCCAGGCGGTCGGCATCACCGGGCTGCGCGCGGTTTCGTTTGGGGGGGCGCATTCACTCACCCTCGGCCAATGGCTGTGCAGTGTGGCGGATGCGGGCAAGGAAACGCGCATCGGCATTGTCAGCGCCAAACCCCGCCGCATTCCGGGGGAGGGCGCGGCCATGGGCATCCGCATGGATGAAAAGTCCGTCAAAGATGGCAAAGGGGTGCGCATTGTCGGCATCGCCAGTGAAAGCCCCGCGGAAGCCGCCGGCCTGCAGGAGGACGACGTGCTCGTCACCATTGCCGGTGAAAAGGTGGCGGAATCCCGCCGCGTTTATGACCTGGTGAAAAAACGTCAGCCCGGCGAGATCATTGACATTCACTACCTGCGCAAAGACAAGGAGGAGAGCTGCCGCGTCCGCCTGGCCAGCCGCAACAAGGTGCTGAACAACTGGGAGGGAGAGGACTTCGCCAATGGCGGCGTTTCTCTGCGCAACGACAACTTCCCCGAAGTACTCCAGCATGACATCCCGCTGCTGCCCACTGACATGGGCAGTCCGGTGGCCACGCTGGAGGGCAAGGTCGTCGGCATCAACATCGCCCGCGTGGACCGTGTGACCACCTTTGCCCTGCCGGTGGAGGCGTTCTGGACCGAGGCGCAGCAGTGGATCAAGGCCGACCGCCATCCGCCGAAGGCGGTGCCGGCGGAATAATTCAGTTTAATCTGCCCAGTTCTCGAATCTCAGTCCTGGAACCTGCGCAAAGTCCACGGTGTTTCGCGTCAGCAGGAGCGCATCATGCGCCAGGGTTATGCAGGCGATCTTCAAATCACGCGCCCCAATGCGCACGCCTTCACGGCGCAGCTTCAAAAACAGATCGGACGATTCCTCATCCCAGGCGAGAACCGTCCATTTGGCAAACACTTCAACGCTGGTATGCATGCGCCTATAGACCTCAATCTGCTCGTGCGGACTGCTGGACCTGCGGTTCAACTCCGCCAGCCATCCGCGCATGGATTCCTCGATGGTCACCACTGTCAGAGACGCGTCGTCACCGGAGGCATCGACTCGCGCACGCAACCGCTCGCCCGAATCGGAGGCACTCAAAAACTGCCGCAGCATGTTGCCATCAAGCACCAGCATGGGTTTTTGGCGCAGCCTGTTCCTTCTCCCAAGTCTGGGTTTTTGCCCATGCCTCGCCTGCGTCCATCGCTGATTCAAAAATCGGATCTTGGGCGAAAGCTCCGAAGGTGCTCATCCATTCCCGTTTCGGATGAATGGCCACCCGCTCGGCATGTGCTCCAGGCACGCTGGCAGGCTGTGTGGGTGTAACAGGCATGGTAAAAGATTACACTCTTTCCGCTTCGGTTCAAGGGGTGCCTTTCCTCGACATTCGCAGAAAGTCAGCCACAATCGGCTCCTGCGGCAAGCGGGACGCTTGCTCTACTCCTATGCGCTACCAACCTCTTCCGGCTGAATTGTTTGTTTCGAATCGCCAGCATTTGTACGCCAAGCTGCCGCCGCAGTCGGTGGTGATTGTGCATGCCAATGATGTGCTGCCGACGAATGCGGACGGCTCGCTGAGCTTTGTGCAGAACAGCGACCAGTTTTACCTGAGCGGCGTGGATCAGGAGGAGACGATTCTGGTGCTTTATCCCGATGCGGCGGATCCGAAGCAGCGGGAGATGCTGTTTGTGCGGGAGACGAACGAGCACATCGCCGTGTGGGAAGGTGAAAAGCTGACGAAGGCGCAGGCCACGGAGCGCAGCGGCATCGCGCGCGTGCACTGGCTGGAGGATTTTGAGGTGCAGTTCCGCAGCGTCATGTGCCAGGCGGATCATGTGTTCCTGAACTCGAATGAGCACCCGCGTGCCACCATCCCCACGGAGACGCGGGAGATCCGCTTCACCCAGCGCTGCAAGCGGGAGTATCCGCTGCACGACTACCGCCGGCTGGCGCAGCTCATGCACGAGCTGCGCGTCATCAAAAGCCCTCATGAAATCACGGCGCTGAATGAGGCGATTCGCATCACCAGTGATGGCTTCCATCGTCTCCTGAAATTTGTGAAGCCGGGAGTGCAGGAGTTTGAGATCGAGGCGGAGCTTTCGCATGAGTTCATCCGCCAGCGTGCGCGCGGCTTTGCGTACACACCGATCATCGCCAGCGGCGCGAACGCGTGTGTGCTGCACTACATCACCAATCATTGTCAGTGCGAAGACGGTGAACTGCTGCTGCTGGATGTGGCGGCGAACTACGGCAACTACAACGCCGACCTCACGCGGACGATTCCGGTGAACGGCAAATTCACACCACGGCAGAGGCAGGTCTATGATGCGGTGCTGCGTGTCTTCAAGAAGTGCTGCCAGATGCTGCGACCCGGCGTCATCATTCGCGAGTATCAGGAGGAAGTGGGCAAGCTGATGGAGAAAGAACTGCTGGGCCTTGGTTTGATCACCGAGGAAGACATCGCCAAGCAGGACCCCGAAAAGCCGGCGTATAAGAAATATTTCCCTCATGGCACCTCGCATCCGCTGGGCATCGACGTGCATGACGTGGGCCACATGTGGAAGCCCGTGCAGCCTGGCATGGTCTTCACGGTGGAGCCCGGCATCTACATCCGGGAGGAGAAGCTGGGAGTGCGGCTGGAGAACAACATTTTCATCGGTGAGCACGAAAACATCGATCTCATGGCGCATATTCCGATTGAGGCAGATGAGATTGAGGCGCTGATGAAACGCTGACATGTCGCTGCCACGTTTTCATCTGCCCGCCTGCGACTGGGCCTCGCTGCATCTCACGCTGACCGGTGATGAAGCGCAGCATTGCAGCCGCGTGATGCGCAAGCAGCCTGGGGACACCATCGAGATCTTTGATGGCGCGGGCCGTGTGGCCGTTTGCGAGATCACGCATGTGTCCAAAGCGGAGGTGCAGGCACGCATCGTGTCGGAATCCAGTGTTCCGCCGTTTCAGACGTCCATCCATCTGCTGCCCGCGCTGATCAAAGGCGAACCGTTTGAGTGGCTGCTGGAAAAGGCGGTGGAACTGGGGGCTGCGAGCGTGCAGCCCGTCATCACGGAGCGGACCGTGATCCATCTCGATGCGGCACAGACGGAGAAGAAGCTGACCAAGTGGCGGCGGCACATGATTGAAAGCGCGAAGCAGTGCCACACGCCGTTTGTGCCGGAGCTGAAGGCGCCGGTTCCGCTCCTTGCGGGTTTGAAATTTGAGGCTGACTTCAAACTGATTCCTGCACTGAGCGAACACAGCCGCACGCTCAAACAAGCGCTGCCGGCATCGAAACCGAAGAGCGTGGCGGTGTTGGTCGGACCTGAGGGCGATTTCACGGCTGAAGAAGAAACGCAGGCCTTTGCGGCGGGCTTTGTGCCGGTGACGCTGGGGCCGCTGGTGCTGCGGGCTGAAACGGCGGGCATCGCGACGCTGGCGATTCTGGGTCATGAGCTAAGGTGACATCCACGCGCACGCGCAGGGGCGTTTAATGGATACCTCCATGAAACAGAAACTCATCCTCCAAGCCCTGTTCCTTTTCTGTTTTTTCGCCGGGCTGCCTGCAGCAGAGACCGCAGCGCCGGGGGAGAAGGCTAAGATCGAGGCGCTCATCTCACACGTTCAGGGGCTGGAGAACGCCACGTTTGTCAGGAATGGCAGCGAGTACAGCGCGGCCAATGCGGCGAAATTCCTCCGGGCCAAATGGGAACGGCATGACAAGGAGGTGCAGACGGCCGCTGACTTCATCGCCAAAGTGGCCTCCGCGTCAGGCACTTCGGGCAAGGCTTATTTGATCCGCTTCAAGGATGGGAAAGAGACGCCGTGCGGTGAGTATCTGACGGCGCTGCTGAAGAAGCTGTGAGCTGGCGAAGATAAGAACCTACTTCAAATCCGCCGGCGTGTTCGCATTGCGGAAGAAGGGCATCTGCTCATCTCCCAGAGCGTGGGTGATCGCCAGGTCCGCATGCACGGCGGCCTCGATGACGTGCTGAAGCTTGAAGTCTTTTTTGGACAGCGCCTCCTGCATCATGGGGAGCATGGAGGGGACGTAGAGGCCGGCGAGGGACTCATCTCCATGGGGGCCGCGGAAGAACCAGCCCTTGTCCGGGCTTTCGTGCTGGTGCAATTGATCGCGCAGAAAGGCGGGGGTCATCCAGGGCATGTCCACGGCGAGGACGAGGAGGGGCATCTGCACGTGCTCCAGACAACGTGTGATGGCACCCAGCGGACCGTCATCAATGCCTGCGGGATCGTGCATGACTTCCACTTCATCGCTGGGGCTGACAAACAGGGGTTGCTCGCTGCGGCAGGAGAGCAGCACGCGTTCGGCACCAATCGACTGCAGCTTGTGCAACTGCGCCTGCCAGAGGTCCTGCCCATGCCAGTGAAGCAGGGCTTTGTCCTGTTTCATCCGGGTGGAGCGACCACCGGCCAGCAATACGGCGGCGAAGGGAGTATTCATGATGGGCGGAGGACGCCGTCGTTCAGGATTTTGGCCCGCAGGCCGCCGTGGCCCTTGAGCGCGGCTTCGGCACCTTCGGCGAAGGCCTGGTTCATCCAGTGGCAGGGGGCGGCCTCCTGCGTGCCGAGAAAACGCACCCCCTGCACTTCAAACTCGGTGCCGATAAGGGTGTTGAGATCGATGCCTTTGGTGATGATGTTGCGGCGGAACGTGGAGGGCGGCAGGCCCATGGCGCTGAACTGCTCGCAGAGGCGCTCGTATTGCTCGTGCTCGAAGAAGGTGACCTGGCCCTTGTAGTCCTCCTTCCAGCCGAAGTAGCGATCACCGCGCAGGCCTTTGCCAGCCACGCATTCAGCCTCGGGCACTTCCACCATCGGCGTGGTGCCGGGGGGCTGGCCGTGATGACCGACGTAGATGTGCTCCGGGGAGATGAAGATGTGCAGGATTTGCATGCGGGGCTTGAATGTTGGCTCCAAGGTGTCCCCAATCCATACGTCCATGACCGCAACTGAGCAACCCATCCGCATCGGCATCATCGGCGCCGGTGGCATCGTCAAATCCCGCCACATGCCCGGCCTGCGGGCGATCCCGAATGTGCAGATCACCCAGGTGACGAACCGATCTCTGGCCAGCTCTGAGGCCTTTTGCCGTGAGTTTGCGCCGGAAGCGAAGGCGGTGGAGCGCTGGGAGGAGCTGGCGTCGAGCCCCGAAGTGGATGTGGTCTGGATCGGCACGCACCCCTACATGCATGCGGAGATGACCTGCTACGCGCTGCAGCACGGGAAGCACGTCTTCACGCAGGCACGCATGGCGGCCTCCGTGCCGGAGGCAAACCAGATGTGGGAGGCGTCCATGCGCTATCCTGAACTCGTCACCGCGATCTGTCCGGCGCCGCAGGGCATGCATGGCGGCGAGCTGGTGAAGAAGCTGCTCGCGGAAGGGGCCATCGGCACGCCGCACCAGGTGCTGCTGCACAGCTTCAATGATGCCTGGCTGGATGCCACCAAGCCCGCGCACTGGCGGCAGCAGTCGGAGCTGAGCGGCATTCAAATCCTCACGCTGGGCATCTACACCGAGGTGCTGCAGCATTGGCTGGGGCACATCGTCGAGGTGGAAGCACGGGGCAATGTGGTGATCCCGGAACGTGCGGGCGTGGAGGTGGACATTCCTGATTTCGTCAACGTGATGGCCAAATTCCGCAGCGGCATCGAGGCCACGATGCTCTTCAGCGGCGTGGCCGCGCATGCGCCGACGGACAAGCTGTGGATCTTCGGCTCCGAAGGCACGCTGAGCTATGACTTCGCCACGGATGACCTTCAGGTGGGCAAACGCGGCGGGAAGATGGAATCCGCAGCGGTTCCCAACGAGCTGCAGCGAAGCTGGACGGTGGAGCGCGATTTCATCGCGGCGGTGCGTGATCCGAAAGCTCCGCGACCACGGCCGGATTTCGGCGAAGGGATGAACTACATGCGCGTGGTGCAGGCTGTGTGGCAGGCGATGGACAGTCAGGCGGCGGTGCGGGTGGTGTAACCACGGACAGTCGAAAATGAGTCTGAAAGAACAGGCCTGCTTTCCAAGCAGAGAATCAGGCGTGGCGCTTCATGCTGGGACGTAGGATGGACGTGGCGACAGCCCGTCCGTCCATGAGCGCGAGGCAAACGTCTTGAGCTCGCGAGCGTCGGGCAGCCTTGAGCGTACCCAAGCGCTGTGGCGTACGAACGTCCTCGCAGTCGGGCGGTTTGGCGAAAAGGGCGATGGAGCATGGGCAGCCCTCGACGCCAAACACGGCCGACCTACGTTTCAGAAAGCCGCATGCCCTCTCAGCGAACAGACCTGTTTTCTATTGAGCATGGTATAACCCCTCACGCCATGCGGCGGCGGCCCACGGCGAGGGCGCCGTTTACGACGTGCAGCAGGCCTTCGACCTGGTAGGGCTTTGGCAGCGCGGCGGCGAAGCCGTAGGCGGCGCAGTCTTTCATCACGGCATCATCCCGGTAGCCGGAGGAGACGATGGCGAGGATCTGGGGATCGAGACGACGGAGATAAAGCATGGTTTCCCGGCCGCACATGCCATCGGGGATGGTGAGATCGAGAATGGCGAGATCGTAGGGACGGCCCTGCTGCATGGCCTCCTGATACAGGCGGACAGTTTCCTTGCCGTCGCCGGTCTCGACGACTTCAAAGGACGCTTTTTCCAAGGCACGGCGCATCAGATCGCGCACCATGAGGTCATCTTCCAGAAGGAGGATGCGCCCGGCGCTGGGTTTGGCGACGGGCAGCGGGCGGCTGGGAGTGTGCGTCCCGGGAATGAGCGCCGCCTCGATCATGCGACGCATGTCCCCCATGGACTGGTAGCGGTGCTCACGATCCGTCATGAGCGCCCGGATGATGATGGCATCGAAACGGGGATCGAGACCGTGCAGCAGCGATGAAGGCGGCTGCCAGGAGCCGCGTGGCAGCGCCCCGGTGAGCATCTGATACATCAGCACGCCGAAGGCATAGATGTCGGCCCGGTGATCGACGTCCCGGTGGGCATTGAACTGCTCCGGTGCGGCGTATTCGGGCGTGCCCATGACCATGTGGGTTTCGGTGGCCATCGAGGGCGCACGCATGACGTCCTTGGCGAGACCGAAGTCGGTGATCTTCACCTCCCCTTGGCGGGTGAGCATGATGTTGGCGGGCTTGATGTCGCGATGGACGATGCCTTTGGAGTGGGCGTATTCGAGTCCGGCGCAGATCTGCGGAAGTAGCTGCAACGCGAGTTCGCGCGTCATGCGCCCGGTGCGCATGATTTCACCGAGGTCCGTGCCATCGACGAACTCCATGACGAAGAACAGGAACTCCGTGCCGATGTGGCCGTAGTCATAGATGGCGACGATGTTCGGGTGATTGAGCGTGGCCATGGCCCGCGCCTCGCGGCGGAAGCGGTCTTCAAAGGCGAAGTCATACCCGTCGGTCACCCGCAGCACCTTGATAGCCACGGGCCGGCCGAGGCTGAGCTGCGTGCCGCGATACACCGTGCCCATGCCGCCGATGCCCACCTGCGCCTGCACCGAATAACGCCCAAAGGGCATCATGGCGGAGAGCTCCTGCGACGAAGGTGGCGCGGAACGAGTCACGAGAGGAGCGGCGGTGCTGCTGGTAAGTCGCATCAGAGAGGTACTGTGGCACACCTGCCCCCGGGAGCAACAACCTTAAACCTTAGAGTATATTTAGGCGTTCCGTTTCAAGCCGTGGCGGGCTTGCTCGCGGCGGCCAGTTTGCGCGTGTAGATGAACGCGCCAATGGCCAGCACCAGCATCGCGATTCCCAGCAACGGACGGACAAAGATCCAGGCGATGGCGATCACCAGGAAGGAAATGGCGAAGGCGAGGGCAAAGGAGATCAGGCCGGTGCCCATGCCGATGATGTTCCCGATGAAGGGGACCACGCTGCCCAGCACGCTGAGCGGCTTCATGATGGCCATGAAGCCAAAGGCCATGAAGAGGAAACCCAGAAAGCGCACCAGCCAGGTGATCATCGAATTCGCAGTCGCCGCGTTTTTAAACATCGTTTCAGCACTGACGGCACCGTCTTCAATAAAGCCGATCGCATCGCCGGCCTTGGTCTGATAGGGCTCAAAAGTCTCATCAATCTGAGCGGCCAGGATGCTGAAGACGCCCGGCTTCACGATCTCAAAGGAGACGCGCACATCACCGATCATGGGTTCTTTGGGGTTGGCACCGATGTAAAAGGCGCCGTCTTTGATTTTCGTACCCGCCTTGAGATCGGCAGGCAGTCTGGCGAGATCCGCATCTGTGACCGCATTCTTGACCGGATTGCCCATCCGCTTCACGAAGCCCTCCGGCACCTTGAACGCCCCCAAGGTGACCTCCTGGGCGCTGATGTTCTCGTTGGTGGGAATGAAGTCGCCCTTGTTGGCATGATCGTCGGGTTTTTTGAACTCGGAGGAATCGACCGGGGCGTCCACCCATTTTTTCTCGTAGGTGTAGGTGGTGGTGGTTTCCTCACCGCCGCCGACTTTTTGCTTGGTCTCCGACTTCTGGTTTTCCACCCACTGATAAATTTCCTCGGTGCGGACAATTCGGAGAGCCGGCACGCTGATGCCGTAGTGCGTGTCCTCCACCATGCCGGTGGCTTTGACGTCACCGGTCACATGCACCAGTTTTTTGTCGTTGGCGGGGTCCACTTTGTCCGGGGCAATGTCCACAACGGAAGCGGCGCCTTCCTTGAGGCTGTTGGCGGTGGTGACGGCGCGATCTTCGTTCCACCAGAGCGCAATGATCGTCAGGGGAATGATGATGATGCCGAACAAGATGCCCTTGATCGATGCGCCAATGCGGCTGAACCAGTTTTGTGAAGTCACTTCAGTATAGGAGTCTGCCATGGGATAAGATTGGGTTGTTCGGTGCAAATTGGAGCGGAAAACAGGTCCGGCTTCCAGTTTTTTTCTGTCACACGAAAATACCGAAACCGGTGACAAGGCGGCAAGAAACCGCCGCTGCTTCGTTTGTTAGTCTCTTCCACATGAACATGCGCCTCCTCCTTCTCCTGCTCGGCAGTTCCGCGCTCGCCGCCGATCCGAACGTCAAACCTGACGACGTGGCCGGCAATGAGGCGGTGAAGAAGATCATGGAAACGCGCGCGGGACGCGGGGTGATGCGGGACGACACGCCGCCGACGCCGCCTGAAGAGGCGCTGAAGAAATTCAAAACGCGCAGCGATGTGGCGATCGACCTCATGGCCGCCGAGCCAGTGGTGGAGCAGCCGCTTTATGCGAGCTGGGATTCCAAAGGCCGCATGTGGGTGGTGCAGTACCGCCAGTATCAGTTTCCCGCCGGGCTCAAAATCATCAGCTACGACCAGCATCTGCGCGCGAAGTTTGACAAGGTGCCGCTGCCTCCGCCACGGGGTGAAAAGGGGGCCGACAAGATCACCGTCTTTGAAGACACCGATGGCGACGGCTTTTTCGACAAGCACGAGGACGTGATCACCGGCCTGAACATCGCCAGCGCGGCGCTGCATGGCATGGGGCGCATCTGGGTGCTCAATCCCCCTTACCTGCTCAGCTATGCCGACGCGGATTTTGACGCGAAGCCTGACAGCGACACACCTGAGGTGGAGCTCAGCGGCTTCGGCCTGGAAGACACCCACAGCGTCGCCACGAATCTGCAGTGGGGCATGGACGGCTGGCTCTACGGGGCCAACGGCAGCACCACCACCGGCAACGTCAGCAGCGCCAACACCAAGAACGTCAAGTGGGAGGGGCAGTGCATCTGGCGCTACCACCCGAAGAAGAAGACTTTTGAAATCTACGCCGAAGGCGGCGGCAACACCTTCAGCCTGGACTTCGACAGCAAGGGCCGCCTGTTCTCCGGCACGAACGGCGCCACGCGCGGCATGCACTATGAGCAGGGCAGCTACGGCATCAAAGGCTGGGGCAAACACGGCCCGCTGACCAATCCGTACGCCTTTGGCTGGTTTGAGCACATGCGCCATGAGGGCGACAACAAGCGCTTCCCGCAGGCCTTCACGGTGTATGAGGGCGGGCTGCTGGGCAGTGCGTATGAGGGCAAGATCATCGCACCCAATGCACTGCACAACTTGGTGTATGTGAGCGAGCGCCTCCCGGACGGCTCCACTTTCCGCACGAAGGATGAAGAGAACCTCCTCAGCACGCCGGACCGCTGGTTCCGCCCGGTGTGGGCTGGCGTGGGCCCGGATGGCGGCTTCTACATGGCCGACTGGTATGACACGCGTCTGAGCCATGTGAGCCCCATCGACGACTGGCATAAAACCAGCGGCCGCATCTACCGTGTGCGGCCCGCCGCCGGGGCACCGAAGCTGAAACCCTTTGATCTGAGCAAGGCAAGCGGGGATGAACTGCTCGGCTACCTGAGCCATCCGAATGAGTGGTTCCGGAAGCAGGCCATTCATGAAATCGAATGGCGTCATCTCACCGAACTCGGTCCCAAGCTCAAGGCTATGCCGCAGTCGCTCGAAACGTTGTGGGCTCTGGATGCGCTGGGACTGGCTGATGATCTGCCTTTCACCAGCAGTGATCCTTACATCCGTCGCTGGTGCGTGAAGATGGTGGGCGAAGAGCAGAACCGCAGCGCCGAACCTCTGCTGAAGATGGCCAAGGAGGAAAAACATCTCGAAGTGCGTGCGCAACTTCTCGCCACCGCCAAGAAGCTGCCTGCCAAAGCTGCGCTCCCGATGCTCTGGGCCGGCGATGCTGAAGATGAGAGCGGCCATCTGGCGCTGCTGGCCTGGTGGGCGCTGGAGTCCAAGGCGGAGAAGGAGCGCGCTGCGGTGTTTGATTTCCTGAAATCCGACACCGCCTTCCTGAAGACCACGCTCTTCCGCGACAACCTCGCCGAGAAGCTTTCCAAACGCTACGCACTGGCCGGTGGCGAGGAGAACCTGCAATCCTGCGCTGATCTGCTCGCGCTGACGAATGACGAGGCGCTGCGTGGCAAGTTCATCGCCGGCATTGCGTCCGCCTTCGAAGGTGCGGAGATGCCGAAGCTGCCGGAGTCACTCACGCAGGCGCTCAACGACTACATCGCCAAACAAAGCGGCGGCGATCTCACCCTGGCGCTGCGCAGCGGCAATGCGGATGCGCTCAAGAAGGCGCTGGCGCTGCTTTCCGACAAAACAGCCAGCAACACCGCCCGCATCGCCATCGCCAAAACCCTGGCCGAACTCGGCAAGCAGGAGGCCGTGATGCCGATGGTGAACATCCTGAAAGCGACGAACCCGCCGAGCCTGAAACGCGGCATTCTCCAGGCTGCCGCCAAGTTTGACGACAAGCGCATCCCTGAGGCCCTGCTCCTGGGCTGGGAGGCGCAAATCGCCGGCGACAAGGCATTGCGCGAAGATGCGCTGCGTGTGATGGCAGGCCGCAAGGAGTGGGCGCAGATTCTGGTGAGCTTTGTCAATGAATGGAAGATCCCGGCCAAGCAGTTCACCGTGGACATCGTGCGCCAGCTCAGCCTGTTCAAAGATCCTGAGATCGACGCCGCCATCGACAAGCATTGGAAAGGCCTGCTGGCCACGGGCCCCACACCGGAAAAGAAGAAGGAGTCTGAGCGCATCAAGGCCGTGCTCAAGACCGGCCTGGGTGATGCCGAGAAGGGCAAGATCCAGTTCATGGCCCGCTGCGCCATCTGCCACAAGCTCTTTGGCGAAGGCGGTCAGATCGGCCCAGAGCTCACCGGCTATGACCGCAGCAACGCGGACTTCTGGCTGGACAACCTCTTCATGCCCAACATGGAAATCCGCGAGGGCTTCGGCGCTTACATCGTGAAAACCAAGGGCGGCCAGATCCTCACCGGCCTCATGGATGCGCAGGACGCCAAAGGCATCGTCATCAAAGACATGGCCGGCAACAAAACGCCGCTCAAACAAACTGACATCGAATCCATGAACGCCTCACCGATTTCACTCATGCCCGAAGGTCTCACCACCGGCATGAGCGACGCGGATTTGAAGGACTTCTTTGCGTATTTGATGAAGAAGTAATACCACGCTCAGTTGAAAACGAGTCCTGAAGTCAAACCGCTCTTTTCGTGAGATGAGGTGGGTATGACAGCGTAGGACGGTCGTGGCGAAGCCCGCCCGTCTATGAGCGTTTTGCAAACACCCCGGCGTAGGAACGTCCTCGCAGTCGGGCGGTTTGGCGTAGGAGGAGGCAGGCTATGGACACGCGCTCGACGCCAAACACGACCGACCTACGCCCAGAGCGCCGGCCTTGCGACGGCTTGAGAAACCCCTCCGCTGGGCCCAGCACACAGACCTGTTTTTTAATGGCTCGTGGTACAACCTTCCCTCACCGATACCCCACGCCGAAGCCGCGCAGCCAGGTGGCGGCGACGCCGAGGAGGATGGCGAGGGAGCCGAACTCTCCGGCAAAGGGCAGGCTCAGGCCGGCAAAGACCTCCAGCATGGCGTAGAGAGCGCCGGCGCCGGCCAGAGCGGCGGCCACTCCATAGACATGTCGGCCGATCCAGTGGTCATTGGTGAAGGCGGCGGCATTCACCACGGCGGCGAAGATGCAGGCGAGGGCCGCAAAGCTGCCATCGCTCCCTTCATGCCATGCGAAACCGAGCACGAGACTGGAGACGGAGGCGAAGATCAGCCCGCCCACCACGACGCCTTCCCAGTATTCGCGCGGGCGCAGCGCCTGACGTGCGAAGCGATCCATCACAATGAAGGCCGAGCTCAATCCGCGCGCCAGATGCGCCCACAGCACGAACATGAGCCATGCGCCGATGACGACCGCGCCGAGAATGGGCGAGACGGTCTTGAGATAGCTGCTGAGAACCTTGTAGCAGATGAAGCCGCCGAGCATGATGGCCGTCTGCCGGCCTTCGGTGAACTGGTTCATGAAGTGCGCGAACTTCAATTGCAGGCGGTAGGGCCATGACCGCGCGCGGAAGGACTCGATGAGCCCCAGACGCGCGTTTTCGTTCATGGGGTTGATGCGCAGCGCTTCAAGAAAGTGCTCGTTGGCCTTTTTGTGATCTCCGCGCATGACGGCCATCCACCCGGCGCTGGTGTGCGCGCTGTCGTCTTCGGCATTGCGCTCCAGCTGGTATTTGATGAGGTCCGCGTTGTCGCCGTCCTTCTTCTGCAGCAGCAGCGCGGCGGAGAGCACCTCGGCGGCCATGGTGTTCTCCGTGTCCAGCGCCAGCGCGGCGCGGGCGGAGGCCTCCGCTTTCGGGTAATCGCGCAGGCGCAGATGCAGGCGCGCGAGCACGGCGTGGCTGAAATCGCTGTCGGGATCCAGATTCACCGCTTCCTCGGCCTGCTGCAGCGCGGCTTTGATGGCCGAGGTCTGGCCGTCTTTGGCATTGGTATTCAAGGCGAGCGCCAGGACGCTGCGGGCGAAGGCGTTTTCGGGTTCGAGTGCCATGGCACGCTGGGCGGCATCGACCGACTTCGGCGCGGTGTCGTCCTCCTGCATCCAGCACAGCGACAGCATGACGTAGCTGGGCGTGTGATGCGCATCCAGCGCGAGCGCCTGCTGGAAGCAGGCGATGGCATCCTGCGTGCGGTGCTGGCTCTGCAGCAGGCGGCCACGGGCAAAAGCCGCATCGGGGGAGGGATGAAAGTCGTCAGACATGCGCCGGGAGTTCAGCGCTTCATCAGGCCGAGGTGTTTCAAGACGTCATCGTAAAAGCCGCTTTGATTGGAATACATGGCGTAATTTTTCGCGCTTTCGAACCACGCCTTCGTGGTCGCCTTATGGCGGCCTGCGGCTTTGATGAGATCCTTGGTGGTCAGCGGGATGACCTTGCCGGTGCGCATGACCTCGTTCATCACGTCTTCGGTGGCGAGGTCAAAGACCGCCTTGAGATCCGCGCCGGAGAAGCCCTCGGTCTTTTTGGCGAGGGCGCGTGGATCGAGCTCACCGATCGGTTTATTCTTCGCCATGACTTCGATTATGGCGGCGCGCCCGGCCTCATCCGGCGGCGGGACAAACAAGGTGCGGTCAAAGCGGCCGGGGCGGCGGAAGGCGGGATCAATGTGCCAGGGCGCATTGGTGGCACCGAGGATGAGCACGCCGTCGTTATTGCCCTCCGCGCCGTCCATTTCAGAGAGGAAGGCGTTGATGAGATTGCGGCCGGCGCTTTGGCGCAGATCACGGCGGTCGGCGGCGAGCGCATCCACTTCATCAAAGAACAGGATGCTGGGTGCGTTCTGGCGGGCGAGCTCAAAGACCTCGTGCATGTTTTTCTCCGAGCCGCCGATCCACATGTCGAGAATCTGGTGCAGGCCCAGGGCGATGAAGTTGGCATTGATCTCGCCGGCGGTGGCCTTGCTGATCAGCGTCTTGCCCACGCCGGGCGGGCCGTAGAGCAGCACGCCGCCGCCCACTTTCTTGTCGTAGGCCTTGAACAGCTCCGCGTGCTGCAGCGGGTAGATGATCTTCATGCGGATCTCCTCCTTCAGCGCCTCCATGCCGCCGACACCGGAGAAATTGAGCTCTGGTTTGCCAAATTCCGCGAGGCCGAGATCGTAGGCAGCGCCGCCGCGCGGATGGCCGTCATCGTCGTCTTTGTCTTCGTTCACGGATTCGATGAGAGTGCCACTGGAGGTCATGGCACCACGCTTGCGTCCTGAATTGTCATCCCCGGAGGGCTTGATGCCGTGCAGATCTTTTTCGATGCCGGGGTCCGCCAGGGAGCGATTCAAGGCGATGCCTTTGTCATACATTGCCTTGGCCTTTGGCAGATCGCCCTCGGTGATGTGAATGCGCGCCAGCAGCAGGTAGGCGGCGGCGCAGGCGGGTGTGTCAGACACGATCTGCTCGGCGCGCACTGCGGCCTGCGAGGTCTTGCCTTGAAGCAAAGCGACACGGGCGAGGCCCAGGCGTGCGTCCGCATGGGCGGGATCGTCCTTCAGCACGCGCTGAAAGCTCTGCTCCGCCTCATCCAGCAGTCCATCATCCAGGCAGGCGTCCGCAAAAAGCATCAGCAGCGGCGCGTTGTCGGGCGAATGTTGCAGTGCTAGACGAAGTGCGTCGAGATTTTGAGCCATGCGCCTGACTCCAGCGTGGGGTGGCTGGCGTGGCAAGGGCTTTTAATTTCCCAACGCGCGCCGATATGCCGCGATCCTGTTGAGAAACGCCTGCCATTTGGCGCCGGGGCGGCCACGGTCCATCAGGAAGTGCGGGCAGTTTTTGTGGCCCAGATTGCGGTGATCATCGTGGCGGATCATGAGCCAGTGCTGGTGCGGGACGACGTGGCTCAGCGGAATGTCATACTCCTTCATGAGCCAGGCGGCGAGGCGCGCGGTTTTATCCAGCGTGCGGGCGCGGTCATTGCCTCGGTTTTCGCACATTTCGATGCCGATGGAGCTGCGATTCCCCGGGCCGTCGTAGTCGGCGTGCTCGCCGCGCTCATTGGTGGGCATGCTCTGGTAGATGGAGTGGTCATCCACGGTGAAATGCCAGCCGATGTAGCCGATGGCGTTGTGCCGGCCCTTGATCGAGCCGGTTTTGAGCATCTGGGCATGGGCATAGGCTCCGGCACCGCGTCCATAATTCTCCGTGGCGTGAATGGTGATGTAGGTGGGCCGCATGGGCCGATACTGGCGGCGGGCGTAGCGGCCCTTCGGCACCAGGTCCACCGTGACGCCCGGTGGCGTGCCATGGCCAGGTGACGCCCCCTGTGGAACATTCACCGCACATGAGTTCAAGAGGGAGGCGATGAGGAAGGCGCCCAGCGCGCGTTGGGTGATTTGACGGAAATTCATAGGATCTTATGAGCAGATAACGTGACAAGATCAGCTTCCGGCCCCATGTCGTTATCGACTTCTAGGTATTTTTTGGTTTTTATCGCCGCTTTAGGCGCTCCCAAGCAGGGCTGCAAAGATTCTCACTTCCGCTCTTCACCGGCGGCATTTTGACGCGTGAAAAATTTTTACGCCGTGGAACCCTTGAATCTCCGGCGTGAAACGCTTTTTAGCACAATGGATGGGAAAAAAATCTGGCCAAGACACTATATCTTGTGCATGATCCGCCTCGGTCCGCGTCCTATCTGGAATTTATGACGCATACCGGATAATTTGTCATTTTCGATAAAATTCTAAACACCACCCTTCACTCTGCAACGAAATCGTCATGGAAAAGACCTACAAGATCGGCAATCGCGAGTTTCCCCTCGATCAGGACAAAGCAGAGGCCGCCTTCGCAGCGAAGATGGTGATCAATGGCCGTAAGAGCATGACGTTCAACCTTCTCCCGCTGAAATATCAGTGGGCCTATGACCTATACCGGATCATGAAGGCCAACCACTGGGAGCCGGAAGACATTCAGATGCAGAAGGACGTGGAACAGTGGCGCTCCAACGACGTTTCCCAGAACGAACGCTGGATCATCATGATGGGCATCGGCTACTTCAGCGCCGCCGAAGGCATCGTGGGTGACAACGTGCAGCATGTGGTGCGCGAGCTGGTGACCGCCCCCGAATTGAAGCTCGTCCTGGGCCGCCATGCTCATGAAGAGAACATCCACGCGGATTCCCTGCTGTACATGATTTCCTCCCTGGGCATCAACCCGCATGAGTGCGAGGCGATGTTTGAGCAGATCCCGACGATCGTGAAGAAGAACGAATTCGTCACCAAGCACTCCAACAACCTGCGCCGTGATCTCGACCTCACGCTGCTCGAGAACAAGCAGCTGCTGGCGAAGAACATCTTCGTCTTTGGCCAGTGCATGGAAGGCACGCAGTTCTACGGCCTGTTTGGCATGATCCTGAGCCTCTACCGCCAGAACAAGTTTCCCGGCATCGGCCAGATGTTCCGCTACACGCTGCGCGATGAGTCGAACCACATCGAAGTCTTCCGCAATCTGTTCATGGACCTCATCGAGGAAAACCCGGACATCTGGACCGCTGAGTTCCGTGAGGAGCTGCTGAACATCATGCGCGAAGGCGTGGCGCTGGAGAAGGAATTCATCCGTGACTGCCTGCCGGTGAATGCCGTGGGCCTGAGCGCCGAAGAATTTGAGCGCTACACCGACTACATCGCTGACCGTCGTCTGGACGGCTGCGGTCTCCCGGCGCTGAACCCGGGCATCACCAACCCGCTGCCATGGCTGGCGGAGCTGATGGACATCAAAAAGGAGCAGAATTTCTTCGAGGGCAAGGTGACCGACTACCAGAAGTCCTCCGCGCTCGCCGCCTGTTCCGACGACGATCTTTAATTTCTTTAGATCTTTAATTTATCACTAATGGCCGGCTTTTCGCTGGCGTTACTCCGGTGAAATCTCCTTCGCCCCGTTGCCCCTTTCCGCTCATCCCCTGCTCACGTTAACCTCAAAGTCCGGACCTCCCGCCATGATCACTGACCTGCTCCACGAAGACAAAGCGCTCAAGCGCTACGCCCACCACACCCCCAAGGACCAAAAACCCCAGTTCGAGTGGAGTGCGCTGACCGCAGGCGTGGCCGGCATTCCCATGACGGGAACCACCAAAGTGCGCATCGGCAGCAGCGAGCGTGATTTCGATGTCGGTGAAATCGCCGACACCGTGGGCAATGCGATCACCGATCTGCTCATGGCACGCCAGCGTCAGAGCGAAATCTTCAATGACTCAAACCGCCAGCTGGTGCAGGTCATTTCACGTGCGGTGGCCGAGGAGGTCGCCCAGCGCACCACGGACAATGGCGCTGAGGCCCCGATGCTGAGCACCAAGGAGATCTACCAGGTCATTGAGCAGGCGCTGGTACGTCACAACGCCCACGACGTGGCCCGCAGTCTTGCCGAGCGCCGCAAACGCACCGAAACTCTCGCCAACTCCGACGCCAACGACGCTGGCGCGCTCCAACCCATCATGGTCACCACCAAAGTCATTCGCCGCAACGGCCAGCTCGTTCCCTGGAACCACAACAAGATCGAGATCGCCGTGCGCAAGGCCTTCCTCTCCATGGAGATGGATTCCACGCCAGCCGTGCAGATCGCCGAGGCCGTGAGCCGCGCCATCATCAATGACGGCAAGCAGTTCATGCACATCGAAGACGTGCAGAACCTCGTCGAAGAAGAGCTCATGAAGCAGGGCTTCTTCAAGGTCGCCCGTGCCTACATTCAGTACCGTGCGCTGCGCTCCACCATGCGCTTCGGTGAGGAAACCGCCGCCGCCATCCTGGACGAGCAGGAGTCCGACCAGCAGCAGACGCTGATCCTGGTGCGTGTTTCCCCCACGGAAACCTTCCTCTGGGACGGTCAGGATCTGAAGCGCCGCATCGACTTCGCCAGCCTGGGCCTCGACCTCTGCGTCAGCCGTGCCGAGATCGAAATGGAACTGCGCCGCTCCATCTTCAGCGAGATCTCTGTCGAATCACTCAAGACCACCATCATCCTCAATGCGCGCACCTTGATGGAGAAGGACGCCGACTTCGCGAAGTTCGCCGGCCGCATGCTCCTCACCTACATCTATGAAGAAGTGCTCGGCTGGAGCATCGTGGATCACGGCATCGAGCAGCTGCCCAACTTCCACCGCCGTGGCTTCCGCAAGAACCTCGCCCGTGGCATCGAGATCGAGCGCCTGCACCCGCAGCTTCTCAAGTACGACCTCGACAAGATCGCCGACGCCATCGACCCGGCTGCGGACATGGACTTCGACTTCCTCGGCATCCAGACGCTGTATGACCGCTATCTGATCGTCGACAAGAAGACCAAGCCTTCCAAGCGCCTGGAAACCCCGCAGCTCTTCTGGATGCGCGTGGCCATGGGCCTCTGCGTGCAGGAAAAGGAAAACGCCGAGGACAAAATCATCGCGCTCTACCGCCTCTACAAAGGCCGCCGCTTCTGCTCCAGCACACCGACGCTCTTCAACAGCGGCACGATGCACAGCCAGCTCTCCTCCTGCTACCTCTACAAGGTGGACGACAGCATCGAGTCCATCATGCAGCGCGGCATCGCGGACAACGCCTACCTTTCCAAGTGGGCGGGTGGTCTCGGCGGCTCATGGACCGCCGTACGCGGCACCGGCGGCTACATCAAAGGCACCAATGGCGAAAGCCAGGGCGTCATCCCCTTCCTCAAACTGCACAATGACCAGCTCATCGCCGTCAATCAGGGTGGCAAGCGTCGTGGCTCCGGCTGCGCCTACCTCGAAGTCTGGCACAACGACATCGAGGACTTCCTCCAGCTCCGTGTGAACACCGGCGACGAACGCCGCCGCACGCACGACCTGAACACCGCCAACTGGGTGCCCGACCTCTTCATGAAGCGCATGGAGAACCGACAGCCATGGACGCTCTTCCGTTCCAACGAAACGCCTGACCTCCACGAGCTCTACGGCAGCGCCTTTGAAAAACGCTACGTCGAGTACGAAGAAATGGCTGCCAAGGGTCTGATCTTTGGACGTGTCATGGAAGCACTCGACCTCTGGAAGAAGATGCTCAAGTCCATCTTCGAAACCGGCCATCCCTGGATCACCTTCAAGGATCCTTGCAACGTCCGCAGCCCGCAGGACCACGTGGGCGTCATCCACAGCTCCAATCTCTGCACCGAGATCACGCTGAACACCAGCCATGAAGAAACGGCCGTCTGCAATCTGGGCTCCGTCCTTATCGACAACCACCTCGACGACAACGGCAACATCGACCACTCCAAGCTGCGCGAGACCATTCGCGTCGCGGTGCGCATGCTCGACAACGTCATCGACATCAACTACTACCCCACCGAATCCGCGAAGACTGCGAACAGCCGTCATCGCCCCATCGGTCTCGGGGTCATGGGCCTCGGCTACGCGCTCTATCGCAAAGGCCTGCCCTTCGCCTCCAAGGAAGCCGTCGAGTTCAATGATGAGTTCATGGAAGCCGTGGCCTACTACGCCTATGAGGCCAGCAGCGACATCGCCGCAGAGAAAGGCACCTACTCCACCTACAAAGGCAGCAAGTGGGACCGTGGCCTCCTTCCGCAGGACACCGTGGATCTCCTCGCCAAAGAGCGCGGCCTCGACATCGACGTCCCCCGTGGCGGCAAGATGGACTGGTCCGGCCTGCGTGCCAAGATCGCCAAGAACGGCATGCGCAACAGCAACGTCCTCGCCATCGCCCCGACGGCCACCATCTCGAACATCATGGGCTCCAGCCCCTGCATCGAGCCGCTGTTCACGAACTTCTACACCAAGAGCAACCTCTCCGGCGACTTCATGGTGCTGAATCCTTACCTCGTGAAGGACCTCAAGAAGCGCGGCCTGTGGAACTCCGAGATCCAGAACAAGATCAAGTACACCGACGGCGAACTCGAAAGCATCGAGGAAGTCCCCGTGGACCTGAAGCGCAAGTACGCCACCGCCTTCGGCATCGACTGGGCCTGGCTGCTCGACGCTGCTGCACGCCGTCAGAAGTGGATCGATCAGTCCCAGAGCGTGAACCTCTTCTGCGGCGAGAGCGCCATGCAGACCCTCTCCCACATGTACCGCGCCGCCTGGCGCAAGGGTCTCAAGACCACCTACTACCTCCGCACCCGCAGCGCCTCCAACATCGAAAAAGCCACCAGCGAAGTCGAGAAGGAAAAGCGCGGCGTCGTCGGCACCCACCACGCCGGCGTAGCCGCTGCGGCTGCCGCTGCCAAACAGTTCACCGCTGATGAAGCCATGGCCTGCTCCCTTGAGGCCATGCGCAATGGCGGGACGTGTGAGGCGTGCCAGTAAGTTGGCATTCTCTCTTTCACACAAACTTTTCTCTCAGATGGGTGGGGAACTGTGGGCAAATCTAATTCGCCTACAGTTCTCTGTGATTAACCACATTCGGCCAAGAAGCCCACACCTATTCTCAATATGAAAATACCCATTGAAAGCTACGCCAGAATGGGTGCGTGGTTTACATCCCACCAGTTCTTCTACAGTTCTGCATACGTCGAGTTTGATCTTTACGAACAGAGGCTCAAGAAGCTTCGTGAAGCGGAGGAGGCGTCTGAAAAAGCTCACTCTACGGAGGGCAAGTATAAAAAAGACCTCGTCAGGCACGACACTGCGGACTTGCAGAAGCCATGCATGCGGGCTGCATATTCTGCACTTATGTTCGGCTGCATGTCATTTGAAGCATTTTTGAATAACTATGGTGTCCGTCGGTTAGGGCAGGCGTATTTTAAGCGTTTCGTGGAGCGAATGGGCATTACCGAGAAGCTTGCATATTTACTTTGCATTGGAAGAACTGAGATTCTCTCTACCGACGATGAGATTATTGATAAATGCAGGGGTCTTTTCGATGCGCGAAACGCCTTGGCGCATCCCAAAACGAAAGAAGTTAAGATCGACGATTTTGGCGCCTTGCCTATTCCAGATAATCACCCAGCCACATTTCCCATCAAAAAGCATTTTGAAGACCTTGAAGCTTGTATCGATGCGCTGTGTCAGCACGACAAAGACATAAACCGAAGCTGGGAATTCAAGAAATGAAGCTGGGGAGATGGGGTTAGGGTGAAATAATCAAAAACTGCCCCGCAACCTGCCCCGTCTCGATCACATCCCCAAAGCCCAACGGGCTTTCGTCATGCAGCCCAGGAGTGCCGAGCGACAGCGAGCGCTCTCCTGGGAACCGCGCCACCCACGATCCCCGCCGGATCAGGAACCTCAACGAGGTTCCGTCACCCGAACGTCCCAGCGGCTGCGCAGCGCCCGTGACGGGACCGCGTTGCGGTTCATGAATGGGGCGTAGGATGGGTGTGGCGACAGCCCGCCCGTCTGCCAGCGTGTGCTTACGCCGCATGACTTCGGTGCCGCCCAGAGTCGGGCGGTTTGGCGAAGGGAACTGTGGAGCGTGGGAGGGATCGGCACGCCAAACACACCCAACCTACGTCCGGAATCCCACCTCGGCATGCGGGGACTATGTCAGGGTCCACTGCGGCGCCCGAGGTCCGTGAAAGGTCATGCTCTCCCGACCCCGTAACGCGGATGTCTTTTTTCATGCCGCAGACAGAGAACGCGAACCCGCCCAGGCCGGATTTCATAGAGCACGTCGTAGGGGAAGCGCCGCAATTTCACCCGCCGGACGGAGGAGGAAGCCAGCCAGAAACTGAAACCTTCCGGGCACGCTTCTATCAGAGCCAGGGCATCCTTGAACTTCGCGAAGAAATCTTCTCCCAGTCCTGCACTCTGCTCCTCATACCAATCCACCGCCTCATCGACCTCCGCCTGAACCCGCCGGTGATAGCTCAGCTTCATCGACGATCACGATGGATCTTGAGCCCGGCCATGAAGTCCTCATGCGACAGTTCCAAACTCGGATCGGCATCCATCTCCTCCGAACGCCGCGTCGCCTCCTCCAGCCAGGCCTGATCGACGGTCTTCTGCCAGTCTTCCGGCACGCTGGCATAAAGCCTGTCCGCCAGCGCCACACGTTCGGCGACTGGCAACAAGAACAAAGACTGGGTCAAGGTGGCCGTGCTCATGGTACGAACCATCCTCAATTTCCCTTCGAAATCCACCTCGAAGTTTTCCACCACACGGGTGCGATCTCAGAGCGTAAAACCTTCCCCGTCCCCAAAAGCCCAACGGGCTTTCGTCAGGCAGCCAGGCGTTTCAGAAAGAGCCTGGCCTGAAGTTTGAGAACCGACATCATCTTGCCTGCATAGATGTAGCTCCAGTACTCGGACTCCTCATCGCGAGCGAGCCGCCCTTCGTTGGCCTTGGCCGCCAGTTCTTCCATGCGGGCCGTTTTGGCAGCGTCGAGTTCGATTTGAACGATGTTTGCCGCCGTCTCAGCCGTGAAGCACGGCCGGGCGGGATCGAGCATCCTTTCGAGGCTGGAGAATGCGTTCATGTCGGCCATAGGCTGCCACACCGTCTGGCAGGCCGCAACCATGCTGTGTGGCACGGGGATGCGGTTAGAGCATACAATGGTGACCATCAAATGATGCCAGGCATGAATGGCACTCAGTTAAGAGCGTGCATCGCGGAATGAAGCGTTGCAGGCGGAAAGATTCCAGGAGCGCGGACCTCCTGAGTCCGCAGCTGGTCGCTTGCACGCAGCGGGTGTGGCTGCAGGCCGAACAGCGGAATCACGAGCGCTCCGGGAACGAGCGAGCGATGGCGTCAGAGACGATTCATAATCGTGTGTGCTTGCGGCGTGCTGCGGGCTCGGAGGCCCGCGCTCCTGGAGCGTTTTCTTTGGCAGAGCCCGACTGGCTTTTCGGGAGGCGCAAAGGAGCGATACCCAGCCTTAACTGAGTGCCATTCACACCAGTCATTTTGCCCGCGCCTGCACTGATTTGCTTCCAGTTGCGAGTTCTTGCACACAGGCCGGGGCGAGATCGTAATGCAGGTCAAAAGTGCTTGATAAAATACCGAATCATACCATAATATATCCATGGTAATCATACCAGAAACGATTGCCTTGTTGCCCGCCACGGGCCGGCGCTTTGAAGAAAGAGACGCCGGTCATCAGGGGTATCCAAACCGGTTTTAGCATTGCATCCAGACACCTATGGAAACACACCTGCCCATCCTTATGGAAGCGACCACCCAGCAACGTTCTATGCGCCGCAAGTGGCTGTTTCCCTCGCTGCACATCGACAGCCGTGAGATCAGCGCGGAGGTGGCCAGGCAGCGGCATTGCGATCATCTGCGGCAGGAGCCTCGTGTGGCGCTTCAGTCGGACGGCAAGCCTTTCTATCGCATCCAGTGTGCTGACTGCGGCCAGAAGCTCAGCCATTCACTCCCGCACTCCAGCGTCCCCAACCGCGAGAGGTGCCCGCAGTGGGATGAGGAGCTGTACCAGAGTCGCCTCCGCGAGGGCGCTGCTGCCTACGGGCAGTGCCGGGAAGCTGCCATCGCCAGGCGGAAGGCGGAGTGGCGGGCGGTCTATCGTCGCTATCTGGCATCTGCTGACTGGCAGTCCGTGCGCCAACGCGTTTTGAGGAGGGCCGGGGTCACCTGCGAAGGGTGTTGGGAGGCTCGGGCCACGGAAGTCCACCATCTGACCTATGCCCATGTGGGTGATGAGCTCCTTTTCGAGCTGGTTGCGATCTGCCGCCCCTGTCATGAGCGCGTGCATCCCAAGTCTTCGAACGGCTATCCGGAGCTTCTGGAAAGGCACCTGGAAAAAGTCCATGTTTACGGGGGCTGAACTCAGCTTTTTAAATACCACTCCATACCACACTATAACCATGGTGATCCCGACAGAAATGATTGCCGCGCTGCTCGCCTCGGGCCGGCGCTTTGAACTCACCCCCGAGGGTGGCGTTATCGTGGATGCGGAGCCATCCAAGGCCAGCAGGCGTGCCGAAAGGAACCGCCGCTACTATCAATCCGAGCGTCTGCGCGCGTCTGAAAACGTCTTAACATCGTCTGAACCCGTCTTGGAATGTCTGGATGCGGCTGAATCGTCTGAAAACACAACACCTCTCCCCCTCTCTCCCTCCCTCCCCCTTTCCCCTCACACTCCCCTTTCCCC
>JAFLEI010000034.1 GCA_017301975.1 Verrucomicrobiota bacterium
CGCTGGCTGGGTCATCGGGATGGAGGGATTTTGGCAATGAAGGTTTATGGACATCTTCGGAACGAGCATTCTCTGGCGGCGGCGACCCGTGTTTCCTTCGCTGCTTGAGCGCAGCAGTCCATTTCTTCGCGCCTTTAGATGAAGGAGTTTTTTTCTTTGCCTTGCGCTTCGCGACCCTTTTTGTGTGCGATGGAGCGCCGAGATAGCGCTCCGCGCCATTGAGCAGTTTATCGACCTCTGACTGTGGGATGAGTGTTTGGCCGAGCTTCGTGATGGCCTTCACTTTTCCCGCGTAAAGCTGCCGATAGCCCCATGTTCGTTCCTTGCCGAATAGGGCGGCGAACTCCGCTGGAGTGTATGTGGCTTTGTCTGTCATCTTCAGAAGAAGGTCTTCACTGAGTCACCTTCCGACCAAAACGATGCTGTTCATCTGGCGGGAAAAGCACTGGCAAAGGTAGTTTCAGAGCGCTCGAAATCTCGACCAGCTCAAGGTCGGTCACGCATCGGATGCCTGACTCGATCTTTGCCAAGGTTTCCCTCGAAACATCCCAGCCGCTTCGTTGACACAGGCCCGCAAACTCTGACTGCGACATCGCCAAGTGCGTGCGGTGCTTGGCGAGTTGTGGACCGATGAGGTTCTTGGCAGTGCGGGACATTTCAATCTCAGAAAATAGATCAGATTCCGTTTGCGGGGGTTCTGATTTCGGAACAATGTTCGGTATTCGGAACAAAAGTTCCGATTTCAGAACAACATCCACTATTATGAACATCATCGTTAAGCGTCGCATCGGTCCCGATCCTCACGAGGGCGGGAGACAATCTTCGAGTTCATCAGGCTGCCCTGACATCCTGGAACTCGACAGTGGCGATTTCGCCATCATCGGCCAGGACATCACCGCAGCAGCCATCCCCGCGCTCCCTTCTTCCGCAGGCTGCGCAGCGGAGGAGCGGGTCATCCGCATTCCACGCGAAATTCTGCTTCGCGCAAAAGGCGACATCGCTCGCCTTGCATGAGATCCCACCCCTCTTGCCTTCGTCCCCACATTCTGTTACAAGGCAGGGTGTGGGGATTTTTGTGGAGTGGTTCGGGGCCAACTGGTTCAACCTGTTGCAGACCGTCGCTATCGTTGCCGGGTTGTTCTTTACCGGACGTTCCTTTCTCGTGGATACCAGAATCCGCCGAATTTCCAACTTGCTCAACATCACCGAGCATCATCGCTCCATCTGGCAGCAGGTGATCGACAAGCCAAACCTTCTGCGAGTTCTGAACGCAGAAGCAAAACTCGACATCAAGCCCATCACACTTGAGGAGCGCATCTTTGTGAACCTCATCATTCTGCATCTGACAGCCGTCATGGCTGCCATCAGGGGACGGGTTCACGAGCAACCAGCAGGACAGGATGAGGATTTGCGCGAGTTCTTCAGTTTGCCCATTCCCAACAAGGTTTGGAAGGACTCCAAACGCTTCCGAGAACCTGATGTCATCGCATACATTGAGTCTCTGCTCAAACCAAAGCCCAAGAAGCGTCGTCGAAAGCTGCGCTGGTGGTTCCGCTAATAGCTCACTTTGAAAGTTGGTGAGTCTTCCGGTTTGGTTTTGCGCCTGTCATAGAGCCGCGTGGTCGCGATGCTCGCATGACCCAACCACTCCTGCACCTTCGCAATGTCAGCTTCATGATCCAGTGCATTCGTTGCCGCTGTCGCCCGTAACCCATGCACACAGACGGCGCTTGGATCGAGGCCAAGCACACGCGCATACTTTCTCACCACATCCTTGTAAACTCCGTGTCCGGTCAGCGCTTCATCGAGACTGCCGGATGAGTTCTTGATCGGACGAAAAAGGGCGCTGCCAGGTTTGTCTCCATGCCCCGCGTGCTCCAGGTATTCGCTGATACGCTGCAAGCTGTGCGGATGCACGGGCAGGAAGCGAATCTTGCCACCTTTGCCGTGAACGCGGAAGTGCAACACGCCGCGCCTCGATTGCAAATCACCGACCGCGAGCGAACACAGTTCAGCTCGACGCAAACCATGAAACAGCAGAATGGAAAGAATGGCGCGATCACGCAGCCCTTTGAGAGTGTCAGGTGCGGGTGCTTCGAGCAGAGCTTTCGCCTCAGCATCCCCCAACGCAGGGGATTTGCCTTCGTTCGTGCCTTGATTGGGACGCTTCACGCCATCAGCCGGATTGAACGGAACGGCATTGCACTCGCACAGGTAATCAAACAATGAAGCCACGGCAGAAAGTTTGCGGCGCACCGTGGACGCTTCCAAAGTGCGCGTCTCAAGCTGCTTGCGCCATGCAATGAGATGCGACCGTTTCACCAGGCGAAATTCTTCCGCTTGGTGAATGCCTGCGAACCGCATGAACTCCTGAACGTCGTTCTTGTATGCTCGCCGCGTGTTCGCGTTTTCGATGTTCGCGAACCACTCGACCTCTGGCGGCACGTTCGCCAAATTTTGAAACTCTGATGCCGTCAGCAAACGCTTGCTCGTTTCGACGACCAACCCTGAAGAACCATTAACCATTCCAACCCCCTCACCCTGAACGCATTATAGTAGTGATAAAATACATTATCAATACCATGTGGATCATTTGAAATATTCGCTCCAATTGTGCTCCAAGCGATTCGAATCTGTGCTCTTTTAGCAACAGAATTTTTTGTCGTAAATCGGAACAAACCGGTAATTGTAACCCGCGTTGCTACCACTGACTGACTCGCCAATACAATTGGCAGAAGTCCGTTTCTAATCCTTTGGACACCTGATGGTTCACGCCATCAGGCTTATGGTCTTGCGGAAGCGGGCCAGGGCCACGGAGTAAAAGACCGTGCCGATGGCAAGCAGCAGGACAAACGGCTGCCACACCACTTTGAGGCCCGCGCCGCGATAGAGGATGGCGCGGGATGCTGAGATGAAATGGGTCGTAGGTGCAGCCTGCATGATGTTTTGGACGAATTCCGGCATGCTTTCGCGCGGGGTCATGCCTCCGGAGAGCATTTGCAAGGGCAGCAGGACTAGGATGAGCAGCAGGCCGAACTGCGGCATGGTGCGCGCCAGCGTGGCCATGAAGATTCCCATTGAAGTGGTGGCAAACAAATGCAGCACCGCGCCGGTCAGGAACAGCAGGATGGAACCCTCGATGGGCACATGCAGCAGGCCTTGAACGACGAACAGCAGGGAGAGTGTGGTCGCGACGAGGACGACGAGGGCCATGGACCACACTTTGGAAAGCATGATCTCGGCGGGTTTCACGGGCATGACGAGCAGGTGCTCGATAGTGCCGTGTTCGCGCTCGCGGATCAGCGCCGCGCCGGTCAGGACAATGGAGAGCATGGTGACGAGGTTGATGATTTCCATCAAAGCTCCGAACCAGGCCGGGGTGAGGTTGGGATTGAAGCGGGCGCGTAATGTCAGAGTCACGGGGGCTGCAGGGACGCCGCGATAGCGCTGGAGAAACTCGGTGACCTCGCCATTGATGATCTGCTGGACGTAACCACTGCCCGTGAATGCCTGGCTCATCCGCGTGGCGTCCACATTCAACTGAAGCGTGGGACGCATTCCGGCAAGAACATCGCGCTGGAAATCAGGCGGGATGATGATGGCAAAGGTATAGTCTCCGGCATCCAGCCCCGCATCCACGTCGGCTGCGGAGATCATGGCGGGTGACATGAAGCTGGGTCGCTGAAAACTGGACGCGATTCGGGCTGAGAGCGGCGAAGTGTCCTCATCAGCGATGGCGATTGGGGCATGATGCAGTGCTTCCGGCATCGCCGTGGCAGATATGTAAACCATGGCCGTGAAGGCATAGACGATGAGCCCCATCATCATCGGGTCACGGGCCAGGCTCCAGAGTTCCTTCACCCCCAGGCGATAGATGTTGGCGAGACGGCTCATGATCAGGTGTCTTGCTTGCGGATCAGGGCAATCGCGACTCCCATGATCACAGGGACAGCCAGGATCAAAGGAATGAATGAGGCGTGGAGATCGGAAAAACCAAGCGCCTTGCTGAAGACGCCGCGACTGATCGTCAGGAAGTGCGTGGCCGGGTAGAGCCTTCCGATAACTGCTCCGGCACCTTCCAGTGAGGAGACAGGATTGATCAGGCCCGCGAACTGGGCAGTGGGAATCATGGTGCCAATCATGGTGACAAACATGGCTGCGATCTGGCTGCGGGTGAATGCCGAGGCCAGCAGACCAAAGCCCGTGGCGAACACGACGAAGATGAGCGCGGCGGCAGCAAGTGTGGTGAAACTGCCTTTGACGGGCACGTCAAAGACGGTGACAGCCAGCAGTGTCATCAGCAGGAAATTCAGCATCCCAAGAAAGATATAGGGCGCTTGTTTGCCGATCAGAAACTCGCTGCGCGTCACCGGTGTCACATGGAGGTTGACGATGGAGCCCAGCTCTTTCTCACGCACCACGGAGAGTGCTGTGAGCATGGCCGGAATCATGAGCAGCAGCATGGGAATGACAGCCGGAACCATGGCGGGCCGACTGCGCACATCCGGGTTGTAGCGGAAGCGTGTCTCGATGTTCAGAGCACCCGAAGCGGACTCAAGCCCGGAGCTCCGCGCGGCCATTTGTGCCAGCCAGCCCTGATGCATTCCCGACACATACCCCTGCGCGGTCTCGGCACGCTGCGGCATGGAACCGTCCACCCACGCGCCGATTTGCACGGGGGCTCCACGCTGCGCATCGCGGGCGAAACCGGGCGGGATTTCGATGGCGAGCGCCAGTTCGCCGGAACGCATCCGGCGGTCGAGATCGGCTTCGTCAAGGATGGGAGCCTGCTGCACAAAATAGCGCGAGCCGGTGAGGTTAAGGACATAGTTTTGGCTCAGGGTGGTCTGGTCGTGGTCCAGCACGGCGAAGCTAAGGTTTTCCACGTCCAGGCTGATGCCGTAGCCCATGACGAACATGAGCAGAGCCGTGCCGAAGAGTGACATGCCGGCAAGCACCGGATCGCGGCGCAACTCCAGCGCTTCTTTCCGCATGTAGCTGAATGTCCGGCCAAAGGCGAAGACCCGCTTTACGGGTGGTGCGGAGACACGGCCGGCGTCAGGCATCGGGGACACTGCCAGGGAGGATGCGGCGGGCAGATTGTCGCTGGCCGACGCCTCTTGAAGATGTTTGATGAACACCTCCTCCAGCGAGTGGGCACTGCTGTCCCTCACCAACTCTTCAGGGGGACCGCTGACGAGCACCCGCCCGGAGTGCATCAGCGAGACGCGGTCACACCGCTCCGCCTCGTTCATGAAATGGGTGGAAATGAAAATGGTGACTTTGTCCTGCCGGGCCAGATCGAGCATGAGTTGCCAAAACTGATCACGGGCGATGGGATCGACGCCGGAAGTCGGCTCGTCGAGGATCAGCAAGGTTGGTTTGTGAACCATGGCCACGGCCAGGGACAAGCGTTGCCGCACGCCGAGCGGCAGCGCCTCAGGCATGGATGAGAGCACGCCTTCAAGCCCGAAGCGCTTCGCCATCTCATCCACCCGGGCCGGGATTTCTTCCGCAGGGATCTGGAACAGGCGGGCGTGAAGAACGAGGTTTTGCTCCACCGTCAGTTCCGTGTAGAGGGAGAAGGACTGCGACATGTAGCCGACGCGCCGACGCGTGCCGACATCACGCGGATCGACTTCATGGCCCAGCAGCCATGCCTTGCCCTCCGTGGGCGGTAGCAGGCCGGTGAGCATTTTCATGGTCGTGGTTTTGCCGCAGCCGTTGGAGCCAAGGAACCCGAAGATCTCGCCGCGCCGGATGCGCAGATCCACCCGCTCCACGGCAGCGAAGTCGCCGAAACGCATGGTCAGCCCCCGTGCTTCGATGGCGGTCTCATCCTTCTCGGAGGGGGCGAAGCGGGAAACCACCACCGGCTGGTGGAGACGCCGTTTTTCCTCCGGCAGCAGGGCGATGAAGGTGGCATCCAGGGAATCCGTCGCGGTGCGTGTGCGCAGTTCGGAGGGAGTGCCGGTGGCCAACACCTTGCCCGCATCCATGGCCACCAGCCAGTCGAAGCGCTCTGCCTCCTCCATGTAAGCCGTCGCCACAATCACGCTCATCCCAGGCCGTTCCCGGCGGATGCCGTCCACGAGGCTCCAGAACTGGCTGCGAGAGAGTGGATCAACCCCTGTGGTCGGTTCGTCGAGAATGAGCAGGTCCGGGTCGTGGATGAGCGCGCAGCAGATGCCCAGCTTCTGTTTCATGCCGCCGGATAGCTTTCCGACCGGGCGGTCGAGGAAAGGCCGCAGGCCTGTGCGCGCCGTCAGTTCGTCGATCCGGCGGCGGCACTCGGCACGGTCATGACCGAAGAGACGCCCGAAGAATTGGAGGTTCTCTTCGATGGAAAGGGTGGGATACAAGTTCTTACCCAATCCTTGCGGCATGTAGGCGATGCGTGAGCACACCGCGCGGCGATGGCGGGCGCTGGCCATGTCGCCATCCAGCGTTTCCACCTTGCCCGCCTGCACCTTGTGTGCGCCAGCGATCAGGGCCAGGAGGCTTGATTTGCCAACGCCATCCGGGCCGATCAAGCCCACCAGACAGCCCGCCGGCACATCCAGATCAATGCCATCCAGTGCAAGCGTGCGGCGATGGCGGAGACTCACTCCGCGCAGACTGGCAACGATAGCGGCGGTGTTCATTGGGGCAGCTTTAATGCCAGATGGGAGGGCCACTCCGCCTGCGCGTCGATCTTCACCCACGCGACTCCCGGCAGCCCCGTCTTCACGCGCTCCAGGTGCTTCTCCAACAGTCCCCGGTCAATCTGCGCCTTGACGCGAAACATCAACTTCTGCCGTTCGCTGGCCGTTTCCACCGTCTTGGGCGTGAACTGCGCGACGCTCGCCACATACGAGACTCGTGCGGGGATCACATACTGCGGCACTGCATCCAGGATGAGCCGCACTTCGCTGCCGAGAGCCACCTTGCCCGCCACTGTCTCGGGTAGAAAGAAGGTCAGATACACGTCACCTAGATCCACGAGGTTCAAAACCTTCCCCCCAGCGCCCAGCACCTCTCCTGGTTGCGTGATCAGATACTGCACCCGTCCATCGCGGGGCGCTTTCAGCGTGCAGTCATCGAGTTCGGCCTGCACGCGGCCCACAGTCGCCTGCACTGCCTCCACCATCACCTCTGCATCCTGCACCTGTGCGCTGGCTGCAGCCACAGCACCCCCGGCTGCCGCCACCTGCGCCTTTGCCGCCTTGATCGCCGCCTCTGCGCTTTTCGCGCGGGCACGATCATCGTCGAGGTTTTGTTCGGACACCGCATTCTTTGTCGCAAGCGATTCGGTGCGCACCAGCCGTTGCTGAGCCGCCTGCGCCTCGCTCTCGCGCTGGAGAACCACAGCCTCGGCTGCCAGTTTTTCGCTCTCCCGCGCCGTCACCTGCGCCTGGGCGGTGATGATCGCATTTTTCGCCTGCCGAAGCTTTGCCTGGGCCTCCAGAAACTGGGCATCCAGAATGTCGGTCTGAATCCGGGCGAGCACCTGGCCTTCCTTCACGAAATCGCCTTCACCCACCAGAACCTCCGCCAAACGCCCAGGCACTCGGGCTGCGAGATTGATCTCGGTGGCCTCAATGCGTCCGTTGCCAGATACGACCCCTGGACCAAGATCGCCCTTCAGGCCATGCCGCCAGAAAAGGACAGCCGCCACGGCTAAGACTAAGGCGAGCACGACGGCTGCCGCCAAGATTCGGGATTTCAGCATATTCATCGTGTTAAAGGGCACCTCTGGAAACCCATGTATCTAAAAATCGAGTTGTTGAAAGTCAAGGCGTTACGGTAGCGTATCTTCTGAAATTCGAGGTATTCAGAGGTGCCCTTAAATAAATCAGCGCAGAAGCGCGTTCATGAGGTGCCCCCCTTCCACTTTGGACCCTTGATCTATGCCAGAGATTCGCCGGTGCCATAGGTGAGGACTTCGGAAACGGAGAGGCGGACTTTGCGGGGCCAGTTGCCCGGAGCTGGATAACCCACCGCCAGGAGCATCACCGGCAGGTAGCGCTCGGAAATTTGGAACTCCCGCTTCACCCCTTCCGGGTCAAACCCGATCATCGGGCCGGAAACCAGCCCTTTCGCTTCGGCGGCGAGCATCAGAGTCATGGCTGCCAGCGAAGCCGACCGGATGGCTTCGTCACGCTGGGCCGCTGGGTTTGCATACATCTGGCCAGCCATGCCGACCATCCCGTCCACCACAGCTTGGTCGATTATGCCAGCCTTGACGGACCGACCTAAAGTTTCGGCTAGCTTCGTGTGGGCCAGCAGGTCGCCCAATACGATGAAGGTGACGGCCGCATCTATCACCTTTTGCTGGCCGTAGGCGACCGCTTTGAGTCGTTCTTTGTCCTGCGGCTCGGTGATGGCAACAAAGCGCCAGTGTTGCTGGTTAAACGAGGATGGTGCCTGTGTGGCGCAAGCGACCAATTCTTCGATTACGGTGTGCGAGAGCGATGTGTCTGGGGCAAACTTGTTGGCCGAGATTCGTTGATTGATGATTCCGAGTGTGTGCATGTCCAAGTGTGGTGAGTATTTGGTGGTGGGTCAAAAAATCGCGCGATCACCACCCACCTCCCAGCGCCTTGATCAGGCGGACGGTGGCGATGTGGCGCTGCGCGGAGATTTGGGCGGTCTGACGTTCCGTAAGGAGGCGGGTGCGCTCGGCGTCGAGGAGTTCGAAATAACTGAGGGTACCACGCTCATAGGACTCGCGAATGAGGTCAGTGGCTTTGGTGGAGGCGGTGAGGGCATCGCCGATGGCGCTGGCCTGCTCGCGCAGGTAGCGGGTTTGGGCGAGACTGGTCTCCACATCGCGGATGCCGGTGAGGACGGTCTGGCGGTAATTCGCGATGGCCTCTTCGCGGGCGGCTTTGTGACGCTTGACGTTGAAGTGGATGACGGCCCAGCCGGTGAGCGGGAGGCTGACGCTGGGGCCGATGCTCCATACTTTGCTGTTGCCGGTGAGCAGGGTGTCCACTTCTTTGCTCAAGTAGCCGCCGGTGCCGGTGAGACGGACGGCGGGAAAATAGTCGGCGGTTGCGACGCCGATGTCGGCATTGCGGGCTGCGACGATGCGCTCGGCGGCGGCGATGTCCGGACGGCGCTCCAACATGCTGGCGGGGATGCCTGCGGGGATGACGGGCGGGGCTTTGGAGCCGATGGGATGCTCGCGAAGGGTGAAGCTGCTGGCGGGCTGGCCGCACAGGAGGGCGAGAGTGTCGCTGGCTTCCTGACGCTGGCGCTTTACGTCGGCGAGTTCAGCCTTGGCAGTGGCCACTTCGGTCTGGGCTCGGGCGAGATCGGTCTCAGGGATGGCTCCGGCTTTGAACTTGTCGTAGAGAAGGTTCACAAATTTTTCCCGCAGGGCGATGGTGCGGCGCAGGGCGTCGAGTTCGGCATCGGCGGCGCGGAGCAGGAAGTATTGTGCGGCGACATCGCCCGTGAGGGTGAGGATGGCGCTGTGGTAGCTGGCGGAGGTGGAATCGGCGGTGGCGCGGGCGCTCTCGACTTCGCGCCGCACCTTGCCCCAGAAGTCTATCTCGTAGCTGAGGTCGATGATGGTGCTGAAGCTGTTGACGCGGCCACGGGGGATGGTGACGGGCACCGGCGTGGGGAGATTGCCGGAGAACTGCTCGCGCTTGGTGTCGCCTTTGAGGCGGATGTCGGGCGCCCATTCGGCGGCGCTGATGCGGGCGGCGGCGCGAGCCTGATCGACGCGGGCGGCAGCGGACTTCAAGGATGGGCTGGCTTGAAGTGCGAGGGCTTCGAGGCGGTTGAGTTCGCTGTCGCGGAAGACTTTCCACCATTCGCCACGCGCGGTGTCATCGCGCGGCGCAGCGGTCTGCCAGCGCCATTTCGCGGGGGTGATGTCGGCGGTGTCGGGCTGCTTGTAATTCGGGCCGACGGCGCAGGAGGCGAGGCCAAGTGCAAGGGCTGCAAGCGGGGTCTTGGTCATGAGGTGCTAGTGGGTTGGCTGGCCTTGTTCGCGTTTGCGGGTCTTCGTTCCCTTGGCGAGGGCTTTCGCGATGCGCCTCTTTCTGATGCGATCTGGGAACTGAATGAGGTCGTCGAAGATGGAATAGATGACGGGCGTGGCGAGCAGCGTGAGCAGCAAGGATAGGCTCTGGCCGCCGAGAATGACGCCCGCCGTGGCATTGTTATAGGCGGCACCGACGCCCTTCGCGGTCATCATGGGGATCATGCCCGCGATGAAAGCCAGCGTGGTCATGAGGATGGGGCGCAGACGCTCTTTGTTGGCGAGCAGGATGGCATCGAGCCGGTCCATGCCTTTGGCACGAAGCTGGTTGGTGTGGTCGATTTGCAGGATGCCGTTCTTTTTCACCATGCCGAAGAGCACGAGGATGCCGAGCATGGAGAAGATGTTCACCGACTGCTGGAAGAGGATGAGCGAGAGGATGGCAAAGGGCAGCGTGAGCGGCAAGGCGAGCAGAATGGTGAGCGGATGAACCCAGCTCTCAAACTGCGCGGCGAGGATGAGATACATGAAGATGAAGGCCATCAAAAACGCGACCATGAAGGCCTTTCCCGCCTTGGCCATTTCCTTCGAGCGTCCGGCGCTGCCACTGGCGTAGTCGGCCGGCAGGTTGAGCATCTTCACGGCGGTGGCGATGCCATCAAGGATTTCGGTTTCACCCACTCCAGGGGCGTTGTTGGCGGTGATGGTGACCTGGCGGCGGCGGTTGAGACGGTTGATCTGCGAGGGGCTGTCCGTGTTGTCGAGCGTGAGCAGATTGGTGATGGCGACGGGTCCGGCCTTGGTGGAGGGCACGGTGAGGAGGTTGAGGATTTCGCGGGTGTTGCGGTAGCTCTCCTCAGCCTGGAGATGAATGTCGTATTGCTCGCCGCTGTCGTCGAAGGTGGAGACGTCGAGACCGCCGACGAGCAGGCGCAGCGTGCCGGAGATGTCCTGGATGCTGGCTCCCATCTCGCCTGCTTTGTTGCGGTCCACGCTGCCGGAGATTTCAGGCTTGCCGGGAATGAGAGTGCTGTCGAGGTCGCGGATGCCGGGGAGGTCTTTGACGTCTTTGATCACTGATGCCGTGGCGCGGGTAAGCGTGTCGAGGTCAGGCCCGGCGATGAAATACTGCACGTTGGCGCTGGACTGGCCCGTGTTGAAAGGCGGGACAGAGAGCACGGTGATGCGCCATTCCGTGGGGAAACGCGGTACGATCTCTTTGCGCACGCGGTCCATGAGGGTCTGCTGGTCTTCGCGCAAAGCGGGATCATTCAGGCGCACGAAGATGCCTGCGAGATTCGGCGTGCGCTGGTCATTGTCCCCGATGGTGAGAAGTGTGCCGTCCACGCCGGGCAGCTCGCGGATCGCACGGGCGAAGCGCTCGGCCATGAGATCGGTGGCGGCGAGGCTGGTGCCCTCCGGCGTGCGGATGTTCACCACGAACTCCGCCTCCTCCACCGGAGGCAGGAAACTCTTCTGCACGACCTTCATCAGCGTGGGCACGGCGGCGAGAATGCCGAAGCAGCCCAGCACGATGATCCAGCGATGCCGCATGGAAAAGCGCAGCAGCACCATGTAAACCGCCTCCACCGGGCGGTAGAAGATGTTTACCAGATGCTCCAGCCAGGCGTCAAACCGCGTGGCGTGGCCTTTGCGGAACATGCGGGCGGAGAGCGTGGGCGTGAGCGTGAAGCTGACCAGCAGCGAAACCGCGATGGCGAAAGCCATGGTGAGGCCGAAACTCTTCAGGAACATGCCCACAATGCCGCTGAGGAAGGCCACGGGCACGAACACCGCGAGCAGCGATAGCGTGGTGGCCAGGACGGCCATGCCGATCTCCTTCGGTCCTTCCACGGACGCGGTGAAGGAGTCCTCGCCCTTCTCTTCCATGTGGCGGAAAATGTTTTCCACCACGATGATGGCATCATCAATGACGATGCCGACCGCCAACGCGAGGGCGACGAGGCTGATGACGTTTAATGTCACTCCCTGCGCCCACATAACGCCGAACGCGGCGATGATGGAGGTGGGAATCGCGAGCGCGGAGATGATGGTGGCGCGTGAGTTGCCAAGGAAAATCAAAACGATCACGGCGGCGAAAATGGCCCCCAGCACCAAGTGCTCCTTCACCGCGTGAACGCTGGTGCGGATGACTTGCGACGTGTCGCGCACCATTTCGACATCGTAGCCTGCGGGCAGCAGTTTTTTAACATCGCCGAGCTTCTCATTCACCGCATCCACCACGGCCACCGTGTTTGTGCCGCTTTGTTTACGGATGGAGAGCACCACAGAGGGCACGCCATTGTTACGGGCCACGGTTTTTTGCTCCTCGGCCCCGTCTTCCACCCGCGCCACGTCACGCACGCGGACCAGACCGCCGTCCGCCTCGCGCAAGACGAGCATGCCGATCTCCTCCACGCTCCGTGCCTTGCCCAGCACGCGGAAGCCCGCCTCGCTGGCCGCATTCTTCACCGTGCCGGCAGGGATTTGCACGTTCTGTGCGCGGAGGCCGCGCTGCACGTCCGCAGCGGTCAGATTGTAGGAGCGCAGCCGCATCGGATCGAGCCACACATTGATCTGCCGCAGTCTTCCGCCCAGCAGCGTGATCTGCCCCACACCACCCACGCTTTCAAGCTGCCGCCGCAACACCTTGTCGGCAAACTCGGTGATCTCGCGCACCGGCTTGTCGGCCACGAGGGCGATGTTCAAAATAGGCGCGGCATCGGGATCGAGCTTCTCGATGATCGGCGCGTCCACCTCCTCCGGCAGATCGGGGATGATACGGGCGATGCGGTCCCGCACTTCCTGTGAGGCCACGTCGATGTTTTTCTCCAGCACAAAAGTCACCAGCACCTGCGAGATGCCCTCGCTTGAAATGGAGCGCAGTTCATCAATGCCTGCGACGGTGTTCACCGCCTCCTCGATCTTGTCCGTGATCTCGGTCTCGATCTCCTTCGGCGTCGCGCCGTCCTGCCGTGTGACGATGCTGACCGTGGGGAAGTCAATCTTTGGAAACCGATCCACCGGCAGCTTCGTGTAGCCCAGCACCCCCACGACCACGAAAACGAGGATGATGACGCTGGCGAAGACCGGGCGGCGGACGGAGATAGCGGCGAGCCATTGCATGAGCGTGTGAAGTGAAAATTAAGCGGCGGGTTCAAAGCGAAGCCCATCGGCGGCCTCTGCGCTGGGTTTAGCCAGCAACGGCTCACCGGCGGCGACTCCACGCCGGATTTCTGTGAAGCCCTCGCGCGTCTCTCCCACCTCCACGAGGCGTTCGGAGATCGTGTTGTCTTTGGTGATGACGAAGACCTTGCGGCGCGAGCCTTCGATGCGCAGCGCCCCCTCCGGCACCGCGACGGCTTTTTCCTCACGAAGCAGGATGCGCGCATCGCAAAAGAAGCCGGGCCGCAATTTGCTTTCCGCGTTGTCCACCGTCGCCTCAATCACCAGATCACGCGAGGCCTCGCGCATCGTCGCGCCAAGGAATTTCAACTTGCCCGTGAAGCGCTGCGCCGGGAACGCCGCCGTGGTGAACTCCACCACCTGACCGATGACCAGAGCGCCAACTTCCGTCTCCGGCACACTCAGCACGAGCCGTAGCGTGGACAGATCCACCACGCGGGCGACAGGGGAATCCGCCTTCACATACTCGCCTGGCTCCACCATGCGCTCCGCCACCACACCGCCAAACAACGCGCGGATCACGCAGTCATCGAGCGTCTTCTGCGCCAAGGCCTGACGTGCCTCCGAGGCCGCCAGTTCCGCCTCGCGCGCGGCGACTTCCGTGAGCAGCTTTTGGTAATCCGCATCCGCCACCGCCTTTTTCTCCGCCAGCGGCTTGTTGCGCTCCTGCTCGTTCTTCGCCAGCGCCAGCCGCGCCTTCGCCAGACCCACGGAGGCCGCAGCCTCCGCCAGAGAGAGCTTGGGCTGGCGCTCGTCGAGCTTCGCCAGCACATCGCCCGTCTTCACCACGGAACCACGTTCAATCGAAGCCGAGACCACTCGCCCCATCGAATCCGCCGCCACCACGGCGTCATTCTGTGCGGCGAGCTGCCCCGTCACACGCAGGAAACGCGGAAAGGCACGTTCAGCGGCCTGCACGGTGGCCCCTTTCACGATCACCGGCGCTACTTTCGGCTTTTCCGCCTGCGGAGCCGGTGCCGGAGCTTTGTTGCAAGCCACCAGCGCAAGCGCGGCAGCGGTTAAGATGCAGAGTAAGGTCGTTTTCATGCTGAAGTGCGTTTCTTGGAAAGGGTTGTCTTTGGCGTCCCGAGTCCCCGGAGCGCCATGTCCGCGATGCTGTCCGCCAGCCGAGCGATACCCGCCTCCGCCTCCGGCACGGCAAATCCAAGCCGCCCGATCACCTCACGGCTGTGGTCAAAGTGGACGCACATCGCAACAATTTGATGCGCCGCCATCTCCCGCCCATCCTTGTCCAGCGAGTCTCCCGCCAAGGCATTCACAATTTTGACGAGGTTCGCGAAATTCGGCTTGATGATCAGCTTCACCAGCTCGCCCAAGGCTGCCGTCGGCTGCCGCATCTCATGCGCCATCATCCGTCCCAGCACCGGATGCGCCGTGCGTCTCAGCAGCACAAAGCGCAGGCAAAACTGAATCCATTCCCGCAACGACTGCTCAGGTTCCTCCGTCGGCTTCGGCGGCGGCTCCTGCTCCAGCAACTTCCGGTGCGCCGCCAGCAGCACCTCGCGGTAAAGCCCCTCCTTGCTGCTGAAGTAATAATTGATCGACGCCACATTCACCCGCGCCTTCAGGCTGATCTCCCGCACGCTTCCCGCCGCAAACCCCGCCTTCGCAAACACCACCCCCGCCGCCACCAGGATACGCATCTTGCGCGCCTTCGGGTTACGTTCTCGAGTGGGGCGCGTGAGGGTCATGGGCATTGGAGTTAAATGGCTGTTTATAAACGGACGTTCCATTAACCATGCGCAGACTCTTGTCAACGTGTGAGATGAGAATACCCTGCGGGTGGAGACAAGCGGGTCATCTACCAAGTGGCGTGGGCTATATGCACCAATTGGCAACTGGTCATTCAGGCTGCCATGCCTCCATCGCGTGACTGGCTGCTCCGAGCGCACCAGCGTCATCGCCAAGGGTCGAGGGGATGATGTGCGGCGGCATGTCGCGAAGGGCGGGCATGAGCGTAGCAGCATGGTTCGCGATGGCGCTGCAAAAACGCTCACCCAGGGCCACGCTGAGCGCGGACGAGAAACGCCGCCTGCTCGACCTGCAACGCCAGCACGCCGAAGTGCTGGGCATGCTGCCCGAGATCGCCGGATTTCAAGACCGCCCCGAGGAATATGGAAAGTTTTTCCGTAACATGATCCAGCAGTCCGCCGGCCTCACCGAGCCGCAGGGTGACTCCGTGGATGCCTATATGCGTCAGCGCGCGCAGTTGATGAATCAGCAGGGTCTGAACGCCGGTCGTGAGCCGCAGGACGCGCAGCTCGAAGCCGCCTGGGAGGCACGCCGGGATGCCTTCAACACGCAGACGGCCACCGGCCTGCAAAATCTGCTGCCACCCGGCGCAGCGCAAAAGGCGGGCATCTCCCCGGAACTGTTGGAATTCCTGGAGATGGACTTCGACAAGATACTCGCTCCCGGCACAGCCAAGCCTTGAGCCACGGCATTGCGATTGCGGCTTGCGCGTCCGACGCGCACCGCCAGCACGGGGCGGCACCCAATTTCAATTCTCGTGTTTGCCCTTCGTGTAATGGACGCCTCTGCCGCGCCCGTGGCGCGTCAGTAATCCGGCATCTACCAACTCGGACATCTTCGCCTTGAGCGTATTACGGTTTGCGGCGGTGGCTTTGACCGCCTCAGCAAGCGTTATGCTCTCCGCGTCGTCCAGCAGCCTCATGAGGGATGCGGCCAGCGGTGAACTGGCCTCGACACGCCTTTGCTCGACCTGGACCTTCACATTCAGATTGTCCTTCTGGCGCACCAGACAGCGCAGAAAGAACAGCAGCCAGGCATCCCATTCCACGCGCTTCTTCCGCATCGTCGCCTGCGTCTTTCTCAGCGCCTTGTAGTAGAACTCTTTGTTCTCCTCGATCACCGACTCCAGCGAGGCATACGGCACATAGCTGTAGCCGTGCCGTAGCAGGAGCAGAGTCGTCAAGACCCGCGACAGCCGACCATTTCCATCCTGGAACGGATGGATGGCAAGAAACCAGACCACAAACACGCCCGTGACGAGCAGCGGGTGAAGGTCGCCGTCTCTTTCGGCCTCGATCATCCATTCGACCAGCCGCTTCATGGCAAAGGGCGTCTCAAACGGCGATGCCGTTTCAAAGACGATGCCGAGCTGGTTTCCTTTTGCGTCGAACGCGGCCACATGATTGTCGAGCGTCTTGTAGTCGCCGCGATGCCGCTCGTCTTTGCTCGAAAACTGGAGCAGCGTCCGATGAAGCTGGCGGATGTGATTTTCCGTGACCGGGATGTGCTCGAAGGACTCGAACACCGTGTCCATCGCAGCCGCGTAGCCCGCGACTTCTTCTTCATCCCTGCTTTTGAACTCCTGAATTCTGAGTCCTGACAAAAGCGTGGCGATTTGCTGATCGGTGAGCTTGCTACCCTCAATGCGCGTGGACGAGCCAATGCTTTCAATGGTGGCGATCTTCTTGAGCTGCGAGAGCTGATCCCGTGAGAGGCGCTTGAAGGCACGCCACTGCCCTTTGAACTCATCGAGCGAGGCGATGAGCTTGAGCATTTCTGCGGTTATTGGCGGTTCTGGGGCGAGTTTTTGCAGCATTGCGTATCCATTCAATATCCAATTATATCCATTTCATCTCCAATTTACAAGCCTTCCGTTCATCACTGATTTTCAGGGGGGAAAGGCCTTTCCCTCGCCGCTACTTCGTGGGCGGCTACCCATTCCAACGGGAAGTGTCCCGTAACGCCCTCACCTGCCGCGTGACGCCGTTGACTGTCTCCCGGCGGTTCGTGTTCGTGCATGGCTCCTGATGTTTTCCCGCTGCAAGGGCAGCTTGGTTTTGGCAGAGGCCGTCTGCCCATCAACCCCCGGCCCGCTCCATTCGCTGCCGCTCCCGTGTTGGGGGCATGACTGGCAGCCTCATGACCTCCGCCTTTGCACCAGCGCCCCGCAGCGGGGTAAAAACACAAACCAGGAGCAAAACATGAATCAAAACACACTCACCAAAACCGATCTCCGCCAGTTCACCGGCACGGAGCAATGGCATCGCCACGGCATCGCACGCAACGTGCTCTACACCGACGGCGCACAATACGTCGCCGAAAGCGGCGGAGCCTACTGGCTGCTCGATGAGATCGCCTTCGCCCAATCCATCCGCGAAGTCGCAGCCGAAGCCTTCCAGGTCTGGCGGCTGAAGGTCAATCCTGACCACACCGCCACCCTCGAATGCGAGGATGGGAACTCGAACATCCGCTTCTCCAAGCGGATCGAGTTCACAGACTTCCCTCTCGATGAAGTGGCCTTCTACTTCACCGATCACGTCATCATGCTGCCGAGCGAATACTAGCCCGGCAGCTTGTCCGCCCAAGGCAACTTGGGCGGACATCTCTTTTCATCATGAATACTTGGAGGGGAGTTTCATCTGTCGGGAAAAGCCTTTCCCTCGCGCCTACGATGTGCGGCGCTACCCATTCCAACGGGAGGTGTCCCGTAACGCCCTCAAGAATCCACACCAGGCAACACCGCCACCACGAGCAATCCCGCCATTCGTCGGCGCGGTCGGGACACGCCCTCCACTGCTTCGCCAAACGGCCAGCTTGCTCCCCACCTTCCTCTTGGACCAAACCTCCGCCGGGCAATCCGGTGATTTCCTCAGCCCGCCTTCGCCCTCCTGCGGATCACCCTTCCTTGCCCCGGCTCGGTTCCGTCCGCTCTGATACTCTGAAAGGCGCGGCACGACGCGCCATGCGGAAGGGTGGAATCGAAGCATGGTTTGCTTCCTCGCATGAAGGCTGCGCACGTTGAGTGTGGTTTTGCTGGAAGTCAGGCCATCAGGTTCTCGTCACCGTTTCTTGTGGGCAGTTCTTCATGGCTCCTTGGGTTTCTCACTTGGAATTTTGGAAACGTAGCAGCCGCGCAGGGCAGTCAATGCCCGGCCCGCTCCATTCGCTGCGCTCCCGTGTTGGGCATGACAACGCCCTGCTTCACCGGCTGCTCAGCACGCTCCCAATCCCTTCGGGGAGAAACCACTAAACAAGGAGAACCTATGAATAACAAACCAGCCCACGAAATCAGAAACGGCGGAGTCAAAGTCACCATCTGGCTAAACGAAGACCAGGGCAAAACCCGCTACAGCGCCACCGTGTCCCGCAGCTACAAAGCTGGCGAGGAATGGAAGCAAACCACCAGCTTCCTCAAATCCCACCTGTCGAAGCTGAGCACAGCGCTTGCTCAAGCCGAGCAGTGGATCGCGGAACGCGAACCCGCTGCCGCCGAGGCACAAGCAGCTTAAACCTCGATGCCGCGCCTTCGGGCGCGGCATTCTTTTTTCACATCCAACTCTCCAAGGAGAACGATCATGACTTTCATTCAACTCGACTACGACACCTGGTTTGAACAGTTCAAACCCATCACCAAAACTGGAACCGACCACATCGCTTTCGATACCCACGACGACATTGATTTTCTGCGCACACAACCCAACTCGAAAATCTGGACTCTCATCGACTGCCCTGACTACAACACAGCGGTCATCGTCAATGGTTACTGGCGTATCAACCGTTTGGAATACTACGTCACCGAAGTGGCTCATGACGAAGCTGATGAATACAACATCGAGTGAGGTGTGGGGGAAAAGCTTTTCCCTCGCCGCTACTGCGTGGGCGGCTACCCATTCCAACGGGAAGTGTCCCGTAACGCCCTCGCCCGCCGCGTGACGCCGTTCGATCCGCCTTCAGCAAGCCTTGAAGAGTCAAGGCGCGGCGTTTCAAACCACGTCACTGCCGCCCCATGTCGCACACCGAAGCAGCCGGACGCTTCGCTTCTGCCTGACCCTCCGCTTCGCTACCGGCTGCTTCCGTGCCAGTCAAACCCACCGCGAGCAATCCCGCCTTCATCATCAGGGTCGGGGCAAGCCCTCCCTCTGCTGACAAAGGCCAGCTTGCTCCCCCTCAACCTCTTGGACCGATCCGCAGATGCGCCGGACCGCGACCACTTTGCCCGCCTTCGCCCTCCCTTCTTGTCGCCGGTCCTTGCTACATCTGCGGTTCCGTCCGCTCTGAAGCGCCTGCTCTCGCAGGCGGGGCAAGCGCGTCTCTGTGGAGACTTTCAAATGATGCCTGCACAGGCGGGCCTTGTGGCACCGCCGCTTGCCCTTAGTTTTCACAAAACACTTCTCGGCAACCGGGCCGTTTCATCTACAATTCCCGCACACTATGAGCCGCAGATTCCACACCATTCTCGCCGTCACGCTTTGTCTGTTTCCCCTCATTCCATCTTCTGCGCAGACAGAGCAGCAGAAACAAACGATGCCAGTGCTGAAGGCCGCGAGCGAGCGCCTCATGCGCGGCGACATCGCAGCTCTCGACGAGGTGAAAGCCCTGCCGGGCGACGATTCGGTTGCCGGACTTCTGATGTTCTTCAAACAGAATTTCTACGTCTATTCCAAAGAGACCCAGAAAAAGGCCATTGCCGCCAAAGCTGCGCAATACATCACCGAATGCCCGACCGCCGCTGACTACATCAAGCGCCTCTTCAAGAAGGAGGAAGGAAGGCCCAAATCGGGAATGCTCATGAACTACCGGCAGACCACGCTGGACAGCCTGACCGCCGCGAACAACAAGTTCGCCGTCAGTCTCCTCATCGAACTCATGGACGAATCCAACTTGGAGGTGCCGCCCGGAGATTTTGCCGTTGCCATCGCCAAGATGGGCATCCCTTCTGCTCCCTTTACCAAGACAGAACTGAAATCCGCCGCCACGCCAGAGGGCGTCGCCAAATGGAAATCATGGTGGAAAGAAAACAAAGACGGCTTCCCCGACAAGTGATGGGCAGTAGTTCGCTCCGGCAGCCACGGTTTAGATGCTAAACGCCTTTAGCTTCTCGACCAAGATTGCCCGCCTCTTCTCGATGAATTCGAGAAAGCTGTCGAAATCATACGACGCGAGTGTCGGGATCGCGTGACGGTCTTTGAAGTTTGCATCACGGCTGGCGAACCAGTCGCCGAAATCTTCCGCGCTCTTCTCAAGATTCTCCCTGTCAGTCAGAAGCTCAAGGTTGAGGATGCAGTTGAACCATTTCTGATACTCCGTGATCTTCGCGTCATCATAGCCACGCGCTTTCAGCTTGGCATTCGTGAACTCTGATTTCGGGAACACATGGTCCTCATGGTAGTTTTTGTCCTTCCAGTCACGGTCAGGATACAAAAGCGCCAGGATCAGATAGCTGTATTTCGTGCTGTAGTTCGTCGCCAGCAGGTTCTCAATCTCGCTGTCGGTGAAGGATGCCTCAATGTTCAGCCGCTTGTTCATGGCTTCGTAAGGGAAGCTCTTGAAGTCAGCCTGCTCATCAATGACCTGCTGAAGATTGGTCAGCGTGGTGTCGGATGACCCGCCGAACGCATTTTTTAGCAGCACCAGCGCCAGCCACTTCTGCATGATGAGCTGGTTTCTCACATCCTCCTTGTTGGAGGACGTGACGAAGTGCTTCGCCCCAAGCTTGCCGAGGTAATAGGCAATAGGAAGCAGCGCGATCTTCGACACGATGTTCTTGTCACTAAAGCCAAACCGGCTCGCAAGCTGGATCGCCTCTTCGAGGTTGTCCTTGATCTTCGGCCAGGCGTTTTCGATTTTCTCCAAATTCGTCCGGTTGAAGTTCTTAACCTTGTATTGGATAGGCAGCCCCTCGGTGAGATACAGGCAGCCTTTCAGAACAAAGTCTTTGCCGAAGGAATAGCCGTTCCCGATGGCGTTGAGGTCATCGGTGAATGAATGGATCTCCTCACGCGCATTGAGGTTCGCCCACTTGGCAGTGGCGGTGGAAAGCAGGATGTCGCTATACTCCAGCTTCACGCCTCCCGTGTTCGCACGGATGAACGCTTCCACGACCTTGTCATAGTCCTGCGATTTCTCCTCGTAGTAGTTCAGCAGCCGCGCCGTGCTGATGCGGGAGTGCAGGCGTCCAATGTGGGAATTGGCGATGTCGCGTTCATGTTCCGTGAACCCGGCCAACTGCTGTTTGATGCTCCGCTTTGCATCTTCCGCGTCATCGAAGTTCAGAATGTCGCCCACTAGATACCAGTATTGCGGGGTGGTGTCTCTAGGGTCCGGCTGGCTGTCAGCCCTGAATTTGAATTGATAGGTCAGTTCTTCGGGATTGTCGTCCTTGATGGGTTCCTTCAACAGGTTCAGGTAAAGCCGGGTCTTGTGCCACCGGTAGTAGAAATATCGGTAGGAGCCTTTCAGTCCGATGAACAACGAGGTCAGCCGTTGCTGCCCGTCGAGCACAAAATAGATGTCCTGGTTGATGCCCTTGACGCTGGCTTCCTTGTTGTGCGGCGCTTCGGCGTCATAATCCCTGATGAATTCGTAGGCGACCCATTCGCTTTTGTTCTCTTCCTTGATCTTCCAGAACAGGAAGGTGCTGATTGGAAAGTCTCCCATGATCGAGTCAAAGAGCTTTTCGATAGCGTAGGTGCCCCACACATATTCTCGCTGGATGGCTGGCAGGAACGTGGTCCGGTTCAAAAATTCCGATACGACTTCGCTGATGGTCTTGGGGATGTAGCTCATTCTGACTTTCTCCTGAAGTTTAGGCCGTCTTTTCTCGTGAGGCGGTTTTTTCTCTTCTGGTTGTAAACGTGTTCCTGTTTTTGAACAAGGGCTTCTGGCGGGAAAGGTCTTTCCCTCGCCGCTACTTCGTGCGCGGCTACCCATTCTAACGGGACGGTTCCCGTAACGCCCTCGCCTGCCGCGTGACGCCGTTCGGCTCGCCTTCAGCAGCCTTGAGGGTCAAGGCGCGGCGAACCGAACCACGTCACTACCTGCCACGATACTGAACACCGAAGAAAGCCGGACACTTCGCTACCGCCTGACCGTCCGCTGCGCTTCCGGCTTCTTCCGTGTGAATCTTCCCGCCTTGCGGCGGTGAACTACGCCGACCGCTTGTGCCTCGCTTGTCGGCTCTGATGCCTCCCGGACGTTCGTGCCGTCAAGGGCATCCACCAGTCTCCCCAAATTGTCCTCTCTCGTGCCTCGCTGCGGGACTTTGGGGATGCCCCTCTGGCGGAGCCTCCCTGTGACTGCCGCCCGTCCTACGGCGGTTTGGTCATCATGTTTTGCGCGCGCCCGAGTGCTTTGCGCAAACCCGCAACAGGAGGAAACAACATGAAACCAGACATCTACGAACAGGTCACAGACCGCATCATCACACAGCTTGAATCAGGGGTTGTCCCTTGGAAATCGCCATACTTCTCGAAGGTTGGTTTTCCCCGCAACTTCTCCACCGGCAGAGCTTATCAGGGAATCAACGTCTTCCTGCTTGGAAGCCTGCGCTTCACCTCGCCTCACTTCCTGACCTTCATTCAGGCCAAGGAGCTTGGCGGACACATCCGCAAAGGTGAGCACGGTTCCCTTGTCGTGAAATACGGCACCTACACCAAGCACGAGGACCAAGCCCCCGCCATTGAGGACGAGGCAGAGACACGCCGCTTTTTGAGGGCTTACACCGTGTTTCATGCTTCGCAGATCGAAGGCATCGAATTCCCGCAGCCCGATAATCTGCCCGAGCTTTCCATCACACAGAAGACAGACCGCGCCCGCGAGATCGTCGCAGCGATGCCCAACGCTCCCGCCATCCATGACGGGAACGCGATTCCCTGCTATCGGCCCAAGACTGACAGCGTTCACATGCCGGAGCGTGGTTTCTTCGGGAGTGAAGAAGCGTATTATTCCACCCTCTTTCACGAGCTGAGTCACAGCACCGGCCACGCCTCACGCCTTGCCCGTAAGTCACTGCTTGAGAACAAGGGTATTGATGCCGCAGGCGACACCGCCCGCAAAGTCTATGCCGAGGAAGAACTGGTTGCAGAAATGGGCGCTTCATTCCTGAACGCCCACGCCGGCATCATGGAGGACGAAATCAGCAACTCCGCCGCCTACCTGCAAAGCTGGATTGATGTCCTCAAAAGCAAGGACGCCAAAAGCTGGATTGTCCGCGCTGCATCGCAGGCACAGAAGGCAGCCAACTACATCTTGAACATTCAGCCGGAGGTTCTGCCATGAGCACCTTGCTTGCCCTCTCAGATGCCGAGCTGATCGAATTGGCAGACCTTACCGATGCGGAGTTTGACGAGCTGGAAAACCAGCTCGCACTTCGCGCCGCGTGCCTTGGCTGGACTGGCGACCCCATGCGCCAGCCGCTCGAAACCGTCGCCGCCATCGTGCGCGGCATCATCTCCAAACGCATCGACTAAAGCGCACACCATGAATGCCCTTGTCAAAGTCACCGGACCCCACGCCGGAGCCGTCAGAATCGAAGGCAAGCCCCGCGCCGCTTGGCGCGTTGCCGTGATCGAAATACAGAACCGGAAGCCACAGGGCAAGGTTTATCACTGTCTCAGCTATCACCGCGCCGTTTCACTTTCCTGCAATATGGCACATGACCGGAAATTGCACCTTCACCTGGAAGCACTGCCCCGTTAGGGGCAGCAGATGCGACACTCGCTGTTCGCTTGTTCTGCGAATACTTTTGGAAGTGCCCGCCCTGCCCATCCCTTGGTGCGGCTCCTCAAAGCGTCGCCTATTGACTCGGAAACCAGAGTTTTGATTTCTCCACAGGATTACTGCGGCGGCAATTGGCTCACTACTGAGGCCCCTTGCCCCACATCTCCACCGCTTGAATTCTCCCCACAGGCTGTTTGAGCTTGGCAACTTCGCGAAGCTCTGAGCCATCAGGCTTCATCCTGAAAATCCCATTGCGAGTCGCGAAGACTACCACGCCAAGCTCGCGCATCAAAGCCAGCGGAGCTGACTTGTCGTAGCCGACAAGATAAGGTTCGGCCAACACTCGCTGCGGTTCACTGCCAATGGTTTTGATCCAGGTGCCGCGAAGTTTCATGTCCGGGATTTCCCGTGAATAGATCAGCGTGTCGTGGCTGACCCAGCCGATATGATCGGCTTCAATGCCCAAATTCTCGGCGGTCTTCTTTTCGACATCGACCACCACCAGCGCCTGCCCGTTATTGCATAGCACATAGCGGCCATCCATGGAAGGGTCAGTGATCTTCTGGCAATCAAAAGGCAGCGTGGCCACCTCCTCCACTGTGTTCTTCTTGCGGTCGAATACGCTGACGGTTTTGCCACCGATGATGAAAGCGCATCTGTCGTTGTTGAGCCACTGCACATCTGACACCTTGCCGCCATTCTTGGGAAACAAGGTGGGCTCCGGCTTGTCGATGTCATAGACAAAAAATTTCTCGCCATCGTCGCCCACCAAGACCTTGCAGTCGGGTGAGCGAAGCTTGGCTTTGATATGCGGGGTGATGTTTGTTTGCTGCAAGTCGCCCGTGCTCAAGTCCACCCGGAGTTGCTTGCTCTGCACATTGACCAAGCAGGCTTTGTCAGAGGCCAGCGCCACGTTGACCGAAAAGTATTGCGCGTAGAACTGGCCGTATTTCGTGGCCTGCCGCTCGTTGATAAACTTGAATGCGGTCCAATCAATGCCCGCGATCCAGATGTCACCGTCTTTGACATACATGGCTTGGCTGCCGTCATTGGTAAACGCAGGAGGCGTTTCAACGCCCATCACCCCGTCTTGTTTTCCATCCAGCCCGAACCGCATGATGCCACGCTCTGCCTGCACCATAAGATGCCTGCTTTCAGGATAGTAAAACACGCGCATCGGAATGCCCCGCAGCCAATTCTTGAAGATCACTTCACCTGTGCTGATGTCATAGAGGTCGCCGCCAACCAGGGCCAGCCAGCCCAGCTTGTCGGGAAGCGCGTCAGCTTTCTTTTTGATCTCTTCCACCACGGCGGGATCAGGTTTCGCAAACTCCCAGCGCGGCATCGTGCGCTTGAAGAACCACCATGCACCAAACAAGCCCGTGCTGAGCAGCACCACGCCGATGGCAATCGCGTATTTCGGGAACGCCTTCAGTATGCGCCAGTTCATGAAGTTTAGTCGGCGGCAGGTGCTTCCTCAGTGAACCCTTTCGGCGGAGTGATGCTGATCTCTTCAACAAAACACTCGTTGTCTTTGTGATCCTGAAGGTTGCTGTCCGCTTCCTTCACCCACGCGACCCGCTTGCCCTTCACGCCGTTGAAGATCGTGCGCAGGCCACGGCCTTTGATGGTGATAAGGAAGCCGCCAAATTCCAGGTCGATGCAGCCGCTTTCCGGGTCATGGTTGAACCATAGCAAATCCGTATAGCTGAAACAGGTTTGCAGCCCGTTGCGGAACTGCAATTCCAGGAAGTTCTCCTGCATCCCTTCACCGATCAGAATGGAGAAAAACTTATCGCCATCAGGCGTCAGTTCGGCAGGCTTTTCAGCCGCCTGTCTTGCCTTGAGAATTTCGTCAATTTTGTCAGCCATAGTGCCTCATTTTTTGATGACGACGGGACGCGGCGCGGCCTGCTTCGTCTTGGTTTCAGTTCTGTTTTTAGCCTGTCCCTCGCCGGTCTTCCTAATACTTGCTGCTTTTTCCTTTTTGGAGTGCTCCGCCGCACGGTCCGCGTTGCTGTTCTGCAACGGTTTTACTTTTGCCCTCCCCATCTTGACCTCTTTCTCTTTGTCTCCCTGCGCAGACCTACCACGCACCTTGTCCGCCACTTTCTTGAAATGGCTGGCCGCTGACTCGTAAGCTTTCACGAGCCGCTCTTTGCGATCTTGAGGGGCTTTCGATGCTGGAGGTTTTTCTTGAGCGGCTCCTGTCTTCTTGGCTTCATGAGCCGCCTTCAGCTCAGCGATCCTCGCGTCCGAGTGCTGGCTTATCTTGGGCCGTGCGATGCCTTTGCTTTGACTGCCCTTTCTCGGTTCTGAAGGATAGCCCTTGGAGCGGCTTTTGCCGTCCGCGCCAACCAGGTTCCGGCGCATCTCGACGTAGCCCTTCCAGTCGATGACCTCGCCTGTTTTGCGTGGTTCGACCTTCCGTCGCTCAGCGAGCTGCTTGACGAAGGTTTTGGCACCGTCCAGCCCTTTGCGGCTGTGAACAGCCTCCCGCCATTGTTTTGCACCCAGTTCGCCGTTCATGAAGTTGGAGAGTTCCTGCGAGGTCAGTTCCGCCAGTTCCACGCCGGACATTCGCGTGGACGTGTTGCCGACCGCCTGCTGCAATTCGCGGCGGTTGTCAGTGTAGATGCGGAGGGTTTGTTTGCCACGGCTGCATGACACATAAAATTGTTCACGAGAACTGGCAAGGAACGAATCGGCGCTTTGTGCCACCAGCACGTCGCGGACGCTCCGGCTCTGGCTAGAATGCGAGGTCTGGCAATAGCCGTGCGCGATATGGCCGTGGTTTGCCGGAAGAATGGCCCCGTTGCTGAGGATGATCTCGCCCTTCCTGCCGAACTTCTCCACAGCTAAGAGGTTGCCGTTGTTGAGGCGTTTGCCGTTCGTGCTCTCTCCGTTTCGTGTGATGCGAATGCGGTCCCCCTTTGCCAGGGCGATCTCGCGTTCCTCATAGACCAGAAACTTTGTGGCCTCGTTGAGGGGCAGCGTGCGGGTTTTGCCTGCCTTATTCTGAATTTGCACCGCGCCGTTTTCGCCCTGCCCCAGCACCTTGAAAATCTCGCCGCGTTTCACGCCCTTGGCGTTTTGATGGAACTGCACCACCAGACCGGCACGGTAGTTCTCAGGAAGTTGGCGCTCCGCTTCCTCCCACTGCAAGTTCTGGTATTGAAGGAACTTCTTTTCCGCGCCGAGCTGTCCCGCCTCCCGGCGAGCCTCACGAATGGCGTTCGTGACCTTGGCGCTCTCCGCATGGGTCGGAGAGACGACCAGCGGAAACTCGCCCCGTCGCCCGAGGGCGATGTAATCAGCCGCCAGTTCCCGGTGACGCTGCGCTTCGTCTGCAATTTCCACGAACGCTCCCAGGCTGTCCAGGCGACGGAAACCGGTTCGGAGGTCGCCTTTGCTGATGGCTTCGATGGCCTTCTTGTAGTCCTCGACTTCCTGCCGCCGGATCTCCGTCACTTCCGCGACGCGAAGACCGGCATGTTTTTGCAGGATGCGAAACGCATCACCCCGCGCCACCGGCGCGTGCTGCGCGGTGTCGCCAGTGAGGATGACGCGCGTTTTAGGCCCGGCGATTTCCATGATGCGCCACAAGTCCCGCGTGCCGAGCAGGCCCGCCTCGTCGATCCAGATGACCTGCCCACGAGCCTGCTTTTGCAGCTTCGTGTTGAGCATCAGATGGGCGACCGTATCAGCACCCGCGAACCCCGCTTCACGGAGGGTTTCACGGGAAGCGACGGCGGAGGGAGCAAAGGCGAACACCTTCAATCCTTGCGCCTCAATCGCGGCCACCGCGTCTTTCATGAGCGTGGTCTTGCCCACGCCGGCACCGCCGCGAATCGCCATCACCTGATCGCGGCTGGTGAGCAGATGTTTGACCGCTGCCCGCTGTTCCTCGGAGAGCTTTTCAGAATATGAAAGCCTGCCCTTGCCGCCCAGCGGCATGGCCGAATTCCGGCCAGAACGAACGAAGGCAAGGAGGGCGATTTCTTCCGCCAGAACATCCACGGAAGTGCAAAGATGCTCATCCCCAATCTTGCGCCCGATCAACTGCCGCCGCTCAAACTCAGCTTTGATGGCCTCCGGCGTCGTTTGCCCGACGCCAAAGCGAAGCGCAGCCGCCAGGATGTGACCGCGTTCCACCACCGACTGGCGCTCGAACAGTTTGGAAATGGCATAGTCCACGGCCTGCCCCGCAGTCACCCTTTCGGCTCCACCCTGCCCACGCTCATAGCAAACCTTGGAGATTTGCACCTTTTCGTCATCGGTGAGCCGGACACTCCACGCCGCCAGCAGGTCTGAAAAGGTCATGCCGTGTCGTTTTCCCTCCCGGCTTGCAGCCCCAAGCGCGTCCTTGGCTTTGGCGTCCTTGATGCCCATTTCATCGGCCAGCCGCTCAATTTGAGCGGTGCGCCGCGAGAACTTGGCAATGACACTGGCAGGCATCCCTTTGATTTCCCAGCCGCTTTTCCGGCGCTCGATGGCGTAGCCTTGAGCCACTAAACTTGCCGTCAGGCGGGCATGAAACGCCGCTTCCGCGTAATGCGCTTCGCGCTTGATGGCCCCGAACTCCGCCGCTTTCCATCGCGCCTCTGTTTGGTCGAAAGTCGCGTTGAAGGTGAAGCAGTGGACGTGAAGATGCGGATCGGGAATGCCCCCGACCGGGCGTGAGGTGAAGTGAACAAACTCCGCCCAGGCCAGGTTTCCAGTGACGCGGTTTTCCCGCGCCCCCTTCCTTCTGACTCGGGTTTCTGCCCTCGCCTCAAGTTCCGTCATGGTGTCAGAAACCGCCTGCCGAAACGCTTTCAAAACCTCTTTGTCCTGCGTTAGCGCATAAAGCACGGAGAGACTTTTTGGCGCGTGAAAATTGAGGTCATACCCGACGCGGCGACCTTCCTTCGTGCGGGGTGTCAGCTTCTCCCCAGTGAGGGGATTGCGGTTCTCCACCAGCGCCGCGAACTGCTCCCGATCCACGTCCCCGGACAGCCCCAGCAGGCCCGCAGCGCGGCCATGCCACTTGCCTACCACCTCCTGTTTCTCGGAGTAGTAGTCCTCGCGTTTCAGACCTTCCGCATAGTATTTGCGGGCGGCTGCCGCGCTCGTGTGCGCCACAACTCTGAGCATCGGTTCATTCTACCACATCTGATTCCGTGAATCCATTTTCGCCGCTTACTCGGCAAAATTTGCCTGCTAGCAAGCTATTGAGCGAGCCAGCAAGGCAGCGAACTTGCCACCTTGTCAGGTTGCGAGCTAGCAAGCTGGGAAGGCAGTTTTCGAGCAAGTTTGCCGTCTAGCAAGGAGGCTACCGAGCTAGGAAACTAGCAAGCTAGCAACATAGCAATATGATCTTCAGACATCTCTCCTTAGCAGTGCTAAGGCTGTGGTTTTTGCTCGCCGCAGAGCGGCTGCGCGGCTAGCTTGCAGTGACCCCAGCACCCTCCCCTCATGGATGAATTCAGCCTCGCCAAACGTCCCCCATCTGCCCCTACAGGCGCAAAACGAAACTGGCCTGATGACGACGAGGCGTTGCTGGAATTGAGTGCAGACGGCAAGACCAGCAGGGCTGAAAACTACTGGTGCCTGAAGGATGCCTTTGAGGGAGTGCAGATTTTGGGAGCGACCGGCTCTGGCAAATCATCAGGGAGTGGGCAAGCCCTCGCCAAGGCGTTCATGGAGTCCAATCTAGGCGGACTGGTTCTCACCGCCAAGAACGATGAAGTGCTCTCATGGAAGCGCTTCGCCAAGGCCGCAGGCCGTGAGTCAGAATTGCTCATTGTCGGCCCCGACTCACCCCACCGGTTCAACTTCCTGCGCTACGAATTGAAGCGGCCAGGAACCGGGGCAGGGCACACCGAAAACCTCGTGAACTTGTTTTGCAGTGTGCTGGAAGCTGCCGAGCGAAAGCAGGGGCAGGGCGGCGGCCAGGACGCTTATTGGCAGCGCACATTGAAGCAGCTTCTCAGGAATGCGATTGACCTTGCCGTGCTCGCGCTGGACGACATCGACCTGCCATCCCTCTACCGGATCATCACGTCCGCGCCCCGCAGCACTGAGGAGGCCGAGAATCCCGACTGGCAGAAGAAATCGGCATGCTTTGCATTGCTGGAAGTGGCGACGGGGAAAACCAAAGAGAAGGGCAGGGCCAACGACTTGGAACTGACGCGGGATTTCTGGCTGCGGGAGTTTCCAAGCCTCGCCCCTGAAACCCGCTCCGTGATCGTCTCCACCTTCACCAGCATGGCCGACTGTTTTCTGCGCGGCCTGCTGCGTGACCTGTTCTGCACCGATCTCACCTTCACCCCCGAGGACACGTTCAACGGCAAGATCATCATCCTCAATCTGCCGGTGAAGGAGTTCAATGAGCTGGGCCAGTTCGCCCAGGTGCTTTTCAAGTTCATCTGGCAGAGGGCCGTTGAGCGGAGGATTTCTGCGGACATGAGCCGCGAAGCTGCCCAGGCCGCAGCTCGCCCCGTTTTCCTTTGGGCGGACGAATCACAGTTTTTCGTTAATTCCTACGATGCCCTTTTTCAGAGCACGGCGCGAAGCTCCCGCGCCTGCACCGTTTACCTGACCCAGAACCTCCCCAGCTACTTTTCGGCCTTCGGCGGACAAAACTCCCGCTCCGATGCCGAGAGCTTCCTTGGCAACCTTCAAACGAAAATTTTCCACGCCAACGGCGACCCGACCACGAACAACTGGGCAGCGGATTCCATCGGCAAGACGCGGCAAGCGACATTTTACGGTGGATTAAATGAAGGGATGGCGAAAGGCGGCACGATGAGCCAGAACGCAGGCGGCAGCATGGTGGTGGAATACGTCGTGCAGCCGCAAGAGTTCACCATGCTGCGCACGGGTGGCCCTGAATCTGAATATCTTGTGGACTCGATCATTTTTCAAGGCGGGCGGCGATGGCTCGCGACCAAGAAGGGCGAGCCGGTCGCTCAGAATTTCATCCGGCATGTCTTCTCGCAAAAGTCATAGGGCAGGGCAACGGTGAACAAATCCACACATGAAGGACCGGCAAATTCAATCCACGGGAGCGCAGCCAAGCGTCCCCATCCTCAGTCCCATCCTGCACTGGCTGGCGATGCCGGCCATCGTGTTCCTGCGCTCCCGATTCGGCTTTTCGTTTCTCAGTCCCAAAAGTGTTTTCTTCGCCTTCGTTTGGGCGCACCTCCTGTTCTCGATCTACGCGTGGATAGAGCAGGGCGTTTGGTTCAAGTATTGGGCCGTGGCGAGCTTCGGTCTTGGCGCGGCTGCGTTGTATCTGCTGCACCTTATGCTGGCCTTTTCACGGGAAGTGGGCAGGCAGGGCAAGCACGACTTCTATTCAGGGACATCGCACCTGCTGCTGCTTCCCGGCTTCAGCCAGCTTCGCGGCAACCCGCGCTCCGAGCTGATGGTGCATCTCTGGGTCGAGCCTTTTCTGGCCTTGACCACTGCGGCGATGCTTCGCGCTTTTTTTACAGAACACCGCCTTTCAACATGGCTGATCCTTGTCGCCGTCGCCATGTGGCTGAAGGAGTTCATCAATTTCTGGTATGGCATCCGCTCGGAGAAAAAGCACGAGGACATCATTGAAGACGCCAAGGAGAAGATGCCAGGGAGCGGCGCTGCTGAAGTGCCACTGCCAGCGGCAGGAACCCGCAAACCAAGGGCGAAGCGCCCTCCCCAAATAGCCGAGGATGAGCAGGCAGTGAAGGCATTGGAATTCCGCTCCGCAGAAGTGTTGAGACTGATGCCTCCCCATTCACTGGAGCAGGCCGAGCTGAATTACCGCCATCTCATCAAGACCGTCCATCCCGATCCGAACAACGCGGACGCAGGGGCCACCGAAAAAGCGGCGACTTTGAATGAGGCCATCGAGTATTTCCGCCGAACATTAGGCGGCTGACTAAATATGTTTGTATGACATCAACAACCGTCCCCACTTGCTATTGGTGCGGCGAAGTCGCCACCTCTGAGGATCATGTGCCTCCAAAAAGCTTTTTCCCTCAAGGGAAGAATCTGAATCTCTTCAAAGTGCCTTCATGTGCGAACCACAATGAAATGTTCTCTACACTCGACGAAAGGTTTCGATTCTACATCCAAGGATCGGCCATGAGTGAAGACGCCTTCCAGATGTTTGCCGACAAAACAATCAGGGGCTTGCAAAAGGAGGCGGCGCAGAAATTCACGGCTTCATTGGCCCAATACAGCAAGTGGATCATGGTGGATGGCGAACGCCGACGTATTTTCTCGGTTGAACCTGAAAAGCAAAACCAATTCTTCGAGAAGCTTGTGCGAGGTGCCTACTACCTAGCGTTTCGGGAGCCCGCTTGCGGTCAGATCGTCACCGCATCGCCACAATTCTATTCAGGTCTGGACTACAAGACCCTTGCTGAAAACCTGGGGCCTCTGCTCAACGACAGTTCGGTCATGACCGAGTATGCGTGTCCCAATCCCGACATTTTCCGTTTCCGCTTTGGACGCGAGGGAACACCTCCCAAACAAGCAGCAGCCATTGTCATGCTTTTCTATGGCTCCGTCGAAATACTTGGGCTTGTCACTCCGTCGCCGACGGAACAGTGAAACTAGGCGGCTGATTTTCTGCCTTTCGTTTCGATGCGAACCGAAGTCACCGGATGACCAATCGACTGCCATGCTGCTTCCATCTTGTGTTTGAAATTGGTTTCCACCCAATCAGCCACGAATTTGAGGTTTGCGCGATAGGTGAGGGTGCCATCCACCAGTTCGCCAAGCTGCAACCTTTCCAGCCAAGCTTTCACTTGGTCTGCGCCAACTTGTTTGCGCAACAGTTCCAGCACGTTCTCCCAGGCTTCTTCCAGAGGTGACCGCTCAATGAGCACGAGCTGCGCCTCTTGAGCCGGAGGGTTCTTGGCTTCAATCACTCCCCGCTTTTCTGTGCGCTCCATGAGAAGCATGTCTTTGCCTTGCGCCGAACTCACATGCTCCAGACGGAAACCCGGCAGGTCATTCTTCTTCACCAGCTTTCGCAGTGTGCTCGCATAATGCTTGTATGCCTGCTGCGATGCGGATTTCTGGTAAAGGCTCTTGAACGTCTCTTTCCAGACGCCTGTCGGGCCTCCCGTGGCTTTTCGCGCATAAAGATATAGCCAGCGCTCCACGCTGCCGGAAATATCAAAATACCGTTTGTCGAGAGTCAGCACATGGAAGTCCTGAATGCTTTCAAAGAGCCATTCGGCCAGCACGACTTCAACGCCGCGAATTTCGCCTTTTTCTTCCGTGATCTCCCACTCTGAAATCCACGAGAACTGCCTGATGCGTTTGCGACTACGCTTGCCTTGTTCGGATCGGATGGTGGTTTGAATACTCGTCATCTTGAGGCGGTGCAGGGCATCTTTGAGCCGCTGATATTGCCCGCCGCCGGGTTCACGGTTCATCCACGCGAGGAACTGATACGGGGTGAAGTGAATTCGGCGTGAAGGCTCAAGCCCCTTCCTCTTGGCTTCAATCCATTGCGAAATGGCATAGATGAGCAAATCCTGATCGTGGATCGTGGCAATGCCGTGTTCCCCGCTGCCGGTGATGCGGACTGTTTCAGTTTGGCCCGACCTCGCGTCCACATACTCGTGCTGAATGGCCTCAGTTCTTCCGGGTGTCAGGCTGAACCAGCAACGCGCCATCAGATCAATCTGGTCTTTGGGAGCGATGTCAGCCGAGGACGCTATGAACCTTTCCAAGTTCTGATGTTCTTTGATCCCACCCTCAATCATCCTGCCCATGCCCTTCGGCATACCATGATTGGTTTGAAAAAACAATATCGTCAGAGCAGCGACCTTTGAGCCGGATTTATCCGAACTTTCCAACCATCGTCAGACCGGCAACCCTTTGAATCGTCATGCCAGCGACCGTGCCGTCAGACCACCGACCAACCCACGTCAAGCCAACGACTTTGCTATCGTCACACCAACGACCCGCCATCGTCAGAGCAGCGACCTGAACAGCCCTCAAGCCCAAGCTGGCTGCGCTTCCCCACCTCTCTAAACCTTACTTAAACAGTAAAGAATAAAACCTTTAAACCCCGTCGGCAGCCGACTCGCCTTTTTGAAAAGCTCGTCTGCCTCCGGGTGCCTGGCAGGGAAGGACTAGAAAGCTAGCAAACTAGCTAGCAAGCTGTGTTGCAAGTTTGCAACCCTCCGAAGAAAAATGAAGGCACGCAGCAGCCAAACATTCGAGAGGCTATCGGTGACAGGAGCAAATCACTATTCTGCCAAAAAGAGGCAGACATGATTTACGGACTCACAAATTCAAAAGGCGGTGTTGGCAAAACAACCATCGCAGTTCACTTGGCGGCATGGCTCGTCAAAAAGAAGCGCAGCGTGATCTTCATTGATGCCGACCCGCAATCTTCGGCATCACAATGGATCAAGGAACTGGCACTGCCGATCCAGCTTGAGCAGATCGACTCGCCGGAGGAAATAATTCATCGGCTCGCCAAATTCGCGGGCGGTGCGAATGACATCGTCATTGACGGCCCCGCAGGACTTTCAGCAACGACCAGGGCCATCATGCTCCGTGCTGACCGCGTGTTTTTTCCATGCGGACCGTCAATTCTTGATCTCCGAGCAGCCTCCAAAGCCGTGCAGCTTCTTCGCGAAGCTCAGAAAACACGCAAAGGCAAACCGGAAGGACTTCTCATCCCCAACAAGCTGCAAAAGCGCGGACGCCTCAGCCGTGAAATGATGAACGCCGCCAAAAAACTTGGCGTGGATGTCACCGCTGGAGTGTGCCTTCGTCAAAGCTTCGCGGACTCCGCAGGGCAGGCCAAAGTGGTCTGGCAAATGGGCGCAGGGGCTTTGCTGGCCTCTCTCGAAATGCAGCAGCTCATGAAGGATATGACCCGTGGTTAACCGACGCTCACTCGACGACGCGCTTACCCCTGATGAGCAGAGTTTTCTTGAAACCGGCAAGACTGCCAAGGCAGAGCCGAAACCGAAATCTGAAGCAACCTCAAAGAAGGAGAATACCCCTATGGCAAGAGCAGCACTGAAAGAAAATTTCGCACAACGACCAACCGCCCAGGTGCCACCAAGTTCCGCACTGCCTCAGTTCACGATGGCGGGTGCCGTCTCCCTGAATGTTCGCATCGAACCCGAGATCAGCACCGCACTCCTCAGAGCATCCATGGACCGGAAAATCCAGAGGCTTGACCCGTTCACGCAGCGAGACATTGTTGCCGAGGCACTGGCCGAATGGCTGAAAAAGCACGGCTACCTTGCCTGATCAAGTCGCCGGTTTTATACAGCCATTTTATACAGTCACGGCCTGAAAACGTGCAATTCAGCCCCACTGGATGCAATTGGGCGCAACGCGCAATCATCGCCGAACCCTTGTGCTGCAAGGCTTTGCAAATGAATGCAACACAGTGCAACATCATGGAATACAACAGGAGTGTCCGTCGTACTTCACGGGTTGGCTGCCTTGGGTGAAATGAGATTTGTGGATGCAGGAAGGAGATGGGAGCCGCACTCGGAGAGTGCGGACCACGCCGCGCCGGGGCATTGGAGTCGTGGGGGAAATATGGGGGATGGGTGAATCCGGGCTTGTGAGGGATGTGGCATGCGCCATTCGTCTCTGCCCGATGAACTGGCTTACTGAACACACGCTTCTGCCCTCAGACACCTGGCAACTGCTGCTGGCAGCGCTGGGGGCGATGTGCATCGGGATGTCGAAGGCGGGGCTTTCGGGGACCTCGACGCTGAATGTGGTGCTGATGGCTCAAATTTTTGGCGCGAAGCAGTCGGTGGGGGTGATTTTGCCGATGCTGATCGCGGCGGACTTCATGGGCTACCTGATCAACCGCAAGGGGGGGAGCTGGCTGAGGCTGGTGCCGATGGTGCCGCCGGCAATTGCGGGGGTGATCGTGGGCTGGCTGCTGCTGGGGAAATTTGACAATGCGATGGCCCGCATGGTGATCGGGTGGATCATCCTTGTGCTGCTGGTTTTCAACTGGGTGCTGAACAAGCGGAGACAGGACTTTCTGGCGCTGACGGAGCACAAGGTCTTCACCTGGGGGATGGGATTTCTGGCGGGGGTGGTGACGATGCTGGCGAATGCAGCGGGGCCGGTGATGACGGTGTACCTGCTGGCGCAGCACCTGGAGAAGAAGGAGTACCTCGGGGTCTTCAGCCGGTTCTTTTTGTTCATCAACCTCTTCAAGGTGCCGTTCAGCGCGGATCTGGGGATCATCAATCCGAAGTCGCTGATGACGAACCTGACGCTGATGCCGTGCGTGGTGGTGGGGGTCGTGATCGGGTGGTGGATTTTGAAGCGGCTGCCGCAGAAGGTGTTTGAGAATGTGCTGTTCTGGCTGACGGCGTTTGCGGCGGTGTGGTTGATTTGGGGGTGAGGGAACGAGGGGGGAGTTGACGGTGGTTTACGATGGTTGGCCGGAGGGGTGTGGGAGTGGAGAGGGTGATGAGGCGAATGGGGAGTTTTTGAGGCAGCGAATGTGAGGTGAGGGCGATGGGAGCTTGCGGACCAGAAGCGTGGCGGGGCGCTATGCAGACGCTGCTGGGAACCGGCGGGGTGTTGCGGTGTGCTGGGTTTGCTAAACCGGTTGTACGCAGGTAACCCAGGGCTTGCTCGTGCCTCGCAGCGCCCTGGGCTAAGTCCGACGCCCCTTTGGGGCTGGTGAAGAGAATTGATGGCGGGTTGAGGTTGTTGGCCGGAGGAGGGACAATGATCTCTGGTTGTTTGCGTGGGGTGCGGCATGCCTCAGGCATGCGACCTTGAGCGAGGAGAGGACGTGTGGGCTTTTCCGGGGGCTGCGTCCCCTAGCTACGTGCTGAGATCCCCTCCGGGGATCAGCCGGGATTATGCAGCCTGTGGAGGAGAGCGGATATCCAGTCCACACATGGAATGTACAGACCACGTCGCGCCGGAGAAATGGGGAGGTCGGTGCGACCGAGTGGCTGGGAAAGCTGTCGCAGGGTTGTTTGAAGCCTAGACAGACCGCGTTTTTGAAGGTCATTTTTTTGACCCTCGTGTCAGTGCCATCAGTGCAACTATGGAGATGAAGGGCGAAACAAAGAGCAGCGCTATCGCCCCTGCGGCATCGCTGCCGATCATGGCGGGCAGGAAGGGAATGATCACTAGCATGGGCAAGGACATGACCAGGGCTGTGATGGCGAGCCATTTGGCAAGCGAGCGCCGGCCGGGACATCCAAGCAGCACGATAGAAGCCACAGCCAAAGGAACCGAGAGAAGGTGCGCCCTGCCAAACAGCATCATTAAGTGTGAGGGAGCATGGGCGAGCAATTGCATCAAGGTATCGAGAGCGTGTGAAGGAGGGCTTTAGATGAAGCTTATGGCCTCACAGGTAGTGATGGCCACATTTGCCGCATTAATAATTTGTGGAGGATCTTGTCAGGGGATGAGTCCGCAATAGGCTTTGGATTCCATGAAGCCTGTACTGCTCGCTCTCTTTTTCACGTCGCTGGCATCTGCCGCTGATTTTCCTGCGCTGTACAACAGCGAGCCGGGCAACCCTGAGCCGATGCCGGCGCAGGAGGCGCTGAAGGCACTGAAGCTGCCGGAGGGATTTAAAGCGACGCTGTTTGCGGCGGAGCCGGATGTGCAGAATCCCATTGGCATGGCGTGGGATGCGCGGGGGCGGATGTGGGTGGCGGAGAACTACACGTATGCGGAGCGGACAAAGCGGTTTGACCTGGGGCTGAAGGACCGGGTGATCATTCTCGAAGACAAGGACTGGGACGGGGTGGCGGAGACGCGCAAGGTCTTCACCGAGGATGTGCAGATGCTGACGAGCGTGGAGGTGGGGCGTGACGGGGTGTGGCTGATGTGCCCGCCGCAGGTGCTCTTCATCCCGGACCGGAATCATGATGACGTGCCGGATGGTGAGCCTGAAGTGGTGATCGACGGCTTTACGGTGGCGAAGGACAACTACCACAACTTTGCCAACGGGCTGCGCTTTGCGCCGGATGGGTGGCTGTATGGTCGCTGCGGGCACTCATGCCCGGGCAAGCTGGGGGTGCCGGGGACGCCGGAGGAGAAGCGGGTGCCCATGAAGGGCGGGATCTGGCGCTACCACCCGGAGAGGAAGATCGTGGAGGTGCTGACGCATGGCACGACGAACCCGTGGGGGCATGACTGGGACAAGGACGGGGAGATGTTTTTCATCAACACGGTCACGGGGCATCTGTGGCATCTCATCCACGGCGCTCATCTGATGGACTCGAGCCAGGAGAACCCGTTTGTGTATGAGAAGCTGGACACGATCGCGGATCATTATCACTACGACCGGAGCGGGAGCTGGACGGCATCCCGCGATGGCAAGGCGAACAGCCTGGGGGGAGGGCATGCGCACATCGGCATGATGATTTATCAGGCGGAGCAGTGGCCGGAGAAATACCGGAACAAGCTTTTCACGCTGAACATGCACGGACGCCGTGCGAACGTGGAGCGGCTGGAGCGCCATGGCAGCGGGTATGTGGGGAAGCATGAGCCAGATGTGTTTCTGAGTGATGACCCGTGGTTTCGGGGAATCGAGATCAGCACGGGGCCGGATGGGAGCGGGTTCATCCTGGACTGGAGTGACACGGGGGAGTGCCATGACTCGACGGGGGTGCATCGGACTAGCGGGAGAATTTTCCGGGTGAGCTATGGAGATGCGAAGAAGGCGGAGGTGCCGTTTGCGTGGAGGAAGGCGTGGCCGAAGGCGGAGCTGAATTCTGCGGATGAGCATGGTCGGGCGCTGGCGATCCGTGAGCTGACGCAGTTCTCGCCGATCGATGCGATCACGGGACCGATGGGGGGTGCGGTTTACCCGGAGCTGGGATTTGATCCGGTGAAGATGGCGAGGGAGGAGAAGTCGAGCTTTGTGAGGCTGACGCTGGCCAGCACGCTGCAGCGACTGCCGGTGGGCAAGCGCGCGGAACTGGGGGCGGCGCTGCTGGCGCATGAGGAGGACGCGAATGATGCCTTCCTGCCTTATCTGGTATGGTATGGCATTTCTCCGCTGGCGAAGCAGGACCCGCAGGCGCTGGTGAATCTGGCGAAGGAGTGCACGTGGCCGAAGACGCTGAAGTGGATGGCAAGAAGCCTGGCGACGCAACCGGAGGTGCTGAATGCGCTGCTGGCTGGCGCGAAGGCGGAGCAGGCTGAGACGATTCTGGAAGGGATGGCGGAGGCGTTTAAGGGGATACGCAAGGCGGCGAAGCCGGAGGCGTGGGATGAGTTTGTGAAGGTGGCGATGAGTGCGCCGGAGCGGGCTTCCTCCTCCGCTCAAGCTACGGGGGACACGAAAACCCGAAGTGCGAACATTCAGGAGCTGAGCGTTTTGTTTGGGGACGGGCGGGCGCTGGATGATGTGAAGAAGATGGCGCTGGATGAGAAGGCTGATCTTTCGGCGAGGGAGTCGGCGCTGAAGACGTTGATCGAGAACAAGCCGGATGATCTGCGGGAGATCTGCCTGAGGCTGCTGGAGGTGCGGGGATTGAACGCGACCGCCGTGCGCGGGCTGGCGCTGTTTGATGATCCTGAGATCGGGCAGAAGCTGGCGGGGAGCTATCGCAAATTTGGCCCGGCGGAGCGTCCGACGGTGATCGACACGCTGGTGTCGCGGCCGAGTTTTGCCAAGGCGCTGCTGAAGGACATGGCGGCGGGGAAAATCGCGCGAGCTGACCTGAGCGCATTCCACGCGCGGCAGATCAATGCTTTCAAAGATGAAGCGCTGAGCAAGCAACTGGTGGAGGTTTGGGGCGAGCTGCGGGAGTCTGCGGCTGATAAAAAAGAGCTGATCGAAAAGGTGAAGAAGCAGCTCACGCCGGCAGTGCTGGCGAAGGCGAACCTGAGCCAGGGACGCGTGCTTTTCACGGCCGTGTGCGGCGCATGCCACACGATGTACGGGCAGGGAGGCAAGATAGGGCCTGATCTGACGGGATCCGGCCGGGCGAATCTGGACTACCTGCTGGAAAACATCGCGGACCCGAGCGGGGTGGTGAGCGCGGACTTCCGCATGAGCCTGCTGACGCACAAGGACGGGCGGGTGCTGAGCGGCGTGATCACAGAGTCGAACGCACGGACGATCACGCTGCGAATGATGACGGAAACGATGACGCTGGACAAGGCGGACATCGTGAAACAGGAGACTTCTCCGATGTCCATGATGCCGGAGGGGCTGCTGCTGGCGTTTGGACCGGAACAAGTGCGTGATCTGATTGCGTATCTGATGCACCCGGTGCAGGTTCCACTGCCGAAAGCGCCATGAGCACGCCAACTTCCAGTCGTAAATTCCAAATCGGCCCGGGATGGCTGCTGTTTCTGGGCATGATTGTGCTGCTGCTTTTCAACAAGAACAGCCGTGACGTGTTCAAGACGCTGAAAGAGAGGGTGAATGGACAGACGCAACGGATGCGCGCGGATATGGATGGCTTGAAGGCGGCTCTGGAAAAGAAGCGGCAGGAGGAAAAGTAGCCCCGCCCATTTACTCAGGGTAATTTAAGACAATCTTTGTTTGGCAGCAGGGCCGACGGCTGCTGTATTTGCGGAATGTCACAAGGAACTCTTCTCATTACCGGCGGCGCAGGATACATCGGCTCGCATACTGTACGCCATTTGCTCGAACAGAACGAACGAGTCGTGGTGCTGGACAACCTTGTGTTTGGACATCGTGAAGCGCTGCCGATGGACCGGGTGACCTTTGTGGAGGGCGACATGGCGGACGCAGCGCTGATGGAGAAACTTTTCACCGATCATCAGCCGGAAGCGGTGCTGCATTTTGCGGCATTTGCATATGTGGGCGAGTCTGTGACCGACCCGCTGAAGTACTACCGGAACAATCTGGCCGCGCCGCTGACGCTGCTGGAAACGATGCAGCGCCATGGCTGCAAGCGCTTCATTTTTTCCTCCACCTGCGCGACGTACGGGGACCCGGTGCGCATCCCGATTGATGAATCCCATCCGCAGGCGCCGGTGAATCCGTATGGGGCGAGCAAGTGGATGCTGGAACGTGTGCTGCGAGACTGCGGGAACGCGTGGGGGCTGAAGTGCGTCTTTTTGAGATACTTCAACGCGAGCGGGTGCCACCCGAGCGGTGAAATCGGTGAAGATCACAATCCGGAGACGCATCTGATCCCTCGGATTTTGATGGCGGCGACAGGGGAGATCGAGAACATCACGGTGTTCGGCACGGACTATGCGACGCCTGATGGCACGTGCATTCGCGACTACATCCACGTGTGTGATCTGGCATCGGCGCATGCGCTGGCATTGAACTATCTGCGCAAGGGTGGTGAGACCGTGGCGGTGAATCTGGGCACGGGCCGGGGATTCAGTGTGAAGGAAATCATCACCACGGCGGAAGAGGTGACGGGGAAGAAAATTCCAGTGAGCTATGGCCCGCGCCGAGCGGGAGACCCCTCCGAGCTCATCGCAGAGCCTAAACTGGCTAAAGAGATCTTGGGATGGGAAGCGGCGCACAAGGACCCACGGGAGCATATTGAATCTGCATGGAGATGGATGAGCGGAGAACGACGGGGGCGGTATGCTGATTGATTTTCAAGGACTCAGGATGCCATGGATCACGCTGCCCGCGACATCTCCCAGACCATCCAATATTAGGCATAGGGCCTAACGAACATTAAATCATTATTCAGACAAAACGATTCCCATCGTTTTGAGAGAGTTTATTGACTCACCCGTGAGATGAGCGGATGGAAACAGCCTATGCATCGGCCAGATTGAACGGTCTTCCCCTAAGACTGTCACACTATACATGCATTGGGTGTCACATTTTTAATGAGAACTTTCGGTCATTGGGTGGTCTGCATGATTGCGTGTCTTGGCGGCACGTTGCTTCATGCTGTTGAACTGGTGGGAGAACCGCAGGCGACGACCACGACCAACGGCGCGACGATTCGGTGGCTCACTGATGTGGAATGCGGCACGCGGCTGCAGTTTGGGGTGAACGCTACGACGCTGGATCGCAAGGCGGAAGGCGGCGTGAGCCGTGAGCATGCGATCCAACTGGACGGGCTGGCACCTGGCACGACGTATTATTTCAGTGTGGGGAGTGCGCGTGCGAAACTGGGCACCGGGAGCTTTACCACAGGAGGCGGCGCAGCAGCAGCGGGGCCGCAGCCTTCGCTGATACGCCGGGTGCTGAATGTCATCACACCGGGACAGAAAGTGGCGCCTGCTGTGGTGGCTGCGCAAGCGCCGCCCACGCGAGAGACTTGGGGGCACCTTGATTCGCTACAGGATCATTTTGCCCGCCATGGGCGAGACTTTTCGAGCAAGTCGCCTGACGACTACGCGGCCCAAGCATGGCGCTTTCTGCAACGCGCCCGTGCTGAAAATCTGCCGATGAAACTCGACACCACGGACGGTACGCTGCGCGTGTTTGACCCGGCCACGCGTGCGTTTGCTGCGTATAACGATGCAGGGAAGACCAAGACTTTTTTTAAACCGGACAACCCCACCTACTGGCAGCGTCAACCCGGCCGGGTGGTGAAATCCGCCGATCTCCGATTTTCCGCGCGCTGAAAATGCCCGGCCCAACTTCCAAAAAAACCAACCATGAAATCAACCCTCAACTTTTGCCCCGTCTGCGGGTACGACAAGCTCGCAGAACCGCCGCGCAACCGCACCGGCGGCGCCTCGATGGAAATCTGCGCCTGCTGCGGATTCCAATTCGGCGTCACGGACGATGACCAAAACATCAGCTACGATGACTACCGCCAGCAATGGATCGCCGACGGCATGCCGTGGACGAGCACCGGAAAGAAAGCCCCCAAAGGCTGGAACCCGCAAACGCAGCTGGGCTCACTGGCGCTGCGCGCGACGCTGAGCCGCGTGAAGGGACGCCCGCCCCGGATGGCGGCCATTCTGGCGTGAGCTCAGGCCGCGCCTTTGAGCAAACTCAGAGCATGCACGCGTGCACTGTCGGCGCTGCCGCCGAGCATGCGTGCGAGTTCGTCGACTCGCAGTTCATCGCACACAGACTGAATCTGTGAGCGGGTGGTGTTGCCGGTGATTTCCTTGGTGACGACGAAGTGGCTTTTTGCCAAGGAGGCCACCTGAGGGAAGTGGGTGATGGCGATGACCTGATGGGTGGTGCCCAAGGCGGCCATTTTGCGGCCGACGGCCTCGGCGATGTTGCCGCCGACGTTGGCGTCGATTTCGTCGAAGACGAGGAGGGGGACGGCGTCCTGCTTGGCGAGGGCGCTTTTCACGGCGAGAAGCACGCGGGACATTTCGCCGCTGGAAGCGGTGAGGCGGAGGGGTTTGGAAGGTTCGCCGGGATTGGGTGCGAAGTGGAAATCGACTTCTTCGAGGCCGTTGCGCTCCGGTGAAGGCAGGGCGGCAAGCTGGGCCTCGAACACGCTGCGTTTGAAGCCGAGATCGGTGAGGTGTGAGGCGACTTCTTTGGCGAGCTTGGGAGCGGCGTCGTTGCGCTTTTTGGAGATTTGTTTGCCGAGCTTTTGCACGTCGGTCTCGCGCTCTTTGACGAGCTTTTGGAGCTTGGCGATTTCTTCGCCGCGGTTCTCCATCCTGGCGAGTTTGCGCTCGGTTTCGGCGAGGAATTCCAGGATCTCGGCGATGGTGCGGCCGTACTTGCGCTTGAGGGTCTGGATGGTGTGAATGCGGCTTTCGAGCTTGTCGAGTTCAGCGGCGTCGATTTCCAGATCATCGGCGTAGTCCTGCACACTGCTTTCGAGTTCGGTGAGTTCGATTTGGGCGGACTTGAAACCTTCGAACATCGTGGCGGTGGCGGGATCGATCTTTTCGAGCTCGTGGATGCTGCGGCTGATCTCGCGCAGGCCATCGATCACGCTGCCTTCGCCTTCGCTGAGACGGCCGGTGATGCTGCCGCAGAGTTCGGCGAGGCGTGCGCCGTTGGCGGCGATGCGGTGACGGGATTCAATTTCTTCCTCCTCGCCCGGCTTCAAGTTTGCGGAAGCGATTTCGTTGGCCTGAAATTTCAGCATGTCGATCTGCTGGCTGCTGGCGCGCTCGGAATTTTCGAGTTCGTCGAGTTCGGTGGCGGCGGCACGCCAGAGCTTCCAGGTGTCCTGGTATTTGCCCAGCAGGTCCTCAACGCTGGCATATTTGTCGAGCATCTCGAGCTGGCGGTCCTTGGAATTGAGGGACTGGTGATCGTGGGGGCCGTGGAGGTCGACGAGGAATTCGCCGAGGCTCTTGAGCACCTGGATGGTGACCGGGGAGCAGTTGACGAACTGTTTGTTGGCTCCGCTGGTGCTGATGGAGCGTTTGATGAGGAGTTCGCCGTCCTGGCAGGGGTCGAGGCCGGCTTCTTCGAGCACGGCATCGATGGCGCGGGTGTCCTTGAGGTGGAAACCGGCCTCCACGGTGCAGGCGTCCTGGCCGTTGCGAATCAGGCTGCGGTCAGCTCTTTCTCCAAGGATGAGCTTCAAGGCGCCGACGATGATGGACTTTCCAGCGCCCGTCTCCCCCGTCACGCCGATGAGACCAGCGGCCAGCTCCCAGGTCACGTCTTCAACGAGGGCCAGATTGCGGATTTTGAGGAAGGAAAGCATGGGTGGGATGAAGGGTGGCGGAGTATGGAATGCGTCACACGCATTTCAAGACAAGTGCGGTGATTTCGGCTGCGAGTGCCGCCATGGGGGGCTTTGGAGATCCAAGAGGCAGGTGACATTCACGCAGCTTTGAGCCATGGGTTGATTTTTACTGTGACACGATGGAAAGACGCGGCGCAACCATGAACCAACCCAACATGAATGAGCTACTGCCAGGGCATGACCTGCTGTGGCTGGTGCTTGATTCTTTGCGTTTTGACGTTGCGGTGGCGGAATGGAGCGGCGGCCGCACGCCTCAGCTGGCGCGGCTGACCGGGCCGGATGGATGGGAAAAGCGGCACACACCGGGCAGCTTTACCTTTCCGGCACACCAGGCCTTTTTCGCGGGCTTCCTGCCCACCCCAGCGAATGCTGCGTCAAGTCGTGAGCGGCTTTTCGCGGCGCGGTTTGCCGGAAGTGAGACAACCGGAGGCAACACCAAAGTCTTTGATGAAGGGAATGTCATTGCGGGCCTGCGCGCCGAGGGGTTTCACACGCTCTGCATCGGTGGAGTGGGGTTTTTCAATCAACAGACAGCTCTCAGCCGCGTCCTGACGGATCTTTTCAACGAAAGTCATTGGTGTGCGGAGTTTGGGGTCACCTGCCAGGAGTCACCGAGGAACCAGTTTGATTTCACGGCGGCGCGGGTGCGCGATTTGCCAGCAGAGCAACCGCTGTGCTGCTTCATCAATGTGTCTGCGCTGCATCAGCCCAACTACTTTTACTGCCGCGAATCCGGCCCGGATGACCTGGAGAGCCACGCAGCGGCCTTGCGGGCGGTGGACGCGGCCCTGCCGACACTCCTGGCAGCGTTTCAGCGGCGTGGCAGGCCGCTGTTTCATATCACCTGCTCAGACCACGGAACTGCGTATGGTGAAGAGGGATTCACCGGGCATCGCATGGCAGTTCCTGCCGTTTGGGATGTTCCGTATGCACATGGCGTGGTCGATTTGAAGGATTGGGAGGCGAACGTATGACAGACATCCGCGAGCAGGTACACGCCGGAGGATTGTTTCAGGGCTATGCGTATGGATATCCGCACAAGATGGCCTATCGCACGCTCACTCCGCCAGTGCCGTTGCGAGATGCCTGGGCAGACGAGCCCAAGGATGCCCTCTTCCTTTATGTTCATGTGCCGTTTTGCAGCGTGCGCTGCGGATTCTGCAATCTCTTCACCGTCACGGGTGCTGGTGCCGCAAAAAATCGTGTCACGGCCTATCTCGACGCGCTGGAGCAGCAGACTGAAGCCATGAATGTCGCGCTAGGCTCAGAGGCGAAAATGGCACGGATTGCCATCGGTGGAGGAACACCGACTTTTTTGACGATTGGTGAGCTGGAACGGCTCTTTAATCTTTTGCGTACGTATCAGCGAACCACATGCGATCTGCCCATCGCTATCGAAATGTCGCCGGACAGCGTGGACGCTGAAAAGCTGGCCTTCCTGCATGAGAACGGCGTTACGCGGGCGAGCCTGGGAGTGCAGAGCTTTGTGGAAAAGGACACGCGAGCACTGGGCAGACCGCAAAAGGCTGCCGATGTTGAAAAGGCGCTGGCCGCCATGCATGCCGCCCGCTTTCCTGTGAGGAACATTGATCTCATCTATGGTGTGGAGGGCCAGACGTGGGAGGACTGGCAGGCGTCTCTCCAAGCAACTCTGCGGCATGCGCCGGAGGAAATTTTTCTCTACCCGCTATATGTGAGGCCGCTCACCGGACTGGGCCGCAAGGACAAGCGTGCGACGGATGCGCGTGAGGAACTGTATCGTCGTGGGCGCGATTTTCTGCTCTCCAACGGCTACACCCAGGTTTCCATGAGGCTGTTTCGCTCGCCGACGCATCCCGGTGAATGTGATGTGCATTACTGCTGTCAAGAAGACGGCATGATCGGCCTCGGCGCAGGGGCGCGATCCTACACCCGGGCATTGCATTACTCCACGGAGTGGGCCGTGGGCCGAAACAGCGTGCAGGAGATCCTGGATTATTATTCCGCAACCCAAGACCACTCGCTGGCCCTTTATGGTGCGACGCTTGATCTCGATGATCAAAAGCGGCGCTATGTCATCAAGAGCATCCTGCGCGCCAGCGGCATGGATCTGGCCGCCTATCGGGAGGCGTTCCAGAGTGAGGCGCTGGCAGATTTCCCACAGCTCAACCTGCTCATTGAACATGGGGCGGCGAGGCTGACGCCAACGCATCTGGTCCCTACGTTACTGGGGCTGGAATGGAGTGATGTGATTGGTCCGTGGCTGTATTCGGATCATGTCAAAGAAGCGATTGCCGCGTTTGAACTCCGATGACTGCCCCACGCTGGTCCATTCTCTACCGAGGTCCGCTTTCCAGCTGCAATTATGCATGCGGCTACTGCCCCTTTGCAAAGACGCGAAACACAAAGGCGGAACTGAAACACGATGCCGAATGTCTGAACCGCTTCTGTGACTGGGTCGCCTCACGACCCGAGCAAATCGGCATCCTCTTTACACCATGGGGCGAGGGGATGATCCACCGCCATTATCAAGAGGCCATGTGCCGTCTGAGCCATCTGCCCAATGTGTGGCGTGTCGCCGCGCAGACGAATCTCTCCTTCCCCGTCGAGTCGTTGCGAGACTGCCACCGCAAGACAACCGCCCTGTGGACCACCTACCACCCGACGGAGACGACGATTCCACGTTTCACGGCGAAATGCGCTGAACTGCGAGATGCGAGCATCCGCCACAGTGTCGGTGTCGTCGGCAAGAGGGAAGCCTTTGATGATATTCGAGCTCTGCGGACGGCTTTGCCGGAAGAGACCTATCTTTGGATCAATGCGTGGAAGCGCGTGAAGAACTATTACACTGAGGAAGAACTTCACATGCTGCGCGGTATTGATCCGCATTTCGATTTCAATGCGGCAGCGCATCCCAGCCTCGGAAGCGCGTGCCGTGCGGGACAGTCAGCGTTTACTGTCGATGGGGCTGGCGACGCACGGCGCTGTCATTTCATCCCGGAACTCATCGGGAACATCTACCAGCCGGATTTCGAGCAGGCACTGCGTCCCCGCCTCTGCAGCATCGCTGAATGCCGCTGCCACATTGGCTATGTTCATCTGGAACATCTGCGGCTCGATGCTGTTTTTGGTGATGGCCTCCTGGAGCGAATTCCGCTAAGTTTTGGCTTTTCCTCAGGCGCTGCGGAGGGTTAAGGTCGGCTCATCATGCTCGGCAAACTTTTTACCCGCACGAAGAAGACTCCGCAAACCTGGAGGCAGGGGGATGTGTTCATCATCGCCACCGACAAACTTCCGTCAGGTCTCAGAGCCCGCCCGCCAGTACTCGCCGAAGGCGAGGTCACGGGGCATGCGCACCAGGTGAAGGCTGGCACGAATGCCCAGGTGCTGGCGAATGCTGGCGGCGAGATGTTTCTGGATGTGGCGGATGCAGAGGCCACCATCCTGCATGAGGAGCATGGCCCGGTCACCGTGCCTCGTGGGCAGTATCTTGTGCGCATTCAGCGCGAGTATCACCCCAAGGAAATCCGCCGCGTCATTGACTGAGCCTCATGAAGAAGAAAAATGAACTGCTCGCTCTCATTGAGAGCGGCAAAGCTCCGGATAGGCTGCAGGCCACGGTGCTTGATCTGACGGGACTCAAGGACATGGCCAAGCTTCCAGCGGAGGTTCATTGCCATACGCTCATCTGGAAAGATTCTCCGCTCACTGAGCTGCCGGCCAATCTGCAGGTGAGCCACAAGCTTGATCTCAGCGGTTCCAGACAACTGGAGCGATTGAGTGATGGCCTGAGTGTTTCCGTGCTGGTATTGACCGACTGCACAAGGCTGGAAGCGCTGCCGGAAAATCTGCGGGCAGATTTCCTGACAATCGACGGCTGCGCAGCACTGAAGCACTGGCCGGAATCTGCCAAGGTGAGCATTGGTGCTGTTTCTGCACGGGGTTGCACGGGGCTTGCGGCATTGCCGAATGGGCTTGGTCCGCTCACCACGCTCAACCTGCGGGATTGTGCCCGCATTGAGCATCTGCCAGAGGGCACGCAGGTGCGGGCCTGGGTGGATATTGGTGGCACCAAAGTCGAAGGATTGCCGGAATCACTGAATGGCACCGGCCTGCGCTGGCGGGGCGTCAGTGTGACACCGCAAATCGCTTTTTTTCCCCAGACCCTGAAATCTGCGGATGCACTTGCTGAGACCAATGCGGAGGTGAGGCGCGTGATGATTGAGCGCATCGGCTTCGAGCGGTTTTTGCAGGACTCCAATGCGCGGGTGCTGCATGAGGATACGGATCCCGGTGGTCCGCGGCAGTTGCTGCAGGTGGATCTTGAGAGTGATGAGGCGCTGGTGTGTGTGTCAGTGCGTTGTCCGTCCACGGGTCGGCATTACCTGATCCGCGTGCCGCCGACGATGCGCACCTGCCATCAGGCCGTGGCGTGGACTGCGGGCTTTGACAACCCGGACGACTATGCGCCTGTGGTGGAGACTTGAGCGACTTCCCAATCATAGGTGTCGCGGCCCTCATGCCTGACATGGGGCAGCAGATCGCCAAAGGCGTTCACTTCCAGGACATGGGCGAGGCGTTTGTGGGCGTCGATAAGCACGTCCACGCCACCGTATAGCGAGCGTGGGAAACTGGCCATGGCACGCTCTGCCTGATCGCACATCGCGGCAAAGAGCTGTGGGCCAAGATGTTCATGGAGTTCCTCAGCCGTGGCACGCCGTGCGCCGAATTGAAGATTGGTGAACGGTCCCTCTGACAAGCGTGCCACGACATGCCGCGCCTTGCCGCTGATGACGACGATGCGAACGTCAAACCGCCGCCCGCGCCAGCCGGCCTTGGGCAGCCATGCTTCCGCGTGTGCCCGGTGGCGGCATACGGCATCCACCAGGCGACGGATGTCACGCAGATCATCGTAACGGGTGATGGCACGCCAGTTGTGCAGGATCGTGCCGTGCGGCCCCCCATCGGTCATCTTCGATGTTGAAAAGGCCTGCATGCGCCCGGAGGAGCGTTCCAAGGCAACGGTGCCGGAGGCGGATGAGCCGTGACAGAGCTTCAGAAACACGCGATTTTTTCCCGCCGCATCCATGTGGTGCATGAGGTCGTCAAAATCTCTTATCGCCCCCAGGATGCGTGGCACGCGGACCCCTGCCGCCTGCAGCAGGGTCTGACATGCTGCTTTGTCATTCATCACGGTGATGTCCTCCGGGTGCTGCATCCAGCGCACGTTTTGAAAATGCTGCTGCAGCTGAGACAATGCCTGGCACAGGCCCTGATGGTGCTGGTGGGAGGCAATGATACGGCCGGGATCGTCCGCAAGATCCTCATCGTTCGTTTCGAGCCAGTCCTGATGCACGTGCGGTGCTCCGAGGGTGAGCAGGGCTTTTTCCACCGGCCAGTTTTTTCCAGGCGAGTCGATGCGCACAATCAAGCCCGGCGCAGGCTCCGGCAGAGAGCGACCCTTTAAAAAGTCGATCCATGCCATGCTGGCTGGAAACTGGCCGGTGCGCTCAAACACTGCACCCGTGAATGAAACAGCACGTGGCGATTCGGGATTCCAGAGGCAGAAGAAGGCCATCTTTACTCGCCAACTGCGACGTAGCGATCTTCCTCGTCCCCGGACTGCTGCTCATCGAGATTTACTCCGGGAAAAGCGGCCCTGAGCTGACGCATGCCTTCGGCGGTGCAGTAATGGTGGTGCAGATCCAGTGACTTCAAGCGCTGCAAGGCCGCGCATTGGACTAAATGTGCCGCACCTTCATCCGACAATGTACCCAGAGACAAATCGAGCGCCTGGATACGATTCATAACAGGCGCAGTGACCAGTGCCTCGGCGATTTGATCGACGATCTCGGAATCACACAGGCCCAAATGCTTCAAGCTGGGGAACAAGCCGCCGTCGAGCAGGGGCTTAAGATCTGTGATGCTGCCATCCCAGCCATACTGGTCCGTCCCAAGCCACAGCTCCAGTTTCTCCAGCTTTGGCAAATCCAGGCTGAACACTTCGGCGAGCACTGAACGCGGCAAACCACCCGTTTCGATGACGAGAGACTCCAAGGACTCAAGCCGCATTTTGCCTCCCAGGCTGAGACCGTTGCCACCGCGCACACTGAAGTGCTGGAGACCAGGGTAGGCGGAAAACAGCGGTGAGACATCTGTCTGCTGAATCCATGAAATTTCATTTTCTTCGCTGGTGACATCGCCAAAGAAAATTGCTGTCAGATGTGGCAGCGCATGCCGCGCGCCGACGAGGAGTTGCACAATCTCTGCACTGTCCGCACTCGAATCGTCACCGAACCATGCACCGATGACCACTCCTGTTGTTTTCGCGGCGGCTGGATCCGCCGTAAAGGCCGCGAACAGCTCCGCCATGGTATGCTCCGGCTCCCAGTCCACGCGGAAGCGATAAATCACTCCGTCTTTGATCTCGGTCCCGGGCTCATAGTTTTCGACTGGGCAGCCCAGCCAGGTGGAAAGATTTTCGTAACTCATGGTGTGGCGATTCTGCCGGTTTTGATCCATCTGGCAAGCACACTTGCATCACGATCTAGGCGATCTTCCGCTCCATGCTTTGAATGCGCGCGAAAAATGTGCGGCGGATTTGTAGCCGAGTTCGGCGGCGACGGCTTTCACGAGGGCATCGGGCTGGCGGAGTTTGATGGCGGCCTGAGAGAGCTTGAGGCGGGTGAGGCAGGCGAGCGGGGTCTCGGTGTCGTAGCGCTGGAAGAGGCGGGTGAAGTAGGCGGCGGAGACGAAGCAGGCTTTGGCGGCTTGCTCGATACTGCTGAGGACGGGGTAATTGCGCAGGAGATGGCCGCGGCAGCGCAGGTAGGTGGCGTAGGCGGGGTCTATTTTGGTGGTGGCGGGCTGGCGGGAATCGGCGCAGAGCACCAAGGCGTGCTCGAGCGTGGCGCAGGCTGCCCGCAGGCCGAAGCGGCCGCCACGCAGTGCGTGATCGATCACTTCCTCCAGCAATGAGTCCACGCGTGAGGCATCGGTGACGCGGAGGACGGTGCCGGGAGAGAGATCAAGATCGTTCATCAGCATTGCTGCTCGGGCGCCGGTGAAATTGAAGAAGTATTTTACCATCGGCTCCTCGGCGGAGCTGCGGATGACGTGCGGAGTGGAGGAGTCGAAGACGAAGGCGTGTCCGGCTTCGATTTCATGCGTCTGATCCGCCAGTGTGACGCTGCCGTGGCCCTTCGATACGAACTCGAAGGCGAGAAAGGGAAATTTCTGCCGGTCCATGACGAAATCCGGGGCGCACCATTCGCAGCCACCGCCTACGAGGCACAGAGTGGTGGCATCGCGCTGACGGTCCTCCCATTCGGGGAGGAAGAAGCGTCGGGTGCGGACGACTTGCTTTGAAAAGTAGTCTGCCTGGTCGGTGGCGGGCATGGGGTGGGACAGGATCAAAGTTTCCAGCCGCGAGAATCTTGCGAGAAAGGGTCAAGAATCGTCATTTCACCGGCAAACATTCGACGCACTGGCGGGTTGCTATTTAGCGGCCTCGGAAGTCACTTGTGGGATATGTCCCAACCACTCTCTGGCATCATCCCGCCCCTCGTCACTCCCTTGCGTGATCGCGACATGCTCGACTGCGAGGGTTTGGAGCGACTGATCGAGCATCTGATCGGTGGTGGGGTGTCCGGATTGTTTATTTTAGGCACCACCGGGGAGGGGCCGAGCCTGAGCTATCGGCTGCGGCGGGAATTGATTGAGCGCACCTGCAAGCAAACGGCGGGGCGTGTGCCGGTGCTGGTGGGGATTACGGATACGTCGTTCACGGAGAGCGTGAATCTGGCACGGCATAGCGCGGATGCGGGAGCCACGCATGTGGTGACGGCACCGCCGTATTACTTCCCTGCTGCGCCGCCGGAGCTGCAGGAGTACATCCAGGATCTGGTGGCGGAGATGCCGCTGCCGATGTTTTTGTACAACATGCCCGGGCTGACGAAGGTGAGCTTTGAGATCGAGCTGGTGCGTCGTGCATTGGACATGCCGGGCATCTGCGGGGTGAAGGACAGCTCGTGTGACATGATCTATTTCCACCGCTTGATGGAAGTGGCGAAGCAACGGGCGGACTGGAGCGTGCTGGTGGGACCGGAGGAGCTGACGGCGGAAGCCGTGTTGCTAGGTGGGCATGGGGGCATCAATGGCGGGGCGAATCTGCATCCGAAGCTTTATGTGGAGATGTATCGGGCCGCAGCGGCGCAGGATTTGAAGCTCACGCGGGAGCTGCATGCGAAGGTGATGCAACTGGCGGGAAGCATTTATACGGTGGGAAGGCACAAGTCGGCGATCATCAAGGGCATCAAGTGCGGGCTTTCGCTCCTCGGCATCTGCGAAGACCACATGGCGGAGCCGTTTCACCGGTTTCGTGACCCGGAACGTGCGATCATTCGTGAAAGACTCGTGAACCTCGGCCTGATTGCTTAACTTCTTTCAACCATGAAAACTTTTTCACTGCTTTGCTTTGCCATGCTGACCTGCAATCTCACCGCGCAGATCGCGGGAGGATTCAGCGCTGTTTCACCCACGGATGAGGAGGCGATGGCGGCGGCGGAGTTTGCGGTCAAAACTCGTGATCCGAAGCTGAAGCTGCTGGGCATTGAGAGCGGCGAGAGGCAGGTGGTGGCGGGGATGAACTACAAGTTGGTGCTGAATGTCATGGATGCGACGGCTGCGCGACAGGCGGCGGTGGTGGTGTGGCATAAGCTTGATAAGAGCCGTGAGCTGACTTCGTGGGAGTGGCTGAAGGCCAAGGAAGCGCAGGCGGGTGTTTTGAAGTCGGAATTCATCTATGACACGGGGCCTTATCCGTCGGTCCATGCGACGACGATTGTGGAGACGCCGACGGGGATGGTTTCGGCGTGGTTTGGGGGGACGGCGGAGAAGAATCCGGATGTGTGCATCTGGGTGTCGCGGCTGGTGGATGGCAAGTGGACGGAGAGTGTGGAGACGGCGAACGGGGTGCAGCCTGATGGGACGCGGCACCCGACGTGGAATCCGGTGCTGTTTCAGCCGCGTGGTGCGCCGCTGATGTTGTTTTACAAGGTCGGACCGTCGCCGAGCACGTGGTGGGGGGAGCTCAAAACCTCGAGCGATGGTGGCAAGACGTGGTCTGCGGCACAGAAGCTGCCAAAGGGCATCTTTGGGCCGATCAAGAACAAGCCGGTGCAGCTGCCGAATGGCGACATCCTCTGCCCGACGAGCAACGAGACGGACACCAAGCCGAGCGCGTGGGCGATCTATTTTGAGCGGACGAGTGATCTGGGGAAAACGTGGCAGCGGACGGAGCTGCTGCACGATGGACTGAAGGTGGGCGCGATCCAGCCGAGCATTCTCTTTCTGGGTGGTGACAAACTGCAGGCGGTGGGCCGCACAAGGCAGGGGAAGGTGTTTCAAATCACTTCTGAAGACGCAGGGCGCACGTGGGGTGAGATTTCTCTGACGGAGCTGCCGAATCCGAACTCGGGGACGGATGCGGTCACGCTGAAGGATGGGAGACATCTGCTGATTTATAATCACACGGCGAAGGGGCGGAGTCCGCTGAATCTCGCGGTGAGCAAGGATGGCAAGGTGTGGGAGGCGGCGCTGGTGCTGGAAGACGAGCCGAAGAAGGAGTTCAGCTATCCGGCGATCATTCAGACGAGCGATGGGCTTGTGCATATCACTTACACCTGGAAGCGACAGAAGGCGAAGCATGTGGTGATTGATCCGGCCAAGCTGGAGCTGAAACCGATCGTGGACGGAAAGTGGCCCCAGTAATTCACCGTGCGCATGCAACCACGCCCGCTTTTAGCTTTTATCTTTGCCGCAGCTTGTGCGAGCCTTGCGCCCGCTGAAGAGCCAGGGCTTCCCACCCAGATTGCGCAGGCGTGGGATGTCACGTGGAGCCGTTTTTATCTGCCGCAGGTGCAGACGTTTGGTGACTACCTGAGCAGCTACGACAAGGGCAAGGAGCAGGCGCATCTGCCGACGGCTGAGGAGGTGAAACGGCAGTATCCGAACCCGTGTGGCTACAGCACGGGCATGGAGGATGGGGCGATCCTGGGCGGGGCGATGCTGAGTGTGCTGTGTGACCGTTTTGCGGTGACGGGCGAGGAGTCGCTACGCGAGAAGGCGGCGGGTGTTTTTGCAGGAATGCGGCGATGCGTCACGGTGCATGGCGTGCGGGGATTTGTGGCGCGGAATGTGTGCCCGGAGGATGGCAAGAGTGTGTACATCAACTCCTCGCGCGATCAGGTGACGCATTTTGTGCATGGGCTGTGGCAGTATTATCGGAGTCCGCTGGCGGATGAGGCCACGAAGAAGGAGATCCGTGTGGTGATGGCGGATGTGGCGGAGCGGATGATCGCTTTTGTGACGCCGGAGAATGATTATGATTTCTGCCGTGCGGATGGGACACGCTGCCCGCTGGGCATCTGCCGGATGTGGAATGTGCAGGCGCATGAGGCGGCAAGGCTGCCGATGATCTATGCGGCGGCGTGGGATGTGACGCGTGATGAACGGTACCGCAAAGAATGGCGGCGCTATGCGCCGGATGCCATCGCGCAGTCAGCCACTCCTGGCGAGAACAAGCCGGCCTATGCGCTGCTGCAAATGCAGTGCTCGCTGGAGGTGCTGCATGAGCTGGAACCGGAGGCCGCGCTGAAGGCGACGATTCATGAGCGCATGGTGCATGTGCGGGATCTTGCGGCGAAGCGTTTCACCAGCGTGCTCTCGCAGATTGCCAAGAAGAGCCCTGAAGAAATGCGGATGACCGGACCGGACTGGCGGAAAGTGCCTGAGTGGAAGAACCAGAAGGGCTATCCGAATCCGCAATGGGGGCCGTTTCGGGAGATCTGGCACATCACGCGGGAGGCCGGGGAGTCGTCGCTCGTTTGCCTCATGATTGATCCTGGCTCACTTTCCGAAACGCAGAACAAGGCCTTGGCAGAACTGATCCGGGGCTTTGACTACGCGCATAACTCCAGCTGCGGCATCATCTACCATCTGGCGGCGTACTGGAAGGCGCGTCGCAACCATCTGCTTAATCCTTGAAACGACCCTGATGAAATCTCTTTCATTTCTCCTGTCACTGATCTGCCTGCAGCAAGCAGCCGCCGAAACGCCCGCTGCGCCTGCCACCCAAATCTGCCAAGCGACACAACTGGTCGCCGCTGAGAAGTTTGACCGGCCCGAGTCTTTTGCGAAGGAACGGCAACCTGGCACGGAGGGCTGGCGCGCGGGCATTGGCACCTGGAGCATTGTGGATGGTGCCGCCTATGCGACGCAGGAAGGCCCGAGCAAGAACCGGCCGAACGGCCATGAGGCGGTGTGCGAGCATTTGGTGGATCTTGGTGACTATGTGCTGACGGGAGAGTTCAAGCTCGGTGGCTCACCGCAGGTTGGATTTGTGTGCCGCGACACGAACAAGCCGAATTTGCATCAGGGCCGTGTTGTGATCACGCCCACGGCGATCTGGATTCAGAAGATGAGCGGCATTGCCAAGGAAACGCGCCGTGAAGAGCTGACGAAGATGGAAGTGAAGCTTGATCCTGAAGCATGGCATCGGTTCACTGTCGAAGTGTGCGGTGATCGGTGGTTTGCGCGAATTGATGATCATACTTTGGAGGCCAGGCATGAGCGCTTCAAGGATCGCAAAGGGCGTATCGGGATGGTGGCGCGTGGCGAAGGGGCGCAGTTTCGTGGTCTCAGCCTCTGGAGTGCGCAGCCGAAATGATGACACTGTGTGTGTCTCGCATTTTATATTTTTAAGCGTCTGGGGCGAGGCGGAGCGTTCCTTGTTCCACAGGAACAAGGCTACTTTGCTGCGCTGAGAGGTCGGCCTAAAGCAGCCTGCCTGATGATCAAGTCTAACCATGAAAACCAACACCTCTTTCCAATCATGAGACATACCTGCTTTTTTCTTTTCACGTTCGCTCTGACCTCTTGTGCTTTGATGGCAGATGATGGGGCCAAACTGGAGATCGCCGCCGAGAAGGCGGCCAAGGCCAGCGCTCCGAAACTGAAGCCCGCGACGCAGGAGAACGTCATCGTTTACAAGGAGCCGGGGCGCTATGGTGGGTGGCCGGCGAATCATGGGCTGTGGCAGTGGGGGGATGAGCTGGTGGCGGGGTTTACCTCGACGTGGTACAAGCAGACGACGACGGATCACCGGATTGACCGGACGAAGCCGAGCTATGAGATTCAGGCGCGGAGCCTGGATGGTGGCAAGACGTGGAAGACGGAGGAGGATGTGCCCTTCAAAGATCCGAAGAAAGAAGCGAAGCCTGCGCCGCTGACAGCGCCGCTGGATTTCACCGCGCCGGACTTTGCGCTGATGTTTCGCTTTGGTGGACTGCATGCGGGCCCTTCGTGGTTTTACACGAGCCTGAACCGCTGCAAGACGTGGCAGGGGCCGTACTCGTTTGCGGTGGAGGGTGTGGAGAAGATCTGCACGCGAACGGATTTGATTGTGCTGGGCAAGCAGGACTGCCTGATGTTTGGGAGCTGTGCGAAGGAGAATGATGGGAAGGAAGGGCGTGTGTTTTGCGCGAGGACGACGGATGGTGGATTGAACTGGAAGCTGGTATCGCTGATCGGGCCGGAGCCGGTGGAGGGCGGGTATGCGATCATGCCTTCGTCTTTGAAGCTGAAGGATGGGACGCTTTTGACGACGATCCGGCGTTCTGATCCGAAGGTGTCTGGGTTTATCGAGGCGTGGCGCAGTGCGGACCTGGGCAAGACGTGGACGATGACTGGCAAAGCGGTGACGAAGATCGGGGGCAATCCCCCTGCCCTGGTGCAGCTACATGATGGACGTGTGGCGGTGAGCTATGGCTATCGCCACAAGCCCTCGGGCATGCGGGCATGCATCAGCGCGGATGGCGGCATCACGTGGGGTCCGGAGATTGTACTGCGGGAGGATGGCTTTGATGGAGACCTGGGGTATCCGCGAAGTCTGGTGAGGCCGGATGGCCGGGTGTTCACCGTCTATTATTACAATGGGCCGAAGGAGGATGACCGGGCGATTGAGGGGACGTTTTGGACGCCGCCACTGGGGGAGTGAAGGAGGTTTGCCGTTGCCGGTGATGAGCGGAGGGAAACCGCACTCGGAGAGTGCGGACCACTCCGCGCCGGACAGTGCGGCGGGTTTTGGACATTCGTCTGCTTTTCAGCTAGGAAGGGCGGTGTGGTGCGTTTGAGGTAGCACTCATGAAATCTTGTTTTCTCTCCCTGCTTTCCTGCCGTGTGATTGTCGCAGCGTGTGCTGCTTTGCTGGTGTGTGACTCTGCCTTTGCGCAGGGCAAGGCACCGGGGCTGCCGCCGGGGATCAAGATGGAGAAAGACATCTCCTACGTTCCTGAAGGGGATGAGGCGCAGAAGCTGGATCTTTATCTTCCTGAAAAGGCGGCGGAAAAACCGATGCCTCTCATTGTGCACATCCACGGCGGCGGGTGGATGGGAGGAAGCAAGTTTCCGTGCGCGGTGGCGGGCATGGTGATGAAGGGGTATGCGGTGGCGAGCGTGGAGTATCGATTCAGCCAGAAGGCGAAATTTCCGGCTCAGATCCAGGACTGCCAGGCGTCGATCCGCTGGCTGCGCGCGCATGCTAAGGAGTACAACATTGACACGGAACATGTCGGGGTCGTAGGAGGATCTGCGGGCGGGCATTTGTCCGCACTTGTCGGCACGGCGGGCGGCAAGAAGGCTTTCCCGATGATCGGCGGGAATGAGGAGCAGTCGGACCGGGTACAGGCGGTGTGCGACATTTTTGGGCCGTCGGATTTCAGCACGGTGGTGCAGCAGGCGGCGGAGGACAAGAACGTGAAGAACATCTTTGCGTTTAACACGCCGAAGGACCCCTACTCGGAGCTGATCGGCACGAAGCTGGATGACAAGGAGAAGGCGGATGCGGTGAGCCCGGTGCATTATGTTTCAAAAGACAATCCGCCTTTCCTGATTCTGCATGGGACGCATGACACGCTGGTGCCGTATGCGCAGAGCGAGGAACTTGAGAAGGCACTGAAGGAGAAGGACGTGTCCGTGTGGCTGCAGACGCTGCCCGGAGCCGGGCATGGTGGGGCTGCGTTTGGCAAGCCGGCTGTGATCCAATTGATGCAGAACTTTTTCGACAAATTTCTCAAAGGCGCGGATGTGGCGATCACTCTGGTACCGGAGTCGGAAGTGACGGTGGAGCCGCCGAAGGCTGCGGTGAAGTAGTGGGAGGAAGAAGCGAAGTGTGAAAAGACCGAGGCTTCGAAGTTTGACTATTTTAGAGGGAATGAATGCGGCAGGCACCGCGTTACATTCCCTCTTTTTCCACCCCCGTCATGCCGTCCCAACATACAATCCGCCGCATTTGCCTGGCAGCAGCCATTGGTTTTACCTCGCACCTTTCCGCTGAAGACTGGGGGGCTTATATTATCGCGCCTGTGAGCGCGCCAGCGATGGTGCTGGAGGCGGTGGATGCGGGGACGGCGGAGGGGACAAGGGTGTCGATTGGCCATCCGGCAGGCAAGGCGGGACAGAAGTGGATGATCGTGCCGAAGGGTGATGGGTATTATGGGATCAAGCCTTCGTACAGCACGACGCTGACGCTAGCGGCGGACAAGGGCGGGGTGAAGAACGGGACGGGCATTGTGCTGGAGACGGACAGCGGGAAGGACTGGCAGATGTGGAAGATTCAGAAGAATGAGGCGGGTTCTTATTCGATCATTCCGAAGCACGCGCCGACGCAGGGGATGGATGATCTGGGTGGAAAGAAGGAGGCTGGCGCGAAGATCGATCTGTGGCAGCACAATCCGAATGACCAGCATTTGCAGTGGCAGATCAAGCCGCTGGCGGGGACGGCGATCGCGGGAGTGGAGGCGGCGGCCCCTGCTGCGCCGACGTATGTGCCGGTGGCGATCAAGCCCGAGGAGATTCTGGCGGGGACGATCAAGCAGGTGCAGTTTAACCGGAGCAAGGTTTTCCCAGGGACGGTGCGTGATGTGACGGTGTTTATCCCGGCGCAGTATGATGGGAGCAAGCCGGCGTGTGTTTATGTGAAGACGGATGGCTACAATGCGCGGGAGAAGACTTTCATGGAGACGCTGATCGCCACGAAGGAGATGCCGGTGACGATTGGTGTGTTTGTGAAGCCGGGCACGCTGCCGGCGCCGATGAAGGGCACGCTGGATCGAAGGAATCGTGATCTGGAGTATGACGGTGTGGGCGATGAGAATGTGCGTTTCCTTAATGATGAGCTGCTGCCGTTTGTGGCGAAGGAGTTCGATTTGAAGATGTCCACGGATGGCAATGACCGGTGCATCTCGGGTGGGAGCAGCGGAGGCATCGCGGCTTTCACGGCGGCATGGCACCGGCCGGAGGCTTTCAGCCGGGTGTATGCGGCGAGCGGGAGCTGGGTGGCGTTTCGCGGCGGACATGAGTTTCCGACGATGGTGCGCAAGTTTGAAGCGAAGCCGATCCGTGCGTATCTGACCACCGCGACGCATGACATGGAAAACTGCGCGGGGGATTGGTATCTTCTCGATTTGGAGATGGACAAGGCGCTGAAGTTTTCAGGCTATGACTACCAGTTTCGCAGCATCGAGGGACGACATGTGGCGGGGTATGCGGAGAACTATCTGGAGGCGATGGCTTTTCTGTGGAAGGGCTGGCCGGAGCACGTGAAGGCGGGGCCGAGCGCGCCGCGTGCACAGGAGGTCATTGTTCCTGGTGAAGGATGGGAGCTGCTGGCGGAGGGCTTTAAGAGCACGCGGGGGCCAACGTGCAATGCGGAGGGAGAAGTGTTCTTTGCGGATACGTCGAACAACAAGATCCATCGCATCGGGGTGGATGGAAAGGTGAGCGAGTTTGTGAAGGACACGAATGCGCACTGCGTGACGATGGGCGCGGATGGGAAGCTTTACACGATCTCGGAGAAGTCGGGGAAGCTCATGTCTTTTGATGCGAGCGGTGTGGGCAGTGTGGTGATGGAGGACATTCTGGGGCATTCGATTTTGGCGATGCCGAACGGCAACCTGTATGTGACGACGAATGGCGACAAGCCGAGGGAGGAGGGAACGGTGTGGCTGATCAAGGACGGCAAGAAGACGCTGGTGGACAAGGGCATCAAGTTTGCGACGGGGATGGCGTACCGGCCGGACCAGTGGCTGCTGTCTGTGGCGGAGGGTCACTCGAAGTGGGCGTACAGCTATCAGATTGATGAGGATGGAACGCTGAAAAACAAGGAGCGCTTTTTTCATCTGCATGTGGCGGACTGGGAAGACGACGCCGGGCCTGAGTGTGTGTGCTACTCCATCGAAGGACGGCAGTTCTTTGCGACGAAGAGCGGGGTGCAGATCAGCGCGGATGACGGGCCGACGCAGATCATTCTGCCGGTGCCGGACCGCAGCCGTGTGACGGCGGTGGCGATCGGCGGGAAGGACAAGGACGTGCTGTATGCGTTTTGCATGAACAAGATCTGGAAAAGGAAGATTTTGCAGCATGCGATGGGGGCATGGAGCCCGTGGACGAAGATGAACGGGACGAAGCTGTAACTGAAGTTCAGGCTCTCAAAAAATGACCCACTTCACGAAGGGAAATCCACTCATGACACGAACTTTCATGCTGAGCCTTGCCATGACAGCTTCGCTGCACGCGGCAGACCTCATCACGAACTCGATCGGCATGAAGCTGGTGCGCATTGAGGCGGGATCGTTTACGATGGGGCAGGAAGGGCCGGCGGCGGATTACAAGATGGTGAAGCATCCGACGAAGTTTGATGATGCGGACTGGGATGAGAAGCCTGCGCATCGGGTGACGATTACGCAGCCGTTTCATGTGGGGGTCACGGAGGTGACGGTGGAGCAGTATCGGCACTATGAGGCTGATTTCCGACCGAAAGAAGCGGGTGATGAGGCGGTGAATGCGGTGACGTGGGAGCAGGCGATGAAGTTCTGCGAATGGCTGTCTAAGAAGGAGGGGAAAACGTATCGACTGCCGACGGAGGCGGAGTGGGAATATGCGTGCCGAGCGGGCACCACGACGCTGTTTTATACGGGTGATGCGCTGCCGGATGGATTTCAGCCGTGGTGGAGCGACATCGGCTATGCGGAGCGGTATTTCACCAGCGAACCCTGGCCGCAGCCCTACCGCAAGGGTGCGAAGGCGGGGCTGAAGGTGGCACAGACGGTGCCGAATGCCTGGGGACTCCATGACATGCATGGCAATGTGTCTGAGTGGTGTCTGGACTGGTACGGGCCTTATGAGGCGGCGGAGCAAAGCGATCCGCTGGGGCGTAGCGCGGGGGATTTCCGCGTGATTCGTGGCGGGCATCACTCCAGCTTTGCACGACTGCTGCGCTCTGCGAACCGGGCGGCATGGCTGCCGCAGACGCGGAGCAACCGGGTGGGATTTCGAGTGGTGATGGGCGAGATGCCGCCGGGGCAGATGCTGCATGCCACAGCGGCGCCTTTGAACGCGCAGGATGTCAGGCAGGGGGTGATGAAGATTGAGGCGGGGCCGCAGGATGTGCCGGTGTTTATGGGGCCGAAGCCGTTTGTGAAAATCGCGAAGGATTCGTATGGGCCGCTGTTCTCCGCGCACAATCACAGCCCGGGCATTGCTGAATGCCCGAACGGGGATTTACTGGCGGTGTGGTACTCCTGCGTGGATGAGGGCGGAACAGAGCTGTGTAATGTGGCGAGCCGTTTGCGGCGTGGTTCGAGCGAATGGGAGCCGGCCTCTCCTTTCTGGGATGGGGCCGACGTGAATGATCATGGGCCGAAGATCTGGTGGGATGGCAAAGACACCCTGTACCACCTGGCACGAGGGCGGGATGAGAATGTGGTGCGCACCTCGACTGACAATGGTGTGACGTGGTCTCCTCCCATTTTCGCGCAGCCGGTGGGGGAGTTTGGGAATCAGATGATCCGGCTGGCGGATGGCACGCTGGTCATCACGAATGATGCCAGGCAGAGCAGTCTGGTCTTCAGCCGTGACGAGGGGAAGACGTGGAATTTTAATGATGTGAAGCAGCGGGCGAGTGATTTCAGGCCGGGTGGCATGGGCTATCGTTACCCAGGGATTCATGCGCCGATCGTGCAACTGGCCGACGGGCGCATCATGGCTTTCAGCCGGAATGACAAGCCGGAAGACCAGGAGAAGTTTGGGTTCAAGACGCCGATCAGCTACAGCAGTGATCTGGGCAAGACGTGGACGTATGAAGCGAGCGAGTTTCCTGCAATCAGCAGCGTGCAACGGGCTGCGATGATCCGGCTGAGCGAAGGAGGCATTCTGCTGTGCAGTTTCACGGATCAATGGCGTGACTGGAAAAACAAAAAGGGCATGACGTTTCGATCGAAGACCGGGGAGTTCACGGGCTTTGGCATGTTTGCGGCGGTGTCCTTTGATGAAGGAAAAACGTGGCCGGTGCGGAAGCTGATCACGCCGGGGGGCAAGGAGCAGTCCGTCAACATGATCGACCGTGGTGTCTGTGTGCTCAGTGACACGATGGCGGAGCCCTGCGGATATCTCTCCGTCATCCAAACGCGTGATGGGAACGTGCAGCTGATCACTAGCAAGAATCATTATGTGTTTAATCTGGCGTGGCTGAAGTCTCTGCCGAATGTGCCGTGAAATTTGAAGACGGACCGATCCAACTGACGGCGCATCTGCCATGAGCCACGCCGACCTTGCCCCACTGCTGAAGCAGACCTTTGGCTATGACAGCTTTCGCCCGCTGCAGCGGGAGATCATGGATGCTGCGCTGGCGGGGCGGGATGTGGTGGCGATCCTGCCGACGGGCGCGGGGAAGTCGCTGTGCTTTCAGCTTCCGGCGCTGGCGAGGGAGGGGCTGACGCTGGTGATTTCGCCGCTCATCGCGCTGATGAAGGACCAGGTGGATGCGCTGGTGGCGAGCGGTGTGGCGGCGACGTTTCTCAATTCATCCATTCAGGGGAGTGAGGCGCAGAGGCGGCGCTCGGGACTCGATGAGGGGTTTTATAAACTGCTGTATGTGGCACCGGAGCGTGTGATGCTGCCGGACTTTATCAATGATCTGAAGCGCTGGAACGTCGCTGCCATTGCGGTGGATGAAGCTCACTGCATCAGCCAGTGGGGGCATGATTTCAGGCCGGAGTATCGCGCGCTGGGTAAACTGCGCGACCTGCTGCCCGGAGTGCCGTTTCTGGCGCTCACGGCGACGGCGACTGAGCAGGTGCGCGGTGACATCATTAGCCAGTTGCATCTGCATGAGCCGGAGGTGTTTCTGGCGAGCTTCAACCGGCCGAACCTGAGCTACACGGTGCTGCCGAAGGCAAAGGCGACGAGCCAGATCTATGACTTCGTGCGGCAGCGACCGAAGGAGGCGGGCATCGTGTATGTGCAGTCGCGCAAAAGTGCGGAGAGCCTGGCGGCGGCGCTTTGCGCTGAGGGAGTGAAGGCGGTGGCTTATCATGCGGGACTGCAACCGGAAGAGAGGGCAGCGAATCAGGAGGCCTTCCTTCGGGATGAGGCGCATGTGGTGTGCGCCACGATCGCCTTTGGCATGGGCATCAACAAGCCGGACGTGCGCTATGTCATTCATGGTGATCTGCCGAAGAACATCGAGGGCTACTATCAGGAAACGGGCCGTGCCGGACGCGACAGCCTGCCGAGCGAGTGCGTGCTGCTGTACTCGCGCGGTGATCTGGTGCGCAACCTGAAGTTTCTCGATGAAATGACGGACGCCGAGGCTGCGGAGCTTGCGGCGCGGCAGATGCGGCTGATGGCGGACTTTGCCGAAGGGACTGAGTGCCGCCGCGTGGCGCTGCTGGACTACTTCGGCGAAGAGTGGCCGGGGGACAACTGCGGCGGGTGCGACATCTGCCTGCAGCCGCGTGAGACCTGGGATGCGACCACGCATGTGCAAAAGCTGCTGAGCTGCATCTTTCGCATCCGGCAGAAGAGCGGCTTCAGCACCGGGCTGAACCATGTGGTGGAAGTGCTCGCGGGGGCGAACACGGAAAAGATTCGCAAGTGGTATCATGACCAGCTCAGCACTTACGGAATCGGCAAAGATGTGCCGCGTGAGGAATGGGCGGCGCTGGGGCGGCAGCTTATCCGCCTGGGATATATTGATGCTTCGTCTGATTCGTTTCAGACATTGAGCTTGTCGAAAAAGGGAGCGGCCGCGCTCATGAATCGAACGCCGGTGATGCTCACGCGTGTGCCGGTGGCGGTGAAGGCCGGCACCAGCGCGGCGAAGGTGGCCAAGGCGGGCAGCATCGCCTGTGACGAAGGGCTTTTCGAAGAGCTGCGAGCTCTGCGGAAACGGCTTGCCGATGAGCGCGAGGTGCCGCCCTACGTGGTCTTTGGCGATGCGAGTCTGCGCCACATGTGCCGTCAGTACCCGCGCACGGAGCAGGGTTTTCTTGCCATCCCTGGAGTGGGAAGCCAGAAGCTCGCGGACTACGGGGCGGCCTTCATGGGGGTCATCGCGCAGTGGCTTGAAATGCATGAGAGGCAGACGTTTGCCGAGGAGGCTCCGCCGCCACCACCGCCCAAGATGAAGATCGATGGGGGACTCAACGGCACCATGCTGGAAAGCCTGCGATTGCATCGGCAGGGACACGGTGCGGAAAAGATCGCGGCGCTGCGGGGTTTTGCCATCAGCACCATTCACGGGCACCTCGCGCAGGCGATTCAGCAAGGCGAACTGAAGGCAGATCCGCGCGATTACTTCACTGCCGCAGAGGAGGATGAGCTCCGAGCTGCGGCCGCCGAGCATGGCATGGAAAGTCTTGGCAAGCTGAAGGAGGCCCTTGGCAACCGCTACGACTATCCGGTGCTGCATTACTTCCGGGCGTTCGAAACCAGGAAATAACGGGGCGTGCGCAGCCGATAGAATCATTCCACTCATGAACACCTGCCGCCTCGTTTTCCTCACCGTCAGTCTGGCACTGTCCGCCATCGCCCAGGAAGCTCTGCCGAAAGCGGCGGAGGTTTTTGAGGTCGGCGGGCACAAGGCCTTTCTCTATGCCGCGCCGAAGCCTGCGGAAGGGAAGCCGTGGGTGTGGTATGCGCCGACTTTGGGAGGTGTGTCGCTCTTTGGACGGAAGATGTATTACGAGGCCTTTATGAAGGCGGGGATCAGCATCGCGGGATACGATCTCGGAGAAGTGAGAGGTGCGCCGGGGAGCACGGCGAAGTTTACGGTCTTTTATGAGGAGATGGTGAAGCGCGGCTATTCGACGAAGCCGATTCTGCTGGGGCAGAGCCGTGGTGGCATGATGACACTGGCGTGGGCGTTTCGAAACCCGGACAAGGTGCGAGCGTGGGTGGGGATCTATCCGGTGTGCAATCTGGCGAGCTGGCCGCTGAAGAATTCCAAGGCACAGACGCTGGCGGATTTTGACATGTCTGAAGAGGAGCTGAATGCGAAGATGAAGGAGTTCAATCCCGTGGACAACCTGCAGGAACTGCTGGCGAACAAGGTGCCGATGTTTGTGGTGCATGGCGACTCGGATGTGGTGGTGCCTTATGAGCTGAACACGGGACTGTTGAAGGAGCGGTATGAGGCGGGAGGAGGGAAGATTGAGGTGAAGGTGATTCCTGGTGAGGGGCACAAGGTGGGGCCGTCGTTTTTTGAGTGCCAGGAACTGGTGGATTTCGTTTTGAAGAACGCTGCTCAATGACAACTGTGCCTTTCCCAACCGCCATGCCCAGACTCCTTCTTTTCACATTCGCTGTTTTTCTTTCGTGCTTCGCCCCCAAAGCACGGGCGCAGCAGATCATTCTGCTGAAGCTGGATGATGTGATCGCGAGGCGTGTGGGGGCGAAGCCGGTGTCGGATCGGTGGCTGAAGGTGCATGACTATCTGGTGGCGAATCGGATCAAGGGGTCGTTTGGAATCATCACGGAGTCGCTGGAGAAGGACAATGAGCTGTATTTTCAGTGGCTGAAGGATGTGCAGGCGGCGGGGTTGATCGAGTTCTGGATGCATGGCTACCACATGAAGACAGCGAGTGAGCCGGGGGAGTTTGAGCATGGGACGGCGGAGGAGCAGCGGGTGATTTTGGCTAAGGGGGAGAGACTGGCGAAGGAGAAGCTGGGCTTTACGCTGCCGGCCTTTGGCCCGCACTGGAGCGGCACCACCGAGGCGACGGACGAAGCGATGGAAAAGGTGCCGGAGGTGACGATCTGGCTGTATGGGCCGGAGAAGCCAAAGCACTACAAGCGGCTGAGCATTCCTCGGGTGATGGCGCTGGAGAATCCGACGTTTGTGCCGGACTTGGAGAAGTTTAAAAACTTTTATGAGGCGAAGGCGGCGAAGAAGGAGGTGCTGGTGCTGCAGGGGCATCCGGATCAATGGGACGACAAGCGCTGGGAGGGATTTACCGGGATCATTGAGTTTCTGAAATCGAAGAACGTTGAGTTCATGACGCCGTCGGAATATTTGAAAAAGACCCAGTCCAAACAGCCATGAGATTGCTTTCATTGCTTGCCTTCTTTTGCCTGACCGGAGCGCGGGCGGCCGAGCCGCCGAAGCCTGCGTACGCTGATGTGCCGTATGGGGCGCATGCGCATCAGTTGATCGACATTCACCTGCCGCCGAAGGGGGAAGGGCCGTTTCCGGTGCTGATGTGGTTTGGCGGCATCTGGAAGGCGTCGAAGCATGCGGTGGATGTGAACCGATTTTTCCCGCATGGGATTGCGGTGATCGCGGTGGAGGTGAGGACGATGGAGGATGCGACCAAGGACAAGGTGCAGGAGCCGATCTCCTATGTGCTGGAGGATGCGATGAGCGCGGTGAAGTTTGTGGTGGAGAATGCGGAGAAGTGGAAGCTTGATCCGAAGCGCATCGCGCTGGGCGGAGGATCGCAGGGGGCGCTGCCGGCGCTGTATGTGGGGTGCGAGGCACCGGAACTGGTGAGGGGCATTGCGGCGTACCGCTGCCAGCCGACGATCGACCCGAAGCGGATGCAGGAGTGGGTGCCGGGGGTGAAGTGGGGCGCGCCGGCGCTGGGGTGCAGCTTTGAGGAATCTTTGAAGCGGCGTGATGAACTGCTGCCGGTGATCAAGAAGTGGTCGCCGGACTGGCTGCTGCACAAGAACGCGACGCCGATGTATTTTGAGAACGAGTGGGGAATGACGAAGCCGGATGACATCGTGGAGACGAAGGTGGACAGCAGTGGGAAGAAGACGGAGGTGCACACGCCGCTGACGCAGAACAACTATGATGTGCACTCGCCTGCGTGGGCGGTGGGATTTCAGAAGCTGGCGCTGGCGGCGGGAGCTACCTGCTATGTGAAGTATCCCGGGCACCCCACTGAGGGGTATGACGACATTTGGAATTTTATTGTGAAACAACTGACTGCTAAAACATCGAAACCATGAAAACACTGATTACCTCTCTGATCTGCCTCATCACTGTCATCTCATTTGCGGCTGATGCGGAGCAAGCCTCCCTGCAGCTTGCGGATGACGCCCGAGTGGCAGCGATGGAATCGCCGGACCGTGAGAAACTGGATGAGATCTTTTCGGATGAGCTGCGCTATTCGCATTCGACGGGGGTGGTGGACACGAAGGCGTCGTTTATTGAGGTGTTGCTGAAGGGGACGACGAAGTACCAAGAGGTGAACTATGTGGAGAGAAATTTTACGATTCCGAAACCGGGGATCGCGCTGATGACGGGGAGTGCGAAGTTCAAGATCGGCACGGAGGCGGGGAACATCGAGCCGACGCTGGCGTTTCTGGCGGTGTGGCGGCTGGAGAATGGGAAGTGGCGGTTTCTGGCGTGGCAGTCGTGCAAGCTGACTCCACCGGGGGCTGCGAAGTAGGATTGAATGGAGAGAGCACGTCCTGGCACCAGTGTGTGGCGGGGCGTTTGGTGAACGCTGCTGGTGGCTTCTGGGTGCAGAGGGGTGCTGGGTTTGCTTTCCGGCTTTGAGATGTAACCCAGGGCGGTGCTCGCTGAGGCTCGCTTGCCCTGGGCTACGTTATGTCGCCCCTTTGGGGCTAGCAGCCTGTCGGAGTTAGGAATTTAAGCGCCTGAGAATCGGCTGTAGGATTCTCGATTGAACACGTTTGAGGCTGAGGGCGAATGTGGGGGCTCTATTGAGATTGAGCCATTGTATTGAGCCAAGTGGGACAGGCTGCTAGTTCTACATGGTTAAGCGTCTGGGGCGAGGCGGAGCGTTCCTTGTTCCACAGGAACAAGGCTACTTTGTTGCGCTGAGACGTCAGGCGAAGCAACCTGCCTGAAGAGCAAGTCTAACCATGTAGAACTGGAGCAATTGGCAAAACTCATTTCCGGTAAGGAGGTCTGAGAATGCCCGATGTTCCATGGAGGGGCATGATGCCTCAGGGATGGCAGGGACGCGTTATGCGCTTCCGTGAAATCCTTCGTCCCAGTGCGGTCTCGCGGCCATTGCGGTGTAGAAGGCTGCGAGGACGGCGCACCTTTTTGGGTGGCCTGCGGGTGACACAGACCCGAAAAGTGGGACGCGCGCAACGCGTCCCTACCAGCTCTGGAGCAGCGCGGCATGCGGGGGCATTTTGGAAATCAGTTTCGCAAACCGCTATCAGGGAATTGTGGAGGCCAAATGCGAAGAGTGATCGTCAGAAAGTGGCGAGGGGGATTGGAGTCAAGGATGCGCATGCGGGGTTCAAGATTCCGCATGTGTTGGGGGATAATATTGGATAAATGGGGTGGTGAATGATGCGTTACGGGCGATTACCAAGACCTCTTGTCTCGGTGCCTTTGATTCCTCATGAAGCTGCTTTTTCTCTTCTACTTTCTAACCACCGTGTGTCTGGCGGTGGAGCCGCATCTGCCCAAGGGGACGAAGGCGCTGGCTTCGGCGGCGAAGAATGGCCGTGGGCCGCTGGCACTGGTGAATCTGAATCATCATGTGCTCGGGCATGCGAAGGTGTTTGGCGGCAAGGAGGACGATTTGTTTGTGGCGGGTTTCGGCGGGCCGCAGGCAGTGCATTTGTTTCGCTGGGTGGACACGGCGGAGACAGGCGCGCCGGTGTTTGCGCAGCCGGTGGACGTGAAGTGCGCGTTCAAGGACAAGGGCAGTGTGTTTCAGCGGAAGGATGGAAGCATCGCCGGGCTGTGGATCGACAAGGACGAACTGGTGACGACGGAGTTTGATCGTGAGAAAGTGGAGTTTCGTGAGACGAAGCGTGAAAAACTGCCGCTAGCGGTGAAGTCACCGGGGAGCCTGAGGGTGCTGGTGAATGCGGATGGCGGATATGATCTGGCGTTTGAGATGTCGAATGGCGGCAAGGGCGCAGAGGGGATCCCCAACACGGAGGAGTGGCGGCCGTACAACTCATCGGGCATTGCGGTGGGGGAACTGCGGTATCGCTATCTGATGGGAGTGACGGCGGACGGAAAGGCGAGGCAGATCACGAAGACGAAGAACGAAGTGTATTTTTCGATGCATGGAATCACGGCGATCAATCTGGGGGGCGGCCATGAACGGGATCTGCTGACGGGGTCGCGGCAGGGGAATCTGGTGTATTATCACAACAAGGCTGCGAGCGGCTTTGATCTGGAGAAGAAGCGCCTCATTGCGGGCGAGGATGGGAACGCGCTGCGGCATCCGAGCATCAACCCGAGTGTGTGCGCTTATGGAGAGGGGTTGATCGCGTGCGGGGAGGGATCGCTCTACTTTTACCGGTTTACGGGGAAGTTCACGCAGGCGGGTGCGCCGATTTTTACAGAGCCGACTTCAGTGCTGCAGGAGCATGCGGATCTGTATGCGGGGACGCTGCCAGCGCCTACGACGGTGGATTGGGATGGTGATGGGGTGCTGGACATCATCGCGGGTAACTCAGAGGGCTTTGTGCTGTTCTTCAAGAACACGGGCGGCAACGACGAGCCGAGGTTTCTGCCGGCAACGCGGGTGCGGGCGGGTGGGCGTGAGATCCAGGTGCAGGCAGGCTATGCCGGGAGTTTGCAGGGACTGCAGGAGGCACGGTGGGGGTATCTCTCGCCGAACGTGACTGATTGGAATGGTGACGGTCTGCCGGATCTGATTACCGGGGACATCACGGGGAACTACCTGATTTATCTGAATCGTGGCACGAAGACGGAGCCGCAGCTTGATCCTGCGCATCCGATTTATTGCGATGGGATTGACCTGCACGGCATGTGGCGCTGTCGTGCGGCGGTGGCAAAGATCGACGGACGTGTGGCGCTGGCCATCGTGGATGGAGAGGATCATTTTCACCTCTATTCGCGCATTGATGACTGCAATGTGGAGGACGGCGGCAAGCTGCTGCTGGAGGATGGGAAGCCGATAGGCGCGAGCGGTGGTGTGGGTGGAATGAGCGGGCGGTGCAAGCTGGACTTCTTTGACTGGAATCAGGATGGGAAGCTGGACTTTGTGATCGGCACGGGGCGGGTGTGCTCGATTCCGGATCGTGAGACGGGGTATCCGATGGCGGCGCTGGGGCAGAATCCGGTGGTGGGCGGACTGATAGGCAGGCTGGTGGACTCCGCGCTGCCGACCAAGCTGAAGAAGACGCTCGGCACTCCGCTGGTGATGATCAATACAGGGACGAATGCGAAGATGAGATTTGCGAGGCCACTGACGTTTCAGGATGACGAGGGCAAGGTCATTCAACCGGGTGGTGCGCATGAAACGGGGGCGGTGGGGACGATGCTGGGTGGCAATGGGCCGAATCTGCTCATCTGTAATGAGGCGGGGAGGTTGTTTCTGCTGCCGGGGAAAAAACTGCAAACGAAGCCATGAAGTACTTTTGTTTTTTGATCGTGTTTTTCGCACCGATCCTGCGTGCGCAGGATGTGGTGGTGATTGGTGGGACGCCGGGCGGCATTGCCACGGCGGTGACGGCGGCGAGGCTGGGGCATGCGGTGACCTTGGTGGAGTATCACAAGCGCATTGGTGGGATGAGCGCGAGCGGGCTGGGGGCGAGTGACATCGAGAACCGAGCGATGATTCAGGGATTTTTTCGCGAGTTTGTGGATCGCGTGAAGGCGCACTATGTCGCGGCTTATGGTGAGAAGTCGGAGGCGGTGAAGCTGTGCAAGGATGGCTACTGGTATGAACCGAAGGTGGCGGAGATGGTGTTGGAGAGTTTTGTGAAAGAGCAGCCGAAGATCACGGTGCTGAAGCATCATCAACTGATGAGCGCGGAGGTGAAGGATGGTCGGGTGGTGGCTGTGACGGTTTTGAACCGGTCCACGAATGAGAAGCAGAAGCTGAGCGCTCAGGTGTTTGTCGATGCGACTTACGAAGGTGATTTGATTGCCTCCGCTGGCGCAGAATTTCGACTGGGCCGTGAAGCGCGCGACGACTTCGGCGAACCGCATGCGGGGCATATCTACAATGTGCCGGGGGGAGAGCGGATCGGTGGCACGGGGGCTGGAGACAAGCGGATGCAGGCGTTTACGTTTCGGATTCCGCTGTCGTCTAACCCGGAGAATCAGGTGCCGCTGACGGCTGCGCCGGCGGGGTATGATCGCACGCGGTATCTAGGATATTTTGATGATCTGAAGGGTGGGAGGTTTGGCGGCAATCTGACGACGATTGCTTTTACGGTGAGGAAGCTGCCGAATGAGAAGGTGGAGCTGAACATGAAGCCGCTGCCGCTGGGGTTTGTATTTGCGGAGGAGAATGCCGGATACATTGAGGCGGGGTGGACGGAACGCGAGCGCATCACCGCCAGGATCCGCGATCTCTCGCTGGGACTGCTGTGGTTTCTCCAGCACGATGAGGAAGTGCCGGACAATGCGCATGAGACGGCGCTGAAGTATCAGCCCTGCCGAGATGAGTTTCCTGAATACCAGCACTTCCCGTTTCAGCTTTACGTCCGTGAAGGGCGCAGGCTCGTGGGCGAGTTCACGCTGAGCGAGCGCAACATCACCGAGCAGCCGGGGCTGCCCTCCGAGCGGATGCATGAGGATGCCATCGCGGTGGGTGAGTTTCCGATCGACAGTTTCCCCATGCAGAAGCGCCAACCGGGGGACACGGTGGTGCTGGAGGGTTACCTGGGCATGCTGAAGAAGATCACACGGCCGTATCAGATTCCGTATCGGATCATAGTGCCGAAGAAGATCGACGGACTGATTGTGCCGGTGCCTGCGAGCACAACACATGTGGCGTTTTCAAGCATCCGGCTGGAGCCAACGTGGATGGCGCTGGGACAGGCTGCGGGGGTGGCGGCGCATCTGGCGATCGAGCAAAACGTCGAACTGCGCAAGGTGCCGGTGCGGGAGATGCAGGCGCTGCTGACGAAGCAGGGGCAGGTCATCCAACCGAAGTAATCTCGCGCCTTATGCATCGCCTCCTCCTGCTGGTCTCGGCATTCACACTACCGCTTGCGGCGCAAGTCAGGCCGCTGGCGCAAGATCATGTCGCGATCTGGACTTCGCCAGATCCGGCGCGGATTTATGGGTATACGCCGGGGATTTGCCGGCTGCCTTCGGGGAGGCTGGTGGTGACACATGAGGTTTCGTCTGCGGGGAAACTGGTGCCGCCGGAGGGCAAGGCGTTTCATGAGTCACGCATTCTTACCAGTGATGACGGGGGCAAGACTTGGACGCATCGGGCGAATTTTGAGCTGAGCTTCGGGCGGCCGTTTGTGGCGGGAAAGTCGCTGTATATTCTTGGGCGCGACAAGCAGGTGGGGATCATTCGTTCCGATGACGGCGGCGTCACGTGGAGTGAACGGAAATTTCTCAACGACACGGGCATCTGGCATCAATCCGCGTGCAATGTGCTCTTCGTGAAGGGGAACGTGTATCTCGTGATGGAGAAACATGCGCCGAAGCGGGGCATTCAGGGATGGCAGGTGGCGGATCTGGCGCCGGTGCTGATGCGGGCGAAGGCGGATGCTGATCTGACGGAGAGGAAGAGCTGGACGTTTGCGAGCGAGCTGGTGTTTGAGGATTTGCCGGAGGCAACGATGCTGAATGCCTTTGGCCTGCCGTTTTATCCGGTGGACCAGAAGAAGGTTACTTTTCTGGTGCCGCCGAAGGGACGAGGCATCGCGCCGCTGGGATGGCTGGAGACGAATGTGGTGCAGTTTACGGATCCGGATCATGTGTGGTGTGATCCTGATGGGAAGACTTTTCACCTGTGGATGCGGGCGCACACGGGCATGACCAACTATGCGGCGATCGCGCAGGTGAAGGAGAACGAGGATGGAAGCATGACGACGGCGGTGGTGAAGACGCCTGCGGGCACGCCAATGCTGTATGTCCCCTGCCCTGGCGGGCAGATGAGGTTTCATGTGGAGTGGGATGCGAAGACGAAGCTGTACTGGCTGCTGAGTTCGCAAGCGACGGATTCAATGACACGCCCCGAACAACTGGCGAAGGAGCGCTGGGGGCTGCCGGACAATGAGCGGCAGCGGCTGGTGCTGCACTTTTCGAAGAACATGATGGACTGGTGCTTTGCGGGTCTGGTGTGCAAGGGAGACAGCCCGAAGGAGTCGAGGCACTATGCGAGCATGTGTGTGGACGAGGAGGATCTATGCATTGTGAGCCGAAGTGGAGATGAGAAGGCGCATTCAGCGCACAATGGGAACTTGATCACGTTTCACCGGGTGGTGGGATTTCGGGGGCTGGTGTATTGAGCTGGCGCTGGGTAACGCGCCCGGAGACTGCTTTTCCCTTAGCTAAAGCTACGGAGGGACACAGAAAGCAGGTAGTATATAGCAGTTCGCAAAACTCCTTTCCATTTAGCGGGCTGTTCATTGATCGCGGATGATGGGCTTCGACGGCTGCTGGCTGAGGACAGCCAGCCCCACCTGCGCTGGGCAGGGCACGTGGCCATGCGCCGCTATGCGGAAACCAGTTTTGGAAAACGCTATAATACCACTCTCAATAGAAAGCGGGTCTGTTGATCGGCGGGCAAGAGAAGCGTGTGATCCTTGTTTGAATCGAGGGGGTTTGGGCGCGCATGGCTGCTGCGGGGTGGCGTTGAAACGCTGCTGGAGAATTTGTTGCGCGGCGAAAGCTCTGGATTTGCTGCCCGGATCGGGCGTGGCCTATCCAGGGAAGCGCTCGCCAAGGCTCGGCATCCCTTCGCTATGATGCAGAAGGCCGTTGGCCTTCAAGACAACGACAAGAACGGCAGCAGATGGCACACGACGCCATGGATGCGATTTCAAACAGGGAACCTTGTGAGGCTGAAATACAGACCTGTTTTCAATGGATCGTGGTATAATACGAAAGATGAGGACTGCGGCGCGGTGGGCGCGTGTCGTGCGCTGAGAGACGGGAGGGCTGTCGCCACACCCATCCTGCTATGAGGGCTCTGTCAAAGGTGTGTTGTTGTTTTCTTTGTCTTTCGTTTTTTTGGGACTTCTGCGGCGAGTGATTCGCCTCGTGTTGAGTGTGTGT
>JAFLEI010000035.1 GCA_017301975.1 Verrucomicrobiota bacterium
ATCCGGGCGATCTCGCGGCGGATGTGGGTCAGACGGGCTGGATTTTCGAGCTGACCGCCACCTGCGCTCTGCTGCACACGCAGATTCAGCGCTTCCTGCTTCAGTTCGCGACGGCGTGCGGAAAGTTCTTCCACAGTCGATTCACGGAGTTCTTTGATCTTCATAATTCTGTTCGCGGTTCGCGTTGTTTATTTGTGCAGGCTTTCGCGGCTGACGAAGCGGCAGCGGAGGCCAAGCTTCGTGGCGGCAAGACGGCATGCTTCACGGGCGGTGGCCTCGTTCACGCCGGAAACTTCAAACAGCATGTGCCCTGGAAGGACCACGGCAACCCAGAATTCCGGAGCACCTTTACCCTTACCCATTCGGACTTCAGGTGGACGCTGGGTGACTGGCTTATGCGGGAAAATGCGGCAGAACACTTTTCCTTTGCGCTTGAGGAAGCGGGTGATGGCGACGCGGCAGGCTTCGATGTGGATGTTTTTGATCCAGCCACGCTCAAGGACCTGGAGACCGAAGTCACCAAAGTCGAGCTTGTTGCCGCTGGTGGCGTTGCCGCCGCGGTTGCCACGCTGCGATTTACGATATTTTACTCTGCTTGGAAGAAGGGCCATACGTCTAGGTCCGGTAGAAAGGGTTTAGTTATAAAAGAGCAATTTATGCCTGGGCAGGAGCTGGGGCACCGCCACCATATCCACCACCGCCCTGCGGGCCGCGACGATCACCACCGCGAGGACCAGGAGCACCTGGAGCGCCGCCGCCTGGGCGACGGTCATCTCTGCGTGGGCGACGGTCACCTTGTGGGCGGGAAACACCTTCAGGGGCATTGCCACGGTTCATCCAGCACTTGACGCCGATGATGCCGTAAACGGTGCGGGCTTCAGCAAAGCCATAATCAATCGGGATACGCAGGGTCTGAAGAGGCACCTTGCCCTGGCGATACCACTCGGCACGGGCGATGTCAGCACCACCGAGACGGCCGGCGCAACGGAGACGGATGCCATCAGCACCCATGTCCATGGCGGTCTGCACGGAGCGCTTCATGGCGCGGCGGAAGGAAATACGGCGCTCAAGCTGAACGGCGACTGCTTCTGCGACGAGCTGGGCGTCGAGTTCTGGCTGCTTGATTTCGAAGATGTCGATCTTGACCTGCTTGCCACCGCACATTTCGGAGACCTTCTGGCTCATCACGTCGATTTCCTGACCTTTACGGCCGATGACGAGACCCGGACGGGCGGTGTGGAGGGTCACGCGAACCTGGTTCCAAGCGCGCTCAATGACGATCTTGGAGATGGCGGCCTGCATGAGCTTTTCCTTGAGGTAGGCACGGATGGCGAGATCGCTGTGGAGCGAGTCTGCGTATTCTTTTTCAGGTGCGTACCACTTGGAGCGCCAGTCTTTGGTGACTGCAAGGCGGAAGCCGATCGGATTTACTTTCTGTCCCATAAAGTGAAGAGGTGCGGTTGGGGGGCGTTGCGGTTATTCAGAAGCTTTCTTGGCCTTCGCTGCCTTTTTGACGGCAGGAGCATTGCGACGTGCGGATTTCGGGGCCTTCTTTTCACCTTCGGCCTTGGCTTCTTCAGCCTTTGGCGCGCCGATGATGACGGTGATGTGGGTCATGCGCTTCTTGATCGGAGCAGCTGAACCACGGGCGCGTGGCATGATGCGGCTCAGGGAAGGACCGGGAGTGGCAACCGCTGATTGAACGATGAACTCGGAGGCATCCTGCTCGTGGTTGTTCTCAGCGTTCGCGATGGCGGAACGAAGAGTCTTGCCAACAAGGAATGCGGCTTTCTTTGGAGTGAAGTCGAGAACGCTCAGCGCCTGGGAAACGGGCATGCCGGTGATGGCACGTGTGACCTGGCGGGCTTTCTGCGAGGAGATCCTGGCGTATTTGAGGACGGAACGGACGGACATAAAGCGAGGGGGGGTTCTTGACTTCGTTAGAGAGATTTGTTGAGATCGACGCGACCCCGGTCACCGACGCGGACGGGATCATTGGCAGTGGCCAGTTCCTGCACCACAGCCCCACACACAGAGTTGCGGACTTCGGTGACAAGGACTTTCGCGATGGGCTTGTCTTCGCGGTAAATTTCAAAGGGCATTCCTGGCTTCACCCCGTCTTTGGAACCGATGGAGAGGACGGCGATGCCGAGTTCACTCTTCAGGCTGACGACGCGGGCGTTTTGCAGGTCACCCACAGCTTGGCCGTTCTGTCCACCACCGGCTTTGACAAGCGCGGCATCAGCGGTGGTTATGGCCTTGTTAAGGCGGTCGGCTGCGGCAGGATCAGCATTTTGAGAGCTCTTCATCAGGCCCATGCCTGATTCAGCCAGTTCAATCAGAGCATTGGCGAGTTCATCGCGCTGCTCCTTCATGATGCGCAGGTCGCTGAGGGCAGCGAGCAGGCGCTCCTGGGTTTGATCCTTGGAGTTTTCGAGGGCTCCAACGCCAAGACCTTCGAGCAGACCCCGCAGCTTTTCGTAGCGGTCTTTCAGTTCGTTGGTTTCAGCATTGGCGGCGGCGGCGCTCTGAGCCAGCGCGTCGTTTTTATCCTTGGCGGCAAGAAGCTGAGCGTCTTGTGCCTGGATCTTCGCGGCGGCGACTTGAAGCGAGAGGTGCAGTTCCTGATTTTCGAGCCTGTCGTCCGCACGCAGACCTGACACACCCGCTGCGAGAAGCAGCGAGAGAGTGGTGCAGGTGATGGCGGTGCGGAGTGACATGAAGAATCTCGATTCTCAGGAATTACTTGGCGGCCTTGACGGTGACGGCACCGTGAGACTTGAACAGACGGGTCAGGGAGAACTCGCCGAGACGATGTCCGACCATGTTTTCAGTCACGTAGACAGAGACGAAGTCTTTGCCGTTATGAACAAGGAAGGTGTGGCCAACAAGGTCAGGAGTGACCATGGAGGAACGGGCCCAGGTCTTGATGGGGCGTTTCTGCTTGGCGTCGTTAAGCTTGTCCACCTTGTCGAGGAGGGCTTGCTGAACGAAGGGACCTTTTTTGAGGGAGCGTGCCATGTGAGTGCGTGAGTGAGGAATGGATTACTTCTTGGCGTGACGGCTCTGGATGATGAGCTTGTTCGTGGCCTTCTTCTTGTTGCGGGTCTTCTCACCCTTCGCGTGGCCCCACGGGCTAAGCAAGTGCTGACGACCACCACCGGACTTGGAACGGCCTTCACCACCACCGTTCGGATGGTCGATCGGGTTCATACACATGCCGCGGACGGTTGGGCGGGTGCCCTGCCAGCGGGTGCGGCCCGCCTTGGCGCTGACGACGTTCATGTGCTCGACGTTGCCGACCTGGCCGATTGTGGCGTAGCAGACAGCAAGGATCTTGCGGATTTCTCCGGAAGGCATGCGCACCAGGGCGAAGTCTCCTTCACGGTTGGAAAGCACGGCGGCCTGACCAGCGGCACGGGCGACAACGCCACCTTTGCCGGGGGAGAGCTCGATGTTGTGGATCGAGGTTCCAAGAGGGATCTTGCTCAGAGGCAGGGCGTTGCCCACTTCTGGAGCCGCTTTTTCGCCGGCCATCACCGAAGCACCGACGCTGAGGGCGTTTGGAGCGAGGATGTAGGCGCGCTGGCCGTCCTTGTATTCGACAAGGGCGATGCGGGCGGAGCGGTTCGGATCGTATTCGATGCCGACCACTTTGGCAGCTTCATCACGACGGGAGCGCTTGAAGTCGATGAGACGGTAACGCTTGTCGTGACCACCGCCGATGTGACGGCAGGTGATACGGCCAGTGTTGTTACGGCCACCGGATTTGCGGAGAGCCACGGTAAGGCTTTTCTCCGGAGAGTGCTTGGTGATCTCGTCGAAGGAGTTCCACTCTTTGTAGCGATTGGTGGGCGTGGTTGGCTTGAATGTTTTCAGCGCCATGACGGTAGGATAAGTTAAAGGGTTGCGGGCCTGGGGTTACGCGAGGTCGAACTTTTCGCCAGCCTTGAGGCGGACGATCGCTTTCTTCCAGTGATTGGTGCGGCCGTAATCGGCGCGGCGCTCACGACGGGCCTTGCCGTCATAGTTCGCAGTGCGGACACCGGTGACTTTTTTGCCAAACAGTTTTTCGATGGCCTGTTTGATGTCGATCTTGGTGGCTTCGACATCCACGGAGAACACGTACTCGTTGTTCTGTTCGCCCAGCAGCGTGGCTTTTTCGCTGAGACGGATGGTTTTGATGACTTTATGAAGGTCTTTCATGATCAGGCGGTCCTCTTGGCAAGGGTTTCAAGGGCGTCACCGGTCACCACCACGCTGCGGTAGCGGAGAAGGTGTTCGGCATTCACTTCGTCAGCGGAGATAAGCTGAACGTTCTGGACATTGCGGCCGGCGCGGAAGGTGAGCTCATCAAAGCCTTTGCCGATGAGGAGCACGTTCTTTGCGGTGGTCAGGCCATTGACGGCGGCGATGAAGCTCTTGGTCTTGCCATCAGAAACAGCGAAGCTGCCGACGGTGAGAACTTCGCCATCAAGGATGCGGGCGGTCAGAGCGGCGCGCAGGGCCAGCTTCTTGGTGCCCTTCGTGGTTTTCTTGGCCCAGACGGTCGTGTTGCGTGGGCCGAAGACCACACCACCACCACTCCAGATGGGGGAACGCTTGCTGCCCATACGAGCATTGCCGGTTCCCTTCTGGTTCCAGAGCTTCTTGCCGGAGCCGGAAACTTCAGAGCGGTTTTTGGTGTGGGCGTTGCCCTGACGGCGGTTGGCACGGTAGGCCACCAGCGTGTCGTTGAGAGCCTGGGAGCCTTTATAGCCCTCGGTCAGTTGGATGTTGGCCGCCTTGGCGGCGTCGGCTGAGAGAATGGTCGCGGACATGGTTCAGTTCCTCGTGGTTATTTCTTGGCAACGGCCTTTTTGCCGGGGCGCACCACAACGATGCTGCCTTTGTTGCCGGGGAGTGCGCCTTTGATGAGCAGGATGCCTTCTTCAGGACGGCTTTGCACGACGACCAGATTCTGGGTGGTGCAGCGGGTGGTGCCGTCATGGCCGGGCATCTTCTGGTTCTTCCAGACGAGACCTGGGGTCAGACGGCAACCGATGGAACCAGGACGACGATGCATCATGTGACCATGCGAAGCAGGCTGACCGGCGAAGTTCCAGCGCTTGACGACGCCTTGGAAACCTTTGCCCTTGGTGTTGCCGATCACGTCAACGATCTGGCCATTGCTGAAGATGCTGGCGTCGAGCTTGGCATCTGCTGCTGGCAGCTGGTCGTCGCCGGTGAGGCGGAATTCTTTAACGATGCGCTTGGCGGTCGTGCAGCCGTGCTTCTTGAAGTGGCCCAGCAGCGGCTTGCTGACGCGGGAATCCTTCAGCTGGTCGCCGTAGCCGACCTGCACTGCGCTGTACTTGTCTTTGCCGTCGCTGCGCTTCACCTGAAGAATGGTGTTGCCGCTGACATCAACCACTGTGACCGAGATCGCGTCGCCTTTGGCGTCGTAGACTTTGGTCATTCCGAGTTTTTTACCGATCAATCCGAGACTCATGATTTGTCCTCCTGTTATTAAAGTGATGAGATCGCGTTAGATCTTGATGGTGATGTCCACGCCGGAAGGCAGATTGAGCTTCTTGAGCTCGTCCACGGTGCGGGAGGTGGGGTCAACGATGTCCAGCAGGCGCTTGTGCGTGCGGATTTCGAACTGGTCCATCGACTTTTTATCGACGTGCGGGGAGCGGTTCACGGTGAACTTCTCGATGCGGGTTGGCAGCGGGATGGGGCCTGCAACACGTGCGCCGGTGCGCTTGGCGGTTTCGACGATGTCGGCAGTGCTCTTGTCGAGCACGCGATAGTCATAGGCGCGAAGGCGGATTCTGATGCGTTGATTTGTCATGACGGTGGTCCGGTGGGTAGAGTTTCAGTGCGCGTGCGCGTTATGCCTTGGAGCCTCCACGCTGCTCGACGATCTGCTCAACAATCTGCTGCGGGACCTGCTCAAAGTGAGAAGGCTGCATGGAGTAGCTGGCGCGTCCGGAGGAGAGTGTGCGGATGGCGGTGGAGTAGCCAAACATTTCAGAGAGGGGAACTTCAGCGCGCAGGATCGCGGTGGTGCCGCGGCTGTCCATGCCCTGAATCTTGCCACGGCGACGGTTAAGGTCTCCCATGATGTCGCCCTGATAGTCTTCAGGTGTGGAAGCTTCCACGGCCATGATCGGCTCAAGGAGAATGCACTTGGCTTTCTTGAGAGCGTCTTTCACGGCGAAGATACCAGCCATCTTGAAGGCGTTTTCGTTGGAGTCCACTTCATGGCTGGAGCCGTCAACGAGTTCGATGTGCATGTCGATCACTGGATAACCAGCGATGATGCCGTTCAGAGCGGCTTCCACGCAACCTGCCTTGGCCGGGTTGATGAATTCCTTGGGAATCGTGCCGCCAACGACTTTGTTTTCGACGACGATGCCGGAGCCCTTCTCACCAGGACGCACCTTGATGACGACGTGTCCGTATTGACCGCGACCACCGGACTGCTTGACGAGCTTTCCTTCGCCATCGGCTGGCTGAGTGAGCGTTTCGCGGTAGGCGATCTGTGGCTTGCCAGTGGTGGTTTCCACCTTGTGCTCGCGCTTGAGGCGGTCGCAAAGAATTTCCAAGTGAAGCTCGCCCATGCCGGCGATGATGACCTGGCCGGTTTCTTCGTCGGTCTTGACGAAGAATGTCGGATCTTCTTCCGAGAGGCGCTGAAGGGCGTTGCCCATCTTTTCCTGGTCACCCTTGGTCTTCGGCTCAACGGCCATCGAGATAACGGGTTCTGGGAATGTGGGTGGCTCGAGCAGGATGTCGAGATCTTCATCACAGAAGGTGTCGCCAGTGCGGACGTCCTTCACACCCACGAGAGCGGCGATATCGCCAGAGTAGCAGGTGTCGATGTCCTTATGAACGCTTGCCTGGATCTGGATAAGGCGACCCACGCGCTCAGACTTGCGGGTGCGGGGATTGTAGATTGTGTCGCCCTTGGAAACCTTGCCGGAATACACACGGAAGAACACGAGGCGGCCGAATTTGTCGGACCAGAGCTTGAAGCCAAGAGCGCAGAACTTGCCGGCGTCATCTGGAATGGCTTCCACCTTGGTTTCTGGATCATCAACGAGCTGGCCAGTCTGCGGCTCGATGTCGAGAGGCCCTGGAAGATAGTCGATCACGGCATCGATCAGATACTGCACGCCCTTGTTCTTAAAGGCGGAACCACCGGCCATCGGAATGATCTTGTTGGCGATCACCGTGCGGCGAAGCGCTTCTTTGACTTCCTTGATCGTGATTGGCAGTTCTTCGAGGAACTTCATGCCCAGTTCTTCATCCTGGTTGCAGATTTCTTCGACAAGGCCCTGATAGGCCAGCTTTGCCTTCTCGATTTCAGCGCCTTCAAGGTCACGGACCTTGTAGGAAGAGCCAAACTTTTCGTCATCATTGTAGATGATGGCCTTTTGGTTCACCACGTCGATCTGACCGATGAGATTCTCTTCAGCACCGATTGGAATAAGGATCGGCCAGGCATTGGCTCCGAGCTTCTTGCGGACGTCATCAACCACGTTCTCGAAGTTGGCACCGGTGCGGTCCATCTTGTTCACGAAGGCGATACGAGGAACGCGATACTTTTCAGCCTGACGATAAACGGTTTCGGACTGCGGCTGCACACCTGCAACACCGCAAAGCACGAAGATCGCACCATCAAGAACACGGAGGGAACGTTCCACTTCAGCGGTGAAGTCCACGTGGCCGGGTGTGTCAATGATATTGACGCGGATGTCTTCCAGTTCACGAAGCTTGAAGATGCCTTCTTCCTTGAGCTGCTTCCAGCGTGCCGTCACGGCAGCGGAGGTGATGGTGATACCACGCTCTTTTTCCTGTTCCATCCAGTCGGTGGTCGCAGCGCCGTCATGCACTTCGCCGATCTTGTGGATCATGCCGGTGTAGAACAGAATACGCTCAGTCAGGGTTGTCTTACCCGCGTCAATGTGGGCGCAGATCCCGATGTTGCGGGTGCGCTCAAGTGGGTATTCGCGGTTGGGGGAATTGGGGTTCGACATGGGTCGGAGAAACGAAAAGTGGACGGAGAAGGTAAAGTGGAACGATTAGAAGCGGAAGTGGGCGAAGGCGCGGTTGGCCTGAGCCTGCTTGTGAACGTCGTCACGCTTGCGGACGGCATTACCCTGCCCCTGTGCGGCGTCCTTCAGCTCATTGGCGAGGGCGCGGTGCATCGCCTGACCTTTGCGGCCACGGGCGAAACCAACGATCCAGCGCATGGCGAGGGATTCCTGACGACGAGGAGAAACTTCGAGGGGCACCTGGTAGGTGGCACCACCGACGCGGCGGGCTTTGACTTCCACGCGTGGCTTGGTGTTCTCAATGGCGCGGTTGAAGAGCTCCAGAGGATCGACGCTGTCGGTCTTGTCGTTGAGCGTCTCAATGGCGGAATAGACGATGCGCTCTGCGAGCGACTTCTTGCCATCAAGCATGATGTTGCTGATGAGCGTTGCAACGAGTTCGCTGTCGTAGCGGCTGTCCTTGCGGGCTTCTTTGGTGTAAACGCGTTTTCTGCGGGCCATGGCTTGATGAGATAAAGAGTGAGATCAGCGGAAATTATTTCTTCTTCGCGGCAGCGGCGGCAGCACCTGGCTTTGGACGCTTTGCACCGTATTTGGAACGGCCACGACGACGGGCATCAACACCAAGGCAGTCAAGGGTGCCGCGAACGATGTGGTAACGCACACCGGGCAAATCCTTCACACGTCCACCGCGCACCAGAACGATGCTGTGCTCCTGAAGATTGTGACCTTCACCACCGATGTAGGCGATGACTTCGAAACCGTTGGTCAGACGCACTTTAGCCACCTTACGCAAAGCGGAGTTTGGCTTTTTAGGTGTGCGAGTCATCACCTGGAGGCAGACGCCACGGCGCTGCGGGCACTTGGCAAGCGCAGGAGACTTCGACTTTACCGCCTTGTCTTTGCGGCCGTGTCTGACGAGTTGATTGATGGTGGGCATGGTGTGAAAGAGCTGTGAACCTTGGCTTTATTCGTAGCCAGTTTCGGGGGACAGCGCGCCATGCTCACAATGAGCACACGCAGACTTTTCCGGTTCTGGTTCCGATAATGAAGAGCCTCGGTGGAGGATCTTGATTTGCCGATCTCGTTGAAGAGGCCGGGCCTTGGGGAGCGCGCATTCTGGCGAGTCCCCAACAACCCGCAAGCAGTTTTTCAGTCTTTTTGAAATAATTATTCACAATGACTCTCAGTTATTCACCAATTCAGACGAGCCATCTCGCCCATAGAGATACCTCCAAGCCGTCATTCGTGCATTTGCTCCCACCGCCAGTTTACGCCACACTGACGCCATGCGAATGCTGATCTCCTTCTTGTTTCTCCTGGTGACTACCCTGCCTGCCCAGCAGCCCGCTGCCGTCGAACGCAAGCTCGAATCCCTCCTGCTCATGCCTGAGCCCAAGGCCATGCGCGGTGCCTACTCCATCACCCTGCCAAACTCGCAGCAGACCGTGTTTACCTGCTATCGCGAGAGCACCGCAGCGGTCAGCGGGGTCGAGCCCTACTCCGTGGAAGCGTTCACCAAGCTCGGCCTTAGTGTCGAATCTTTTGCCGCCCGCGCCAAGGCTGCGGCAGACAAACGCATCCTCCAGATCCGGCCCGAACTCATCAGGGGGGATGACGGCAGGATCGCCTACGCGGTCTATCGCGGGGATTCCCCGCTCTACGCCGCACTTCTCATCGCCCCTTCCCTGCCCAAGATCTTCACCGAACTTTTTGGCCCGGAAATCTGGGTGGCCACCCCGGACCGCCACTCCCTCTACGTTTTCCCCGCAAAGCCTGAGCTGCTCAATGACTTTGCCGCCGATCTCGCCGAACGCTACGCCAGCGATGCCTTCGCTGCGAGCTGCGAGATCTTCTCCCTCAAGGCTGGCGCAGAACCCCGTGTGGTGGCGTCCTTCGCAGGGCAAGAGTAAGCACTGCGCTTCGGACTGGGCGAAAATGCCGTTCGATCAAAGGATCAGCCCCTCCATGCCTCACGGTCCGTCAAAAACCACGCCACCCTCATCAGCGGCTTCTTTGGCCGCGCCCTTTTTATGTTCCAGCCCCTCGGCGCGCCGACGGCGGGCTTCGGCGAAGAATTCCTTGAGGATCCTGACGCAGTCATCATTGAGCACGCCGGGGGTGATCTCGGTGCGGTGGTTCAGATTCGGAGCCTGCAGCAGGTTCCAGAAGCCGCCCGCAGCACCGCCTTTGACGTCCGGGCAGCCGAAGATCACGCGGCGGACCCGGCAGTGCATGATGGCTCCGGCACACATCGGACAGGGTTCCTTGGTGACGTAGAGATCGCAGTCGGTCAGCCGCCAGTCGCCCAAGGCGCTCTCAGCCTGCGTGAGCGCCAGCATTTCGGCATGGGCGGTGGCGTCCTTGAGGGTCTCCACCTGGTTCCACGCACGGCCAATGACGCTGCCCTGATGCACGATGACGGCACCGATGGGCACTTCGTCCTGCCGGGCGGCCTTGCGCGCCTGGCGAAGCGCATCGCGCATGTAATACTCGTCGTCGAAGGGATTGATGATCAGGGGCTCGTCCACCGCGTTTTATAAACGCGGTCCGCATCAACTCAAACCTTGAACTTTAAACCCTGAACCTTATCTCAGGGCATGAATCACTCAACGCACCTCATCCTTCCCTCCCTGCTGGCCTCCGACTGGTCGAAGATCGACGTTGAAGTCAAACGTGCCGCCAACGCCGGCGCGCAATGGCTGCACCTGGATGTGATGGACGGTAATTTCGTGGACAACATCTCTTTCGGCCCGCAGATGGTGCAGGTGGTGCGGAAATGCACGGACATGTACCTGGACGTGCATCTCATGATCCACCGCCCGGATCACTATCTGGAGCGCTTCATCAAGACGGGTGTCCAGAACATCACGATCCACGTCGAGGCAAACTACGACACCAGTGTGGCCGAAACCTTGAAGCGCATCCGCGCAGCGGGCCTGCACTGCGGTCTCGCGCTGCACCCCGACACCCCCTTTGAAGCGGCACTGCCCTACGTCCGGGACATCGACCTCCTGCTGGTGATGACCGTCGTTCCTGGCTTCGGCGGTCAGCCGTTCATGGAAAAGGAAACGATGCCCAAACTGGCCGCCGCGCGTGACTACCGTGACGCACACGGTTTGAGCTTCCACCTCGAAGTCGATGGCGGCATCGCCACCGCCACGGCCCCCATCGCCAAACAGCACGGCGCAAATCTGTACGTCTGCGGCACCTCGGCTTTCGGCGCCCCGGACATGAACCAGTCGATGCGAGATCTGGCGGCCTCCGTGGCGTGACCAAAAAAAGGGCAGGACTCGCGTCCTGCCCTTCGTGATGAGTTATTCCGCAGCGGGAGCCGGGGGTGTCTCCGCTGGCGGCGCAGCCTGTGCTGGTTGCTCGCCTGGATGATCATCGTGGTGATCGTCATGATGGTCGTCGTGCTCATCATGCTTGTCCTCGCGCGGATCGTGTCCTTCGTGATGCTCGATGTCCTTGTGTTCAGTGACACCTTTGAGGTGCGTCTTGAACTTGCGCTGGCGCTGACGCTCCGGCAACGGACTGAGCTGCATGTTGATGTTTCGGCCAGCCATGCGCGGATCCTGATCGACGTGGCCCATGGTGAGCAGGTCGGCCTTGATCTTTTTGGCAAGCAGGTGTCCCAGCTCCTGATGCGCCATCTGGCGACCGCGGAACTGCAGCTGGATGCGCACCTTGTGCCCTTCCGCAAGGAAGTCTTCAGCGTGCGTGATCTTGATCAGGTAGTCATGCGGGTCGATGCCGATGCGGAATTTCATTTCCTTCACCTTGCCGCCCTTCTGATGCTTGTGGGCCTCCTTCTTGTGCTTCTCCTGGATGTACTTGTACTTGCCGTAATTGACAATTTTGCACACGGGCGGATCGGCGTTTGGCGCCACTTCCACCAGATCCAGTCCGCGCTCCTTGGCGATGCGAATGGCCTGCGAAGTCGGGATCACACCCAGCTGATGATGGCCATCCTCCTCGACCACGCGCACCTTCGGCGCACGGATGCGCTCATTGATGCGGGTTTGATCGACAAAACGCCCGTTGGGTCGGTCACGGCCACCGGGGCGGTTGCCACCGGGACGAAACGCTCCGCTTGAGCCTTGGTACCCACCTGCTGGGCGCGCAGGTCCGGTGGGTCTTGGTGCTCCCAAGGCAGGCCCCGCAGGGCGTACGCCAGGGGCAGGTGCTGAATTGGCGGGGCCGGCCGGGCCCGCAGGCCTCGGTGGGCCGCCTGTGCCTTGGTTTTGCTGGGGACGTGGCGCAAAATTGCCGCCGCTCAACTGCTGGAATGGATTGCTTATAGGATACCTCCGGGTGTGTTCGAAACTCCAGGCCGCCGTGTGGCAGGCACCTGGAAAAGTGTTTGGGTGAGACGCGCTGAAAAAAACATCATATCAGCACGGACTCGATTCCGACATGCACGCGCCAGCTGTGTCCCGATCATGCGGGGTGTGTGGACGCGACAAAGAAAAAATCATGCGGAGAAAGTCAGGAAAAAAGCGCTTTCAGTAGAAAGCCGCTGGCGGAGCCGTGGACTCAAACGCTGGATATAAGTAACGACTTTCAAGAGATTCAGCAAGCCGATTTATTTTCCTAGGCCAAATCTCAGGGAAATGCTGATGTATGCAAAACTTGGAAACAAAGCTCCCAACCCAGATTCCTCTCCATTTTCCAAGGAACATGCCTCATTTCCTCAGTGGTCTTTGCCGCACACCCGGCACATGAAGCGGTTGCCCCGGCCGGGGATTTCGTAGCTCTTCCCGCCGCAAAACGGACAGCTCACCGCCACACAGTTCCGCACAACCCGGCGCGTGACCATGCCCACCACCAGCCCTCCGACCAGCATCGTCACCAGAGGGGAGATGTGGTGGCGCTCCAGCCAGCTCGAAAGCAGCCAGATGAGCCCGCAAAAAACTCCGCCGGTGATGACAGGCCCAAAAAAGCTCAGAACAAAATGGCGCGAGGAACTCATGCGACGCAGCAATATGTCACTCCGTCACGGCTTTCTGCAAGCCTGCGCGCATGACTTCCAGGGGGGCGGGCCGGTCAAACCAGTGCTCAAAAGAGATCCCTCCCTGGTGCAGCAGCAGCGTCAGCCCGTCCACGGTCCTGGCCCCGGCCTGCCGAGCATCCGCCAGCAGCGGAGTCTCACCACCGGCACGATAAACCATGTCAAAGACGAGGTGTCGTGCACGCAGCGCATCCGCCGGCAGCAGCTTCGCATCGGCAGGCTTCATCCCGAGAGAGGTGGCATTCACGATCAGGTCGGTGTTTTCCAGTGCGGCTCTTAAAGCATCATCATCCCAGGAAACCACGGTCACATCCGGACAGCCGCCCAGCGCCTGAATTTCGCTGGCCACGGTTTCAGCCTTGGCCTGGGAACGATTCACGAGCTGCAGTTTCTGACATCCGCTGAGGGCGCTTTGCACCGCCACCGCACGCCCTGCGCCACCGCCCGCGCCCACTATAAGTACACGCAGGTCTCGGATTTCTGCGCCAAACGCCTCCTTCACACTGCGCAAAAAGCCGGGGCCGTCACTGTTGTAGCCGTGCAGCTTGCCATCACGGATCGCCAGCGTGTTCACCGCACCGAGCTGACGCGCCAGCGGATCGAGCTCATCCACCGCATCCAGCGCTTCAAACTTGTGTGGAATGGTGATGTTCACGCCAAGAAAGCCGCATTTCGCAAACTGCCGGAACGCCTCGGCCACTCGCCCTACCGGCACCTGCACCCGGATGTACTGCGCATCGATGCCGCAGGCCTGCAGCGCTGGATTGTGCATCTGCGGACTGCGCGAATGGCCGATGGGATCGCCGATCACCGCCAGCCGCGCCGGCGGCGTGAAACGTGCGGCCACCGCATCCCAGCCCATCAAATCTTCGAATGATAAAAAATCTCCCACGCTCCAGACATGCCGCAGAACCACGGACTGTCAAAGCTGCCCGCAATTTTCCCGCTCGACATCGCGTTCCATCCGCGCTGCAATCAGTGCTTCAGTTTCCAACCAATCCTCCCACCCATGCGACTCTTCTTTCCGCTGCTCACTCTCGCCGTTTCTGCGGCACTTTTCCTCGCCCAGGCCGCTGACACCGCCGTCAAGCCACTGCGCGTCCTCATCGTCGCGGGCGGCTGCTGCCATGAATATGACAAGCAGCACCTCGTGCTCAAAGAAGGCATCGAGTCGCGCCTGAACGCCATCGTGGATGTCGCCTACAATCCCGACAAAACCACCAAGGCCACCTTTGAAATCTACAAGGCCAAGGATTGGGCCAAGGACTTCGATGTGATCATCCACGACGAATGCAGTGCCGATGTGACGGACCCCGCCTACGTCGCCGCCATTCTCGATGCCCACAAGGCCGGCAAGCCCGCCATCAATCTCCACTGCGCCATGCACAGTTACCGCTGGGGCAACTTCCGCGAACCCGTGAAAGCCGGCGCCGACAACTCGGGCTGGTATGAAATGATCGGCCTGCAATCGACCGGCCACGGCCCGCAGCAGCCCATCGCCATCACCTTCACCGACAAAACCCACCCGATCACTCAGGGTCTCGAAAACTGGACCACCATCAACGAAGAGCTCTACAACAACATCCAGATCCTCACCGGCAAGCCTCTCGCCACCGGCGTGCAGATCGTGCCACCAAAGGCCAAGAAGGGCGAAACCCTGCCCCCTGACGCCAAGCCCACCGAAGCCACCAGCGTCGTCGCCTGGACGAACGAATACGGCCCGAACAAGACCAAGGTCTTCAGCACCACCATCGGCCACAACACCGCCACCGTCGGCGATGCCCGCTACCTGGATCTGATCACCCGCGGCATCCTCTGGACCACCGGCCACATCAATGAAAACGGCAAAGCGGAGCCCGGATACGGCAAGTAACCCTCCTTTTTCACGCCACAGCGTGATTTCCACGAATGCCCGGAGCCACCCTCCGGGCATTTTATTTTCCAACTCGACACAGTTTCTCACCCCGAGCAGCGTTTTAGCAGTCTGCCCCATGCGCCACCTCATCGTTCCAGCCCTCTGTCTTGCCCTCGCGTTTCACGTTCATGGAGACCCCGGACATTCCGCCAATGGCGAAGCCTTTAATGAAGGTCCGCGACAGGCGGCGGTGCTCATCCCCGGCTGCGGAGACGCGGTGCACTTCACCATCAGCACCAAAAACGCGGACGCGCAGAAGTTTTTCACGCAGGGCGTCGGGCAGCTCCACGGCTTCTGGTACTATGAGGCGGAGCGCTCGTTCCGCCAGGTGGCGGCGCTGGATCCGGACTGCGCCATGGCCTACTGGGGCATGAGCATGGCCAACGTGAACAATGAAAAACGCGCCAGCGCCTTCATCAAAAAAGCCGCGCCCCTCAAACCCAAGGCCACGCCACGCGAGCGCCAGTGGATCGCCGCGCTGGAAAACCTCTACCGCGACAACGACAAGCGGGAAAAAAAGCAGAAGAGCCTGGACTGCATCAAGGACTTTGAGGCCCTGGTGCAGGACAATCCCAAGGACACGGAGGCGAAGGCCTTTCTCATCTGGCGCATCTGGTTCTCCCGCGAGGAGGCTCCCATGTCCAGCCTGCAGGCAGTGGATGCGCTGCTGGACCAGGTCTTTGCCGCCGAGCCCAACCACCCCGCCCATCATTACCGCATTCATTTGTGGGACCAGAGCAAGCCCATCCTGGCGCTGAAATCCGGCGCACTCTGCGGGCAGGTCGCACCGGGCATCGCGCACATGTGGCACATGCCGGGCCACACCTTTTCCAAGCTGAAACGCCCGGATGACGCCGCATGGCAGCAGGAGGCCAGCACCCGCGTGGACCATGCCTACATGATCCGCACCTGCATTCTGCCGGATCAGATCCACAACTACGCGCACAATGAGGAGTGGCTGACGCGCACTTTTAATGAGCTGGGCCGGGCCAAAGATGCCGAGGCGCTGGCACGCAGCCTCATCGCCATCCCGCGCCATCCGGTTTATAACACCCTGGAAAAACCCAGCACCTCCGCCAGCTACGGGCGGACGCGCCTGATCGAAACCCTCCTGAAATGGGAACACTGGAAGGAAGTGCAAAACTTCACCGCCGCCCCCGTGGGAGTGGCGGCCCATGACATCGCGCGGCTGTGGGCACGCGGCATCGCCAGCTACCATCTCGGAGACTCCGCCGCTCTGGCCGCCGCCCTGAAGGATCTGCAGGCTGTTTCCACCGCAGCACCCAAACCTCCCGAGCCCAAACCGGGTGAAAAACCCGCCGACAAACCTGCCGAAAAAGCCGCCGAGAAAACGGTGGCCGATGCCAAGAAGCCCGCTCCGGCATCCTCCTCCGCCGATACCAAGTCCAAAAAGACACCCCGCCCGGAAGTGAAGGCAAAAGCCAACGCCATCGCCGAACTCACGGCCCTTGTCGCCTTGGCCAGCAAAGACGGCTCGGCACGCCGCGCAGAAACGCACAAGCTGCTCTCCGACCTGAAAAGACTCGACGTGCCCAAAGAGCGCCTGGCACGCTACTGGCTGACCCTGGATGACAAGGTGCAGGCCGAAGAAATGACCCGCAGCTTCACCTCCGACCTTGTGGGCATCGCCATCAAGACCGAGGTCCTGCAGGCCTGCGGCAAAACAGGAGAAGCGAAGAAAGTTTTCGAAGAAGTCCGCAAGCAGGCCTTCGCCATGGACCGCGACCTGCCCATCGCCAAACGCCTCGACACCCTCGCCAAGACCTTTGGCATCCAGGGCGACTGGCCTGCTCCGGGCCCCAAACGCACCGACAGCGGCGTGCGTCCGGAGATCTCCACCCTCGGCCCTGTGCACTGGCATGCGCCAGATGCCCCGGTGTTTACGGCGCGCACCCTGGACGACCAGCCGGTGAAGAGCACCGATTTCACCAGCAAGAAGCCCACCCTCTTCCTCTTCTACCTCGGCCATGACTGCGGCCACTGCGTGGAGCAGATGCAGGCCTTTGCCAAGGCCGCGCCAGAGTTTGACAAGGCCGGCATCCAGCTCGTGGCCGTGACCATCGACGACCCGAAAGCCGCCCTCGGCATCCGTGCCAAGCTCAACCTCAAGGAAGGCCAGCCCCTCCCCTTCCCCCTGCTGAGCGACAGCAGCCTGAAATCCTTCCAAACCGTGCGCGCCTATGACGACTTCGAGAAGGAAAGCCTCCACGCCACCATCCTCATCGACACCCACGGCAAACAGCGCTGGCAGGACATCAGCTGGGAGCCCTTCAAGGACACCAAGTTTGCGCTGGAGGAGTCGAAGCGGCTGCTGAAGCTGGACGCGCCCACCGCTGCCACCGCCCAGGCGGGTGAGTGAGCAGGGCGGCTGGTTTTCCCACATCCGCATCGTTGCCGCTCATCGCTTTCGCCATTAAGACTAGGGCATGGTTTTTCCACGCGCTTTTCTTCGGGCCGCATCTGCATTGGCAGCACTGGCTCTGGCCTCATGCGAGCTGGCCGCGCCCCAGCAGACTTATCAGCAGCCCTACCAGCAGCAGCAGCCTCAGCAGGGTCCCTTCATGCTTGGCATCGATGTGCTGGCCTCGCGCGGCTTTGATCTGCTCCGTGGCAAGCGGGTGGGCCTGATCACCAATCAAACCAGCATGACCGGTCGCGGCGAGCGCACTCGCAGCGCCATGCAGCGGGCGCTGGGGCCAAACCTCGTCGCACTGTATGCGCCTGAGCATGGCATTGATGGCACCATCGGCGCCGGGCTGCATGTGAGCACGCGGCGGGACAACGTGACGGGTTTGACCGTGTATTCCCTCTACGGCCCCACGCGCAAACCGACACCGGCAATGCTCGCGCCCATCGATGTGCTGGTGTTTGACCTTCAGGACATCGGCTGCCGCAGCTACACCTACATCAGCACCATGATCGTGGCGATGGAAGCCGCCGCTGAATGCGGCAAACAGTTCGTCGTGCTGGACCGCCCCAATCCCCTCGGCGGCTGGCGTGTGGAAGGGCCGCCGCTGGAGTCGAAATGGAAGTCCTTCGTCGGCCAGGTCCCCGTGCCCTACGTGCATGGCATGACTGCCGGAGAGCTCGCCATGATGGCCTGCGCACATGGCTGGGTGGCCCGTGTGCCGCGCCTGGACGTGGTGAAAATGCAGGGCTGGAGCCGGGGCATGACCTGGCAAGACACCGGCCTGCGCTGGTACCAGACCTCTCCCAATATCCCGCATGCCACCTCTCCCTTCTACTATGTGACCACCGGCATCCTCGGCGGTGCCACTTCAGTCGATATCGGCATCGGCACGGAGAATCCCTTTGGCTATGCCGGAGGCAGCGGGGTGAATCCGCAGGCGCTCCACGCCTACTGCCAGCGGCTCAATGCCCCCGGCGTCAGCTTCTCCCCCTATTCCAAGGACGGCTTCGGCGGCGTGCGCCTGAGCATTTCCCCGCGCGCCACCGCCGATCTCACTGCGCTGGATGTCCTGCTGCTCGCAGAGATCAACCGCCTCACCGGCGGCAAGGTCATCGGTCGCATGAGCGGGTCCAAGCTGAACCTGTTCAACAAGGTCTATGGCAGCGAATCACTGTACCACGATCTGCGCCGCGGCGTGCCGGCCACAAGCATCGTGGCGCGCTGGCAGAGCCACAATCAAAGCTTCCGCTCGCAAAGACAGCGCCACCTCCTCTACCCCTGACCGCGCCAGCGACGGGCTCGAGACGGACGCAATTCATCAATGCCGAATGACTGAGGCGTAAAAGTTCTGTCAAAAGGTCCAAATACGTGCTTATGACTGCACGTTAGTTTAAAACAACCATGGAAGACCTCGAAATCGCCCGCGCCTGCGCCCTTTACGCCGATGACAAAAAAGCGGAGAACATCCGCATTCTGGACCTGCGCGGACTCTCGCCCATCTCCGACTACTTCGTGCTCGTCACGGCCATGTCCACGCCTCAGCTGCGTGCCGTGCGCGACGAAATCGTCGAGCGCATGAAGGAAGAGCATGCCACGCCACCCGATGTCAAAGACGGCAATTTTGAGAGCCAGTGGATCATCCTCGTCTACGGCAGCGTCATGGTGCATATCCTCACGCCGGAGAAGCGCGAGTTCTACGCGCTCGAAGAACTCTGGGGCGATGCGCCGGAAATGGAATTGAACCTTGAGCCGCCAGCCCCCCCACCGGAGCCCAAAGTGGCAAAACCCAAGGCGGCAAAGAAAGCTGCCGTGAAAAAGGTGGCTGCCAAGAAAGCACCCGCCAAAAAAGCTCCGGCGAAGAAGGCCCCGGCCAAGCGCGCCACGAAGAAAAAGGCGAGCTGATTTTCTGCTCGTCAATCTCCGCTGCAATCGCTAAACAGCAGGCATGCCCGTCCGCATCCTGCTCGTTCTCGTTTCCTGCGCCCTCAGCGTTGTAACCGGCCTTGTGCTCGCCCGAGGCGGCGCAGGCGTCACAGCAGTCCGGCAGCGGCCGCTCATCGGCCTTTCCATGGACACTCTCAAAGAAGAGCGCTGGCAGGTGGACCGCGATCTCTTCACCGCCAAAGCACAGGCCGCAGGGGCCGATGTACTGGTGCAGTCCGCCAACAGCAACGACGCCATCCAGCTCCAGAATGTCGAGAGCCTCATCACGCAGAAGGTGGATGCGCTCGTCATCATTCCGCACGACGGCGCAGCGATGGCCAAGGCGGTGAAGCTCGCCCATCAAGCGGGCATTCCCGTGCTCTCCTACGACCGCCTCATCACGGACTGCGATCTGGACCTCTACCTGACCTTTGACAATGTGAAGGTGGGCGAACTGCAGGCGAAGTTTCTGGCGGACCGCATCCCCGCAGGCGGCAAGCTGCGCCTCATCCGCATCTACGGCGCAAAGACGGACAACAACGCCAAGCTCTTCAAGCAGGGGCAGGACAATGTGCTGCAGCCGCTCATCTCCGCCGGAAAGGTGGAGGTCATTTTTGAAGACTGGGCGGAGGACTGGAAACCCGAGAGCGCCAAGAAGATCACGAATGCAGCCATCACCAAAAACGGTCCGAATTTTGACGCCATTCTGGCCAGCAATGACGGCACGGCGGGCGGAGCCATCCAGGCGCTGACGGAGGAAGGGCTCGCTGGGAAGATCATCGTGACCGGGCAGGATGCGGATCTCGCCGCCTGCCAGCGCATTGCACAGGGCACGCAGGCCATGACGGTGTACAAGCCGATCCAGAGCATCGCCACGCAGGCGGCGGAACTGGCGCTGAAACTGGCCCAACGCAAGCCTTTGGTAGCCAAGGATGCGATTTCGAACGGACAGGTCGAGGTGCCCAGCGTACTGCTGGACATTGTTTCTGTGACGAAGGAAAACCTGCGCGAGACCGTTGTGAAGGATGGTTTCCGCAAGGAGAGCGACGTGTTTCAATCCAACCAGCCATGATTCTCAAAGCCCACAACATCACGAAACGCTTTCCCGGCGTCACCGCCCTCAAGGATGTGTCCTTTGATCTTCGCGAAGGCGAAATCCATGCGTTGTGCGGTGAAAACGGCGCGGGCAAAAGCACGCTCATCAAGCTGCTCTCAGGAATTCATCCGCATGGGAGTTATGAAGGGCGCTTTGATGTGAACGGCGAGGAGGCGAAATTTGCCACGATCAAGGATGCGGAGAGCGCGGGCATCGCGGTGATTTATCAGGAGCTCGCGCTCGTCGAGGAAATGACGGTGGCGGAAAACATCTTTCTGGGGCGCGAGCCACGCCGCTGGGGAGCCTTCATCGACTGGCCGCGCATGTATCACGAGGCGCAGGTGCTGCTGAACCGTTTCAAGGTCGAGCTCGATCCCGCCGCGCCCGTGCGCACGCTTGGCGTGGGGCAGAAGCAACTCGTGGAGATCATCAAGGCGCTGGCCAAGAACTCCAAGATTCTAATCCTGGATGAACCGACCGCTGCATTGGCCGAGCACGAGGTTTTGATCCTGCTCGACATCCTGCGTGATCTCCGCCAGCGCGGCATCGCGAGCATCTACATCTCCCACAAACTCGACGAAGTCTTTGGCATCGCCGACCGCATCACGGTGCTGCGCGATGGCTCAACGGTCGGCACCAAGAACGCCGCTGATACCAGCAAGGCCGAGGTGATCCGCCAGATGGTGGGACGCGAGATCGGCGATCTCTTCCCCCGCCGCACCAGCAAGCCCGGCGAGGTGATCCTGCGGGTGGATTCCCTGAGCGTGGCCGATGCAGAAACAAGCGGCATGCGGCTGCATGACATCAGCTTTGAGCTGCGTGCCGGCGAGGTGCTGGGCATTGGCGGCCTCATGGGCGCAGGGCGCACGGAACTGCTCATGCAGTTGTTTGGCGCCTGGGGACGCCACGTCTCCGGCAGCGTGGAACTCAATGGCCGGTCTCTCAGCCATCTCACGCCTGAAACGATCATCCAGCGCGGCCTGGTGCTGGCCTCCGAAGATCGCCGCCGCTACGGCCTGCATCTGGAGCAGGAGATCGGTTTCAATCTTTCGCTGTCTTCACTGTCCAGCGTCACGCGTGGCGGATTCATCCAGCGCAATGCGGAGATCCGGCGCAATCAGGACATCTTCAAATCGCTGCGCGTCAAAGCGACCGGGCTGGAAGCGATCGTCGGCAAACTCTCCGGGGGAAATCAGCAGAAGGTGGTTCTGGGCAAAGCGCTGCTCACCGAGCCCACGGTCATCATGCTGGACGAGCCCACACGCGGCATCGATGTGGGAGCCAAGCTGGAGATCTACGAGATCATCAACCAGCTCACAGCCGCTGGCAAAGCGGTGATCCTGGTCTCCAGCGAGCTGCCGGAACTCATCGGCATGAGCGACCGCATTTTGATGCTCAACGCCGGACGCATCGGCGGCTCGTTCACCCGCGCCGAAGCCACGCAGGAAAAACTCATGGCCGCCGCCATGGGGCATGCAGGGTGATTCTTTTGAAAAGGGATCACCTTTTCCACGTTCGACAGTCAGCATTTCCAACCCACCATGATTCGCTCTCTCCTTGCCTCACTCTTTCTCGCGTCCGCCGCCAGCGCCGCGCAGCCGCCCAACATCGTTTTCATCTTTTGCGATGACCTGGCCTACCAGGCCATCAGCTGCTATGGCGACCACCGCAAACTGCTCGAAACCCCGAACATGGACCGCATCGCCAAGGAGGGCATGCGTTTCGACCGCTGCCTCGTGACGAACTCCATCTGCGGCCCGAGCCGTGCGGTGATCCAGACCGGCAAGTACTCCCACGCGAACGGCTTCTACAACAACAGCAACAGCAAGTTTGACAGCAGCCAGCCCACCTTCCCGAAGGTGATGCAGAAGAGCGGTTACCAAATGGCGATGATCGGCAAATGGCACCTCATGACCGATCCCGTGGGCTACGACTACTGGAACGTGCTGCCCGGCCAGGGCGTGTATTACAACCCGCCGATGATCGACAATGGCAAGCCGGTGAAATACCAAGGCTATGTTTCGGACATCATCGGAGATCTCACGCTCGACTGGCTCAAGCAGCGCGACAAGACCAAACCCTTCATGATGATGTGCCAGCACAAGGCGCCGCATCGCGAATGGGAGCCGCCAGTGCGCTACCTCGGCTTTGACAAGGACCGCGTGTATGAGGAGCCGGAGACGCTGTTTGACAGCTACTCAGGCCGCAGCAAGGCGGTGAGCGACCACGACATGGGCATTGACCGCACGATGACGGATCGCGACGTCAAACTCGTGACTCCCGGCAATTTGAACGAAGAACAGAAGAAAGCCTGGGACGCCTACTATGAGCCGCGCAATGCGAAATACCGCGAAGCCGCCCCCGCAGGCCGCGATCTGGTGAAATGGCGCTACCAGCGCTACATGCACGACTACCTCGCCTGCGTGAAAGCGGTGGATGACAACGTGGGCCGCGTCCTCGATTACCTCGACAAAGAAGGCCTCACCGAAAACACCGTGGTCATGCTCAGCAGTGACCAGGGCTTCTACCTCGGCGAGCACGGCTGGTTCGACAAACGCTGGATCTTTGAGGAATCGCTGCGCACACCGTTTCTCGTGCGCTGGCCCGGCGTCATCAAGCCCGGTTCCGTGAACAACAAGATCGTCAGCCTGATCGACTTCGCCAGCACCTTCCTCGACATCGCGGGAGCACCGAACCTGTCCGATGTGCATGGCCGCAGCCTGGTGCCCTTGTTCAAAGGTGAAACGCCCGCCGACTGGCGCAAATCACTCTACTACCACTACTACGAGTACCCCGTGCCGCACCATGTGCGCCCGCACTACGGCGTGATCACAGACCGCTACAAGCTCATCCACTATTACAAGCCGGACGTGGACGACTGGGAGCTGATGGACCGTGAAAAGGACCCGCTCGAATTGAAGAGCTTCTACGATGACCCGGCCTACGCCGACACCGTGAAGGAACTCAAAGCCGAAATCCTGCGCCTGCAGGCCGAGGTGAAGGAAACGATGCCGCCCCCACGCTTTGCCTTCGGCAACAAAGCCTTCGAAGGCGAAGTCAATCCGCCGGTGCAACCGCAGGGCAAAGGCAAGGGTGCGGGCAAAAAGAAGGCCGGGGCGAAGAAGGCGGAATAGCGCCTACCGGGCTTGCTTGAAGCAGAATATCATTTATTATCCCGACATGACTGTGACGCAGGTCAAACAGCAAATCGATGCCATGTCGGACGAAGACCGCTTTCTGGCAGCGGCTTATCTTGAACACCTCTCTAATGAGAAGGATGGTGGTTATCGAATGAATTTGGCAGAGCGAATGCAACGCATGGATGCGGGTAAAAAGGTATCGCTGGAGCAGTTAGAACGCCTGCATCTTGCGCTAGAACGTGAGGGCATGTAAGGCATGACGGAACTGCCCAAAATTGTGCTGGATGAAGATGTTCTGCACACCATTCTGGGCATGAAGGCATCAGAGCGCAGGATGGTGCTGCAAATGCTTCACCACATCCAGCGTCACTGGTGGAAGGAACAAGCAGACTATTTCATCACAGACACAGCTGGGCGGCATCTGAAGGTCAAAGCTGCCCATCCATTTCTCGTCACCTACTGGCACGACAGCCCAGTGGAAGAGCTGCGTATTGTCAATCTAGCCCGCATACGTTCTTGAAATGAGCCTGCCTCGGCCTCTCACCGGCATGCTCCAGAGCCCAAGCTCAACCACCAAGTGACCGCGCTACACCTTCACCCGCTTCGGCATCGACGGGCACAAGACTGAGGCCTTCGCCGCCGTCTCCGCGTTGTCTTTGAGGAAGAAATGCAGCGCTCCTTTTTGATCGCAGAACCACACCTCCTCGGCACCCGCTGCGAAGTAAAGTTCACGCTTGTTTTCCATCTCCTGCCGGGTGTTCCCCGGCGACACCACTTCGACGCAAATCTCCGGCGCGATGGTTAGCACATCGTCCTTCAAGCCACGCTTCACCCGGCTCTCCGAAATCCAGGCTGCATCGACGCCTTTGATGCCGTCCTTGGTAAGCACCGCCACTTCGACGGTCGCGCCCGGAGGCATGGAGGTCAGCAGGTGAGCAAAGATCGCCGATTGACGCGTGGTGTGTGAGAATCCAGGTGGCGGCATCATGACGATGTGTCCGTAGCGGTTGGTTTCGATGCGATCCGGCAGTCGCTGCAGGCTGGGATCCGCGCACACCTTCCGCCAGCGCTCCAGATGGAACGCGGTTGCATTCTTGATGCTGGGGATCTGGAGCAGCGCCGCCATGATGCCGGATGGTAAGGGTTCGCGGACAGGCCTTCAACCCGAAACTTGGGTTGAAGAAGTCACTCGCCCAGGTGCTGCACGCGCCCTCACCGCCACATCGTCTTGCTCACATACCATTCGACCATCTGAGGGCCGTAAAAGACCCAGAGGGCGGCGCCCAGAGCGAGGTAGGGGCCGAAGGGAATCTTGGCGCTCCATTCGGCTTTGCCGAGCACCCGAGGCACCGTGGCAGCCAGGGTGCCGATGACCGATGCTGCAAAAATGGTGAAGAGCACCGCCTGCCAGCCGCAGAAGGAGCCGATCATCATGAGAAAAAGCACGTCGCCAAAGCCCATGGCCTCGCGCGGTATCACCACCTGGGAGACCGTGCCATGCAGCGTTTTGACGCCTTCCAGCGGAAACTCCTCACCGCCCTCCTTGGATTTGACGAGCAGCTTTTCCATCCACATGACGGCGGTCACATCGCACCATGAACGGTCGTTCACTTGAAGCGCCTCACAGGTGATGACCATGTGGTCGGAGTCACGATAACCATAGATGTCCCCCCACTCCATTTTTTTGCTGCCGATGGACACGATGGGCGGCAGTTCCTCGCTCTCCTGGACGACGCTCCACTTCACCGGTCCATCCAGCCACTCGCTGCCCATGAGTTTCCCCACCACACGGCACATGCCAGGCGAGGCTGATTTCAGGAAGGCGGGCTTTTGCCGGTGATTCACTTTGCCGAAGGCCAGCTTGCCCAGTTCCACCACGATCCACAGCCCGCCGAGGCCCAGGGCGGCGCTCGCCAGAGACATGAGCAGGCCGCGCGTGTGGGTGGTCTCTGCCACCAGAGCGGGCACCCACCAGGAGGCCAGCACGCCCATCACCGTGCCACCGATGGTGATCCGATGCGGCAGGATGAAATGGTCGATGTCGATGAATGTGCCCGAAATCAGCAGACTCATGAACACCCACAGGCAGAGCACATGCGGCCCCCAGGCCTTGATCAAGAGCCAGGGATTGTCCCCCGGAGCATACTCCCCGCTGACCTTCAGAAAGACCAGGTAGAACATCACTCCGGTCAGCAGTTCCACCAGGAAGTAGCGGACGGAAATCTTGCCGCCGCAGTTCGCACATTTCCCATGCAGCAGCAGCCAGCTCAGCAGCGGGATGTTCTGCCACATGGGGATCTTGTATTTGCAGGAGGGACAAAAACTGCGCTTGGGATTGTTCACCGAGATGTCCAGCGGCATGCGGTAGATGACCACATTGAGGAAAGATCCGATCCCTGCCCCCATGTAAAAGGCCAGAAAGTGAAGCAGGGCGTTGAGGATTTGAAAGCGCATGAATGTGGGCTGAGTTTGCAAACTTGGCCTGCCGTGCGTGAATACGGAAGCAAAAATTCAGCATGACTTCAGATTCCTGGCGCAGCCTGCGCCTCATTCTCCTCGGCGTCGCCGCCCTCAGCTCCTGTGCCAGTCCGCAGCGGGGCGGCCGCACGCAGTATGCCAGCAGCAGCAGCCAAGAATCCGGCACCACCTTGGAACGGGCGCGGAAGCGCGGCCTCGTGGATGTGCGCACAGTGATTCCGGGCATCACCGTCGATCTCCGCTATGCCACTGCGGATAATATCACCGGCCACCCCATTTACCCGTCCCACATGCCCTGCCTGCTGCGGACGGAAACGGCGGATAAGCTGAAGCGGGCCCAGGAGATCCTCCACGCGCAGGGTTACGGCCTGCGCATCTGGGATGCCTATCGCCCGCCGGAGGCGCAGGAAATGCTGCACAAAGCCGGCGGCAGCACGGGTATGTTTCTCTCTCCGAATGCGGGCTGGAGCCGCCATTGCGGAGGCATAGCGGTAGATCTCACCCTGGTCGATGCGCAAGGCAACCCGCAGCGAATGCCCACCGGATTTGACCAGGACTTCGCGCATGCGAGTCGAAACTACACCGGCAAAGATCCTGTGGTGGCGCAGAACCTGCAAATGCTCCAGACCGCCATGAAGCAGGCCGGATTCATCCAGTTGGAGTCTGAGTGGTGGCACTTCGATGACGCAGAATACCTCAACAATCCCCAGCCCATTGTCTACGGCTGGCAGATTGCCCTTCCCGGGATGTAACCACCGTGAGCATTCGCAACAACGCCACCTTCACCGTCATCGATGAGACGGACGGCTACATCGTGGTCAACAAGCCCGCGCCGCTGCAAATTCACCCGGGAGATCCGAAGGGCCCGCCCACGCTCTGGCACCGTGTCTGCGATCTGCTCTCGTATGAAATCGCCAACGGCGGCCAGGTGTCCATCATCAACCGCCTGGACCGCGAAACGAGCGGCGTGGTGCTCATCGCCAAAAATCACGAACTCGCCCGCCTCTTCGGCATGGCCATGCAGGAGCGCAAGATTCACAAGACCTACGTGGCCCTCGTCCATGGCTGGCCGGAGTGGGAGGAGCTGACGCTGGATGCGCCGATCCTGAATGCGCGCGATGTGCAGGCCTTCGACATCTGGGTGAAACAAATGGTGCATCCGCAGGGAGCGGAGTGCCGCACCGGCTTCCGCACCTTGCAGCGTTTCGAGCGTGACGGTGAGCGTTTCGCCTTGGTGGAAGCAAAGCCCGAAACCGGCCGCATGCACCAGATCCGCGTGCATCTGCATCATCTCGGCCTGCCCATTGTCGGAGACAAATTGTATGGGCGGGATGACCGCTGCTACCTGGAGTTCATCGAGACCGGGTGGACGGAGGCGCTGGAGAAAAGGTTGATTCTGCCACGACAAGCACTGCATTCATCGCGGCTGGAGCTGAATCTCGAAGGCTTTCCAGCAAGTTGGGACGCGCCGGTGCCCGAGGAGTTTGGTTTGTAGTACGACAGACACTCTTGTCTGTCGATCAGCGGCACCGCTGACAGAAACCGTTCACCCATGAGCTCGGCGACCAAGAGCATCGCTCCGCTGTAGCGATGTCGCTGGGTGCTTTGTAAGCCGCAGGTTGAGGCGAAGCGCTGACCGACAGACAAGAGTGTCTGTCGTACCTAGGCCCAGCGCCGCACGCGGCTGTCGAGCTGGAAGACCTGACCGCTCACGTTTTCCATGCCGTTCAGGAAGAGGATAAAGCGCGCCACGTCCTGCGCCGTGTTCAGGCGGCCGAGGGTGTGCTGGCTCAACAGGTTTTCCTGCCACGCAGCATCCTCCAGCAGATGGCGTGTCATCTTGGTTTCCAGAAAACCGGGCAGCACGCAGTTTGCACGGATGTTTCGTGCACCATACTCTTTGGCGATGCTTTGCGTGAGGCCGATCAAGCCCGCCTTGGCAGCGGCGTAATTCGCCTGCCCTGCCGGACCACTCAGCGCCGAGTAGGAGCCGATGTTCACAATGTGACCATGGCGCTGTTTGGACATCAGCTTCACCGCCGCCTGCGACACGAGAAACGCGCCTTTCAGATTCACATCCACGACGTGATCGAAATCGGCCTCGGTCATCTTGAGCACGGAGACATCGTGGCAGACACCGGCGCTGTTCACCAGCAGATCAAGCTGCTTCAATCCCGCGAAAAAGGCGCGCACGGAATCGGCGCTCGTCACATCGAGAGCATCCCGTCCGGGAGTCAGCACCTCAAACCCGGCCTGCCGCAGTTCAGCGGCAATCGTCTGCGCCAAATCCCCGGCACCGCCGGTGATGACGGCGATGCGGGGTGGTGATTCGGGCGGACTGGGCATGCAGGGCAAAGTTCTCCAGTTGCGGCGCAACCGGACAACAATATCACCCCAGCGTGAAGGCGGGCAACTTCACAATCTTGCCACCGGCCATGGCGGACTGATGCGCGCAGAGACCCACGCAGGTCCAGTTGGCTGATTGCGCCGCGTTCGGGAAGGGCTTGCGCTTTTCAGCGAGAGCATTGGCGAACTCATTGGCCAGATGCGGATGGCTGCCGCCGTGGCCGCTTCCCTGGGTGAAGCTGAGATGCGTCTTCTTGCCAAGATCATACACGCCCTTCGTGGTGAACTGCTGGATCGGCTTCGGCAGGCGTTTGGCGAAGTCGGGAGTCTTGATCAGTTTCGGGATCTTGTGCTCGGGCAGTTTGGCGCGGTGCAGGACGAGCGGTTCGTGCTCGATGAGCGGCCATTCGATGGAAGCTTTGTCACCATACACGTCGATGCTCTCGCGATACTGGCGGGCGGTGTCAAACAGGCTGCGGATGATGCGGGCGCTGACATCGGTGCCTTTGAATTTGATGTGCGCGGTCTCGACGGCAAAGGGCGAGCCGTAGCACTTCTGCAATTCTTTGCGCACGGTGCCGGAGCCAAAGCAGCTCACGTATTCGGCAGGCTTGCCGATCATGCCGGCCACGGGGCCGACGCAGTGGGTGGCATACCACATCGGCGGCAGGCCGGGCCAGTAGTTCGGCCAGCCGTCCATGTCCTGCTGGTGGGAGGCCTGCACGAATTGCAGCTTGCCCAGCTTGCCCTGATCGAGCTGCTCCTTCATGAAGAGATACTCGCGGGCATAGACGACGGTCTCCATCATCATGTATTTGAGGCCGGTCTTCTTGACGAGATCGCAGATCTTTTTGCAGTCTTCGATGCTGGTGGCCATCGGCACGGTGCAGGCGACGTGCTTGCCCGCCTTGAGCGCCTCGATGCTCATCCAGCCGTGATCTGGAATCGGGGAGTTGATGTGGACGGCGTCGATGTTCGGGTCCTGGAGCATCGTCTTGAAATCCGTGTAGCGCACGTCCACGCCGAAGGCATCGCCGATGGTCTTGAGTTTCTTCTCATCGCGCTGGCAGATGGCGTAGCAGGTGGTCAGCGGGTGACGCTGCCAGATGGGGATGAATTCCGCCCCGAAACCGAGGCCAACGACGGCGATGTTGAGCTTTTTGTCTGACATGATGATTGGAAGGATGACGCGGCTCTTATAGGCGGGAACGGCGGGAAATGGGAAGGACAAAGTTTGGGAGGAATCGGACGGGGAAGGCGAAGTTTCAGGTTTCAGGTTCAAAGTTTCAAGTTAGGGAAGAGCACCGCATGCTGACCTCCGACTTCGACTACCACCTGCCACCTGAACTCATCGCCAGTGAACCGCTGGCGGAGCGTTCGGCTTCGCGGATGATGGTGCTGCATCGCAAAGAAGGCAGGATTGAGCACCGGATGTTCCGGGACGTCGGCGAGTTCATTTCACGCGAAGCCGGGGACATGCTGGTCTTGAACGACACGCGCGTGGTTCCCGCACGCTACTTCACCAATCAGGGCCACGAGGTGCTGCGTCTCAACCCGCTGACGCCCACGCGCTGGCGTTGCATGGTGAAGCCGGGGAAGAAATTTCGTATGGGCCACACGGTACCGATTGGTGAGGCCACGGGCACGGTCGTCGAAATCATGGAGGACAATGGCGACCGCATCATCGAGTTCGACCGCGTGGTGGATGAGTCCAAGCACGGGCATCTGGCGCTGCCGCACTACATGGGCCGCGATGACCAGCCCTCGGATCGCGAGCGCTATCAGACCGTTTTCTCACGCAGCGAAGGCTCCATCGCCGCGCCGACGGCAGGCCTGCATTTCACGCCGGAAGTCTTGAGTCCCCTGCCCCACACGTTTGTGACGCTGCACGTCGGCGTCGGCACCTTTCAACCAGTGAAGGTGGAGAACATCGCCGATCACAAGATGCACTCCGAGGTTTATGAAGTCTCAGCGGCCACAGCCGAAGCGGTGCAAAATGCCAAGCGTGTGATCCCCGTCGGCACCACCGCCATGCGCACGCTGGAGACCGTGGCGCGTGATCACGGGAAAGTCATCGCCACCCAGGGCAGCACGGACATCTTCATTCATCCCGGTTTTGAGTTTCGTGTCGCCGGCGGTCTGCTCACGAATTTCCATCTGCCGAAGTCCACGCTCATCATGCTTGTCAGCGCATTCGCAGGCAAGGAGCTGGTGATGCAGGCGTATGAGGAGGCGATCCGTGAGCGCTATCGCTTCTTCAGCTATGGGGACTGCATGCTGATTGTGTGAGGTGTCAGCGGAGGCACGGACTTAGAAGGCTTTGCTGCTGCCAACGGCTTTGTCGAGGGCGGCGCAGGCGGCGATGTCTTTGACGCAGAAGAAGTCTTCGTGGCCGGGCCAGAGGTAGGCTTCGAACTTGGGTTTGCCGGAGGCTTCCCACCGGTTCTGGGCGTCTCGATCCACATGCCAGTTGCGCTTTTGCTCTTTGTAGCCAGCAAGGATGTTCTTGATGTCGGCCTCGGGGAACTGCCCTGAAGTGTTTTTCCGATGATAGATCTCCCAGATGGATTTCCCCTGATCAATGACGACTTCGATCTGAATGTCGTCTTTGAGGTATTTGTAGGTCTTGGCTCCGGGCTGACGCTGCATGTCCGAAAGCTCGCCAGTTCCAAATCGCTGGATGATCTCTTGCAGGGTTTCGCCGAGCCGAGCCTGCGCTGGTAAAAAGGTGAAAAAGGTGAGAACGAGGGTGATGAGTATTGATTTCATGGGACGAATGCGCGCGAGTGTTGATCCGATTGCCTACAGCCTCAGGGAGGATGACTGCATTGGAGGCACAGCCAGCCTGCGTTCCTAAGAATGAAGGCGGAGGAAGTGTTGCCACACGGTAACGTGCGGACAACTGATTTCTTCGCCTATGTAGTGCGCTAGATTTGTATAAACAGCGGGGATGTTCGCTAAGAAATCTACGTCCCCGCCTTCGCGATCTTCTCGCAGTTCTGCACATCCAGCTTCCCTGACGCCAGCACCGGAATGTCACTCACGCGGATCATCTTTTTCGGAATCCACAGCGGTGGCATGCCTTTGTCGAGGAGGCGGTAGCGGAGGTCGAGGATTTCCTGGTGCTCGGGGCCGCCGGGCATGCTGGTGAGGAGGATGAGGGCCTCGCCTTTGTCGATGTCGGGCACGCCGACGACGGCGATCTTGCGCACGGTTTCGTTTTCGAGGCCCATGGCTTTCACCAGGGCTTCTTCCACGGTTTCATGCGGCACCATCTCTCCGGCGATCTTGGAGAAGCGGCTGAGACGGCCTTCAATGTAGAGGAAGCCGTCAAGGTCCAGGCGGCCGATGTCGCCGGTGCGGAACCAGCCGTCCTTCAGCACTTCAGCGCTGCGTTTCGGATCGTTGAGGTAGCCTTCAAAGACGTTCGCCCCCTTGAACCAGATCATGCCGCTCTGATGCAGCGGGATGGGCGCATCAGTCTCCGGATTGGTGATGCGGACCGCCATGCCGGGCACGACGTGGCCCACGGAACCCTGCCGATGGCTGGGCAGCCAGGAGTAGCCGCTTTCTTCATCGCCGAGTGATTCAGGATCAGGCAGGTTCAAGTTCGAAGCCGGGGAGGTTTCGGTGAGGCCGTAGCCTTCCAGCACGCGCTTGCCAAAGCGGGCCTCAAAGGCATCCGCCACCGTGCTGGGTAGTTTTTCCGCGCCGGTGACGCAGTATTTGATGGAGGCCAGAGACTCACGATTCACGCCGCGCAGGTAGCTGCGCAGGAAGGTCGGCGTGGAGATCATCAGCGTGATGCGATACTTCTCGATGAGCTGTGCGAGCTTCTCAACCTCCAGCGGAGACGGATAGGTGACTAGATGCAGCCCGTAGATGATGGGGAACCAAAGGGTGACGGTGCAGCCAAAGCTGTGGAAGAGCGGCAGGCAGCCGAGGATGCTGTCGTTGCTCTGCATGCCGAGACGGCTGCCGAACTGCATGACGTTGGCGACCAGATTGCGGTGCGTGAGCGCGACGCCCTTGGGCTCGCCGGAGCTGCCGCTGGTGAAGAGCAGCAGCGCCTCTTTGCGCCCGCCTTTTTTGGAAATGCCCAGCATGGCAGCCAGCACGGCAGCAGGCAGCACCTTGCTAAGCACGAGCCACTTGGCGATGGCAACCTTCATCTTCGGCAGGAGGCGCTCGATGAGGATGAGCTGCTTGCTCGGCGGCCAGGGGAAGCTCTGCATCTTGCGCACGAAGATGTCAGCGGTGAGGAAGCGGTCGATCTCGCCACGGCGGATGGAGCTTTCAATGGCGGCGCGTCCGGCGGTGAAGTTGAGATTCACCGGGATCTTCCCGGCCATGACGACGGCCACGTTGCAGATGAGACCGCCCAAGCCCGGCGGCAGGATGATGCCCACACGGTCCTTCTTGGTCTCCTTCTTCACCACCTCTGACAGCGCGAGCGCCGTGGCAAAAACTTTGTCAAAGCGCAGGATCTTCTCGTCCTTGCCATCCACCACGCTGTTGCGGGTGCCGTGTTTTTTAAAGCCCAGGATCAAGGCGTAGCCGAGGCTGAGACTGAGCGCGGCGCATTCATTGATGCTCTGCTCAGAGAGCAGCAGCAGGCTCTCCTGATAGCTGGGGAGGTTCGCCTCCGAACCTTGCAGCAGTTTGCCAAAATTGAAGATGACCTCGGCGTCGCTGTAGCGCCGCTCGATCGGCAGGGCGGTGTCCGCGCGGCGGTGCACATGCAGCGGCAGCACGGGGATGCCGGCCTTGAGCAAAAATTCCAGCTTCGTGCCCGGCACGGTGGTCATGGGGGAGACCATCGTCGCCGCTTCGGCGGGCAGATAGATGATGACCGCGCCGCTTTTGGCAGCCTCTGTCATCGCGCTGCGGTAGGCGGAGATCTCCGTCTCTCCGGGGGTAAACTCCATGGCGTGGACGCTGTCGCGCTCCAGATGCGCCCGCAGCAGGGGGTGCAGGGCCGCGCCCTTTTTCACCACGTAAATCACCTCCCGGCCTTCCAGCACGAGCTCCAGCCGCAGCAGATCAAAATACCCAAGCTGGCTGGGCAGGATCAGAAAGCCTCCCCCTGAGGGAAGGTTCTCTTTGCCGAGGATGGTGAGGTCTTTGAGGGTGACGGGCTTGTCAGAGGCCATGGGAAGGGAGCGGAATGCAGGTGTGCGTTAACTAAGCGGGGAGCAACGCGCATGCCAGCGGGAAAAGGGGCGGAGGGGAAGTTGGCGGGTGTTTGATGTGGTTTGCGGTTGTTTGCCGTTGCTGGCTGTGGAACAGAGATCTTCAAACAACTGCCAACTTCCCCATGCCCCCTCCCCCGCGTTATCCCCGCCGTGAATCTCCCGCTCCGCCCCCTGCTGGCAGCGAGTCCTGGCTGCGGCCCTGGGCGCAGATGAAGTATTTTTCGTTCCACCCCGCCGTGTATCCGAACATGATCCGCGCCGTGTCTCCGGACGCCAAAGCGGGCGAGCTGGTGAACGTGTATGACAAGGAGGGCCAGCTTTTCGGCAGCGGCTTCTTCAATCCCAATGCCAAGGTGCCGCTGCGGGTGCTCCAGCATGGCGATGACGTGCTCACGGAAGATGCCCTGGACGCCCGGCTGGATGCCGCGCTGGATCTGCGCCTGAAGATGCTCCGGCTCAACGACACCACGGACGCCTGGCGCGTGATCTCTTCCGACGGAGATGGCCTCAGCGGCCTGACGGTCGATCGCTATGCCGATGTGCTTTCCATCGAAGTGACCACGCTCGGCGTGTGGCGGCGCCTGTCCCGCTGGCTGCCGAAACTGCATGCCGCTCTCGGCACCAAGCAGCATCTTATCGAGGTCGATCCAGACATCGCCCGCATCGAAGGCATGCGCTACGCAGACGTGCCGGAAGCAGACGCCCCCGCCCCGCGCGGCGTGCGGATTCGCGAGAACGGCGTGCGCTATCAGGTCAGCTTCGAAGACGGGCACAAGACCGGCTTTTTCTGCGACCAGCGTGACAACCGCCTGAAATTCGGCAAGCTCGCCCAAGGCAGGCGGGTGCTGGACCTCTGCAGCTACACCGGCGGCTTTGCGCTCAGCGCACGCATCCACGGCGGCTGCGAGGACGTGACGGCGGTGGACCTCGACGAAAAAGCCATCGCCCAGGCGAAAAAGAACGCGGATCTGAACCAGGTCCGCATCGACTGGGTGCATGCCGACACCTTCACCTGGAGCCGCCAGATGCAGCAAAACGGCGCGCTCTGGGACGCCGTGGTGCTTGATCCGCCGAAGCTCGTCTTCTCCCGCGATCCGGAGGAAGGCCAGCTCGGCCGCAACAAGTACTACGACATGAACTCCGTGGCGCTGGGCCTGCTGAAGCGCGGCGGACTCTTCGTCACCTGCTCCTGCTCCGGCCTGCTGGATGTCGCTGAGTTTGAGGAAATCGTCATGCGCGCCGCGCACCGCAACAAGCGACGCCTGCAAATCATCGACCGCACCGGAGCCGGTGCGGATCACCCCGTGATGTCCAACTGCCCGGAAAGCCGCTACCTGAAGGTGCTGTGGTGCCTCGCGTGGTAAAAAGCAAAGTTTCAAGTCCCAGGTTTAAAGTTTCAAGTTTCGGAAGGCTTCGCCCGGCCTGCGCGCCGTATGCCTATTCGCAGCCCCTTCCGCCCCTCCGGGCGCTCCCCAACTTTAAACCTTAAACTTTAAACTCAGCCCCCCGCGAATCCGTTACAGGTTTCCTTTGCTACCTTATTCTGACTGCTTACTCTGAGCGTCCCATGAATCCAGAGGTGCAAAACATTGTAGCCGCGGGCAAGCTCCCTGCTGCTGACGGCGAAAAACTTTCCAAACTTGAACCCGGAACTTTCGTTCTTCACAAAAGCTGGGGCGTCGGCAGAATCGCTGAATGGGACCTGCTGGGCGACCGCCTGCTGATCGACTTTGAAGGCAAGCCCGGGCATCCTCTCAAGCTCACCTTTGCGATCAGTTCGCTGGACATCATCTCCCCGGATCATCTTCTGGCCCGTCGTCTGGCCGATCTCGATTCACTCAAGGAAATGGCGGCGAAGGACGCCCCCGCTCTGGTGGAGCTCGCCCTGAAAAGCAGCGGCAACACCCTGCACCTGGACGATCTGGAAAAACTGCTCAAGGGCCGCATCGTCTCGGACGCCGACTACAAGAAGTGGTGGGAAGGCGCCAAGCGCGCACTCAAGACGCACCGCCACGTGGTCGTGCCTGCCAAGCGTTCGGAAAAGCTCGTGCTGCGTGATCAGGCGGAAAACGCCGGCACCCAGATGGTGAAGTCCTTCCTCGCCGCGCGCGACTTGAAGACCAAGCTCGCCACGCTGGCCAGCATCCAGAAGGACATCGATCTTTTCAGCGATCCGAAGACCGAGCTCATCCCCGTCTTCCAGGACATTTCCGACTCCGCCCGCAAGAGCGTGAAGCTCAACCTCAAGGAGTGTCTGCAGCTCCTGCTGGCTCGTGACGAACTCATCGAAAACCTCACCGCCACCGCGCCGATGGGCTCGATGAAGATTTCCGATCTCATCACCGAGACGAAGGAAGTGCTCGCGGATTCCATCAAGGGTCTTTCCGCCAGCCTGCTGGGCCGCATCTACCGCGCCTTCCCCGAAGCCTTCCCGAACCGTGGCTGGGTGCCGGAGATCCTGCACCACCTCACCAAGACCGGCGGTCGTGCCGTGGCCGAAATCGCCACCGTGCTGGATGCCAACGACGAGCTGGATGTGCTGGCCGACGCCCTGAAGAAATCCCTGCGCAACCGCATGCTCTCCGCCGATCTGCTGATCTGGATGGCCCGCGAGCGCAAAGGCCTGGCGGAATCCGTTTTCGACATCGATCTCGGCCATGCCATCCTCGGCGTCATTGAAAGCGATCACATGGAAGGCGGGCCCAAGCGCACCGGTCGCCTTCAGGACCTGCTCTCGGATGACAAAACCCTCCTCGGCGAGATGGTGGCTGAAGCGGAGGACGAAGACGTCCGCCTGCTGGCCAAGCGCCTGATCAATGGCTCCCTCTTTGACGAACTGACCCGCCGCTCCCTCATGGCCCGCATCATCAAGGTGCGCCCTGAAATGGAAGCCATGATGGACGAAAACGCCGGAGCCCACAAAGACGACTCCCTCATCGTCTCCTGGGAAAGCCTGGAGAAGAAGAAGCTGGAACTGGAAGACCTCGTCAACGTCAAGATCCCCGAGAACAAGCGTGAGATCCAGATCGCCCGTGACGAAGGTGACTTGCGTGAAAACGGCGGCTACAAGGCCGCGCGTGATCAGCAGTCCGTCCTTCTCCGCATGCAGGGCAAGATGGAGCGCGAGCTCCGCAATGCCCGCGGCACCGATTTCGCCAACGTGCCCACGGACAAGGTTGGCATCGGCACCGTGGTGGACGTCGAAGACATCCCTTCCGGTGAAAAGGAAACTTTCACCATTTTGGGAGCCTGGGATGGTGATCTGGACAAGAACATCATCAGCTACCTCTCGGAATCCGCCAAAGCCTTGATCGGCAAGACAGTCGGCGAGGAACTGGAGCTGCCCACAGACAGCCACCACGTCACCCGCAAGGCCAAGGTCACAGCCATCCGCGCCTTCAAGCCCTGAGCCACGCACCTATGCAAGATAAGATCTCCGTCTGATGGCGGAGATTTCTGGATGCGTGCTGATTCAGCATGATTTTTTCCGAACTAATCGCGCGTTTGTTTGTCAACTACCCCCCCGCCATGGGGATTGCCCCACCCTGTGTGAGCAGCGTATGCTCTCATGCAAGCCCCCAACCAATGCCTTCTGACGCTCTGCCCCCATCCTTTTCAAGGAGCCTTCGCGAAAACATCCTGACTGCTCGCAGCTTCAGCTTTTCAGTGCTGGCCACGCTCGCCTTCGGCGGGCTGGTCCCGGCGCGTTCTCACGCCCAGGTCACCCGCGCTGAAGACCTCAGCGTCATCCTCAGCGGTGCCGGGCTCAACCAGCCCTCAGAACCTTCTGCCGCCCCAAATTCCGCCGTTTTCGAGGCCAATCCAGGCCCCTGGGGAAAACTTCAGTGCGCCTATGTCTACCTGGAGGCACCCGCCAGCCTCATTGAGGAGTTCCCCCTCCCCAGTCCGATCTCACGCTGGACCTTCCCTCTGTCCTCGCTCCACAGCCTGCCCGCCTTTTTTTCCAAGGCCGGCCTGTCAGAATCGCTGATCGCCACGCTCCTCGCGCCAAAACACGTGGTGCAGGAAGGCTCCTTCGTGCACCTGCTCCCTCCCCTGGCCGAGCTGGAAGGCATGACCCCGGAAACACGGGCGACGATCTACACCGAACTTTCGAAGTACTCGGAAAATGAATATCAGGCCGACCCGGTGCTCATCATCGGCACCACCGTGGACGAGTGGTACAAGGGCAGCAAACTGCGGCCTGAAATCATCAACAAGATCAAACAGCTCAGCTACACGCGCGGCGAGGCCACGGCATTCAGCGACATCCCCGTCCTGCTGAATTACGCCCAGTCAGACTCCGAGGCGCGGTCCATCTTCAAGGCCTGCACCCGTACCCGCAACCTGATGATCCGCCTCAAGCTCGACAGAAACTCCAATGCCGAGGAAATCATCCGCTACTGGAGCTTTGGCACCGGCCTCCGCCGCAAGGACCTGGAGCCCCTGGTACGTTCTGTCATCGAACTCGATGGTGTGGATGACCTGGGCATCTCGCACATCCTGCCCGCGCTCGCACGCAAGCTGCTCTACACCTATCCCGGCCTCGACATGGCCAAGCACGGCGTCATGCCGGACTGCCACTGGACCTCGCTCAACTTCTTCAACTACGAGCCCCATGAGTACCTGCTGGACGCCCGGCTGGCCACCAGCCAGGTGCTGGAGCAGTTCGTCCCGGTGGAGCCCCCCTATCAGTTTGCCGATGTGCTCTTCTTCCTCGACAACACCACCGGCGACGCCTTCCACTCCTGCGTGCATCTGGCGGACAACATCGTCTTTACCAAGAACGGACGAAACATCCTTTCCCCCTGGGTCATCATGCGGCTGGAGGACGTCAAAAAAATCTACCTCTACAAGGGTGAAGGGCGTGTGCAGGGATTCCGCCGCAAGGACATCGCCGCCGAGAAAAAAGCCGCGCAGGATTCCCCCTGAGGTGGCGGGAATTGGCAGGCAGGTGCAATGAGTCCCGGCCTGCGGGCGTTTACACCCACCACCATGTCCTCCCGCCGCCACTTTCTCCACACCGTCCTCGGCACCAGTGCCGCCGCAGCCTTTGCCGCCGATTCCAAGCTCACCTACAAAGGGGAGAACATTCAGTTTGGCCTCGTGACCTACATGTGGGGTGCGGACTGGGATCTGCCCACCCTGCTCAAAAACTGCGAGACCGCCAAGGTCCTGGGCGTGGAGCTGCGCATCGACCACGCGCACAAGGTCAGCACCGCCCTCACGCCTGAGGAACGCGCCGCCGTGCGGAAGCAGTTTGAAGACTCCCCGGTGGACCTCCTCGGCATGGGCACCAACTTCGAATTTCACTCCCCCAAGGAGGACGAGCTGAAGAAGAACATCGAAGGAGCCAAACAGTACATCAAGCTCTGTCACGACCTCGGCGCCAGCGGCGTCAAAGTGAAGCCCAATGCCCTGCCCAAGGACGTGCCCGTGGAGAAAACGCTCGCCCAGATCGGCAAGTCGCTGGCGGAGCTAGGAGACTACGCCCTCGGCTTCGGCCAGGAAATCCGCCTAGAAGTGCACGGCAAGGAAACCTCCGAACTGCCCCACATCAAGACCATCATGGACGCAGCGGATCGCGACAACGTGCGCGTCTGCTGGAACTCCAATGACACCGACCTCATCGGTGCCGGGCTGGAGGCCAATTTTGCCATGGTCAAAGACCGCCTGGGGCACACCGTCCACATCCGTGGCGTGAACCAGAGCACCTACCCGCTGGACAAGCTGGCCAAGCTGCTGGTGGAAGCCGACTACGAAGGCCACGTGCTCCTGGAAGCCCACAAGCTGCCCGCCGGAGACCGCGTCGCCGCACTGGCCGAGCAGAAGGAGCTGTGGATGAATCTGGTGACCGAAGCGCGGAAGAGCGTGAAGGATTGAGTGGAGCGACCCACGGGGTCCCGCCTTGGGTTGGAAGAGCGCTGGGTAATCGCGGCGCGTTGAGGGATCAGGATGATCCCTCTCCTGCCGGAAGCGCTGGGCCGCTTGAAAGGAGTGGGACCATCCTGGTCCCTCACGCTCCGTTCGCGCCCCTCCTCCCCGCGCTGGCAAGGCGCTCCTGCCTCTCCGCTCGCGCATCTGCCTTCGTCCGCTCGAGGACGCTCTCACGCCCTGGGTTGGAAGAGCGCAGGGTGAACGCGGAGCGTTGAGGGATCAGGATGATCCCTCTCCTGACGGAAGCGCTGGGTCGCTTGAAAGGAGTGGGACCATCCTGGTCCCTCACGCTCCGCAAACGCCTCGCCGCCCCGCGCTGGCAATACGCTTCTGCCTCTTCGCAGCGCTGCACCTTTTGGCGCCCCTCATTCCCAAAATCCCCCATCCTCCGCCCTGCCCTACTCGTACGACCAGTACACCCCCCTTGACACTCCCGCCCCTTTCTGCCATCTCAGATCAGACCTTTTGTCATTTCGCCCCCTGATTTCGCCCCTTCCCCATGGCCACCCCCGCTCCTGCACACGGTTACACTGAAGATTCCATCAAATCCCTCGACTGGCGCGAGCACATCCGCCTGCGCCCCGGCATGTACATTGGCAAGCTGGGAGACGGCTCCCTGCCGGAGGACGGCATCTACGTGCTGCTCAAGGAGGTGCTGGACAACTGCATCGACGAACACGTCATGGGCTACGGCAATTCCATCGAGATCACCATCGCGGAGGATCAAACCGTCACTGTGCGCGACTACGGCCGTGGCATCCCGCTGGGCAAGCTGCTGGAATGCGCCGCGCAGATCAACACCGGGGCGAAATACGACAGCGAAGTCTTCAAGCGCTCCGTCGGCCTGAACGGCGTCGGCATCAAGGCGGTGAACGCCCTGTCCGAGTTCTTTGAGATCCAGGCCATCCGCGAAAACCAGACGCGCTCCATCGAGTTCAGCCAGGGCGTCGTCGTCTATGACATGGGCAAGCCTCAGGCCTCCACCGAGCCCAACGGCACCCGCATCGCCTTCCGTGCGGATACCGAAAGCTTCGCGGAAGACACGCATTACCGCCTCGACTTCGTGCGCGAGATGCTGCGCTTCTATGCGTGGCTCAATCCCGGCCTCACGCTCCTGCTGCGCACGCCTTCCGGCGAGGAGAAGTTCAAGTCCAAGGACGGCCTGATGGACCTCATCCGCGCCAAGCTCACCGAAGAGCCGCAGTACCCCATCATTCATCTCGAAGGCAAGGACGTGGAAGTCGCCTTCACCCACGGCACCGGCTACGGGGAGGAGTACTACAGCTTCGTCAACGGCCAGCACACCACGCAGGGCGGCACCCACCTCGCCGCCTTCCGCGAGGCCATCGTGCAGGAGTGCCGCGAGTTTTACAAAAAGCAGTTCGATCCCGCCGACGTGCGCGGCAGCCTCATCGCCGCCGTCAGCGTGAAGGTGCAGGAGCCCATCTTCGAGTCCCAGACCAAGACCAAGCTCGGCTCCACCCACATGGAAACCAACGGGCGAAATCTGCGCGGCCACATCACCAGCGTCATCACCGCGCAGCTCGACAACTTCCTGCACAAGCATGCGGACATCGCCAAGTCGTTGCAGGACAAGATCAACTCCAACGAACGCGAGCGCAAAGAGATCAGCGGCATCCAGAAGGCCGCCCGTGAAAACGCCCGCAAGGCCAAGGTCTGCAACAAGAAGCTGCGCGACTGCCGCGTGCACTTCGACACCAAGGACAAACGCCGCGAGGACAGCACCCTCTTCATCACCGAAGGCGACAGCGCCTCCGGCAGCATCACCAAGAGCCGCGATGTGGAGACGCAGGCCGTCTTCAGCCTGCGCGGCAAGCCGCTCAACTGCTTCGGCCTCACCCGCAAGATCGTGTATGAAAACGAGGAGTTTTATCTTCTCGCCAACGCCCTGCAGATTGAGGAGGACCTCGAAGAGCTGCGCTTCAACCGCGTCGTGCTCGCCACTGATGCCGACGTGGACGGCATGCACATCCGCCTGCTGATGATCACCTATTTCCTGCAGTTCTTCCCCGAGCTCGTGCGCAAAGGCCACCTCTACATTTTGCAGACGCCGCTCTTCCGCGTGCGCAACAAAAAGGAAACCTACTACTGCTACAGCGACGACGAACGCCAGCGCGCCATCCACCGCTGCGGCAAGACCGCCGAGATCACCCGCTTCAAGGGCCTCGGCGAAATCAGCCCGGATGAGTTCAAGCATTTCATCGGCCCGCACATGCGTCTGGAGCCCGTGAAAGTGCGCGACCACGAAGTCGATGCCGAAGGCAAGGCCATCCCGTCTGAGCACCGCAGCGTGAAGGAGATGCTCTCCTTCTACATGGGTAAAAACACCCCCGAGCGCCAGGCCTACATCGTGGAAAACCTGCGTATCGAAGAAGAGCTGGAGTTCAAGGACGCGGACAAGACCGAGGCGCTGGCCGCGGCGGCGTGAGCCTGATGTCTGGAGAAGCACCCAAACTCTCATGTCCCAAATCTCCCAGTTCTATGTTCCTCAGCAGGCGTTGAAGCCTGGCAAGGAGATTGAAGTTCTCGCGGCGAAGCTGTGGAGTCTGGGTTTGCCCTTCATGGATTTGCCCGAGTTCGGGGATCTTCCCGAGGATCTTTATGAGATCGAATTGATCTATGAAGACATGGCCATCGTGTTCTCCGAATTCGGCGATCCCGTTCCAAATCAGATCTCTGATTTGCGGTGTCCGCATTGCAACCAAGACGTGATGAGCGAAGCCTATAAGGTGTGGCAGGAGCAGGGCGCCACCATCCCCACGGAGCAGCGGACCTTTGCATGCAGCGGCTGCGCCCAGCAGTTGTCAGGGAAAGGCTTGAATTCCACCGAGCCATTCACGTTTGCGACCTGCTATCTCTACGTGAGCGATATCGACCCTGGCTTATGGCCGGGAGAAGAGGTCAGGGCGAACATTGAATCGGTCCTCGGACCGTGTGCGGAGTACCGCGAGACCGAGTGGTGAGGCGGAGGGACTGATTTGAGGCGGCTTGAAGTGATCCATCCTAGTCGGCTGTTTGTTCAATGAGACGGCATAGGTCAGCCCGGCCTGAAGGGCCGAAGGATTCAGCCCAGGGCGCTGCGAGGAACGAGCAAGCCCTGGGTTACGCAAACACCACCGCTCTCAAAAGGGTGCGCACCAAAGGTGCGCGGGAGCCGGCGCTTCAATCCCAGACATACCTCTCATCGTATTCCACCTCGTACTTCGCCAGGAAGCGCCGGAACTCCTCCTGAAAACTCATCACCTGATGATGCCGCTGCTGACTGCGGATGTATTCCTTCACTTCCTCCAAGTTCGACTGACTCACGGAGAACGCCCCATAGCCATTCTGCCAATGAAAATTCCGCAGGATCGGCAACTGCCTTTGCAGCCACTCCGTCGATCCCGTCTTCACCTGCCGCACGATGTCGCCCAAGGTCTCGGTGCGTGACAAGAGAAACAGCAGGTGGGCATGATCCGGCTCCGTGTTGATCTCCACCGCCGTGCAGCCCAGATCACGCAAGACACCGCCCATGTAAGCGTGCATTTCTGGATGCAGGTGCCGAGGGATCACTTTCTCACGATTCTTCGTCGAGAAAATGAGATGGATGTAAACCTTGGCGAGTGATTGAGGCATGCAGGCTAGGATGAACAGGGGGCCGCGCTCCGGGGGGGGGAGCTCAGCCCTGATGAAACGATCACCGCATTGTTTTGCAACCTTGGGCTTGCGTCATGATTGCGCCATGAATGCGCCGCGAAGGCCAACGCTACACGAAAGGCGGCCATGCAAGGTGCAGGCCCGTTCGCCGCATCTCCCGCGCTCCTTCAGAGCGCGGCCTTGGGAGAAACGGGTGTGTTTCGCCGAACCCAGGGCTTGCGCCCTGGGCTGACTCCTGCGGGCCTTTGGCCCACAAGCGGCATGAGCCCGCACCTCGCTGCGTGGCCCCCCCCATCCCCACCACGAAAAAAGTTGCCTCATTTCCACGGCCATTCCTTGCGCGTGCTCGTTAATCCGGCCATTCATCACACTCACACATGAGCCAAAAAACCTGGGATGTCATTGTCATCGGCGGCGGGCCTGCGGGCTCCACGGCTGCGGCCACGCTGCGGCAGGCGGGGCGCACGGTGCTGGTGCTGGAAAAGTCCAAGTTCCCACGCTTCCACATCGGCGAATCGCTCCTGCCGTACAATCGCGAGATCTTTGATGAGCTGGGCGTGTGGCCGAAGATCCAGGCCGCCGGATTCATGGTGAAGCGCGGCGCGCAGTTCTGGATGGGCGATGGCTCGCGGCACACGCGCATGGATTTTTCCAAAGGCTCGTTCACCGAGTTTCCCGAATCCCTTCAGGTCGAGCGCGCGAAGTTTGACGACATCCTGCTGCGCCATGCCGAGGAGCTGGGCGCGGAGGTGCGGGAGGAGGCGCTGGTGACGGAGCATCGCGTGGAAAAAGACCGCGTGACGGTGAAATTCCGCGCCAAGGACGGCGAAGAGCACGAGGTGCAGGCCGCGTTTCTCATGGACGCCAGCGGCCTGGGCAACTTCACCGCGAACAAGGAGAACCTGCGCGAGTACTACCCCGGCCACAAAAAGATCTCCATCTTCGGCCACTACAGCGGCGTGCAGATGACCACCGGCGAGGAGAAGGGCGACATCCTCATCGTCCGCCGTGAAAACTCGTGGTTCTGGATGATCCCGCTGGCGGATGACAAGGTGAGCGTGGGGCTGGTGCTGGATCAGGCGCAGTTCAAGGCCTTCAAGAAAACGCCGCAGGAGGTGTTTGACGAGGCGGTGCTCAAGACCAGGACCGTGCACGAGCGCATGATCAACGCGCAGCCCATCACGCAGGGGCATGTGCTCACCGATTTCTCCTACACCAACCGCGCCCTCGTCTCCGACCGCATCGTGCGCGTGGGCGATGCCGCAGGGTTCATCGATCCGGTGTTCTCCAGCGGCGTGATGCTGGCCATGACCACCGGTCGCAACGGCGCGCAGGTGGTGCACGCCGCCATCGCCGCCGGCAAGACGCGGACCTTTGCCATGAAGCGCTACGAGTGGGCCACCCGCCGGCACGTGAGCCGCTTCTGGCAGTTCATCGAGCGCTTTTACACCAAGCACTTCGCGCAGATTTTCTTCCAGCCGACCAACAAGTTCCGACTCCTCTGCGCCATCAACTGCGCCCTCGCCGGCCGCACGCGCATGACGTTTGGCGCAAAGTGGCGCCTGCGGCTGTTCTTCACCCTGGTGTGGATCCAGAAGTATCATCCCATCGCCAAGCCAATCCGCATTCGGTGAGATTCGGCAGGAGTGGGACCATCCTGGTCCCACACGCTCCGCCCCCCCCCCTCCGCTCCGCGCTGACAAGACGCCGTTTGCTTCTTCGCGCACGCAACTGCATTCGTCAGCTCAAGGACGCTCCAGCCGTGGGTCAGAAGAGCCTTGGGTGATCGCGGAGCGTTGAGGGATCAAGATGATCCCTCTCCTGACGGAAGCGCTGGGTCGTTTGGCGTACCGGAGGCTCTGGATGGCTTGGCAGGAGTGGGACCATCCTGGTCCCTCACCCTCCGCAAACACCCCTCCGCTCCGCGCTGGCAAGACGCCGTTTGCTTCTTCGCGAACGCATCTGCCTTCGTCAGCTTAAGGGACGCTCCAGCCGTGGGTCAGAAGAGCCCTGGGTGATCGCGGTGCGTTGAGGAATCAGGATGATCCCTCTCCTGACGGAAGCGCTGGCACATTTGGCGTGCCGGAGGCCCTGGGTGCCTTGGCAGGAGTGGGACCATCCTGGTCCCTCACCCTCCGCAAACACCCCTCCGCTCCGCGCTGACAAGACGCCGTTTGCTTCTTCGCGCACGCATCTGCCTTCGCCAGTTCAAGGACGCTCCCGTCCTGGGTTGGAAGAGCGCTGGGTGATCGCGGAGCGTTGAGGGATCAGGATGATCCCTCTCCTGACGGAAGCGCAGGGTCGTTTGGGGTGCCGGAGGCGCTGGGTGGCTTGGAAGGAGTCGCCCATTGGCGGGAGAGGGCATCCTCCCAAATGGAATAGGCTTCTGGCGGCAGGTGTGCTTTGATGGGATTGCGACGGATGTAGCGCACGCAGCGGACGAAGTGGTCTTCATCGCGAACGAGGCGGTCAAAGTAATCTTCCTGCCAGAAAGGGCCGCTGAGACCGAGGAGATCGTTCAATTGATTCGCGGTGTAGCTCTTCCAGCTTGAGAGAATTTTGCCAAGCTGCTCCGATTCTTGAAGCGACAGCAGCACATGGACGTGATTGGGCATGATGACCCACGAGTGAAGATGGTAGCGCTTTGCATCGAAGAACTGCAGTGCCCCTGCGATGATTTCCCGGCATTCCGACTGGCGCAAGACGCAGGAACCATGAGCGGCATCCAGCCAGCGTTCGATGCGCGCGGTGAACTTTTGCTGGTACTCGCCGGCTTCCTCAGGGGTATGGGGTCTGGGGTGGTCTTCGAGCCATTGTTCCCGCTCCGCCATCCATTCGCTGCGCAGCTTTGCGGGAATGGAATCCGCCATGCGAAAGGTGACGAAGTAGCATCGGCCCGGCTGCTCCCAGTGGGGGAGATGGTGGGCGGTCTTTTCCACGTCGATGAGGCGATTTAAAAACCTGGGGGAGTTCATGGCCGTGGTTCAGAAGAGGGAGCTGAGGAAAAGTCTAACCGGTGAGACGCCACGCGAAAAGCACGAAAGAAGGGGGAGCCGAGCGGAAAGCTCAACGAGGGGCATCCCGGGCCTTGGTATGGAAGAGCACTGGGTGGACGCGGAGCGCTGAGGGATCAGGATGATCCCTCTCCTGCCGCAGGCGCTGGATCGTTTGGAAGGAGTGGGACCATCCTGGTCCCTCACACTCCGCAAACGCCCCGCCGCCCCGCGCTGACAAGACGCTCTTTGCATCTTCGCGCACGGTGCCGCGTTCGTCAGCTCATGGACGCTCCCGCCCTGGGTCGGAAGAACACTGGGTGATCGCGGCGCGTTGAGGGATCAGGATGATCCCTCTCCTGTCGGAGGCGCTGGGTGGCTTGGCAGGAGTGGGACCATCCTGGTCCCTCACACTCCGCAAACACCCCTCCGCTCCGCGCTGGCATTACGCCGTTTGCTTCTTCGCGCACGCATCTGCCTTCGCCAGCTCATGGACGCTCCTGCCCTGGGTCACAAGAGCCCTGGGTCACAAGAGCCCTGGGTCAGAAGAGTCCTGGGTCAGAAGAGCCCTGGGTGATCGCGGGGCGCTATGGGACCAAGATGGTCCCACTCCTGCCGGAGGCGCTGGGACGTTTGGCCTGCCGCAGGCGCTGGATCGTTTGGAAGGAGTGGGACCATCCTGGTCCCTCACACTCCGCAAACGCCCCGCCGCTCCGCGCTGGCATTACGCCGTTTGCTTCTTCGCTCACGCATCTGCCTTCGCCAGCTCATGGACGCTCCCGCCCTGGGTCGGAAGAACACTGGGTGATCGCGGGGCGCTATGGGACCAAGATGGTCCCACTCCTGCCGGAGGCGCTGGGACGTTTGGCCTGCCGCAGGCGCTGGATCGTTTGGCGTGCCGGAGGCGCTGGGCCAAACAAAAAAAAACCCGCCAGACCTCTCGGGCCTGACGGGTTTCAAAATTAAGCTCCTGGGAGCTCTCGTCGCTTCATTACCTTACTTCTGCTTCACCTTGAAGCTGCGGAACACCACGGGATCGCTATGCCCCGCGAAGCCGATGAAGCCCTTCGTGTGATCCAATCCCTTGGGCGGATGGGCGATCTGGCTGCGGTCGAGCTTGTCGATGTCCACGTCGAGGATCTTGGTGCCGTTGAGGATCACTTTGATCTTCTGGCCATCGACCTGGATTTCTTCGAAGTTCCATTCACCCACGGGGCGGAGGTAGCCGTGCTTGGCACCGGCGGTGTGGTAGAGGGAACCGTGGTACTGATAAGGCTCCAGGCCTTTCTTGCCGGCGGCGGCCTGCTTGGCGTTGTAGCCGTCGCTGTCGATGACCTGCAGCTCCAGGCCATCCGAGGCGGAGTGACCACCCAGCGGGGTGCGCAGGGCGATGCCGTTGTTGCCAGCAGGCGGGAGCTTGAATTCCACGCGGATGATGCCGTTTTCAAATTCGTCCTTGGTCAGCAGATCGCCGCCTTTGCCGGGCTTGCAGGTGATCGCGCCGTCCACCACTTCGTAGCTGTCCACGGCACCCTGCCAGTCGCTGAGGTCCTTGCCGTTGACGTATTCCTTGAAGCCGTCTTCGGCCCAGTTGCCTGCGAGTTCCTTGTTGGCTTCTTCAGCGGGGATCTCGCGGATATAAACGTTCTTCCAGCGGATCTCGCTGCCGTGGGTCTGGAGCTGGATGGGGCCTTTGGCAAAGGCAGGATCGGGGAACCAGCCGTTGGGCATTTTCTCCGCAGGGGCGTCGGCTTTCTTGGCGTCTTTTTTGCCGTAGGCCAGGTAGCCGGCCTTCTTGTTGGCAAAGAAGTTTTCCAGCACCGCATTCTTCACCACGACTTCGCCGTTGAAGGTCACGGTCGCGCGCTCGCCCACCATGCGGATGAGGAAGGTGTTCCATTCGCCCAGGGGCTTGTCCATGAGCTTGAGGGGGTTCTTGCCCTCGGGATTCTTGTTGTTCCAGAGGCCGCCGGAGCCGAAGGGCTTGCCCAGCGCCACGGCTTTTTCGTCCTTCTCGGTGAAGTCCCAGATCTGCACCTGGGGGATGCCGCGCAGGTAGATGCCGCTGTCGCCGAGGGGGAGCATCTTGTAGTCCACCATGAGCTCGAAGTCGCCGTAGTCCTTGTCGGTGGTGAGGTACAAGCCTTTGCCGTCATTGACGAGCTGGCCGTCCTCCACCTCCCAGTGCGCATTGACGTGGTCGCCCTTGTCATTGCCCTTCGCATCCACGAGGCCGCCCTCGATGGATTTCTTCTTGTACGCGGCCTGCTCCTCAGGCGTCATTTTCCACAGGTCGTTCGGGTCCTGGGTGCCCCAGCCATACCAGCCGGAAAGGTCCTTGCCATTGAAGAGCGCGGTGAAGCCCTCGGGCGGGGTGTTGTCCGCAGCGCGGCAGAGCGTGGCTGCGGCAAGGAGGAAAGTCAGTGTCAGTGTTGGTTTCATGAATGGGTGAGTCACAGGAGTCGCGCCCCGTGGCGGGCATCTTTCATTCCACCGGAGGAAGGTCACTTTCTGCTCGACTTTGGTCACAAAAATCGGGACGCTTCCCACATCATGAAAACTGTTCTTTGCATCCTGCTCCTCGGCTGCGGCCAGCTCTCCCTGCGTGCCCAGGCCCCTGCGGCGGAAGACTTCGCCGCGCGCGGCCAGGCGCTGGTGAAGCAGCTCTTTGCCGATCACGCCTCGGCGGAGGATCTGCTGGCTCTCACCAAAGAGGCGAACAAGTCCGGGGTGCCGCGCCAGCAGATCATCGAGGCCAAGCTCGTCTGGGGCCTGCGCCATCAGGAGATTCCCTTTCTCATCAAGATCCTGCCGGAGGTGGAGATCCTGGCCAGCAGCTTTGATCCGGCCAGCGCGGCGGCCATTCCAAACGCGGACACGCTCAAGGCCTTCATCGCCTACATCAAGGCGCAGAAGGCGGCGGAGGCCCATGATGCGGAGGGCTTCAAAAAGAACATCCTCGAAGCCATCTGGCTGGGCCCGCAGCAGGCGCCGGTATTTCTGCAGGCCATGGAAAAGTATCGCCTGGAGGCCAAGATGGCGGCGCTGGTGATCGACCTGAAAATCCCGCTGACCACCTCCGCCGGAGAGGCCACCACGCTGCACGATGTGCTGGGGGGGCAGAAGGCCCTGCTGGTGGATTTTTGGGCCTCCTGGTGCGGCCCCTGCATGGCCCTGATGCCTGCGCTCAAGCAGAAGGCCGAGGCGCTCTCCTCCCACGGCATCGTGGTCGCGGCGATGAACAAGGACGATGAAAGAGCCGAGGCCACCGCCGAGCGCATCCGGCAGGAGCAGAACGCGAAGCTGCCCTGGCTGGTGGAGCCCGCCGAGCGCCCCTTCACCAACGCGCTGGAAGTGGCCACCATCCCCCGCATGGTCCTCATCTCCCCGGAAGGCAAAGTCCTCTTCAACGGCCATCCCGAAGACCCCGAGCTGTGGGTGGCTCTGAAGAAGATTGATCCCAGCATCACGCCTCCCACGGAGTGACGTGGGCGTGGGCTCCGCATGCCACGATGCGCCCGCAGCCCACCTCCGCCAGGAGAGAGATCATCCTGATCTCTCAACGCCCCGCGTTCACCCAGCTCTCTTCCGACCCAAGACGGGATCGTCCTCAAGCTGACGAATGCAGACGCGTTCGCGAAGAAGCAAACCGCTCCTTGTCAGTGCGGGGCCGAGGGCATCTGCGGAGCGTGAGGGACCAGGATGGTCCCACTCCTGCCAAACCGCCTGGCTCTGGGAGCGTGCGTAGCCCATGCGCATGCTGCCCACCTCCGCCAGGAGAGAGATCATCCTGATCTCTCAACGCCCCGCGTTCACCCAGCTCTCTTCCGACCCAGGGCGGGATCGTCCTCAAGCTGACGAATGCAGACGCGTTCGCGAAGAAGCAAACCGCTCCTTGTCAGTGCGGGGCCGAGGGCATCTGCGGAGCGTGAGGGACCAGGATGGTCCCACTCCTGCCAAACCGCCTGGCTCTGGGAGCGTGCGTAGCCCATGCGCATGCTGCCCACCTCCGCCAGGAGAGAGATCATCCTGATCTCTCAACGCCCCGCGTTCACCCAGCTCTCTTCCGACCCAGGGCGGGATCGTCCTCAAGCTGACGAATGCAGACGCGTTCGCGAAGAAGCAAACCGCTCCTTGTCAGCGCGGGGCCGAGGGCGTCTGCGGAGCGTGAGGGACCAGGATGGTCCCACTCCTGCCAAACCGCCTGGCTCTGGGAGCGTGCTTACGCCACGGCACCTGTTCGAGAACCACCTTTGCTGCGACAGGAATACAGACCTGTTTTCAATCGCGCTTCGTATTATCAGAGTCCATCGCTCCCCGGGTTGGCTCCCCCTTGGCTTCTTCCGGCTACCGCCCTGGCACTGGCACCCCTCCGGCTCAACCACCGTCAACCACCGTCAACCACCGTCAACCACCGTCAACCACCGTCAACCACCGTCAACCACCGTCAACGCTTGCGCAGTGAGCCTTCAGCCACCGTAAACTCCGCCTCCGCCCCCCCTCCGCAAATTCCCTGTCCAAATCCCCGCTCACGTGGCCTTATAGGATGACCAGACCTCGCCCACGCCATGTCAGACAACGACCGCACCCAGGAATTCCTCGAACTGCTCACGCGGCATGATCGTGCCCTGGGCGTGTATGTTTACAGCATGGTCCCTGCCCCGCATGACGCGGATGACATCCTGCAGCAGACGAAGATGATCCTGTGGCGCTGCTTTGACCAGTATGAGAGCGGCACCAACTTCCTGGCCTGGGCGCGCAAGACGGCCTTCCATCAGGTGCTCACGCATCGCCGCCAGAAGAAGCGCGAGGCCACCCCGCTGAGCGATGAAATGCTTGAGCTGCTGCACGATGAAGTCTCCAAGCTCAGCGACAGCACCGACCGCCGGGGCGATGCCCTGCGCGCCTGCGTGGCCAAGCTGCCTGCTGCGCACCGGCAGCTCGTCACCCTGCGCTACTACGAAGACCTGGAGATCGATGGCGTGGCCGAGCGCATCCGCAGCACGGTGGGTGCGGTGTATCGCGCCCTGAGCCGCATCCGCATGAGCCTCATGACCTGCGTGGAAAACGAACTCAAACTGGAAGGAGCCGAATCATGAGCCTGAAACCTGCCGACCAATTTCGCCTGATCGAACTCTCCGAGCGCTACGCCGATGAAAAACTCAGCGCCGCCGAAGTGACCGCGCTGGAGGCCGAACTGCGCGACAATGCCGAATCTCGCGCCTTCTTTGCCAAAGCCCTGCATCAGCGTGCCGAACTGTGCTTTGACGACTCCTGGCACAGCGCCCTGGCCACAGCGCCCGCGCCAGCCGCCGCCCGGCCCGTGTGGTGGCGGCATGCCATCACCGCCGCAGCGGCCGCGTGCATCACCTTTGGCCTCTTCTGGCTGCAAAGCACGCGCGATGGCACCGTGGCCACGCTGGTCCGCGCCCAGCAGTGCCAGTGGGCCGGCAGCAGTCTGCCCACGGTGGAAGGCGCACGCCTGAAGCCCGGCGTGCTGGATCTCATCGAAGGCCTCGCCGTGCTGCGCTTTGACAGCGGTGCCGAGCTCGTGCTGGAAGCCCCCGCCACCGTGGAGGTGCTGGACGGCATGAACTGCAAGCTGCGCCGTGGCACGCTGGTGGCCGAAGTGCCGCCTCAGGCCAAGGGATTCAGCATTGATACGAAGGACGCCAAAGTCATCGACTGGGGCACCAAATTCGGCCTCAGCGCCGGAGAGGACGGCAAGTACCTCGTGCAAGTCATGGAAGGCCTTGTGGAGGTGGACGACAAATCCGGCGCCGCCTCCAAGAAACTCGAAAAAGGCCAGCGCGTGGACCATGGCTGGTCGCAGAAGCAGATGCACCCCTCCGCCGGGGATGACGCCGATGCCGAGCCCAGCCGCTGGCAGCCCTCCATCGTCATGGATGCCGGAGACGGCTGGCAGGCCGTCACCACCGCCTTTGGCCATGGCAAGGACAGCTACATCATGTCCTCCGACAAAGCGCCGCACGACTTCGGCACGCACCCCTTCTTCCGCGTGAAGCGCAGCAAGGACACCAAGCCCGACCTCAACCGCAAAGGCTACATCGCCTTTGACCTCAGCAAGTTTCGCGGACGCGCCATCGAAGACGCGGAGCTCGTGCTCACCATCGAGCCCAGCGAGCTCGGCTTCGCCAGCTTCGTGCCGGACAGCACCTTCGCCGTCTACGGCGTGCTGGATGAAAGCACGGACCCGTGGGAAGAAAACGGCCTCACTTGGCAGCAAGCCCCCGCGCATGATCCCACGCAGCCCGACCGCCACCTCCCCGTGGCATCCAAGGTGAAGCTGCTCGGCAAATTCGAGATCGCCCAGGGCATCAATCGCGGCACCCGCAAGCTGCGCGGCCAGGCCCTCGCCGAATTCCTCAGCGCCGACACCAATCAGATCGCCACCCTCATCATCTGCCGCGAGACCAGCGAGACGCAGGAAAGCGGCCTCGTCCACGCCTTCGCCACCAAGGAAAACGGCACCCGGTCTGCGCCAATGCTCCGCGTGAAACTGCGGTAAGCAAAGCACCAGCGCCTCTGGCAGGAGAGGGATCATCCTGATCCCTCAACGCTCCGCGATCACCCAGCGCTCTTCCCAAGCCAGCGCCGAAGGTCCAATGCATCCGCCTGCGCGAAGAAGCCGCCGCGCCTTGCCAACGCGGAGCTGAGTGCGCGAGCGAAGCGTGAGGGACCAGGATGGTCCCACTCCTGCCAAGCCGCGCCTTCGATGTTCCACCTAAAGCCGCGCTCGCTCGTCCTCGGAGCACGCGCCTCCGGCAGAAGAGGGATCATCTTGATCCCGCAGCGCTCCGCGTTCACCCTGCGCTCTTCCCAGACAGGGACCAGGAAGGTCCAATGCATCCGCGTGATCCAAGAAGCAGGAGCGGTTTGTCAGCGCGGGACGGGAGGCGCGAGCGAAGCGTGAGGGACCAGGATGGTCCCACTCCTGCCAAGCCGCGCCTTCGATGTTCCACCCACCTGAAGCCGCGCTCGCTGCGTGCAGGCGACCTGCTGCGGACTCAGGAGGTCCGCGCTCCAGGAATCTTTCCGTCTGCAACGCTTCATTCCGCGACGCAGGCTCTTTACTGAATGCCATTCATGTCAGACAAATGGCGCCTTAGTTCATGCCCACACCCGATCCAGCCAAAACAAAGACCTTTGCGTCCCCCGCCCATCTTGATCAGTGGCTCAAAAAGAACCATGCCACCGAAACTGAACTCTGGGTCAAGATATTCAAAAAGGACACCGGGGTTCCGAGCGTGGATTGGAGCGAGGTCGTGATCGAGGCCTTGTGCTGGGGCTGGATTGACGGCATCAGGAAGCCGCTCGATGATCAGGCCTTTTTCCAGCGGATCACTCCAAGAAAGGCGAGAAGCAGCTGGTCGAAGAAGAATACCGAGCATGTGGAGCGCCTGACCCATGAGGGGCGAATGAAGGAGCCGGGACTGGTGCATGTTCGCGCCGCGAAAGCGGACGGCCGCTGGGAGAGCGCCTATCACCCCGCCAGTGAAATGAAGGTGCCAGCGGATTTCCTGGCGGCACTGGAGAGCCGTCCGAAGGCCAAACAGTTTTTTGAAACGCTGAACAAATCCAGCCGCTACGTCATCGCCTATCGACTGGCGACTGCGAAGAAACCGGAGACCCGACAGCGGAGATTCGAACAATTTGTCGACATGCTGGTCCGCGAAGAGAAACCTGACGCTGGCTTAACCAAAAGAAAAAAGGTCTGACACTGCGCTGCGGCGAAGCGCTGCGATGCAATCCAGCGACAGCCACCAGGGAATGACTGCAAAGGTTTGCCACCCCGGTCAAAGAACTTTGACTACGTGCATGGATTCGGTTCTTTGGCCGGATGAACCTACCTCCATTTCGGCTGAGTCTGGCCCTGCTCGCCTGCCTGGCACTTGTCTTTGCATCCAGCCCGCATGCCGCAGAGCCTGCCCTGCCGGTGGAGGCTCAGCAGCGGTTGGAGACTTTGAAATCCGGCTTTGAATCCTTTGTGCTCAAAAGCGTGGCGATTCCCTATGAAGAAGGGATCAAGGCGCTCAATGCCAAGGTGAAGCCCGCGCTTGAACGTGAGAGCGCCGCGGCGGCCAAACGGAAGGATCTGGATGCCCTGGTGCGGATCAAGGCTGACATCGAACGCACCGGCCAGGGGCTTCTGCTCACCGATGCAGACTCACCACCCCCAGACTCCCTCAAGAACCTCTATGCCGCCTACAAGATCGAGGCCGGCAAGATCGAGGCGATCAGAAAGCTCGCCCTGACCGATGCCAAACAGCGGTATGACAAAGGACTGGCACAGATTCAGGACGAGCTGACGGCAGCGCAGAATGTGGAGGGCGCACTGCACGTGAAGGAGATTCGGGAAAGTCTGGCGAATGCGGGCGATGATGTGGCAGCGACGAGGGGCGCTCCATCGCCTGCCCTCAAAGGTGACGCACACACCAACAGCCTGGGCATGAAGCTGGTGCCAGTGCCAGGAACGGACATCCTCATGTGCATCCACGAAACGCGCCGGGGAGACTATGCCAGCTATGCGAAGGAGTCCGCCGATGCGGGCGCGAGCTGGAAAAACGTGTCCTTTGAAGGGGTGACCTTGAGTGCCGATGACAACGAGCCGGTGACGATGGTTTCATGGGATGAAGCCGTGGGATTTTGCGAATGGCTTTCCAAAAAAGAGGGCCTCAAGTACCGCCTGCCCACTGATGAGGAATGGAGCGCCGCCGTGGGCATGGCAGGCAAGGAACCGAAATCGGGCACGCCGGCATCCAGGCAAAAAGCGGCTGAGAAGGTTTTCCCATGGGGCGCAGCGCTTCCGCCACCCAACGGCTTCGGGAATTATGCCGATGCCGCCTTCACGGCCAAATTCCCCAACCACTTCTTCTTCCAGGGCAGCACAGACGGCTTTGCAAGCACGGCCCCGGTGATGAAGTTTGAAGCCAACAGCCTGGGCATTTATGATCTGGGCGGCAATGTCTGGGAGTGGTGCTCCGACTGGATCGACGATGCCAAGGAACGGCGTGTGGCGCGTGGCGGCTCATGGTACGGCTATGAGGCGGATGATGCGCTCTCGGGCTGTCGCGGAGGGATTCCGCCCGCCCAGCGTCGCCCGTATTATGGCTTCCGAGTCGTTCTGAGTGCCGAAGGTGCGGCCAGTGCGCCCTCGATCAAATCGGACATGGAAAGCACTCTGGCAGGACAATGGATCTTCAAGGCCGGAGACTTCGCCATGAACAAGGAACTCCTGAACGACGGCACCGTCATCTCTGGCAACATCCCAGGAAAATGGAAGATCATGGGGACGACCCTGCGCGTTGATTATGCCAACGGAGCGTGGGCGGAGTTCGACCTGCCAGTGAAGGACGGACGGATGAAAGGCAAGAGCAACAAGAACGAGGACATGACAGCCGAGAAGATCAAGTAGTCGCTGGCCGCAGTGTCTCCAGGCTCGGTCTCATGCCTGGTCTCGGGTGGGAGGCGGCTTGAGACGGCCTGCTCTTCACCCAGCGTCCTGTTTGATCTCGCGCGCAGGCAAAACATTCAAGCCTTCCAAGGCCGCGATGTCTCGCTGAAGCCCATCAAACCTCAGAAACACCGAGGCGCCCCAGTGCAGTGCTGCAGCGACGTGGAGCAGATCAAACGCACGTGTGCCGCGCTTCATGGTGTGAGACTCGCTGAGCCTCTCCACAATGGCCGCCACCTCTGATCCGTTCGCAACGGCTTCAATGAGAACGCCGCTTTCCAGATCATTTTCAAACTGCGCCAGCATCATCAGGCCCTCGGTTTCCGAATAGCCTTTCCTGGCATCGCGGGACCGCAGAAAGACATGGAAGCGCACCGCCTGCCTGAATTCGTAGGCCAGCAGCGAAGAGATCACCAGCGGACCACCAATGGCCTCCAGAGTGGCGACGGCGCTTTCCGAATGGATCTGCTGCCGGTAGAGCGCGCAGAGAAAGGAGGTGTCCGGGCAGTGCATCAGCCGTGGCCGTGTTGGAGTTCCGCCTCGCGCATCTCCGCCACCTCCGCCGCGCTAAACACGCGGCCGCCCCACGTCTGCCGCAGCCGGGTGCGAAAGTCTGGCAGTGGCACGCTTTGCGGATGGGGAGCCGTCGGCAGAAAGACGCCCACTTTCTTCCCACCCTGCATCACGGACACCACCTCGCCCGCCATCAGCAGGCTGGCATAAGGCATGGTCTGGTCGAGCGTCAGGGTGGACATGAGGGCTGATCATAGCCGTTTCCGGCTTCCGTGGCAAGCCCCTCCCTTTGATGGAAAGGAGCTGCAAAAAAGTCCGCGCCCGCTCACGGGGCCACGAATGCACCAGTCCTGCTCGCTTGGTCCCTCACTCAGACGCCCTGGCTCCTTCCTTCGTCTCCTCCTTCGCCTCCTCCCGGGCTTCCTCCCGGCTGCTGAACATGCCGAGCGCTTCGAAGGGCACGGAGACGCCCTGGCGGAGGACGACGCTGCTGAGTTTGGCGGCGTTTTTGAGGACGCTTTTGGCGGCTCCGATCAGGCCGAGCGGGGCCACCTTGATGTCGTCAAAGGGGCCTTTCACCTGCATCTCCATGAAGGCGACGCTGATGGGAGCGATGACCACCCCCACCACGCCGCGCACGTTGGCACGGCCGTGGCCGTCCACGGTGCGTTTGTTCAGATCCACGGTGCCACGGGCGGTGACGACGATGGACTTCCCGAGCACCTTCATGGGCTCCACCATGGCGACGCCCTTGGTCATGATAAACTTCGTGCGCACCTCCCCGGTGCCATGGGGATTCTCGTGATGGAGGATTTTGGGGAAGATCTGATAAGCCTGATCCAGCAGGGGGACGTGGACGATGGGCGCATCGACGAGGTCCAGCTTTCCTGTGCCGGTCGAGTTGCTGGGGTCATCGCCAATGACGCCGTGATAGGTGAGCGTCATCTGCGCATCCTCCAGCTTGGCGTTGAGCTTGCCCACCCAGGGGACGAGGGTGTCCAGGTGCATGCTCTGCAGGGCGACATCACCGCTGAGTTTTTTCCGGTCGTAGCTGGCGGTGAGCGCAAACTCGCCGCCGAGCAGCCGGCCCTTCAAATCTTCGAAATGCCAGGCGTGGTGATCGTAGGAAACGCTGCCCTGGAGGTGGGTGATGACGAGAGGATGCTGACGCACGGTGACGACAAGGGCGGCGGCGCTGCGGATCCGCATGGAGCCGAGCGTCCACGTCGGCGGATGGGAGCCGGAATGAATCACGAAGTCCTCGGCAATGATGTCTGGAAAGGTGGTGACCTTGACATCCTTCGGCAGCCCGGCCGCGAGCACGGGGATGTTGAGCGCGAGCTCCAGCAGATTGGCATCGCCACTGAGACTTGAAATGGTCAGCGTGTTGGTCTTGCTCACGCGCTGGCCTTTGAAGCTGTCCTTGCGCCCGGCGGTGTCGATGAGCGTGCCGGACAGGATCAGCGGCTGGTCCTGCCATCCGGCGAGGGAGGCCTCCACCGATGCGCTGCCTTTGTGGAAGGCGATCTGGGAGGTGAGTTTCAGGTCTGACTGGGAGATCTGGGCCTCCACCTCCGCCTTCTTCATGGGCACGCCGTGCAGCTCCAGATCGGGGCCGCCGCCGTGGAGTTTGGCGGTCCACTGCGGAGCCTGGGCCTGCAGATCCACCGTGAAGCTGCCGGTGATGTCAAAGGTGCCGCCGCCGGGCTTGAAGCTGAGCATGTTCATCACGGCGCGCACGGGTTTCAGCCGCAGCTTGATGGCCTCCGTCTGGCGCGGCTTGTCGGGGCTGGCTTTGGCGGTGAGGATCTCCCCGGTCACGGCGATGGACACCGATCCATTGCGGGTGTCGAGCTGCGCGATCTCGATCTTGTCATCATGCACGGAGAGATCCGTGGTCACGTGCTCAAACTTCACCGGCCCTTCCACATCATGCAGGGTGAGGGTGCCGTCCGAGATGTGCCATCGTGTGACGGCTTTGCGGGTCTTCCAAACCTCGCGCCACAGGATGTCCACATGCAGGGCGCTGATTTCGATCAAAGGCTCGTTGTCCGGCAGGCCGCACAGAGCCGCGTTGTTCAGCGTGATGCCGCCGAAGAGGGACCACGACTCGCTGCTGCTGGTGAGGTTCAGCCCGCGCTCCGTCAAACGCTGCCGCAGGGTGGACTGCGCAGTGCTGACCAGCCAGTGGTAAGCGCCAAACAAGACCACCCCGAGAACCGCCGTGACGATGAGCGCCATGCGGAGCCTGCGGTGGGGGGAATGGAGGTGGGAATGAGACATCGGGATGAATGACATGACGGGCTGCCTTGGAGGTGTCGCTGCCCGGACTGAGGAGGATTCTGGGCAGCATCATCTCCAGTCACAGGTATCGCTGCCGCAGCCGGTGGCGGTTCTGTCGTTTGCAGAGGGCGGCGCCCTGATGTGTTCCTCATGGCAGGAGGCATGGGATTCCCTGGAGTGAGGCTGAGAAGTGCAGGAACGCGCACGGCTGTCGCATGCGAACGTCTCGCGGTGGGCGTGGGGTGATGCGCATGAGAACATCCCAGGCGCTCCCGCCTTCGGCTGCTTGCGGGCATTCGTGCAATCCACCGGCACGTCGAAAGCGGTAGCTGCGTTCGTGCCTCACTGCGCAACCGCACTCCAAATCGGGGCCGCGAGGCTCGGCAGCCACGGCCTTCCTCGCCGGGCGTGCGGATTCGCGCACAGCCGTTCGTTGCCTCACCGCCGTTTGCTAGGCATGAAACTCACGGTGCTTTGTTCACAGCCTTGGCCCTCCCTTGTCCTCACCTTCAGCCTGCTCTGCGGGCTTTCTCTTCCTGCGGCGGCGGCTGACAAGAAGGAGAAGGAGAAGGAGAAGACCAAAGCTGCGGACAAACCCGCGGCCACCGCTGAAGGAAAAAAAGCCGCGGCCACCCTGAACGCCGATCATGAAGCGGCGGCGCGGCTGCAGGTGTTCCTTGATCGCGCGAACTTCGGCCCGGGGAAGATCGACGGACGTTTCGGCGGCTTTTCAGAGAAGGCGCTGGGCTTGTATCGTGAGGCGCACGGCCTCCCTGCCCTGCCCGCCGCACCCGCTCCTGAGAAGGTGGAAGGCCAGCCTGAAAAGACCACTCCGCTGCCGGATCTCGCCGACATGGATCTCGCGAGTGTGAAGGACGTTTTCATCGACTATGTGGTGACTGAGGTGGACGTCAAAGCCACGGGCAAGCTGCCGAAGGAAGTCCCGGAAATGGCCAGGCTGAAATGGCTGCCGTATGCGACCCTGGCGGAGGCCGTGGCGGAGAAATTCCACGTGGATGTCGATTACCTCAAGGAGCTGAATCCCGGCAAGCTGGAAGCCCTCAAGGCCGGGGACACGCTGAAGGTCCCCAATGTGGAGCCCTTTGAAATTGGAGGTGTGAAGAACCTGCCGCTGCTGGATCTAATGGCGGAGAAGGATAGCGCTCACGAGAAGGAAAAAGGCAAGCCAAAGCCCAAGACCGAGGCTGGCAGGAAGAGCGCCGAAGCGAAAGGCAAAGTCGCGGACCAAGCCAAGGCCCTGGCCAAGGACGCGAAGACCGCTGAAGAGAAACAGGCCCAGGCCAAGGACGGCCCGCTGACGGCGGAGCAGATCGCCATCAAGGTGGACACGAAGGACAACATGCTGCGCTTGTTTGAAAAGGAAAAACTCGTCGCGGCCTATCCTGTGACCATCGGCTCCGCGCAGACGGAATCCCCCTTGGGTGAATGGAAGGTGAAGGGCATCGCCCGGCTGCCGGATTTCCGCTATGATCTCTCCTTCCTGAAGACTGGCGAACGTGGCGACGAAACGTATCTGCTTCCCCCCGGCCCGAACGATCCTGTCGGCGTGATCTGGGTGGCGCTGAACAAGCCCGGCATCGGCCTGCATGGCACGAACGATCCCGACGCCATCGGCCGCAGCGCCAGCCACGGCTGCGTGCGCCTGGCCAACTGGGACATCGTCCGCCTGGCCACCCATGTGAGAGCGGGCGTGGTGGTGTCGATTCATTGAGGAGGGGCGTGGGATTGGGGCCTATCGCAAGCTTTGACGCTGGGCTTTAAGAACCATGGGAAAGGCGGCGCGTTGAGGGATCAGGATGATCCCTCTCCTGACGGGGGCTCTGGGTCGTTTGGCGTGTCGAAGGCGCTGGATGGCTTGGAAGGAGTGGGACCATCCTGGTCCCTCACGCTCCGCAAACGCCCTCCGCTCCGCGCTGACAAGACACTCTTTGCATCTTCGCGAACGCCGCCGCTTTCGCCTGCTCAAGGACGCTCCAGTCTTGGGTTGGAAGAGCGCTGGGTGAACGCGGAGCGTTGAGGGATCAGGATGATCCCTCTCCTGGCGGGGCTCTGGGTCGTTTGGCGTACCGAAGGCGCTGGATGGCTTGGAAGGAGTGGGACCATCCTGGTCCCTCACGCTCCGCATACGCCCTCCGCTCCGCGTTAATAAAACGCTGTTTGCTTCTTCGCGAACGCCGCTGCTTTCGCCTGCTCAAGGACGCTCCAGTCTTGGGTTGGAAGAGCGCTGGGTGAACGCGGAGCGTTGAGGGATCAGGATGATCCCTCTCCTGGCGGAGGCTCTCGCGCTCACGCCAGAGTCTGCGTGCCGCTGCCCCTGTGAAAGACTGCTCAGGCATTCCATTCCATGCACGTCTCTTCGTCCAACCAGTCAGCAACGAGAGCGATGAATTAGGAGGCGTGACGTGACACAGAGAGCTTAATCCTTGCGTGGATCTCGGAAGCCGCAATAATCGTGGGATGAGAATGATCATGATTTTGCTGGCGTTGGGCATGTGGGCCGTCCCTCCGGCGTGGGCAGCGGAGCCAAAGCCCAAGATTCAAGTGGGCCCCATCTCCAAGGGGAAGACTCTGCCTGGGACCAGGCGCATCAATGGAGAGTATGCCAAGTCGAAACCGACGATCGAATTCACCGTCACGCTCACGGAGGACATGCCGATGAAGGATCTCGTGGCCTTTATTTACTTCTTCGACGCCAACAACACGCTGGTCCACCAGGGCAGCGCGGGCCCGGAGCTCGACCAAACCAAGCTCCAGGAGGAATACACCAAAAAGCTGGAACGCATGAAGCGTGAAAACCCAAAGGCCACAAGCTTCGTGATCAAGATTGAGGGACAGAGCACGGCACAGGCCGGAAAGAAATATCAGTTCAGTCACATGATCCAGGAGCAAGATCCCAAGTGGACCCACATCGTGGTCGTGGTCGGCAGCAGGGACGGCGAACGCACCGCGCGGGTGTATCCGAAGTTTGACCCCAATGTTTTAATCTTCCCCGACAAGCCCAAGGTCACTTATTGGTATCAGTCCTAGCTGAGGGGACCCGGCCCTTCCATGAGGATTCCGCATCATGCACTCCTCGGGGGTGTTCCCCCATGGCCCCGCCCTCTATCCTCCGCGCTTACTGCTCTGCCCGAGCTTGGTGCCACTGGCGATGATCTGCGCATGCAGGCGCTGCAGGCAGGCTTTCCAAGTGGCTTTGTCGAGCGGGATGTAGCGCTCCGTGCCGTCGGGGAAGGTCCTGGTTTCGAAGATGTTGCTGGGCTGCTGGATGATCTCGTCGTAGAGGCCGTGGATGAAGAAGGCGCGGGCTTCCGCACCGTCCGGCCAGGGGCTGGGCCGGCCTTCGGCTTCCTGGATGGCGGCACTGATCGCGGAGAGAATTTCCACGGGATTCAACACGATGCCGATGGGCTTGCCGCCTTCGAGGTAGTCGGCCATGACGCTGCTGACCCGGGCGAGAACGGATGCCGTCTGTGTGGTGTCGGTTTTGCCTTTTCCTGCGATGAGTTTCTTCAGTTCGCCTTCGGTACGGATCGCGGATGCGGAGTCGGCGGGCGCTTTCGCAGGGAGGGTCGCTGGGGTCTTGCGTCGAGGAGCACGCATGGGAGAAGTTTAGCATGAAATCTCTGCCGCCCAAGGATTCGTGTCATGCCATGTGGTGCTATGATTCATTCATGCATGGCCGCAATCGAGATGCCGAGGCATCGTGAAACCCCAGAGGAGCATTCGCCAGGGCTCGGCAACACTCGAGATCTCTCGGCGAACGCGACAGCGTCTTGGAGTGCGGTGGGAAGCGCAGCGCCACACCGCTTTCGAGCGGCTGCCGAACCTACAAGGTCCGAAAAATGCGCATCCGGCTGACGAAAGCGGTGTCGCCGATGCAGGCTTGCGCCTTGCATCTGTGCCACCGCACTCCAAGACGCTGTCGCGTGGCCTGGTGCACCCGGGCCCCGAACTCATGATCCATGTCCATGACCGAACGCCCTTCACGCCTCCCTCTCACACGCCCCTGCGACGGCGGCGCAGGCTGAGGCCTGCCAGCGCGATGAGCATCAAGGCCATGCGGCCGGGCTCAGGCACGGCCATGACGCTGATGGTGCCGCCGAGATAGAGATCGCTGAGATTCCAGTTCAGGCCGCTGCCGGTGAGATCTGGAAGGACGGTGGTAAAGGTGCCGGTGCGGGTGGTGACTCCGGACCAGTCAAAGAGCTTCCAGGTGTCGCCGTCCTCCCAGGAAGTCGTGGAAAGCGAGGTGCTGTTGACCACGGTGAGGCTGACGTTGCTGCCGAGGGTGAGCTTGCCGTCCAGATTGAGCAGGTCGGAGGCATTAAGGCCGCCGGTGCCAGCGGTGATGAGGTCCATCTCCAGGCTGCTGCTGTCCTGAAACACCAGCGCTCCGCCCGTGGTGGTGTCGAGGCTGAGAGTGGCGGCAGCCGAGGATGAATCTCCAACGCTGAGTTTGCCAGAGGTGGCGATGGTGATGTCATTGCCGCCGGCCACGGTGACGGAGCCGCTGCCGCCGAGGGTGGCGCTGCCAGCCACGGTGTAGCCGCTGCCGCCGCTGTGGGTGCCATCGACATACCATGCGCCCGCATTCACTGCCGTGGCGCCCGTGTAGGTGCTGGTGCCGTTCAAAGTGAGGGAGCCTGTGGTCGTTTTGGTGACGGTGCCACCGCCGTTGATCTCAGCCACATTGCGCAGGGTGCCGCTTTCGAGCGTGAGAGAGACCGCATTCGTCGCATCGCCAATGGCATGCCCTTTCATGTCCACATCCGCCGTGCCGCCGACTTTGACATTCGCGGTGGAGGCTCCGCCGCTGGTCGCGCCGGTGCGCACGATGCTGCCATCCACCGTGATGGTGCCGCCGGTGAAGTTCACATTGGCCACGGCAGATGCGCCGCTGCTGGTGGTGTTGGAGGCCATGGCAATGCCGCCGGTGCCGATTTTCACCGTGCCGCCGCTGATGTTGAGGTTTCCGGTGACCGTGGCCGTGCCGGCGCCGGACTTGTCACCCATCGTCACCTTCGTCACATCCAGAGTGCCCTGGTTGAAATAGAAGGTGCCGGTCGTGTTGAGGGTGCCTGCACCCTGCAGGCGGCCACCGATTTTCAGATCGCTCAAAAGCAGATCGGAATCGTGGCCGCGAAGATCAACGACCTGCGCGGGGCCGGCTCCGGTGCCAGAGCCAGCCGAGTAGGCGACGGTCATCGAGGCACGGCTGACGCCATCCTGCGCCCGAATTTGAAGGGTGCCCGTGGTGTTGCCGCCGGCAAAGCCGAAGGTGCCTGCACCGCGCCCCAAGGAGATGCCGATGACCACATTGTCCGCCTGGATGACGTTGGTGCCCGTGCCGAGATTCACGAGCGTGGTGTTGGTGTAGTGGAAGTTGTCCGTGCTGAAGGTCTTGGCGTTGATGAAATTGTCCGCCGCCATGGTGTAGGTCACATTGCCGAGGCCGCCGCCGCCCGAGTCCGCTGCATCCCCCACGTAGAAGGTGCCGGTGCCAAGGTAGGCATTGAAGTGCGAGAGTCCGGACATGTCCAGGACCACCGCATTGCCACTGCCATCAATCGTTGAACCACCGATCTGAAAGCCGGCATTGGTCGGTGCAACGCCGGAGCCGACGTTGAGCGTCCCGCCGCCGGAGAAGGTCAGGTTGGTGGCCGTTCGAACGCTGGTGCCGGTCACATTGGGGCCGATGAGGACCGCCCCCGTGATGTTGAGGCTTTGCGCCGCACCGATGAGGATGCTGGAGGTGACGGCGGAATTGTTTACGAAGACATTCAGGCCACCAATCGTGGCGCTGTGGGAGGTGAGGTCCAGCGTAGCGGCCTGCGTGCCCGGTGCTGTGGCATCGGTGGATCCGAAATACACCACCGTGCCATTGGGCAGCGCGCCATCCGCCCCGACAACGAGCTTGCCCTGCTCAATGGAGGTGCTGCCGCTGTAGCTGTTGACGGCGGTGAAGATGAGCGTTCCCGCGCCGCTTTTGGCAAAGTCGCCCGATCCGCTGATGCTGCCGCTGACGGTGAGCTCCGTGGCGGCGCTGGTGATCTCGATCCCGCCTTTGCCGCCTGTGGCGAGAGCGAAGGCCCTGTCCGTGGATGCCGTGGTTCCGGTGTACTGCAGCGTGCCCGTGGTGCCAATGCTGCCGAGCTTGATGGCCTGGGAGCCGCTGCCCAGAACGCCAATGGTGCTGGTGTTATTGATGACTGCCACGGAGATTTTCCCGGCCAGAATGGACAGGGTGCCGGTGAAGGTGTTGCTGCCGCTCAGGGTCAGGGTGCCGCTGCCTGCCTTGGCAAAGGAGAGCACGCCGCTGCCATCTTCAATGAGGCCGGAGAACGTGGTGCTTTCATCCCCTGCCCCGACGGTGAGCAATGCCGCCACGGTGCTGGAATTGGTGATCCGCCCGCTGCCGATGAGCCCGCCCAGAGTTTCTTTCTGGCCGTTCAGGTCAAAGACACCGCTGCTGTTCAGCGTGAGGTCGGCAGCATCCGCGATCTGTTCCAGATTGAGCAGCTTCACCGTGTCCGTGCCGGTGCCGTCGCCGATGATCAGGTCTCCCGTGATGGCCAGCACGCCGCTGTCTTTGCCCAGGATGACGGTGCCACCCGTCACGCTGACCTGGCCCGTGTAGTCATTGGCCTTGGCCCCTGTGAAGGTCAGGGTGCCGCCACCGCTCTTGGTGAATCCATTGGCACCACTCACCACGCCGCCGAGCGTGAGTCCGGCGGAGCCTGCATCCACCGCGATGACGGGTGCCGCACCCGCAAGAAGCAGATTGGTTTTAATGCTCACCGCCCCCGCACCGCTGTTCAGGGTGATGGCGTTGTCTCCATTCAGCGTGAGCTGATAGACCAGGTCATTGAGAGCCACCGCTGCGGTGTCATTGAATGTGAGGGTGCCGACGGACATGTTCGCCCCCAGCACCATGTTGGTTTGATTGGTGGCCGAATTGGCCGAGAAGATCACATTGGTGTTCGCTCCGGGCACGAGGCCGGTGTTGTTCCCGGCTGCGGTGGTGCTGGTGACCCAGTTGCTGTTTCCACTGGCACCGCCGCCGTCGGACACCGACCACACGTTCGTCGCTCCGGCAAAGCCGCCGAACCAGTAGGCCTCGGTGAGGCCCGTTTCCGTGGAGGCATTCACAAAGATGCCCGTGCTGTCCGCGCCCACGCTGCTGATGCTGATGTCGGTCAGATTGTAGAAGACGCCTTTCTGATAAGAGGTGCCGCCGTCCAGACTGGCCCCCGTGACGATGTAATACTTCCCGGCGGTCATGCCAGGGATGGCAAAGACATCGACCTTGATCGTGCCGCTCACGCTGCTGGCGCTGGTCACATTGATGGAACCATTTTTGAGCTCGGCACCGATGCTGGAGCCGTCCGCAAGGGTCAGGGAATTGAGGGTCAGCACCGCTCCGTTGCCGGAGGAGTAGTCAAAGGTGGCGGCACTGGCCACGGAAACGTTTGTGGTGGCGGCCAGCGAGGTGTTGGTCGTGGCGAAAACGCGACCGGCAGAAACGGTCAGGCCGCCGGTGAAGGTATTGGTGCCTTCAAGGATGAGCGTCCCGGTGGTGGTCTTCGTCAATCCGGCGCCGCTGTTGATTTCAACGACATTGCGCAGGGTGCCGCTCTGGGCGTTGAAGGTGTCCACCTTGAGGGTCCCGCCTGTGAGATCCAGCGTGGCCCCATTAAGCGTGAGGGTGCTCTGATTGTCCCCTGTGGTGCCTTCACCAATGTTGCCCTGCACCGTCACCACCCCGCCCGTGAGGTTGAGCGTGCCTTTGGCGTAGCCCGTGCTGGGGCTCGCCGCCGTGTGCCGGCCGATGATGATGTCTCCGCTGACATTCACGACGCCGCCGGTGACGTTCATCGTGCCGGTGCTGTTGCCGTTGATGCCCACGGTGCCGTCCTGATTGTCCGCGATCACCACGGTTCCTGCCGTGAGCGTTCCCCCGGCCACATTCATCGTGCCGTGGTTGATGTTGGCGTTTGCGCCGGGCCAGCCGCCGCCGAAGACGGTCTGCGCCTGATCACTGTTCAGCGTCTGCGCCACGACCACCGTGGTCGCGTCCACCACGCCCTGATCAAAGGTGAAGGTGCCCAGTCCGTAGCCGAAACCGTTGCCTGGATCGACCTGGCTGGCGGTGCCGATGATCAAATTGTTCAGCAGCAGGTCCACGTAACCGCCGCTGAGATCCACCCGGCCATTGGGAGAGGAAGAGCCGCCCACCGAGGCTCCGGTGATGAATCCCGAAGACGCATTCGCTCCCAGCGTCAGATTGGCGCGGCCGGTTCCATCCTGGGCGCGGATGACGAGCGTGGGCGTGCCATTGAGGCCGGTTTGGAAGACCAGATCGGACGATGTCCGCGCCACACCGACGAGGATGGAGTTGGCACGGATCACATTCGTCAGCCCCAGTTCCAGCTTGGTGCCGGTGAGCGTCCCGGTGCCGCTGCCAGCACCGATGCGCACGATGTTCGCGGTGATCGTGTTGTTCTGCGCCAGCTTGGTCTTGGTGATCGTCTGCGAGACACCGTTGTACCCGAGATTGAATTCGTTCACCGTCGCCGTGAAGTTTTTCAGACCGGAGACGTCAAAGGTCAGGGTGCCATTCCCGGCCACCGTATTGGTGATGTTCACCATCTGCGTCGGTGCATTGATCACCCATGCGCCGCCGCCGGTGGCCGTGAAGGTGCCGCTGCCTGTGGCTGCCGAGCCAAAGGTCAGCGCCCCGGTCTGCGTCAGCGTTGTCCCGGGATCAATCACGATCTGGTTGCCGGTGCCGAAGTTGATCTGCAGCGCGTTGATGGTCTGGCCAAACGTGTTCAGGTCCAGGATGCCCGTGGTCGTGTTGTTGCCCAAGGTCACGTTGCCGCCGGACGGCAGGGCATTCACCGCGCCCATGGACAGGGTGCCCTGGTAGATGTTCGTCCCGCCGGTGTAGGTGTTGCCCGTGGAGGTCATCGTCACGGTGCCGGTCGTCGTTTTGTCGATGCCGGTGCTGCCCGCCAGATTGCCGCTCACGGTGCCATCGCGCAGATCAAAGTTGGCGCTGCTGCGCAAGGTGCCCGTGCTGCCGGCCAGGGTGCCGCCGTTGACCAGCGTCACCAGCGCGACGGTGTCCGTGAAGGTGGTCACATCCAGCACCGCCGTGGCACCGCTGACGAGGATGCTGCCGCCAAACACATTGTTGCCTCCGAGCGCCAGCGTGCCTGCGGAAACCGTGGTCAGGCCGGTGTAGGTCTGCGTGGCGGAAAGCGTCTGCGTGCCTGAGCCGATCTTTGTCAGGCTGAGCTGGCCGCTGCCATCCTGGATCACCGTCGCGGAAGAGGCGCTCACATTGCCGCCACCCACGATCAAAGTCACGCTGCCAGCGCCGCTGTTGCTCACCACACCGCCCGTGCCGCCGAGGCCGCCGATGGTTTCCGTGAAGTTGTTGAGATCCAGCACCCCGCCGGCATTCACACTGACCACGGAGCTGTCCGCGATCTGGTTCAGAGCCATCAGGCGCACCGTGTCCGTGCCGCTGCCATCGCCAATGCTGAGCCCGCCCGCGATGGCGTTGATCCCGGCCTGCTTGTTGAGAAGCAGCAGACCTCCGTTCACCGCGATGGTGCCGCTGAGGGTGTTGGCATTGAGCCCGGAGAGCGTCAGGGTGCCACCGCCTGTCTTGGTGAATCCGTTGGTGCCGCTCAGGGTCAAGCCAAACTCCAGCCCGTTCGAGGCTGCATCCACATTCACCGCAGCGCCAGCCGTGCCAAAGGACAGGTCCGTGTTCAGCTTCACCGCGCCCGCGCCGCTGTTCACCGTGATGGCCGTAGCCTTGGAAAGCGTCAGCCCGTAGCTGGAGTCGCTCAGCAGGATCGCGGCGGTGTCATTGAAGGTGAGCGAACCCACGGTCATGTTGGCACCCAGGGTCATGCTGGTCTGATTGGTCGCCGAATTCGCGGAGAAGATCACGTTGGTGTTCGTGCCGGGCACCAGGCCGGTGTTGTTGCCGGAAGCCGTGGTGCTGGTGACCCAGTTGCTGTGCCCGCTGGCGCCCCCGCCGTCAGACACCGCCCACACGTTGGTCGCTCCGGCAAATCCGCCGAACCAGTAGGCGTTTGTGAGTTCCGTCACCGTGGCGAGATTCACATAAATGCCGGTGCTGTCCGCGCCGACGCTGTTCACTGAGAAATTGGTGGCGTTGTAATAGTTGCCCATCTGGTAGGTCGCCCCGCCCGTGTCAAAACCACTGCCCGTGATGATGTGGTAGCTTGTGCCATTGGTGTAGCTCATCCCCGAAACGCCAAAGACGTCCACCTTGATCGTTCCCGCGCTGCTGCCGGCCCCGGTCACGTTGATGGAGCCGTTCTTCACTTCCGCGCCAATGGTCGAGCCGCCAGCCAGAGAGAGGCTGTTCAGCGTCAGCACCTGCCCCGTTCCGCTGTCGTAGTCAAACACGCCCGTGTTGGCCACGCTCACGCTGGAGGTGGTGCCGAGAGCACTGCCGCCCGCTGCCACCAGCCGGCCCGCGCTCACGGTGACGGCTCCCGAAAGGGTATTGGCTCCGTTCACCACCAGGGTGCCCGTGCCGGTCTTGCTCCAGCCTGCGCCGTCGTTGATCTCGGTCACATTGCGCAGGACGCCCGACTTGAGGTTCAGCGTGTCCACCTTGATGTAGCCCTGGGTCATGTCCAGCAGCGCACCGTCCAGAGTCAGCGTGCTCAGATTGTTCGCGTAGCCGCCCGAGGTGCCCTCCTTGATGTTTCCGCCCACGATGACGGTGCCGCCGGTCAGCGTGACGATGCCCTCCGTCCGCCCGCTGCTCGGTGTCGCATTGGTGCGCGTGGCGATGGTGATGTCTCCCGCGACAAAGGTGGTGCCCCCGGAGATGTTCAGCGCCCCCTTGATGGCCGCGTTCACATTGATCCCCGCCGTGGCATTGGTGGGATCGGAGCCAAATGCGTCCAGGTTCTCCGCCAGCGTGATGCTGCCGGCCGTGAAAGTGCCGCCGGCGATGTTCAGCGTCGCGTGCGTGGTGGCCCCGGTATAGTCAGCATTGGAGCCCGTGTAATTGATGGCCTGCGACGTGATGTTCATCGCCCTGCCAAGGGTCACCGTGCTGGCATCCAGCGTTCCTTGTGAAATGGTCAGGTTGCCGTTGCCATGACCGATGCGGTCTGAGGCCACGCTTCCTGCGACGCCGAGCACAAGTTCATCCAAAAGGAAGTCCACCGTCACGCCCGTGAGATTCACCGTCGCCGTGGAGGCCGTGGAGCCGCCAGTGCCCCCGGTGCTGTAGGCATTCGCATTGATGCCCAGAATCAAATCCGCACGGCTGCTGCCACCGCTGGTGCCGCGAATGGTCCAGCCGGCGTTCGTCACACCGGACTGCACGCTCACCGTCGTGCTGGCACGTGCCGAGCCCATGATGATCGTGTCTGCATTGAACGTGTTGGTCTTGCCGAGCTTCAAGGTACTACCGCCACCGCCATTGCCAAAATTGGCCCCAAAACGCATGACGGTGGCCGTGAGCGTGTTCGTGTTCGCGGCCAGCGTGAAGTTGACCCTTGTCTGATTGGAGCCGTAGCCCACATTGAACTCCTTCACCGTCGCGGTGAAGTTGGACAGCCCGCTCAAATCCAAGTTCATCGCGTTGGGAGTGCTCGCGGTGTAGGTGTCCTGCACCAAAAAGTTCTGCCCGGATGCGCTGATGACGAGCGACCCACCGCCAGCGAAAAAGACGTTGTCATTGTTTGAAATCTGATTGCTGACAAAGCTGAAGACGTCCCCCGAGGTCAGGGCCGAACTGATCGTCAACTCGCCCGCCAGTTGCAGCCGATGGTAAAAGTTCGCACCCGTGGTGTGGGAAAAGGACAGGCCCGAGATCGAATAAGTTCCATCCACAATGCTGGTCACCGTGCTGGTGTTGGCAGCAATGCCGGTCTCATTGAAAATGACGAGCGTTCCGGCAGGCGAAAGGCCGGTGGACCAGTTGGTCAGGGAACTCCACTTGTCATCACCCGCCCCGTCCGTCCATGTGGACTGGGCCTGCGTGAATGAGGAAATCAGGAAAACAAAAGTAGCGACGACAATGCGGCAGTTGAGGAGGCGGGGGCCTTTCATGGGGTCGGAAAGCAAGGGTCCAGAACGCCATGGTGGTGAAATGGCAAAAAGGGGGTTTTTGCCTTCTTCGCGACCTGTCGCCTGAACACGTTTTTGGGGGGCGCTATGCTAGGCCATTTTCCAATCCATGCAGTCGAATTCCAAAGATTCCCAAGACATAGCGCCCACCATGACAAAAATGAATAAGCATCTCGCTAGGCATTCCAACCATGAATCAAACAACCAAGGCCAGAACCACCCGCCAGAATGCCCGACGGCAAGAGGTGGAAACAGCGCATGTTGTCCTGGATGAGCGGAGCCATGCAGTCGTGCATGAAACAGACCCGCGAAGGCTGGGTGGGGCATGGTTTAGACCGCCCTCTCCCTTCGCCACCTCCTTGGACTTCAAGAAAGTGGAGGCGAGGGGAGTTGAACCCCTGTTGTAACAAGACGTGTTTGAGGACGTCGCCGAGATGATTTTACCTGGGGGCAGACATCCACAGACATCAATGTCATCGCTGCATGTTGTAACCTGATTTGTAATGTTTTATCAATCATCTGTCGGTTTAAGATGACGTGTCGCTTGCGTATCTGGAAGACAGTGGAACTGTGGGGTAATCATAACCTTAGTTACAACATTTTAGCCCTTTTGCATGGCCAGTCTCCGTCGCCTTCCCACCTCCTCAAACTGGATTGCCTGCTTCATTGGAATCGATGGCAAACGCTACCAGCGCAGCACGGGAATTAAGGCTGACGGCAAAATGACTTCGAGACGGCAGGCCCAGCATATCGCGGAGGAATATGAGGATCTCGCCCGGAAGAAAAAAACGGTGCTCCAGATCCAGCGCGTGCTGAGCGACCTCTACGAGGATGTTTCAGGCGAAGCGTTGCCCGACTCGAATGCGCAGGCGTTCGCCACCAAATGGCTCGACAGCAAGCAAGCCGAAATTCGTCCGCACACGTTGGTGTTCTACCGAATCAAGGTGGATTCATTCATGAAATTCCTGGGAGTCAAAGCTACCGGCGCAATACGGGAGCTGACGACGGAAGATGTTCGACGTTGGCGAGACAGTGAGGCGAAGAGGTTGACTGCATCGACAGCGAACCACGGACTCAAATGCATCCGAATGTACTTTGCCGCTGCCAAGAGACACAATCTGATCGCAGATGATCCATCAAAAGGGGTCTCCATTCTCAAGAAACCGCAAGAAACGGCCCGCCGTCCCTTCACACGGTCAGAACTGGAGGCGCTCCTCAAGGTTGCTCCGAAGGAGTGGAGAAGTCTCATCCTGTTTGGTTTGTACACGGGGCAACGGCTTGGTGATCTTGCCACTCTGACTTGGGAGCAAATCGATCTAGAACACAACGAGATCAGGCTGACGACGCGCAAAACGTCACGAAATCAAAAAATCCCCATTTGCTCTCCCCTGCTCTCTCACATAAACGCCCTGCCACAACCAAGTACAAGGAGCAAGCCTGTTCATCCCGCTGCCGATGCTCAGTTCAAAATGCTGGGTCGATCAGGAATGCTGTCGCGCCAGTTTTACGAACTGATGACCAAGGCCGGGTTGGTCGAAAAGAAATCTCATCACAAAAGCCAGGGATCGATGGGGCGCTCAGGCAGACACAATCTCTCGAAAATCAGTTTCCACAGCCTTCGACATACAACTACAAGCTTGTTAAAAAATGCTGGTGTGAGTCCTGCGATTGCAGAGGAGTTTGTTGGGCACGATTCAAGTGAGATGAATCGTGTCTATACGCATATCGACCAGAGCGCCATGAGGCTGGCCGCCGATAAACTTCCTGATTTTAGCCAAATCAAGAGTGACTCCTGAGATCGGTTCAGGGACACTCTGGAGTGCAATCCCCTGCCCTTTCGCGTTATAAATACTTGAGCGCCCCGGGCTTATCCTTGGCCGTCTCATCCACCCACCATGCCCCGGCGAACCCATTATTCGCCCTGCATCAACCGGGTCATCGTCTGCGCATTGTATCATGAAGGCCGACGGCTACGTCGCCCCATGACGCGACTGGTCAACGATCTGCTCACCTCATCCCTGCAACACACGCAGGGATGGAGCATCGCTGCCACGCAGATGAGCGTCCCGGCTCAGGGCCGCATTCAGGAGGCTGGCACCACACGCTAGCCGCACCACGCCGTCACAGCATCCCACATCATCCACCCGGTTATCTCTCACGAGGTGCCGGGTGTGTTGTTGTCGGGCCATGTGGCGGCTTCTTCATCCACCCAAGCACACCCACCCCACATCAGGAGACACACCACCATGGCCATCAAACTCAGCGCCAACTACAGCAAAAAACTCGGCCTGCCCCAATACAGCAGCCACAGCTTCAGCGCTTCCGTTGAAGTCGAACTCAGTGACATCACCCAGGTCGAAGCCGAAGTGCAGAAGCTCTACCAGCTGCTGCAGCACTCCGTCGATCAGGAAATCCAGCACCCCGGTTACGTCCCGACGGCCAATACCAACGGTAACGGACATGCAGCACCACAGACCAATGGACGCACCTACCCGGTCAACGGCAACAATCGTTCTGCTCCACCGCCCGTCACGGATCGCTGGAACTGCACCGATGGTCAGCGCGGGTTCATCCTGCGCATCGTCAACGAAAACGCCAGCATCACCAAACAGGTGGCGGAGGATCTGTCCCAGCAGCTCTTCGGCATCGGCGTCAAGCAGCTCAACAAGATGCAGGCCTCTCAGTTAATTGAGGATCTGCTCGTCAAAGCCGGCAAACCCGCGCCACGCCAGACCCGCTGGCAGCAACAACCAGCCGCCCAAGCCGCATGAATACGCCCGCTGCCTCACCTCCAGAGCGCAGCGAGCAGGACCTCATCACCGCATTGCAGGCAACCGTGTCAGCTTCACGTCTGTCGCTGTTCCTGCAATGCCGGTTGAAGTTCTACTTCCGCTACGTGCTCAAGCTCAAGAAACCCAAGACAGCCTCACTCCATCTCGGCAATGCGGTTCACGCCGTGTTGAAGGCCTGGAACAAGGCACGCTGGGTACAGCAGCCGCTCTCGCTCAAGGTGGTCCATGAGACCTACCAAACAGCCTGGGCGGACAACACCGAGGGATCGGTGGCATGGGAACCCGGGGAAGAAGAGGCCGACAAGACCACAGGCTGGCGTTTGCTCGACACCTACCTGCGCGAAAGTCATGTCCCCGCAGAAATCAAACCCGACGCCGTGGAAGTCCCGGTGGAGGCTGATCTGCAACAGCACGGCCTGCCCCGGCTCATCGGCATTCTTGATCTGGTGCAGCAACGCCAGATCATTGACTACAAGACCAGCGCCACGACCCCCAACGCGGACAAGGTCGCGCACAGCACCGAGATCCAGACCAGCAGCTACGCCATCCTGTACCGGCACAACACCGGTGCGCAGGAAGCAGGAATGCAGTTGCATCATCTGGTCAAACTCAAGAACCCCAAGGTGGTCATCACCACGCTGCCACCCATGAGTCCACCGCAGCAAACGCGGATCTACCGGCAAATGGAGGCCTACCTCGAAGGATTGCAGCGCCGCGACTTCATCCCTTCGCCTGGGATGCACTGCTCAAGCTGCGAGTTCTTCAGCGAATGCCGCCTATGGAGTTAACTCCATAGGCGGCACTATGCCGTGTAGCTAACTATGCCGGGTGGAGGATCCAAACAGACGGGTTTGGATGTTTTCACCCGGCATAGTCTTCATGCTTTGTCCCACCTCCAAATGGTGGAAAGGGCAAAACAAAAT
>JAFLEI010000036.1 GCA_017301975.1 Verrucomicrobiota bacterium
CCATTCTGCATCGCTGACATCACTGGTATAGGCGGTTCTTGGCTTGTTGGTCGCGGGTTCCATCCCAAGCTTATTGCTTGGACCCTCACCGGTGTACAGCACTTTTTAAAGTTAATAACAGGCTCTAAGCGCCCTCTGCCGAACAAGCATAAACCCAGGATTCCCCAGATAATGCTGCGATACGAGTGTCTCATGGGAGTGGGAATGTAAAATTAGGGATTTACCGGTTCTGCAGGAAAAATCTTAAGCGCCTCAGTTTCCTTAACATACCAGTGTTTGCCTGATGTATCCGGAGCACCGTCGCTAATGGGGTTGCCGCCCCCTTCTGCCATTACGTGATATTTTGGGAGACGGAGGGTGGATAGCTTATATTCAAAATGACCTGCTTCTCGTAGGGCGTGTCCCATCTCATGGGCCATTGTCATGCTCTTGGCGTGCGCCATCAGTGGACTGGAGGCGAGCTTTGCGAGAAACAGAAAGGCTATATCAGCTCGCTTCGGTCTCATATTCCTGCCAAAATGGATAACGGTAGGATCGTCGTCCACGAATGAAACCTCCCGTGGAATCCAAACAATTTTCATCACATTTAGTGGGAGCTCGAACGCATCAATTTTAGAAATAAGCACGCGTAGCTCCGCCTCGGTAAGTTGGTGATCGGCGTAAATCTTTTGCAGATCCGTGTCAACGGAAGAAATCGTTTCAATTGCATGCTCCTCATCGATCCGCATGTGGACTTGCGCATATATTTGCGGACACCGCGCGATGTTTTCAAGTTGTGATTGAGCCGCATCCATTCCGATGATATCCCCTGCATAAATTTGCTTGGTTCGCACACGATGAGAGTAGTATTTGACTGGGATTTCAATTGGTGAGCTTCCTATTTCATCACAAGTGAGCACCACTTTTGATCCGGGTTTTGAGATAAAAGTTGGGTCATTAAGCCCGTTTTCTGAGGTGCCTCCGACACTCAATCCATCGTCGTCAGGATCAACAACCAAAGCCATCGGCTTCGAAACAAAGACTCCACTGCTTCCCTCCTCAGTAAACTCAATTTCATGAGGCTGGTCATTATAAACGCTATCGCTTGCACCGGCTGTACTGACATTCACCTGAATCGAAGCCGTCCCCTCACGATGCCCGAGAGGGAGGCGGACCACGAAATGATCAGGGTCATTTTTCGGAAATTCCCCGCGATTTACATTGCAATAATCTTTATCTCGCTCACTTCCCCAGCGACACATACGCAGTGAATTAACAAAAGCCAAATCGCCAGCTTTTCCCTCAGCATCGATGGTAGGCTGCATTATTTCTACCGGTGCCAGCCTAAAGCTGATTATTTTACCTTCCTCTCGCAAAGGCATAAGTCTCACACTTTTTTTTCCGTCGCCACCGGTAACTATTTTAATCGAGTCAGCTTCACTGCCCTCGTAGGTGATAATTTGGTTGCCTGCGTCGTCTTGACTGAACACCACGATGCCAACGGGGGCACCATCTGTAAGCATGGATTCAAAGGCGATGTCGAGCGCTACACCTGTGTATTTGGTAACCACAAATACCCGTGTCCAGGGGATGGCTGGGGAGGTGGGAATGGTAGCTCCTGTAATACTGAACTCTTTGGCAACACCCGCACTAACCTTTGCCACATAGCTAGGACCATAAATGTTATTGGTTAAGGTCCTTGAATATGCGGGTCGTGGAACGTCATTCCAAGAAAGTATCTTGGGATATACAGGTGGATTTGGCCCATCAAAAGCCCCCGATTCAAAAGCTGAGCGTACTGAAGTGGCTAAACCATCCAGATCTAGATTTCCATCCCCCGTTTGTTGGATGTCGATGAATTCTTCCCCATAGTCATTGTAAGCATCTCCTCCAAAATATTGTGATATGGTCTCTTCGTGGGTAAAAGGGTCTGTCGTAGTCGCGGTTGATGCGTCATAGCCGTAGGTTTTCGTTCGCTCCAGAATGGCCGGGCCACACCTGCTGCCTGAATCAAAAATGTCACTCCCTGCTAAAGCCTCCTCAATATCGGTGAAACCGTCGCCATCCTGATCCCATCCAGTATTGGACTGGGAGGGGGCAATGCCGAGCTTTAACTCCTGGGCGTTGGGGATGCCGTCCCCGTCATCGTCGGCGAGAGCTTCCTTGCCCAGATTGGCTCCGCCGCCGCTGGGATCATTTCCAGCGAGGACGGCTGTTTCATCGGCGGTGCCGTCGCCGTTGGAGAAAAAGATGCCAGACATTTTGCAGCTCCATAAGGTGCAAATATCGGATTTTCAACAGGAGGACAACACCACTCGTCTAGGAGGGGCTGAGTCGCGAGTTGTGAGAGGGGTCGCGGGAAGTGGCTGACAGCCTGACGGCTTAAACAGCACGACGATGATGGGACTGCGAAGCAGAAAATCCAGAAAGTCCTCTGCTGCCGCCCTTCACGCACCAAGAACGGAGGGTAAGGATCGAATAAGCACCCTGCAAACCAACGCCTTGACTCAATTTGCATGGATTTTCGAGTTCCTCCTGAAAAACGGCAGGGTTGCCGAACTCAAGAGACCACCATCAGAGTAACTTCACCCACCAACTCCGCACTCCCGCAACGCCTCTCCCACATGGAGTGTGGCGGTCGAAGCGATGCGATCAGCCCTCCCCATCCATGTCGGGCGTGTGCAACTCCACGCCATGGACCTTTTCCGTTTCGCGCGGGGTGGTGAGCACCTTGTAAATGCACCAGCCAAACAAGGAGGCGACGGTGCCGACGGAAAGCAGCATGACGAGGAGGCCGGTGGAGGTCATAGCGGGTAAGAAGTTCAGGGTTCGCGGTTAGTCGTGCTTGGTCAGGCCCTGCTCGGCGCGCTGGAAGGCCTTGGAACGGGAGGACAGCAGCGCGAAGTAGGCGGCAACGATGACCACCAAGGCCACGCTGAGCTGCGCAGCCAGATTCGTCTCCACCGCTTTCCCCTCCTTCATGCCACCGATGAGATCGACCACGTAGGACGAGGCGCTGCCAAAGGTCCCTGTGCTAAGATCAAAGCCGAACACACTCGTCAGCACCGTCATCACAAAAATCGCCAGTAGAAACAACGGGCAGATCCATTTCATGATGCCGCCAAACAAACGCGGAATCCGAAGGGCCGCCCCCTTATGCGCCTCACGCAGACCGCGCTCAATGCCCCAGTGCCAGCCAAAGATGATGATCTGAATCGTGGCAAGAATGAAGATGAGGAAGGTGCCTACCCAAAAATCCAGGGTGTCCAGCGCCTTCAGGCCCTTGGTGAAAAACACCACGAACCCCGTGCCCAGCGTCGTCAGCATCCCCAGAATCGTCACGCTCACCTTCCGCCCCACGTTCATCGCCTCTTCCAGAAAAGCGATCCCCGGCTGCAGCATGGAAATCGAGCTCGTGACCGCCGCAAGGAAGAGCATGAAAAAGAACGCCCCGCCGAAGAACGCCCCCAGCGGCATCTTGGCAAACACCAGCGGCAGCACCGTGAACCCAAGCCCAAAGGTCCCCTGCCCCGCCACCGAGGCCAGCCCCAGAAACGCCACCGCCGCCGGCACCGTGATCAGTCCGCCCAGCGCCACCTCACAGAACTCGTTCGCACTGCTCGCCGTCAGCCCGCTGAGCACCACATCATCCGTCTTCCTCAAATAGCTCGCATACACAATGATCACACCAAACCCCACCGAAAGGCTGAAGAAAATCTGCGCCGCCGCCGCCATCCACAACAGCGGATTTTGCAGCTGCTGCCAGGGCGTGATCGTCACCAGCTTCAACCCACCACCGCTCGCCGCCACCTTCTGCTCCGCCGCCTTGATGGCCGCCGCTCCCACCACTTCCTCCACCACCTTCGCCTCACCTGGCGCAGGATGCGTTCGTTCGATCTGCACCTTGCTCGGATTCCACAGGTAGCCCAGCCCGTTCACCACGTTGTCATGCGGCTTCGCAGGATCAGGCGCCCCCAGCGTCATGACCCGTGCCAGCACCACCAGCGCCAGCACGATGAGCACCGGCATGCCGTAGTTGCACATCTTCTCAATGCCCCCGGAGATGCCCCGGTAGATCAGCCAGAAATTGAACACAAAAACGACCATCAGCCATGGCAGCGCAGCATTCCATGAAAGCGACAGCGCCGAGCCATCCATCAACTGCCCGCTCATGCTCTTAAACATAGCCACCGCATCATCGGTCGTCTTCAAATCCACGCTTCCCGTCCAGAACTTCACAGCATACCCCAGGCACCACGACTCGATGAACACATAGTACATGTAGATCATCACCGGCACGATCACCCCGATGATGCCCACATACTTGGCCCACGGCTTGTTCAGGATGGCCGCAAACGCCCCCGGCGCGGAGTTGAAACCCTTGCTGCCCGCATACCTCCCCATCGCCCACTCCGCCCAGCCAATCGGCAGGCCGATGATCAAAAACGAAATGGCATACGCGATCATGAAAGCCCCGCCTCCATACTGCGCTGCAAGCCCCGGAAAACGCAGGAAATTCCCCAGACCCACCGCGCTGCCCGCGACGGCCATGATGACTCCAAGACGTGATCCCCAGGCTTCTTTCTTTTGCGACATAAAAACGAGTGTAGGCAGCACGCCGAACGACAACAAGGTTGGAGTTCGGGAAAGTGCCGTGACGTTCACGAAAAGCAGAACTCGCGCCATTGCCCTGATGTGCGAAATTTTGCCACCTCCATGCGCCCCAGCCGCCTGCCACTCCTGCTTTTCGCCACCGCCGTCCTCATCATGGTCGGCTCGGTGCTCTGGCTGCTCTGGGTTTCCAATACCGCCCCCTCCCCTCAAGCCGGCCTCTCAGCCCCAAAACAAAGCTCCGCCACCACCCGCCCCGCAGGTTTCACCCCAATGCCGCAGGCGCCCCCTGCCTCAGCCCCACCCCCGGCACACGCCCAATCAGCCGCCTCCCCCGCCATCGCCACGCTGAACGTGCCCGGCTCCATGCCGAACGAAGCCCTGCTCACCTTCCGCTCCCCCGAAGCCCTCGCCGCGTTTCGGGACCGCGCCGAAGCCCTCGGTCTCGAAGTCCTCGGTAACGACCTCAAACTGCGCACCGCCCGGGTGCGCTTTCGTGACACGGCGGCTCTGGAGCAGGATCTGAATGCACATGCCGAGGACTACACCCATGTCGGCCCCAATTTGATCACTCGCATTCCCGGCCTGCCCCCTCCCATTGCGAAATCCGACACATCCAACCAAGGCGGCACCACCCCTTTTCGCAGCCAAGGGCTGGACGCCATCGGCGCCACGGGAGACCGCTCCGGCTGGGGTCAGGGCGTCACCGTCGCTGTCATCGATTCCGGCATTGGCAGCCATCCATCCCTCACCGGTGTGAAGATCACCCACTACGACCTCGTCAATGATGGCAGCACCTTCAACGGCCACGGCACTGCGATGGCATCGCTGATCGCCGGCAATGATCCGAACGTCGGTGGTGTCTCTCCAGCGGTCAAACTGCTGGACATCCGTGTGGCGGACGCGAATGGAGAGAGCAACACAGCCCTGGTTTCATCCGCCATCGTCAAGGCCACCGACCTTGGCGCCCGCGTGATCAACATCAGCCTTGGCGCGAACGCAGATTCTCCGGTGCTGGATGAAGCGGTGCGCTATGCGCAAAGCCGCAATGTCGTCATCGTTGCCGCCGCAGGCAATGAGCAGCAGACCGCGCTCTCCATGCCAGCAGGGATTTCCGGTGTTCTCAGTGTGGGCGCGGTGGATGCCAATGGTACGCAGGCGTATTTTTCCAACTCGGGCGCGGGGCTCACGCTGGTGGCACCGGGGGTGGGCATTGTCTCCGGGTATGCCGACAACCGGTTCGTCATCGGCAGCGGCACCTCGCAGGCCACCGCCATCACCAGCGGAGTCGTGGCCTACTTGCTGGGGCGCGGATATTACGGGCCGAACATTATCCCGCTGCTCACACGGACGGCAGCACCCTTGCAAGCACCTGCCACCGCAGTAGGCGCCGGGTTGATCCAAGTGCCGAAGTGAGAGGAGGGAGGCGCATGCGCCTTCTTGACTCCTTGGCCACCTTCTCCTACTTCCCCGATGGCCCGGAACTACACGCTGCACACTGCGCACGAACCCAGCACCCGCATTGACTACAAGGCGGAGCTCAATGAGCAGCAGTATGAGGCGGTCACGAGTCCACCGGGGCAGGCGCTGGTCATCGCAGGCGCAGGCAGTGGCAAGACGCGCACGCTGACGTATCGCGTGGCATGGCTGCTGGACAACGGCATTCAGCCGGAATCGATCCTGCTGCTGACCTTCACCAACAAAGCCGCACGTGAGATGCAGCAACGGGTGCAGGAACTCGTCACTCAAGATGCGACCCGCATCTGGGGCGGCACTTTCCATTCCATCGGTAACCGCATTCTGCGCTACAACGCCGAGCGCCTGGGCTACCGCAAAGGCTTCTCCATCATGGATCGCGAGGACCAGAAGGACCTCATGGAAACGGTGCTCGGCAGCAGCGGCATCGACACCACGACCTACCGCTTTCCCAAGGCGGAGGTGCTGGGAGACATCTTCTCCCTGGCCGACAACACGCTCTGCGGCCTCAAGGAAATCATCCACACGCGCTACCCCTACTTTGAGGAAGTCGCCAGCGGCATTCTCAAGATGCGGACGCTTTATCAGGAGAAAAAGCGTGAAACCAACTGCATGGACTTCGACGACCTGCTGGCGCTGACGGTGCAGCTTCTGGAGGAAAACGAAGATCTGCAGGAACGCTACCGCACGCAGTTCGAGTTCGTTCTGGTGGATGAATACCAGGACACCAACAGCCTGCAGTGCCGCATGGTGGAGCTGCTCACCGGGCCGCAGGGAAACCTCATGGTCGTGGGAGATGATGCGCAATCCATCTACTCCTGGCGCGGGGCGGATGTGTCCAACATCCTCGAATTCGATCAGCACTGGCCGAGGGCCCGCGTACACAAGATCGAGGTGAACTACCGCAGCGTGCCGGAGGTGCTGAACCTCGCCAATGCAGCCATCGCCATGAACCGGGGGCAGATCCCCAAGAACCTGCTGCCCGCGCGTGAGTCCAAGGGCATGCTGCCCGCGCTGGTCTCGCTGGACAGCTCCTCGGCGCAGGCGGCGTTTGTGGCGCAGCGCATTCTGGAGCTGCAGGACGAGGGCGTGGGGCTCGACGACATCGCCGTGCTCTACCGCGCGCATTTCCACAGCATGGAAATCCAGATGGAGCTGACGCAGCGTGGCATCCCGTTTCAAATCACGAGCGGCCTGCGTTTCTTTGAGCAGGCTCATGTGAAGGATGTGGCCGCGTTCATGAAGTTTGCGGTGAACCGCCAGGATGAGGTCAGCTTCATGCGCATGGTGCGCCTTTGCGAAGGCATCGGCAATGTCAGCGCCGCCAAGCTGTGGCAGGAGTGGCTGAAGTCAGACGCGGCCAAGGCCGAAACGATGCCCTCCTCTTTCTCGGAGGTGCTCATCCCGATGAAGGTGCCCAAGAAGGCGAAGACCACGTGGGACCAGTTTGCCTACACTCTGGATGAGCTCATCGACAAGGAGGGCAAGGTCGCCGCTCCGGCGCAGATGATCCGCAGCATCACGGACGGGGTGTATGAGGACTACATGAAGGCCAAGTTTAAAAATTACGAGCAGCGGCAGCAGGATCTGGAGCAGCTCAGCAACTTCAGCGACCGCTTCACTGATCCGCTCGAATTCCTCAGCCAGCTCAGCCTGCTCAGCGGGGTGGACACCGACAACAATCCCGCCCAGCAGGCGCAGCAGGATCGTGATGCAGTCACTCTCACCACGGGCCATCAGGCCAAAGGATTGGAATGGAACGTCGTCTTCGCTGTGTGGCTGGCGGACGGCATGTTTCCGCACAAACGCGCCATCGACGAAGGCGGCGACAGCGCGCTGGAAGAAGAGCGCCGTTTGTTTTACGTGACGGTGACCCGGGCCAAGGATGAGCTGTATCTGACTTATCCTGTGATCAATCATCAAGCGCGTGATGGCGACATCATGATGCGACCGTCACGCTTCATTACCGATCTGCCAAAGGATCTGGTGGAGGTGTGGAATGTAAAGAGCGGGTGGTGAGGGAGGCACCATTGAGTATGCTCAGGAGAAGAGCTACTAAAGCGGGGATGCTGGCAAGCTATTTTTTTATTTGCGCAAACCTTAGACCATTTAAATGATAATCCATGCATCATTTTCTTATCAGGTTTGAACAGAATAAAGACGGCGTAGATGTTGTGGAATCGGCTTATTATGCGAACGCCAAACAATTCAACTTTTGCGATTTTTTACAGCTTCCCATAGAAATATTGACCTCAACAATGCACCGCCTTCAGCCTGAGGGCTTTGAAGAAAGCGCAAAGGATTTGCTCAAACCTCTTTGCCAGTCAATGCCCGAAATGGTTATCTCGGCTTTTATCAGTTCAGTAATTGATGAGATCCTCAATGTTAGTCCAACTCGGTTTTCCAGGCCATGTGGCTTCTATTCCATCAAGGTTTATTCTTCTTTTGCGCCTGTAGACGGCACACTCGAGAAGATGGTGCTGACTGAAGGCGGAATTGAAATTTGGTCGCTTAAAAATCTTGAATCGGCAGAAAAATACAAATTGGACCGGGGCACCGAAATTTGATTGGGTTTGAGATCGACGTTTTCCGCTTTCTGGACATTTGGCAAGAATCAAAGCAATGCAACATTGCTCATTAAACACCATGATCCCAATTCAGATCTCAATCACAAGCAACAGCACCTCACCATGGGTGGAATTGTTCAAAACTGCGGGACCATTTATCGGAGCTTGGATTGGAACTGGCATTGCAGGATGGATGGCAATTCGCGCCTATCGAACTAACCAGTGGTGGGATATGCGAAGCAAAATGTATGCGAAGGTGGTGGAGTGCATGCATAATTGCAGTGAAAGCTGTCGAGTCCATTGCAACGCATTGCGCGCAGAATTTAACGAGATTGACTTTATCGACACTAATTCCACGGCGAATAACTACAGTATAGCCAGTAAAAATTTGGTTTCCCTTATCAGCCAAGGGCGTTTCAGCATGAGTGATGAAGCCTTGAAACTTCTTGTCAATCTGGTGGAAGAGATACGGACTATTTTTAAAGGTGAAGAACCAGATTTCGCCAAATTTCACGAAACTCAAAGGCTGGTGGATCGTAAAATCACTTCGTTCAGTCATGTGGCAAAAGACGACCTTCAAGTTTATCCGACCCGAAATCAGTTGGCAAAAATTTGGAGTCGAACGACTCGATTAGGCCTTCGTTGGATACATTCAATATGCAAGAACTTGAAGCTGACTGTTTACATCGTCTGCTTTGGCGAACAAAAGGGCAGAGCAATGCTATCACCAGATTCAAGTGGCAGATAAACAACACATCCATAGTTTCTCATCTGGCTTACCAACGGGATGGCAAGGGAAGACAGTCACGATTCCTCGCGTTGGGCTGCAGAGCTGATGCATTCGTTAGCGTGGTTAATGCGGCGCGGATCGGTGAATTGGATTGTTTCGCCTCTGCCGCAATCCCCAAATCCTTCTTTGACCATCACGGTTCAAGTCGTTATGATACCACATGACTGCGACGCTTGACCAAGTCTATTCCTCCGCTCGTTCGTTACCGCGTCCTGACTTGGGCGCACTGGTTTCACAATTGCTCGGGGAGCTGTCGCAACCGCTCGCAGATACCACCGATGCGGAATTGGAAGCGATAGCAGACGCTCGTGAATCCGAAATGGACAGTGATCCTGCGCTGACACTATCTCACGAGGACATGCTCGCTTTCATTCAGAGCCGGAGTCGGTGAAAATTGTCTATCATACATCGGTCCAAAAGGATCTCAACGATGCATGGCGCTACTACGAAAGCGCTTCAGAGGGGCTTGGTGGCCAATTTTTTGACGAGTTCCTAGACGTTGTCGCCAGCATCCAACGCAATCCGAAACACTGGCCGCCGACAACCAAAGGCCGTCGGGTGGCTCTCTTCCGTCGGTTTCCTTACAAGCTGCTTTATCGAGCACAGGCTGAACAGATCAAAGTCCTAGTCGTCAGACATCAAAAACGAAGTCCTGCTTTTGGCGACAAGCGCAAGTAGTCTCAGCAATCGGTTTCTCAACCCTCGATATCGAGAAGCTCGACCACGAAGTGCAGGGTGGCATTGGGCGGGATTCCTGAACCTGGCTGGCCTTGCAGGCCGTAGCCGAGGTAGCCGGGGATTTCGAGTTCGATCATCCCGCCTTTGCCAACCAACTGCAAACCTTCGGTCCAGCCTTTGACGACCTGGTTGAGGCCAAAGGTGATCGGCATGCCGCGCTGGTAGGAGCTGTCAAAGACTCGGCCGTTGAACAGCCAGCCGTGATAGTTCACGACGACGCGCTGCTGAGGCGTGGGCTTGGCGCCGCTGCCGACGCGCAGGATTCGATACTTCAGCCCGGACTCGGTGGCGGTGAAGGACTTGGCGGCCTTGGGACTGATTTCTCCCGCGCCCTCTGGCAGCTTGGGGAAAGGCACGGTTTCATCCGCCCGGGCCCATCCTGCGACCACGAGCAGACAACCGATCAGGGCAGCACTGATTGCACGACGATGATGGGAGGAAGGGAGAAGACTGGTGGCAGGAAAGTTCATCGGTCAGAACTGACGTCATGCCCGGCTTTCGTCAAGTATTAGCCTCCAAGGGAGATCCATGACAAAGCCGTCAGATTGAAGGACACCTGTTGCCATCCGGACCGGCTTCATGATAAAACTTCTGCCTGCATGGATTACATTATTGAACTCAGTCGCGGTGGGGCCGTTCGAATGGTATGTGTCTTCCGGCGGGGAGCTTGCCAAGATTTTTAATGCGTTGATCGACACTGGGAACCAGGATCATGCCTGACTACAACACCATCAGCACCGAGCAATGGCAGATCCTGCTGCCGTCCGACTGGGCGCAGAAACCTCAGGGCGGCGGGCCGGGGTCCTTCTATTTCGAAGCCAGTGACGGGACCAAAGGGGCTTACATCTCCGTTTTTACCCGCACGGACCCCCAGTCCCCTGCCCTAACGGATCTGGCAACCTGGCGTGATACGGAGATCCGCAACCTTCATGCGATGATCGACCACCATTGGGAGATCCTTGAAGAATGGCAGCACGATGAAGGCGGCACCGCCATTTCTGCGAGCGATTGCCTGGAACGCAGCACGAATTACCGCATCGTCTGCCTGCGCATGACGCAGTTTCCCTGGCTGGTGCGGGTGAGTTTGCACGACTACGACTGCAACGATTACGAGCTTTCAAAGCAGGCGTTCCTGCCGCTGATTGATTCGTTCGCGCCGGTCTTCGCGCAGGAGGCAGCGGGCGTTTTTCCAGAACGAGCTGAAGCTCGCGAGTACTTTGCTTAGAGCGCTGCGGTGGTCATGGCTGCTGCGGCTTGGACCTCATCGACGTAGGGTTCACCCGTGATCTTTTCGATCTTCTCGCGGTTTTCCTCCTCGCTTAGCGGGGGCTGTTCTTCGCCGTCTTTGGCGGCGGGGCCGTGCCAGGTCACATGCCAGGTCACCCTCTTCCATCCGCCTTCCACCCGTTTGAAGAGGTAGTGCAGCTTGGGCTTCCGGAAGCCGAAACCATCATCGATCGGACCGATGGCCATCTCGACCTTCAGGGGCTTGGCGGTGGCGACCTGCTTGATTTCGACCGGTGTCTGGGACTTGTCGCCTTTGAGCAGGAATTGGTCCTCCTTCTCCTCGGTCAGGCCGTCCCGGTGAAAAACATTGATGGACCAGTCATAGGCGGGAAAGGTCTGGGCGATTTCCCACATGGTGGGCTCCTTTTCTTCCGGCAGCTTGACGACGTCCTCGATGATCGGTTCCGCCATGGCGGGCCGCTTGACGATGAGAAAGCGCTCGTCCTTGGCCTTCTGCGCCCGTTGAGCGGGGGTATCGCAGCCGGAAAGGGTGAGCAAACAGCCAAAAGCGGCAAAAAGAGTGATCCAAGGATTCATGGGGGGGACTGGCGATGCCTCGTTAATGCAGAAGGATATAGGCCAACCTTTAGGATAAAAAGGCGATCTCTTTGGCACAAGCACTTATTCTTTCAGTATCCGGATCGGTCATCGCCTCGCTGAAAACTAAAGGTTTAGCAAAAGGAATGAAACTTCCGTGCGACCCCCTCGTTTAACCCGCCATCGACCCGGACCACCGGGGCTCCCTCCATGAAAATGCGCCTCTGCCTCCCCCTTGCCTGTGTCCTCCTCGTCACCGGTCTTCAGGCTGACAATGAAGTCTATCGCACCTGGACCGACGCCCAGGGTCGAAAGCTGGAGGCGACCTTCCGTGGCATCGAAAACGGCAATGTCTTCCTCCAGGTCCGCAACGGCTACGTCTATCGCCTCGCGTTGGACAAGCTTTCAGCCGCTGATCAGCAGGCCGCGAAAACCCTGAAGCCTGAAGGGCTCGGCATTCCCTCCGACCCGAATCTGGCCCAGGCGGCGGCGCAGATCGACATGCTTGTGGAGGCCGGCCTGAAGAAGGCGGCGCAGAAGCCCAACCCGCTGGCTTCCGATGAACAGTTCGTCCGTCGCGTGTTTCTGGATCTGGCAGGGCGCATCCCCACGCGGGAAGAGGCGCTGGAATTCATCAATGACACCAGCCTTTCCAAGCGCGCGAAGGTGATCGACCGGCTGCTGGAGTCCGAAGGGTATCGCAGCCACCTGTTTAACTACTTTGCTGACATGCTGCGCATGGCGGACGTGGCGCAGAAGGCGCGCTTTTATACCTATCAGGACTGGCTGAAGGGGCAGATCTCCGGGAATGTGCCTTGGAACAAGATCGTCCAGACGATGATGACGGCGGACGGCAAGCTGCTGGAAAATGGGGCCACCGGCTACCTGCTGCGTGATGCGGGCATGCGGCTGGACAATTTAAGCCTGACGCTGAGCACCTTCATCGGCGCCAATGTGTCCTGCGCCCAGTGCCATGACCATCCCTTTGCCGACTGGACGCAGCGCCAGTTTTACGAGATGGCGGCCTTCTTTGGCGCCACGGAAACCTACGGGGCCAAAGGCAATGCGGGCGGCGGCATGCAGGGCGTGCGCAAGGTGATCGCCTCTCTGGGAGACCGCCGACTTCAGCAGCAGGCGAAAAACCTCGTGCGTGTCAATGCTCTGGCCGTCGAGGACTCCAGCACGAATGATTTGAAGATGCCGGATGACTACAAATACCCGGATGCCAGGCCCGGTGATCTAGTGGCGCCCAAGCTCATCACCTGGAGCGACGACAAAACGAAGAAGGCCTATCAAGGCGTGCAGACGACCAAGCATGACGAGCAACTGCGCGAACAGTTCGCCAAATGGATGACCTCGCCGGACAATCCGCGCTTTGCCATGACCATCGCCAACCGCATGTGGAAGCACATCTTCGGTCTTGCGGTCAAGGAACCCGTCACGGATCTCGATGATCCGGCAGCCAGTGTGAATCCGGCGCTGCTGCACCACCTGGCCAATGAGATGGTGCGCCTGAAATTTGACCTCAAGCAGTTCCTGCGGGTGCTGTGCAATACCCAGACCTACCAGCGCGAAGCCACGAGCCATGAACTGGCGGACAACACCCCCTATCTCTTCCCTGGCCCGATTCTCCGCCGCATGACGGCGGAGCAGGCCTGGGACTCGTGCGCCACGCTGGTGGTGGGCGCAGATGTGGACAAATTCAAAGGGCACCGCGGCGATACCTACGCCAAGGCGATGAACATCGACCTAAGCGGCGGTGTCTCGCCGGACGTTCTCAAAGGTCAGATCGAAAACGCCATGGCCAGCATGCGCCAGTTTGGTGGAGGGAAAGCCGAGGGCAAGCCCAAGAACCGGAAGAAACGCATGATGAACCAGACCAGTGAGGAGGACCTCACGCTTGCGCCGCCGGTGCGTGACGGACTGGTGCTGGCCCGTGCCTCGGAACTGCCGCAGCCGGAAAAGGACCAGCATTTCCTGCGCATGTTTGGGCAGAGCGACCGCCAGATCGCCGACAGCGAAAGCGAGGAAGGCAGCATCCCGCAGGTGCTGATGCTCATGAACGGAGAGGCCCAGCGTGTGATCGGCGAGAAGGATTCCCTGGTGGTGAAAACCGCGAGCGCGCAGAAGACACCAGAGCAGCAGGTCGAAAGTCTTTACCTCAGTTTCTTCAGCCGCAAACCCCGGGCTGACGAATTGGCCACAGCCGTGGCCGGACTTGGCAACGGCATGACCATGCGTGACCTGACCTGGGTGCTGTTTAACACCCGTGAATTTATCTTCGTGGAATAACCCCCTCACCCCATTCGCAGCCATGAATCTTCACAACCAGCTTGATCCCATTTCTCGGCGTGCCTTTTGCGAGCGCTGGGCCAGCGCCGCACTGGGCGTCACCGTTCTTCACAGCCTGGGAGGCCGATCGTTTGCGGCAGAGGCGACCGCAGCCGCTGCCCCCACTGGCCCCGGATTTGGCAAGGCCAAGAACGTCATCTTCCTGCAGATGGTCGGCGGCATGACGCACATCGACACCCTGGACCCCAAGGACGGGCCGACACAGGGGCCGAAGGCGCCCATCAAGACCAAGGCGGATTTCCAATTGGGGGGGACGATGGAAAATCTGGCCAAGCAGGCGGACAAGTTCAGCATCATCCGCAGCATGACTTCCAAAACGGGGGTGCATGCTGCCGGGCAGTACGTCATCCGCACCGGCTATGAGCAGCGTGGGACCATCAAGCATCCGAACATCGGTGCGTGGGCGCAGCATTTCCTGGGTTCCAGCCACAAGACGCTGCCTTCCAACGTCTGTGTGAACCGCCAGCCGCAGAACGGCAACGGTTTCTTCCCCTCCAGCTTTTCCCCGCTGCCCATCCTCGATCCTGATGTGGGGCTGCAGTATGCGAAAAGCGAGGCCACGCCGGATCAGATGGTCAAACGTCTCGCGATGCTGGATCAGCTCGACGCCGGATTCCGTGACCGCTTTAAGACCTCGGAGGTGAAGAGCTACACGCAGTTTTACGACAAGACGATCAGCATCATGTCCAGCACGGACCTGGAGGCCTTTCATTTGGATGACGAGCCGGAGGCGCTGAAGGAAAAATACGGCAAGAACAAGTTTGGCCAGGGCTGCCTGCTGGCGCGGCGTCTGGTGGAAAAAGGCATCCGATACATCGAAGTGGCCAAAGGCGGCTGGGACATGCACAACAACATCGACGACGGCCTCGAAGAACACGGAGCCGAGCTCGATGTGGCGCTCTCCGCCTTGCTGGAAGACCTCAAGGAGCGCGGGCTGTTGGAGAGTACGCTGGTGGTGCTGTGCTCTGAATTTGGGCGCGGCCCCAAGATCAATGGCAATGCCGGCCGCGACCATCATCCGAAGGTTTTCTCGACCCTCCTCGCCGGTGGCGGGATCAAGGGCGGCTTCATTTACGGTTCCAGCGACAAGGAAGGCATGGCGGTGGCCGACAAGCAGACCAGCCCTCAGGATTTCCTTTCCACCATTGGCTGGAGCCTGGGGCTGCCGGTTGATGAAGTCGTGATGTCTCCGAGCAACCGGCCGTTTACGGTCGGGGACAAGGGGAAGCCGGTGATGGAGCTGTTTGCGTAGGCTTCGGAAGAAAGTACTGCCGAGCTTTAGCTTGCTCTGGATGACGCGACGTTCTTTCCAGAACGAGCTAAAGCTCGGGAGTACTTTGTCTGGCCTGAATTCTCCGCAAAGCCTTCCGTATGGCTGGCGTACTCTGAGGCCGCATGCTTTCATCGCGCCCATCCATGACCTCCCGCCGCCATTTCCTTTCTGCCACTTCCGCTGCGTTTGCGGCCTCCTCGTTTCATATCTTCGGCGCGGACCCGGCGAAGAAGTACCGCACGGCGCTGATTGGCTGCGGCTGGTGGGGCATGAACATCCTGAAGGAGGCGATCGCCTCCGGGCGGGTGAAGGTCTGCGCTCTCTGCGATGTGCATGAAGATGTGGCCTCGAATTCCAGTGATGAAGTCAACGGCCTCAACGGAGATGAGCCCAAGCTCTACAAAGATTACCGCGAGTTGCTGGACAAGGAGAAGCCGGAGATTGTGATCATCTCCACGCCGGACCACTGGCATGCGCTGCAGAGCATCGCCGCGTGCAAGGCGGGCGCGCATGTCTATGTCGAGAAACCCACGGGACACACGATCAATGAGAGCAAGGCGATGGTGAAGGCGGCGCGCGAGGCGGGCGTGGTGGTGCAGGTGGGGCTGCATCGCCGCATCGGCCCGCATCATGTGGAGGCGATGAATTTCCTCAAATCCGGTGCCGTGGGCAAGGTGGGCATGGTGAGGGCCTTTGCCGACAGCAAGGGCGGCCCCGAGCAGCCGAAGCCCAACAGCCAGGTGCCCGAGGGCATGGACTGGGACATGTGGTGCGGGCCGGCCCCGCTGCGCCCTTTCAACACCAAGCTGCACCCCGGCGGCTGGCGCCATTTCCTGGACTACGCCAACGGCACCATGGGCGACTGGGGTGTACACTGGCTGGACCAGATCATGCTCTGGAGCGGGGAGAAGGGGCCGAAGAAAATTTTCTGCACCGGCGGGCGTCCCATCGCAGGGCCTGCCGTGCTCCATGACATGGAGCAGACCACCGACGCGCCAGACCATCAGGTGGCCACGTTTGAATTTGAGCAATTCACCGCCGTGTGGGAGCACCGCAAGTTTGCCGACAACAACAACGAAAAGCACAAGATCGGCTGCTACTTCTATGGTGAAAAAGGCGTGCTGCACATCGGCTGGCGCGATGGCTGGACCTTCTACCCCGTGGACCCCAAGAGCCCTGAACAGCACGGCAACCACCAGCTCCAGGAGCCACACGGCCACAACATCGCGCTGCTTTGGAGCGACTTCATCGACGCCATTGAGAAGAAAAAACAGCCTGTGGCGGACATCGAGAGCGCCCACCGCTCCTCCTGCCTGCCGCTGCTGGGCATGATCAGCTACAAGGCCGGGCGAAGCATCCAGTGGGACGCGGAGAAGGAGCTGATCATCGGTGATGCGGAGGCGAGCAAGCTCATGAGCCGGGAGTATCGTAAGCCGTGGGCCTATCCGGTGTAAGGGCCAGTGTTTCCATAAGGTGCCACCCTGTCATTGAGTACACTTGGAACCCCACCATTATGTGAGGGTTCATCCGAAACCGATGCCCGATATGACAGCAACCAAGACCAACAGCAGCTTATGTCGCCATGTAAAACTCAATGTTTTGAAGGTTCTTCTCTGCGGAACGGTTCACATCGCATGTCAGGCAGACTGCCTTGCAGAAGCAGTCGAATTCGAGATTCCCAAGACTGGCGCATTTTTACCGCTGAAGGCAGAATCCAAAGGCACGGAATTCTACTGCACTCTGAACACTGGCTCTTTGGAAACCGCAGTAAACGACAAATCTCCAAAACTTTATGGGGCACTGATACAAAAAAATGATGACGACCCAAGATCAATCACGAGGCAAAGCCTGATATGTGAAGGGGTGCCGATGAAGATAGGTCATTACACCCTGCAGACAGGTCCGGCGACAGTTCTGCCCTTGTCTGGATTGCAAAGAGCCCTTGGATTCAAGTTCGAGGCAATCATTGGAATTCGACAGTTAAAATCCACGCGGATTTATGTCAACAACTCTGCCGGAGTCATGTCTCTTTTGCAGGAGGTCCCGCCAGACTTGATTGAAAAATGGAGCAGTTGCGAAATAGATCCCAAGCTCCACGGGACGAAAGTGCGTTTGTGGTTCGAAGGCAAGATGCGGAATTTTACAGTCTCCACGGGAATGACTGATTACTTGGATCTTGAGGGGCCTTTATATCAGGAGGTCGTTCAATCCAAGGGTGCCGCACAAATGGACGAGCAGTCGGCGTCTAAAGGAGTAGGCACATCGGGCGTCCGGATGCAGCAAAGAGCTGTTTTTCAAAAAGGCTACTTTATGGGGCGTCCCCTCGCGGGCTGCCCCATTACGTCAGGAACCGAAAACATCATTGGGCTTCGCTGGCTGCATCAATATGACTACTTAATTGATTACGTGGGCCTTAAATTCTTCTATCGCAGCCGTTTGCTCGCCCATCCTATGGATCCCTGGGTGATATTGGGAATGCGGCTATCCTTCGACATCGAGAAGCACGAAGCCGTGATCTCTGAATTGGCGCCAAACAGTGTGCTGCGTAACGCTGGGGCCAAGGAAGGAGACAGGCTCGTCACATTCGGTCTTCTCAAAGAAAACGAAATCAATTTCGTCACCGTAGAGGAGGAGTTTCAAAAATATGGGGATGGAAAAATCACCCTGGAAATACTCAAACCACAATCCCCGACACCTCAGCGCTTCGTGTTAAATATAGAAAATAAATAACTTCGGAGCATTGGCTGGTGCTATTTCCTGTAGGGCAGCGAAAGAGACCCGAAAAAGGTCTTCTGTGCACGGCTACCGCCTGATCTTCGGCCCTGTCGTGGTCAATGGCTGGATCAGACGTAAGCCGTGGGCCTATCCGGTGTAAAAGCTGACATTCCGGCGATTGCCGCTTGATCTTGGCTTTTCCTTCGGCTTTCGACATGGCTCTGCGAATCAGGCATCCTTCCTGCTTTGATCCGCAAGCTCCACCCAGCCATGTCCGAAACTCCTCCGCAAAATCTCCGCACCCTCGGCTTTCAACTTCTCGAAGACGACCTGCGCTACCTCATGGAGGCCTTCTGCGCCGTCCTCAAGCAGCTTGGTGAGCCCGAACTGGCGGCCAGCCTGCCATGGATCGGCAGCGGGGTGCCGCAGAAGACGAACCGGTCCCTCGGGCAGGCCTATTCCATCGCTTTTCAGCTGCTCAATGTGGTCGAGGAACGGGCGGCATCGCAGATCCGCCGGTTGCGGGAGAAAAAGAGCGGGCCTGAGGCCGAGAAGGGCCTGTGGGCAGATAATTTGAAGGAACTGCAAAGCCTTGGCCTCAAGGAGGCCGACATCCTCGCGGCGCTGAAGGACGTCTGCGTGGAGCCCGTGCTCACGGCGCATCCCACCGAGGCCAAGCGCGAAACGGTGCGCGAGCTGCACCGGGAGATTTACAGCCTCATGAACCGGCATGAGAACCCGGCTTACACGCCGCGTGAGCAGGCACGCCTGCAAAGCCAGTTGCAGACCCAGCTCGAAAACCTGTGGCGAACGGGCGAAATCCACGTCACGCGCCCGAGCATCGAGGCGGAACTGCAAAACGCACTCCACTACCTGCGCGATGTGTTTCCTGAGGCGCTGACCCGTGCGCACGTGCACCTGCGCGAAGCCTGGCAGGCGGCCGGTTATGATGTGGCGGAGGTGGACTCCCTGCCGCCCCTCATTCGCTTTGGTTCCTGGATCGGCGGCGACCGTGACGGGCACCCCTTCGTGACGGCTGATGTCACGCGGCATGCCTTGCAGGTGATGCGCAAGAACGCGCTGCGGGTACAGCGCCGTGGGCTTGAAGCGCTGGCTTTTCATCTGCCGCTCAGCTCGCTGTTTCAGATCACGCCGCCGAAACTCACGGAGCTGATCGCGGCCCTTACTGCGCAGCTTAAAACTGAGCCGGGTGTGGATCTCGCCAATATTTTGGAACGCAACAAAGAGGAGCCCTGGCGTGCGGCGGTTTACCTCATGCATGCAAAGGTCGTGCTCGCCATTGAGAAGCCTGCCTCGCCTGCCGCCTATGTGCAGCCGGAGGAGCTGCGGGCGGACATCGACACTCTCGCGCAAACCTTGATCGATGTCGGGTCCAAGGCCGTGGTTGAGGAGCAGATTGTTCCGTTTCGCCGCAATCTCACGGCGTTTGGTTTTCACTCTGCCTTGCTCGATGTGCGGCAGAATTCCGCGTTTCATGAGAAGGCGCTGGATCAGCTTCTACGTGCTGCGGGGCTGCTTGACGGCGGCTCATTCATCGGGTGGAGCATCGAGAAAAAGCGGGAGCTGCTGGAACGTGAACTCGCCTCACCGCGCCCGTTCCTCTCCCCGGGCATCTCCGCGGGGCCGGAGGCGGACACGGTGCTGGACTGCTACCGGGTGCTGGCAGACCACCGCGCGAAATTTGGCAATGCGGGCCTGGGCTCGCTGATCATTTCCATGACCCGCAATGTCGAAGACATGCTGGTGGTGTTTCTCCTGGCCCGTGAAGCCGGGCTCATGACCTGGAGCGATGAAGGACTCCTGTGCCCGCTGCCGGTGGTGCCTTTGTTTGAAACGATGGGCGATCTGGAATCCGGGCCGGGCATCGTCGAAGCCTTCCTGTCCCACCCGATTGCGAAGCGCAGCCTGCTCGCGCAGAGCAAGGGCGGCACGCCGGTGTTTCAGATGATGGTCGGCTACTCCGACTCCAACAAGGACTGCGGCATCGTGGCCAGCCAATGTGCGCTGCATCGTGCGCAGCGAGAGCTTTCCAGCACGATCCATCGGCATGGTGTGCGGCCGATCTTCTTCCATGGTCGTGGTGGCACTGTGGGACGTGGCGCGGGCCCTACTCATTGGTTCATGGAGGCGCTGCCGCATGGCTCGCTGAGCGGCGGCATGCGCATGACCGAGCAGGGCGAAACCATCGCGCAGAAATACGCGCACATCGGCTCCGCCGTGTACAATGCCGAACTGCTCATGGCCTCCGCCACTGCAGCCACGGCACGGCATCGCTGCACCGAATCCAGCGCACCGCCGGAACTGGAGCCGCTGTTTGACAAACTGGCCGCTGACAGCCGCGATGCCTACCGCGCCTTTTTGCATGCGCCGGATTTCATGAAGTTCTACCGGCAGGCCACGCCGATTGATGCGCTGGAGAATTCCCGCATTGGCTCGCGTCCGGCCCGCCGCACCGGTCAGGCATCGCTGGACGATCTGCGCGCCATTCCCTGGGTCTTTTCATGGACGCAGTCGCGCTTCTACCTGCCCGGCTGGTTTGGTGCTGGCAGTGCCCTGACGAAACTGAAGAAGGAAGATCCGAAGAGCTACGCCACGCTGGCTGCAGCGCTTCCAGGCTCCGCTTTCCTGCGCTACGTGCTGACCAACATCGAAAGCTCGCTCGTCAGCGCCAACACCGACCTGATGCGCGCCTATGCCGATCTGGTGGAGGACAGCGCTGTGCGCGACCGCTTCCTCGGCACGATCCTCAGCGAATACGAAGCCACGCGCGGCATCATCGACGACCTCTTCCAAGGCACCTTTGAAGGACGCCGTCCTCGCCTTGCCTACACTCTGAACATCCGTGAAGAACCGCTCAAGGTGCTGCACCACCAGCAGATCGCCCTGCTGCGCGAATGGCGCGGGCTTGTGGCTGCGGAAAAGACGGAGGCCGCAGATGCGATGGTCACGGATCTGCTGATCTCGATCAACGCGATTGCGTCGGGATTGAGGACGACGGGTTAGTTCTACATTGTTAAGCTTCTGGGGCGAGGCGGAGCGTTCCTTGTTCCACAGGAACAAGGCTACTTTGCTGCGCAGAGACGTCAGCCGAAAGCAGCCTGTCTGACGATCAAGTCTAACAAAGTAGAATTAGGACAAGGCCAAGGTCCCGGCTGCGCACCGAGGTCACTTGGACTCGGTTGCGGCCTTCGGTATTGTCAGTTCCGGGATGTCCAGTGCGTGGAGTTCCAGCCCGAACTGATCATTGACGGAGGTGACAAGAATGATCCCATTGAGCACAGCATCTACGTCAGTCCGGCGTTTGAGTGTTGCCAGCCTGCGGCTTCCCACTTCTGTCCCGTCAGTGATCCAGACGTCGGTGTCAGCTTTTGCGTTCTTGCGTTGGAACAACAAGCGGCCGTCGGCAAGCGGCAGCAGTTTGAAAATTTCCGCGTCTTCGTCACCCAGAGCAATGTCGGTCACGAGATGAGTGCCGCTTTGGGAACCGTCTGAGCACCAAAGCTCAAGGCCATGCCGACCGTCATCCATAAGGAAGTAAAGCCGTCCTCCGGTGACCACGGGGCTTGGATGAGGAGTTCTGGGAAAAGTGAAGGAGGCTTCTTTGTAGGGATCGCTGTCCATGATGGTTTTGGAGCCTGCGGGTGTGCCATCACTGCTCCACAAGCCGCAGCGCCGGGTGCGATCATGGGCGAGCATCATGCCGACATCACCCAGACGACCGAACCAGAGTTGAGATGTAAAATTGTCCGGCCACCACGCTGCCACTTTGGCCACGGATTTCCCATCGGTATGCCACAACTCCAATGGCGGTTTAAGCTGCCCGTTGGGGAGCATCAGCACTCCATTGGGCAGAGAGACGAATTGATTCATGCCATCATCATTCTCAAAGGGGGGCAGTTCCGGCAGCGGCAGCTTTTTTAATCCGGAGCGTGTGCCATCGATGTTCCATAAAAACTTGCCATTTAAGTCCAGTCTCAGCAGGTTTCCTTTCAGCATTGCGACATCGGTTTGGTCCTCCCAGCCGTCAAAAGGCACGGCAATGGTCTCCGTGTTGAGTGTGTGAAGATTGAGCGCGACCAATCCATGCCCATCGTAGTCGCCATGAAGCGAGAGCACCAGGCGATCTCCGACTAGAACTGGCTTGTATTCATCGCACACATCTTTGCCATCTTCGGAAATGGGCCGCGTGCCAGCTTCGGTGCCATCCGTCACCCAGACCCGGCTGCCCTTTCCCAGGGCGGCATTGGGTCCTTGGAAGTACAGGCGTTTCTCATAGACAAAGGGGTTGTCAAAAAAAGACCCGCGCTCCTGCGGCGGAAAGTCCTTGATGAGTTGCGTGCCTGCCGTGCTGCCGTCTGTGGCATAGAGCGACCACACCGTTTTGCCGCCTCGAGTGGAGGCAGCCTTGAACCAGACCTTGCCGTCCCACACAAAGAAGCTTGAAACACCGGAACCCTCCGACCCCGGATTCAGATCGGCGACCAGGCGAAGCGCGGCAGGTTCCCCGGCTGTAAGAACATTGGCCAGCATGAGTCCGGTGCAAAGAAATGAGAGCCACATATTTCGTAGAGTAGCGAAGCCTGGCCGAGGGCGTCAATGATTGAAACGATCCTAGGCCATCCCCCGATACTCCCCTGGCGCCACGCCGACCCAGCGCCTGAACACGCGGGAGAAGATGGCGGCGTTGGCGTAGCCGACGTTTGCGGCGACGACTTCGAGCTTGTCGTTTCCGGCTTCCAGAAAGCGACGCGCCTGCTCCATGCGCAGGCAGGTGAGGTGCTGCATGGGGCTGCGGCCCAGCTCCTTCATGCACAGGCGGCGCAGGTGCTCGGGGCTGCAGTGGCTGCGGTGCGCCAGTTCGGCGAGCGTCCAGTCACGCATGAGGTCTTTTTCCACATCCGCCCACAGTTTGGCCACACGAGGCTCGCGACTGCGCCAAGGCTGGGCGATGCGGCGGATGGTGGCATGCAGCAGTTCCAGCCAGTGGTGCAGGATTCGCGGCTCGCGCTCGCCTTCCCACTCCGCACGCAGACCGGAGATGATGCGTGCGATTTCATCCGCATGCGCCGTGGGCATCACGGGTGAAGCCGCGCCAACCACGGGTGTGACGAAACTGGGCTCATCATAACGAATCCACGCAAAACACCAGCGTTCGCGTCCTTTGGCCTCGAATGCATTCAGCACGCGTGGCGGGGCGAGGCATACCATGCCCGGCTTCACCCGCTGCCAGCGACCATCGAGGAGGATGGAGCCCTCCCCACTCACGCAGGCCAGAACAAAACTTCCCGTGGGGCTCATGCGCACCCGGCGATAGGGTGGAAGGGCCTCGTCCATGCCAAAGCGTGCGATGCGGTGTGTTGTCATCTCCACACATTCCCGCGCCTCCACCACCCAGCGCCGCGTGCGCGGGCCATCGAGCGTGGTTTCGGCGAGGTCGGGGGTCATGGGGGGAATTAGGGCGTGCCGCGCGGGCTTGGCAAGGAGAGGCACCTGCCAAGTGCCGACGTTTGAATGTTTTCACCGAAGACCCAAGCCGGGACTTGGCAAGTCCCGCTCCTTGAGGTGTCAGGTGCATTTCAGGCATGACACCGTGCATGTCATCCTGCTAGCCTGCGTTTAACCCATGCGTTATTCCAACCTATGAAGCACCTGCTCTCTTTGCTCCTCCTCACCACCGCGATCCATGCGGAGCCGATTTCCCTCTTTGATGGCAAGACGCTCGAAGGCTGGGACTATGATCCCAAGATCTGGCGCGTGGAGGATGGCATGATCACCGGCGGCTCCACCACGGAGAAGATCAAGGAGAACCACTTCATCTGCACCAAGAAGAGCTATCAGAACTTTGAGCTGAAGCTCAAGATCAAGGTCAGCGGTGATCCGAAAACCGGGATGCTCAACAGCGGCATCCAGATTCGCAGTTTGCGAGTGCCCGGTGGTGCGCACATGACCGGCTATCAGGTGGATTGCGGTGCAGGATGGTTTGGCAAGATTTATGACGAGTTCCGCCGCAACAAGGTCATCTGGGCGCCCACGCCGGATCAGCAGGCCGCGCTGGACAAGGTGGTCGATGTCTTCGGATGGAATGAATACCGCATCCGCGCTGAAGGGCCGCGCATCCAGACCTGGATCAACGGTGTGCTGTGCATGGATTACACCGAGACGGACAAGAACGTTGCGCTCGACGGCCTCCTCGGACCCCAGGTGCACAGCGGTGGTGTCTGCCTGGTCCAGGTCAAAGACGTAACGATTGAGGAACTGCCGCCCACACCCGTTGCGCCTACCTGGGAATCACTTGGCGGAGTGGACGCGGCGCGCAAGCTCGTCGCGCCGGAGCCGAAGAAGCAGGCCGGGGCTGGGGCCCCGAAGCGCGACATCAGCTACAACAATGTGCAGGGCACGGCCCTGACAGCGCAGGAGGAGCTGAAGAAGTTTCATGTCGCTGATGGCTATGAGATCGAGCTCGTGGTGCAGGAGAGCGACGGCATCGGCAAATTCGTCAGCGTCTATTTTGATCAGCGTGGGCGAATGTGGACGCAGACGGCGCTGGAGTATCCGGTGGATGCGAATGAAAACCCGGCGGCCGCCGAGGCGGTGTATGCGGCGCGGGGCAAAGACAAGGTGCTGGTCTATCCGCGGGAGTCGGTGAACGGGCCGATTCCCGCGGGTGGACTCACCAACCCCACCGTCTATGCCGACGGTCTCGCCATCCCGCTGGGCATTCTGCCCTGGGCCAATGGCGACAACTGCTACGCGCTTCATGGACACGACCTGCTGCTGCTGAAGGACACGGATGGCGATGGCAAGTCCGACCAGCGCGAAGTCATCCTCACCGGATTCGGCGTGCAGGACTCGCATCTGTTTCCGCATCAGTTCACCCGTGCGCCGGGCGGCTGGATCTGGATGGCGCAGGGGCTGTTTAACAACAGCAAAGTGCACAAGCCCGGCAGCGATGTGGTGGTGGATTACCCGAAATGCGGCATGGCCCGCATGCGCCCCGATGGCAGTGAATTTGAGATGACCAGCGTCGGGCCGAACAACATCTGGGGGCTTGTTTTGACGGGCGAAGGTGAAGCCTTCATCCAGGAAGCCAACGACTATGGCTACCCGGTGATGCCCTTCCACGAATACGCCTACTACCCCGGCGGCATGGAGGCGCTGAAGAAGAGCTACCAGCCCGACTTCCCGCCGACTGCTGAGTTTCGCATGGGCGGCACGGGATTGAGCGGTTTGGCGCTGATTGAAGGGCCTGCAATGCCGGGTTTGGCCGGCTCTCCAGAACCGGCTAAAGCCGGTGCTACAATACCCAAACCGGCGCATGTGATGGCGGTGGCCAATCCGATCATCTCGAAGATCCAAACCATCGGCATGCATCGAGATGGTGACTACTGGAAGCTGGAGCAACTCGCTGATCTCCTCACTTGCGACGATCCTTTCTTCCGTCCGGTGGGTCTGACCAATGGGCCCGATGGCTGCATCTACATTGTCGATTGGTCCAACAAGATCATCTCACACAATGAAGTGCCGCGTGCGCATCCAGACCGGGACAAGACACGGGGAAGAATCTGGCGGGTCAAGCCGAAGGGTGCGAAAGCGGAAGTGGCTGATTTCACCAAGCTCAGCAGCGATGAACTCAATGCGGCACTCAAAGAAGGACCCGTCGGCAAAACTCAAATGGCCTGGCAGACGCTTGGCGACAGAAAGGAGCTTGCCGCGAGCCACTGGGCTGCGTCTGAGTATGCTTATCCCCATAAGAGCAATCAAATCCGATCGCTCGGCCGGAATCTGTCCGATCAAAACATCGGCGAACTGCTCTCCTTTGCAAAACCGTCTCTCCCCGGTCCGCTCGCACAATCCTCCCGCAGTCCCAAGCAGATCCCCGTTCGAGAGGCTTATGATCGTGAGTTTGAGCGCTTTCTTGTGCGCATGTTCCTGGAACGGCACCCGGATGTGGTGGCAAAGTTCCTCGACTCTGATGCGGCCGCCAAGCTGCCCGTGGAAGCGCGGGTGCTGGCCTCGCTGGCGCTGGAGCCAAAGAGCAGCGCCTCGCGTGTGGCCAAGCTGCTGCCGCAACTGGATCGTGCGCTGAACGATGAAGAGCTTCTGCGTCTGGCGCAGTTCCCCGAGGAGCCCGGAGTGGGAGATGCTCTCAAGGTGCTGCTCACGAATGAAAAGTCCCGCACGGCCGTGGCGGAAAAGCTGCTGGCCCAGCGCACGAAGCTGGATGCCGCCAAGATCGCGCCGCTGCTCACGGAAGCAGCCAAGGAGATGCTTCTTAGTGCTGCGGGCACGCCTGCCCGCAGCGAGGGCGATACTGCGGGCAAGAGTGCCCGCATCACCTTGGCCCTCCAACTGATCGGCGGCTTTCAGCTCAGCCTGCTCGAAAACGACCTCGTGGCACTTCTGGAACGGCAGCGCAGCGCCGCCATTCTCAACACCTTGCGAGATCTCCGCAGCGGTGCAGCCGAGCTTTTCGTCTCCATCGCCAAATCCGACTCCGATCCCCTCACCCGCGACGCCGCACTCGGAGCTCTCGCCGCTTCACGCGCACCTGATGCCGCCGCCAGGCTCCTGACGCTTTATCCCAATCTCCCGCCTGCACAACGCCGTGCGGCGCTGAACACCCTCGCCAGCACCAAGGCGGGAGCGCGGACCATCGTCGCCGCCTTGCTGGACAAAACTCTGCCGCAGGCGGATCTTGACGGCCCCACGGTGGAACGTCTTGCCACGGTGCTGGGCAATGACCCCGCACTCGAAAAACTCCAGCAGCAGCTCGGCGGCATCTTTCGTGAAGTGTTGTTGCTCGATGGGGAAGATACTGCGGTGGTGGACGCGAAGATCACGCTCGATGGCCCCTTCACCGTCGAGGCCTGGGTGCGTCTTGCCGAGGGCATTAGCAATGCTGACAGCCTGCTCGGCACCATGGGTGGCGTGGACATGAACTTCTTCGCCTCCAAATTTCGCGTCTATGCCGGCAGCGAATTGAAGGATGTCTGCGTGGCCACCAAACCCATGACACCTGATCTCTGGACGCACATCGCTGTTACTCGTGACGACAAGAACATCCTCCGCATCTACCAAAATGGCGAACTGGATGCCACCGGCACCAAGCCCGCACCCGCGAAGTGGGAGAACTGCAAAATCGGCTGGAGTGGTCCCAACAAAGGAACGGAAGGAGCGATCACCGAATTCCGTGTGTGGAACCGCGCCCGCACCGCAGTGGAGATTCGCGCCCATTTTGACCGCAGCCTCGCTTCACATCCCGCCATCATCACGGCGGCTTCTAAATTTGGCAAAGGCACCCGCCTTGCCAAGACCATCGACACCCCTCCTCTGCTCACCGAGGAGCAGGCCAAGGCTCTCGATGCCAAGTTTTCCCAGTTCACCGCCCTGGCTCCCAAGGGCAACGCGGCCAATGGCAAAGCCCTCAGCGCCCTCTGCATGGCCTGCCATCAGATCGGCAATGCGGGAGGCCAGATCGGCCCGAATCTCAGTGGTGCGGGGGCGATGGGGTTGGAGGCCGTGCTGCGCAACATCCTCACGCCAAATGCCGCCATGGAGCCCGGCTATCGCATCTACCGGGTGGAAATGAAAAACGGCGACCTCATCGATGCCTTCTTCGTCAGCGAGGACAAGGATGCCACCATCATCCGCATGCCCGGCCTGCCCGACCGTCGTCTCGATAAAAAGAACATCCGTAGCACCAAGTTCATTCGACGCAGTCTCATGCCCGAGGGCTTGCTCGATGCGCTGCAGGAGCAGCAGGTGGCGGATCTGCTGGCGTATTTGATGACGCTGAAGGGGTAAGCGCGAGATGCCCCCTTTGCCAAGGAGCGCGTTGCCTTCCTTGACTCGACATACTCCCTGCGATAAGCGCTGCCATGCAGCCCGTTTCAGTTGTCCCCTCCCCCAAGCCAGCCGCTCCGGCGGATCTGGAAATCAAAGATGCCCAGCTCATCTTCAACCATGTCTGGAAGCAGCTTGAAGAGGAGTATGGCCGCGAGAAGCTGCGCTTTCCGAAGGAGCTGATCCTGCTGGGCGGGGCACCGGGCGCGGGCAAGGGCACGAACACAGACTTCATCCGCGAAGTGCGCGGTATCACGGCGAAGCCGATCGTGGTCAGCGCGCTGCTCGACAGTCCGGAAGCGCAAAAGCTCAAAGCCCAGGGCGGCATGGTGGGCGACCGCGAGGTGGTGGGCATCCTCATCCGCAAACTGCTGGAACCCGAGCAACAGAACGGCGCGATCCTCGACGGCTTCCCACGCACGAAGGTGCAGGTGGAGTGCTTGAAGATGCTCTTTGATGAGATGATCCGACTGCGCCGTGATTTTTCGGAAACACCTGACGCGGCGCATTTCAAGCAGCCCATCTTCCACATCATGGTGCTGTTTGTCGATGAGGCGGAAAGCATCGCCCGGCAGCTCAAGCGCGGCCAGGAGGTGCTGGCGCACAATGCGGAGGTCCGCAGCTCGGGCCTGGGTGAACTGTGGGAGGAGCGCGCCACGGACTTCGATCCTGCGCTGGCGCGCAATCGCTACAAGGTCTTCAAGGAGAAGACCTATGATGCGCTGGTCTCGCTGAAGGAGATCTTTCACTACCACTTCATCAACGCGCAGGCACCGCTGGAACTGGTGCAGGACAACATCATTCGTGAGCTGGAATACCAAAGCTCGCTGGAGCTTGATCCGCGAACCTTTGACCAGTTACGCGACCTGCCGCTGGCCAGCGAGATCATTCGTCATGCGCGTCAGGATCTGGTGCGCCGTCTTGATGGTTACAAGGTGGGGAAACCGGAGCTCATGCAGGCGGTGGTCACTTTCATCCAGGACAAGATGATGCCCATCATTGTGCGGCATGCCATCTCCGGCCGCGCGGACATCAACACCGAGGACAAGCTTTTCCACGATCCCGAAGCGCTGGCAATGCTGATCGACATCTTCTCCGAGCGCGGCTACCACGCCACGGCGGACCTGCACCGGATCGAGATCCCGGAACGCTTTGATCTGCAGACCGGCCAGATTCAGTGCCGCAAGAAGAAGGTGTTCCGCTTCCGCATCATCTTCAAGGGGTCCGAGATTCGCCGCGGGCAGTTCCTGCCGTGAGGTGGATGTGGACAAGGAGCGGCACTTGCCAAGTGCCGTTCTATGAAGTGCTGCAGTGAGGAAATGTGGAAGCCAATCCCTGCCCGGGACTTGGCGAGTCCCGCTCCTTGGCTCTTGAGTCACTTGCGCTGCGGCATGGCCGCCGCTAGTCATGCGCCCTCATGTCCACCATCGTAGTTACTCAGAAGAATGGCGTCGCCTGCATCGGCGCTGACACGCTCAGTTGTCTCGGCTCGTTGCGGCAGAAGGCGCAGCACGTCGTGAACAAGACCAAGATCACCAAGATTGCGGACACCCACATCGGTCTCACCGGCACCTCGGCGAGCCTCGTGGTGATGAACAGCTACTTTTCAAACCCGGAGCGCCCGCGCGATTTTTCCTCCTGCGAGGCGATCTTTGAAACGTTCCGTCATTCACATGCCTGGCTGAAGGCCGAGTATTTCATGGCCGCCATGCCTGACAAAGGGGAGGAATTCGAGACGACGCAGTTTTACGGACTGCTGGCAAATCCGCACGGCATCTTCGCGATCTACTCTTACCGCTCCGCACAGCAGTTTCACAAATTCTGGGCCGCAGGCTCGGGCCGCGACTATGCACTGGGGGCGATGCAGACGGCCTATGACCAGTGCAAGACGGCCGAGGAAGTCGCACGCGCCGGGCTCGAAGCTGCCGCTGAATTTGACAGCGCCACCAGTTCCCCGTTTGAGATCCACAATGTGCCGCTGCTCTCCGCTGCGAAACCGAAACGTTCCCGCAAGAAATAGTCTCTTTCGTCTTTCTACTTTCTTCTCCAACCATGAAGCGTCTCCTCCTCCCCTTCCTCGCGCTCAGCGCCGCCCTAGCCGACGGCCCCAAGGACAACAGTGCCGATAACGTACGCCCCGTGCCGCCTCCGGGCGTGGCAGTGCCTGATGCGGATCGTGCACGGCTGACGGAAGGCTTGAAAAAACTGCGCACCGCGATTGATGAAGCGGCCAAGGCGCAGGCGAAGAACCCGCAGCTCGCGGATTTGCTGCCTGACATCGAGATTTACCACAAGGCGGTGGACTGGGCGCTGCGCTACAACGAGGTGCACAAGCTGGGTGAACTCAAGAGTGCGGATGAAATCATCGCGGAAGGCCTGCAGCGTGCCGAGCAGTTCAAGACGGGACAGGCACCGTGGACCAAGCAGAAGGGCCTGGTGGTGCGCGCCTACCGCTCCAAAATTGACGGCTCAGTGCAGCCTTATGGCATGATCATTCCGGAAAGCTACGTGGGTGCTCCGGTGCGGCTGGATGCCTGGTGCCATGGCCGTGGTGAGACGCTGAGCGAACTCGCCTTCCTGGATCAGCGGAGGAAACAGATGGGGCAGATCGTCCCGAAGGGTGCGCTGGTGCTGCATCCATATGGCCGCTACTGCTGCGCGAACAAGTTCGCTGGCGAGATCGACCTGATCGAAGCGATTGATCATGCGTCCAAGTTTTACGCCATTGATGAGGATCGCATCATCGTGCGCGGGTTCAGCATGGGCGGCGCGGCAGCGTGGCAGTTTGCGGTGAACTACGCGGACAAGTGGTGCGCGGCCAATCCGGGCGCGGGTTTCTCTGAAACGCCTGAGTTCCTCGGCGGCTTTCAGAACGAGGACGTCAGTGGTGCGCCCTGGTATCAGCAGAAGCTCTGGCACTGGTACAATGCCACCGACAACGCGCTGAACCTAGAGAACTGCCCCACCGTGGCCTACAGCGGCGAGATCGACAAACAGAAGCAGGCCGCCGACATGATGGAGAAGGCGCTGCGTGGTGAGAACGTGGATCTGCTGCACATCATCGGCCCGCAGACGGCGCACAAGATTCATCCTGATTCGCTCGTCGAAATCGAGAAGCGCCTTGCCAGCATTGCCGCCGTGGGACGCAATCGCATGCCCAAGGAAGTGCATCTTTCCACCTGGTTCCTGCGCTACAACCACATGTTCTGGGTGAAGGTGGATGCCCTAGAAGAGCATTGGGTGCGCGGCCGCATTCATGCGCGCATCACGGGGCCGTCTGAGATCACGATCAAACTGCAGAACATCAGCGCCTTCACTCTGGACATGCCTTCCGGCACCTGTCCGATGCCGCTGCTGTTCAAGCCCGTGGTCAGCATCGACGGTCAGCTCCTCGAAGTCACCCGGCCGAAACTGGACCGCTCATGGCTGGTGCATTTCCAGATGAAGAACGGCAAGTGGACGCAAACGCTCGACAACGAAGGCGATGGCAAACTGGTGAAGAAACACGGCCTCGAAGGTCCGATCGACGACGCCTTCATGGACAAGTTCCTGTTTGTGAAACCGACCAAGGCTGGAACCAGCGAGAAGGTGGATGCCTGGGCCAAGGCGGAACTGGAGCGCGCGCAATTTGAGTGGCGCAGGCAGTTCCGTGGTGATGCACCCTCCAAGGACGACACCGCCGTCAGCGATGCCGACATCGCCGCGAACAACCTTGTGCTGTGGGGCGATCCGCAGAGCAATGCGATCCTCGCGAAGATCGCTGACAAGCTGCCGATTCAGTGGTCCAAGGACAAGCTCGTCGCCAATGGCAAGACCTATGACGCAGCAACAAATGCACCGGTGCTCATCTACCCGAACCCGCTCAACCCCACGAAGTATGTCGTGATCAACAGCGGCTTTACCTATCGCGAATACGATTACCTCAACAACGCACGCCAGGTCGCCAAGCTGCCAGACTGGGCCGTGATCGACCTCACAAAGCCCAAGACCAGCCAGGCCCCCGGAGGCATCAGTGATGCGGGATTCTTTGGCGAAAGCTGGGAGTGGAAAGCCGCGCCGATGAAGAAATAAGCCGCCATGCAGCGCCCCCTCACATCCTTCGCTCTTCTGCTGCTGATGCAGTGCGCCAGCGGTCAGTCGGCGAAGATCGAAACGACGTTCACGAACAGCCTGGAAATGCCGTTCGTGCGCGTCGCGAGCATTGGCGGTGCGCTGGTATGCCGCTATGAGACGCGGGTGCGGGATTATCAGCCCTTTGCCACAGCGACGAACGTCGAGTGGAGGAAGCCTGAGTTTCCACAAACGGCCGATCATCCCGCCATCAATGTCAGCTATACCGAAGCCCTGGCCTTCTGCGAATGGCTCGGCAAGAAGGAGGGCCGCAAGTACCGCCTGCTCACCGATCAGGAATGGAGCGTGCTGGCGGGACTGAAGGAAGATGCGAAGATCGCGCCGAAAGAGCAGCCCCCCAGCACGGGCGTGCACCACTGGGGCAAGGGGCCACTGAGCAAAGAAGTCGGCAACTTCTGCGATGAGGCTTTTGGCAAAAAATACCGCAACAGCTACGACGCCAAATGGCTGGAGATGGATGATGGCCACGCCCACACCGCGCCGGTGGGCAGCTACCCTGCGGATGTGAACGGGCTCTACGACTTCGCCGGCAACGTGTGGGAGTGGGTGGATGGCTGGTATGATCCACCGAATAATACTCTTCGCATCGTTCGCGGTGGCTCCTTCCGCGCTGGGAGCGAAAAGCGACTGATGGCCTCATTTCGCGGACCCGACCCGCACAATGTGCATCTGGACAGCGTGGGGTTTCGGATTGTGTGTGAGAAGGAGTGAGTCAGACAATTTCATACTCCCGAAAGACTCTTATTGCAGAGCTTGATTCAGGCGCAGTGAAATTCAGAGCATAGCTCTTTGTTTGCCATTTTTTATAAGCCTTGGCGCCGTTTTTTTGTCCCATAAGCCAAATCGTTCAGCCAGTTTGTATCCGGGATAATCGGTCAAGAATGGAGTTTTTTGACGGTAGTATATTGCCCAATAGTTCAGAATCTGGTGATTTAGTGGACGCCTCCATTTTGGATTCCTAACAGCAAGCTCTTGAATTAGCGATCCCCAGTTGTCTCCCAGCTTCGATTCTAAAACAGCGAGAATCTCTTCGACATAATCTCCGAAAAGAGCAGCGATAAACGGAGTGCTCCATTCAGATGGATGCAATGTGAGTTTATCAGCCCAAATCTCCCGTTGATAACCGGAGTGGTGTCGTGTGAAGATTGCAGCCAAAATCGCTTTTTGCGTATTCGTCAGATCCTTGTGCTGCCAAGAATAAACCTCGGGGAAATAGACCCTGTATGGAATCTTTAATTCCCCTGAATCAATGTAGACCTTGAATGCAGCGTCACCATGGGGCTCGCTGTCGGTGGCTGGAATCACTTTCATGACTTCCAAGACATCATCAGCAAGCGAATGCGGAAACGCGGCCTGAATGACTACAAGTGTGTTATTTGAATGCCGTTGCTTCATGAGGTTCCTTCAACACAGCCTCCTTCAGCTAACGCTGACAATAGCCAAAATCTACACCATCAGCGGTGGATGCATCTCAATCGGCGGGATCTTGGTGCAGACGCGGCGGCCGTCGGGGGTGGTCCCGAAGAAGGAACCGGTGGCGGTGCTTTCGGTCTTGATGACGTGGTAGGAATTGTAGCTGAAGGTTTCCCCGGGGGAGAGATTGGGGAACTGGCCGACGACGCCGTCGCCTTCGACGACCATGGTGTCGCCATCGGTGTCACGCACGATCCATTTGCGGCCAAAGATGCGCACAATGTCGTGGGAGTCGTTGTGGATCGAGAGATGATACACAAACGGGTGGGGCCTGTCCGGGGGGGCAGGCCGAGTCGGGTCGTAGGCGATGTTGTCCACCGTGACCGTGAGTCCTGGCAACGGATCGAAATTCATGGGATGAGTTTAGTCCATACGCAGAATGCCACAAGCCGGGGTTTGCAAAAAGCAGCCGGGGCCGTACCATCTCCGGCCACATCCATGCCAACCCCTCCCGTCGTACTCAGCATCGCAGGTTCAGACTCTTCATGCGGGGCGGGCGTGCAGGCGGATTTAAAGGCGATTTCAGCCATGGGCGGCTATGGCCTCAATGCGCTGACGAGCGTGGTGTCTGAGACGCCCGGGCTCGTTTCGCAGGTGCGCCTGCTGGACGCGGAATTCATTGCCGATCAGATGCGGGTGCTGTTTGGCGGATTCCCGATTGCGGCGGCCAAGACCGGGATGCTCGGCGGCCGGGAGCAGGTGGAAATGGTGGCGGAGACGTGGCGGCAGCTTGGGCACGGGCGCATTCCGCTGGTCGTTGATCCGGTCATGATCGCCACCAGCGGAGGAAAATTGCTGGAAGACGATGCGGTGAGGAGCTTGATCGACGAACTGCTGCCGCTTGCTTCGCTCATCACGCCCAATTTGGACGAGGCCCGCGTGCTGTGGGATCGTGAGGTTGGCGATCTCGAAGCCATGGAGAGCTGCGCCCGGGACCTGAGCGAGCGTTTTGACGCCGCCGTGCTGGTCAAGGGGGGGCATCTGAAGGGGGAGGCGGCTGATGTCCTCTGCTTGGATGGCGAAATCTTCTGGCACACGGCGCCGCGCACGCCGGGGGTGCGCACGCATGGCACGGGCTGCACGTTTTCCGCCGCCATCGCCACGGGGCTGGCGTATGAAATGGGGCTGAATGAGGCGGTGGCCCAGGCGAAGCAGTTCGTCAGCCGGGCGATCTCCCAGCATTTCATGTGGCAAAGTGCTGGCGCAGGCTGCGTACATGCTCTCAATCATCTCCAGCAGACCGACGACGCATGAGACGACTGGCCATTCTTTTAACCTTAACGACCTCCGTGTTTGCCGCGAGCAGCACGGAGACGAAGGATATCAGCCAGGCAGGCATTCAGACGGCGTTTCGGATTCTGCAGAAGGAATACATCCGCAGCGGCGACCTGACCTTTGATGTGCTGAACCGCGCCGCGCTTTCCGGCCTGCTGCAGCGTCTTGATTTCGGTGCGGAACTGGTGCCTCGCACAAGCGAGGCCAAATCCGGCGCGCTCACGGGTGTGCAGGCCGAGCTGCTCACGCAGCAGATTGGCTACCTGCGCCCGCGTGAATTCACGCAGCGCGAGACCAAGGAACTGGAGAAGCATCTGCGTGAGCTTGTTGCCAAGAAGGTCGGGCACCTCATCCTGGACCTGCGCAGCCCATCGCCACCGGGGAATTTCAATGACGCGGCAGACATGCTGAGCCTGTTTGTGCCCAAGGGCGAAGTGCTGTTTAAAATGAAGCAGATGGGGCAGACCACAGCGGAGGTGGAAATGAATTCACGCGAGCCGGTGTGGACGAAGCCTCTGCTTGTGCTGGTGGATGATGAGACCAGCAACCTTGGCGAGACCATCTCCGCAGTGCTGCGCCAGCGGAAGCAGGCGCTCTTAATCGGCGCACCGACTCGCGGGGGTGCGGTGCGCTATGAAACGGTGCCGGTGGATGCCGAGTGGTCGCTTCGTTTTGCCCGTGCGGAAGTGCTGCTGGAGGACGACAGCTCGGTGTTTAAGAAGGGGCTGCAGCCAGACTTCGCCGTTTCCATGCCGACCTCCCTCAAGCGGCAGGTGTATCACGCCACGGATGCCGCAGACGTCAAAAGCTCCATCATCGACAAACCGCGCCCGCGTTTCAATGAGGCTGCGCTGGTGGCCAACACGAATCCCGAGCTGGACTCCTATCTCAAGCGCTCTGCTGGGCAGGCTCTGCCGGAGGATGCGCCCAAGCCGTCCGACACCGTGCTGCAGCGTGCGGTGGATCTCATCACGACACGCACCTTGTTTCAATCCGCCCAAATTGACTGGAACCGCAAGACGCCCGCCAATCATGAACCCCCGGCACGCCGTGCCATTCCCGTGACGAAGTGATGGAGATTATCACCCGAGTTGAAACCGTGGCCACGATCCGTCGTGTGCTCAGTCCGCGTACCTGCCACGCCGTGCTGCCGAATGGAAAAGAGATCTTCGGGACGATTCAGAAAGAGCTGCCGGATTTTCCTCTGGCGGAAGGGTCGAGCGTGCGTGTGAGAATGCACGTGTGCGACTTCTCGTATGGGGAGATGATGGGAGCAGTGTGAGAATGCCCCCCGCTCAAAGGTGAGCGAGAGGCTGATGTGTTTGCGGAAGCGCTGATCGACGGACAGGAGTGTCCATCGTACTTATGCATCACACTTCCTCAGGCACGACAAACGGCTCGCGATACTTGTCCTTGAGCATGGCGTTGGCGGCGTCTTGATCGATGAAACGTTCGGTCTTGCCGTCCATCTTGAGCACGGGACCGAGGGTGAGGAGGTCTTTGGTGATATCGACCTCGTTTTTGCCCAGGTGCTCCTTCATGCGCTCAAAGCTTTCGGAGGCGAAGGTGTCTCCTTTGATCTTTTCCATGATCGCTTCAGGCTTCTCTCTCTGGCCGAGACGATAGCTGATGTTGGCAGTGTGGCAGAGGGCGCTGGAGAGATGGCCTTCGAGGATGTCGGCATTCAGATCATCCACGCGGCGGCTGCGGCAGGCATTGATGAAGTTTTTGAAGTGATCTTCGCTGCCTTCGAACTTTTTCATCTCCTTGCCTTCTTTGTCGAAGACCACGCAGCCTGAGTAGCTCGGCACCACGATGGTGCCGCCTTCGCATTCGATGATGACGCCGACTCCTGCACCGGTGACGCCTTCCTTGCCATCTTTGCCTGGAAGTGGCTGGAACTTCACGCCCTTGCTGGTCTGCGAGAGCTTGTCCATGTTCTTGCCGTCCTTCGCATCCGGCAGGCCGCGCACTTCAAAGATGAGCGGGGCCTTTTCATAGCCGTGGTAAATGATCTGCGTGTTGGCGGTTTCGCCGTCATCTTCATAACCGAGACGGCCGCCCACGCTCCAGACGCTGGGGGAGAGCTCCATCTCGCCGAGGAACCAGCGGGCGATGTCCATCTGGTGGATACCCTGATTGCCGAGGTCGCCGTTGCCGTAGGCCCAGGTCCAATGCCAGTCGTACTTGAGCTTTGCGCGCATGAGCGGGCCTTTGGGGCCGGGGCCGCACCAGAGATCGTAGTCGATGCCTTCGGGAACCGGCTGCGGGCCCTCGGTCTTGCCGATGCTGGGGCGGCGTTTGTAGCACAGGCCGCGTGCGAGCAGGATCTTTCCGAGATTGCCTTCCTGCGCATACTTCACGCCTTCAGCGAGGCCTTTGCGGCTGGAACGTGACTGCGTGCCAGTTTGTACGATCTTGCTGTACTTGCGCGCGGCCTTGACCATCTGCCGGCCTTCCCAAACGCAGTGGGACACGGGTTTTTCGACATACACATCCTTGCCGGCCTGCACAGCCCAGATGGTGGCCAAGGCATGCCAGTGGTTGGGCGTGGCGATGCTCACGGCATCGATGTCCTTGTTCTCCAGAAGTTTGCGGAGGTCGTTGTAGCCGGTGACCTTGATTTTTTCTTTGTCGTAAGAGGCAAGTCCTTTGCTGAGGGTGTTGCTGTCAACGTCGCACAGTGCAGCGACGCGCACGCCTTCGCCATCTTTGTTGAGCTTGTTGTAGCCGCTGATGTGCGAGCCGCCGCGGCCGCCGAAGCCGATGACGGCCATGTTGATGGTGTCTCCGGGGCTTTTTTGGGCCCAGGAGGTTTTGGCGATGTAGAAGACGCCGGTGGAAGCGGCGGCGGACTGTTTGAGGAAGGAGCGGCGGTTGGTCATGGCGTGAAGGAAAACGCGACACGGAGCATACGCCTTTCCTTTTTGACAAAGACGACGTGATCCCTTCGTTAGGGCTTCACCCACCATGATTCGACTTCTTGCCTTCCTTCTGTTCGCTACCTTGTCACATGCGGCAACGCGCCCCAATGTCCTCTTTGTGCTCTGCGATGACATCCGCCCGGATGCGCTCGGCTGCTACGGCTCGAAGCATGTGAAGACGCCGAACATCGACCGACTTGCGAAGGAAGGGGTGCGTTTTGCCAACACTTTCTGCACCACCTCGCTGTGCTCGCCGAGCCGCGGCTCGATCCTGAGCGGGCTCTATGCGCATGCCCATGGCGTGACGGACAACTTCACGGAGTATCCTGCGACACTGCGCAGCTTTCCCTCCGTGCTGCATGATGCGGGCTACGCCACGGCCTACTTTGGCAAATATCACATGGGCGAGAACAATGACGATCCCCGGCCTGGTTTCGACATGTTTGTGACGCACAAGGGGCAGGGCAAGTACTTCGACACCGAGTGGAACCTCAACGGCAAGAAGCGCGAAGTTATCAAGGGCTACTACACCACCATCGTCACCGATCTCGCGCTGGACTGGCTCAAGCAGCAGAAGGACGGCAAGCCCTGGTGCGCCTGCATCGGCCACAAAGCGCCGCACAGCTTTTACACACCGGAGCCGAAGTATGAGCACAGCTTTGACGATGTGCGAGTCCCCTACCCCGCCACGGCCTTCATGCTGGATGACAAGCCCGCCTGGATCAAACAGCGCCTCTACACCTGGCACGGGATCTACGGTCCGCTGTTTGAGTGGCGGAAGAAATTCCCGGACGACAGCCCCGCCGCCGTCAAAGATTTCGAAAACATGGTGCACGGCTACTGGGGCACGGTGCTGAGCGTGGATGACAGCGTGGCTCGCGTGCGCGCCTGGCTGGAGGAGACCAAGCAGCTCGACAACACGATCATCGTCTTCATGGGAGACAACGGCCTGCTGGAAGGCGAGCACGGCATGGTGGACAAACGCACCGCGCATGAGGCCAGCCTGCGCATCCCGCTGATCGTGCGTGCGCCGCAGCTTGCGAAAGAGGGAAAGGTGATTCCGCAGCAGGTGCTCACGATCGATGTGGCCCCCAGCCTGCTCGCGCTGTGCGATGCACCGGCAATGGACAACATTCATGGCAAATCCTTCGTGAAGCTGGTGCAAAGCGGAGACCCTGACTGGCGCAAAAGCTGGTTCTACCATTACAACTACGAAAAGCAGTTCCCCTACACGCCGAATGTCCGCGCCGTGCGCACCGACGACTGGAAGTTCATTCACTACCCGCATGGCGACGGCACAGCCGACAAGCACATGGCCGAGCTCTACGATCTGAAAAACGATCCCGGTGAAACCAGGAACCTCATCAGCAAACCCGAACTCGCCGGCAAGGTGAAGGAGTTGCAGGCCGAACTCGCCAAACTGATGCTCGCCACCGGCCTTGATGCGAAGACGGACAAGATGCCGATGGATGAAGGCGTGAAGAGCACGCTGCCGGATGCAAAGATCCGGTGAGGCTAGAAAGTAGTGCCGAGCTTTAGCTCGCTCTGGAAAACGCACCGCTCCTTCCAAAACGAGCTAAAGCTCGGTAGTACTTTGGAATTTACACGGCGCACAGCGCCTTAACCTTCCCAATTCGAAAACTCGCTGATCTCCACATAAGTTCTTGTAAACAATCAGGAGATGAGACAGCGTCTCAATTCATTCCTCAGCCGATATTCCATGTACCGCATTCTCGCTCCCTTCCTTTGTATGGCAGGTCTTCTGACCGCCCAAACTCCTTCGGTAAACCCGGCTCCAGCGGTGCCAGAAACTCCGGCCGCACCAGTTTCCCCAACGCCACCCTCTCCAGCAACACCGCCTGCCCCAGCGCCAACGGCTGCGGGTGCAGCCACGGGAACTGGAGCGGCGGCTTCACCCGCAACATCAGCAGAACCGTCCTCACCTGCTCCATTGCCCCCCATCCAGCCCGCCCCTGTGAAAGTCCCTGTGTTGCCGACGCTGCCAGCGGGACCGCCGCCGAACATCATCGTCATGCTCATTGATGACATGGGCTGGACGGATCTCGGATGCTACGGCTCCAAGTATTACGAAACGCCGCACATCGATAAACTCGCACAAGAAGGCATGCGCTTCACACAGGCGTATGCAGCGTGCACTGTGTGCTCTCCCACACGTGCGGCCATGCTGACAGGCAAAACACCCGCCCGTCTGCACCTCACCGACTGGATCGCAGGCCATGTGCCGGACAATGGCCGACTGCTCATCCCGAAGTGGACGATGCAACTGCCGCTGGAGGAGGAAACCATCGCCGAGCGGCTCAAGACACGTGGCTATGCCACGGCCAGCATCGGCAAATGGCATCTGGGCGAGGAGGAGTTTTATCCCACCAAGCAGGGCTTTGATGTGAACATCGGCGGCACGCATGCGGGCTCCCCGCCGAGCTACTTCTCGCCTTACAAGATCGCCACGCTGCCGGATGGGCCGAAGGATGAATTTCTGAGCGACCGCCTCACGGATGAAGCGGTGAAATTCATCGAGAAGAACAAGGCCAAACCGTTCTTCGTCTATCTCCCGCACTACGGCGTCCACACGCCGATCATGGGCAAGCCGGAAGTCATCGCGAAGTATCAGGCCAAAAAAGGCGCCGGAGGCCACAGCAACCCCGTTTATGCGGCGCTCGTCGAGAGCATCGATGACAGCGTGGGCAAACTGCGCGCCAAACTGGAAGAGCTGAAGCTGGCTGAAAACACCCTCTTTATCTTCACCAGTGACAACGGCGGCCTCAGCCATCTCGTGCGCCCGCAAGGCTGGTCACGCGGCCCCACGGACAACAGCCCGGCACGGCTTGGCAAAGGCAGCGCGTATGAAGGCGGCGTCCACATCCCCCTCATCGTCGCCTGGCCCGGACTGGTGAAACCTGGCAGCACCTGCGACGTGCCTGTGATCACCTATGACCATGTGCCCACGCTGCTCGCCGCCACGCAGACACCGTTGAAAAAGGATCAGGTGATCGATGGGGAGTCACTGCTGCCACTGCTCGGCGGCACGGACACCCTCGCCCGCGAGGCCATCTACTGGCACTACCCGCATTACCACCCTGGCAGCGCGACGCCTTACAGCGCGATCCGAGAAGGCGACTGGAAGCTCATCCTCTTCCATGAGGACAACCACGTGGAGCTCTACAATCTGAAACTTGACCCGGGTGAGGTGGACAACCGGGCCCCCTTTGACTCCGTCCGCGCGATGCAGCTGCATGACAAGCTCATGGCGTGGCTGACGGACAGCGGCGCTCAGATTCCCGAGCGCAATCCGAAGTATGATCCGGACAAGCCGCTCACTGAGCCGAAGAAACCGGGCGCTGGAAAGAAGAAAGCGGCTGAGGAGAAGAAAGCGGAATAAGGTGGCAGGTGATGATGGACGGATGATGCGCGCAGTCGAAGTTGCTGCGTGGCTGGGCGTGGGGTGGCGCGAAAGGTTGGGGTGTTTGGCGGATGCGCTGGCCGGAGCGACCTAAAGCTCGCGAGTACTTTCCCGGAGCGTGCGGCGCAGAGAAAGTACTTGTGAGCTTTAGCTCGCTCTGGGAGAGCGCATCGCGGGGGTATTGGGTTGCGGAGGTCAATGCGGAATTTGGCAGCGCCTCTCCCTGGGGCGCAACTTTCCTCTGAAACTTGGCGTCCGGTTGACGTTCTAGTTCCACCACCATGAGTACACGCCCGCCCGTCTCCTCCCGCCGTCAGTTCCTTACCCACAGTGCCAGCGCCGCTGCAGCGCTGGGATTTCCTGCCATCGTCAGTTCACGCTCTCCGAACAACCAACTGAACATGGTCTTCATCGGCGTCGGTGGTCGGGGTGCGGCGAACATCAAGGAGCTCACGGGAGTGGCGCTGTACACACCGCCACGTGGCAAGAACGCGGCCAAGCCCGATGCGGGTGTGCAGCCGCCGGCCCCGATCGAGCCGCGTGAAAACGTCGTGGCACTCTGTGATGTGAATGGCGAGAATCTGGACCGCGCCGGAGCCGCCTTTCCCAAGGCGCGGAAGTTCCGCGATTTCCGCAAGCTCTATGACTCCCTCAGCGCAGGCGAGATCGACGCCGTGGCCGTGAGCACCACGGAGCACACGCATGCCTATGCCACCCTGCCAGCGCTGCTCATGAAGAAGCCGGTGTATTGCGAGAAGCCGCTCTCCTACAACGTGGCCGAAGCGCGTCTCATCACCGAGGCTGCGGCCAGGGCCGGTGTGGTGACCCAGATGGGTACGCAGATTCATGGCATGCCAAACTACCGCCGCGTGGTGGAGCTGATTCAAAGCGGCGCGATTGGCAAAGTGACCGAGGCGCATGTGTGCGTCTCGCGTGCATGGGGGCTGCAGAGCAAGGAAGACGCCGAGAAGAATGGCGACATCATCCATGTGACCGAGCGGCCCGCCATTGCAGAAACACCTCCGCCGTATCTGGACTGGGATCTGTGGATCGGCCCTGCGCCGATGCGGCCTTACAGCAGCGTTTATTTCCCCGGGCCCAAATGGTACCGCTGGTGGGACTTCGGCAATGGCACGATGTCCGACCTGGGCAGTCATTGGAACGACCTGCCCTTCTGGGCGCTGAAGCTCGATGCGCCGCTGAGCATCGAAGCCTTCGGACCGCCGCCGCATCCGGAGATCGCCCCGGCTTCCATGCACGCGGTGTATGAGTATGGCCCGCGTGGGGACATGCCCGCATGCAAGCTGCACTGGCATCAGGGCGCGGACAAACCGGACGTGTGGAAGAATGATCCGCTCATCAGCAAGTGGAGCAGCGGCGTCCTCTTCATTGGCGACAAGGGCATGCTGCTCTCTGACTACGGTAAGCATGTCCTGCTGCCCGAGGCGACTTTCAAGGACTTCCAACCACCGAAGCCTTTCATCGCCGACTCTCCGGGTCAGCACGCCGAATTCCTTGCCGCCATTCGCAATGGCACGCCGACGGGCAGCCCCTTCAGCTACGCGGGTCCGCTCACGGAAGCCAACCACCTCGGCAATGTGGCGCACCGCGCGGGTGGCAAAATCCTTTGGGATGCGAAGGCCATGCGGATCACGAACAACGAGGATGCGAATCGTTTTCTCAGTCGTGTGCCGCGTGATGGATGGAAGCTGGGGTGAGCCTGCGTGACCGCCGGTTTTAAACAAGGAGCGGGACTTGCCAAGTCCCGTGTGCGAAGGCTGTTTCGAAGTCCGTGCGGCGGTACTTGGCAAGTGCCGCTCCTTGGGTCTCGAGCTTATGCTGCGACCATTTCATCACGCAGCTTCCAGCGCTGTTCGTGGTTGAGAAGGGTGCGGAAAAAGTCTTCTTCTTTCTTGGGTTCGAAGGTGGTATCGACGGGCAGGCTGAATTCGAGTTCCAGCCCTCTCGGCTCCAGATGGCGGGCCTCGGCGGTGCCGCCATGCAGGTGCATGGTGACGTAGCAGGCCATCATGTTCACGCCAAAATCATCCGGTTTGCGGCTGCGCGTGTAGAAGGGGTCAAACAGGTTCACGGGCTTGTCACCACCCTGCCAGATCCCGGTGTCGCGCACATACATCACCAGATGCGACTGACCTTTCGCGTCCTGCCGGACTTGCGCGCTGATGTGAATGCTGTCGCCGGGACTGAGGTGCGTGAGCTCCTCCATGAAAATCAAACGCCACATCTGACGGAAACGCGCATCATTCACCATGACGGGCGGGAGGGCAGGATCGACCGAGACTTCCACCTTCAGATTTTTTTCCTTCATCTGCGTGGCAAACATTTCGACCATCTCATTGATCACGTTGCTGAGGTAGCATTGGTCGCTGCGGTCAAGGCGCTTGGAGTGGGAGGCCTCTGCCAGACGGGCCAGCATGGACTGAATGCGTTCAAGCTGCGACTGCGCCTGGTTCTGCACATCGATCCAGAATGAAGGATCACGCGGGTGGGCGCCGCCGATTTCCTCCATCAGTTTCATGGGCGCGAGATCGATGAAGGCACGCACGACCGTGAGCGCGTTGCGGAGGTGGTGGTTTAGACCTTCCGCGAGGATGCCGAGGCCGGAAACCTTGTCCGCGGAGAGCATGTTGCGCACGGACTCCGCCTTTTCCACCAGCAGGCGCTCGCGCTCGATGAGCGCATGGTAGTAATCCAGCGCGTGCTTGATGACGACGCTCAGCTCATCCGGATCCCAGGGCTTGTGCAGGTAGCGGAAGCAGCGCCCGGAGTTCACCGCATCCACCGCCGCCTGATAATCAGTGTAGGCCGTGACGAGAATGCGGACGAGATTGGGATTGAGCTTGCGCGCATGCTCCATGAGCTCAATGCCGCTGGGGCCGGGCATGCGCTGGTCCGTGAGCAGCAGGCCGATCTGCGCACCGTATTGCTGCAGGATCCGGTAGCCGTCCATCGCATTGTTGGCGATGTGGATGGTGTACTCGTCGCCGAAGATTTCCTTGAAATAATGCAACGCCTTCTCTTCGTCATCGACGTAGAGGATGTGATAAGGCGATAGCAGCGGGCTCGGCATCAGGTTCAATTGTGGGCAGGTTTCTTCAGGCTCAGGGTGAACTGGGTGTGGCTTCCTGCGGCAGTGTCAATCTTGACTTCGCCGTCCATGTTTTGAATCATGCGGAAGCAGATGCTCAGGCCCAGGCCCATGCCCTGCCCCACCTGCTTGGTGGTGAAGAAGGGATCAAAGATCTTCGAAAGGTTTTCCTTCGGGATGCCGGCGCCGTTGTCCCGGACGATCAAGTCCACGCCTTTTGCCGTTTCACGGGCGGAGAGCACAATGGTCGGCTCCGGCCTGCCTGCCAGGGCGTCCAGGCTGTTCTGCACCAGATTGAGCAAAATCTGGATGAGGTAGTTCTCGTCTCCCTGTGCGATGACTCCGGGGGGGATCTCATCCACCAGCAGCACGCCGCGGTCTCCGATTTCCTTGGCCAGCAGGCGCAGGGCCTTGCGTGAAGTCTCCTGCAAATCCACCGACCGTGATCCGCGATTTTCCGGATGAGCAAAGGTGCGCAGATCTGAAACGATGGCGGCCACACGGTCAATGCCCTCGCCAATGTCTTCGGCGATGCTGTTAAAGGTTTCGGCCATTTCGGGGGGGAGCGCCCTGCCCTTTTTCTTCAGCAGATAGATCGCCGACTTCACGTAGTTCAGCGGGTTGTTGATCTCATGGACGATGCCCGCGCTGAGCCGGCCGATGGAGGCGAGCTTCTCGCTTTGATCCAGCTGGGCTTCGGTTTCGCGCAGGCGCTTCAGCGTGGCTGTGAGCTCTTCGTTGCGTGCGGCCAGCTCCTCGCGCTGGTCTTCCACCTTGCAGCGGTTGGCGAATTCCCGCAGGCGGATGGCGTGATGCTGGCGGCTGCCGAAATAGAGCACCACGCAGTTCAGCAGGATAAAGCCCGTGTTGTTGACGAAGATGCCCAGTGCGTGGGAGTCACTGAAATCGAGATTCGGCAGCGTGGCGGCAAAGTACGCCAGCACCACAAGGCCGAGCGTGATGCCAATCTCACGAAAGGTCCAGTGGAAGACGAACGACGTGGCCACGATGCACAGCGTCAGCCCCGCGTAGTAGCCGGAACCAGGATCACCGCTGAGGTAGATCATGAAGCAGATCATCAGCGCGGGCAGCAGCGGCAGGATGATGGGGTAGGCGCGACAGTACCTGCGCCCCAGCGATCCGTTCAGCGCCAGCAGCAGCGGCACGCAGCTGGCCGCGCAGGCCAGACGCAACACCAGAAACTGCCAGTAGTCCGTGGGATATGCCATCCAGTCAAGAAAGCTGCAAAGTGGCACGAGCACCATCACAAACCACGCCCCCATGCGGGCATTGCGAAGATTGAGTTCCATCTGCTCCTTTTCAAAACGGTTGGGAGGAGGCACAATTTCAGCATGACCACGCCGGTGGGCACGGTCATTGCTGGATGTGATCAGCGGCGAACTAATCTCTGCCAGGGCGGCGATTGACATAATTACTATAAAATTAATAATAATTACGTTATTAAATCAAGGGCAAATCAAGGTTTTTTACAATTCCCTGACATCGCAGCGAGGGCTGTGGAAAGGGTTCATTCTCAAGAGGTCCCGCAGGCGCGGATCACGGGTGAGGCGGCTTGTGTGGGCTCCCTGCGGTAGTCGAGTTCTGCCAGCAAACGGTGGAGACATTCTCGCTCCCCTCCAAGTGGGGAGGGGCTGCCGCTGCTGACCGCTTGGCAGTCCGCCAAGCCTCGGCATCATAAGCGGCTCATGCGCATTCTCATCGCCATCGACAAATTTAAGGGCTCTTTTCCGGCCACCGTGGCAGCCCAGGCCATTGCATCGGCTCTGAATCAGACTTTGCCGGAAGCCGTGTGTGACCTCTGCCCGATCGCCGACGGGGGTGAAGGCACTGCTGAGGCGGTGATCACTGCTTTGAGCGGCGAATGGTGTGAGGCAGCGACTTTTGACGCTCAAAACCGGCCCGTCACAGCCCGGTATGGGCTCGCGCGGGAGACAGGAGGTCTGGAGGCCATCATGGAAATGAGCGCCGCTTCGGGCCTAGCCATGGTGAGCGATCTGGCGCTCAATCCGGCCACGGCCACCACGCACGGCACGGGCCTGATGCTGCAGGATGCCATCGAACGCGGCGTGAGGCGCATCGTCATTGGCATTGGCGGCAGCGCCACCAATGACGGCGGCATTGGCATGGCGGCAGCGCTGGGGTTTCGCTTTCTGGATGCCTCTGGCTCACCGCTGGAGCCCCTCGTCGACCACATGGACCGGCTGGCGAGGATCGAGTCACCAGACGTTGAGTTCCCTGAAATTCTTGTGGCCTGTGATGTGAACAATCCTCTGCTGGGCCCCCATGGATGCACCCGCGTCTATGGCCCGCAAAAGGGCGTGACGGACTTCGAGTTCTTCGAGAAGCGCCTGCAACAGGTGGCGGACATCGCCCGGCGTGATCTCGGCGTTGATCACCGTGACGTGCCCGGAGCGGGTGCTGCCGGAGGTCTCGGTTTTGGACTCATGACCTTCTGTGGGGCCAGGCTCACCAGCGGCTTTGAATTGATCGCCGATCTTGTGCATCTGCGTGAACGGATCGGCAGCGCGGACCTCGTCATCACGGGAGAAGGCCGGATGGATGCGCAGACGCTCCATGGCAAAGGTCCCATGGGAGTCGCCGACATGGCCCGCGAGCTCGGCAAACCCGTCGCCGCCTTTGCCGGAGCCATCGAAGCTGAAGACCAGCTCCGCACCCGCATTGATTTTCTCTGTGCCATCAAGCCCGCAGAGATGCGTCTTGCCGAGGCCATGCAGAGGGGGCCCGAACTTCTTGAGGCGGCGGTCATCGCCCAGAGCAGTGCCATACGCGACCTCTTGACCCACCCTTGACCGGTCCCATGGACCGTGCTCAGTGATCCCTCCCACTTATTCAGAAATCCGCATCCCCGTATCCAGCATCCCGAATGAACGCAGTCCTCCTTTTCGCCGGTCAAGGCGCCCAGAAAGTCGGCATGGGCAAAGATCTTGCCGAAGCCTATCCCACCGTCCGCGCCCTCTTTGACCAGGCCGATGCCACCCTCGGTTACTCGCTTTCGAACATCATGTTTGAAGGACCGATGGAGGAGCTGACGAAGACCTCGCGCTGTCAGCCCGCACTCTACGCCCATGGCCTGGCCATTCTCGAAGTGCTGAAGAGCAAGGTGCCTGCGCTCAACATCACCGCCACGGCCGGTCTTTCCCTTGGTGAATTCACCGCGCATGCCGCCGCCGGCACCTTCGATTTTGCCACCGGTCTGAACCTCGTCTTCCAACGCGGCAGCTTCATGGAGGAAGCATGCGAAAACACCAAGGGTGCCATGCTGGCCCTGCTCGGTGGTGAGGAATCCGCCATCCGTGAACTCGCGAAGGAATGCGATGTGGACGTGGCCAATCTCAACGCACCAGGACAGATCGTGCTCAGTGGCAGTGCTGAAGGCATTGCCGATGCGGCTGCCAAATCGAAGGACAAGGGTATCAAACGCGCCATTCCCCTGCCCGTCGCCGGTGCCTACCACAGCCGCTTGATGAAGTCCGCCCAGGACAAGCTCGCCGTCGCGCTGGCCGCTGCTGCCATCCAGAGCCCGAAGGTTCCGGTGGTGTGCAACTTCGAAGCACGCCCGGTTTCCACCCCTGAAGAAATTCGCTCCACGCTCACCAGCCAGGTGACCGGCAGCGTGCGCTGGGTGGAGAGCATGCAGCATCTGATCGCCGCAGGCCACACCACCTTCATCGAACTCGGACCTGACGCCACACTCGCCGGACTCATGGGCAAGATCGACAAATCCGTGAAGGTCATCAGCATCAAGGATGCGGCCTCGCTGGATGCAGCGGTGGCCCAGCTTCAATAAGACCATGAAACACCTGCTTGTCGCCCTGCTGCTCTTCACCAGCATCGCCTCTGCGCTCGAACTTCCGGCCACAAATGGCCAGAAATACGATCCTGCGGCTGCGGGCGACAAGAAGGCCGTCGTCCTCTTCTTTGTCTCGCCGTTCTGTTCGACGACAAAGTCGTTCATGAAAGAGATCAATCAGATCACGGCTGACTACGGCGACCGGGTCGTCGTATATCTCGTGCATTCGGATCCGGAGATTACGAACGAAGTGGCGATGGAGCACGCCATTCTCTCCGAAGTGAAGGCCACCGTGCTGCTCGATAAAGAGCAGGCGCTGGCAAAGCAGGTGCAGGCCAGAATCACGCCTGAGGCGGTCGTGCTTTCACCCAAGGCTGAGACGCTTTACAAAGGCCGCATCAACGATCTTTATCTCGGCCCCACCAAGCGCCAGCGCATGGCGACGACGAAGGACCTGCGTGATGCGCTGGATGCCATTCTTGGCGGCAAGCCGGTGGCGTCTCCGCAGCACGAGGCGCAGGGCTGCAAGATCGGCGGCATGAAGTGAGAAATGCGTGGCGTGGACGGGACACTTCACCATACCAGCACCTCTTCTTCGGGCTCTTCTTTCCGCACGGTGGTCCAGCGGTACATGATGGGATAGATCGGGCGCTTGTCCTCGAAGAAGTCCGAGACGAAGGGCGGACCAAAGGTGGTGAATCCAAAGTGCTGGTAGAGAGGAAGCAGGTGCTTGCCCGTTTTCGTGATCAGATACTCGGCCTCATTTTTCACCGCGTAGTCGTTGATGCCCATGCAGAGGCTGAGAAGATGGACGCCGGCGCTTCCCTTCACGGTGCAGGCACGTGATAGCTCCAGACTCAGTTTTGCAGGAGGCAGCACCAGATCCTTGAGCTGCGATTCATGCATCATTTCAAACTTCGGGACCTCGTCACTGCGCAGCACCCGCGTGACCCCGAGAACATCGCCCTTTCTGTCAAACAAGGCGAAATGGTGAGCCTGCTCATCAAACTCATCCAGAACATGGGTGATGGACGCGCCATAGGACGCCCTCCGGAATGATTCAATCGTGTTCCGATAGGAATGAAAGTCGATTTCTCTGACCATTGGTTGAAGCGGAGATCTTCTTGAAGATCGCAATCCAGCCCCGTCCCGGCCGGGTGAAGGCGCAGCCAAAATGGGGCAAAAGGTGAAGAAATGGCGGGGCGGATAATCACGCATCAATTCGGCCGTTGGAGGCGTACCGGACAGCGTGCTTCAGCCATCGCGGGAGGTGATCGCTGCGGCACCTCACCCCCATGATCCGGCTGTTCAATCTTTACCGTGCCTCGAAGTCCATCCGCCATGCGCAAAGCCTGAGCCGCGAGGAGATGCTGCGGCTTCAGGAACGACGCTGGCGTGCACTGGCCCGCCGTGCCTTTGCCACGAGTCCGTTCTACCGCCGTCAGCTGGCGGGACTTGATCTGGACCACTGCGCGCTGGCGGACATCCCAGTGCTGACGAAGGCTGAGCTGGTCGAGAACTGGGATGAAATCGTCCCAGACCCACGGCTGCACAGGGAGGCGCTGACGCGATACCTCCAAGATCCCGGCAACTGGGGCCGGCTGCTCAACAACCGCTGGATGGTGAGCATGACCTCGGGCACCTCTGGCGCTGCGCTGGCCATCCCGCATGAGATCACTTCCGTGGACTGGAATCACGCGGCCCATGCCATACGCAGTGCGCCCACGGCAACCAAGTCTTCAACGCCGAAACCGTCACTGTTCCGAAAACGTCCTGTAGCAGCCTCGTTCGTGTGTTCGGCGGCACCCTCCGTTTCCGCAGCCCTGCTGAAAACGCGCCCGTGGATCGGCGCGCTTTTCTGCGACTACCAGCCGATCAGTGTCACTGCGCCATGGCAGGAGATCATTGACAGGCTGCATGAAATGAAGCCCACGATCCTGATTGGATACGCATCCCTGATCGGACGCCTTGCCCAGGCCAAGCTCGACGGCACACTGCGGCTGGAACTGCCAGCCGTGGGCGGTGCGATTTCCACGGGCGGCGACAACCTCACGCCCGGCATCCGTTCCTTGTGCAGGCAGGCCTTTGGCATCGAGCCGCTGGATGGCTATGGCTGCGGCGAGACGCTCGGCATTGCCCGCCAATGGGCAGGCATGCAGCACATGGTTGTGTTTGAAGATCTGGCGGTTTTTGAAGCGGTGGACGCCAATGAGAAAGAGTCCCCGCCAGAGGAACTTTCCGATCACGCCCTGGTCACTCCTTTGTTCAACACAGCGCTGCCGCTGCTGCGCTATCGCCTCAATGACCGGGTGCGTTTCGGACCCTCTCCCGAAGGGTGGCCTTTCAAGGTAATCCATCAACTGAGCGGCCGCAGCGCCATGACCTACACGTTTCATACCCCCGAAAAGCTGATTTTTGTGGGAACCAAATTTATCACGGTCATGGAACACCAGCCGCTGGTAGCCACGTACCAGTTCTGCCAAACGGGCCCGGATGCCATCGAAGGCCGCTTCGTCCTCCAGCCCGGCACCGATCCGACTGAAATCCAGCGGCGGCTGGAGGCCGGCATCCGACAATGCCTGATCGAAGGCGGCTGTGGCCAGGTGAACTCCAAGGCCGTTTTGGTTCACCATCTTGAACCCGATCCGCGCACGGGCAAAGTGGAGCAAAACATCCCTCTCAAAGACTAGCGGCGTTCATGCTCCTCTAGTCGTTCCTGTCTTTTCCCTTCTTCGCCTTGGCTGCGGGCTTCGGCCCCGCCTGTGCGACATATTCCTTCTCCAGCTTTTCCCATCGTTCGGCCATCGCCTTCACTCGCGCAGGTTCCTTGGCTGCCAAGTTGTTCGATTCGGCACGATCCGTGATCAGGTCGTAGAGCTCCCAGGTATCACCGTTGTCGGCTGCGCTGACGATCTTCCAACGGCCTTCACGCAGCGCGTGATTGCCGGAGTGGTTCCAGAACAGGAAGTCGCGGCTGATTTCCTCGTCTTTGGCAAACGCAGGCGTCAGGCTGCGACCGGGGAATGGTGGTGCCTTTTCGGGCATGTCGGTGATGTTGCCACCGGCGAGTGTGAGGATCGTGGGGACGATGTCGATGACATGCCCAGGAGTGTGGCGCAGCTCGCCCTTTGAACTGATTCCCTGCGGCCAGTGGGCGATGAACGGCGTGCTGATGCCACCTTCATGCACCCAGATTTTATGCCGTCTGTGCGGAGTATTGGACACCGTGGAGCCGCCGGGCCCGAGGCAAAGATAGGATGCCGCAGCGCCCATCGGCGCGTTTTTGTCATGGCCGAGGCCGCGCACCATGATCTCCGCGCTCGCGCCATTGTCAGAGAGGAAGAGGATGAGCGTATCCTCGTAGGCGTTCATGGCCTTGAGCTGTGCCAGCACACGGCCCACTTCCTGATCCAGGCGGTCGATCATCGCTGCATGAATGGCCTCTTTGGTGGCTTGAAACTGCTTTTGTTCAGTGGTGAGACTGTCCCAAGGCACCGCGTGCCGTGTCTCGCCGGGACCGAGGATTTCAAGATCGCTTTCCTTGCCGCTGGGAGCGGTGATTTGAGGTTCAGGATCGGAAAGGGTGGTCTCGACGAGGCCCAGCTTTTTCTGCCGTTCGAAGCGCGCCGCCCGTGTCTTCGGCCAGCCTTGTGTGTAAGTGTCTTTGTATTTCGCGATGTCTTCCGGCAGCGCCTGAATGGGGAAGTGCGGTGCGGTGAAGGCGACGTAAGTGAAGAACGGTGTGCCCGCATGCTGCTGCGCGTGCTCCTTGAGGAAATCGATGGCGTGGTCTGCGATCGCGATGCTGGAATACCACGTGCCTTCAGGCTCTGGCAGCGGCTTGTCATCCAGCTCATGCTTTTGCGGATGGAAGTGATTGTCCTGCTTTGCCACATGGTAGGAATGCGTGAATCCACCATCAGCCACGACGCGCGGTGCATTGGTGACATGCCACTTGCCCGAGTGGTAACTGCGATACCCCAACGGCGCGAGGCGCTGCGGCAGCGTGCGCACCCATGCGGGGAATTTGCCATAGGGCGGGTCCATGCCGATCTGCTGCGCATAGTGGCCGGTCATGAGCACGCTGCGCGTGGGCCAGCAACGGGCGGTGTTGTAAAACTGCGTGAAGCGCAGACCACCGGCGGCGAGTTTGTCCAGATTCGGCGTGGCAATCTCACCGCCATAGCAGCCGAGGTCCGAATAGCCGAGATCATCGGCAAGGAAGATGACGAAATTCGGCTTCGCCGAGGCGGCGTGCAAGGTGGCGCAGACGAACAACAGAAAGAAAACAGGCAGGCGAATCATGCTGCATCCAAACGATGCCCCTGCCCTTTTTCTACGTCCTATTTCCGCATGTCAGACAGGGGCACAAAAAAGAGGCGCAGTTGCCTGCGCCCCTTTGAATTTGCAGCCTGCGTTATTCCGCCGCAGGTGTGTCTTCTGCCGGTGCTTCGGCAACCGGTTCATTGTCGGCGGCTTCCGCCACAGGTGTGGTCTCCGCAGCGGGCTCTGCATCATCCGCGACGACGGTGGCGACGTCCTGGATGGTTTCGCCTTCCTTGAGGCCCATGAGCTTGACGCCCTGGGCATTGCGACCGGTTTCGCGGATGTCACAGATGCGAATGCGCACGCTCTGGCCCTTGGTGGTCATGAGCATGAGCTCGTCCTTGTCATGCACCGCCATGGCAGCAACGACCTTGCCCGTCTTTTCGGTGACATTCATGGTCGTCACGCCTTTGCCGCCGCGATTGGCCAGGAGGCGGTATTCGGCAAAAGGAGTACGCTTGCCAAGACCATTTTCCGAGACCACGAGCACCATGGTGTCCGGCTCGTTGGTGATGCAACTGACGAGGAAATCTCCGTCATCGAGGGTGATGCCACGCACACCGGCGGTGTTGCGGCCAATGGCGCGCAGATTGGGGGTTTCAGGATTATCCCCCGTTTCATGGAAGCGGGCGAACATGCCCTCATGGGTGACGAGGCAGACTTCTTTGTTGCCGTCGGTAAGCACGACGTCCACGAGGTCGTTGCCTTCATCGAGCTTGATGGCGATGATGCCGTCTCTGCGGTAGTTTTTGAATTCTTCGAGGGCGGTCTTCTTCACCGTGCCGTCCTTGGTGGCGAAGAGCACATACTTGTCCGCCGCCCACATGGCCTCGTCTTCGGCGCCCTGCGCCTTGAGGATCAGCACGCTGGCGATCTTTTCTTCGGCACGCAGGTTGAGCATGTTCTTGATGCTGCGGCCTTTGCCGGTGCGCGAGGCCTCTGGAATCTGATAGACGCGCTCCACATACATGCGGCCTGTGTTCGTGAAGAAGAGCAGGAAGTCGTGCAGATGCGCGCTGAAGAGATGCTCGACAAAGTCGCTGGCTTCGTCGTCGCCCTGGGCATCGCGGGTTTCCATGCCCTTGAGGCCCTTGCCGCCCCGGCCCTGCACGCGGTATTCGGCGGTGGCGGTGCGCTTGATGCTGCCCATGTGCGTCATGGTGACGACGGTCGGATCGTTCGGAATGAGGTCGATGTTTTCGATCTCGCCCTCGGCGGCTTCGATGCGGGTCAGACGCGGGGTGGCGTGCTTGAGGCGGATGGCCTGCAGCTCGTCCTTGATGATCTGGAGCACGCGGGCCTCACGGGCCAGGATGTCCATGAAATCACGGATGCTGACGAGCACCTCATCGTAATCCGCCTTGATCTTGTCGCGCTCAAGACCAACGAGCTGATAGAGGCGGAGCTCCAGGATGTCTTCAACCTGCTTGTCGGTGAAGATGTAATTGTCCCCCACGATGCTGGCCTGGCCGCGAATCATGATGCCGAGCTGCTCGGCGGTGGTGATGGAGAAGTTGTAGGCCTTGAGGCGTTCGCGGGCTTCGTCACGGTTCCGGCTGTCGCGGATGATCTTGATGAAGTCATCCAGATGGCCGAGCGCGAGAAGCTGGGCTTCGAGTTTTTCCGCCTTGAATTCGGCCTGCTTGAGCAGGAAGCGCGAGCGGCGGATGATGACCTCACGGCGATGCTCGATGTAGCACGCAATCGCGTCCTTCATGCTCAGCACGCGCGGCTTGCCGCCATCGATTGCGAGCATGTGGATGGAGAAGCTCGACTCCAGCGCGGTGTGCTTGTAGAGATTGTTCAGCACCACCTGGCCACGGGCATCGCGCTTGAGGTCGATGACGACGCGGGTGTTTTCGTCCGACTCGTCACGCACGCCGCTGATTTCGGTGATGACCTTCTCGTTGGCGAGTTCGGCGATGCGTTTCACCAGCTCGGCCCGGTTCACATTGAAGGGAATCTCGGTGATGATGATCTGCTCGCGGTTGCCGTTTTCGACAATCTCCGCCTGTCCGCGAATGCGCACGCTGCCGTGGCCGGTTTCCATGTAATCACGGATGCCGTTGGTGCCCAGGATGACGCAGCCCGTCGGGAAATCGGGGCCTTTGATGTGGGCCTGCAGCTCTGTGCAGGTGATGCCCGGATTGTCGATCTGCGCGCACACGGCATCCACGACTTCGCCGAGATTGTGCGGCGGCATGTTGGTGGCCATGCCCACGGCGATGCCGGTGCCGCCATTGACGATGAGGTTCGGGAAGGCCGCCGGGAACACGGTCGGCTCGGTGAGACGTTCATCGTAGTTCGGGACGAAATCGACGGTCTCCTTCTCCATGTCCGACATCAAAGTGCCGCCCAGGTGCGTCATGCGGGCTTCCGTATAACGCATGGCTGCCGGAGGATCGCCTTCCACGGAACCGAAGTTCCCCTGCGGATCGATGAGAGGCTCGCGAATGGCCCAGGGCTGGCCCATATGGACGAGCGTCGGATAGATGACGGCCTCACCGTGCGGATGGTAGTTACCGGAGGTGTCACCGCAGATCTTCGCGCACTTCATGTGCTTCTTCGGCGGATAGAGAGACAGCTCATGCATCGCATAAAGAATGCGGCGCTGGGAGGGCTTCAAACCATCCCGGACATCCGGCAGCGCACGGGCGATGATGACGGACATCGAATAGTCGAGGAAGGAGTTCTTCACTTCTTCAGCGACAGAGATGGGGCGAATGTTGGGGTCTTGCATGAGAGGAAAGGGTCAGGGCTGGCGGCAGGCGGCCAAAAAGGTCAATTATTCCAGGCGGCTGTGCGTGGGTGGAAAAGCTCTTCGAGTGGAAGAAGGTGAATGGAAGCTCCGCGAACGGCGTCGGATTGATTGGGAGCTGTGGGATCCAATGAAACGATGTAGCCCTCAAGCTGACGGCGGAGGGTTTCGAATTTCAGCGAGAGGTCTCTGGCCACGGAATCGATAACGAGCCTTCGCTCCGTTGCTTTTTCGAGCCAGGTCCGCGTCTGAAGGAGAGACCCCAGCGCGTAGTAGCAAAATCTGGCATTCTCCTTGGAAGAGCCGCGCCCGTGGCCTTCGGAAATATTGGCGGCGATGGCGTCGGCAGCACGAATCCACTGCACGCCGACGGTTTGCTGCGCCAGCCATTCCCAGCCAACGGTCAATGACCACACGTCCTCCCCAGCCCGCATGGCGAGCTGATAGACTTTCAGTTCATGTAGATCGACCGTGGCCATTCCCTTCTTGGCGATTCCTGACAACTGCTTGCTCTCTGGTTCGCTCCTACACGTCGAGGTTGCGAACGTTGAGGGCGTTCTCTTCAATGAAATGCTTTCGTGGCTCGACCACGTCTCCCATCAGGATGGTGAACATGCGTTCGGCTTCATGGGCGTTGGTTTCGTCCAGCTTGATCTGAAGCAGCGTGCGCTTGTTCGGGTCCATGGTGGTCTCGAAAAGCTGCTTGGCGTTCATTTCACCCAGACCTTTGAATCGCTTGATCTCCATGCCGCGCTTGCCGATCTCCATCACCTTGTCGAGGATGCCGGGGATGCTGAAGACAGGATGCACCCTGGCGTTTTCGCCATCGCCTTCGATGACCTCGAAGAGCGGCTTGTCCTGGCTGCTGAAGTGATCCACGTGCAGGCCCAGCTCATCGAGCTGCTGGAAACGCTTCTTCATGCCATGGGCTTCGTGGATCTCGATGAGACGCGCACGGCGATGGGATTTCGGCAATGCAACGGCGCCATTGCCATTGGCCTCGACGGCTGCTGGATTGCCAAAGAGATGCAGGTCGCTGTTCTCCCGGGCGAACGCAGCAAGCTGCTCATTGCTGTGGAAGTAGTGAATCTTGACCTCATTGCCTTCACGAATCACGACGAGGTGATGCGGCAGGTTGCCGGTGGCTTCGTCGCGAGCCTGGAGGTAATGCTCGAAGTCAGCGCCATGGCGGCGGATGATGTCGGCAAATTTGGCGACGGGCACGAGGAGGTCGAGAATGGCCTTGAGACGGTCAGCGGCGAGCTTGCTGCCATCAGCGATGTTGCGCAGGCTGATTTCGCCGGAGCCGAGTTCGAGAAGGATGGCGTCCATTTCGGCATCGCTCTGCACGTACTCCTCGCGCTTCTTACGTGTCACCTGATACAGCGGGGGTTGCGCCACATAAATGTGTCCGCGCTTCACGAGCTCCGGCATCTGGCGGAAGAAGAAGGTCAGCAGAAGGGTGCGGATGTGGCTGCCGTCCACGTCGGCATCGGTCATGATGACGATTTTGTGGTAGCGGAGCTTGTCGATGTTGAAGGAGCCTTCCACCTCGCTGTCGCCACCGATGCCGGTGCCGATGGCGGTGATCATGGTCTGCACTTCCTTGTTTTGCAGAACCTTCTCCAGGCGGGCCTTTTCGGTGTTGATGAGTTTTCCGCGCAGGGGGAGGATCGCCTGATTGTGGCGGTTGCGGCCCATCTTGGCGGAGCCACCGGCGGAGTCACCTTCGACAATGAACAGCTCGGTCTTTGCGGGATCGCGCTCGGAACAGTCGGCGAGCTTGCCGGGCAGGCCGCCGCTGCTCATGGCATCCTTGCGGATGGCTTCACGGGCTTTGCGCGCGGCTTCGCGGGATTTCGCGGCGATGATGATGTTCTTGATGATCTCGATCGCGGTGTCGGGATTCTCATCAAAGAAGCGCAACAGGCCTTCATAGACGATGGAGTTCACCACGCCTTCGACCTCGCCGTTCACCAGCTTCACCTTCGTCTGCGAATTGAAGCGCGGATTGGTGAGCTTGACGCTGAGCACGCAGATCATGCCTTCGCGGCAGTCATCGCCTTCAATGTCGGGCAACTTGTCTTTGAAGCTTTTTGGATTGGCGTTGATGTACTGCTTCACCGCCTTAGTCAGCGCGGTCTTGAGGCCGCTGTAATGCGTGCCGCCGTCCGGATTGGGAATGGCATTGGCAAAGCACAGCGTCTGCTCATTGAGGCCCTTGTTCCACTGAAGGACGCAATCGACGAGGATGAACTTCTTCTTGTCATCAATCGGCACTTCACGACGGCCAGCGAGAGCGACGGGCTCCGGATGGATCTTGTCCTTGTCCGCACCCATCTCGCGCACGAACTGCTTCACACCTTCCTGATAAAACAGCACCTCCTGACGCTGCGGCTCGGTGCGCTCGTCGGTGAGGGTGATGTTGATGCCGGGGTTGAGGAAGGCGAGCTCGCGCAGACGGACGAGGAGACGGTCAAAGTTATACGTCGTGGTGACGGTGAAGATGGTGGCGTCCGGGAAGAAGGAAATCTTCGTGCCTGTGGTCGTCGGATCATCGAGATCTCCGAGAACAGTCAGCGGCTCCGTCGTTTTACCACGCTCAAAGCCGATGGCGTAGATCTGGCCATCGCGGAAGACCTCGCACTTGAACCAGTCAGACAGGGCATTCGTACACTTCGCGCCCACGCCGTGCAGACCGCCGGAGAATTCATAAGCGCCATCGCCGAACTTGCCGCCAGCGTGCAGGCTGGTGAGCACGAGCTCCACGGTGGGAATCTTTGCCACCTTGTGCATTTCCACCGGGATGCCGCGGCCGTCGTCCTGAATGGTGATGGAGCCGTCCGTGTGGATGGTGATCCAGACGTTTTTGCAATGACCTGCGAGATGTTCGTCGATGGAGTTGTCCACCACTTCAAACACGCAGTGGTGCAGGCCGCGCTCATCGGGGTCGCCGATGTACATGCCGGGCCGGAGCCGGACGGCTTCGAGGCCTTCGAGTTTCTGAATTTGATCGGCGCCGTAGGCCTGGTTTTCGGCCACACCGGTATTGAAAGCAGTGTTCTGCTCAGAGGACTGTTCGGACATAAGATTTGAAGGGCTGCCCATCGACTGAATCCGTCCTTGAAACCGCTACCGGAAACGTGCTCGATGATGACTTGTTCAGACTAGCAAGATGCAAGGGTGAGCAAAGGGATTTTTTGCTCTGAAACGAAGTCTTTTTCGGCCCCAAATCCGGCCTCAAACCACGTCCTGCAGCCCCAGTTTCTCGATGACCTCCGGCAAAACGCCGGGATAAGGCCCGCCGATGCTGATATTGCCCACGTAACCGAGGCTTTTCCAGGTCTGGCTGTGGCTGTAATAGCCGCCGACACAGAGCTGGCGGAATCGCTTGAAAAAGACCGCCCCGACGTGGTGCTCCGGACTGACTTTGGCCGCGCCGCAAATGTCATCCGCGATCTGGGACTGCTGCTCGACGCCCAGCTCCTCAAAACGCTGCGAAAACCGCTTGAAGCTCTCCGTATTGAGCCAGCCCAAGCCGCCGCGAATGGTTTCGCGGTCTTCCTGATGAGCGGGGTAATCGGCGCTGACCCATTCATTGATAAATTCTGGAACGCCCACCTCTGAGGCGGCGGGAGAGGTTTCATCCTTAGGAAGGATCAAATCTGCCAGGGCCTGCGTGGTGGCCAGTTCCTCGGTGGTCAGCAGCTTTTCCCAGGGGAACTTCAGCGGCTGCATGAAGTCGGGGTCGTGAAACACAAACCGCGAAGGATGCACCGGTGGTGCAGGTTCGGTCTGATTCGGCGCAGCGATGGCCGGGGCCGCGGCGACCCCGGCGGCACCGGTGAGGAGGCCTTTCAGGGCATGGCGGCGGGAGATGGAATAGGGATCGCTGTTCATGGGGAGGTGAGAATGACCTGTTTCGAGAAAAATTCATGGCGGGTCCAGGCGAGACACCAAAACCACCACACGCCAAAAACGGTTCCAAGGACGGGCTGCCAGACAATGCACATGGCGAGAACCAGCATTGCCCAAAAGAACCACCGCACCCGGCACCCACCCCCATGGAAGGCATAGGTGACAAACGCCGCGCCAATGAGCTGGAGCCAGTCACCCGCATTTACCACCGTGGCGGCACTGGCAAGCACATCCAGAAAGGGCGCAAGCATTCCCGAGAGCGCCGCCGGGTCATTCACTGGCCCAACCTCCAACGTCCCCGCTCCGCGTGCCAGCATGAGCAGTGAGACCCCTCTTAGAAGCAACCCCAGCACGACAAGTATGACGCCCGTAAGAGCCAGTGACTGCACCCTCCTCGGGTTGGGTTTTGCGCGCGGTGACCGATCAGCCCCCCCGCGACGTCGATTTCTGGACAAACGATTCATCTCAAGGACCCGTTGATTGAACCGATTTTACACATTCCCCCGCTTCATTTCTTCCATCAGCCATTCGCTGGAACGCCAAGCGAGGGCAAGGATGGTGAGGGTGGGATTTTTGTCGGGGTTGCTGGGCAGGACGGAGCCATCCATGAGAAAGAGGTTCTTCACGTCCCAGGTCTGGCAGTATTGATTGGTGACGCTTTCGGCGGCCTTGTCTCCCATGCGGGCGGTGCCGACTTCATGGATGATCTCGCCGGGTCGCTGGATGGCGTCCGCGCCGCTGAGCGGCTTCGCCTTGCCGCCCATGCCTTCGATCATGGCCGCAAAAGTCTGCTGCATGTGCTCGGCCTGCTTGATCTCGTGATCGCTCCATTTCCAGTGGAAGCGCAGCACGGGGATGCCCCACTGATCCACGACGTTGGGGTCGAGTTCACTGTAGCAGTCCTTGTTGGGGATCATCTCACCGCGTCCGGAAAAGCCGAACTGCGCGCCGTAATAGCGGCGGGCTTCTTCCTTGAGCTTGCGGCCATACACGCCGGGCGAAGTAGCATCGAGATAGCCAAAGCTCTTCGCCTCCGGCATCTGCCGGCCACCGCCCATCTCGATGTGGTAGCCGCGCGCAAAGCCGAGTTTGGAGTGCTCATTCACCAGCCACCAGGGTACATAAGTGTGCAGGCCGCCCGCGCCGTCTTCATTCATCGGCGGCAGGTCCTCCATGGCGGGAATGTGCGCGCCCAGACGTGTGCCGACGCTGTCCATGAGATTGCGCCCGACCTGCCCGGAGGAGTTGGCCAGCCCCGCCTTGTCGCGCGACTTTGAGTTCAGCAAAATGCGCGAGGTCTCGCAGGTGCTCGCAGCCAGAATGACCACGCGAGCTTTCACCACCGCATCCCGCCGCGTGACCTTGTCGATGTAGTGCACACCCGTGGCCTTGCCATCCGCCCCCATCACCACCTCTCGCACCATCGCATCGGTGATGATGTCCAGATTCCCCGTCGCCAGCGCAGGCGGCAGCAGCACCGTCGTGCTCTGAAAGTTCGCACGGATGCTGCATCCGCGGATGCAGTTCGTCGCCCAGAAGCAAGCCGCACGCGACATCATGTCCTTGCCGATGATCTCCTGCGCTTTCGGATTGTTCGGGAAAAGCACCTTCGGCAGGTTCTTCCAGTCCATCGGCTGGCTCAGCACCGCGCGATGCGCCGCCACCACAGGCACGCCGAGCTTCCTCCCCGCCTTCTTCGCCAGCAGTTCGCCCACACGCGGCTTCGGCGGCGGCATCAGCACACCGGGCGATGAATTGGGCGCGTTCGCGATGCCGTCGTTTTCACCATAAACACCGATCAACTGCTCCACGCGGTCATACCACGGAGCCATGTCAGCGTAGTTCATCGGCCAGTCCACACCGAGTCCGTCGCGGGATTTTGGCTTGAAATCAAACTCGCCGAAGCGCAGGGAGATACGCCCCCAGTGATTGGTGCGCCCGCCGAGCATGCGCGCACGCCACCACCAGAAGTCGCCCTCCGTTCCCTGCTTGTTGGTATAGGGCTCCCCCGGCACCTGCCAGCCGCCGATGTTCGAATCATAAAAGCCGAAGGGGCGGTCGGGCGTGGCCGCTCCACGGAGCGGTGCCATCTCCGGAGTGTTGAACATCGGCGTCTCCTTCACCGGTTCATAATTCCGCCCGGCCTCGATCATGAGCACCTTCACGCCGTTCAAGGCCAGGATCATCGCCGCCATGCCGCCACCGGCACCTGAACCCACGACGATGACATCATATTGCGGCTGCGTTTTGCGTTCGGTGAGGACGGGCATGGCGGGACTATAGCCATGGAAGCAAGGCGACAAGTCATGTTACATTTTTCAAGATTCGAGCCGGCCAGAAACGAGGCCCTGCAGCCGCAATGTGGCGGGATTGCCACAAGGCAAAATCGTAACGCCGAGCCTTTCGACAGCCGCCGCCATTGCAAGGATAAGCGCGCGCTTTCGCCCCCCCCCTACCCGACATGAAAATCCAGCATCACACCATCTCCGCAGCCGCCTTGGGAGCACCGGCGTGAACGGCTTCGGCAGCAGCATCGACAACTTCTACTCTGCAGCGACCTCCACGGTCACCAAGGATGTAGTTCCACAACCTCCCGCCACGATGGGTGGCCAAGGGCTGGCCCTGCGCCGTCGGCGCAAAGCCCGGCACATCGACGAAGCTTAAACCTCAAAACTCGCCACGGAACACGCAGCGGGCGTTGGGTGTTTCGTGGATCACAATTTCGCAGAGTCCTGGCAGTTGAGGGGCCAGTTTTTTCCAAAGCCAGGCGGCCATGTATTCGATGGTGGGATTCTCCAGACCTTCGATCTCATTGAGATACGAGTGATCAAGCTGGTCCATGATCGGCTTCATTGCCCGGGAAATTTCAGCGTGGTCATAGACCCAGCCGATTTTCGGATCCACCTCGCCCTCGATGGCGATCTCCAGCTTGAAGGAGTGGCCGTGCATCTTGGTGCACTTGTGGTCGCCAGGAAGATTGGGCAGCGTCTGGGCGGCCTCGAAACGGAAGTCTTTGATGATGCGTGCGCGCATGAGTTTTGGGTGGGGGGAGTCTTTAACCCACGAATATCCACTCACCAGCACAATTGATGTGCGAAATTTGATAAATGAAGCCGCAGTGGGCCGGAGCCTCCGCTAAGGAGCCTTGTCCGGCGAAGGCGCAGCGGGTGGGGCGGAGACCTTGTGCGGAGGGAGGATCGTCAGTTTTAAACGATAAACCACCCCGTCAAACGGAGTGCTGTTGGGATGCTGGGCGAGCTTCAAAAGGCCGAAACTCTGCCCGGCGGCGATGCCGGCCTTGGGCTCCTGAGGAAAACCTTGTTCAAAGGGGGCCACGCCGAGCACCTCACTATGTCCGGGAACGGCCAGCGTGATGACGCCTCCGGTGTCGATTTGAGCACGGATGTTCACCCGCCCTTTCTCCAGCGCAGCGCCGCTGATGCTCGTGCTTTTGCCATTCGCAAAGACCGTCAGCGTGGGCTGGGCGGCCACGAGATGCAGTGCGTAGCCGGACTGCTCGTCCCCCTGCGCCAGCAGCGTGCTGTCCTGATCGACTTGAGGATCAAATTCAAAGGAGGCGTCCATGAAGACACCCCTGCCCTGCAGCTTGGGCGCATCCGCAGCACTGAGGACGTCGCCCATGTTCAGCGCCAAATCCACCGAGCCCGCCGGGCTGGCGGGGCCCACGATTTCCGCCGCCGGACGCACCGCGCTCTTGAACTCCTTGGGGAAAAAGCCGGCCAGCGTGGCTTTCAGCGCCGCGTGCTCAGGCTTCGCAGCCAGGTTCGTCCATTCGTGCGGATCGGCTTGATGATCGTAGAGTTCCTCACTGCCGTCCGCGTAACGGATGTAGCGCCAGCGCTCATCACGCGCGGCATAGCCTGCGTTTTTGCCACCGCTCATGCAGGTGATGGCAGGGTGGTCGCGTTTCTTCGCGGGGTCTTGCAGCAAAGGCTTCAAACTGTCGCCATCTAGATGCTCCGGCAGCGGCAGTTTGGTGAGATCACACAGTGTGGGATAGAGATCGATGAGCGCCACGGGCTGCGCGGAGAGGCTGTCCGGCTGGGTGAAACCCGGAGCGTAGATGGAGAGCGGCACGCGGGTGGTTGGCTCCCACAGCTTGCCTTTGTGCCACATCTGCTTTTCGCCAAGATACCAGCCGTGATCGGAGGTGAAGACGATGATCGTATTGGCGGCGTTCGGGCCTTTTTCCACAGCTTCCAGAATGCGGCCCAGCATGGCATCGCAAAAGGCCACATTGGCCAGATAGGCGCGCACGGCGTCCTTCCAGAGATTCTTTTCGACGATGAGCTTGTGATAGCCCTCTTTGAGATGCGACTTCGCGATGGCGGGCACATCATCCAGATCATCCGCCTTCACCTCAGGAAGCTTGATGGAATCCAGCGGCAGCGCATCGAAATACTTCTGCGGCACATACCAGGGGGAATGCGGGCGGTAGAGACCCAGCGCGAGGAAGAAGGGCTTCTTTTGCTTTTGGGTGAGAAACTCAGCCGCAAATGTGGCGACCTGGCCGTCGTCGGTCTTGTCATCCTCCACAGGGATGCCGCCCCAGTCCCAGTGCCAGATATTGAGGCCGTTGAAGTTCCGCCCGGTGTGCACCGGCAGGTCCGGGATCTGCACCCCCGCCTGCGGAAAGCGCAGATCCCAGGCGGCATCCTGCTCAAAGCCGCGCCGTCCGCCATGCCATCCGGCCAGCCGTCCCTCAGGCCCGCCGTGGTTGGAGTGGAAGATCTTGCCTGCGGCAGCCGTCGTGTAGCCCTGCGCCTTGAAATGCTCCGGCAGTGTCGGCTTGCCAGCGATCTGCACGCTGCGCCGCCAGTCCTGCTCGTTGCCAAACACACCGCTGGAAGAGGGCAGCATGCCCGTGAGCAGAGAGGTGCGGGAAGGATTGCACAGCGCGTAGTTGCAGTGCGCATTGGTGAAGCGCATGCCCATTTTGGCCAGGCGGTCCATGTTGGGCGTCACCGACTGCGGGTGCCCGCCCATCCACGCCGCGTAATCCCGCAGATCATCCGCGATGATGAACAGCACATTGGGCTTTCCTTGGGCGGAAATCACCTTCGTCTTCGATTTCGCCGCAACTCGGGCCGGCACAGCCAGCAGCGCGAGGGCAAACAAGAGGATACAGGAGCGGGACAACATTATGGGGACGCTCGCACGAAGCTGCTGAGATGTCGAGGCATTGACCTTACTTATTGAGACCAGGGCAGGGATGACTGATGCCATTGCCATCGCTACACGGCGTCACCCCGGAACGGGCGAATGCCATAGGCAAATGAGAAACCCGCCCGTTCAGGAAGCACTACAGAGGATTCCGCTCTTCTCAAAGCTCCGCAGCTTGCCCGGCAATTTCCAAATGGGGCCCTGAAATACCAGTTTATCCCCTCAACCGGGTGCCTCCGAGGCGCTCCGTGGGGGTAAATCCGCGTTCACAAACGCCTCAAACGGCGACTTTGTGAAATTTTTCACAAATAGATCTTGCTACCCCCCTTTCATGTGGCTAAAAAAACCGCCCGCCATCCCGGCGAGACCCTACACAGCCCCTCCCCGGTAGCCCCTACCCCCATGTTGCTCACGTTTCTCCCATCAACCTCCTTCCAGCCGCTGCTCGCGAACGTGCACAGCTACGCGTCGGAGCTTCTCAAAGAGGGCAATCTGAGCTTCCTCACCAATTCCCTTCTCGTTGCGGCGGTGGTCGTCGGGATCATTCTTTGGTTCTCCAGCAAGGCGACCAAGAACATGTCCCTGATCCCGCACAAGGCGCAGAACTTCTTCGAATTCGTCGTCGAATTCCTCTACGGCCAGGTCGAAGGCATCGTGGGCGCCAAGATCGCCCCGCGCGTGTTCCCGCTGCTTGCCACCATCTTCATTTACATCCTGGTTTCCAACTGGTTTGGCCTCCTGCCGGGCATCGGCACCATCGGCTGGGGCGAAGGCACCGGCTTCATGAGCGTGAAAGAGATTCACGACCCGCTGCTGCGCCCGCCAACGGCTGACCTCAACATGACCTTCGGTCTTTCCGTTTCCATGTTCCTGGTGTGGCTCTACGTCACCATCAAGGAAGTGGGTGTCATCGGCTTCCTCAAGCACACCTTTGGTGCCAAAGGCGGTCTCAAAGGTCTGATGGGCGCCATGGTGGCCTTGGTCTTCCTTTTCGTGGGCGTCATCGAAGTGTTCTCCATCGTTTTCCGTCCGGTCACCCTTTCCTTCCGTCTTTTCGGCAACGTGCTGGCGGGTGAAAACGTGCTGCACACCATGAGCGGCATGGGCGGCTTCATCGGCAGCGTGCTGGCCCCCTTCCCTTTCTATTTCATGGAACTCCTGGTCGGTCTGCTTCAGGCCATCGTGTTCACCCTGCTCAGCGCGGTGTACATCCAGCTTTCCACCACTCATGACGACGACCACGGTCATGAGGAGGCCCATCACTAATCTCTGACTTTGCCTGCGGGACCATGCGCAACGCGTGGACGCCGGCGACACAACAAACCACATACTCGACACATATTATGACAATGGAACTCATCTCCATGGCCCAGGAAGCAGCCGCACACGCCCCAGCAGTCGCCGCAGGCGTCACTGGCTCTATCGCCACCGGTATCGGTGCAGGCAGCGCCGCCATCGGCGTGGGCCTCATCGGCTCCAAGGCTGTGGAAGCCGTCGGCCGCAACCCCGGCGCTTTCGGCAACATCCTGACCCTCGGCATTATCGCCATGGCCCTTGCAGAAGGTCTGGGCATTCTGTCCTTCATTCTTGGCAAGTAAGCCCTGAATCCCGCGGCGGGCTGAAGGCAGCCCGCCGCAGCTAAAAATTTCCTTTTCTCTTTTTTCTCACACAGTTTCTATGGACCAGATTACAGGCATCGCACACCAGATCGCAAGCGACTTCGGACTCGCCTGGGGCAAGTTCTTTGCTCAAGTCATCATTTTCATTCTGGTCTATTCCATCCTGAAGAAGTACGCCTTCGGCCCCGTTGTTGCCATGCTGGAGCAGCGCCGCCAGCGCATCGCCGATGGTGAGGCAAAGCTCGAAAAGATCGCCCGCGACGCCGCCGAGGCCAAGCAGAATTCCCAGGCCATCCTCGACAAAGCGGAGGCTGATGCAGCCCGCCTTGTGAAGGAAGCCGATGACGCCGCCAAGCTCATCCAGGAGCGCCGCCAGCAGGAGGCCGTCTCCTCCGCCAACACTATCATCGCCAAGGCCCGCGAAGCCGCCCAGCTTGAGCAGGAGCAGCTCATGTCCCAGCTCAAGCGTGAGTTCGGCCGCATGGTCTCAGACGCCACCAGCCGCGTCACCGGCAAGGTCCTCAACACCGAAGACCAGACCCGCATCAATCAGGAAACCTCCGCCCAGGTCTCCGCTTAATTTTCTCTCCGCTTCGCCACCATGAAGATCACCAAGGAAGCCCGCCGCACCTCCCGTCAGCTTTTCCGCGCCTGTATCGCAGACGGAAAACTTGACGAGTCCCGCGTGCGCACAGTGGTCAGCACCGTGGCCAAGAACAAGCCCCGTGGCTTCATCGGCATTCTCGATGCCTTCGCCCGCCTCGTGGGCAATGAAGTGGACCGTCAGCGTGCCGCCGTGGAAAGCGCCACCGCACTGACCCCTGCCACGCAGTCCGAGCTCCAGACCAGCCTCTCCAAGAAGTATGGCCGCCAGCTCACCCTCGAATTCAGTGTCAATCCAGAACTGCTTGGCGGCATCCGCGTGAAAGTTGGTTCCGACGTCTGGGACGGCAGTGTCAAAGCCCGTCTCAAAGCCCTGTCTGACTCCCTTTCCGCTTAATTTTCCCGCCCTCAGCCCCTCTCTCTCAGCTTTTTCAAACACGCAATACCATGAGCAACATCCTCCAGGAGATCGAATCCCAAATCGCCGGCCTCAAGACCGCCGTCACGAAGTCCAATGTGGGCATCGTACGTGAAATCGGTGACGGCGCAGCCAAGATTGAAGGCTTGAGCGATGTCATGCTCAACGAAATGATCGAGTTCCCTGGCGGTGTTTATGGCCTCGCTCTGAACCTCGAAGAAACCGAAGTGGGTTGCGTGCTTCTCGGCTCCGGTGAAAACGTCCGCGCAGGTGATGAAGTCAAGACCACCGGCCGCCTCCTCTCCGTGCCAGTCGGCAAGAGCCTCCTCGGTCGCGTCGTGAACGCCCTCGGTCAGGCCATCGACGGCAAAGGCGACATCAAGGGTGAAACCCAGTATCCTGTCGAAAAACTCGCTCCTGGCATCATCGCCCGTAAGTCCGTGTCCGTCCCCGTGCAGACCGGCATCATGAGCATCGACGCCATGATCCCGATTGGCCGTGGCCAGCGCGAGCTGATCATCGGTGACCGTTCCACCGGCAAGACCACCATCGCGGTCGACACCATCATTTCCCAGGCGCAGCAGAACAAGGCCGCCGAACAGGGCAAGCTCAAGGGCCACAAGCCCCTCTACTGCATCTACGTCGCCATCGGCCAGAAGCAGTCCAACATCGCCCGTGTCGTCAAGACTCTCGAAGACGCTGGTGCCATGGAATACACCACCATCGTCAGCGCTTCCGCCTCTGACTCTGCGGTGAATCAATACCTCGCTCCCTACTCCGGTTGCGCTATCGGTGAGTGGTTCATGGATCAGGGCCAGGACGTCCTCATCGTCTTTGATGACCTTTCCAAGCAGGCAGTGGCTTATCGCCAGGTCTCCCTCATCTTGAAGCGTCCTTCTGGTCGTGAAGCTTATCCGGGCGACGTGTTCTATCTCCACTCCCGTCTCCTTGAGCGCTCATGCCGCGTCAGCGAAAACTACGGCGGTGGTTCCATGACCGCTCTGCCGATCATCGAGACTCAGGCTGGCGACGTGTCCGCTTACATCCCGACGAACGTGATCTCCATCACCGACGGCCAGATCTTCCTTGAAACCGACTTGTTCTATCAAGGCATCCGTCCCGCCATCTCGGTCGGTCTCTCCGTTTCCCGCGTGGGTTCCGCCGCTCAGACGAAGGCCATCAAGAAGGTCTCCGGCACCACGAAGCTCGATCTCGCTCAGTTCCGCGAACTCGCCGCTTTCGCCCAGTTTGGTTCCGACCTCGACGCCGGCACGAAAGCCAAGCTCGACCGCGGTGCCCGCATCGTGGAACTCTTCAAGCAGCAGCAGTATCAGCCGAAGAGCCTGCCAATCATGGTCAGCACGCTTTACGCGATGCAGAAAGGTTACTTCGACTCCGTTTCCGTGGATCGCGTGAAGGAATTCCAGGCCAAACTGGAAGAATACCTCAGCACCCGCAAGAGCGAGCTCATGGATCAGCTCGCCAATGAGAAGACCCTCGACAATGTCGAAGCCGGCCTCAAATCCGCCCTCGACGACTTCAAGGCAAGCTGGAAGTAACAGCTCGTCTCAGCCCTTCAGCATCTAGAATCTAGCATCCAGCTTCCATGCCCTCCACCCGCGACATCCGACGCCGAATCAAATCGGTCAAAAACACGGCCCAGATCACCAAGGCCATGCAGCTCGTCGCGGCTGCGAAGATGAAAAAGGCGCAGGATCAGGCCAGCCATGGCCGTGCCTACGCCGAGATGCTCAACAAGGTTCTTGTGAACCTGAAGGCGCACGCCGAAGAAGGCATCCATCCGTTCTTCGCCGAAGGCAAAGGAGACAAGACTCTTGTCCTCCTCATCGCCTCCGACAAAGGTCTTTGCGGTGCCTTGAACACCAACCTGTTCAAGAAGCTTGTCACCACGCAGATTGATGGTGAAGTCGAGTACGTCACCATCGGTCGGAAAGCCGTCCAGGCCATCAACCGTCTGCGCCGCACCCTGCTTGCAGACTTCCCGATCAAGGACCCTGCCAAGTTCGCTGAAGTGCGTTCCGTCAGCCGCTTCATCCAGGAAAAGTATCGCACGGGCGAATACAAGAAGGTGCTTGTCGTCTTCAACAATTTCATCAACACCGTCACCGTCCTTCCATCGGTCGAGCAGCTTCTGCCTGTGAATCCAGTGACTCTGGGTGGCAAGCGTGACTTCGGACATGAGCTCCCTGCGACTGCGGCTGACTCTCTGGAGTACAAGTTTGAACCCAGTGCTGCAGTGGTGTTTGAAACCGTTCTGCCCCAGTATGTGAACGACACCGTCTATCAGATGGTGCTCGAATCACGCGCCTCCGAACATTCCAGCCGGATGGTGGCCATGAAGAACGCCACCGACAACGCCAAGCAGATGATCAAGGACCTCAGCCTTGAGTACAACAAGCTCCGTCAGGCCGCGATCACCAACGAACTCCTCGAAATCACCACCGCCAAGATGGCTCTTGAATAAGCCCTTTTTACTTCTCCCTTTTTACTTTCCCATTATATGAGCAACATCGGCAAAATCGTTCAAGTCATCGGTCCCGTGGTGGACGTGGATTTCTCCGCCACTGGCAAGCTGCCCGGCATCTATAACGCCCTCGAAATCAACTTCGAACAGGCAGGCAAAAAAGCCCGTCTTACCTGCGAAGTGCAGAGCCATCTGGGTGACGGCTGGGTCCGCTCCATCGCCATGATTTCCACGGAAGGTCTGAAGCGCGGCATGGACGCCCTCGACACCGGCGGCCCGATCACCGTTCCTGTCGGTGAAGAAGTGCTTGGTCGTATTTTCAACGTGACTGGCGACGCTTGCGATGACCAGGAAGCGCCGAAGACCGAGAAGCGCTATGCGATTCATCGCGCCGCCCCTGCTCTCGTCGATCAGAATCCTTCCGCTCAGATCCTCGAAACCGGCATCAAGGTCATCGACCTTATCTGCCCTTTCACCAAGGGTGGTAAAGTGGGCGCCTTCGGTGGTGCTGGCGTCGGCAAGACCGTCGTCATCATGGAGCTGATCAACAACATCGCCAAAGGCCACGGTGGTTACTCCGTGTTCGCCGGTGTGGGTGAGCGTACCCGTGAAGGGAACGACCTTTACCATGAAATGATCGAGTCCGACGTTATCAAGGTGAAGAAGAACGGCCACGACATCGTGAAGAACGAGCAGGGCGGTTACATCAGCGAGCCCGGCTCCAAGGTGGCCCTTGTTTACGGCCAGATGAACGAGCCTCCAGGTGCCCGTCTCCGCGTCGCTCTCTCCGCCCTCTCCATGGCCGAGTACTTCCGCGATGAAAAGAATCAGGACGTGCTCTTCTTCGTGGACAACGTCTTCCGTTTCTCCCAGGCCGGTTCCGAAGTGTCCGCTCTCCTTGGACGTACGCCTTCCGCCGTGGGTTACCAGCCCACCCTGGCCGCAGAAATGGGTCAGATGCAGGAGCGAATCACCTCCACCAAGACCGGTTCCATCACGTCCTTCCAGGCCGTTTACGTCCCTGCTGACGACTTGACCGACCCTGCCCCGGCCAACACCTTCGCCCACCTTGACTCCACCGTCGTGCTTGAGCGTTCCCTCGCCGAGCTGGGCATCTACCCGGCTGTGGATCCTCTCGCCTCCGTGTCCAAGGCCCTCGCCCCCGAAATCGTGGGTGAAGAGCACTACCGCGTAGCTCGTGGTGTGCAGCGCGTCCTTCAGCGTTACAAAGACCTTCAGGACATCATCGCCATTCTGGGCATGGACGAACTCAGCGAAGAAGACAAGCTTACCGTCTTCCGCGCACGTAAGCTCCAGCGCTTCCTTTCCCAGCCCTTCCACGTGGCTGAAATCTTCACCGGCACGAAGGGCGAGTACGTCAAGGTGGCTGACACCATCAAGGGCTTCGCTGAAATCCTTGACGGCAAGCACGACAGCGTCCCTGAAGCCAACTTCTACATGAAGGGCGGCATCGACTCCGTTAAGAAAGACTAAACCGCTTCGCTGTATTTATGATTTACGATTTTTGATTTATGATTTCCAAACCATAAATCGCGGCTCCTCTGGCCAAATCATAAATCATAAATCATAAATCATAAATTTTCTTCCATGCCCCTTAAACTCGAAATCGTCACCCCTGAAGCCCGCATCTATTCCGATGAGGTCGATACCGTCGTGCTTCCGGGATATGAGGGTGAAATGGGCGTGCTGCCTGCGCACAGCAACCTGGTGACCACTCTGGTCCCCGGAGAGCTGCGCATCACCAAGGGCGGCAAAACGATTGAAATGGCGGTTGGCGAAGGCTTGGTCGAGGTGACCGGCTCTGTCACCCGCATCCTCACCGATGCGGCCATCGACTCGGACAAGATCGACGAAGCAGCCGCTGAAGAAGCCATTGCCCGTGCCAAGAAGGCCCTCGAAACCCTCAAGCCCGGCGAACAGCAGGAAGAAGTGGCCGCCGCCATGGCCGCCATCCAGCGCGCCACCCTCCATCTCCACATCAAGCGCAAGCGCCGGACTGTTTGATCGGAGACCTCTAAATTCGCCCCCTCCGGGTGCAGCATCAGACCATGAGAGTTCTTTCTCATGGTCTTTTTTTTGGCGGCGACTTGGTTTGGCCTGCACTTCTCACACTCCCAACTTTGACATGCGGCGATGTAGCGCGGAATTCCGATTCCGCGAAGGTGCCGACTCGGTATCGGAATTGCCTTCGGCTGTCTCCGCTACGCTCCGGCTCCGAGCTACATCCAAGCGTGCAACACGCTGTTCGCAGATTCCCAGGAGTGTGAGAAATGCGGGTTATAGCGGTTCGCAAAACTCATTTCCGTTTAGCAGGCTTTCTTGATCGCAGATCCTGGGCTTCGACGGCGGCTGGCTGAGGACAGCCAAGCCCTACCAGCGCTGGGCATGCGAGCGCCCAGCGCTAGGTAGATACCATGTGGGCGGAGTCACCGAAGCGGATCGGTGATAAGAAGGGAGTGTTGAAAGAACCCTGAACACACCACCCACATGGCCAAGCAAACTACCAAGAGCATCGCGACAAACAAGAGC
>JAFLEI010000037.1 GCA_017301975.1 Verrucomicrobiota bacterium
TGCTGGCATTGCTGGGAGCCGAGCTTGTGCTCACTCCTGGCGCACAAGGCATGAAGGGTGCCATCGCCAAGGCCAGCGAGATCGTGGCCAACACGCCGAACGCCTGGATGCCGCAGCAGTTTGAAAATCCTGCCAATCCCGCCATCCACGCCAAAACCACGGCTGAAGAGCTTTGGGCCGACACCGATGGCAAGATCGACATTCTCGTCTCCGCCGTCGGTACGGGTGGTACGATCACTGGCGTGACCGAAGTCCTCAAGCCCCGCAAGCCAAGCTTCCAGGCCATTGCTGTGGAACCAGATGCGTCTCCGGTCATCAATCAGACTCTCGCCGGCCAGCCCGTGCAGCCCGGCCCGCACAAAATTCAAGGCACCGGCGCAGGCTTCATCCCCGGCAACCTTCACCTCAAGGACAGCACCGGCAATGCGCAGATCACGGAGTGTATCAAGGTCAGCAATGACGAAGCTTTCGCCATGGCACGCCGCCTCGCCAAGGAAGAAGGCATCCTTGTGGGCATCAGCACGGGCGCCAATGTGGTCGCCGCCATCGAAGTCGCCAAGCGTCCTGAAAACGCCGGCAAGCTGATCGTCACCGTCGCCTGTTCCACTGGCGAGCGCTACCTCTCCACCGCGCTGGCTGACGAAGCTCGTGCCAAAGTGGGGGCTTAAGCCTCGCAATGACGATTGAGGCCCGAATGCCGGGGCACCTTGACGGGTGACCGGCTTCGCCTCCCTTCGTTGCTCTTCCGAACCAGCCGTTCACCGTTTCTAAAACCACCCTTTATGTCCCAACTCGATTCCACCTCCCAAGAACTCCCGGCCACAGGCATGGAAAAGTTTCTGGAGGACAACGCCCGCAAGCTTGTCTGGCTTTTCATCATCGCGGTGGTCGCGATCATCGCCTTCGGCGTGATCAAGCATCAAAACACCCTCAAGGCCAATGAGGCTGCTGAAGCCTTCACGGGGGCCAAGACGGTGGAGGACTGTGATATCGTCATCTCGCGCTATCCCGGCACCATGGCCGCCGCCAATGCGCTGCTGCTGAAGGCGGATCTGCTCTGGGACCAGAATAAGAAGTCCTCTGCGGTGGAAGCACTCAAGGAATTCACCACCAAGGACGCTGGCAATCCGCTGGCCGTTTTTGCGCTGCTCGGTCTCGGAACGAAGCTCGATGCCATGGGTGAAAACAAGGAAGCGCAGGCTGTGTTTGAGCGCATCACCAACGAATTCGCCTCCAGCGAGGCCGCCCCCATGGCGCAGGTCCGTCTCGGTGACCTGCTCTGGGCGCAGGGCAAGGCTGCTGAGGCCAAAAAGGCCTATGAGGACATCGCTGTGAAATTCCCCGACATGCCGGAGTTTCAGACCATCAGCCAAAATCGTCTCGACTGGATCGCGGCCACGCTGCCGACTAAGGAAGTGGATGCACCACCTGCCCCGAAAGTGGAGCCCAAGCCTGCGGCAGCCGTTCCTGGCATGCCCGAGCTGAAACTGAATGCGGTGAACAGTGGCATCGGTTCCACGGTGGCTCCCCCTATGGCGGCACCCGCTCCTGCTACGACGGCGCCAGCTCCAGCGGCAACGACGCCAGTGCCAGCCGCGGCTCCTGCTCCTGCCGTTCCGGCTGCGACGACGCCAGCCCCGGCCACGGCCCCTGCACCCGCTGCGAAGACGCCGGCTGCTGCTCCTGCTCCTGCTGCCACAACGCCTGCTCCTGCTCCTGCGGCACCTTCAAGCCCGGCTACACCGCCTGCAACACCTGCACCTGCCGTGCCTGCTCCTGGAACTCCGCCTGCGGATTCCGCGCCTGCAGCGCCCGCTCAGGATCCAGCGGCTCCTAAGCCCTGATGAGAGAATGACGGATGTGTTGTCCGTCGGTTTGAATTTTTGAATTTGCTTGGGAAGCCGGACATGGATTGTCCGGCTTCTTGCGTTTCATACCACGATTCCTTGAAAGGGGGCAACCGAAGAGGCTGCCTCAAGGCTCCTTTTTAACCGTTGATAGTATCGGCAAGCCACTGTGCAATCGCCGCGATCACTTCATTGCGCTGCGCTTCCGTGAGTTCTCCATAGATGGGGATGCTCAGCACCTCTCCCGCGACGCGATGGGAAATTTCGCAGCCTGAGAGCGAGGCGGGGGGGAGATCGGCAAAACAGGTCTGCTGATCGAGGGTGACGGGGTAGTAGATGTCACAGCCGATCTTTTTGGACACGAGATGATCACGCAGGGCATCGCGCTGGTGGCCAAGCACGCGGATGGTGAACTGGTTCCAGATGTGCTCATTGTGCGCGTAGCTGACGGGCAGAACGATCTTGGCATTCTGCGCGGTCAACCACGTGTCCTGGGTGCTGACACATTTGCAGTGGGCGGGATCCGCCTGCACCACGCCGGGGAGTTTTGAAAGGGCCTCGATGTAATGGGCGGCGTTGCGCTGGCGATCCGCCGTGTATTGCGCATAGCGTTTCACTTTTACGCTCAGCAGGGCGCATTGCAGCGTGTCCATGCGGAAATTTCCGCCGACGTAGTGATGGTAGTACTTGGGCTTGCCGCCGTGGACACGGAGGATGCGCGCGTATTCGGCCAGTGCGTCGTCATTCGTTACCAGCATGCCGCCATCACCAAAGCCGCCGAGGTTCTTGCTGGGGAAGAAGCTGTAGGTACCGAAGTCTCCCAGCGTGCCGCTGCTTTCGCCGCGGTATTTGGCACCGATGGACTGCGCCGCGTCTTCGATGACTTTGAGGCCGTGTTCTTTCGCCAAAGCGAGGATGGGAATCATGTCCGCACACTGGCCGAAGAGGTGGACGGGGATGATCGCGCGGGTCTTTTCGGTGATCTTTTTCCGCGCGTCGTTCACATCCATGTTGAAGCAGATGGGGCAGACATCGGTGAACACCGGAATGGCACCGAGACGCGACACGGCCCCTGCCGTGGCAAAGAAGGTGAACGCAGGGCAGAGCACTTCATCGCCGGCTTTGATGTCCAGCGCCATGAGGGCGAGCAGAAGCGCATCCGTGCCGGAAGAGACTGACAGCGCATGCTTCACGCCCACCATTTCTGCGATTTCCTTTTCAAAGGTCTCCAGCTCCGGACCCATGATGAACCTGCCATGATGCAGCACCTGAGTGAAGGCGGCCTGGAGTTCGGATTCGAGAGGAAGATTCTGGGCGTTGACGTCGAGAAGTGGGACAGGCATGGGATGAAGAAATGACGAACGCCGAATGATGAATGACGAATGGCAGGCGTGCCAGCGATTCCTTATTCCGCAGGTTCTCACAGACTCGATGACGCTCTGTGACCCGATCATCGCGTGAGTGATCAATGCCCGGACTTTGGCGTCAAACGCCCGGAGGGTCGGGAGTGACCGGGGAGCGTTCATGGGTGAGAATCTTTCGCCCCAACCTTCAGCGTCAAGCTGTGCAAGACATCTCAAGCCCCATCTGCCATAACATCTTCCATCAGCTTTTCACCATCATCCGCCCGCCTGAGTCCAGCGGATGATCATCCCTGCTGCGAGACTGGTTGCATTGGCTGCCAGTGATGTGAGCCATGGTCGCGGTACACGCCAGCAGCATCCCCATAGGCCTTCCGCGCCGATGGCGAAACATTCTGCCACGATCAAGAGCACCATATAAGGTGAGCTTTCCCACGGCAGGCAAAACCAGATGATCGGGTGCGTGATCGTGCTCGCGCCGAAGGCATAGGCCGTCCGTTTCAGCACCGGCAGTGAACGTGCGGCACGCAGATAGACGGGCACCTCAATCAACTGGGTGAGCAGAAAGGCCCCCGGCCAGTCATTCACGCTCATGCAGATGCCTCCAGTTTCCCGGGACGCTCAACAAAGAGCCAGGTGGCGGCGATCAATTCCAGGTAGCCATGAAACAGCGCCATGCGCAGGTAGTTCTCCCGTGCCGTCGCCAGATCCAATACCGCCCACAGCGCGATGCCGAGCGTGAGCAGAATCACGCCGACCATCAGCGGTGTGCCGATGTCTGCCTTGAGCGCACGTGCGCTGGCGCGGAAGGTGCGCGGAGTTTCCTGCGGTCGATCATCCTCCGGGATCAGGCGCAGCCACACGCCGTAGTGGACGGATTGCGCAAAGGCGAACAGCAGCACCAGGCGCAGCGCCCATGGGGCAGCAATGCCCGGAGCCAGAAACGAAAGATGGTAGCCCGGCCCGAGGCCTGCAGGCTGCCAGGCGAAACCGCGCGCCCATGGCTCCAGCCATCCCAGCGCGAGCATGACGGAGGCAGTGAGAAACAACAGCGGCACCACGGCCTGCTGCCTTTGCCCGGAGCGCGGCCGCCAGCACCACCAGAGCATGACGGCGATGAAATTGTGCATGTGTGCAAACACGAGCGCCGCCGCGTCTCCCGCCGACCAGGCCGCCGCCATAAGGGTGCCGATGCACGTGAGCGCGATCCCTTTGCGCGCCCAACGGCCGCGAGCCAGCACAGCCATCGCTGCACATGCCACCAGTCCGCTGGTCATGGTGAAGCTGGAGGTTCCAGCAAGCAGCAAGGGCAGGCCCACCGGCAGCCAGAGATTGCGACGCCGGTGCAATCCGGGGCGCAGCACGAGGTAGCGCACATCCGCCGCCAGATGCGGCACCCCCAGCACGATCGGCCCCAGCGCCAGCAGCCAGAAGGGCGAAATCAAGGTGGCCGCCAAGGAGAAACCCACCACCGCACAACCGGCCGCCATTACCCGCAGCTCACGCCGGCGCACCAGCGGCTTCGCCAACGGGCCGAGCAGTTTCAGCAGCATCCAGCGCAGTCGGTCCAGCGGCGTCAGAAGCGCTGCCGCAGTGGCAAGGAGCTGGGGGACAGGATGCATGAGAATGAGGATTGACGCTGCTCGCTCGGGCCGTCATGATTCTGGCCGTCATGAGCATCAGACGCCATCTTTTTCCCCTCGTCGGGTCCTTCATCCTGATGGCGGACATCCCGCCACCGAACGGGCCCAAGCCTGTTCCTCCCTCCAGCCCCGGCTGCACCATGCATAAAGCGGGACGCATGGCCCAAGCGGTTGAGGCGGCGAAGAACCGCAAGGCGTGACCGGCTTTACATCCGCTCGGTCGTTTGAATGCCCAGCAGGCCGAGGCCGGTCTTGAGCACGCGGCCAGTGGCTTCGCAGAGGGTGAGGCGGGTGTTGCGGACAGTGCCCTCGGCACGCAGCACATTGCATGCTTCGAAGAAGGCATGGTAGGCAGACGCCAGCTCATAGAGGTAGTTAGCGAGAAGGTTCGGGCGGTGGTCGTCGAGGATGTCGTGGGCGTTTTCGGCGAACTGAGCCAGCTTCATCGCGAGGGCGCGCTCTGCGGGTTCGGTAATGGCGAGATCATCGGTGAGTGTGACTTCACCATCGAGCTTGCGGAAGATGCTGCGGGTGCGGACGTAGGCGTTGATGAGGTAGGGCGCGGTGTTGCCTTGCAGGGACAGCATCTTGTCCCAGCTAAACTTGTAGTCGGTAAGGCGGTTCTGGCTCAGTTCGGCGTATTTGACGGATCCACCACCGATGATGCGGGCGATCTCGTCTTTCTCAGTGTCGCTGAGTCCCTGCTCTTTTTCGTCAGCAGCAGTGCGGGCGCGTTCGATGGCTTCGTCGATGACTTCGAGGAGGCCGACGGTTTCGCCGCTGCGTGTTTTGAACATCTTGCCGTCGGGGCCGAGGATGCTGCCGAAGGCGATGTGGATCATCTTCGTGGTGATGCCACGACGTTGTGCGGCGGCGAAGACTTGGCGGAAGTGCAGCTGCTGGGGTGCGCCGACGATGTACCAGATTTCGTCAGCCTGCCATTCCTTCACGCGGTAGTCGATGGTGGCGAGATCGGTGGTGGCATAGAGGTAGCCGCCGTCGCCTTTGCGGATGATGCAGGGGGCGGGCTTCCACTCGTCCTTGTCGCGGATCAGGAAGGGGTCGTTCTCAGGCTTCACGCTGCCGTCGCTGAAGACCACGGTGGCACCTTCACTGATCGTGGCGATGCCTTGATTGAGCATCTCTGCCACCAGCGGGGCCAGGGCGTCATTGTAGAAGCTTTCGCCCAGATAGTGGTCGAACTTGATGTCGAGCGCGCCGTATACTTTTTCGAGCTGTTCGAGCGTGAGGCGCACGCATTCCTTCCAGATGCCGAGGTTTTCGGCGTCGCCCTGCTGCAGCTTCACGAGTTCGCCTTTGCAGATTTCGAGGACGGCTTCATCCGCTTTGGCGGCGGCGTTCACGGCTTTGTAAACGCTGACGAGTTCATGAATCGGGTCCGCCTTGAGCTTCTCCTGATCGAGCTGCGTCTTCCAGCCGTGGATGATCATGCCGAACTGTGTGCCCCAGTCGCCGACGTGGTTGTCGGTGATGACTTTGTGGCCGATGAAGCGCGCCACGCGGGCCAGGGAATCGCCGATGAAGGTGCTGCGGATGTGGCCCACATGCATGGGCTTGGCGATGTTTGGCGCGGAGAAGTCGACCACGATGGTCTTGGCTTTTTCCACTTGGGGAACGCCGACGTGGTCATCTTTGACAATGACGGAGAGCCTCTGGGCCAGTGCGGCAGGGCTCAGCGTGAGGTTCAGAAAGCCCGGGCCGTCCACGGTGATTTTTTCGCACAAGTCTTCAACCTGGAGCGCCGCCTTGATTTGTTCCGCGAGAGCACGCGGATTCGTCTTGAGCTGCTTGGCCAAAACCATGGCTGCATTGCTCTGGTAGTCGCCAAAGCGTGTGTCGGAGGCAATGACGACGCCGGGGGTGAAACCTTCAGGCAGATCAATGCCGGCGGCGGTGAAGGCTGCCTGGAGACGGGACGTGAGGAGGGCGCGAAACATGGGCGCGCATTTTGTATGCCGAATGGCGAAAGTCGAATGAGGAATTAAGCCTGCCTGATCTCGTCGGCGCTGGTCAGCGTGTGCGAGCTGCCATCGGGAAATTCGAGAATGAGATGGCCTTCCTCGTTCAAATCGAGCACGCGCCCAAAAATCTCGCCCTGCGGTGCGCGGGCGCGAATTTGGCGGCCGATCAGCCAGCTTCGTTCGCGGACTTCAGCGATGGCAGCGCTGAACTCCCCGTCTAGGCATCGAAATTCGGTGTGAAGGGATGCCAGAAGGCGGTGGGCCAGGGCGTTGCGATCGAGTTCGCTGACAACGGGGCTGGCGAGCTCCCGGAGCAGGGAAGTGGCATGGATATCAGGTGGGAAATCGCGGGCATTCACGTTCAGGCCAATGCCCAGAATGATCCGCATGCCGTCACGGGTGGAGACGGTTTCAGCCAGCAGTCCGCTGACCTTGCGGTCGGTCAGATAAACATCGTTGGGCCACTTGATGCGCGGGTGCAGAGGCAGTTCCTCCTCGATGGCTTTGCAGATGGCCAGGGCCGCCAGGGTGGTGATGCGCGGCCATTTTTCCAGCGGGGCATCAGGTTGCAGCAGCAGGGAGAACATCAAGTCTTTGCCGCGAGGGGCGATCCAGCGATTGTCACGCCGCCCCCGGCCTGCGGTTTGGGATTCGGCGAAGACCACAGAGCCGACCGGGAGGGTGGCGGCGTTTTGTTTGAGCCAGTCGCTGGTGGAGCCCACTTCATCCAGCACCTTGACGTGCCATGGCAGGGCGGAATCGTTTAATGCGCTGGCATCAAGCGGGATCATGCACGGATGCTATGGGGATCGCTGGCCTCGCCGTGCTGGTGCAGCTCATCATGGTCGCCCTGGCATTCGAGATGCGTGGTGATGAGCACTGGATTTTTCACGCTGGCCTGCACGGCGGTTTCGATCTCCGTGGCGATGCGGTGGGCATCTCGAAGCATGATGTCGTCGGAGAAGAGGAGGTGAACCTCGACGTAGTGCATCTCGCCCGCATCGCGATGGCGCAGGGCATGAAATTTGAGGCCGTGTTTTTCGGTTTCGCGTCGAAGCGCAGCGTCCAGAACGGTGTTCAGTTTCGGGTCTGCTGTGTCCATGAGGCCGCCCACACTCTGGCGCATGAGGCCGTAGCCGGTCCAGATGATGTTGGCGGCCATGAGGAGCCCGCAGATGGAGTCCCAGCTGTGCCAGCCGGTCAAAGCGACAAGGCCCAGGCCGACGATGGCGCCAAGACTGGTCCACACGTCAGTGAGGACGTGTTTGCCATTGGATTCGAGAATCAGGGAGCCTTGTTTTTTTCCGGTACGGATCAGATAGGCACCGAGCGCGGCATTGATGACAATCGTGAGCGCTGTCAGTGCCAGGCCCTGGTCCAGATTGGCGGGCGGGAGGTGCAGCAGCAGCCGGCGCACGGATTCGTAAATGATGAACAAGGCGGCCAGGATGATCAGCCCGCCTTCGATCCCGGCGGAAAAGAACGCGATCTTGCTGTGGCCGTAGGGGTGGTCTGCATCGGCTGGTTTGTGCAGCAGGCCAAGGCTGAAGGTGGCGAACATCACCGCGGCGACATGCACGACGGACTCCGCCGCATCGCCGAGAATGGCCGCCGATCCGGTGAGCACGTAGGCCCCCATTTTGAGCACAAGCATCAGGAAGCCCACCGCGAGCGAGAGCCGCATGGCGCGCGTGGCATCGGTGGTGTCGCTCATGAGAGATTAGTCACGCAGCAGCATCTCGACGATGGCCGGCACATCGGCAAAGGACTCGACGCAGCGCCAGGGATTCAGGGCGCTCAATTCCGCATAAGAATACTCACCGGTGGCGACGGCAAGGCACTTGGCGCCGAAGGCCTCGGCGCAGCGGATGTCCTTCGGTGTGTCGCCAATGACGATGACATCGTCGATGTGATAAGTGGTGCCGGTGGCGTCCTGCATGCGTTGCAGCGCCACAGGGCCGAGCTGGTTGCGGTCATGATGATCACTGCCGAAGCCTCCTTCGAGGAAATGCTCAAAGATGCCATGACGCGTGAGCTTGATCACGGCGCCACGACGCACGTTGCCGGTGAGCAGGCCGAGATGGGCGGTGCTTTCACCGCGCAAGGCCTGCAGCAGCTGGGTCACACCGGGCAGCGTGCAGCCGGTGAAGTCCGCAGCCTGCAGACGGCGCTGGAGGTGGGACAGATAGCGGTCAAGAAATGCAAAGACCTCCTCCGGCGTGTGGATGAGATTCATGTGGCCGAACACATCCATCGCAATCGCGGGGTCGGTGGCCCCGGCGAGCTGGAGCGGCGGCAGTTGATCGCGCTGAATGCCGAAGTGTTCTTCGGCCGCGTCGAGAATGGCCGCACCACCAGCACCATTGCTGTCGATCAGCGTGCCGTCGATGTCGAAAAGAAGCAGGCGTGCCATCTCAGTGTGGCTTGGAGGCTGCGGCAGGAGGGTGGGCGGCGGTGCCGGTGTTGGACGGGGCGTATTTGGACACCATGACCGTACCGATGACAGCGAGGATGCAGCCAATGATGAACTGCGGTGGAACCGCCTTGTCCGGCCGGTGGAGCAGCATGGCGGTGAGGGTGTTGATCACCGGTGCGCCGCCGAAGACAATCGGCATGACTGCAGCAGCGGCAGCGACACCGAAGCCGCCGCCGCCTTTGAGGATGGGAGTGGCGGCTGCGCCGAGGGCGAGGACCAGGGTGAGCGCACCCAGAGCACCTGCCATACCCGCGATGAGGCTGAGAGGAATGCCGCTGCCAGTGTCACCTGTGAAGCTCCAGTTGGTGCCCCGGGCTTTCAGCACCAGCGCGGTCACGATGCCAATGAGGGCGTAGGCGATGCAGACAAAGAGAAACGCCTTCAGGCTGGCATTGGGGGTTTCAGCACCCATGGGCATCTTGGAGCGGGCTGCGTGAAGAATAACGCCATAAACGCCCCAGGAGAGCACGGTGAGAAGAGCGTAAAGGAGCCAGGGCTGCATGATTTTGGATCGGGGTTGGGAGTTCACAGGGAGAGTTGGTGGAAGACAGTTCTTCGCTGAAATTGGGAGTGATTGCAAGGGCGGAGGGCAGAGGAGGAGATGCATCTGCCTTTGATCTCGTGATCTATTGAGAGGTGCTCCACCAACGACTTAGACGGCGAAGGATATACGCGAGAACACCCAATAATGCTCCAAAGAACAGGCGACAGGCAATCAGCCGGTGGAAATGATCCTCATCAGTCGTTTTGGAGACGAGGATCGCCCGTCCTCTCTGAAACAGCCCGGTTGTGTCGTGATCAATGAAGAGATCATAGAAACCAGTTCCAAGGAGACAGCCACCAGCCAGCGCGAAGCCCACAGCGATGGGCCGGATGAGCGCTGGATGAATGTTGAACCCGGCTGTGACCATGGGCATGTAAGATTGAATTACTTTTGATACGGCCTTTTCGGCAGTTCACCTGGTGAGGCTTGATCAGTAAAGTCGCCGCAGGTTTGTCAGTTATTCCGACGATGCAAGCGACCAAAAACAAATGCAATGCCAGTAAACATGGCGCCCAAGAGCAGGCGGTATGCAACGGCGACGAGAAAGCGTGTTTTATCTGCCTCCCAAGTGGCGAGAATCTGAGTGCCACGACTAAGTTCGAACGAGTCTTGATCGATCAACAGATCGTATAAACCTGTGCCAAGGAGATAGAAGCCTAAAAGCGCCCAGCAAATGGCAGAAAACCGGGACATTGCCGCCTGATCATTGAAGCCGGAGGTCGTCATGAGATTTTCATGTGAAGTTATTTTCGCGCCCGCTCCTTCAGCAATTCCGGCGGAGCGGCCTCGATCTTGTCGCGGAAGCGCTGGGGGATCACGACGGCTTTCATCTGGCCGGTGGCGCGGTCTTTGCGCACGCAGGCGGCGGTGATGCGGCCTTCGGCACACAGGGTGCCGTCCAGCTTCCAGAAGCGGATGAAATGGCGGATGACCTTGCTGCGGACTTCTTCGACGATGAGTTCACATTCAAATTCCTCCTCGACGCGCAGCGGGGACATGTAGTCGCAGGAGGCGTGAACGCGGGGCCAGCCGACGCGCTCCTCGCCCACGGCAGGCTGATCGACAATGGAGAAGCCGAGGCTGCGGAAGAAGGCATGCTCCACGCGTTCCATGTAGCGGAAGAAATTGGAGAAATGGACGATGCCGGCCATGTCGGTGTCGGAGAACTGGACGCGTTCGATGCAGGTGAAACGGTGGGCCATGAGAAAATTTGAGTTACAGGTCGGAGGCTTCGAGTTTCAAGCCGGGAGATCAGATGCTCGGCGGCGGCAGGGCCGGAAGCATGAGCCTGCGATCCATGCCGGCAAATGGAATCGTGTAGGAGGACCCCAAAGCAATGTTGTAACGTTTAAGCTGCAGCGGGTAAAGTCGTGAATAGGTGGAGCGCAGGCGCTGGCGCAGGGGCTCATTGGCTGCCGTCTGTGGCAGGTGGCGGACCTCATCCCGCAGGAAGTTCATGCTCTGGAGCACATTGACATAGCGGACGTCCTCGGAGGCCGAAGGGGTGATTTGATTGAAGCCATAGTGGGCGATGATGACGGTGCGGGGACCGCGCGGCCCGAGGAACGGCGCGGCCATGCGCTCCGGGCCGAAGTCATCATAACTCAGCGTGAGCGACTGTCCGGGAACGGCCCTGCTCAATCCTCCCGCAGCGCAGCCTGGAAGTAGCAGCAGGGGCATTAGTAATAGAAGGATTGTGGCGAATTTCATGACCGTGGAGGGATTCAGTGGGCAAGGACGGCGAGATCACATCCCTGTGCCTCACGTAGTTTGTGGGCGGATTCAATCACCGCATGCGCCGCAGCTTCGGCTTCTGCCTTGGTGTTGAAGCGGCTGAAGGAAAAGCGCAGCGTGCAGGCGGCATCGCGGGCGCTGACCCCCATGGCCTCAAGGACATGCGAGGCATGCAGCGCGCCCGTGTGGCAGGCCGACCCGGCGGAGCAGGCGATGCCCGCCTGATCCAGCAGGATGAGCATCCCTGCGGCATCGGTCTCCGGCAGACAGAGCGAGCTGGTGGTGTGCAGGCGGTGCGCCGGGCAGCCGTGAAGATGCATTTCCGGCAGCGCGGCGTGGAGCAGGTGCTCAAAGCGGTCGCGCAGCGCTTTGATGCGGGCCTTGGTGCCGTCGTCAAGATGCTGGGAGGCGAGTTCGGCGGCTTTGCCGAGGGCGACGATGCCGGGCACATTCTCCGTGCCGCCACGCCGCTCGCTTTCCTGGCCGCCACCCACCAGCAGCGGCGCAAAACGGGCGCGCTGGCTGATGTAGAGCGCGCCAATGCCCTTCGGGGCGTGCATCTTGTGCCCGCTGAGGCTGAGGAAATCGGCGGGCGTCGTCTTCACATCGAGGTGAATTTTTCCCGCCGCCTGCACGGCATCCGTATGCACCAGAGCACCGGCGGAGTGCGCCATGGCAACGATTTCATGCATGGGGGCGATGACGCCGGTTTCGTTGTTCACCCACATGATGGAAACGAGCGCGGTGGAGCCTGACCGAAGGAGCGTGCGGAGCGCTTCCAGATTGACCCGGCCATCAGGATGTACGGGGGCGATGGTCACCTGGCCCCCCTCAGCCTGCCAGCGCCGGGCGGATTCAAGGACGGCCGCGTGCTCCGTACCGGCGATGATGAGTTCCCGCTTTGCCGGCCACAAAGCGCGCACAGAGGCATGCACGGCATTGATGGACTCAGTGCCGCCGCTGGTGAAGGCGATCTCCGTCGGGCGGGCATTGAGCAGGGATGCCACCTGGACCCGCGCCTGCTCGAGGGCGCGGCGTACCCTGCGCCCGGAGGCGTAGCTGGCGGAGGGATTGGCGTAGTGCTCGCGCAAAAACGGCAGCATCGCGTCCAGCACTGCTGGATCGACCGGCGTGGTGGCGTTGGCATCAAGGTAGATCACGGGGGGAGAAGGTCGGACTGCTATTCCTGCTGTCAATACGCCTTCCGGCACTCGACAAGACGCACACTCCCGCTAACCTCCCCGCCCTTATGCTCGACATCCGCCTCATTCGTGACACCCCAGATCAGGTCAAACAGCGCCTCGCCAACCGCAGTGGCGACTTCGCATCATTGGTGGATGAGGTGCAGTTGATCGACACGCAGCGCCGTGCCGCCGAGACAGAACGGCAGAAGCTGCAGAGTGATCGCAACCGCATCAGCAAGGAGATCGGCATTGCGAAAAAGAACGGCCAGGACACCAGCGCCATCGAGGCGGAGGTGCGCGGCATCGGCAGCCGCATCGAAGAAATCGGCCGTGAGGCCGATGTGGCGGACGCACGTCAGCGCGATCTTCTGCTGAGCATTCCGAACCTGCCGCATGAAGCCTGCCCTGTGGGCAGCACGGCGGAGGAGAATCCGGAAGTGAAGGTCTGGGGCACCAAGCCCACCCATGACTTCCAGCCGAAGGATCACACCGTGCTCGGCGCGGCGCTCGGCATGCTCGATTTCGAAGCGGGCGCAAAAATTTCCGGCAGCGCCTTTGTGGTGTATCGCGGGGCTGGGGCCAGACTTGAACGCGCCTTGATCAGCTTCCTGCTGGACCTGCATACGACGCAGCACGGCTATGAGGAAATCAGCCCTCCGCTGCTGGTGAAGTCCGAGTGCCTCGTTGGCACGGGCCAGTTGCCGAAATTTGGCGATCAAGTGTATCACAGCGCGGCAGACGATCTCTATCTCATTCCAACCGCTGAGGTGCCGGTGACGAATCTGCATCGCGATGAAATTCTGCCGCTCGAAAAATTGCCGGTGAATTACGCGGCCTACACGCCCTGCTTCCGTCGTGAAGCAGGCAGCGCGGGTCTCGGTACGCGTGGCCTGATTCGCATGCATCAGTTCGACAAGGTCGAGCTGGTGAAGATCGTCACCCCTGAGACGAGCATGGCTGAACTGGAAAGCCTGACCGCGAATGCGGAGAAGGTGCTGCAACTGCTCGGCCTGCACTACCGCGTCATTGAGCTTTGCACGGGCGACATTGGATTTGGCTCGGCCAAGACCTACGACATCGAAGTCTGGGCACCGGGGCAGGGGACGTATCTTGAAGTGTCGAGCTGCTCGAATTTCGGCGACTACCAGGCCCGCCGCATGAATTTGCGCTACAAGGATGAAAACGGCAAAAACCGCATCCCTCACACATTGAACGGTTCAGGCACCGCGCTGGCGCGCTTGTTTGTGGCGCTCGTTGAAACGTATCAGCAGGCCGATGGCACGATCCTGATTCCCGAGGCTCTGCGCGGTCACTTCGGTGCTGAAAAAATCGGCTGAAACTCATGAAACAAGTCTGCGCCCTGTTGCTCCTGCTGGCATCCGCCCGCATCGCCTGTGCGCAGGCACCGGGTGTGCCGGTCTATGCTGAAGGGCGAGGAGCGCGCCCGAATGCGGTGCTGATGGAGCAGGCGAAAAAACTGCAGGGGACTTCTGAACTGCTGTCGATGACGAAGGCCCTTGAACAGGCGCAGCGTACGCAGTGCGACATCGCTCTGCCCGCCGCTGATTCGAAACCCCTCACAGCGCGCGAACGCTGGCAGCGTGCGCGCATGTCACACCTGCGCGTGGGGCAGTTGTACCTGTGTTCCAAGTGTGACAAATGGCATCTCGATCTGTCGGGCGGATATGCCATCACGGCCGATGGAGCGGTGGCCACATGTGCGCATGTGATCGCGCCGCCGCCCAACATGAAAGAAGGCTGGCTGGTGGCTGCCACGGAGGAGGACGTGATTTTGCCTGTCACGGAAGTGCTCGCCTGCAATGTCGGCACGGACGCTGCCATCATTCGCGTGAAGCCCGACAAGCCGCTCACCCCGCTGCCCTTGAATTTGGACGTGAGTCCGGGGGATGCCGTGTGGTGTTTCAGTGATCCCGATGGCAAGCGCGGCTACTTCAGCGAGGGCATCGTGAGCCGTTTTGTGAAACGTTCGTTCATGACCAAAAAGGAGGCGGACAAGCTGCCCGAAGGCACCGAAGTGCCCAAGCCTGTGTGGCTGGAGACGACGACGGACTGGGCGCCGGGATCGAGCGGTTCGGCGCTCATTGACCAGTTCGGCAATGCGGTGGGGCATGTGTCTGAAATCCAGACGGTGCTCGAAGGACCGCTGCCAGCGCGAAAGAAGAAAAGCGAGGCGACGATCATCCAGCAACTGGGCACCCAGATGGTGTTTCATCAGGCCATCGGCGCGGTGGAGGTGATGGCTCTGGTGAAAATACCTTGAGTCTCGATTGCACTGCATTCGGGTGCCGACCCGGTCCTCTGATAGGGGGCCAGATTTCGCTTCCCAACTGATTTTTGAACCTTTAACATCGCCTGAACTCCAACAGGCCATGAGCAAGCACCGAATCACCTTTGTCACGGCGGCTCTTCTGAGCACGGTTTTTCTCTCCAAACTCTGCGCCGAAGGTGACTGGAGCGTGAAAAGCGCGGAGAAGCCCAAAGTGGCCATCTTTGCCGAGGATGTCACGGTGGACGGCACCCGGCGTCCCGATCTGGGCCGTGCGCTGGCGGACAGCCTCAGCACGAAGCTGCTGCGCCGAGGCCAGATGCGGGTGTTTAATCTGACCACGGAGGAGACCCAGAACGGCACGCAAACCTTGGTGCGCCCCAAGGATGTGCAGGGCGGAGCGCCGACGCTGGACAAAGACATCGACTACCTGCTGAGCTTTAATTTGTTCTCCAATTCCAACGAGCATCGGCTGACCCTTAAAAAGACGCGAGTCTCCACCTCGGAACTGATCGACTCCCATCAATTTTTCACCTTTGGCCGGGTGAGCGATGTTTTTGCCCTCGTGGACAAGATTGTGGATCGCGTCGATCCGCAGCCGGTGCGCCACAATTTTCCGGTTACCCAATCTCCGGCGGCGATTCGTGCCGCGCAGCCTGACCCGACCCCGTATCAGCGGTTCTGGAACGGTGATTATTCCAATCCGGGCAGCCCGGCCTATGATCCATGGCGCGCCAACAACGTGGCGCAGTATGATCTCAATAATGTGCCCAAGGCGCTGACCTACCGTGAACTGGGCTCCATCCAGCACATCGACACCACCTGGAGATTCACCGTCGTCAAGCCGGTCAAAGGCGTGCAGTTGAGCAGCCGTGACCCGCTGCATGTGCTTTACGACGAAGGCGACGTGTATGCCAATCTTCGCGTCGGCACCGTGGAGCAGGCCGGAGTCATCGCCGATTACGGCGGCATGACGCCGGAGCATCACAAGCTGTTCAATGGTGACAAGGTCTTCGGCTGGTACTCGCCTCCTCAGGAGAAGCCGGCGAACACGAAGTAGAGTTGATATGGCTTTGACGTGGGCTATTGGCACTGCCGCCAAATCCCGCCCCCCATGCTGCAACTCTCCCAGGTTCTCCTTCCCGTCGATCATCAAGAGGATGATCTTCGTCGTGCCGTGGTGAAACAACTGGGAGCGCGTGATGAGGACGTGATCAGCGTCAAAGTGAAGCAGCGGGCGATTGATGCCCGGCGCGGGCATGTGGAGTTCAGCTTCACGCTTTTGGTCGAAGTGAAAGACGAGGCACCTGTGCTCAAGCGCATTGGCAAAAATCCGCGCATCGGCCCGGCTCCGGAGGAGATTTATCAAGAGGTCGCGCAAAACGTGGCGCGTTCGGCCTCTGCGCGGCCCGTGATCGTCGGCACCGGGCCCTGCGGCTTGTTTTGCGGCCTGCTGCTGGCGCGTGCGGGCTTGAAACCGCTGCTGCTGGAGCGTGGCAAGGCGGCGGGGGATCGCGCACGCGATGTGACCGGCTTCTGGCGGCGCGGCTGGGATTTCAATCCGGAATCCAACGTGCAGTTTGGTGAAGGCGGTGCCGGCACCTTTTCGGACGGCAAGCTCTACACGCAGATCCGGGACCGCGAGCACCGCATCCCCTGGCTGCTGCGTGAAATGGTGGCCGCAGGGGCGCCTGAGGACATCTTGATCAAAAGCAGGCCCCATATCGGCACGGACCGGCTCATCAAGGTCGTGCGGCATGTGCGTGAGGAAATCATCGCCCTGGGTGGCGAGGTGCGTTTTGGCGCTCGCGTGGCGGATGTGGTGATCGAAGACGGCGTGATGCGCGCGTTGACGCTCGCGGATGGTGAAACGATCGAGGGCTCACGCTTCATCTTCGCCATCGGACACAGCTCACGGGACACCTTTTACATGCTGCACCGGCATGGGGTGCCGTTTGAGGCCAAGCCGTTTTCCATTGGCGTGCGTATAGAGCATCCGCAGAAGCTGATCGACCGCAGCCTCTACGGCAAATGGGCCGGGGACAAGCGGCTCGGTTCAGCGCCCTACAAGTTCGTCGCGCACTGCGGCACGGGCCGTGCAGCCTACAGCTTTTGCATGTGCCCCGGCGGACTCGTTGTGGCGGCCACATCGGAGCCTGGCATGGTCGTGACCAACGGCATGAGCAGCTACGCCCGCGAAGAGTCGAATGCGAACAGCGGCTTCATGGTGGACGTGCGGCCCGAGGACATGCCAGCGGGCGATGTGCTGAGCGGCATCGAATTTCAGCGCGATCTGGAGCGCCGGGCCTTCGTGCTCGGTGGTGGTAATTATCACGCCCCTGCTCAGCTGCTCGGCGATTTCCTCGCTGGACGCGCCTCGACCGGCCCCGGCAAGGTGCTGCCCTCCTACGAGCCGGGGGTGGTGTGGTCCAATTTGTGCGAAGTGCTGCCTGAATACACGATTGAGACGATTCAGGAAGCCATCCCACGTATCGACAAAAACCTGCCGGGCTTTGCCCTGGAGGACGCGGTGCTCACGGGGGTGGAAACTCGCAGCTCCTCACCCGCCCGCATTCCGCGCGATCCGCAGACGCTGGAGTGCGCTGGAGTGAAGCATTTTTACCCGGCGGGCGAAGGCGCGGGCTACGCGGGAGGCATCATCTCCGCCGCTGCGGACGGCATGCGTGTGGCTGAGGCGATCTTACGCGAGGGTTGAGCGGATGTGAGCCAGCACGCCGCGGCAGCCGTCTTCCAGCAGATCCAGCACGAGTTCGAATCCCTGCTCGCCGCCATAGTAGGGGTCGGGAACCTCGCTTTCCTGGTGGTCGGTGCAGAATTCGCAGAAGAGGCGGATTTTGGAGCCAAACTGGGAGGTGCGGTCAAAAGCGCGCAGGTCACGCAGGTTTTGCTGGTCCATGACGAGGACGAGATCGTAGTCGATCAAATCATTTTCGGTGACCTGCCGGGCGCGGCTGCTGAGGTCATAGCCCCGATTTTGCGCCGCGGTGCGCATTCTTTGGTCCGGCAGCTTGCCGGCATGCCAGCCGCCCGTGCCAGCGGAGCGAATCACGACGCGATCAGCCAATTCTTCAGCCTCAATTAAGGAGCGCATGACGCCCTCCGCGGCAGGCGAGCGGCAGATGTTGCCCAGACAGACGAAAAGGAGGCGAAACGGGGAAGCCATGGGAGGGAGCTAGGCCAGTGGCGGGCCGTTCACAAACAAAACCGCCTCCTGTCCGCAAGGGATGCCCGGCATCCCCGGCGGAAGATTTCTTTTTCTGTTAACCAGTCTTTGGTTGAGCCGTAGTTTGAGCACGCTATCTGCTATCAAAACCTCAACCCCACCGCCCTCATCCCATGTCTGTTGTATCCAAAGGTCTCGAAGGAATCGTAGCTGCTGAAACCCGTCTCGGCGAAGTGAATGGAGCGGAAGGCATCTTGTTCTACTGCGGTTACGACATCAACGAACTGGTCAAGGTCAGCTACGAAGAGGTCGTTTATCTGCTTTACTACAACAAGCTCCCGAACCGTGCCGAGCTCAACAAACTGACCACGGCGCTGCGTGCCGAGCGCGAGCTGCCCCAGGGGGTCATCGACTTTCTCAAGGCCGCGCCGAAGACCGCCAAGCCCATCGACATCATGCGCACGGCCGTTTCGATGCTCGGCTGCTATGACCTGAGCCGTTACGACCTCGAAGTCAGCGAAAACATGGCCAACGCCATCCGCCTCACTTCACAGATCGGCGTCATTGCCGCCTACTACCACCGCGCACGTCAGGGGCTGGAACTGCCGCCCGTGCGCAAGGACCTCAGCGAAGCCGCCCACTTCCTGTATCTGATGAACGGCGAAGTGCCGAGCAAGGAAGCCGAAAAGACCCTCGACATCGCCTACATCCTGCATGCCGAACACGGATTCAATGCCTCCACCTTCACCGCCCGCGTGGTGGCCTCAACTCTGAGCGACATGTTCTCCGCCATCAGCGCCGCCATCGGTGCGCTCAAAGGCCCGCTCCACGGTGGTGCCAATGAAGGGGTGATCCACATGCTCGAAGAGATCGGCTCCCCGGACAAGGTGGACGCCTGGGTTGCTGACGCACTGGCCCAGAAAAAGAAGATCATGGGCATCGGTCACCGCGTTTACAAGGTCCTCGACCCCCGTGCTCCGCATCTGCGTGAGATGGCCGTCCAGCTCACCAGCCAGCTTGGCGAATCCAAGTGGATCCAGATGTCCGAACGCATCGCCCAGATTATGCGCGAGCAGAAGGGCCTCAATGCGAACGTCGATTTCTACAGCGCCACGGTGTACTACAGCCTCGGCATTCCGACCGACCTTTTCACGCCGATCTTCGCCATCGCCCGTATGAGCGGCTGGACCGCCCACGTGCTGGAGCAGTGGAGTGAAAACCGTCTCTTCCGTCCGCTGAGCCAATACGTCGGCAAGCCTTACGGTCAGAAGGTGGTGCCGATTGACGAGCGTTGATTGATGCGGCCGAGAGAGGCCTGCCTAAATTTGCATGCTGCAAAGGTGGCCAAACCATGTGGTTGCCGCTATCGTAGATGCTTTATGCGTCTCCTCCCAACCATTGGAGCCGTCCTTGTGATGCTTGGCGCACAAACGATGGCTCAGCCTGCCACACGTCTTGTGTGGCAGCCGGTGCAGGAGTATTTCATTCATCGCGACGAAGGGCAGCAGGTCCTTGCGGGGACCAAGCGGCTGAATTCCTTCACGGCTTACACCCACATCGGCACTGATTTCGGCTTTCATGGGCCGGCGGAGTACGAGATGGAATGGCTCACGGACGAAATCGTGGTGCACCTAGGCCAGCAGCCGGAGGCCTGGGCGGGCATGTGGCACAGCCTTGCAGGGCAGGCGCGGAATCCGAGCCGCGTGATGGATTTCATGCATGCTTATCCCGAGCCGATCATCGACAAATACCAGCCGCATGTCACGGGGGTGATGATCGAGGCTGCAGGGCGTGGCAGGATCAAGCTCGAAATCAAATCTCCCTCCGACGAACAGCGCTGGACGCAGATGATCGAGCTCAGCGAGCCGCAATATCACCTGTTTGTGCATCCGGTGGCCCCAGAGTCGGTGCGAGACGGGAAAACCCTCGTGTGGACGGCCGAACCTGGAGCCGAGGTGAAGATCTCCGGCTTGTTCCTTGGCGTCGAGCTCCCCCAACTGCCATGGGACACCTATGCATTCCTCGCCTCCTATGCGAAGATCGCCCGCAGTTATTCCATCAGCACCGGTTTCGTGCGTGACCGCGCTCACATTGAGGAGGGGGCGTTTGAGTCCGTGTCCGCCACTGGCATGTATGTGCTGGCCTCCGCTGCGGCAGCGCAGCAGCCCTTGGGCATCGTGACGACGGATTACGCGCGCTGGGTGCTCACCCGCACGCATGAGGCGATGAAGAAGCTCAAAACCGGTCGCGGTCTGCTGCCGCATTTTGTGCATCAGCATGGGCATGAAAATGCCTACTGCATCCATCCGGGAACCGAATACAGCACCGTGGACACGGCGATCTATGCTCAGTCCATGCTGCTTGCGGCGATCATGCTGGACCTGCCCGAAGTGGTCGAGGACTTGATCCTGCAAATTCAAGGCATTGAATTCGACCGTCTGCACCTCCCCGACGGCCATCTCTCGCATGGCCTGGCTGATGACGGCGTCACGCTCCTGCCGCACGGCTGGCAGGACTGGGGCGGAGAAACGGCCCTGGTCATGCTGCTGGAAGGCATCGCCCGCCCCGAACATCGCCCGCCGCCCATGCGCACTCCGGGCAAGGCCTGGCAGGGCACTGGATTCATCACCGAACTGCAAAGCCTGCTTCATCCCGACTTCGACAGTGACGTGCCCGATGCGCATGACGGAGTGCGCTGGCTCAGTGTGCGCCGTGCCATGCTGGGCGCGCAGCAGGCCTACATCCCCAAACGCTGGCCCCAGTCCCCTGCGGCGCGGAACGGCATCTACGGGCTCTCCGCCGGGGAAAATCAGGCGGGGAACGGCTACTACGTGGGCGGCGTCGATCTGCCGGACCAGAAGCTCATTCACCCGCATTACATCCTGATGTCTTCGCCCCTGACACCCAAGCCGGCAGAGACTTATGACCTGCTGGAGCGCATGGAGAAGGCCAGCTACTTCCCGCCGTGGGGCATGGTGGAGAACCTCAATGTCGATGGCCGCAGCTACCTGCCGATGGAGGGTTCACTGAACGCCGGCTTTGAGGCCCTCAGCGCCTACCATTTGTTCGCCAAACACCGCAAAATCCCGGATGCGATCTATGCGGCCAGCTTGAAAAGTCCGCAGATCCGCCGTGCCATGCAGCTTTTCTACCCCGCGGCTGCCAAAGTGGCGGGCGGGGACAGGGAGGCCGCCTCGCAGTAGCAGCGGCATGAAGCAAAGCCTTGCTCCCGTGCCCATCCCCGGTTAACTGGGCCGTCACATGTTTGTCGATCAAATCAAAGTTCATGCGCGTGCCGGCAAAGGCGGCGATGGCAGCGCCCATTTCCATCGCGGAAAATTTCGTCCCAAGGGCGGCCCTGACGGCGGCGACGGCGGGAACGGGGGCAGCCTCATCCTGCTGGTCGATCCCAGCACGGACAGCCTGCGCAATTACGTCTTCAACAGCAAGCTCATCGCCGAAGACGGCGCCAAGGGCGGTGCCACCCAGTGTTCTGGCCGCAGTGGCAAAGATGTGGTGTACAAAGTGCCGCCGGGCACCCTCGTCAGCCGCGTCACGCAGGAATACGACAATGAAACGAATGAGCTCGTCACCCGCTACGAGCCGGTGGCTGACCTGACCGAGACCAATTCCACCTACGTGCTCTGCAAGGGCGGCAAAGGAGGGAAGGGGAACGTTCATTTCAAGACGTCCACGCATCAGGCACCGCGTGAATTCACTCCTGGGACCCCCGGTGAGGAAGGGGATTTCCACTTTGAAATGCGCAGCATCGCGGATGCCGGATTCGTGGGCGCTCCGAATGCAGGCAAATCCACGCTTCTTTCCAAGCTGAGCGCCGCCAAGCCGAAAATTGCCAACTATCCCTTCACCACGCTGAAACCCATGGTCGGCGTGATCGAGTTTGGTCCCAACCGCCGGGGCAGTCTGGCAGACATTCCCGGACTGATCGAAGGCGCGCACGAAAACATCGGCCTCGGTCATGATTTCCTGCGTCACATCATGCGCTGCCGTGTCCTTCTTTTCGTTGTGGACACCGCCGGCACCGAAGGCCGCGATCCGGTCTCAGATCTGGAAATCGTGCGCAAGGAGGTATCGCTGTACTCCAAGGAACTGGCCAAGCGCCCTTGGTGCATCATTGCCAACAAGGTCGATCTGCCCGAGAGCGCCGAAAACCTCGTCCACTTCAAGGAGCGCTTCAAACGCATCAAAATTCACCCCGTCTCCGCTGAAACCGGCGAAGGCCTCGACAAGCTGCGGAAGTGGCTGGACGAGAAGATTGGGCAGGATGTGGACTGGTGATGTGTTATGCGCCTGAACCGTTCCAATCTTTGCTGGCTGGTTCTGGCGTTGATCACGGTGAGTTATCTCGTCTTCTGGGCGCTGCTGCTCGTGGCCACGGCGACGTACAGCACGCCGGATTCCTGGCTGCAGGTGCTGCGGTCGCCTGAGATCCGGCATGCGACTTTTTTGAGCCTTGTGACCTGCTCCCTGGCGGCGGGCTTCGCGCTGCTGCTGGCGGTGCCCGTGGGGTATCTGATGACGCGTCTCGAATTTCGCGGCAAATCGTGGCTGGATGCGGCGCTCGATATTCCCATCATCCTGCCGCCGCTGGTGGTGGGGCTGTGTTTGCTGATCTTTTTCCAAACCAAGGTCGGCAAGGTGATCGAGTTGGCAATTCCCTTTACCTACCAAGTCAGCGGGGTGGTGCTCGCGCAATTCGTCGTGGCTGCTGCGTTCGCGATTCGCACGATGCGCGGCACCTTTCAGCATCTCTCGGCGCGTCCTGAAGACGTGGCACTCACCCTGGGCTGCACCCGATTTCAGGCGCTGTGGCATGTGGCGCTGCCGGCGGCACGACGGGGGATGGTGGCGGCGTTTTGCATCGCCTGGGCGCGCAGTTTGGGGGAATTCGGGCCCATTCTGGTCTTCGCCGGTGCCACTCGCATGAAAACCGAAGTGCTGCCGACGACGGTCTGGTTGGAGCTCAGCGTGGGAAATCTCGAAGCCGCCGTGGCGGTCAGCTTGTTCATGGTGCTGCTGGCGGTGCTGGTGCTGGTGGCGGTGCGTGCTACGGGGGAAAAAGTATGATCCAGCTCGATCACATCACTTGGAATGTTTCCGGCCGCACGATTCTGGAGGGCGTGACCGTGGCGATCCCGGCCAACACCTACGCGGTGCTCATGGGATCGACCGGCTGCGGCAAAACGACGCTGCTGGAAATCCTCTGCGGCCTGCGCCAGCCCACTTCAGGCCGCGTCTCGCTGGATGGCGTGGACGTGACCGACTTGGAACCGCGTGAGCGCGGCATCGGCTACGTGCCGCAGGATCTGGCGCTGTTTCCGGGACTGCGTGTGCGTGAGCAGATCGGTTTTGCACCGAAACTCCGTGGCATGGCGCCTGAGGAGCTGAATCAACGCGTGAACCGCCTCTCAGAGCAATTTGGTATCGCTCATTTGCTCGATCGCCTGCCGGACATGCTTTCTGGCGGCGAAAAGCAACGAGTGGCCCTGGCGCGTGCGCTGGCTGCTCGGCCCAAGCTGTTGCTCCTCGATGAACCGCTCTCCGCGCTCGATGAAAGCATGCGGGCGGAGGCTGTTTCGCTGCTGCAGCGAGTGCAGCAGGAGCATTCCCTGACCGTTTTGCACGTGACCCACTCCAGCAGTGAAGCGGCTGCGCTCGGGACCCTGCACCTGCGCATGGTGGCAGGGCGGCTGGAGGTGGAATCGAAGGGATGATTTTCACTGTGCGGTTGGAATCCGGCCGAAGCTGCGTTTAGTGTGCCCAAAACCCCCCCTCTGAATGGATTGGACTGACTGGCAGCGCGTGCTGAAATGGCGCGCACTCGAAGAAGGCGATGCCGATGGCGTTCTCGTCAATGCGGAGCGTCGCCGTGAGGCCACGGCCCACACGCGTGCCGGCCTGACGTCCGAGGAGATCACCGGGGATGCGCTGGATGAGCGTTCGGAGTCGTTTCTGGACAAACGGGCCGAATGGCTGGAGCGCGAGGCCGTGGGCTGGCGTGGAGATTTGATCCATGTGCTGGAGCTGCTGTGCGTGCCGCAGGGGCGCTGGTCCTGGGCCCTGGTGGGCTGGGCGCTGGCACTGCTCACGGGCTACTGGTTTACCGATCTGGGGCAGGCGGGTGAATTCAATCTGCTGGCGCTGCCGCTGGTTGGGTTGCTGGCGTGGAATGCGGTGGTGATCCTCCTCGGGCTGTTGTGCGAACTGATGCCGACCTCGGCAGTGGCGGGGCGCGGTGGCTGGGTGGCGGAGTTTCTCGCGCATGGCATTTCGCGGATGGGGAAAGCTTCGAAGGAGGTGGGCAGCGGAGTGGCTGAAACCGTGCGCGCACGGTATGAAGAGCTCGCGTGGCCCCTGGCTTGGCGGCGCCTGCAGATGCGGCTGCGCATGTGGCTGCACGTGGCCGCGGCGTTGCTCGCCCTCGGCGGAGCTGCGGCCCTGTATGCTCGTGGCTGGTCGCACGAATATCGCGCGGTGTGGGAAAGCACGCTGCTGGAGAAAAGCGAGGCGGCGGCGTTTTTTGAGGCCTTGTTCAAACCTGCCTCCAAGGTGCTGCGGGTACCTGTGCCGCTGGACCAGATAGACGGCATGCACCGGACTTTGGGCAGGGTGGTGAAACCGGCGCCAGCTCTGCCGTGGATCCATTTGTATGCTGGCACGCTGCTGGTGCTCATCGTGCTGCCGCGCCTGCTGCTGGCGGGGCTGGGCCTGGCACGGTGCTGCCGGGTCATCGCACAACCGGCGCGCACCTTGAGTTGGGGCGGCTACCTGCGGACCTTGCTGCGTGCCGTGGAAGGCGGCAGCGAGCGCATCCAGGTGCTCGTGCATGCCATCGAGCCCACGGCCCATCACCGGGAGGTGTGGGACCGCGGCGTAAGGGAGCGTTTTGGAGGCATGGCGCGTGCGGAATATTTGCGCATCCCAGCCGGGGAGGAGGACGAATTTGCCGCCGCCTGGCAGCCCGTCTGCGCGAATTTGGTGATGCTTTTCAACATGGCCACCACCCCGGAGGCCGAGGTGCAGCGGCGACTGGTCTCCGATGTGCGCCAGCGCCTGCTTACCAAGCATGCCGAGCCGGAGCTCATTGTACTGCTGGACGGCACGAGTCTTGCGGGACGCTGGTCTCCGGAAAAAATCGCCGGGCGTGAGCAATTGTGGTCGCAGATGGTCGAAGGCCTGGCGTCTGAGGTGATTGTGGCGGTGCGCAAAGAATCCGCACGCGCAAAGCCTCAAGTGTCGTAATGTTCATGAAGTTTTTTTGTCTCTCGTGCCTGCACTTTTTTCCAGAACCAAAGCTGCCAGCCCTCCTGACCGACAGTCGGCAGAGCTGAACGTGCGTGATGCCTCGGACATCGTCACGCTGAGCCTCATTTCGCACACGAATGCCGGCAAGACGACGCTGGCCCGTACGCTGCTGCGCCGTGATGTGGGAGAGGTGAAGGATGCGCCGCATGTCACGCTGTTCAATGAATCGCACACGCTGCTGGAAACCGGCGGCTTCATGCTGCGGCTGTGGGACACCCCCGGATTTGGGGACAGCGCCCGGTTGATGAAGCGCCTCCAGCGCGAGCGCAGCCCCGTGCTGTGGTTTCTTTCACAAACCTGGGACCGCATCACCGACCGGCCCCTGTGGTGCAGCCAGCAGGCGCTGAAAAATGTAAGAGATGAGGCGGATGTGGTGCTCTATCTCGTCAATGCCGCAGAACCGCCCGAAGCAGCGAGCTATATCGGTCCTGAAATGGAGATCCTCGGCTGGGTGGAAAAGCCGGTGGTCGTTTTGCTGAATCAAACCGGTCTTTCCGGCAATTCATCGCTGGAAGCCGCCGAGCTGGAAACCTGGCGCACCCATCTCAAGCAGTTTGAGATTGTGCGTGAAGTGCTGACGCTGGATGCTTTTGCCCGCTGCTGGGTGCAGGAGGACATCCTCATGGAATCGCTGGCACCCTTGATGCAGGGCTCCAAGATTCCGACCTTCGTGCAGATCAAACGTGCCTGGGCGCAGCGCAATGTGGAGGTGTTTCAGACCTCGGTGCGCCTGATTTCAGAGCAGCTCACGGCGGCATTGTTTGACGGCGTGGAAGTGCGCAATGAAACACTGCTGGAACGCGTGGGCTGGCAGCGTGATGATCTCAATCGTGAGTACAACGAGGCTCGTCAGAAACTGGCCACCCAGCTTGCTGACCGCACCGAGCAGACGACGAACAACCTGATCGAAGCCCATGGCCTCAAGGGACAGGCCGGGCATGAGATGAACCAGATCGCGCGCGAATATTTTCATCTGCCGCAGGCCGTTTCAGAGAACATCTGGGGCGTGCTCGGCAGCTTCGCCGGCGGAGCGATGGGCGGGCTCATCGCTGATCTGAAACTCGGCGGGATGACCTTCGGCGGTGGTGCGCTGCTGGGCGGTCTTGCCTCGGGCATCGGTGCCTATGCCTTGATCCGCAGCTACAATCTCGTGCGCGGCAGCGACCAGCGCCTGCGCTGGTCACGCGAGCATTTCCGCGAGCAGGTCAAGCTGGCGTTTCTCACTTACCTGGCCATCTGCCATTTTGGGCGTGGTCGTGGTGAATGGAAGGAGAGCGAGCAGCCGCAGCACTGGCAGGAAGTCGTGGATGAGGTGACGGAACTGCATGGGGACGCGCTGGACCATCTGTGGAAATCGGGGGTGCAAAAAGACACCCAGCCCGCCACGCTCTCCCGCCAGTCCCGTCAGCTCACCGGAGACTGCATGGTGGCGCTGCTGGAGCGGCTGTACCCGGGTGTCGATTCTTCTTTTTGGCGGGCCTGAGACTCGTGCTCATGCAAACGGCGTTCCAGTCGTGACTGGAAGCTCTGCCAGCAGCGCACGGCGCGAGAGCGAAAATCGGCGGGAGTGACATTCAAACTGCGCAGGCAGTCGCGGTGATCCCAAGAGACGACGCAGGCGGTCGCGAAATGGATGGCCTGGAACTGCCAGCGCCAGAGCCGCTGCGTGGCAGGGGTGAGTGTCTTGAGGCGTTCGAACAGGAAGTCGCGCTGGAAGGAGAGATGCCCCATTTCATCACGCAGGAGCTTTTTGGCGACGGTCTGGACGACGGCATCGCTGCAACGCAGGGAGAGCAGACCGAAATAGACTTCGGCAATGAGTTCCGCCGTGAGGAGGACCTGAATGTTGAACTCCAGGTTCACCAGATCGCGCAACCAGCGGAAGATGGAATTGGTCCATTGTTTTTGCAGCAAGGTGCCGCGCAGATGTTTCACGGTGCGGGCCAGCAGCGCGGCGTGGCTCTGTTCCTCGGCGACAAAGAGATCGACGGCACGCTGATACCCCTGCAGATTTTCCAGCGACTCGATGCTGCGGGTGTAGCGGCGCAGACGCGTGCCGCCGCCGCTTTCGCCCAGTTGGAAGATGGCGATGGAGCGGGCAAGGGCGGTGCGCGCGAGGTCTGGCAAATCGCATGCGCTGTCCGGCAATGGCAGTTCATGATTGAGACGCGTGTTGGCTTCGAAGTGGCTGATCCAATGTTGGGTGTTCATAATGATGTTGGGTGGGTTAGGCGGCGTGGAGCATGGAGCGGAGGAATTCGTGGACGGGGTTGCTGCGCAGTTCGGCGGCGATCTGGCGGAGGCGCTGCATGACGGCATCCACCGTTTCATCCAGGGTGGACGTGCCTGCGGTGACGCCCACGTTGCGGGCTTTGCCAAACCAGGCGGGATCCAGTTCTCCCGGGCCTTCGATTTGGATCGCTGGCAGGCCGTGCGCCGTGGCTTTTTGCACGAGCTGGCGCGTGTTGTTGCTGTTGCGCCCGCCGATGACGACGATGTGATCGCAGTCGCGCAAGAGGTCATCCATGGCTGTCTGGCGCTGCTTGGTGGGGTGGCAGATGGTGTCGATGAAACGCACTTCGGAGCTGCGATGACGCCGTTTGATCGCATCCACCAGACGCAGCGCTAGCTCCACCGGCTGCGTGGTTTGTGAAACGATGCCGAGACGCGGGTGAAGGGGCACACGGTCGAGATCGGCCTCCTCGAGCACGACCACGGCGGAAGGGAAATCGCCGATGAGGCCGCGCACCTCGACGTGCTGGCTCTGGCCGATGACGACGGGCTGGTAGCCTTCGCTCACCAGCATGGCGAGTGCTTGATGCGCTTTTTTGACGAGGGGGCAGGTGGTATCGATGACTGTGTGTCCGGCGCTTTGCCAAGCCTGACGATGGTGATCAGAGGCACCGTGCGCGGTGATGGCCACCTGCTGGGTACTGGCGCTGTTTAAATCGTCGAGATCACCGCGCAAGGTGCCGAGGGTGGCAAGGTGTCGGTCCACGAGCGGGTTGTGAACCAGTTGGCCGAGGATGGTGAGCGGCGCGCGCTGTGCGGCTGCGTGAGTGGTGCGCAGGGCGTCGCGGACGCCGAAGCACATGCCGTGATGTTGAGCGAGGATGATGTTCATGGTGGTATTAACTTTGTGAGGCAAAGTGATTGGGCAAAAAATGGAGGATTAAGTCTGCTGGGCGGCTTTGACGATCTCGCCGAGCACCTCGACGTAATCCTTGAAGGCTTTGCGGCCTTCGAGGGTGAGTTCGTAGCTGGTGCGTGGACGGGTGCCTGATTCATCGCGCGTTTCTTTGATGTAACCGGCGGTGCCGAGCGTGCGGAGATGGGAGATGAGATTGCCGTCGCTCATGCTGAGTTCGGCCTTGAGATCCTGAAAGGCCCATTCTCCGCGTGTGGAGAGCAGCGTCATGATGGAGAGGCGGCCCTTTTCGTGGATGAGCTTGTCGATTTGATCGAAGTCGATCATTACGGCTGCACCTCCGCAGGTTGGGCGCTGAAGAAAACGGCCAGGGCATAGACGACATGCAGCAGGCCGAAGGTGAGGCCCATGACGAGATAGGCGGGGCCAAGATCACTGGAGAGCAGGCGTACATCGCTGGAAGCGGCCCAGCCGAAGAAGGTCAGCAGGCCGGTGAGCACAAAAGCCCAGCCCAGGCGGACCAGCGAGCGTGGAGAAAAGCTGGCGGTGCTGAGCAGGGCGAGACCGTAGCAGAGCGCCCAAATCAGGGCGGCGAGGGTGAGATTGTGGAGGAACACGATCAAACCAATGCCCACACTGCCGCCGACAAGCAACGGCGGAACGAAGGCACGCAGCGCCATGCGCATGCCGGCTGAGACAAATGGCTGATTGCGGCGGCGGGCCTCTTTGGCCAGCAGGAAGACATTCAAGGCGGAGGCGATGGCGAGAATGATGAGCCAGGTTTCCAGGAAGCACATGTCGCACATCACGGCCTCGCCCTGCATTTTCACCGCATGCCACACCGGCCATCCAGAAGCGACGAGCGCGAGCACACCGCCAGCGAGCGCTGCAGGAGCGGAAACGGCGCGATAGATGTGAGCCTTTTCCATCAGGGACCGGATGATGCGGAGATTCTCCAGGGCGGCTTCAGTCGTGCTCATGGATTCACTTTGTGCGCCAAAGTGAAGGATGCAAGTGAAACTTTGTGGTGCAAAGTGAGGATTCGCGTGGCGGCGAATGAATCAGGCTTGGCAGGATGTTATAATTATCATAAGTTAAGGAGAGTGAATCATTCCGCGTCAGTTTTGCGCCAGCTCTCACACCGCCTCCGCCAAGGCTGGTGTGCGGGCCTGCTGTGTGCGGCACTGATGCTGCCAGACATGGCCGTCGGCGATGATCCGACGGCAGAGCAGCAGTACATGCTGGAACTGACGAATCGATTTCGCAGTGATCCGCAGGGTGAGCTGGCCAAGCTGGTCAACTTTTCCTCGCCGGGTGTGTGGGACTCGGTCAAATCGGACGATCCCAGCATCGCCTTTGCCTTGAACTACTTTGGAACAAGCGCCTCAGACTTGGCCACGCAGTTTTCCAGTCTCACTGCGGCACCGGCGCTGGCTTGGAACAGCGCCTTGAACGTGTCCGCCACGACGTATTCCAACCTCATGGTGACTGCAGATCAGCAGGCGCACTCTTTGGATGGCTTGACTCTCGACCAGCGCATCGTAAACGGAGGATACAGTGCCAACTGGCTGGGGGCGGGCGAAAATCTTTTTGCTTCGGCACAGTCGCCCTTTCATTCGCATGCCGCATTTGTGCTCGACTGGGGGGATGGCAATGGCGCGACGGCCGGCTATGGCAATGGCATTCAGAGTCCTGCGGGACATCGCGATCTCCTGCTGGATGCGAGCATGAAGGAAATCGGCATCGGTTTTCAGGACATCTCGATTCCAGGGAGCAATCTCACAGCCACGGGGCCGTACGTCATCACTGAGCATCTGGCCTCGCAGTTTCGCTTTGATGGCACCACTTACTTTTCAGACGCCATTTTAACGGGATCGGTTTATCAGGACACTCTTCTGGCGGATGCTTTTTACACCCCCGGTGAAGGCCTCGCCGGGGAGTTGATCAATGTTTACAACGACACCACCGGCATCCTCGTGGCCAGCGGATTCAGCAATAGCGCCGGCGGCTTCAATATCACGCTTACAGGACTGACTGACGGAGTCGTTTACCGGGTGGAAGCCCCGGACACAGGACTCGCGGCGCGGACTTTCGTCCTCACCGAGCACACGGATAACTACGGCGTGCCAGTGCTGGTGTATGACAATGTCTATGAGTCGTTCGCGGTCGTTCCCGAGCCGGGCAGTCTGCTGCTTTGTTTTGTGGCCGGACTGTCGCTGCTAGGATTCCGTTCACGTCGTATTCTTCGCTGATTCATCATGAGATCCATCATTCTTCTGCTGCTGTCCATCACCTCCGTCGTGGCCCAGAACACCGTTCCATCTCTGACAACGGAAATCCGGGTGATCATTGATGAATACGAAAACTCGGTGCGCGCCAACACGCAGAAGCTCATCGCTGCCACGACCGAGGATGAGAAAAACAAATATCGCGCCACCATTCCCAGCGCCGGACCGTACGCCACGAAGATGATGAAGCTGGTGCAGGCAAACCTGGACCAGCCGGAGGTGGTGAAGGGAGTGAGCTGGCTGGTGACAGGTGCTGCCAATTTTCCTGAAGGCCAGGAGGCGCTCAAGATGATGGGCACGACTTTTGCCGATCGTGCGGGCATCGCGGAAGCGGTGAAACAGCTCGAATACCACGGCCTGCCCGCAGAGCCGGTGCTGAAGGCTGTGATCGAAAAGAACACGCATCGGGATGAAAAAGCGGCGGCGCTCTATGCCCTTGGGGCCATCCATTTCAAAAATTTCGACGCCTCCGCTGATCGCGAATCCGCTGCCGCTTCAAAGAGTAAGGCGCTGGAGTGCTTTCAGCAGCTATACGCCGACTACGAGGACGTCACCATTCAGGGCTTCAAGCTCTCGGATTCTGTCGCCAAAATGTTCTTTGAGATGACCAGCCTGCAGGCCGGCTGTGAGGCGCCGCAGATCGAGGGCAAGGATGCCGACGGCGTGGATTTCAAGCTCAGCGACTACCGCGGCAAATACGTCATCGTCATCTTCTGGGGCGGCTGGTGCCATGCCTGCCACGGAATTTTGCCGCTGATGAACCAGGCCGCCGAACAGCTCAAAGACAAGAATGCCATCGTGATCGGGGTGAACACCGACATCGAGACGGAGGCCAAAAAGGCGCTGGCTGATTACAAAGTCAGCTTCCGCAACGTGCTGGACAACACCAGCAGCGGTCCCAACACCACGCTCTATAACCTGCGCAATTTCCCCACCCTCTATCTCATCGACCCCAAGGGCCTGATCGCGATCAAGAATGGGTCTCTGGACGCAATGGTGGCGCAAATTATCGCTGCCAAATAGGCCGCCGGTGGGATGGAGTAGATCTCCCTAGTCGTGACAACCGAGGGTTGGGTTACCTCAATTTTTCGGCTCTCTAAATGGTTTAGAGGTATTAAAAACTTGCCATTTCTGTGAAAAACCATAATTATAGGGTATTATAAGGTCGAATTTAGGCCTCTCAGTACTCATGCTTCCACTCATCGATCAGATCCTGAAAGACTCGGGTTGTGCCGATCTTCCTGCCGTGCGGCAGGCGGTGGAAGAGGCGTGCTTCAATCAGACCTCCTTCGTGGATGCCGTGCTGGATTGCGAAGGCGTGCGCGAGCGCGATTTCCTGGCAGCCTTGGCCAAAACGCTCAACCTGCCATGGTGGGAGCCGAAAGAGGAAGATCAACCTGCGGAGCAGGGGATGCGCCGAATGCTGCCGGCGGAGATCGCCCTGCGTCATCGCCTGCTGCCCGTGTTCACGGAAGAAACGAAAAACGAGGATGGCACGGAGACGGAGCGCACGCTGCACATCGCCACCTTTGATCCGCTCAGCCTCGTGGCGCATCAGCGTGTGGCCGCCAGTCTGTCAATGCCCGTGGTCTGGCATGTGGGGCAGCGCACCCGAATTGTCGAAGGCCTGCAAAAGCTCTATGGCCTGGGCGCCGACACGTTTGAAAAGATCCTGCGGGGACGTGCCGACTGGGGCGCGGAAGATCTGCGTGATGAAGTCACCGTGCTCGATGAACCCGAAGACGAAGAGGCATCGGTGGTGCGCTTCGTGAATCAAATCATCCGCCGTGGTCTGGAGCAACGCGCCACGGACATCCACGTGGAGCCGCAGCAGGATCGGCTGCGCATTCGCTACCGCATCGATGGTCGCCTCGAAGAACTGGCGGTTCCGGAGAACATCAAGTCTCTGCAGGCCTCGGTGATCGCCCGCCTCAAGATCATGGCAAGGCTCGACATTGCCGAGAAGCGTCTGCCCCAGGATGGCCGTATCAATCTCGAACTCGATGGCCTCGCCATCGACGTGCGCGTGGCCACCATTCCATCCGTCGAAGGCGAAAGCATCAGCCTTCGTCTGCTGGCACAGCAGCAGGTCACCGTGAACCGCCTCGGCCTCACCGACAACATTCGACCCGTTGTCGATGAACTGCTGAAACTGCCGAACGGTATCATTCTCATCACGGGTCCGACCGGCAGCGGCAAATCGACCACACTGTATGCTTTCCTCACGGATCTGAATCAAACGCATCGTCGGATCGTCACCATTGAAGATCCGGTGGAGTACAAGATGCCCGGCATCGTGCAGATCGCGGTGAAGCCCGAGATCGGCCTCACCTTCGGTGCGGGGCTGCGCAGCATTCTGCGCGGTGACCCGAACGTGGTGATGATCGGAGAAATGCGCGACCTTGAAACTACTGAGATCGCCGTGCGCGCCGCTCTCACCGGTCACTTGGTTTTCAGCACCCTTCACACGAATGACGCCATCGGCGGCATCACCCGTCTTATCGACATGGGTGTGGAACCCTTCCTCGTCTCCAGCGCGGTGCGCGCCTTCTTTGCCCAGCGTCTCGTGCGCAAACTCTGCCCCGTGTGCAAAACGCCCACCGAGGTCGAAGAGAGCTACCTCAAATCCATCGGCTTTCCGTCTCATTTGCCCGGTAAAATCATGCGTGCCGTGGGTTGTGAGGCCTGCCGTGGCAGCGGCTTCCAGGGCCGGCTCTCCATCTATGAAGTCTGCCTCGTCACTCACGCGTTGCAGCATCTCATCAACAGCCGCGCACACCCTGCCGAATTTCACAAGCAGGCCCTCAAGGATGGCTACATCCCCATGCGCGGCTACGGCTTTCAGAAAGTGCTCAGTGGTGAAACCACCATCGAAGAAGTTCTCAGCGTCACCGCCGCCAGTGATCGCAATCACACGCCGCAGACGACCTCCATGCCATCCACTCGTTTAGCCGCCTAACCCATGCCCACCTTCGTTTACAGCGCTCACGGTCCTTCCGGTGTTATCACCGGGGAGCTGTCTGCGTCGGATCGTAGCGAGGCGTTTGCATTGTTGGGAAAAAAGAAAATTCAGCCCATCAAGCTCGAAGCCGCAGGTGACGTCAAGACAACCGCAAACACTGCCGCCAAGGCCAGGCAGAGTGCAGCGGCTGCCGAAACCATCCCCGGTGGTCCCATCAAACTCAAGCTGCCTCAGGTGGTGCTCTTCATCGAAGAACTCTCCGACCTCGTCGGTGCTGGCATTCAGCTTGAGCCCGCACTCGCCACCATGGAGCGCCGTCGCGAACTCTCCGGCATCAAAACACTCGCCACCGTCCTGCGTGGCAAGGTGCGCGATGGCATGGCGTTCTCCAAGGCCATCGCGGCTACGAGCCCAAGCTTTGGCAAACTTTTCTGCGCGCTAGTCTCGGCGGGGGAGGCCAGTGGTTCGCTGAGCACTATTTTGAAGCGTCAGGCGCAGTACATGCGCTCCTTGCAGGCGCTGAAGTCCAAGGTGCTTTCGGCGCTGCTGTATCCGGCATTTCTCATCGTCGCCGCTGTGGCCGTCACACTTCTGTTCGTCGTCTATCTCATTCCGAAACTCACGGAGATGCTGGATTCGACCGGCGGCTCGCTGCCCTTTGCAGCGCAGATCATCCTGAAGGTCAGCGACACTTTCAAGGCGACATGGTGGATGATTATCCTTGGCGGCATCGCCTCCTACATTCTTGGCAAGGCATGGATCTCGCGTCCCGAGTCGGCCATCCCCTGGGCGCATTTCAAACTTCGCCTGCCTCTCTTCGGCGGCATCTTCCGCGCACGCTTCTACGTCCAGTTTCTGGAAACGATGGCCAACCTGCTGGGCAACGGCCTCACCATGGTGCAGGCCATGCAGCTCACCCATCAGGCCATCGACAATCCGTATCTGCAGCAGGGCTTTGAAAGCGTCATGCGCAACGTGGGCGAAGGCGTCGCGCTTTCCCGTGCGCTGGACCGCAGTGCCCAGTTTCCCCCGCTGCTCATCGACATGGTGAACGTGGGAGAGCAAACCGGCGACATGCCTGCCGCACTCGCCCGTGCTGCTGAGCGATTCGACCGTGAGCTCAGCAAAAAGATCGACACGCTCGCCGCGCTCATCCAGCCCCTCATTGTCTGCCTCATGGCCGGCATGGTCGGCCTCATGGCCTACCTCATGATGACCACCATTTTCCAGACCATTTCCAGCATCAACAAATAGCCGCCCGTTTCCCATCCACACCCAATGAAACATACGCAAACCCAACCACGCCTCGCGACGTCCGGCTTCACCCTCGTCGAGATGATCCTCGTGCTCGCCATCGTGGCGCTCCTTGTGGGCGCGGCCATCGTCAATTTCGGCGGTGTGCTTGAGGGCGGCAAAAAGACCACTGCCAAAGGCAACATCAGCAGCATCACCTCCGCGCTGCGCGCCTATGAAGTGGACAACATGTTCCTGCCCACAACAGAACAGGGACTCTCCGCGTTGGTGGAAAAGCCCAGCAGCCGTCCGGCCCCGCAAAGCTGGAGTCCGAAGCTCAAAAAGCTGCCCATCGACCCCTGGGGCAACGCCTATCACTATCGCCGCCCCGGCGTGAAGGACAAGACCGGCTTCGATGTCTATTCGGCCGGCCCGGACGGTGTCGCCGACAACGCTGACGACATCGGCAGCTGGGATCAATAACGAAAAAATAGAATGACGAACTGCCAGTCCATCACCAAGACCGTGCAAACCACGCTGAATCCTCAGCGTGGCATTCGTCATTCCCGCGCAGCCGGCTTCACGCTGCTGGAGATCATCGTCGCGATGTCGATCACCCTGCTGATCATTGGCATTGCCACCGTCAGCATCTCCGGTGTGCGCGCTGAAGACAAAATGCGGCGTGCGGCAGCCATGATCGAAACCACGGCCCGGCAAAACATGCTGCAGGCGCTCAACAGCCAGCAGACGGTGCGCATGGAGCTTTCGGCTGGTGCGTTTGGCACGAGTGATGAATTCAGCGGCATGCTGCAGGTGCGCCGTGTGGGTGAGAAGGCTTTCCGCAAGCCAGGCCGTGGGGAAGCCTGGGAGTTCAGCCCCAGCGGCATCTGTGAGCCCATCGAGGTTCGCATCAGCGGCCCGGCAGGGCAGATCGAGATCGGTTTCGATCCGCTCACCGCCTGTGCAAAACGCAAATCCATTCAGGTCAAAGGATGAAACACACCCGCACATCCTCCTCCGCCTCGGGTTTCGCCTTGCTCGAAATCATCCTCGCCCTCGCGCTGTTTTCTTTCGTGGCCGTCAGCATGACACAGGCGATCGAGCAGATTGCCAAGGCATCAACCTCCGCCCGTCAGGAGGCGCAGGTGCTGCGCGTGCTTGAGTCGGTCCTCGCCGAAGTGGCGCACCAGCCCGAGTTCAAGGCCGCCAGCATTTCGTTCAATCCCACCGCCGATCACATCGACGCCAGCGCAACCATCGAGAAGGTCGAACTCATCAACAAAGACAAGGTCAAGCTCGACCACATGTTTCGCATCCGCGCCGAAGCATGGATCAATGACGGGCGCACGCGGCGCATGAAACGCAGCATGGAAACCTATGTGTATTCGCCCCACAGTCCGATCTAAGGCCGCGTTCACGCTGCTCGAAGTCATCATGGCCATGGCGCTCATCGGCTTCATCCTGAGCGCCGTCTATGGCGTGGCCAACGGTGCCATGCAGCTGGGCAAATCTATGAGCACCGCCCGCGTGGCCGAGACACGCATCAGCAACTTCGTCACTCAATGGCGTGACTGCCTGGAAACCATGGACCCCGGCATTCAACTCTCAGCGGGCCTCGAAAAGGCGGCGCGTGGTGCTTCGGGCAATCTGTTCATCGCAGGCGGTCACATGCCCTTCGCGTGGGAGCGTCGTTTGAAGCTCGCGGACGCCGTGGAATTTGGCGTCGTGCGCAATCGGGAGACCAAAGACCTGAGCCTCGTGGTGCGTCACTTCAAGATCAATCCCAAGGCCAGAACTCCGGATGAATACAACCTCATCGCCGAGTTGCCCATCCTCGAAGGGCTCAAGCAGATGCAGTGGCAGTTTTATGAGCCGGAGGAAAAGAAGTGGTTCACCAGCTGGGATCCCAAGAAGCGCCCGCAGCCACCGCTTTTCATGAAGCTCAAGTTTGCCTTCACCGCCGACCCGCGTGAGCACGAGTACACGTTTTGGATCGCCAACGACCTCGCCCAGGTCAGCGTGCCGCAGGCACCTCCGCCACAATGACGAATGAAATTCCAGTAACGCAAGGGCTGCGGAGCCGGCCGGCAAGATCCGGCGGCTTCGTCATCCCTTCGTCGTTCTTTCGGGATGCGTCCTTGCAGCGTGGCTCCGCGCTCATTGTCGTGTTTTGGATGATCGCGGTCCTTGGCATGGTGGCGTTTGCAGGTGCGAAGGCGTTGCAGGCGGACTCCCAGTACACGCGCATGATGCGCGGCCGCATTTTTGCCAAACGTTACGCTGAGATGGGCATCGAGGTGGCGCGCCATCCGGTCATGCGCGAGGACGATCCTCTTCTGCACTTCAACGCCAACGATGGCGGTGGCTACAACGTCAAGCTCGTGGCCGAGGAGGCGCGGTTGAACGCCAACCATCTCATTCAGACCGGAGACAAGGTGCTGCTGCGCCGTTTGTTCACGAGCTGGGGATTCAAGGAGCAGTTTGTCTCCGCCTTGTGCGATGCGCTGAAGGACTGGGTGGATGCCGACGGCAATGTCAGCCTCAATGGCGCCGAAAAACGTGACTACGAAAAGATGGGTTTTGAGGGCATGCCGTTCAACCGTCCGTTCAAGGAAGTCGAGGAGATGCTGCTGGTGCGTGGCATGGAAATCGTCAACATTGAGCGGCCCGACTGGCGCGAGTGGTTCACCGTTTTTGGCGATGGCCGCGTGGATGTGAACGACGCACGTCCCGAACTCATTGCTCTTCTTGCCGATCTGCCATTGGAGCGCGTGCAGCCGCTGCTGAAGCTGCGTGCCGGTCGCGATGGCGCGTTGCATACGCAGGATGATGTGCGGCTCGGCAGCGTGCCTCAGGTGGCGCAGTTGATGGGTGTCTATCAGCCGCAGATTCTTGCGCAGCTCACTCAATGGATTCAGTTCGCCGGTCCCATCCGCCGCATCGAAAGCGTCGGTTCGCTCGGCCCCTTGCAACGAAAACTCATCCTCATCACGCAGGACGGCAAGGCCGTCTGGCGTGGTGAAATCCCTGCCCATGGCAAAAACACGTAAACCACCCTGCGAGCTGCTGCTCCCTGGCGCACAAGTCTGGCAAAGCTGGATGGGTGCTGAAGGTGCTGCCTGCCTGCTGCACACCGAGCAGAGCACCGATGGCGCCAAATTTGGCAAAGAGGCGCAGCGTCGGGTGCTCGCACTTCCGGCCGTGCATTTCTGGGCGCTGCCCGCCTGGCTCAAAGGACAGCCCGAACACCTGCGCAGCATGGCGCTGCTGCATCTCGAACGCATGGGCATCAAGGCGGAGGATGATGAGACGGGTGTGCAGGTGCGCAACATGCAGGGAAAAGAAGGCGCGTATCTCACGCGCATCCTCGCACTCAAGGAAGTGCCGACACCGCTCTCCGACACCGCACGGCTGCCGGATGAAGTCACGCTGCACGCACTGTGCTATCCGCTGGTGCAAAACAGCCTCACGATTTTCCGCGAGCTGGGACGTCTCGTGGTGGCCATCACCAGCGGGACGCAGTTGATCTATTGCACGCCGCTGTCAGCCAACAAACTGGACGGCAATGCCCTTGCGGAGCTCAACAACATCTGCCTTCAGCTCGGCTTCCAAGGCGTGCTCGGCCGCCTCGAAAGCATCGTGCTTTGGATTGATGAAGGCGACATCACGCAGATCCAGCGTGTCACCGGCTTGACAGCCTACCGCTGCGACATGCCGGCTCCCACCATGCCGGAGCGCGGCTCCAGCCTGCTCATGCCGCAGGACGTCACTGCTGAGCGTCAAAGCCAGACTCGTCGGGCAAAAACGCGCTTCATGGCCCTGGCGGCTGGGACGGTGATCGCAGCGGCGATTGCTCTCGTCGCCACGCTCACCTCCCTGGCTTTGCAGGAACGCAACATGCTGCGTGAAAAGGTCGCCGTGCTCACGCCGCGTGCCTCGCGCGTCATGGATCATAAAAAAGCATGGCAGGAGGTGGCCCCTGCGGTGGACCCCACGGTCTGGCCGCAGCAGGTGTTGCTGCATCTCATGGAGCCTGAATCATCCAAGGAAGTTTCCATCACTCATTGGGAATGGACTCCGGACCGCATGAACCTGCGCGGACGCATGCCCAATTCCACATTGGCCTTTGAGTACATCCAGGCGCTCAAGTCCATCGAGGCACTTGCTTCTTACAGCTTGAACGGTCCGCCGCCTGTGTTTGCCAGCGACAGCAGTGCGGGCTTTGAACTGAAAGGAGGAGCGGGGGAATGAAGAAGAGCGAAAAAGTTCTTCTGGGCGTTTTTGCCTTCCTGTTTCTCGTCATCATTGGCGGAGGCGGGCTCATGTACGCCTTTAGAAACTACATGGCCATTCGTGAGGAAAACGACACTCTGCGCGACCGCCTTGCTGACATGAACCTCGCCATCTCCCAGGGCGCTGAATGGGCTGACAGATACGGCTGGCTCGAAGAGAACTGCCCGAACTTCACCAGCACGCAGGAGGCTTCGGCCAAGCTCCTGGAGATCATCACCGCCGAGGCTGAAAAAATGGGCGTCAGCATCGGCGGCAAGGAATTCATTGAAGCCGCACGCGTGCTGGGGCCTGACGGTCTGCCGCTGGAGGAAAACCTCGGCTACTTTGACAAGGCCACGGTGAAGATCACGCTTGCTGGAGTTCAGGAGCAGGCCTTCTTCGGCTGGCTTCACGCGCTGCAGCAGCCTAAGAGCTTCCTGGGAATCACCCGCATGCAGATCAATCCCAGCGGCACCAACAAGACCATCAATGCGGAGGTCGAGTTCACCCGGTTCTTCCGCGAGAAGTCGGCTCCCAAGGTCAGCAAAGTCAATTAGCCATGAAGCTCTCCACCTTATCCATTTCTCTGCTGGGACTGGCGATGTTTGCCTCTCATGCATCTGCGCAGGAGACACAGACGAAAGACGCCACGCCGGTGCCGTTTCCGAAGCTGGAGCACTTCGCCCCTTTGTGGGAGCGCTCCATCTTCACCACGAAGGATCTGCCTTCACCCGATGCTCCCACGGGGCCAAACTTCGCCGACAACCTCAGCCTCTCCGGCATTTATGAAATCGACGGCGGGGTCGTGGCTGTCCTTGTGGACCGCACCACCTCTCAGGTCATGGAGGCGCGTATCGGTTCGGAAAACGAGATGGGCATCAAGATCCGCGCGGTCAAACCCGGCGAGAGCGTGGACAAAACGCGCATTCAATTGCAGAAGGGCGATCAGGCAGGCTGGGTCAGCTTCGCCGATATCAACACCGCTCCGCCAGTCGAAGTCAGGAGTGCGATTCCCACACAACTGACCCCGGCGCCAAATCAAGCCTTGGGCGTGCAGCAGCGGCAGAACATGTCCGCATCTCGCAACCAGACGGGCCTGCCGCCCAATCCGATTCTTCCCCCACCTTCTACACCCATCCCAGGTGCTTCCCCCAAGCCCGCCGCTCCGCGAGTTAATGACGTGCCGCTGCCGCCTCCTTGAGCCGGTGAATTTTTCAATGGGCACGAAGGCTTGCCAAATGAAGAGCCGTGGAGAGACTGACTCATGCCCCACGTCCCAGGTCTCCGCAGTTGCTACGCCAAAGTCGGTCGTCTCATCTATTTCGGTCGCATGCTGGACAAGATCCGCCTGCACGCGGCTGACAAGCTCCCTGCTGACTACACAGCGCTGCTGGGTGACACTCAGTTTTACACCCTCGACGGACGCTGCTGTCGTTTTCTTGGCGTTCCATATGCTGCGCTGCAGACGCGTGTGCTCGAAGGCGGCACGAATGAGGATGTCCTGGCCTGGGTGGAGGCCCATGGCACTGCGCGTACGGATGAGGAGTGCCACATGTGGAACCGCTTCATCGCCAAACTCGGCTGGCGTGATGAACGCTCCGCCGTACTTCCGCAGCGCATTCTAGACAGCGGCCTCAGCGGCAAGCCCATCGAGACCCTCATCGACCACATCGAATATGATGAAGGCCGCGATCCCGTGGGCGAACGCGCCTGGGAAAGCATTTGAGCGAGCGGGCGGATTATTTCTCCACGGTGATCTGCACGCGGCGGTTTTGCTGGCGGCCTTCGGGATTGTCGCTGCCATCGGGGTTGGTATTAGGAGCCACAGGATTGCCCTCGCCCAGCCCCTGGGTGGTGATCATCTTTTCAGGAATGCCCTTCTTTTTCACCAGCCAGGATTTGACGGCTTCGGCGCGACGTTCCGACATGTCGAGATTGACCTTCTCGCTGCCTTTTGAGTCCGTGTAGCCTTCCACCTTCACCTTGCCCTCGGGAAATTCACCCAGGACGGTGGCGACTTTCTCCAGCAGTTTTTCAGCGGCGGGCTGGACCACAGCCTTGTCGAAGTCGAAAAGTACATCGCCTTCAAGTTTCATGGTGATCGAAGTGTCGGTTTCCTCCACCTGCAGGGCTCTTCGGGCGGTGGCCAGTTCACTGATCTTGCGCTCCAGGGCAAGCTGCTGCCGATCCAGGTCGAGGATCTGCTTTTGCAGCGAGAGCTTTTGCTCCTGAAGATCAAGGCGCTGCAGCTCCAGAGAAACTTGAGGAGTTGCGGCCTTTTGGGCGTTGGCGGGCGTGGAGAAGAAACACAGGGCCAGCAGTCCGAGTGACATTGGCAGGGATGGTATGAGGGTCTTCATAAGGATGACTTTTCCCAATGAATCGGACGGCGAGAGGACATCAGGTGTGTGCGTTTTGACCTCGCCACTTGGCTCTCTTCAAATGCGGAATTCGCCGGGCCTTTTTTACTCGACTGCACAAAAAGTGTTTATCACCTCCGTGACATTTTATAGCATGGGAGAGAAAAACGTCCCAATAAGTTAAGGAATCAGCGGGTCGTATTGCTGTAAAAGAACTATGAACTTCATTCGAGCCCCTCACTTTAGGTCATCTTTGGTCTCTCTGGTCTGCAGTCTCACCGTTGCCACATCGGCACTGTCGCAGAATCTGCAGCAGATTAAGAATTCTCTCGGCTGGGCAGACCGGTGGGGAAATCTGAGCATCTGGTTCGATTTTGACGAGGATATGAAGATCGGCGGCCCAGACGAAGCGGCCAAGCTTCCGGTGCGTCTGCAGTTTTGCAGTGAGCAGCGGTTTGTGGGGCAGGGGATCGGTGGCGAAGGCTGGTGGTGTCCGCTGCTCGAAAGCCGGGTCAAAAAGTTAAACGAAAACAGCGTGAGGCTTTACACCCTGAGCGGCAACAGTGAAACCTTGTACCAAGACGCCAAGGACAGCAGTCTGTACGCTACGAAGGACCAGCAATGGAAGGGCCGGATCAAGGCCTCGCATTTTGAAGTCACGGACGATGCAGGCTGGACCTATGATTATTCAGACGGCCGCTTGCTTGCCGCGCTGACGCACAAGGGGGATGTGCTTCGCTGGAGCTATGAAGGAACCAAGGCCACGGCCATTGAGTCGAAGCAGTTTGGCCGTCTTCTTTCGGCCTCCTACGATCCGAAAACCGGCATGATTTCGCGCATCGACTACAACAAGGACGCCTACCTTTCCTTTAAGGTCGGCACAAAGCCGCTGGTGACGACGGCTCCTGGCGGCACGTCCGTCATCAGCACGGCAACTTCGATCATCGGTATGACCAATAAAGCCGGTTATGTGATGGACGGCGCATGGGAGAGAGACTCGAAGACAAAAATGATGAAGCTGATTTTGACCGAGAAAGACGGAGCCAAGCCGCAGACGTCACGCACCTTCCAGTGGGATCCAGCGACAGGCTGGCTGAAGCATGATGGAGATTTCGACTACACCGTCATTCCCAGCAATAATTCCAAGGATGCTTTTCCTGCTTTGGAACGTGAGAATGCCCGGGGGCAGAAGGAGAGCTACAAGTACGACACTCAAAAAATGGAGGCGGTGCATGTGAAACTGGATGGCAGCACCACGACGTATCAGTATTTGAGCACTCGGGGACCCGCTTTCGGCAAGCTCATGAAAACGGTTCAAACAATGCCGAATGGGAATGTGAAAACCACCTATGAGGCCACATTCGATGCTTCCGGAAAAATTGCGAAAGTCTTCACCGGGGGCTCGAACATCCAGACATTGAGGGTCAATTCCTGGGATCCTGCGGAGGCCGTCCCGCTGATCGCTCAATTTCAGACGCCGGACAGGGAGGATCTCAACATCGCAGGTCCGAAGAACCTTCTCGTCGGCGCTGTGATCGGAGGACGGCCTTATGTCTATCTGCACGATGACAAAGGCACCATGACCGGACGGCTCCACCTGTCCGAGTTTTTGAAGAAGAATCGCAAGATCAAGCTTCCTGCCAATCCTCCTCAATGGCTGCTCCTGGCATTGAAGGAGCCCAATCGTCAGTGAAGAGAGGCTGAAGCGTTAAAATGCCGGGAGGCGTGATCTTCATTCCCTCGTGATGGTCTCGTCCAGATTCAGCATCACCCGGGCGATCGCCTGCCAGGCTTGGGGCTCGGTCGCGTTTGATTGACGTTCGGCCGCGAGCAGGCGTAGCAGGGCCTCGCGTTCGCGTTCCTTCGGCGGGCGGGAGAGACAGAGCTGGCATGCGTGGATGATGCGATCCTCGTCGGTTTTGGCCTCCTTGATCAGGCGTGCGGCCAAAGCCTGCGCGAACTCCACATAGGCGCTGTCGTTGAGCAGTGTGAGCGCCTGCAGCGGAGTGTTGCTGCGAATGCGCCGGGTGCAGGTGCTGAAGCCGTCGGGAGCATCGAAGACACTGAGCGCAGGCGGCGGAGTGGCGCGGAAAATGAAGGTGTAAATGCCGCGCCGGTACCGGTCGCTACCTTTGCTGAGCGGCCAGCCGCGTTTGACCTGCCCGAGGGACATGACGCCCTCGGGAATGGGCGGATAAACGGGCGCGCCGCCCATCTTGGGCGAGAGCAGTCCGCTCGCCGCGAGGCATGCATCGCGCACCACTTCCGCATCCAGACGCAGACGGTTTTGCCGCCAGAGCAGGTCATTGTTCGCGTCCTTGGATGCGGATTTTGCGTCAATGACAGAGCTTTGCTGATAGGTGGCGCTGGTGACGATGAGCTTGTGCAGATGCTTGAGGCTCCAGCCATGCTCCATGAAATCGACAGCGAGCCAGTCGAGGAGTTCGGGATGGGTGGGCAGGCGGCCCATGGTGCCGAAATCATTTTCCGTCGAAACCAGGCCACGGCCAAAGTACTGCTGCCAGACGCGGTTCACGATGACGCGTGCGGTGAGCGGGTTTTTCGGGTCAATGAGCCAGCGTGCGAGGGCAAGGCGGTCAGCCTTGGCCCCTTGAGGCAGAGGCGGCAATACGGCGAGTACGCCGGGCTGCACCTCATCAGAGGGACGTGTGAAATCACCTTTGATGAAGAGCGTCGTTTTGCGCGGCTGCGGCAGTTCCTTCATCACCAGAGTGGTGGTGCCATTCTTGAAAATGTTGTCGAGTTCGAGGTGGCGGTCATACAGCGGATTGAACACGCTGTCAGACGTGCCGGTCATGGCCTTGAAAAGAATGCGCTGATCAGCCGCCCCACGCTTGGCGGCGGGCTTGGCCAGTGATTTGAGCGCCTCGGCATCGACGAGTTTTTTGGACTGGTCGCCGAGGGTCTTCTCCCACTCCTGCAGCACGGCGATTCTCGCCTTGATGTGTGCGTCGATCTGCTTGAGCACCTGTGTGTGCTCAGCCTTCAGCTTGTCGAGATCCTGACCGGGATCAGGCACGGGCAGGGTGGGCTCGTCCTGATTGTTGAGGAATGCGAAGAGCTGGTAGTATTCCCGCTGGCTGATGGGATCAAACTTGTGATCGTGGCACTGCGCGCAGCCGATGGTGAGCCCGAGCCAGACCGTGCCGGTGGTCGCGACACGATCAAAGATGCTTTCAATGCGGAACTGCTCTTTGTCGATGCCACCTTCCTGATTGATCTGTGTGTTGCGATGGAAACCCGTGGCGATCAACTGCTCACGCGAAGGCTTCGGCAGCATGTCGCCCGCCAGTTGTTCCAGCGTGAACTGATCAAAAGGTTTGTCCTGGTTCAAGGCATTGACGACGTAATCGCGATACGGCCACATGCTGCGCGGGGCATCGATGCTGTAACCATTGCTGTCGCCATAGCGCGCCTGATCAAGCCACCAGCGGCCCCAGCGTTCGCCATAGTGCTTGGAGGCGAGCAGCTTGGTGGCCAGCGACTCAATGCCGGATGCCGGCTGTTTGACAAAAGCAGCCACTTCAGCAGGCGTGGGCGGCAGGCCGGTGAGGTCCAGGTGGAGACGACGGATGAGTGTGGCCGGTGCGGCAGGAGGCGAGGGCTCCAAGCCAGCCTTGACGAGGCTTGCGCGAATGAAGGCATCAATGGGATGTTGCGTTGCACCAGCCGGCAGTGGCGATTTGACCGGCGCGATGAATGCCCAATGGCGGTCGTCGCTCGGGGTTTCTCCAGCGGGTGCCTGTGCACCTTCCTCCACCCATTGCTTGATCATCGCGATCTGCGCGGAGTCCAGCGGTCCGCGCTTGTAGGGCATCTGCGGGACTTCAGCGTGGGAGCCGGAGACAACCTGCACGAGGAGATCGGGCAAAGCGGAACCACGCTTGCCACCGGTGACTGCGGCGGCGGCGGTATCAAGCCTGAGCTGGGACTTCTGCGTGGTCGCCCCGTGGCACTTCACGCAGTGCTGCTGAAGCAGCGGCTTGATCTGAGTGGTGTAGTCCACCGCCGCGTGACTGACGGCGGTGAAGAGCAGGAAGGTGATGAAATGGCAGCGGAGCATTCGGATAAAAGGAGAGCAGAGTCGTCCACTAGGTACGTCAGGCAGGCGGGGGCTCCTTCCGCCATCTGGAAGAGGAAGTTACAAAAAAGCCGCACTCGCGCGGGGCGGGTGCGGCATGGAGTGACTGTTGAAAGTCAAAAGGCAGGGGCTCAGGCGTCCTTCTTTTTCTTCGGGGTCATTTCTTCCTTGGTGAGGAAGCCGTCGCTGTCCTTGTCCATCTTGCCGAAGCGCTCGGTGGCCTTGGCTTCGTCCTTCTTGGCATTCGGGGAAGCCAGGAATTCAGCTTTGGAGACCTTGCCGTCCTTGTCGGTGTCGAGCCGCTTGATCATTTCCTCAGGGTTCATCTTGGGCTTGGCCTTGTCGCCTTCAGCGGCGAAGGAGGTGACTGCGGAGAGTGCCAGGATGGCGAGGAAGGAGGTGGTAACTTTCATGTGGGTCGATATTTGGTTGTTGATGGAAAAGCGCGGAATTCGGGACTGTCCCAGTCCGACGCGTGCCGTGTTAAACGAGAAGACACCCGTTTGGTTTCGATAAATGATCACTGTTTTTTGCCAGCAGCATCAGGGCGCTCCCTGATCCAGACATCAAGACGCCGCACTCGCGCGGGGCGGGTGCGGCGTGGGTGACACTTTAAATCATGTCAGAGCAGGCTTATGCGGCCTTCTTTTTCTTGGGAGCAGCGGTGAACTCTTCCTTGGAAAGAGATCCGTCCTTGTCCTTGTCCTTGGCGGTGAATGAGGCCTCGGCCTTGGCCGCGTCCTTGGCACCCTTGAGGAATTCTTCCTTGCTGACTTTGCCGTCCTTGTCGGCGTCCTTCTTGGCGAACATTTCTTCCGGGGTCATCTTGGGCTTCTTGGGGGCGTCAGCTCCGAAGGAGGTGACTGCGGAGACGGCAAGAATGGCCAGGAATGAGGTGATAACTTTCATTGTGAGTTGATTTTGGGTTGTGGATATTGAGCGCTGGATTCTGGGATGCCAGTCCGGCGCGTGGCGTGTTAAACGACGCGGCGGTCATTCCATTTCAAAAATTCGCAGAGGAATTTTCTAAGTGCTATTTTCCGTAATCAATGAAGGCTACAGCAATCGGGCCGCCGCTTCCGCCAAGGCACTGCGTTCGCCTTTGACCAGCGGAACGTGAGCCGCGAACGTCTGGCCGCGCATGCGCTGCCGGGTGTAAACGAGCCCATTGCTGCGGCTGTCCACATAAGGATTGTCGATCTGCGCCGGATCACCGACGAGGACAAGCTTGGAGCCGCGGGACATGCGGGTGACGATGGTCTTGGCCTCCAGCGGCGTGAGCTGCTGCGCCTCATCCAGGATGAAAAAGCGGTCGGGGATGCTGCGGCCGCGAATGTAGCAGAGCGCCTCCACCTCGATGACGCCCTGCTGAATGAGCGGATCATACGGCGCGGCGGGCGCGGCGATCTGCTGCTGAGGCTCCGGCATGAAGCGGTTCTTTTTGCGCGCCGGCCCCTGCTGCGTCCCTTCCATGGGGCGCATCAGCAGATCCAGCGCATCATAGACAGGCTGCAGCCAGGGGCGCATTTTTTCCTGCAAGGAGCCGGGAAGGAAACCGACCGTCTGCCCCATGGCAACAATCGGACGGCTGACGGTGACGCCGTGGTAGGTGCGGTTGAAAACCTGCTGCAAGGCGGCTGCCACTGCGAGCAGAGTCTTGCCAGTGCCCGCCTGACCGTAGCAGGTGACGAGGCTGATCTCAGGATCAAGCAGTGCATCCAAAAAGCAGGCCTGGCCAAGATTCATCGGTTTGATGGCCCGGCCCTGGCCCACCTTGATCGACTCCGGGGTGTGGTGCAGACGGACAAACTCTCCATTGGCACTGAGCTTGGCCGGCATCGTGGCCTTGTCCCCGGCGGAGAGCAGAGCGTAGTCATTCACGACCATGCCCGCAGTGCGGCTTTCCGTCATGGGCAGGATGCCGCTGCTGGCGAAGCGCTGCAATTCATGCTGGCTGACCTCTACACGAGCGATGTCAAAATTGGCGACCTCACGCGGCTCGACTTTGTCATGCAGGTAATCCTCGCACTCGATGCCGACGGCGCGTGCCTTGAGCTGCATGTTGAGGTCTTTGCTGACGAGAATGACCGGGGGTGAGACTTGCTCGCTCAGCCACAGCGTGCATGCCAGGATGCGGTGATCGGCTTTGTCCAGATCGTGAAAAATTCGCTCAAATCCCTGCACACTGGCGTGCTTGCGCGCCTCTTCAGGATCATAGACTGCGACACGGATGCTGCCGCCCCCATCGGTAGGCACGCCGCTGGTGACCGACGCCCCCTTGGTGGCAAAAATTTTCATGAGTGCGCGGTGCACTTCTCGCGCGTTTGCACCGCGTTCCGTCATCTCGTTTTTAAAGCGGTCCAGTTCGCTCAAAACATCGACTGGAATGCAGATGTGATGCTCAGCAAACCGGTGGATGCAGGCGGGATCGTGCAGCAGGACGTTGGTGTCGAGAACGAAGGTCTTGGTGGCAGTGACGGGGCCCGTACGTCGGCGTCGGGAGGAAGAGGGGGAGGCGGAATTCACAGAAACAGGACCAGAATCGGAGGTGCGGGTGGAGATGCCAGAGGAGATTACCGATGCTGGGTGGTCGTCACGGTCCATGGTAGTTTAGTGGGTGTGTGGGTTGCCTGCGTTGAAAAGGCGGGGGACAGTTTTTCGTTGGCGCGGGGGAGAGCCAAACGTACCGATCCCGAAATGTGATTATTTGAATGAATCACGGTAATTGCCGAAGAGTGTCAGAACGTGCAGTGAGTGGCAAGAACTTATTCACAAAGCCGAAGTTATTCACATTGCACGACACGTTCATTCTGCCCGGTTACAACGCACACCTCAGGCCAAAAGGATGGGTTACTTTCCAAAGGTGCTCAAAAAGGCACTTCAAAATACTCCAAGGCCCATTCACGCATGTAGCGCACCTGGGTGGGCACGAAACGATAGATGATCAGTTCAGGATTGTCGATGCTGCCGAGGTAGGCGCGCAGCAAGGGACTTGAGTCCCAGATTTCCTGGAGCAGCGGACGCTCGGTGACGATCTCGGCGGTGGCCGTGATGCGCACCTGATTGTCTTGATCATCCCTGTAACACAGCTCGGCCTTGGAATTGGACGCCAGTTCGCGGGTCTTTCCGTAGCGGCGCAGATTGGCCACATACACGGTGAAGCCGTCCGTCCGCACTGGAGATACTGGGCGCAGCCGTGGCTGGTCGCCATCCACCGTGGCAAGCATGGGAAACTTCCCGGCACGCATGGTGGCCTGGGCGAGCTGCGGCAGTTCGGCGGGATCAACGGGCTGGGGCTGAGGACGGGACATGGTGACCGACGATACGCCTTGTGTCTCGGCTGTCCAATTTGCGGGCATCTTTGGAGTACCCAAACAGCGGTGCCCGGCTAGTCTGCGCGCCATTCTCCCTGATGAAAAACCTTCCCACCGTCTTTCAGCGCAAAGTTTTATGGACAGCCATCACCGCGCTGTCGCTCGCCTTTATCGGATGGCTGGCCATCAAGCTCATTTCTCTTTCGACAGAGGTCATGGCCTTTCTCCAACCCATTCTCGTGCCATTTGCCGTGGCGGGGGTCCTTGCCTACCTGCTGGAGCCCGGTGTGGAGTGGCTGGAGCGGCGCGGACTCAGCCGCCAGCGCTCCGTGCTGCTGGCCTTTGCGGTCTTTTCCCTGGCCTTTGGAGGTCTGGGCTGGTGGATCGTGGTCAAACTCGATGATCCCGCCCACCATCTGGCGGATCGTGTGCCGGTCTATTATACGAAAGTACAGAAGGCGGTGGTCGATTTCGCGGCAAAGTACAACATTGCTCTGCCCGTCCCCAAACCAGCCGCAACGCCTGAGCCCTCATCTGGTGGCCAGACTGCGGCCCCGACCGCCAAGGAAGGCGGCGACGAGGTGGATGCCGACTTTCAGTCCTTTCTGCGTGGAGACTGGGTGAAGACCACGCTGCCCAAACTGCCGGGCATGGTCTGGGCCTTCCTCAGAACCAGTGTGGGCGGGTTCCTCGGCATCTTCGGCTTTCTGCTCTCCTTCATCATCGTGCCATTGTACCTCTACTATTTCCTCATCGAGAGCGCCAGGATTCAGGAGCAGTGGTCTGACTACCTGCCGCTGCGGGCCTCGGCCTTCAAAGATGAATTGGTGAGCTGCCTCAATGAGATCAACAGCTATCTGGTGGCCTTCTTTCGCGGCCAGCTTTTTGTCAGCATGATCAATGGCATCGCCACCGGCATCGGATTGATGATCGTGGGTCTGGATTTCGGCTTGCTCATCGGTCTGGCTCTCTGCCTTGCGGGCATCATCCCGTACCTGGGCATCATTCTTTGCTGGATTCCGGCGGTCATCATTGCCTCCGTGCAAGGTGGGAGCGCCCTCGTTTCTGCCGATCCATGGTGGGTCATGCCGCTGGTGGTGACGGGTGTCTTCGCCCTGGTGCAGCAGATCGACGCCTTGTTCATCACGCCGCGTATCGTGGGAGAAGCGGTGGGGTTGCACCCGATGACGGTGATCGCCTCGGTGCTCGTGTGGGGCCTGCTTCTCGGCGGACTGCTCGGCGCCATTCTGGCGGTGCCACTTACGGCCTCGGTCAAAGTTTTGTTCCAGCGCTATGTGTGGCATGCGCGCATCGCGCCGCAGACGGTCGGGGGCTCCAGACGAGAGGTGCCGGCAGAGGGTTCACCGCAAATATGAAAAATCTCCTGTTTATCTTTCTGGGCGGTGGCCTCGGCTCGGTGCTGAGGTATGGCACTGTCATCGGCATGGCGCGTCTGCTCCCGAAGTCCGTCTTTCCGTGGGGAGTGTTTACGGCCAACATCCTGGGCAGTTTCATCCTGGGCTTCCTCTTTGCCCTGCCTGCCATGAAGGACAAGGGCAGCGGGCCATGGCTTTTCGCCGCCACCGGGGCGCTGGGCGGCTACACGACTTTTTCCACGCTCGCGAACGACTCGTGGCTTTTGCTGCTGAACCAGCATTCCTGGCTCGCGCTTCTCAATGCCCTTGGCAGCATTCTGCTGGGCATGTCCGCCGCCGCTTTGGGCTGGTGGGCGGGAAGCCGGGTGGCCTGATCAGCTCACCCTTCGTCTTGCGCAGCCGCATTGGCGGCTTCCGCATCCTCCTGCTGGGAGGAACCTACTTTGAGGGAAATCTTGATCCCATGCTTGGCGGCCGCTGTGTTGAGCAAGGAGCGGATCGCGCTGATCGTCATGCCATTCTTGCCAATGACATGACGCACATCTTCCGGTGCCAGTTGCACACGGTAGGCGACGGCACCGTTGATATTAGTGCCGATGGCAATGGTCGCCTGCTGCGGGTGGTCGATCAAATTCGCCACCACATAAGAGAGGAACTCGCGGAGGGCTTCCGGCGCGTCCATGGCAAGCTTATGCTGGGACTACGGAAGCGGCGTGCTTGATGAGGCTCTTGACGGTGTCAGAGGGCTTGGCTCCTTGGGAGATCCAGGCATTGACGCGATCAAGCTTCACGATTGCACCTTTGACGCCCTTTTGAGGATCGTAGGTACCGAGGATTTCGAGGAAACGGCCTTCTTTTGGGAAGCGTTGGTCAGCCGCAACAATACGGAAGACTGGACGGCCTTTTTGGCCTTCTTGACGGAGACGGAGAACAACTGCCATGGTACGTGTACGGGAATGGGGTCAGGTTTTGGGGAGGCGCATGGTGGAGACTTTGAGGAGGAAATCAAACGTTTTTTCCCCCTCATTCTCAGGTCGGCTCATGCCAGCACGTCTTTGAGCACATGCCCGTGGACGTCCGTCAGCCGTCTTTCGATGCCGTTGTTGTAGTAGCTCAGGCGCTCGTGATCGATGCCCAGCAGGTGCAAAAGGGTGGCATGAAGGTCGTAAATGGTGCTCACGCGCTCTGCCGCTTTGTAGCCAAATTCGTCAGTCGCCCCGTAGCTGAAGCCCTTTTTTACCCCGGCACCCGCCAGCCAGACCGTGAAGCCCTTGGGGTTGTGGTCCCGGCCATTCGCGCCCTTCTGAAAGGTCGGCATGCGCCCAAACTCCGTCACAAAGGCCACCAGCGTGTCCTGCAGCAGCCCCCGGGCTTTCAGATCCTTCAGCAGCCCGGCCACGGGCTGGTCAAGGATGGGCCCGTGCACGGAATATTGCTTCTCAATCGTCTTGTGCCCGTCCCAGTTGCCCACGCCCTCGCCCATGGCATAGGAGCCGTTGAAAAGCTGCACAAACCGCACCCCGCGCTCGATCAATCGCCGTGCCAGCAGGCAGTTCTTGGCAAAACCGGCCTTCGTCTCATTGCTGTCGTTCACACCGTACAGATCCAGCGTGGCCTTGCTCTCATTGGACATATTGCCGACCTCCGAAGCCGCGATCTGCATCCTCGCCGCCAGTTCATAGGATGAAATCCGCGCCGCCAAATCGCTGTCTGCCGGATGCTCCTGCGCCTGTTTCTGATTGAGCAGATTCACAAACGCACGCGTGTCGCGGTCTGCCGCTTCGCTCACACTGGCGGGGCGGATCAGATTGGGGATCGGCTTGCTGGCGTTGAATGCTGTGCCCTGGAATGCTGCAGGTAGAAAGGCCGAATTCCAATGCCGTGGGCCGATCTGCGGCACGCCACGCGGATCAGGGATCGCCACAAAGGCCGGCATGTCATCGCACTCCGAGCCCAGTGCATACGTCACCCAGGAGCCCATGCCGGGGAAGCCATCCAGAATGTATCCCGTGCTCATCTGATTCTCCGCCGGGCCATGCGTGTTTGACTTCGCCGTCATCGAATGGATGAAGCACATGTCGTCCGCAAACCCGGCGATGTTGGGCAGCAGGTCGCTGATCATCTTGCCGCTCTGTCCGCGCGGCTTGAACTCCCAGATGGGTTTGACGAGGTTCCCCTGCGCCCCTTGAAAAGTGATCAAATCCGCCGCCCCTGGCAGTGGCATTCCGTGCCGCTTCACCAGTTCCGGTTTGTAATCAAACGTATCCACATGGCTCATCGCTCCCGAGCAGAAAATCACGAGCACGTTCTTCGCTCGCGGCTCAAAATGCGGGGGGCGCGGCGCATAGGGATGGGCCGGGTCAATGCGCGGACGAATGGGATCGTCTGCCAGCAGACCTTTTTGCGCTAGCAGCGAGGTCAAAGCGATGCTGCCCAGCCCGCTGACGCCTTGATTGAGAAAGTTCCGACGGGATAGAAGATGGTTTTGCATAACAGGATCAATACAGGGTCATGAACTCGCTCGTGTTGAACAGCGCGCGGCAGAACATCGCCAGCCCGTGCTGTGAAATGAGTTGTGCGGAGGCCGCCAGTTCGTCCGCATTGGGCTCGCGCTGGTAGGCCAGTTGAAATGCACGCTTCACCTGCGCATCAGGCTCCTTGCCCGCCTCCTTTTCAAGTCGTGCGGCCAGCAGTTCGCTCTGCTGCATGGCAAAGGTGCTGTTCAGAAAATTCAGCGCCTGCAATGGCGTCGTGCTTGAGGTGCGACGCGGGGCGATCTGTCCCGCATCCGGCACGTCGAACGCTCCAAACGTGTCATCAAGCTGCACGCGTGGTTTGCTCTGGTACACCATGCGCCGGAACGTGTCGGGTCCAAATTCCTGCTTCGATTGATACACCTTCACATAGTTGTCATTCGGCACAAAGAGATCAAACCCCGGCCCGCCCATCGTCAGGTCCAGTACGCCGCTGACAGCCAGGATCGTATCGCGCAGCGGCTCCGCTTCGAGCCGCCGTGTCGGGAAGCGCCACAGCATTCGCGCGCCCGAATCCGCCAGTATCCCCGCGTCATTCGCAGCGCTCGACTGCCGGTAAGCCGCTGAGTTCATGATGATGCGGTGCATCTCCTTCATGCTCCAGCCGCGCTGCATAAACTGCGAGGCCAGCCAGTCGAGCAAAACTGGGTGTGACGGCTTGCCGCCATTGAAGCCGAGATCGCTCGGTGTATCGACGATGCCCGTGCCAAAATGATAGTGCCAGATTCGGTTCACCATCACGCGCGCTGTGAGCGGGTTTTGCGGATCGGTCAGCCACTTCGCCAATGCCATGCGTCGTTCCGCTTCAGGTGTGTCTTTGGGAAGATCCAGTTTTGCGCCGATCTGAGCCAGCGCTCCGGGCGCGATTTCCTCCTGCGGCGTCATTGGGTCGCCACGCTGCAAGCGGAAGGTCGGCCCAGGCTGCTCAAACTTGCCCAGGTAGGCCATGGGAAAACTCGTCATTTCCTTCAGCCTGCGCTGCAGCACCGCACGCTGCTCGCTGTGCTTCTTTACCTCGGCGGCGTTGTCTGCCGAGACTCCGCTTAAGGTCGGAATATCGCGGATGCGATCGCGATACTCCACACCCAGCCTGTCAGCCGATGACGCCACGGCCTGCCATGCCTTTCCATCCAGCGAGGTCTCAATCACATAGTCCGTGGCCAGCCGATCTTCATAGACTTTGCCCTTTTTGTCACCACGATCCCGGCTCCACACCACGCTGCTGATGCTCTCCTCACGCGGCAGCTCGATCTGCAGCCAGCCCTTGCCCGCATTCTTCGAAATCCAGCTCTTTGCGTTGCCATACAGACCATCATTTGCGTGTGCGATTTGATGAATGGGATTCGTGCCGTCACTGAACACATCCGAAGCTGTCACCTTCGCGCCGTTCTTCGCCAGCGCCACATTGCGTGGCTGCTTGCCGGCCGTAAATACCTCCAGCTCATCAATGCACGGCTGACCTCCAATCGTCGCATGAATCGTGAAGCGCACAAACTTCGCCTTCACCGCATCAAAGCTCTCTCGGTTCGCCAGATGCGTCACCGGTGCCCGCAGATGCGGCTGTGATGCAGGCTGGGTTCCGTCCGCTGCTTCAAACAGCACCGCATCCGCCACGGTGGGCCCGCCGAGTTTGCCGCTGCGGAGGATGAGGATGGAATCCTTCGTCAGCGCATACGTTCCGGCATACTTGAATCCGCTCCAGCGCTTCTCTCCAGGAATCGCACCGCTGCCATCGGCAAACTTGCTTTGATCCACGCTCGCGATCTCCGTTTGATCTCCCTTGGTGTTCGCATCCCCATCCAGATCGAGGATGTAGCGCGCATCCTTCGCATGGGTGGTCCATGCCGCCCATGACAGCCAGATGCGCTGTTTGCCTGAGACACGCGGATTCCATGAGAAGAAATCCTTCGCGGCAGCATCCTTCTCCGCCTTCCAGTAGCGGTAGCTCTCGCCGAGATTGGGCAGCCGCGTCGCATCCCCCGGATCTGCGGCCTGGCCCAGTTCAGTGCCCGGAGAGTATTCGATGGGCTTGCCATTCGTGGGCTGCTCAATCTGCACGCAGCCGATGGCATCTGGCTTCGTTGGTGGCGGCAGATCATCATCCACCAGCACGCGTTTGGTAAGTTGGGCGCGTGGTTGGAAGCGTGCGAGTGCCGCATCCACCTTCGCGATCTCAGCCCGCACGCCTTCAGCCTGCTTCATTCGTAGATCAGCATCTGCCGGGCGCAGTTCACGCTCTGCATGCTGCACCCCCTCAAAGATGGCGCGCACACGATAATAGTCGGTCTGCAAAATGGGATCGAACTTGTGATCATGACAGCGCGCGCATCCAATCGTAAGCCCAAGAAAAGTGCTGCCCGTGGTGCTGACGAGGTCATGCATCTCATCCGCCCGTTGATTCGCCCGCAGCACAGGGTCCTGGCCCTTCACCTGATCCCAGGAACCGGCCACGAGAAATCCCGTACCTTCATCTGTGCCCAGTTGATCCCCGGCGATCTGTTCACGCACAAACTGGTCATACGGCTTGTCCTCATTGAACGCACGAATGACAAAATCTCGATACGGCCACGCATTGGGCCGCACACGGTTCATTTCGAAGCCGTGGCTTTCCGCAAAGCGCACCACATCCAGCCAATGCCTCGCCCAGCGCTCCCCATAGCGCGGTGAAGCCAGCAGGCGGTCGATCAAGCTTTTAACAGCCGCGGTTTGATCCCGGCTGAATTCCTTTTCAAATGCAGCCGCTTCTTCTGGCGTCGGCGGCAGTCCGGTCAGATCAAAGCTGGCACGGCGGATGAATGTGCGGGCATTCGCCGGCGCATTTATCGTGAGGTTTTTCTCCTTCAGCTTTTCCGCAATGAACTCATCGATGGAGGCAAGCTTCGATGACTTCAGCGGCAGCAGCGACCAGTGCGTAATATCGCCTTTGGGCTTCTCTTTGAGCACAATCTCCTGAGGCCACGCCGCCCCCATGTCGATCCAGCGTTTGATGAGGTCGGTTTCGGCGGTGGAAAGTGCGGGCTTCTTCTTCGGCATCTCCGCCTTCTCACCTGCGGATTCCGGCACAATCATCGTGTATAGCGATGACTCGGCTGCATTGCCCGGAACCAGCGCCGGACCATCGTCACCACCTTTGAGCACATCCGCCAGCGTGCTCATATTAAGGCCGCCTTTGGTCGTCACGTCATTGTGGCATTCCACGCAGTTCTTCACCAAGACCGGTGCCACCTGCTCATGAAACAGCTTCGCTGCATCAGGCTCGGCGGCGAAGACACTGCTGCTCGCAAGGACGAAGGAAAAATAAGAGAGTGATTTCATGCTGCTTTTTTGGCTTTGGGCAGGGCCAGATCGGCCTCGGCGGTGATCAAATGTTCGCGCATCGCTTTCGCAGCGGCAGCGGGGTCGCGTTTCTCAATGGCGTTCAGCACCGCTGCATGCTGCCGCACGGCATTGTCAGTCGAGGTGCGGCTGTAACCATGCTTGAGGCTCGTCTGAATCAGTTCGGAGAGCGAATGCAGCAGCAGGTTCGCAATCTGATTCCCCGATGCCGCCGCCAGTTCCCGATGGAACGCCATGTCAGCCTCCACCGCAGTCTCAAAATCCTGCGTCTCCGCCAGCTCCTGCAAAGCCGCACGCAGCCTGCGAATCTGCGTCACCGTGGCATTCGTGGCAGCGAGTCTCGCATTCTCCGGCTCCAGCATGAAGCGCACCTGGATGAGCTGCCGCAACCGCTCCTTGTCATCCGGAATCAGCAACGCCAGCGAGCCGTTCAGCGGCTTGTGCAGCTTGTCCACCACCTTCGTGCCGACCCCATGCTTCACCTCCAGCAGCCCCTGCAACTCCAGCCGCTTCGTCGCCTCCCGCACCACCGGCCTGCTCACGCCCAGTTTCAGCGCCAGATCCCTCTCCGGCGGCAGCCACCCATTCCCCCCGCCGCCTTCGTCCCGAATCTCAGATGCAATGCGTGCACACACCTCTTCAACAAGGCTGCGCTGGGGTTTGATGGATGAAAAAGCCATGTGGTTAGAGGTCTTACCACTGGCCTAAACGTGCCTAATTTTGCGATTCTATCGCGAGGGTTTAAAACCTCAGATCGTCTGCGACGAATACCCGCCATCCACCACCATCTCATGGCCGGTGATGAATGAGCTGCCGGCACCCGCGAGGAGCAGCGCTGCGGCGACAAGTTCCTTGGCTTCGCCGAAGCGGTTCATCGGCGTGTGGCCCATGATCTTGGCAACGCGATCAGGCGTGAGCACTTTCTTGTTCTGCTCGGCAGGGAAGAAGCCGGGCACCAAGGTGTTCACGCGAATGCCAAGAGGAGCCCATTCACGCGCAAGGTTCTTGCTGAGATTGTGCACCGCCCCTTTGGACATGGAGTAGGTGAACACGCGGCTCAACGGCAGCAGGCCGGACATGGAGCCCAGATTGATGATGGAGGCCGGGATTTTGTTATCCACGAAGTATTTGCCGAACACCTGGCTGGCAAGGAACACGCCCTTCGTGTTGATGTTCATGATCCGGTCGTATTCGTCCTCAGGGATGTCGAGAAACGGCGTTGCGGAGTTGACGCCCGCACCGTTCACGAGAATCTGGCAGCCGCCGGAACGCTCCAGAACCTGATCCAGCAGGATTTGCAGGTCGGCTTTGCGGCTGGCGTCTGCGGAAACGAAATAGGCCTGCCCGCCTGCGGCTTGAATGGTCTCCAGGCGCTTGTCAGCCTTGGACTGATCGCGCCCGACGAGCACGACTTCCGCACCCGCAGATGCATAACCTTCTGCGATGGCACCGCAGAGTTCGCCTGTGCCGCCGATGACGACAGCGGTTTTGCCTTGAAGAGAGAAGAGTTCGAAAATGGAGGACATGGTGAGAGGCGCATCTATGGCGTGTCATCCCGCCGCCGCAAGCAGGCTGTCTCGCCACTTTCGTCATCTTGACACCCTGCCCGGGGTGCTCTCCCGTACGAGCATGCCTTGGGGCCACATCCTGACCTTCCTTGCCGGCGTCCTCATCGGCGCAGCGTCGATTGTGATCTGGAAGCTCCTGCGCTTCGCCGCCGATCTGCGGGCGGCACAGCATGCGCTGGCAAGTTTCGTCTATCCCGAATGCGGTCTGGCAGACGAAAAAGCCCATGCAGCCGTCGAAGCCTGCAAAAACCGCCTGCGCTGGCAGAAGAGCCTGAACCCCGAGTGGCTGCCACCGCTGGTGGATGAAGTGCCGAAGCTGGTGCGCGAGATCGCGGCCATCTACCATCCCGGCAAACAGGAGGCGCTGCTGGCGCCCGGCCTCAGCCAGTTCTCCCGCGCCGTGCACCTTGCTGCCATGGATGTGGCGGATTTTCTCCAAACGCGCTCCATCGGCCGCCTCGTGGATGTCAGTGCCAGCACGGCGCTGAAAACCTGGGAAATGACCCACAAGATCGCCAATCACGAAAGAATGCAGACCGCCAACAAATGGTACAAACGCCTGCTTCCCTACTGGCAGGTGCTGCGTTTCAAGTCTCCCATCATGTGGGCTGGCATGGCCGTCTCCAACGTCGCCGCCCGCACCTTGCAGCCCGCCGTGATCGACATCATCGCCAAACGCGCCATCGACCTCTACAGCGGACGTCTCGGCAAAGGCTCCGGCTCGTCATCGGCAGCGCCTGTGCCGATGCTGGAAGAAGAACGCCCGCCGGGGCCGATGTAAATTTCAAGGCTTGGTAGTCCGCTCCACGGGTACGATGTCGATGCATATGAAAGCGGCCTGCAGCACGTCGCCCTTGTCAAACTCAGGCGTGCCTTCAGGTTTCCACACGCTCAGCAGGCGGTGGGTGCCGCCGGCGATCGTGGTGCCCACCGTGCACTGGGCCTGGTGAAACTGGATGCTGTGGTTCAAAGGACGGATCGTTTTGGCGTCCGGCTGGCCGGATGAGTCAGTGACCACAGGAATGGCGTAGTCATACTTGATGGCAGTCGTGAGTTCGACTGCGTCCGGCTCGGAATAACTGACAGTCGGCTCCACTTCAAAGCGAAGTCCTACAAGCTGCATTTCAGCTGCCGATGAAAACTGCGGGGCTGCGCTGCTGGAGACATGGACGTTGCTGATGTTCGTCGGTGCGCTTTTGGCGTCGCTGTTGCCGGTTTGGGTGGCAGTTTGCTCCAGTTCACTGCTGGAGGTTTCGGTGATGTAGATGAACTCTCGGCCTGTTTCGAAATTACTGCGGAGGCCGGACCTGGATTCAAGAAACACGGAGCGCAGAAGGCGGATCTTGTTTTGCGCCACACCCTGCTCAACCTCCTGCCATGCGGCCGTATGGTCTGTGGTGGTGGCCGTGCTGGCCGCCAGCCGGCGGATGGTGGCGGCATCTGCCTCGATGATGTGCAACGTCGTGGCTAGATTGCGCGGTGCACGCTGTTTCAAAGTGGCGATATAATCTTCCACCATTTTCATGTTGTCAGGCGTGTTGCGGACGAGGAGCTCGCCCGTGCTCGGCTTGTAGTTGGCGGAGGAGCCTTCCGGGAAGGGGATGCCCTTGGACTTTAGAATCTCCACGGCGGTGATTCGTATCGTCATTCGTGCCTCGTTTGCCATCGGGGCGGCACCGGCTGCAAAGGGATCGGCCGCTACTGCGCCCCCCATGGGTGAATCCCCCATCGTCAGCAGGTCTTCGGTGATGTGGAAACTGCGGGTGATGATGCCCTTGGTCGCTCCCGGCGGCTCAGGCGGTGGTGCGGTGGGTGTCTTTTCGACCTTCTCGCCATGCTTCAGGAGAAGTTGCTCCACCCGCGTGTCCAATGCGGGCAGCAAGGAGACGATGTGGGCTTTGAGAAAGGCGGCCTGCAGATTTCCTGCGCGCTCAGGCTCCGCGACATCTTCAGGTTTCCAGATGCCAAGCAGCTTGGTCATGCCGCCCAGCATGGTGATGCCGGTGGTCACGTGCGCATTGTAAAAATCAATGTTGGGAGATTCCACAAGGCGGTCGCCCGTGGCGCTGATCTTGTCCCAGTGCTCCTTCGGTCCTCGGAAATGGTGTTCCAGTGAGCAGGTCAGTTCCATGGTTTCTCCGTCCACGCCGATGACAGGTTCCAGTTCCAGCCGTGTCCCCGCATCCCTCTGCTCCATGGCGGTGCTGGAGCGCCGGGCCTCATCCACCGTCATTTCCGTGACATAGGAGCGGCCTTCTCCGCTAAACACCGTCGCCCGGGTGCCGCTCTTAGTTTCCATCCTCAGATCGCCGATGTAGGTGGCCTTCTTCTGCGAGGCGAGAGCATCCAGCCTGGCCCATGCGGCCCCATGGTCTGCCTGCGCTTTCACCAGCTTCACGGCCTCGTTCACGACAGCCTGTTCTGCTTCAATGATCTGCACATTGATGCTGATCAGCCTGGGCATGGCTCGTATGGCCTCCGCTGCCTGGGCGGCCATGCGCTCGTGCGTCAGCCCCGTGCTGCGCAGTGCGAGCGTTTTGTTCTTCGGGTCAAACACGGCGAGAGATCCCGGCGGCAGTGTGAGCCCTGCCTTTTTCAAATGCTGATCCACCACGAAATGCGAACGGCGCAGAAATTTGGCGATTTCCTCTTCGCTCGCAGTCGCTGCGGGCAGTGCCGGTGGGGTGAGCTGCCCATGCTCGCTGGAAACAAATCCACCCAGAAGTTCCGAAGCCGGGTAACGATACACGCGCAGCGACCACTCACCCTGCGCATCCTGAGGCTGCTTATCCTTCTCTTGGGCCGGAAGCGCCGGTGCAACCGCAAAACACAAGGACGCGAACAGAAAAATGCGCAGCCTGAATAGGTATTTCTTCATTTCCCGATGCTGCCATGTGCGGCATCGTTCGGGCAATCAGAATCTTGCTGATTGAGAATGGATGTTTCGGCTTATCTGTCAGTGTGCCGCTGCGTCCGTCTTCTTGCTGGTCTTCCCTTTCAATCCGGCGAGATAGGCCACCACGTCCCGGATCTGGGGTTTGGTGAGGATGCCGAGCATGGGGGGCATGACGGTCATTGGAGGGGTGATGGTGGCGATCTGGTCGCGGGAGATGGATTGCGTTTTGCCATCAGGGAGCTTCAAAGTGACTTGTTTTGCGTCTTCTTTCTCCAAAATGGCCGAGAGGGATTTGCCGTCCTTGGTGGTGATGGAGACGAGGCCGAAGCCGGGGGCGATCTGGGCAAGGGGATTGAGGAGGGATTCGAGGAGGTATTTGCGGTCTTTCTGGCTGCCGATGGTTTTGAGGTTGGGGCCGACCAGGCTGCCTTCCTTGGCTTCGACGGTGTGGCAGGCGATGCAGTTGGCTGCGATGTTGTTGGTGACGATCTCTTTGCCACGGGTGGCGTCGCCGCCTTCGAGGAGCTCAGATGCATTGAGTTGCAGAGAAGTGAGTTTGGGTTTCAACGCTTCGCGAGTGGCGGCGGCTTCGAGGATGTCGAGCTGGATGGCGGCGGGGGCTTTGTTTTGGAGGAGGAGATCGAGCCAGTGGGTGATGACGGTGTCGTCTTTGGAGGTGGCGAGGAGTGAGAGGGCGAGCTGCTGGGTGGTGGTGTCGCCTTTTTCCAGGACAGCGGCGGCTTCGGTGATGGCTCGGTCGGGCTGGTGGGAGAAGAGCTGTCTCAGGGCCTCGCGGCGCAGGTCGGCAGGTGATGTTTTGGCAAGTGCCAGATCCAGAGTGGCGGCGAACTCGGGCGTGCCCGCATGCTGCGCTGCCATCAGCTTTAACGCCTCCGCGCGCAGGCTGTCGCGTGCGGATTTGTCCGCGATGATTTGCAGCAGGACAGGGGCGGCGACTTGGAGCTGGAGTTGTGTGAGCAGCTCAACAGCCTTGGCCTTGAGTTCGCCGTCTTGAATGGCGAGCAGCGCATCAAGTTGCGGCTGTACCTGGCTGGCGAAGGCATTCTCATCACGCGGAGCATTTTCATGGGCCATGCCGTCGATGCGGTCAAGCCGTGGTGGCTGGGTGAAAGTGAGCAGTATATCAAGGGCTTCTCCTTGCAGGGGAGACGGCTTCAGTGCTGCCTGAATGACAGGTTCCGCGACGCCGAGCCTCAGGCAGGCGTTCAAGCCACGGCTCGTGTGCCGTTTGGTAAGCGCTGGCAGCGCGGCGGGGATGCCGACGTCATCATGGATGGCACGTTCGGCTTCGGGGGCGAGGTTTGAATCTGTCAGGAAATCGGCAACGCGCGCCGAATTTTGGCGTGCGAGAGCCAGGAGGCAGCACAGCGATTGCTTGTCGTCAAGATGCCTGGCGAGGGTGGCTTCATCGGCGCAGCCAGCGAGGCCGGTGACAATCGCATGCCGCATGTAGGGATCGGTGCTTTCTTTGGCGGCCATGGCGAGGAGGCTCTTCACGGCGGTAGGTTCTTCGAGCTTGCCGAGGGCGATGGCGGCATGGAAGCGGACGCGGGTGGATGCGTGGGAGAGGAGGGGGACGATGGGGACACCGCTGGTTTTGACATCGCCGAGCATTTTGATGCACTGGGTGATGATTTCGGGATCTGAGTCGGTGAGGAGTTTGGTCAGCGTTGAGGCTTCGACTTTGGCGGAGCGCATGCCCTGACCGAGTCCCCAGATGGCGTGGATGCGGGCGAGTTGATCTGCCTTTTTGTCTTCTGCTGTTTTTTGCAGCAGGGTGTAATCACCTTTTTTGACGAGGGTGAACTGGGCGTGGAGGCGGACGCGTTGATCGGGATGGGAGATGTGGGTGGCGGTGAGGTTGTCGGAGTTGAGGAGTTGATTTGTTTCCTGGCGCTCGGTGCTGTTTTTGGCGGTGGGGTCGTCGGCGAACCAGATGGCACCTTTTTGATCGAGGGGGTAGCCGCCGTCCCAGTCGGCGATGATGAGCTCGCCGGTGGGGGCGAGGGCGAGGCCGATGCCCATGAGGCCGGAGTGGATGAGGCGCTCGTTCTGCATTTTGAAGGTGCTGCCGGAGGGGACGATCTGGAAGGCGGTCATCTGACCAGAGGGGAATTGATCGAGGATGAAGTGGTTGCGGAGGGATGCGCCGAGGGCGGTGCCGGGTTCGTGGATGAATCCGGCGGGGCCGTTGGAGTAGTTGGCGAGCGGGGGAGTGATGAAGAGGGGCTGGCCGGGATGGGCGGGCTGCCAGATGCCGTCGCGGATCCAGCGGCTGGATTCTTTTTGATATTGATGACTGCAGCGCCAGCCGGAGTCGCTGCGTTCGGTGATGTAGACGAAGCGTTCGCGCTCGCCGGGGAGGTCGGCGTCGTTGTCGACGCCGAAGATGTTGCCGTAGTTGTCGAAGGCGATTTCCTGGACGTTGCGGAGGCCGTGGGCGAAGACTTCGAAGTGGGTGCCGTCGGGCTCGCAGCGGAGGACGCAGCCTTCGTGGGGGTAGTAGAAGTGCTTGCCTTCCTTGCTGGTGACGTTGACGCCTTTGTCGCCGATGCTCCAGTAGATGCGGCCGTCGGGGCCGATGCGGGGGCCGTGCATGTCGTGTCCGGCGTAGGCGATGTGGATGCCGAAGCCGTGGGCGACGATTTCGCGTTCGTCGGCGACGCCGTCGTCGTTGGTGTCGCGGAGGCGGATGAGGTCGGGGGCGACGGTGAGGTAGACCCAGCCGTCGTGATAGAGGATGCCGGCGGCGATGCCGGTGACGACGCTGTTGAAGCCTTCGGCGAAGGTGGTGATTTTGTCGGCGGTGCCGTCGTGGTCGGTGTCGCGGAGCTGGTAGATGCGCTCGCTGTGAACGGTGAGGTCTTTCCAGTCGATGGAGCCGTCTTTGTTGTGGTCGGCGAGGCCGCCGCGGGGGAGGCGAGTTTTGCCGGGGGCGAGCTCGCGTTTGAGGAAGGCTTCTTTTTCATCGACGCTGGTGAGGGCGACGTCGTCGGGGATCCACTGGGTGTGCTCGCGGATGTCGAGGTCGGCGACTTTGCGGCGGGTGGTGGCGGAGACGTAGATGCGGCCCTGGGGATCGACGGTGACAGCGACGGGATCGGGCACGTTGAGGGTGCCGGACCAAGGGTGGAGTTCGAGAGGGGATTTGATGGGCGCGGGCTTGGGGGCCTTGGCGGGTTTTTCGTCAGCGGCGGCGCAAGGGAGGGCGAGGAGCGCAGCGAGGGCGAGGTGACAGAGCTTTTTCATGAGAAGGGGATACGATCAGTGGCGCAGAAAATGGATGGCCGAAAGAGGGGAAAGGGGAGGAAAAAAACGGGGGCATGGCGCATGGCCACCGAGAGGCGTAGAAAGGTCAAAAATAAGGACGGGTTTCAACGCGAATGGACGGGAATGTTAGCGAATTTTTCCGGATGATCATGCGTGGACATGGATTCATGGGGATTCGCGGTGTTTTTCGGGTGCTGGTGTTGCCAATTCTGGCCCAATCTTTTTCATTGCTGCTGTTCGGAGCAGCCGTCAAAGTCGGGGTGTGTGTTCGCAGATGCGAATGCTTCTCCCGAAACTCCAACCTACATTCTAATCATGAGCCAGATTGTTCCTCTTATCAGTTCCGGCATTGCCGGCCCTCTCGGTGTTCTTCATCTTCCGCGCCTGTGGCAGAAGGCTTCCCTGGCTGCGGCGGGCAAGCTGCATGCTGATTATCCGGGCATCGGCTGCGGGTATGACCAGATGACGCTGGACGCGCTGGGAATCAACATTGAGACCTTCAAGGCGTTCATCGCGACGAAGCCGAGCTATCCGCAGCTTGAGAGCTGGATCAAGGCGCAGCCGGGGGTGAAGCTGACGAAGGGTGACCTTTACAAGCACAACCAGGCGATCATGGGCTACATCCACGACGACGGCACGCGGAAGACGATTCTGGATGCGGATGGCATCGCGGATGACGGCAGCGTGAATCCGGGCGCGGTGGATCTGAACAACCTGGACGACTGGCACATTTTCTGGGCGCAGGAGATCAAGTAAGCTGCGAAGCGGCTGAAGTGAGTTTTGAGGACCCCGTTTGCCGAGAGGCAGGCGGGGTTTTTGTTTGAGGGAGTTTAAAGTTTCAGGTTTAAAGTTTAAAGTTGTCGGAGAGTGTTTTACGATTGTTGACGGTGGTTTGGGAGCTGGAGGGGTTGGCCGCAATCCGTTCTTCGCTAAAGCTACGAAGGACAGGAGGGGGCAAAAATGATTGATTCCGGAGGGTGGTGTAGTGCGGGTGTTCTTAGTGAATGAGACGGATTTTTTAACCGCTTATGAGACGCTGACATGACGCTGATCATGGGACTCGGAAAATGACGGATTCGTTGGTGATTGGAGGTGGGAGTGGGGTTTTGATTTTGGCAGGGGAATGGTGGGCAAAGGAATGGACTGAGTTCAGGTCTTGGGAAGGTCAAAAATTTGTCAATAATTTGCACACTGACCCCATCTTGCATTTGCCCCATTTTGCGTTTGCTGTGAGGCGGACGGGGGTTCGCTTTTTGAGGTTGGCGGTTGTTTGCAGTGGTTTGGGGAGCCGGAGGGATAGCCGCAAAGAAGCGCAAAAGGGCGCAAAAATGACTGATGCCGGAGGGGTTGGGATGCGCGGGGCTCACTCAATGGAATGCCTTTTTAACTGCTGGTGAGAAGCTGATGTGGGGACTTGGAGAATGAGGGGGCCGGTGATGTTGGGAGGTGGGTGTGGGGTTTTGATTTTGGCAGGGGAATGGATTGGCAGGAATGGACTGAATTCAGGGCTTTGGAAGCTCAAAAAGTTGTCAAGAATTTGCACACTGACCCCATTTTGTGCTCCCGCTCGTTTTCAATCCCACATTGTTACGATGCCGCGCTCGTCCAAGGCGAGCGGGCTTTGACCGCAGCGGGGGCAAAGTTCGTTCTGGTTCCAGAGCTTGACGGGGTGGTGGCGGCTTTTTTCGCAGCGGGGTTTGATGCGGCGGGCGGGCACTGCAACATGGCATTTCTCCACGATGGCATCCTGCAGAGTGTCGCAGTTTTTGCAGTAGATGGTCGTCGTCATGGCGAGCATTCCGGCGTCCTCGCCACCGGAGACATGCCCGTTTAGGCCGCAGGCCGGGCAGGTGAAATCTTGAAGCATCCCCATGGGGTGTCAGACGGTTGAAGGTTTGGAAGAAACCTGCCGATCAGGACACCCATGATTCATAGCCTTCTTCCACCAGAGAAGGCGATTCTTCCTGAAAACTCCACAAGTGACGGCCGCCACGGGCAAACAAGGGGCCCATGATTGAGCAGTCAAAGTGAGAGGCCAGGCGGGTGTGGTCGTCCAAGTTGAATTTCTTGCGCAGGGAGGAGGCTTTGGCCTCGTCCAACTCCTCGAAGTAGGATGCCAGCTCACAGTGGAAGGTAAATTCTGCATCTGGTGTGGTGGTCAAATATTCCCGCACATGCTGGTGCTTGCCGTAAATGAGCGAATCATTCGGCGGCCCCAGAATCTCGCGGGCAGCCACCAGGCCGGGAACATCCGTGAGGACGACAACGACGGGTTCTTTGTCCCACTTTTTCACGTCAGCAAAGAAGTTGCGCTCTTGAATCAGTGCTGGTCCCCACTGCTGCAGCCAGCGGATCAAATGGCCGCCGAGGATCCGGCACTGCTGTTCCTGCATGGGCGTCAGACTCTCCCGTGCAGGGATGGGGTCCTCTTTCTGGCGAATTGACAGGTGCTCCTGCAGGCCTCTCGCCCAGTCGGCTTTGGATTTCATTTTCATAATGGGATGAGGTTCCTGGGTTTCACGCCACAAATGGCATTCGTGGCGATATGGTGGCCCACATCAGTTGCACTTCCTCGGGGGTGAGGCCGTAGGCTTGGTTGATGATGCTGACGAAGGAGAAGCTTTGTTGGCTAAATGAATTCGGACTTGGCAAATTTATAATAATGATGAGTAACCTCGCGGTGAAACCTTTGTTCAAGGTCGGCCTTGTTGAATTTTTTTATTTTCGGCTGCGCTGAGTCTGTTTCGGTAACCAAATACAGCAAAAAAAAGGGATGCTCTTCGAGGCACTCCTGCTCTTTGGGTTCCAACCATCGAAAGCTGAAGCTCTTCTTGGCGGTTCCTTTGACTTCAATGTGGCGTTCCTCATTGCCACCTTTACTGCAAAGATCGTATCCGCACTTGTGGACGCGTATTGCTGTCCGTTGGTTGGCAGCTTCATGAGCTACTACCACTTCGAGCGCCTTCTTTTCGGTTTGATGATTGGCCATGCTAAGTCCCGATAAATTTCAATGCTCCACTTCCTTTTGCAGGAGGCGGATTTAATCAGGGGTAAGGTCGAAGAGGCGATAGACGCGGTCGTTGATCTCGGTTTCGGCGACGTTGAGGGCGTTCGTCAGGCGGGTTTGCTCCGTGCGCTTCTCGATGAGGTAGGATTCCCATTCGTCGGCGGTGCGCGGGTTCTTCATCGGGTTGGAGGGGAGCTTGAAACTTTGCTTCAAGGATTCGCCAAGAGGAACAAGATCTTGTTCACACCAAGTCTCGGCTTTTGGTTCAGTGGATTGCTGCTGGTGCCGTTAAAAAGTGGTTTGGTTTCGACGGCCATGGGTTGTTTTGCTTAACAAAGATGGGGATGATTTGGACGGCAAGGGAAACGGAGTGGGGGGGAGGGACTGATTGACGCCCTGCTTGTGCTGCTCTGATGGCTTTCGTCTTGGTAAGGGCCGAACCTGACGGCTGTGGTGGGTGGCAGGGGAGATTTTGAGGGTATGAAAACGAACTCTTCTTCTTTGTCTTCTTTGTCTTTGGTGGCTGCTGCGGGGGTGGTTGTGGGTTGCTGTTTGATGCCGGGTGCTGCGAGCGGGCAAACGCCGGCGGGACCCTTTACGCCTGATGCGCGGGTGGTCGTACCTGCGCCGGTGGTCGTGCCTGTGGCGGTGCCGGATGTGCCTGTGGTGGCGCCTGCGCCGGTGCCGGGGGGCGTGACGGTGGTGGCTCCGGCGGGATCGGCGGCGGTCACGAACACGCAGATTGTCTCGGCCAACGGCGTGGTGGATGTGTATGAGCCGGGGACGCGGGTGGTGCTGAGGGAGGCGACGGGGCCGGTGGCTTATACGTATGGTCCGGGAGTCGTGTATGCGACGCCGGGAGGCGTGGTGCTGACGGCGGAGCAGGTGAAGACGCGGATGCGTGCAGGGCTGCCGATCCGTGTGGAGTATGTGAACGAGGGGCCGGTCCGCGTGGTGCGGCGGGTGGTGATCGACGAGCGGTGAGGGGGCGGGGGGGGGGAGCCGTTGACGGTGTGTTTTGAAAATTCAGAGTTGAGCTGGCGGACGAGTTGAGAATTGGGCCGCCCGTTCAGGGCTTCGGGCTGTTTGTTTTCGGTCTCCCCAGGGCGTTGCCCTGGGCCTGCGATAGGGCGCGCCTTTGGCGCTTTTCCGGAAGCCGCACTCGGAGAGTGCGGACCACTCCACGTGTGGGCTGGCGGAATCGTGGGCGCGAATGAGGTCGCGAAAGACGCAGAGGGAGTGTGTGAATTGATTTGGTGGCGTCTTTGCCTAAGGCGGACAGGGGTGTCCGCGCGCCTCGCTGAGACTGTTGATGTGGTCAACTGTGCCCCATGCCGGAGCGGGCAGGATTGCCCGCACTACGTACGAAGAAGGGGAATGTGCGGCAACCTGGACGGTTGTGCTACGGAGGGGGGACAACCGGGACGGATGAGCTACTATAGCAGTTTAAATTATATTATAGCCGGATGGGCATCTGCGGTGGACGCGGATTTGATGGGTGCGGCGGAGCGCCGCACAGGGGATTGCCTTCGGCGCGCTTCGCGAGGTGCGGACCACTTTGCTGGCGCCCTCGCGCTAGCTTTGGATTTTTTTAACCCAGGTAAGGTCACATTTTTATTTAAAGTGCTCTAGGCAGTGTTTGAAAACCTCCCAATTGCCCAGGGAGCGTGTTTGTGGCATGAGAGAAAACCGATGAAAACACAACGCTTTGCATGGTGGGAGCCGCTCAAAAAGCGGCTCAAAAAAATGGT
>JAFLEI010000038.1 GCA_017301975.1 Verrucomicrobiota bacterium
CAAACTCTCCAAAAATTTTGAGCCGTCTCTTTTCAAGACGAACTCGATTGACTGCATCTGTTTAAACCACAGATGCCTGCGCATTTTCATGCACAGCGCACAATTTAGTTTTCTGTTTTCTAACAGTCTTCACTCGGCTTTTGCCTCGCTAAAACTGCTTCTGTGTTTTCTAAAAGATCGTTTCTGATTCAATTGGAAATGAGCGACTTGAGTCTCTTATTTCCTTTTTTCTCAGCCCGCGTTTTTCGCTGCGGGTTGGGATCATAGAACACCTTCAGAACCGTGCAACTACATTGTGCTGTTTTTTGCAAAAAAGTTTCGTCCGATGCATCCATTTGCGCTTTTGAGGCCGATACGCGCCCCATTCAGCGCCTTCGAACTCGTGTTCTGCGTTGTCTGCAAAATCGACCTTCGAAAAACGACGATTTGTCTACGTAAACACGCTGTTTTTCCACCCTGCTAACGCATCCCTTTTGAGGCCTGCCGGTCAGCGTTTGAAGGCGTTGAATCAAAAACTTCATCCTGCTGCGCGTGCATCACGCATTTTCTTCTCTCCGCTCGATTTCCACTCATGACTGAGCTCGATGTCGGCAGGTATTCCACTCTGCCAATGAGCCATCAAAAGCGTGCTCCCATATCATGCCTCTTGTCGGACTCAAAATCACCGCTGGTACCGCCCTAGATGGACACCGTCCTCATAAGTGAGACGCGGCGGCTCACTGCGCCCCCCCGCCACTCTTCTCTCTTTAGCGATGATCGCAGTGTGCCTCTTTAGAGCCTGACGTGCCTTGTCCGTCTATGAGGGGACAAAAAAGTGGTGTCATTCGTGCTACTCTTGCTATTTCGTTGGTCGCTACCCCATTCCAATGAACACTCCACTCACCTTCACCACTGGCTCCGGCGCTCCCGGCAAATTTTACTCTCTTCCCGCTCTTGAAAGTGCTGGTGTAGGCAATGTCTCCCGTCTGCCAGTGTCCATCCGCATCGTGCTGGAGTCCCTGCTGCGCAATCTGGATGGGAAGAAGGTCACCGAGGCCGACGTCAAAAACCTCGCGAACTGGAACGCGAAGAACCCGGGTGAATATGAGATCCCCTTCACCGTCGCCCGCATCGTGCTGCAGGACTTCACCGGTGTTCCCCTTCTCGTCGATCTGGCCGCCATGCGCTCCAAGGTGAAAGAACTCGGCAAGAACCCGAAGATGGTTGAGCCCCTCGTGCCCGTCGATCTCGTCGTCGATCACAGCGTGCAGGTGGACTTCGCCGGTACGCAGAACGCGCTGAATCAAAACCTCGCGCTGGAGTTTGAGCGCAATAAGGAGCGCTATCAGTTCCTCAAATGGGGTGAGCAGGCCTTCGACACCTTTAAGGTGGTGCCTCCTGGCATCGGCATCGTGCATCAGGTGAACTTGGAATACCTCGCCAAGGGCGTGCTCGAAAAAGACGGCGTGTATTATCCCGATTCTCTCGTCGGCACTGATTCGCACACGACCATGATCAACGGCCTCGGCGTCGTGGGCTGGGGTGTGGGCGGCATTGAAGCTGAAGCCGGCATGCTCGGCCAGCCGGTGACCTTCCTTGTCCCGGAAGTCGTGGGTGTTTACCTCAAAGGCGCTCTCAAAGAAGGCGTCACCGCCACGGACCTTGTGCTCGAAGTGACCCAGAAGCTGCGCAAGCTCGGTGTCGTCGGCAAATTCGTCGAGTTCTACGGCCCCGGCGCCGTCAGCCTGCCCGTCACCGACCGTGCGACCATCGCCAACATGGCTCCTGAATATGGCGCCACGATGGGCTTCTTCGGCGTGGATGAAGAAACCATCGCCTACCTGCGCGGCACCGGCCGCAGCGAAGAGCTCTGCACCACGGTCACCAATTACTACAAGGCGCAGGGCATGTGGGGCATCCCCACGGAGAAAGGCAGCATCGAATTCACCACCGAGATGGAGATGGACCTCAGCACCGTGGTCCCCTGCGTTTCCGGCCCGAAACGCCCGCAGGACCGCATCGAAGTGCCTGCTTTGAAGTCCAAGTTCAACGAGCTCCTGGCTGCGGATGTGAAAGCCGGCGGCTTTGGCAAACCTTCGACCTCTCAGGTCGTCGAGCACCTCGGCGCGTCCAAGGCGGACGGCATCGATGTCACCGGCGCAGCAGCCGGTGTGGATGTCGTTTCCGACAAGACCTCCTATGAAGTCACCGTCGATTCCAAAGGCGGCATCAAAGACAGCATCACCGACGGCAGCGTACTCATCGCCGCCATCACGAGCTGCACGAACACCAGCAATCCGAGCGTCATGCTCGCCGCTGGTCTCCTGGCGAAGAAGGCAAACGCCAAGGGTCTCATCGTGAAGCCTGCGGTCAAAACCAGCCTCGGGCCAGGATCCCGTGTGGTGACCGATTACCTCACGAAAACCGGCCTTCAGGTCGAGCTCGACAAGCTCGGCTTCCAGACCGTCGGCTACGGCTGCACCACCTGCATTGGCAACTCCGGCCCGCTTGACGCTGGCATCGAAGACGTCGTCAAAGGCCAGGATGTGGTGGCTGCCAGCGTGCTTTCCGGCAATCGCAACTTCGAAGCCCGCGTGCATCAGAGCATCAAGGCCAACTTCCTCATGAGCCCCCCGCTTGTGGTCGCCTACGCGATCGCCGGCACGGTCGATATCGATCTGAGCAAGGACGAGCTCGTCGCAGGCAGCGGTGTCTATCTCAAGGACATCTGGCCCACGCTCAGCGAAGTGCGCGACGCCATGGCCTCCGCGCTTTCCCCCGACGTCTTCCGCAAGCTCTACACCGATTTCGCTTCGCAGAATCCGAAGTGGAACGAGATCCAGGGCGGCATCGGCGAAGTGTTCGAGTGGGATGGCAAGTCCACCTACATCCAGCATCCGCCGTTCTTCGCTGATTTCAGCATGACCCCCGGCGACATCACCGAGATCAAAGGCGCACGCCCCCTCGGCATCTTCGGCGACTCTGTCACCACCGACCACATCAGCCCTGCGGGTGCGATCAAGAAGGCAAGCCCTGCCGGTCGCTTCCTTCTCGAACACGGTGTCACTCAGGCCGATTTCAACAGCTTCGGCAGCCGCCGTGGCAATGACCTCGTCATGACCCGTGGCACCTTCGCCAACGTTCGCATCAAGAACCTCATGCTGGGTGGCAAGGAAGGTGGCGACACCCTCCTGCAACCTGCGGGCACCGAAATGAGCATCTACGACGCTGCTGAGGCCTACAAGGCCGCTGGCACGCCAAGCATCATCCTCGGCGGTGAAGACTACGGCATGGGCTCCAGCCGCGACTGGGCCGCCAAAGGCACCCGTCTGCTCGGCGTCAAAGCCGTCATCACCAAGTCCTTTGAGCGCATCCACCGCAGCAACCTCGTCGGCATGGGAGTGCTGCCCTGCAACTTCAAGGACAAGGCCGACTACGACAAGGTCAAGGACCTCAGCGATGCCACCTTCGACCTCCTGGGCCTCAGCAACGACTTCAAGCCCATGAGCGAAGCCACCCTCCGCGTCCACAAGGCCGACGGCAGCAGCTTCGACGTCCCTGTGGTCGTCCGTATCGACACCCCAGTCGAAATCGACTACTACCGCGCCGGCGGCATCCTGCCGTATGTGCTCGCGCAGATCCTGCGGGCGAACGCGTAAGCCATAGAGCGAACTTCCAAGTTCGTTCCCCCCCCTCCACGCCCCAAGCGACCGCCGGTCCTTGGGGCGTTCTTTTTGCCGACAGCTTTACCGCGGACCTGAATCAGCTCGCAAGAATGCGTGAGCGTGGTAGGATCAGAAATGAAGTGGCTTGGAAGATCGAATACCGATGCAAGCAAACTCTATCTCAAGACAAGCAAGCCAGCACCCAGTCCGCGCTCCGTGCGTTGGTGGATCCGAATCTTGGCTGTACCAGCGCTGGTTCTCTTCCTGTTGATGTTCACAAGCGAAGTCATGAGCCTGATCAAACACTGGCCGTTTAAAGTTGGGGAGTCCGTGGATTGGCAGGCTTTCTTTGAGCACGCATGGCACATTATATTTTCGGGCGGGATGGCGCTCGTGTTTGGTTTCAGTGTTTTCCGAGGGAAAGTGCCTCAATGGCTGTACGACTGGATACCTCAGGCCTGGACTTGGCGGTAAAGTTGACGGTTTGAAAGAGCGACCCAAGCTCTCAGTTTGTTTGAACCATGAACGCATCCACCGTCTTCCCCATGATTCCCGCCGCGAGTAAATCGCTGTGGTTCTTTGCCATCATCAGCCTCATCCTCGTCGGTGTCCTGTTGCTGATGATCTGGCTGGCGTGGTCCATGCAGCATGTGCGTTTCACGGTCTCCAATGATGGCCTGCGACTGCAAGGCGATCTCTTTGGTCGAACGGTCCCGCTCAAATCGCTCAAACTCGACGAGGCGGTCGTCACCAACTTGAGCACCGACAAGGAGCATCAGCCAAAATGGCGCACGATGGGAACAGCGCTGCCAGGCTACGCCGCCGGGTGGTTCAAACTCCGCAATGGGGAGAAGGCGCTGCTCTATGTCACGGACAAGACACGCGTGGCACGCATTCCGACCACGGAAGGCTACAGTCTCATGCTCAGTGTGAGCGAGCCCGCAGCGCTTATTGACGCCTTAAAGCAGCAAAGCGCGCCCTAGAGGCTCCATTCACCGCCCGGCCACCTGAGTCTCCACCTTTTTGGCCTCCTCTTCCACGATGCCCAGAAACGTATCCCGCAGGCCCGACGGGAAATTCTCATCGTAAACGGCGCAGAGGTTGTAATGCAGCCCCTTGTCGCTCACCAGCAGCGCCGCGCAGCCGGGGGTGCCGGTGCGTTCGGCGATCTTGGGAATCAAGGCGACGCCTTCACCGGCCGCGATCATGCTGACCAGGTTCTCCGCATTTGAGGCCGCACTGCCAAATTGGGGCATGAAGCCGATGCTGCGGCAGATCTCCCGCGTCCAGACCCGCTGCGCATCGCTGCCATACATCAGGATGTGCAGGAAAGTCTCATCCTCCAGATCGCGCAGCCGCACCGTCCCTCTCTTCGCCAGAGGGTGATGTTCTGAGACCAGCACAATCAGCGGACTGCGGACAATGTTCCGCACGGCCAGCCGTTTGCCCGCCGGGAGCTTCGCAAAGATCTCCGGCACAAACCCGATGTGCATGCGTCCGGCAAAGATTTGCGTAAGCTGGTCTGAAGGCCCCGTCTCCGTCACACTGATCCGCGCCTTCGGCAGGGCGGCATGCAGCCGGGTGAGGCAGGCTGGCAAGAAACTGATCGTTAGCGGGCCCATGGAGCCGACACGGAGTTCGCCTGTGGTGCCTGCAGCAGCCTCTTTCGCACGCGCCACCGCCTTTTCCGCCCGTGCGAGGACGGCGCGCGCCTCCTTCAGGAACACCGCGCCTGCATCCGTCAGCGCCACGCGATTTCGGTTTCGCTCCAGCAGCTCAAGCCCCAGCTCCTCCTCCAGATCGCGGATCTGCGTGCTCAGCGAAGGCTGCGCCAGCCGCAACCGCGTAGCCGCACGGCTGAAGCTCAGGGCTTCCGCAACGGCCACGAAGTAGCGCAAATGACGCAATTCCATTCAACACCTTATAGCTTTTGGCTATAACGCGCAAAGGAAACAAGTCATGTCCGGCACGGCTGTGACGAGGGATGATGGTGCCGAAACCAAACCACGAGAAAGCCATGAGCACCCTCACATTGACCCCCAAGAGCCTCGCCCCGGAGATCGAATTCGATGATCCTCCCTCACGCACCAGACCCGCCTCGCCCAGCCGCGCACTGAGCCGCCGCACCAAGTTCCTCCTCCTCGGCATTCCCCTGCTGGCCGCAGCCACTTTTGCACTCAGCTCCTGGCTGACCTACGCCGCCAAGTTTGAGGAAACAGATGATGCTTTCATCGAGGCAGACGTGCATCCCGTCAGCAGCCGCATCAGCGGCGATGTGCTCGAAGTCCTGGTGGGGGACAACCAGATCGTCACCAAAGGCCAGCCTCTGGCGAAGCTCGACCCCCGCGACTACGAAATGAAGCTCGCCTTTGCCAAAACGGCGCTGGAGCAGGCAGCCGCCCAAATCCCCCAGGCGGAAGCCGCGCTGGCACGGGCCCAGGCCGCAGGCCGCGAAACCGCCGCCAAGGTGACCGTGGCCGCAGCGCAGCTTGAAAAGGCCCGGCTCGACTTTGACCGCGCCGAAAAGCTCTTTTCCAACGAAGGCCGCGCCATCTCACGCCAGGACCTCGACAGCGCCAAAGCCGCTTTTGATTCCGCCACTGCCAGCCACATCGCCGCCATCGCCTCACGGGAGGCCTCAGCAGCAGGCGTGCGCGCCGCAGAAGCAGACCTCACAGCCGCTACCGCAGGCCGCGATCACGCTCAGGCGGTGGTCGCAGATGCCGAACTCCAGCTTTCCTACACCGTCCTCCGCGCGCCTGATGCCGGTCGCGTCGGCAAACGCACCCTCCAGACCGGCCAGCACGTGCAGCCGGGCCAGGCACTGCTTGCCATCGTGTCTCGGGACAACTGGGTCGTTGCAAACTTCAAGGAGAACCAGCTCTCCCAGATGCGTGCAGGCCAGCCTGTCGAGCTGAGCATCGACGCCATACACGGTCAGCGGTTTAGCGGCCGTGTGGACAGCTTCGCCCCCGGCACCGGGGCCAAATTCACCCTGCTTCCACCGGACAACGCCACCGGAAACTTCACCAAGATCGTCCAGCGCCTGCCGGTGAAAATCCTGCTCGATGAAACGGAGGCCAAAGCCTTCGCCAGCCAGATCTCTCCCGGCCTTTCCGTCGTCGCCACCGTGCGCGTGAAACCTTGAGCCACCGTCTTGTCCCATCTTAACCGCGCACCGCCATGACCAGCACCCTCACACTCTCCACTCCGCTGGAAAACACGGCTCCAGCCTCCCGCGAAAACTTGCGCAACTGGATCGCCGTACTTGGCGCGCTGCTCGGGGCCTTCATGGCGGTGCTCGACATCCAGATCTCCAATTCATCGCTGCAAAACATCACCGGGGGCATCGGTGCCACGCTGGATGAAGGCTCCTGGGTCTCCCTTTCCTACCTCGTGCCGGAAATCATCGTCATCCCCCTGTGCGGCTGGCTGGCACAGGTCTTCGGCATGCGGCGCTACCTCATCTGGAACAGCACCCTGTTTCTCATCTTTTCCATGGGCTGCGGCTTCGCCTGGGATCTGCCCAGCATGATCTTCTTCCGCGCCCTGCAGGGCTTCACGGGCGGCGCGCTCATCCCCATGGCCTCCACCCTGATCCTTCTCAAACTGCCTGCGAATAAACAAGCCATCGGTTTCGCGCTCTTCGGGCTCAGCGCCATGTTTGCACCGGCCATCGGTCCCACCATCGGCGGCTGGATCACCGAGAACTATTCCTGGCCCTGGATCTTTTACATCAACCTCGTCCCCGGCATCCTCCTCATCTCCGCCATCGCCTACGGGCTGGACGCCACCCCCATGCGTCTTCCCATGCTGAAAAAAGGCGACTGGACCGGCATTCTCTTCATGGCGCTCGGCCTCGGCTCACTCACCGTCTTTCTGGAGGAGGGAACGCGCAATGACTGGTTCGGCTCGGTTTACATCACCCGGCTGGCCGTCATCACCGCCATCGCACTGCCGGTTTTTGTGATGATCCAACTGATGCGCAAAAAAATCACCCCCATCGTCAATCTCCGCCTCTTTGCCCGCCGCAATTTCCTCCTCGGCAGCATGGTCAATCTCGTACTCGGCCTCTGCCTTTACGGCTTCATGTATCTGCTGCCCGTGTATCTGGTGCAGATTCAGGGCTACAACGCCATGCAGATCGGCAGCACGATGATGTGGGTGGGCCTTCCGCAGCTCGTGGTCATGCCCTTCATGCCAGTTTTGATGAAGTGGATCGACAAGCGCGTCATCGTCGCCTTCGGCCTCGGCATGTTCGGCCTCAGCGCCATGATGATGAGCGGCATGACCGCCGAAACTGCGCACGATCAGCTCGTGCTGCCGCAGATCATCCGCGCCGTCGGTCTCACCTGCACCATCGTGCCGCTGTCACTCATCACCACCGGCGGCATCGAGGCGCAGAACGCCGCCAGCGCCTCCGGCCTCTTCAACATGCTGCGCAACCTCGGCGGCTCCATGGGCATTGCCCTGCTCTCCGCGCTCCTCACACAACGCGAGCATTTTCATTCCCACCATCTCGGCGAAGCCGTCAGCCTCTACAATCCCCTCACTCGTGATCGCCTCGCCGCGATCGCGCAAAACCTCATCTCCCAAGGGATTGATGCTGTCGGCGCACAGGACCGCGCCATCCAGCTGCTCGACGCCACTGTCCGCAAGCAGGCCTACATCATGGCCTACAACAACTGTTTTCAAGTCGCCGGCCTGCTGCTGTTCGCCATGATCCCTCTCATTTTCCTGTGCACAAAGACGGCGGGCTCATCCGCAGCAGGCACGCATTAGGTTTGGCGGATGCCTGGCCTCTAACCGCCGTTCACGATCATGCCACGAAGCGCACTCGATGACATCATCGGCTGCAGCAGGGCCAGGCCGGCACGCAGTTGGGCAGGCGTGGTTTTAGCGGTATTGTTGACGATGAGGACGTCTGTCGCCAGCGGAGCCAGCGGGGCGACATTGGCAAAACTGTTCAGCAGCGGCGAAGCATCGAGAATGATCCAGTCCACCTCCGTTTTCGCACGCTCGATCCACCTCCGGTAACCGTCGAGCAGCTCGTTCGTGGCATGGGCGGGCAGGTCGCAGTCGGGCAGCAGGAAGAGGTTGCTGTGGCCATAGCGAAGGGCCTCCAGGTTGCTGGCATAGGCACCGTAGCCCTGCACGGCCCGTGGGAACCACTGGTGCAGCGTGGGGGAGGAGGGATTGCACTCCATCATGAACACACGGCGGCCTTGATGACAGAAGGCGGCGGCCAGCGCGGCGGACACCAGCGTTTTGCCTTCGCCCGTGCCGGCACTGGTGATGAGGATCACCCCGGCGGTGTTGCTGCGGTTCATGGCCTGTTTTTCGAGCGTGCTGGTGAGCTGATGCAGCGCGCTTGAAGCTCCCACCGGCTCGGGTTTCAGCAGTTCGGACAGCATGGCTTCCGGGCTGGATCCCTGCACATAGGGCAGGCGGGCCAGAATGGTGGTTTCCCCATTCGCAGGCTTGATCACCGGCGCCTGGCGTGTGTGCGCTTCCTGCATGGGCATGTGATTCACCGCTGGCAAGGCGGGCGCTGCTGGCGTGGCGATGGCAAAGGGAGAAACTGGCGGCGGCGCCGGCTGTGCCGGATAGCCGTACCCAAAGGCAGTGTGCTGCGTTTGATCCTTCATCACGGGCTTCTCCACCTTCGGGCTGAAAAGCTTCCTCACATGATCGTCAAAGATCCCCCAGCCCACCGGCAGGCCAAGAAACGTCAGGGCAAATATCATGACGGCGGCCACCGCAGCAATGGGCTTGCTTGGTTTCACCGGTTTTTCCGGCACCATCGCCATGTCCGCCACACGCAGAAGTCCGCTGTCACGGAACTGGCCGGTGAGCGCCGCCTGACTGCGGCGCATCTCGATTTTTTCATACAGATCGCGGTCCATGCGCACCTGATCTTCCAGCAGGCTCAGCTGCACGGTTTTTCCGTTGATGTCCAAGGCCACGCCGCGCGCCTCTTCGAGCTGGCGGCGGTAATCGGCAAGCTGCCTCTGCTGGGACTCCACCTCGGCCTGGATCATGCCGACGACTGAACTGACCGCACGGTCCAGCGCCGCGCGCAACGTCTCGATCTCATTCGCCAGCCCAATCATGCGCGGGTGTTTGCGCCCGCAGGTGGCTTCCAGCGGCGCACGTTCGGCGATCTTCGCATCCAGCTGCTTGCGGATGTAGCTCACGTCAGCGTTGTCCGCGAAGACCCGCAGTTCCGTGAGATCACGTCCGGACTTTTGCGCCGCCGCAAGATCATTGAGATCACTTTTGGCCCGGGTGAGCTTCAAATCAGCCTCCGTGATCGCAGCATTGAGCTGGCGCACCTTCTCACTGGAGACGTCCTTGGATTCCGTATTCGCCATGAGGCCCTCCTGCTTGCGATACTCCGCCAGTTTCTGCTCCGAATTACGCAGCTGTTTGAGCAGCTCCTCAGATTTGGTTTCGAGGAAGCTGGAGGCATTGGCGCTCAGCTGGCCTTCCTGCTCGGCCACGTAGTGGGTGTACTCCTCGACAAAACGGTTGGCCAGGTCTGCGGCGATTTTCGGGTCGCGGTCACGAATTTGCACTCGCAGCACGTGCGATTCCTTCAGCGGTTCCACCCGCGCATTTGCAATCATCAGGTCAACGAACCGTTCGCGGGGATCGCCAAGCTTGCCCGGCTTATAGAGTCCCAGCAGTTTCATCAGCTCATCTTTGCGGCTCAGCGAATGGGCCTCACGGTCCAGCAGCGCATCGCGCTCCTCCGCTGGGAAATGATCGTAAAAATGACTCAAAAAGCGCCCGGAAAGCAGCTCTGCACGGTGGTTGTTGATCAACTGCGTCGCACTCAGCTCCGTGACTCCGCGGGTGGACATGGCGTCAAAGTTAAACGGATTGGCGTCCTGGATCCGAAGCAGCAGCTGCGACTCCGCCTCATAGATCTTCACCCCCATGCCAAGGTAGTAAAACGTGAACGCCGCGAGCAGAAGCCCCAGCACCGCAGCCCGCAGCCAGCGCTTGCGGATGTAGCCGATGACATCGACGAGGCTGATGAGCGACTGCACCTCAAAATCCTGCGGGTTGATCGGCGGCAGGAAGGCACGCGGATCAAACACCGGCGACATGCCCGGATGCGCCGGCATGGTCATGGACGGAGCCACTGGCGTCAAGCCACGCGCCGGGGCGAGAGCAAGCATCGCTCCAAAGCCGTCCTGCGGGGCGGTTTTGGAGGGCTGAATGCTGTAGGAAATGGCCATATGAATGAATTAAGCGGATGGAGGGGGAGCAGGTTCCTTCCCCTCCTGAGAATCGTTGGGGCTGATCGCTGAAGGCGTTCTGCGCCGTGGCAGCCAGCGGCGCACGGTGCGCAGAGCACGAAAGGCGGCGGCCCGCCAGCTTGCCGGATTGAAGCCTTCGAGATCGAGCAGCCAGCGCCCACTGTCACACCACTGGCGTTTGTATTCGTAGTCGCCAGGCAGCATGTCATAGACCTGCAGGCCGCGCTGAATGCAGCAATCAACGGCCCAGCGAATGACCAGCTTGCCAGGGGAAATTTTCGCCAGGGACCGCTCCCAGCCGGACTGATACTGAAAAAACTGCTCACGCTCAACGAAACCATACAGCGCGGCCACCAGTTTGCCGTCGGCTTCGAGCAAAGGCATCATTGCGCGCTGCTGCGGCAGCCAGCGCGCCGCCAGACGCTGGTGAAAGCGCCAGGAGGCTTCCGTGATGAAGCTGCTGATTCCCTCCGCCCACTGCATGGCGTGCAGCACTCGGAACTCCTTCATCGCTTCGGCAATGGTCATGCGCTCCCCAACCTGCGTGGCCATGCCCGCATGCTCTTCCGTAAACGCCCTGCGGCCGCGGCGCAGCAAATTACGCCATTTGGAACTGTGGCGCGTTTCGTAGTCTTCCCACGACGCAGGCAGGTTAATGTGCCGGCAAAACTGGCGGTTCAGCACTCCGGCATGGCTGAATGACTCCTGCAGCACCGCGAGGAGATGGGGTCTGTTGGGAGATTCTTCGAGCAGATGGTTGAGCCGTACGTTATCGCACTCAGGCTGCAGCACCTTGAACACGCGGCAGAGCTGAGGCGTCAGCTCATCCTCCCGGCCAGCGGGCACGATGAGGTCCAGCCGCTCGCCATGCGCATCTCCAAACCCGGCCAGAAAGGTCAGAGTCACGAGATGCTTGCGCACCGGATCAGGTTCAGAGGCGAGCATGAGGGGCGCGATGGCCTGCGGAATACCTTCGTCATCACGCAGCACGCCAATGACGAGCCGCGCCTCTCTACGGCACTCTTCCCACCACAGGCTCATCCAATCCCAGCGTACGAATGGCGAACGCGTGGCCATCTGATCAACCAGCACGTCCCAGAACGGCTGCAGCGCATGGAAGCCCGCTTCATCGCGCACGATATCAAGCGTGAGCACGCCACGACGCGTTGCAGGGACAGATTGGGCCTCATCACGACGCGATTTGTGAAGAAACATGGTCGTGGTCACTTGGCACCTCCTGCTGGCACTACGGCGGTTTGTTTCCGATGCTGCGCGGATTCGATCAGCCCGCCCAGAAGTTGACGCGCTTTCAGCAGGGCGCCGGAATCATCATCCCAGTCGCCAAAGCCACGCGCGAAACCGCCGGCAAGCCGCCGCGCTTCGTCTTCGAGCCCCAGTTGACGCGCCAGCATGAGGTAATCGTAGTCCTCGGCCGTCTCACGCAGCCATTTCAGGCGCATGGACGCCACCGGCGCATTGCGGCCCTGCCGTTTTTCGGTGGCGGGATAGATGAACGAGCCGTCGCCATTGTAAGTCGCGCCATCGGGCGTTTTGAAGGTGCCCGCATCCTGCCAGACATCGACTCCTTCAGCGGCAAAGATCGTGTCCCAATAATCAAAACCGGTGATGCCATGCTTCGGAAACAGCCAGCCCACGATGCGATGCGCCATGGGCGGGTAGTCGAGCGCCCACACAGGCGGAAAGCTGCTGGTGAGCTGCCTGGGCCTGCCATGCTGCTCTTCCCAGGCCACCGGCATCTGCACCAGCGCGGCATAGGCCCAGACTTGCTCGCCGGCCTGCCGGCGCAGCGCGATGTCATGCTTCCCACCGGCCCACTCCATGTCCTTCCACACTTCGCTGAAATGCGGCACCCAGATGTCCACGGCTCCGACCAGAGAACCCCACGCCGCCTTTTCCGGCGTCGGCTGCTCGGTGACGTGCAGCGGCACACGCACGCCATGCTTTTTTTCCACCTCGTTGAAGAACTCGCCCCAGCGGCGCACGGTGGCATAAGCCGCCGCATCGTTCGGTTCATCGAGATCTCCCATGATGACGTAGCCGCGGGTCTCGCAGTGAATCTTCGCCAGCAGCTTCATCCATTGCGCGACGTAGCTCATGGCCGCCTCGCGATCCGCGCCCAGGGGATCTTGGAACGGCCACTTCGGCCAGATCGGCAGACCGATGCTGTTGCAATGGCGGTGCAGCAGATGCTTCCTCAGCGCCCTCTCCACCTTGTCTTCATCCAGCTTGCCGGTGCTGGCGTCGGGATAGCTGCCGTAAATCTGATCCACGCTGAGCCGGTGCTCAGCGAGCAGATCATAATACGCGTTGAGCAAACCCGCATGCGCCAGTGACGGTGCGTTGTCATGATATTCCAGGCCATGCACCTGGGCGACGTGGCGCACGGTCGTCATGATCGAAGTGCGCAGCGTCGGCACCACGGGCAGGTCAAAATCCCACACGTTGAGCGTGTAGCTGGCGATGGCTTTCATCCCATCGGCAAACTCAAACCTCACTTCGCCCGTGTATTCGCCGGCTGCAGCCGTGTAAGGCACGAACACATCCACCCAGTAAGGTTGATTCACCACTTCCGTACCGCTGAGCTCCTGCGCAGGCATGTCGAGCGGCACCAGTGCATCGGGATAGTCGCCCGGCGGCAGCGCTGCCATGGGCGTGGATTTGGAGACGCGCACGTAGTGCTCACGCAGCACCTTGGGCGCTGGCAGCAGCGCATCAGAATCGCTCTTGGCGATCCCCGTGGCGATCACCTGGATGGTTTTGAGCTGCTCCGGCGTGGCGGTGACGATGATCTGCAACGGCTCCCATTCCCCACGCGCGGCGTACAAAATGTTCGTGGCTGCCGTCGGCGCGGCACCGTCACGGGAAATGCGGGTCATGCCATCGCAAAACGCCACCTTCACCGGCTGGGCAGCCGCATGGATGGCCAATGTCAGCAGAACAAGAAACACCCTCATGACTTCACCTCCATGAGTTCGGCGTAGGTTTCCGCATACTGCCGTGCAGCCTGCGCGATGGTGAATTTTTCCAGCACCCGCTGGCGGGAATTCCGGGCGATTTCTTCACGCGCTGCCGCACCAAGTTGCAGAGCCTGTTCCCAAGCTCTGGCCAGGGCCGAATGATCGTGCATCGGCACGACCTGGCCGACTCCTTCAAGCAGTCGCCCGCAATCGCCCACATCCGTGGTGACACAGGGGACACCGCAGGACATCGCCTCAAGAATGGTCATCGGACACGCCTCGGTGCGTGAGGAAAGCGAGAACACACTCAGCGCAGGATACAACCGCCACGGATCAGCACGGAATGAGTCAAATCTCACCTGCTGCCGCCGCGGGAGCATGGCCAGCAGCTCACGCTCCACTTCACCCAGCTCGATTTCCACCCCGCCGCAAAAGACGAAGTGCGCCTCGGGCACCCGGGTCTGGAGCAGGGCCGCCGCGCGCAGGAAGGTCGCCAGATCCTTCATCTCATGAAAGCGTCCGACGAATCCAATGACCGGCGCCGTAACCGGCAGCTTCAATTCAGCCCGTGTGTCGAGCCCGGCATCCGTGTCTGGCACGAAGCGCTCGGCGTCGATGCCATTGGGAATCCAGCGCATTTTGGCGCGCGGGTAGCCCATGGCGTCGTGGTCATCAATGGCGGTGGCGGAGCAGGAAATGATGCGCTGCGGAATGAAACGCGAGCTCCCGGCCAGGGCATGGCGGAAGAGCGCCATTTTGGTGTCACTATCCCCGGGATTGCGATGGATTTCACGGCAGTGAATGCTCCAGACAATGTTGCGAACACCGGCCACCCGCGCGGCCCAGCCCCCCACGAGATCAGCATGATGAGTCCACGTTTGCACGATGTCCGGCCGCTCCGCGCGCAGCACGGCATGCAGTCGGGCGAGCGTGCGCGCATTGAGGTAGGTGGTGCTTTCGAGGTCATGCACATCCACGCCTGCCTCATGCAGTCGCTTCAGTTGATGTGTCCAAGGCCTGGCATTGATGGCCACCACCACGGTGCGGAACTGCGCCGGATTGAGCGATTCAGCCAGATTCATGAGCATGGCCTCCGCGCCACCGCCGCCGATGCTGTAGGCGAAGTGCAGCACCACCGGGCGCTGGTCGATGGCGGGTGCGGGCATCGTTCGCGCTGCCACGAAGGCACGCACCGGCTGCTGGAGGGGCAGCTGCAGCGTGTTGGTCGTGGGAAGCGTGATCGTCTTCATATCATCGACATCGCCTTCCGGCAGCTCTGCCGCCAGTCTTTGAGGGTTTCGAACGCGCCTGACACCGTCGCTTTCGCCTCCAGCACGGATTCAGGGGAGCCGTAGCGTGGCAGCTGGTGCATCGAGACGGTGTCATGCACACGGCCGCTGACCGTGGTGCAGGCGGCTTTGAACCCCGCTTCACGCACCAGCATGAGTGTCTCGCGGGTAAAATCATCGACACCACCGTTCGGATACGCAAATGCCATGGGCAGCTCACCGATCTCCGCGTGAATGCGATCCCGGCAGGTGGCGATTTCCGCACGCATCGCCATGACATCGCAACGCGCCAGAATAGGGTGCGTGTGCGTGTGGCCGCCGATGTCCACATGGCCGCTGAGGGACATTTCGCATGCCATTTCCCAGGTCATCGGCCGCATGGCTTTGGGTAGATCTTGGAAGGTCGCGGGCGTCACTTCCAGCGCCTCCTCCAGGCGGTCCACCTCGCTCAGCAGATCGGTGTCCGGCAGTTCCTTGAGCTCGGGCAGCAGCTTCATCAGGGATTGCTGACGCAGCTCGTACGTGCCGAGGTAAAGACGCAGTTTTTTCCCATTGATTTTCCAGTCGAGCAGCTCTTTCTGCGAAAGGCCGAGCGCAAGATCGGCACGCTGAAACCAAAACATTTCCTCTCTGTCCAGGAATCCCGTGGTGAGAAAGATCGTGGCGTGCAGGCCGAACTCCTTCAAAATTGGAAACGCCAGTTCGTAGTTGGATTCATACCCGTCGTCGAAAGTGATGACGACGGAGTTGTCAGGAAGCCCGGAGCCCTGGCTGCGTGCTTCGACGAGATCTGCCAGGGAGATCACACGGTACTCTTTGGCCAGCATTGAACAGATGCTGCGGAAGACATCCACCTGCATGTGCAGAGACCAGTCTAGAATGCCTCGATCCCCTGTATTCTCACTCAGGCCGTGAAAGGTTAAAATCGTGGCCTCCTCCGAACGCCGCGTACGGGAGAACGACGCCAGCCCGCTCCCGACAAGGGCGGCGGCTTTGATAGAGCGCGAATGGAATGCGAGCGGCATAATCAAAGTGTTAAAGGAAAGCTTAGTCCTCCAGTAACGGATGACGGACGAAATGGTGTTTATTATAATTTTGCGATTACGACGAACATACCCACTTTAGAGGACCGTTAATTAACTTCAATAGAATTATCATAAATACCGTATCAATTTTACGCTTTCCTTACTTTTGACTTTCACCTCTCGATACAACAAAGCCGGAGGATTGACCTCCGGCTTTGCGAGTGGAAAATGACGCTACAGGGCTGGTTCAGAGCGGCCTGATCCAGATGTTCCGGATGCGCACAGGTGGCTCGTTTTTGTGATCCTGAATGCGGATCGGTGCCTTTTCGGGGAATTCGCCGCTGTAGTCCGTGATGTTCTTGTGCTTCGTCGGGCCCATGATCTTCGTGTGGTTTTGCACGCAGATGCCGTTCACAAAGGTCGTGATGTAGGCCGGCTCCACCACCTTGCCCCCTTCCAGCTTCGGCGCGGTGAAGACGATGTCATAGACCTGCCACTGGCCGGCAGGACGAACCGCATTCACCAGCGGTGGCGTCTGGCCGTACACGCCGCCCGTCATGCCATCGGCATAGGTGGGGTTGTTGTCGCAGTCCAGCATCTGGGACTCGTAGCGATCCATGAAAAACACTCCGGCATTGCCTTTTTTCTGGGAATTGCCTTTCGTGTTGGGCTCGCTCATCCATTCCAGATGAAGCTGGCAGCTTCCGAATTCCTGCTTCGTCCAGCAGTCGCCGCCGGTAATCATCATCACGCCGCTGTCGATTGGCCAGGGACAGGGAATGATCTTCCCGGTCTCCTTGCCTTTCGCGTCCTTTTCCTTCGCCTGCAGGGCGTCGGCATTGATCACAATCGCATCTGCAGGTGGATCCCCCGGCTTTTCGCCAGGAGCTACCGGGTCCGGGCGTGGGCGGTCGATGTCGTGCACCTTCCACTTCGTGCCCGGAATGACCGGTGTGTCAGAGTACCCAATCGGCGAAGGTTTGTCAGCAGCAGGTTTGGAGTCGGCAGCCAGGGCCGGAAAACTCGCTAGAGCGAGCAGGAGGGTTGTAGCAGTGTGTTTCATGCGGGAAGCAGCAAACGAGAAGGCGCAGGGGATGTTGCAGGTCAAGATGCGAAGTATTGCAAATAGAGGTTGCCAATCCTTTGAGACAGCCGATTCTAATCCCTCATCAAATCGCGGGATGGAGCAGCCCGGTAGCTCGTCAGGCTCATAACCTGAAGGTCGTAGGTTCAAATCCTACTCCCGCAACCAATTTTAAAGCCCTGTAGACCAACGGTTTACAGGGCTTTTTAGTATTTATCGTCGATGGGTGTTTCCCACCGCGACGCTGGGACTTGTTTGAATGAGAGAGCTGCACTACCTGTGACCGCGGCAGCCCGCCCTGCGGCGAATCCTCCGTCTTTCCCTTTTCCCGTGATCCGCCTCCCACATTCTTTTGTTCTCCTGTGCCTGACGGTCCTTGGTCTGGCTTCATGCTCAGGGCCCAAAGGAGCTTCATCCAAGCGCGCCACCCCTGCTGCTGCGGAGAAGCCATCTGCGGCCACAGGTGGCGCACCTGCTACGGCTGACACAACGCCTGCTGCTGCCGAATCTCCGCCACCGTCGGATCCCAATGCCTCACGCGACGCTTTTTGGAATCTCGCCATGCAGCGCTACAAACCACCTGCTCCGGCAAGCCAGCCCGCACTCGCCGACCTTCCAGAACCAGCGAGGACGAGCATAGCTACTGCGGTGACTCCCACGCCCACGGTTCCGACACCACCGGCAGCGTCAAAGCCTGCGACGCCCCCACAAGATCTGAAGCCAGCCGACATTCCATACGCCACCTGGGCTCCTGGAAAACGTGGCGTCGTGAAGAGCCCGTTCGATCCCAGCGGCAGGCTGATCGACGTACGGGATTTCAACGCCGGTCAGATGTCTCAATGCCCCTATACCGGCAAGATCTTCCGCGTCCCGCCTTTGAAATGATGGTCTGGCAGCAGATCCTGTCGGGTCACGCCGTCAGTAGAGAGGCAGTCAGCTTGCTTTCATCATCCAGTGCCCGCTTCTCGATCAATCCAGAACCAAAGCGCTGCCACAGGTAATCTGTGAGTGACTGATAAAAAGTCTGCCGCGCCTGAGCGGTGGAGAAGGTGTGGTCCGCCTGGTGGATGAAGCGGCACTGCAGCCGGCCTTGCTTCATCATCTGCGTGGCTTTGCGACGCGCCTGGCACATCAGCAAGAAATATCCGGGATCATTGTCGGAAACAAACATCGCCAGCGTGCGGTCCGCATCAGCGACACGGCTCAAATCTCGCGGCAGATCCTTGCGCACTGGATGTCCGCAGCCGCTATGGGACACAATCCTTTCCTTCTGCGGAGCACGTCTGCCAGAAATTAGAAAACGCGGCCTCACATGACCTGCGAAACGTTTGAGCGATCCGGCAAATCCCATGCGCGTCCTGCCGGTGAGCAGCAGCTTCCACTGGCTCCATTTGAAAATCGCATTCCAATACTCACGCCAGGCCACCAGCTGGTCGGTGTTCGTGTCATTGATGGTCATGCCCTCCTTCCAGAAAAAGACGAGCGGGTTGATCAGGATGCTCTCAATGATGGCCGGATGTGGAAGCTGCGCCGCAGACTGAAAGGCCACATAGGCACCGGAGCAGAGGCCCAGCAGCACGATGGGGCGGCCGGGCTCCTGCGCATGCAGGTAGTCGCACACAAGGCTCACATCGCGGAAGGCCGTCGCGGCATAGGTGTCGTTTTCCTTCTCAGGATCAGCAGCCACGCTGTCACCAATGCCGTTGATGTCGAGCCGCAGGCAGGGATGACCGAGCGCTGCAAGCTGCCGCGCCATCGCCACATGGATTCGCCCCGGACCGATCCGGTACGCCGCACCAGCATTGATCATCACGATCCATGGCAGCGACGTCGGGCGCGCCACCGGCTCCGTCATGATGCCAAACAAATCGGGCGTGCTGCTGATTCGGTGGATGGTCTCGCGCACGGCCTCAGGAGCGCGTGTCCGCATCGAGGTTGCTCCTGGAGCAGATAGGTTGCTCCTGCCGCTCACAACAGGCTGGGCCTTCGCCTTCATCCAGTCCACAATGCTTCGCAGCGCCTCATGAGGGACCTCGGTATCATGAGGTTCAGCCATCATTCCCTCGTAGCCAGGCAGCTCCATCAGCTCCGTCGCCACGCCCTGCTTTGACAAATGTTCCAACAACAGCGAATCTCCCGCCGCGTTTCCACTCGATGCGATCAACACCTGCTGGCTGCGCACCGAGCGTGACACCAGATCAATCTGCGCGAGTTCGCCAGCAAGTTCGTTCGGATAAACAAAACCCATGGCTTCAATGCCTGTGGATCCACCACCAGCGAGCTGAGCGGTCTGATTCAAAGCGGTGAGCTCACGCACATAGCGCCGGCCCTTCACAACGGGCGCCCATAGCACCAGACTTTCCACCTCATGCTGCTCCGCATACAGCGCGGCAAGCGCCGCCCCCAGGCGCAGGCCCACGAGGCTGATCTTCCGGCAGCCACCCTCACAACGCATCCAATCCACGGCATCGCTCACGTTGGCCTTCCAAGTGGCCAGACGCTGCGGATCGCCTTCTGCACCGTCGGAGTCACCGGTGGCATGGTAGTCAAACCGCATCACCGCAAATCCCTGCGCCGCCAGCTTCTCCGCAAGGTGCCGCAGCGTACGATGCGAATGCACCTGCTCATGCCCGAGCGGAGGACAAATCAACACGCCATGATCAGCCCCAGCGTCGGCCGGTTGGTGCAGCCACGCAAACAAAGACCTTCCACCGCTCTCAAAATAGAACGCGCTTCGCCCGGTCTGCCCCACACGTGAAGCGTCTTCCGGGACGTTCAGCAGCGGCTCAGGTTTCATGGTGGGTGTTGTCGGATGCACGGCTCGGCTCCACCGAAATTTCGCCCGCCACATTCAGGGCCTCAACATAAACTTCAGGCACCCTGCTCCCGCCTGCGCGTGGAGAAAAACACACTGCCTTGATCCGGTCCGGGGCGAGATGGAAGTAATTGTCGTCAGGCAAAAATCCCTTGGCCGACACTCGCACGCTGTGCAAAAACCGGTCGCTTTTGAGCGTGAGCTGATACCGCCCGTCGCCCAGAGGTTCCGCCCTGGCATCCAGCGTTCCCGCTGACAGGGGCTGAGCCACCGGATCACGTGCGCGGGTAAGATGAAACGCTTCACTGATCACCTCGCGCTCGGCGCTAAACCAGGTCGCGATCACCACATGATGCGACTGCGGGCCGAAGCGGTACGCGTAGTTCACATCAAAAAACGAACCGAGAATTTCATCCACACTGCGGACCTCCAGCGAGCGCGCGCCAGCCTTCACCGCGATCTCATGACGTGCGATGACGACATTTGGCTCACGCAGCAACAGCACCTCGGCAAAGCCTTCGATCGGCTCAGCAGTTTCGTTACACAGGTGCAAATGCAGACCATCCAGTCCTTCATCCGTGATCGTTAACTGCCGCGTCTGCCACAGGCGTTTGAGCTGATAGTACGCCGCCTTCGGAGCGCCCGTGCTGTCCACGATGCCCCAGCCCGCCGCTGGCCACAGATCCTTGTAAAACCATATTAGCGCACCCGCATTGCGACTGTGCCCGCTGCGCCATTCCGCAAATGTTCGCGCCATCATCTCGCCCGATGCTACACGGCTCAGCTCCAGATAACGCGGCATGTCGAAGGAGCGCAACGTTACCGGATCGACATTGAAAAGCTCCCGCAGGTAGTGATCACGCACATCTTCAAAGTCCCATCCTGCACCCGTGTCACGAGGCACACGCTGCTTCCAGCGCGGATGGTGCGTCACCGGCATCAGGCCGCCCATGATTTCATCGATGGCCTCAGTCTCCGGGATGTTTGAAAACCCGAGGCACTCACTGGTGAATTTCACATCCGCCTGCCGCAGCTCACGCAGGGACCGCAGATACGCACCGATGCCATAATAATGCGTGACGCCTGTCCGCGTGTGGAAGGGCAGCACCCCGCCGCTCGGCGAAGACGGCACATACGCCGTGCCGGGATGATACTGGCTGCACAGCGCGGGAAGTTGCTCGCCAAACCAGCGGTTGCGCCATAGCTCACGCGCCATGCCCAGCATCGCCGCCTGCTGTTCGATCTCGCTGTTGCCGCAGTAAACCGCCACACAGGGGTGCTGCGCGAACCGGCCCAGCTGCTGCGTGGCCTCGATCGTGATATTTTCAGCGAATGCGGCATCCTCCACGGGGTAGTCCATGTTGGCAAACATGAAGTCCTGCCAGACAAGGATGCCCAGTTCATCGCAGAGGCGGTAAAACGCATCACTCTCATAGGTCATCGTACCGCCGATGCGCAGCATGTTCATGCCCGCATCACGCGCGAGTGTAAGATCATGCCGCAGCGAAGCCTCGGTTCCACCGAGGGTAAAAATGTCGTTCGTCGTCCAGCACGAACCACGGCAGTAAATACGCGTTCCGTTCACATGAATCGCAAACCCAGGATCATTGCTGACCTCGATGCTGCAAAAGCCTGTTTGCTCCAGCGGAAACTCATGCGCTCCTGCATTCGTCTCAACGATCACCTTGCCGGCGTACAAGGCCGGCACGCCATGCGTATGCGGCCACCACAGTTCCGGATGTTGAATGCGCAGCTCACCACGCAGAACATCATCCTCACACAGAAGCTCGGCAGAATGCACCCCGATGTTCAGCCGCGCCGAAACGATTTTCATCGACGACTCCACCCGCGCACGAAAACTGACGACGCCTTCGTCTCCGGCCAGCAATGCCGTCTTTTGGATGTTTGTCAGCAGCACTGGCCCGCGCTCCAGTCTCACCGCACGCCAGGGCCCCACCGCAGGCACCGGCGGCGACCAGCCCGGAATGCGCCCCAGCAGACTCGTGCGCTGCCAGCGCAGCTGCTGGTTGTTCACGAGATTGGTTTTCCAGCGCGGACGCGGACGCTTTTTCTTCAAGTCCGCTGTGAGCGAACGAAAGCGGATCACCAGCTCATTTTCATCGCGCAAGAGGCTCCCTACTTCCACGTGATGACTGCGGAACATGTTGTCGGAGCTCAGGATGAGTTCGCCGTTGAGCCACACATCAGCGAGTGATGCCAGCCCATCGAAGCAAAGGGCATAGGATTCTTCAGCAGTCCGCGCGGCCGCCGCAAAGGTCGTGCGGTACCACCAGTCCTGCGCATCGATATCCGGTGGGTTTTGATGACTCCACAGCCCGCGTGCACGCAACGCCGAAGCCACCGTGCCCGGCACCTCGGCAGCAATCCAATCCCCCTGCACCGCTGCGGGTTCTGCACTCGCTCCAGGAGCCTGCGCACAGCATGTCCACGGCGCAAAGTGAACAGAGTTCGTCATGGTAATTACGCAGGAAACGCGTCCTTCAGTTGCTGCATCGCCTGCGCCCAATGCTCCGCCATTTGATCGACAGGCGTGAAATCGATGGCCTTTTTCCGCGCCATCGCACGTGCCAGCTGGAACTGCAGCGTCTTCGCACCGGTGGACAGCCGGAGAATGGACTCAATGGCGCCATCCAGCCCGCCCACACCCTGGCTCTGCAACCACTTCAGGTAGGTGCCGGCCAGCTCATAGCAGGAGCCAAACTGGCGCAGCGTGGCAAAGGAATACTGATGAAATGTGGCAATCGGTTCGTTGATGAGCCACTGCATGTCGGCCTCAAATCGCGCGCGAAACTTCACGAACGGATTCACCTCCGGCAGACGCTGCAGCTGTCGCTTCAACAAACCCAGCGATGCATTCAGCAGCGCATCGCCTTCCAGCGGCGCATTGGCGGTGCTCTTCACAATCTCGCAGTACGGCGGCAGAATCGCGGGATGCTTTTCGCCGCGCAGGTGAAACACATGCGCAAAATCATCCCCCTGCAGATGGTAGTAGCCTTGTGCGTGGAAGTAGCCCAGGCGCTGCTGCTCCATGTCGATCTCCGCAATGGCCACCGTCGTCTTGACATGCTCCAGCTGGTAGGCGCTGCCAGCCGTGTCGGGCAGATAAAACGAGTCCAGCTCAACGAGCAGCGGTCTCCCAAGTGACAACTGCTCCTCGATGTGCGCCGTCAGCGGCCGGTAGATCGCGAGCTCTTGCACATCCAGCGCGTACAAATCGTACAAGTCCGTCAGCTGATATTTGAAAAAGGTCCACTGGTCGCCCTCAAAGTCGATGCCCAGCGTGAACGGCAGGGCCGCTATCGGCTCCAGGCCACGGGCTTGCAAAACTTCGATCCACACATCCACGTAGCAGTTCGTCTCCGCCCACTCGCGCTCCTGCGTATGCAGGCGATGGCGTGCATAAGTTTGAGGATCAAGTGCTGGAAACGGCCGGCTCATAGTTCCAGGGCGTTTTTCACCTCATAGGGCCAGCGGTCAGGATCAAATCCATGGTGCTTGAACAAGGCCAGCGCGATGCGTTCCATCCCAAATCCAATGCATGCCGAATGTGCCGCTTCACCATTCGGCAGTTTGATGTCGAAAGCTTTGCCGAAGTAATCCATGTGGCAGTTGGTCGAGGCAATCGCCGTCGGCTTCTGTTCCGAGGCCACGGCAAACGTGAACTCATGCTTCAGATCCTGCTCCTTCTGCGATGCCGCCATCACCCGCCCGCCACGCCCAAAGAATGGGTCATTGGCGACCACGATCTCCACGCCGAGTCCGACCTCCCCCAGAATGTCCCGGCCCAGTTCGATCCACTGCCTGCGATGCTCCAGCGCCTGCTCGGCGGTGCCGATGCGGACGAATTCGCGCTGGCGGAAAATCTGCAGGCGGCACGGGTCGATCGACGGCTCATGCCGGAACACTTGCGAGAACAGATCCACCGTCTTGCCCTCACTCGTCAGCGTGCCTGTCGCCGTAGGATACAAAGGATAGCAGCATGCAGGTGTCAGCATCAGTGCGCTCGGCGTCAGGTCCTCGGTCCATTCCTCGCCGCTCTCGCGCTTCGTCAGCATTCCCATATGTTCGCGATCACGCCCCATGAAACTGTGCACAGACCCCATGAGGTCAGGAAAGTTTTCGATGTGGCTGGTCTTCAAATAATGCTCACGGCTCAGCACTCCGGGCAGGCGCATGACGTCCGCCTGGAGGTGGGCCGCGCGTCGTGTCACAAGGCGGTCAAAGCTCTGCAGCACGCCTTCAAACACACCGTTGTAGCCATAGACACCGCGCACGCCAAGCGGCACGAGCAGCCCGGCTTCGGTGACCTGGTCGAGAAACGCCTGATACGCCTCGGTGATGGGGAGAGTTGCGGTCGAGGTGCAGGTCATAAATCAGCTTTCCTTGTGAACCATCAGCATCGTGGCGTTCAGTTTCAAAATGCGGTCGTTGTTAACCATCAGTGCCGCGCCATAGGCATCCCGCAGATGGCGGGCGATGCTGAATTTGGAATCGTTGCGGTATCCCGAAATGCCGCAGATCAGCATCGCACGGCCCACGATGTCCACGAACTGCTGCGAGGTGGACAGCTTCAGATTGTTCGTGCGGATGGAGAAGCCAAACTCTTCAAACACGCCCGGGCAGTCGCGGCTGCGAAGTTCATCGTACTCCCGCGCCATGGTCGTCACATTGTGCCTCATCACTTGCAGCACCTGATCCACCTCCCCCAGGCGGATGGCCGAGATGGGTGTCTCGCCGGGGGTCTTGCGCGCCTCGGCCCGCACGAAGGCTCGGGCCTGGTTTACTGCGTCCATCGCAATGCCCGACCACAGGGCACCCCATACGATGTGTGAATAGGGATGCATCGTCTGTCCTAAAATCTCATTGAAAGGCTGCGGCAGGATCTGCTCCGCGTTGCCTGTGGCTGTCAGCTCAAAGCCCGAGCTGCAGGTGCCGCGGAAACCCATGGTGTCCCAGGTCGAAAGCGGCACGGCGGTGTACTCCCCTTTTCGTACCATCACGTGCACCTGCTCATTCGCCGGCGCGTTCGGGGCACTGCGGCAGGTCACCAGAATCTCGTCGGCAAAGTCACCATAAGAGATGACCGGAGCCTTTTTCGTGAGTTTGAACTGGTCCCCCGCCACTTCCACCGCACAGATGCTGGAGCGCAGGTCTCCGCCCGTGCCAATCTCCGTCGTTGCAGAGGCCATGAGCCGTTGCTCATCCGCCAGCTGCCTCAGATAGTCGCAGAAGTAGTCAGACTGCTGCGCATGATGCACCACGCATGCCACCTGAATCTTGTGCATCGCATAAATCATCGCCGACGAACCGCAGTACTGCCCCAGAGTCTCGCAGATCTTCGCGACCTGCACGAGGTTCAAGCCCATGCCGCCATACTCTTCCGGCACATACGCGCTCAGCAGGCGCGCCTCGCGCATGGCATCGATGGACTCGCTCGGGAAGCGCGCCTTCTTGTCCACATCGGCTGCATGCAGTCGGAGCACCGATTTGCCCAGCGCATGCACCTCCTTCAAAAGTTCGTCAAAATCGACTTCGGTGCTGCAAAGAGTGCTCACGGCAATGGATGGGGTTCGGAGGGGATTGAGCTTGAACAATGGAATCACATCAGCGTGGTGCAGGCCTAGGCCGCGAGCTTCGTGATCGCTTCAGCAATCGACTCGATGCTTTTGAAAGTGCGGCGGCCGATCAGATTGTCGGGAAACTCGACGTTGAACTTGTCTTCCAGCGCCAGCATCACCGCCACCGTTGCCAGGGACGTCAGCCCGGCGTTGTAGAGATCATCTCCCTCGGCGAGATTCTCGACTGGGAATCGTCCATGCTGCGCAAGGACTTCACGGATGTCGGGCACCAAGGTGTTGCGTTCGTTCTCGCTCATAATGATAGATAGACTAAATATGTATGATTATAATAAACCTAGTAAATGCATATCAGTCCAATTAATTTTATCGAATCCTGAGGCTTTCACTGCCCACGCTGAAGATTCTCCGGGTCGTCGGGTCGTCGGGTCGTCGGGTCTGTTTTCCCAGCAATTGACCGTTAGGCCCATGCTTCATCCCTCATTGATTCTGGCTCACGCCGGACGTCCTGAACCTCGTCCCATCGCCATCAAACCCTTGTAATTCAAGGATTTGACGCTCACCTCATTCTGAGAACGCCTTTTGCCGCACAGCCATGGCTTCTCAGCGTCCCGTCAGCATATGCACCTTGTGGCTGATCAGCAGAGCGATCGAAATGGAGAAAACGGCGAAGAGAGCCATCCAATCATCGTTGCTGAACTGCATGGTGAGCTGCACAGGCGACATCAAGCAAAGCCGGGCGACAAAGAGTAGTAGCAGTGTCATGGCAATTAGGGTGCAGGTTCCATACCATTCGGCCCAGCCCTCCTGGCTGCGCTTACTATTTTTTGATTTTTATCCGCCTCATCTGGCTCGAAATAATCATCCTCCGCGATGTCCGGGATGCCCACCACGAGGAATAGGTTCGTTATTTGTGACCCTGGTGAGTTTTGATCTCATCGGCGAGGTGGGCAAAGTCGCCTTTCTCACAAAGACGGACAAAACCCTCCGTGAAACGTTTCAGCTCATCCCAGACCCCGCGGATGTGCTCCGCCTCCTCCTTGGTGATCCGGTTGTCAGAGGCCGCCTTGCTGATGGCCGTGAGGAGATCCGCAAACTGCTGGACGATTTCCTGCGTGGCAGGCATCAGCTCCATGCCCCGTGGTCCGCCGCTCGTGGGGTTCTGCACGAAGAAGCCGTTCGCCTTGTGGCAGAGCCATTGGATGAGCTGGGAATCCTGCGTGATCTCATACAGCTGGCGCACCCGGTCGAGTGGATTCGAGGTGCCGCTGCCCTGCTGCTCATCGGGCTGGGACCACTTGTAGGCGAGCGAGAGGGAGACGCCCATCTGAGCCGCCACCTCTTTGAAGCTGGTCTGCTCAACGGCCTTGCTGATTACTTCATGGGAGTCCATGCCTGACTTGTTTCAGAAAGTCACTCATTTGGCAAGCAGCATCCTTGCCGTTCGCTCAGGGTAAATGTCACACTGCCGCGCTCTTTGCGCTTGTAGAAGAAAATTCCACACGCCTAATCTGCCGGCCTCATGAAAATCCCATCTCTCCTTCTCGCGGCTGCCGCTTTCATGCTGGCCTCCTGCATCGAAATCAAATCCACCGTCATCGTCAGCAAGGACGGCACGGCCACCATTGAGGAAAGCGTTCTCCTGGGCGCCCAGCTGGCGGCCATGATGCAGGGCGGCCAGGGTGATCAGCTCAAGGGCCTCGTCATGGACAAGGAAAAGGCCGAGGAGCGCGCGAAGAAACTCGGCGAGGGCGTCACGGTCAAATCCCATGAAGAAGTGAAGACACCCGATGGCAAAAGCGGTGTGAAAGTGGTCTTCGCCGTCGCTGATCTCTCAAAGCTGAAATACGTGCCTTTTGAGCCAGAGCAGGAGGGCAAGCCCTCCACCACGCAGCCGATGACCTTCGCACTCAGCGGCTCCACCCTGACCATCACCAATCCTGACGCGGATAAAAAGAAAGGCGGCGATGCTGCCAAGCCGAAGAAGAGCCCGGAGCAAATCGCCATGATGAAATCTCAGATGGCCATGATGAAGCCCATGTTTGCCGGCATGCGCGTGGCAGTGGCGGTCCAAGGGGCCAATGGCATCGCCAGCTCCAACGCCGCCCACTTGGAGGAGGGCACCATCAGCTACATGGACATCCAGTTCGACAAGATCATGGACAACGCGGACATCTTCACCGGCTTCATGGAATCGGCGGATGTCGGCCTCAGCCCGGAAGAAGTGGCGGAGAAATTCAAAAACGTCGACGGCCTCAAAATCGAGGGCAAGAAAGTGGTCACGGCCGAGCTGAAATAAGCCCTTTCCGAATCGACAGAAAACCATGTGAAAAGCCGGGGCACCACGCCCCGGCTTTTTTGTGAACCTGTCGGGGTCGGCGTGACTTTTCGTTTGCCGCCCCGCTCTGACGCCGGAGATTCGCCGCCCATGATCTCCCAGCTCCTCGATTTCGTCCTGCACATCGACAAACACCTGCAAGCTTTCGCGCAGGATCATGGGGCACTCATTTACGGACTGCTGTTTGCGATCATCTTTTGCGAGACCGGCCTGGTGATCATGCCCTTTCTGCCGGGAGATTCCCTGCTGTTTGCCGTGGGCGCTCTCTCCGCGCAGGGGCTTGTCCGGATCGAGCTCATCATTCCCCTGCTCATGTGCGCCGCCATCATCGGTGACAATCTGAACTACTGGATCGGCCGCAAAGCAGGCGGCTGGATCGTGAACCAGCGCTGGTTCAAGCGCGACTACCTCGCGAAGACCGAGGCCTTCTTTGTCAAGCATGGCGGCAAGGCCATCATCCTTGCGCGCTTCGTGCCCATCGTGCGCACCTTCGCCCCCTTCACCGCCGGCTTTGGCCGCATGGATTACCGCCGCTTCCTTGTTTACAGCCTCGGTGGCGGCCTGGTCTGGGTGCTCAGCTTCAGCATCGCCGGCTACTTCCTGGGCAGCATCCCGATCATCAAAAACAACCTCAAGCTGGTCTTCGTTCTCATCATCGTCGTCTCCCTGCTGCCCATCGTCTTTGAAGTGCTCAAGCACAAAGCCGAGGCCAAACGAGCGCAGGCGGAGAAGGAAGGCGAAGCTTGAACCCGGCTACGGCCCCTGCACCCGCGCCCCACTGCTCGGATTGATGTAATAGCCGGGAGCCCCCCCGACCCCAGGCACAAAAACCGGCTTCGTGGGCATCCTGCCATAATAACGCGGGTTGTTGTAAGGAACTGCCATGCCGGGATAGACCGGCATGTTGCCAATGGTCTGATAACTCTGCACCCCGCCGTAAGCATTGATGACACCGCTCGAACTGCGGCTGCCAAAGGGGCCTGACACATTCTGCTGGTACATGAACGGGTTTCCCTGCGGCATTGCCGTCGGCCCCGAGCCGGGTGCATACCCGCCCCGTGGCACGGGAACCCCGCTGCTGCCCGCCATGCTGGCAATGCTCCGGCTGGTGCTGCTGCTGCGCGGGGCCGCTTCCGAACGGTTGCTGGACGGATAATAATAACTCGAACCGTCTCCTCTCGGGGCGCTGTCACAAGCGCCCAGGGAAAGTGCGAGCAGGACAGACACGCAGAATCGTGTTTTCATGCCTGCAGGGTATCATGACGGTCAACCCGGCGCTGGAAAACTTTGCCAGCAGGGGCAAACGCGGCAGAATGCCCGGCATGCAGCCCGTTGTCGTCGTTCAGCACCCTTTGGCCCAGTGTCATCTCGCCGCCATCCGTGCTGTCGGCACGCCATCGCATGACTTTCGCCGGCATTTGAATCATCTCGCCCGGCTTCTCTTCCTCGAAGCCACCCGTGACCTTCCAGTGCGTGAGATCGAAGTGCAGACTCCGCTCAAACAAACCCTGGGCGCACAACTGGCTCGCCCGCTCGTCTGCGTGCCCATCCTGCGCGCCGGCCAGGGTTTGCTGGACGGCATTCTGCCGCTCGTTCCCGATGCCATCGTCGCCCATGTGGGCATCCGGCGAAACGAGGAAACCGCCCTGCCGCATGCCTACTATGCAAATCTGCCCGCCAGCCTTTCCAATGCCGATGTCTTCCTCCTGGACCCCATGCTCGCCACCGGCGGCAGCGCCTGCGAGGCCGCGCGCCAGCTCAAGGAGGCCGGAGCCATGCGCATCACCATGGTCTGCGTGGTGAGCTGTCCGGAAGGACTTGCCGCCATGGAGCATGCTCATCCAGATGTGGCCATCGTCACTGCCGCCATTGATTCCGGCCTCAATGACAAATGCTACATCGTCCCCGGTCTCGGCGATGCGGGAGACCGCTACTTCGGCACCTGAACTTTGCCCTTCCTGAGCGCATAATCCGCTCTCCGAGCACCGTTTAATTCCCCCATGCCAATCACCTTCCCCCCTCTCTCCCGCCGCAACTTTTTGCAGCACGGCACCGCCGCTGCTCTGGGCGCACTCGCCACGCAGCTTCCGGCGCTTGAGATTCCCGAACAGACCTGGGTCCTGTTTTCCGACCCCCACATCGCCGAGGACGAGGCACTCGTCGCACGCGGCGCCTGCATGGCGGAAAATCTGCGCCGCTGCGCCAACCAGGTGCTCAAGATCGGCCAGAAGCCTTTCGGCCTCATCGTCAACGGCGACTGCGCCTACCTCGAAGGCAAAACGGAGGATTACGTCACCTTCACCCACTGCATCCAGGCGCTGCGTGAGCAGTCCATTCAGATCCACTGCACCCTCGGCAACCACGACCACCGCAACAACTTCCTCAACGCCATCATCGGTCCCCCTCCGCCCAACGCCGAGCGCCCCATGAACGTTCCGGACAAGCACGTCGCCACCGTCACCAGCGCCCAGGTGAACTGGATCCTGCTCGACTCGCTCGATCTCGTCAATAAAACCCCCGGCCTGCTGGGTGAACCCCAGCTCGTGTGGATCGAGCGCGAACTGCGCAATGCGCCCAACAAGCCCACCTTCATCGTCGCCCATCACAACCCCATGCAGCCCAGCATGAATGAAAAGGGCAAAGGCAGCTGCCTGCAGGACAGCGACGCCCTCTTTGACCTCCTCGCCGCTTATCCCAAGGTGCAGGGCTACATCTACGGCCACACGCACACCTGGCTGAAAGCGAAACACGAGAAGACCGGCCTGCCGCTCATCAACCTGCCCCCGGTCGCCTACACCTTCGACCCCAAACGCCCCAACGGCTGGGTCATCGTCCGCATCAATTCAGAGCGCGCCGAATTCGAGCTTCGCGCCCTCAATCCCGCGCACGAAGAGCACGGGCAGAAGCATGTGATCCGATTCGTGTGACTCGGTCAGCCTTTGCGAGTGTCCTGCACCGTCACTGAGAGTGGCAGTTCCCCGTCATCGATGTAAATCTGCCGCCCACTGATTTCGATCTTGGGCTGGTGTGGGACCTCCTCCTGAAAAACAGACGATTTTTGGTACACGGTCATGTGTTCTCCGGAACGACTGACCAGCTGTACCTTCCACTGCGTGAGTTCCATGAAGCCCAAGCCGTCGAATTCAACAAACGCGATCCCGACCACCTGCTGATCACCCATCGTTCCCCGATAAAAGGTTCCCTCTTCCTTATAGTGGTGGCCTTGCTTTAACCAATAGAGGCCAAGAGGTATCGCTGAGGCCAGCAGCCCTGCGACAAACCAGACCACCCTTCTCTGCGGTTTTCCCGTCATGTTCGCGGGTGAATTATGGCACAAGCGGCCACCTCACTCATCCACACCCGCAGCGTCCAAGGTGCGCATCATCGCATCCAGAAACTCCTGCGCGGCATCGATGGGCAGAATGATCGTGTCACGCCGGCCGCGCACGTCCTCGGTGATCTTGATGAACTTGCCGCGATCGTTCTCCTTCAAATCGAGGAAAAAAATCTTCCGATCCGTGACGATCTTTTCGGAATGCAGCGGCGGATTAGGCGGACGCCGTTCGTCTTCAAATTCTGTGTTCCTCATGCCGGTAACCTCCACTGACTGACGATTCGCTGTACTTTGTTCTGGGTGAATTCGATGCCGATTCTAGGAGCAGCGCCGGTCTTGTCAACGCTTCTCACAGGTCATCTATGGTGTCGTCGAGACTTCGGGGGCCAGGCCCGTCTTCGCCTTCCAGCCTCCAAAAACACCGCAGGCGCACGGCGCTCCCCCGTTTGAATGAATCGTTCCGCCGCACGCTTTTCGACCCGTCACCACGCATACAATCAGGAATTTGTTTATACCTTCCGCCACCAGCGCCTAGGATGCTCTAATTGCATTAAAGACGATCTGCAAAATTGTAATCGCCTCGCATCGGGTCAGTTGCTTATATCGCATATCATCCTTCCGCCAGCACTCCCAACGTGATCGAACTCTTCCAGGCCGCCATCCTTCCGCATCAGCTTCTTCTCACGCTGCTCCTCACGCTCGTCGTCTGCTACTGGCTGCTGGTCCTGCTGGGCGCGCTGGATTTCGAGGCGGATCTGCCGGACGATCTCGGCACGGACGGCGATGCCCACGATGGCAGCGGCGCCACGCACGCCATGGGCATGAGCACCGGCGGTGCCTGGCTCTCGGCGGGTCGTTTCCTCGGCTTCTCGCAGGTGCCGCTGATGGTCTGGCTCAGTTTCATGGTCCTCTTCATGTGGTTCGGCTCCCTGGTGCTGAACGAATGGTACAATCAGCCGGGCAGTCTGGCGCAGGCCGCTCTCCTCCTGCTTCCCAACCTTGTCGGCAGCCTCATCGCGACCAAGCTCGTCACCTACCCTGTCGCCAGGCTCTTCAAAGCCATGGGCGATGCCGACTCCGAGGCCGAAGAGGTCATCGGCCGCACCGGTGTCGTGGTTTCCACGGAGGCGGATGCTTCTTACGGTCAGCTCGAAATCACCACCGCCAATGTCCCTCTGCTCATCAATGTCCGCACCCAGCCCGATGCGGCTCCGCTGAAACGCGGCGACTCGGCCAAAGTCATCTCCGCCGGCCCCGACAACATTTTTTACCTGATCGAATCAGCACCTCAAAACTAACGCACCGCCCGCTCACTCCCTTTTATGACCACATCCCTCCCCCTCGCTCTCCTGCTTGAAGGCAGCCTTCTCGTCGGCGTCATCATCATCGGCATCTTTCTCGGCATCCTGATTCTGTTCTCGCGGTTCTTCCGCAAGGTGCAGCAAGGCCAGGCCATCGTGCGCAACGGCATCGGCGGCACCAAGGTGACGTTCAACGGCATGATCGTCATCCCCGTGGCGCATCAATCCGAGTACATGGACATCTCGGTCAAGCGCATCGAAATCGAGCGCAAGGCCAATGAAGGCCTCATCTGCAAAGACAACCTGCGTGCCGACATCAAGGTCGCCTTCTTCGTTCGCGTGAACAAGACACCTGAAGACGTGCTGCGCGTGGCCCAGAGCATCGGCTGCGCCCGTGCCAGCACCGTGGACACCATCCGCGTGCTGTTTGATGCCAAGTTTTCCGAAGCGCTCAAGACCGTGGGCAAGCGTTTCGAGTTCGTGCAGCTCTACAATGAGCGCGACCATTTCAAGAGCGAGATCCTCAAAGTCATCGGCACAGACCTGAACGGCTTCACCCTCGACGACTGCGCCATCGACTTCCTGGAACAAACCCAGCTCGAAAATCTCGATCCCGACAACATCCTCGACGCCGAAGGCATCAAGAAAATCACCGAGCTCACCGCCGCCCAGGCCAAGCTCTCCAACAACATCCAGCGCGACAAGGAAAAGGTCATCAAGCAGCAGGACGTTCAGGCCCGTGAGGCCATCCTCGAGCTCGAACGCCAGCTCGCCGAAACCGAATCCAAGCAAAAACGCGACGTCGAAAGCGTACGCGCCCGCGAAACGGCCGAGATGATGAAGGTGCAGGAAGAAGAGCGCCTGAAGTCCGAACGCGCCCGGATCAGCGCCGACGAAGAAATCGCCATCGCCACTCAGAACAAAGACCGCCAGGTCCTCGTCGCCCAGCGCAACAAGGAGCGCACTGATGCCGTCGAAATCGAGCGCGTCACCCGTGATCGCGATCTCGAAATCATCGACCGCGAGCGCGTCACCACGCTCAAGGCCATCGAAAAGGAGAAGGCCGTCGAAGTGGAGAAAAAGAGCATTCAGGAAGTCATCAAAGACCGCGTGGCTCTGGAAAAAACCGTCGTCATTGAGCAGCAGAAGATGAAAGACGCCGAAGCCTTCGCCACCGCCGACCGCGAGAAGCAGGTCGCGCTCACCAACGCCGAGAAAAACGCCCAGGAGCAGCTCATCCAGAAAATCAAGGAGGCCGAAGCCCACAAACAAGCCGCGCAGCTCGCCGCCGAGCAGGCCGCATTCACCTCCATCAAAGCCGCCGAGGCCGCCAAACAATCGGCCGAGCTTCACGCTCAGGAATTGCTCACTCTCGCCGAAGCCCGGCAGGAGTCTGCCTCCAAAGATGCCGCCGCCGAGAAATCCCTCGCCGAAGGTCGCACCGCCAGCTCCGCCGCCATCGGTCTCGGTGAGGCCCAGGTCTTGCTCGCCAAGGCCGAAGCCTCGCAGAAACAGGGCACCGCAGATGCCGAAGTCACGCAGCTCAAACTCGCTGCGGAAGCCGATGGCATCACCAAGAAAGCCCAGGCCATGAAGCTGCTCGAAAACGCCGGACGCGAACACGAGGAGTTCAAGCTCACGCTCGAAAAGGAAAAGGCCATCGAGCTCGCGCAGATCAACATCCAGAAGGACATCGCCGCCGCCCAGGCCAACGTGCTTGGCGAGGCCATGAAGTCCGCCAAGATCGAAATCATCGGCGGCGAAAGCCAGTTCTTCGACAAGATCACCACCGCCATCGGCAACGCCCGCGCCATCGACCGCATGGTCGAAGGCAGCCGCACCCTCACCGACGTGAAGGAAACCTTCTTCACCGGCGATCCCGACTACTTCAAATCCCAGCTCAAAAACATCATCGATCAGTTCGGCCTCACCTCCGAAGACACCAAGAACCTCACGCTCAGCGCCCTCTTCTCCAAGCTCATCGGCCTCAATCCCGACGCCACCACCCTGAACAAACTCACTGGCATGCTCGGCGCCGCCTCCCGCTTCGGCCTCACTGAACAGACGGTCAGCTCCTTGCTCGCAGCCAAGGCGGTGAAGAAGTGATCCTCTCATTCCGATGCCCTCGACGCGTCCACCTGCAGACAGTGTCTGGAACACAGCAGGAAAGGTCTTCTGGACCTTCCTCGCCGTGATCGCCCCATGGGCATTCACAGACAGCGGGTGGATCACATGTCTCGGGGTCCTTAATTCCGCCTTCTTTATCGGACTCGTTTGGAGAAATCCAAACAACTGATTCACCCGATCACATTGGGTGATATTCGGACACCACCATGAACGCCATCCCTCCTAAGACTCATCGAAGCCCAAAGGGCTTCCGCATCATAGCGAAGGGTTGGCGAGCCTCAGCGAGCCTACCCTGGTACACCCGCACAACCCCACCCTTCCAAATCATGGAACCCCAACGGGGTTCCGCACCGGCTTCGACCACAAAGCCCCTTTTAATCCCACACATACCGCTCGTCCCACTCCACCCCGTGCTTTTTCAACAACGCACGGAACTCCTCCTGAAACGTCTTCGCCCGATGCTGCTCCGCCTGCTGGCGCACATACTCCACCACCGCATCCGTGTTCGATTGGCTCACGGAAAACGCCGCGTATCCAGCCTGCCAATGGAACGCCGCAAATTCCGGCCACTCCTTCTGCATCCAGACCGTGCTGGCGCGTTTCAATTCCTTCACCCACTCGCCCAGCGAAATCGTCCGGCTCATCCGCGCCAGAATATGCACATGATCCGCCACGCCACCGATGGCAATCGTCGGGCATTCCAAGGTCGCCGAAACACCGCCCAGGTAAGCATGCACCGAGTTCATCTTCTCAGCATCCTTGAACCATGTCTCCCGGTCCCTCGTCGAAAACACCAGATGCACGATCATGTTGGCCAGCGATTGAGGCATCTCCCATCGTTCGACATCTCATGCTCTTCGCAAACACAATTCCACCAAACCGATGCAGAACCCTTTCAGGGTTCCGCCATGGGTGCTTTGACGCAGGGCACCGCTTTCCAGGGTAGGCTCGCCAAGGCTCGCCAACCCTTCGCTATGATGCTGAAGCCCGTTGGGCTTCAAATCCGGTGTGTCCCAAAGGGCCGTCCCATCACAGCGGAGGATGAGAGCTCGGCGCAAACCTGGATAGGATCGGTGAACCTCAGCACCTGCATTTTTGGACACGGACCATCACCCGTCGCCTCTTCGCACAAAGACCATGCCGCGAAGCTTCCACCGCTCCGAGCCCAGATGTGTCCCAAAGGGACACCTCACCATAGCGAAGGGTTGGTGAGCTTTAGCGAACCTACCCTGGTACTGCCGGCCAACACCCACCGCACCATTTCCCCGAACCCCGACGGGGTTCCGCACCTTTAACCGCCTCCAATGGCCGACACGCCTCCATCTCCCCAACCCTCCCCGCAGCTCGAAGCCGGCGCTTACGAAGTCATTCGCCAGCGTCTCAACAAGCACGGCGCGGAACTCCAACGCCGGCTGGACCTGCTGAACGCTGACCGCAAGTCCGAGTTCGGCGGCATCGAAACCGCCCTGCTGGCCACCACCCGGCTCACGACGGAAAACAACTGCGTGCCGCGCGATCTTGCGGCCATCGGCCCGCATCGTTTCCTCTTTGGCTACAACGTGCACCTCGGCCTGCGCAGCAGCATGCGTGTCGAGGACGTGTTCGCGGTGTATGATTTCCACCCGGAGGATCACAGCTTCCATCCCAACAAGGACAACCTGCTCGGCGATCCCCAGTTCGCGGAGGACTTCGCCTACCTCTACAACTACTACAAGCACGCCTCCTTCCTCAAATTTCACCGCATCGGTCCGCACCTCTACCTGGGCTTTCAGGTTGGTCAGCGCGCCACGGAGGTCAAAGCCTTCAAGTGGCTCGTGGATGATGACAAGGGCACGCTCAAATACCTAGGCAACCGCAGCGACCACGAATTCGTCTTCCCCACGCCGCAGGAGTTTGAATGGAAGCGTGCCACGCGGGACATGTACATCCACGGCGCCCACCCGCACATCAGCATCGAGGATCGCGTGTTCGTCGAGACCATCGGCGGCGACCTCACCGTGAAGGTGGAAAACAACACCGACACCGGCCGCGGCATCTACAGCGATCCCGTCGAAAACAAGGACCAGACCCTCGACGATGCCGAGGTGCACTACGCCATCGTCGGCAGCCTCATCCTGCTCAAAGTCCTGCCCTATCAGGAGAAAACCTGGCGGCACCTTGTCTTCAACGAGCGCACACGCCAGGCGCATCGCATCGACAGCATCGCAGAAAGCTGCGTCCTCCTGCCGGACGACCACGGCATCCTCTTCCCGCACGGCTACGTGCTGCAGACCGGCGAAGTGCGCCGCTTTGACACCGGCCTGCCACCGATGCGTTTTGAGAAGCGCATCCCTGCCGCGAACGGTGAAGACACGCTCTTTGTCTTCAGCCATCTCGAAAGCGGCTCCTACCTGCTGCTCAGCTACAATCTCATCACGCAGAGCGTCGCCACACCGCAGCCATGCCACGGCTTCAGCCTCTTCCCCAGTGGGGAACTCGTGCTCTTTTTGGCCGATGAAGAACCGCGCAAACACCACGTCATCCAGGTCTGGCGCACGCCGTTTGTTTCCGCCGATGTGAGCCAAGCCAAAGCTTCGCAGACCTTCCTCAGCAAGATCGGCAACGCCGAAATCGTCCGCGCCATGGCGGAGTGCAATGGTGTCCTCACCCTGCTCTCCAAGGACGATTCCTTCTCCGGCCTCTACGTCGAACTCGCCCGCTCCTGCGGCGATGTTGCCGACAGCTACTTCTGGGTTGGCCGCGAGGAGACCCACGATCTCAAGAGCATCCTCGTTGAAATCAAGACCACCGCTGAAGCGGCACTAGGCGAGTTTGAAAATGTCAGCCGCATGCGCAAAACGGCGGCAGAGCAGACCGCCGCGTTGCAGGAGAAAGCGCAGAAGGCCCTCGGCTCCGCCTCCAACACCGATCCCACCGACATCCTCGGCTTCGTCCAGCTCCTGACTTCCCTGCGCGAGCTGCGCGGCCAGATCATCGCCCTGCGCGATGTGCGCTACACGGATGCCGCCGAAATCGACCGCATGGACAAGGCCGTGGCCGAAGGCGCGGACAAGCTCTCCGCCAAATGCGTCACCTTCCTGCTCAAGCCGGAGTCGCTGGACCCCTATCGCAAACAGATCACCGAGCAGCAGGCCCTCGTTCCCACACTGGCCAAAGTCACCGAGGCCCAGGCCGTCGAAGAGGCCCTCGCCAAATCCAGCAGCGAGCTGGAAATGCTCACCTCGATTGTCAGCGGCCTCAAGATCGAGGACGCCACCGAGACCACGCGCATCATCGAAGGCATCTCCACGCTCTTCGCTCAGCTCAATCAGGTGCGCAGCGTCCTGCGCAACCGGCGCAACGATCTCGCCAAGACGGAAGGCGCAGCGCAGTTTCAGGCGCAGCTCAGCCTGCTCAGCCAGAGCGTGCTGAACTACCTCGAAGTCGCGACCACACCCGAGAAGTGCGATGAATCGCTCACCCGCGTGCTCGTGCAGATCGAGGAAATGGAGACACGCTTCTCCGACTTCGACGACTACGCCGCCGAACTCATCAAGAAGCGCGAAGAAGTACAAGCCGCCTTCGAGTCACGCCGCCAGAGCCTCAGCGATGCTCTGAACCGCCGCTGCGGCAGCCTCGGCCAGTCCGCCGAACGCATCCTCAGCAGCATCCGCAATCGCCTCGCGAACTTTGCCAAGCCCGAGGAAGTCCATTCCTGGCTCGCCTCCGATGCCATGGTCGCCAAGCTGCGCGATCTCATCGAGGAACTGCGCAAGCTCGGCGACAGCGTCCGCGCCGACGAACTGCAGACGCGCCTCAAGACCGTCCAGCAGGATTCCATCAAGCAGATCCGCGACAAGTCGGAGATCTTCGTCGCCGGCGGCGATCTCATCAAGCTCGGCCAGCATCAGTTCAGCGTGAACAAGCAGCCGCTGGAGCTCACCATCCTCCCGCGCGACAATTCGCTCGCCTTCCACCTCACCGGCACCCGTTTCTTCGAGACCGTCGAAAACCCCGCACTCGAAACCCAGCGCAGCGTCTGGGATCAGGCCGTCGTCTCGGAAAACGCAGACGTCTATCGCGCCGAATACCTCGCCTGGCAGATGCTTAAATCGGGTGCAGGCGACGACGTGTCCGCCTTCATGGCCCAGCGCTATCACGAAGGCTACACCAAGGGCGTGCACGATCACGACGCCGCTCTCATGCTGAAACCCCTGCGCGAAATGCAGCAGGCCCTCGGCCTCCTCCGCCATTCCCCCGCCGCCCGCGGCTACGCCCGTTTGTTCTGGCATGCCTTGCCGGAGGATGATGCCAAAAAAGCCCTGCTAGCCCGCATGCAGTCAAAAGGCCGCATGCGTGATCTGCTGGGAGTTTCAAATGCCGCCATCGATGATGAACTGGCAAAGCAGGTGGACCGCCTGTTGGGCAATAGGTTGCCGCTGGCTTCGTCACATCAAGTCACCGCCTGCCTCCTCGACGAACTCCAATCCAAGCACCCTTTCACCCGCTCCGCCGCCGCGTGTGAGCTCCTGCGCTCCTTTCACCGCGAACTCACCGTCAAACACGCGGCCAAGGACTTCGAAGAAACCCTGTCCTCACTCGCTGCGCAGCCCCTGCTGGCCTTTGAAATCGCCTTGGAATGGATCACCGCGCTCAATCCCGCAGTAGAAGCCGGCATTTTGATCGAGACAGCAGCGATGGTCATCACCCACGACCAACCTCCAGCCGCCATCCCCACCGAGCCGTCCGCCCACGCCACCATTACCGGCCTCATCGGCACACATACCCGCATCGCCGAAGCGAAAATCGAACTCAACTACCACGAATTTACCACGCGCCTGCAACGCTACGAGGCCGAAGTCGTGCCCGCCTTCGAAGCCTTCCAGTCGCTCAAACATCGCCTCGCCGAAACGCGCCGCCGTGAACTGCGTCTCGACCAGTTTAAAGCCGGCGTGCTCAGCTCCTTCGTCCGCAACCGCCTCATCGATCAGGTCTATCTTCCGCTCATCGGCGCCAACCTCGCCAAGCAGCTTGGCGCCGCAGGCAAGGACACTCGCACCGACCGCATGGGCATGCTCCTGCTCATCTCCCCACCCGGCTATGGCAAGACGACGCTCATGGAATACGTCGCCAGCCGCCTCGGCATCACGCTCGTGAAAATCAACGGACCCGCTCTCGGCCACAAGGTCACCTCACTCGATCCCGCCGAGGCCGCCAACGCCAGCGCGCGTGAAGAAGTCGAGAAGCTCAACCTCGCCTTCGAGATGGGCGACAACGTCATGATCTACATCGATGACATCCAGCATACGAACCCGGAGTTCCTGCAAAAGTTCATCTCCCTCTGCGATGGCACCCGCAAGATCGAAGGCGTGTTCAAAGGCGAAGCCAAGACCTATGACCTGCGCGGCCGCAAAGTCGCCGTCGTCATGGCAGGCAATCCTTACACCGAAGTCGGCGGCAAATTCCAGGTGCCAGACATGCTCGCGAATCGCGCCGACACCTACAACCTCGGCGACATCCTCGGCGGTCATCAGGAAGTCTTCAAAGACAGCTACATTGAGAACAGCCTCACCAGCAACGCCACGCTGGCCCGCATCGCCGCGCGCAGCCATGCCGATGCCCTCGCCGTCTTGAAGGTCGCACAGACCGGCACCCGCGAAGGCGTCGAGTTTGAAGGCAGCTACAGCGCCGAAGAGATCAACGAAGCCGTCGCCGTCATGGAAAAGCTCCTCCACGTGCGCGAGATCATCCTGCGCGTGAATCAGGAATACGTGCGCAGCGCCGCCATGGAGGATGCCTACCGCACCGAGCCGCCCTTCAAGCTCCAGGGCAGCTACCGCAACATGAACAAGATCGCGGAGAAAATCCTCCCGCTCATGACCGATGCCGAAGTCGCCAGCCTCATCGCCGATCACTATCGCGGCGAAGCGCAAACGCTCAGCCAGGCCGCCGAATCCAACCTGCTAAAGTGGCGTGAAATCAACGCCCTCTCCACCGAAGCCGATGTCATTCGCTGGACCGAAATCAAGAGCACCTTCAAACGCAACCTCCTCACCGGCGGCGGTGGCGAAAACGATCCCATCAACCGCATCACCGGCCACATGAATGCCTTCACGCTCGGCCTGGAAAAAATCGAGCAGGCCGTCAGCCAGCCCACCCTGTCCGATGCCACCATCGAGCGCCTCCAGCGCATCATCGAAGGCCTCCGCGCAGTCCCCGTAAACGTCGAAATCCGCGTGCAGCCCGTCGAAAAAGAAGTCGCAGGCGAGCCCCCCGTGGACATCTCCAGTACCGTCGAGCAGGAATGACTTATCGCATCCTGCTCAATACCTGACTATCTTTCCTGAAGGCCAAAGGCCTTCCGCATCACAGCGAAGGGATGCCGAGCTTTAGCGAGTGCTTCCCTGGTGCCGCAACAACCAACGTTTTGATCTCAAGGGTGAACCGCAACGCGGTTCCGTAACGGCTCACTGGTCAGTAGCTCACACCTCGCGGCCCTCAGCGCCCCCAGCGTCCAAACCACGGGATAAAGCTGCTCATGATACCACAGCCTTGCGAAATAGAGACCAATAGGAGCCGTCGGAAAACGAGTGCCGTTCTCTGTGGCAGCGATGAGCCATTGCACGCTCGCCATCATGTCTTGCTCTTCACCACTCAAAGCATGCAAAGCCACAGCCGTCTCCTCGATGCTCGCAGGCGCATTGGCATCCCCGCCAAACGAGCCATCGGCCTTCCGGGCGCTGCGCAAGTATTGGCGCCCGCTCTGAATCAACTCATCAAACTTGCTGGCAAGCTGCGCACTCCCACTCAGATGATTGACCACCTGCGCCGTGCCATAGACCGGATTGTTTTCATCCGGCGTGTGCTCATTGCCAAACCACAGCGGAATCCAGGAGCCATCGGGCAACTGCACCCGCTTCAAGTAGGCCAGCGCCTGTCGCGTTCCTTCTTCGATGCGTTTCTTCAAAGCTTGCGGTGCGTCATCCCTCCACACCCACCACGCGCACAACGCATGTGCCGTGATCTCCGGCGTGCTGCGGTCAAACGGCAGCGTTCCCCATCCCCGGCAAAACGTAGGAATGCCCCCGTCCCGATTTTGCAAATCCAGCAGCCAGGTGATGCCCTGCTGAATCGCCTCATCACAGGAATGTCCGATCTTCTTCAGCGCAATGAGCGCACTCGAAGTATCATCCGCATCCGGCACGCCCCCGGGCAGATCCGTCCATGCCCAGCCACCCGGCGGCGCATTGGTAAAAGGATGCACCTCCCGATACTGCTGCGCCAGCAGCCACGGAATCGGTGGCGCGCTGAAGTCGGAGCTCCGCAGCGACAACGTCGTTCCCCACGTCGCCAGATTGGTATCAATCGGCCAGCTCCCATCCTCCCGCTTGGACTTCACAAGAAACTCCACCGCCAGCGGCAGGCAGGGATGATCAAATTCACCAGCACCCGCCAGCGCCATGGTCACAAAACTCGTCAGCGGCGTGGCTTCAAGATACCCCCCGCTGCTCGGTTGCAGCGTCTTGAGCATCGGCCAGATACGCGGCCACGTCAGCGCCCGCAGCCACCGCAGCGGATTCCACCACGCCGGCGGTGCATTTTTAAAACGCGTGTACCCGATGGCGATCAGCGCCGGCAAGGCATAGCTCACCACCGGCAGCCCCACCGCCCCAAACCAAGTCCGTGGCAGCGCAGCGAGCTCAAACGGCAGTGCAATGACATGCTTCCACGGCTTCTTACCCAAGGTGCCGCACAGCGCGCAGAGCATGAGAATAGGCACGGAGAAAGTCTTGTCCTTCCCATAGCGCGAGACCACCGCCTTCGCGATGGCCACAGGCTCAAGCGAACCGACTTGAGCGATGATGCACCCATTGGCTGCTTCAACGGTCTGCGAAGTCCGCATCCCCACGAGGTGCAGCGCACTCCAGCACAGCAGCGTCGTCGAAAGGTTGCTCTTGCTCAGCGTCGTGTCGCCCCAGCCGCCATCGGCGTTCTGATGATCACACAACCACTGGGCGCCCGCAGCGATGTGTACCGCATGCTTGTCACGATCCACCAGCGCCAGCGCCACGATGGCCGTCGCGGTCGAAAGCGCACTGCTGGACAGGCGCCCTTCCCAGTGGTCGCTCGCATTGCGCAGGGCATCCAGATGCGCCTGCGTATTGGCGATGGCGCTGTCGAGGGCGTCCATCATGGCAGAAAATCTCAGGCTTCGAGCTTCAGCTCAGGGCGGGCATCAATCGCCTTGGTGAGCGAGATCCAGCCACCTTCGCGCTGCTGCTGGAACATGTAGAGATACAAGGCGACCTGCTTCGCAGGATACGCCGCGAGCAAAGCAGCCACAGCGGCTTCGGCCTTGTCGTCATCGATCACTTCGGGCAGTTCGGTCACCTCACCTTTGCCATCATGCGCGATCTGCGCGGCATCCAGGAAGGTGATGAGCATCTGCGGCTGGCCTTTGAGCAGCCAGATCTGGAAGATCTGCGCCGTCACTTCTTCATTCGCCTTCGTGTTCAGCTGCTCCAGCACCCACTCCGCCTGCTTGGCACGGGATTTCTCCAGGATGAATGCAGGACGCAGGCGCTTGGCCGGCGCGAGCGAATCAATGACGGCCTTGTATGCAGCGCGCTGATCGGTCTGCATGTAGGTCATGATCTGCATGCGCAGCTCGGCACCGATGGCTTGAAGAAGTTGGTTGGGTCGCATCTGGATTGGGGTGGAAAACGGGGGCTCTGCTACCACCACGGCACGGAAGTCGCAACCGTTTTGCCTCACAGCAGGCGAATCGTCAGCGGGAAGCGGTAAATCTTTCCCTCCGAGGCCTTCACGATCCCGATGATCGTCAGCACGATCGTGGCGATGCCCACGGCAAAAAGCAGCGGAATACCGATGAGAATGAAACAGAGCAAAAAGGACAAAAAGCCATACAGCAGGTAGCTGAGCTGAAAGTTCAACAATTCACGTCCCTGCCGGTCGAGATAGCTGCTTTGGTCTTTTTTGACCAGCCAGACAATGAGCGGCCCCAGAATGGGGAAACCCACCAGGCAGAGCACATGCATGACAATGCCCAGAGTTTTTTCATCCTGCGTGACCGGATAAAGCGGCAGCGTGGGAGGGGGAGGAAGAGTTTCCATGGCGATGTCATGTTACCCCAAAACGACCCACGGCCCAAATACAAACGCGGGGCCAGTTTCCCAGCCCCGCGCTGCATAAACGGTCTCAAATCAGGTTCGATCAGCCGATCTTCGGCAGTTCGAAGCCTGCCGCATACTCGTCCTCGGCCAGCTTGTTGGCCTCAGCGGCGAACTCACCGGTGAACTTCTCGGTCACAGGGTCGAAATCGAGCCATGGACCAGCGGTGATCTGTTCGGCCTTGAGGTCGATCTTGTTGGCTTCGAGGTTGGCCACGAAGTCCGCGAGGGTTTCCTGACCGGCCTTGTCGTTCGCCAGGCGCTCCTGGATCTCCGCGACACTGAGCTTCTTGCCCAGACGGTAGGAGACGTTCGAAAGCTCCGCCAGCACAGCGGCCTGATACCCGTTGGAAACATGCAGGTTCGGATTGGTGATCTTCCCGGCACGCACGGAATCGATGAAATTCTTCATGTGGTCGGCGCCGTCATCGAAATTGTCGAACTTCTGGATCGCCTGGCCATCGTTGTCGTAGGCCTTGGCTTCAGCCACGAAACCGCCTTCGCAATGGATCACGTTGCCAATGCGGGGAGCCGCGGTCTTGCCGTTGATGCGGAAGACAGGCTCATAGCCCTTCGTCCAGTTCATGTCTTTCATGGGCAGGCCGCGGTTGTCAAACAGCAGCGGTGCGCCTTCGGCCCACTGGTAGAAGGCCATCTGGTTGTTGGCGGTCTGGCCGTCATCATCATAGCCCCAGCGGCCGCCGAAGCTCATCACGCGCTTCGGAGCATCAGGATTGCCGAGCGCCCAGCGGGCGACATCGAGCTGATGGGGCCCTTGGTTGCCGATGTCGCCATTGCCGTAAGCCCACTGCCAGTGCCAGTCATAGTGCATCTGCTCGCGCTGCACAGGCATCACAGAACGTGGGGCGGACCACAGGGTGTAGTCGAGGTCCACGATCTGCGGCTTGCCGCCGGTGTCACGGAAGGTGGCGGCGATGCGGCCATTCGCGTCAGGCTTCACCGGCTCGGCGACTTTGCCGATGCTCTTGCGCGCCTTGTAGTTGATGCCGCGGGAAAGCTGCACTTTGCCGATGTTGCCAGCCTTCACCCAGTCCATGGCGGCCTGCCAGCCGGGGGAGGAGCGGCGCTGCATGCCGTGCTGGACCACCAGGCCCTGCTTCTCGGCGACTGCGGCGGCATCCACCAGCTTGCGGCCTTCCCAAATGTTGTGGCAGACGGGCTTCTCCACATAAACGTGCTTGCCGTTCGCGATGCCGGTCATGGCGATCAGCGTGTGGCTGTGGTTCGGCGTGGCGATGGTGATGGCGTCGATTTCCTTGTCGGCGCAGCACTCACGGAAGTCCTTGTACTTCTTCACCGTGATGTTCTTCTTGGCGAGCGCCTCCACGTGTTTTTCCATCACCTTGTCATCCACATCGCAAAGAGCGACAAGACGGACGCCCTTGATCTCAAGCAGGCTCTTGATGTGGCCGGCACCACGACCATTGAAGCCGATGACCGCCACGCGGACATCGCCATTGGCACCGAGAGGGGCAGAAAAAGAAGGCAGGGCGGCAAGACCGGCGGCGCCGGCCACAGTGCCGCGAATGAAGGTGCGGCGGGTGGTTTGATTTGGATTTGTTTGCATGGAATGGAGAGTTGGAATCAGACACTGCCGCACCTGGCAGGCACGGCACAGAATTGGTGTAGCCTACCCAAAACGGCGGAGAAAAGACAACCTTTCCTTTCATCCCCCGCAGTTTGTGCCCATTTCCACACCGTTTGTGATTCAGCCAGCCCCCAAAAAGCGCAACATTGGGGGCGCTGATGTGGGTGCTTTCCAGTTTAGCCTCCTGAAAATCAGGCAACGAAGCGGCGGCGGCGTGACAGAAGTCCCAGCAGGCCAAGCATGAGGAACAGCATCCGCCCCGGCTCAGGGACCACCACCAGGATGCCGTAGTTGTCAAAAAGGCTGGTATCCCAGGCAAGCCCCGTAGAGAAGCTCGTGAGGTCCTGCAATTGCAGGTTGTTCGCCGCGCTGAAGGCTCCCATCGTGGAAAGCGCGCTGTCGTCATGCGTCAGCCCCAGCGTGCTCCAGTCCATGAGGTTGAAGACGCTGCCATAGGTCACTCCGGAGAGATTGTTCAACGACACCACCACCCGCTTGTCCGTCGTGCTCGTGCTGCCGAGGGCGATCGTGTCTGCGGCGGAAATGAAGTCATGGCCGCCCGAGTGCACATCATTCCAGCTGGTGCCGGATCCCGTGTTGGCGATCCCTCCAATGCTGGCGACATAATCAGCCGCCGTACCACCAGGATTCGCATGGAACCAGGTGGCAAAGCCACTGTCGGTCGAGTCAGCCGTCGTCAGGCCCAGTTGGATCGTTCCCGTGTCTGCCACCGTCAGTGAGGCGGTGGTCGCACTGAAGGTCAGGGTGGTGTTGCTTGTGCTTGGATTACCGTCCCCTGGGGCAAGAATGCCACCGCTGCCGATGATGGTGCTGCCTGCAATGGTGCCGGAACCCGAAAGCGTGGCTGTGCTGTTCACCGTGACTGCACTGCTGCCGATGCTGCCAGTGCCGCTCGCACCCACTTGAAGTGTGCCGCCATTGACCGTCGTCGCGCCGGTGTAGGTGTTGGTGCCGCTGAGCACCCAGGTGCCCGTACCTTCCTTGGTCACACCCGTGGTGTTGGCGCCGCCATTGTCCACGATGGCACCGCTGATCTCGCCCGTGCCTGCCGTGGAGCCTTTCAAGGTCAGAACCTTGGACCCCACGCCCATGGCGGTCAGATTGCTGGTAAACTTCACCACTCCCGTTCCCGACTGGTCCAAGGTGCCTCCACCTGTGGTGCCTGCCAGATTGATCACCCGGTCTGTCGTCTCTCCAGTCCCCGTGTAAACCAGCGCACCGCTGTTCGTCGTGGCGCCCAGGTCGATGGTTCCATTCGCCGCATTGCTCGGCGTGCCAAGATTGCTGCCGGCGCTCTGCGCAGGTGTCGCGACGCTGTTGATGGACGCCACACTCACGGATCCCTGCTGGATGCTTGTCTTGCCGGTGTAGGTGTTGACTGCGGTGAAGATCAAGGTGCCGGCTCCCGTTTTGACGATGGTGCCGCTGCCCACAATGACGCTGTTGATGGTCGTCGTCGTGCCCACTGCTGTGTCAAAGGTGCCGCCACCCGTTCCCACCGTGATGCCCCTTGTGCTGGCGATCACCAGAGTCGCAGTGCTCTGCAGCGTGCCACCGTCCAGGGTGAGCTGGTCAGCCACGTAGCTGGCCGGCGCAGCACCCAGATTGTTGTCCGCCGAGATGCTCAGGATACCGCCCGTCACCGAAGTCTTGCCCGTGAAGGTGTTCGCGCCGCTCAGCACCTGCGTTCCGGAACCCAGCTTGACGAGGTTGATCGTTCCCACATAGGCCAGGGGCACCGCCGTCGTCGAATCAGCGCCCACCGCGTAGCCATCCATGATGACACCGTTGAAGGCTCCGTTTGCATCACCATTGCCAAGCGTGAGTGTGTTGCTGATGCCGGCCCCCGCAGTCGGGTTGTTGACCACGTAACCGCCCGTCGTGGAGTTCAGGCCGTTGATCGCTTGGTTGTAGCCTCCCAGGTCCAGGGTGCCAGGCGCGAGAACCGTCGCCGACCCCCCGATGGCCACACCCGTGGCCGTGCTGTCTCCGATGAGCGTCACATCGCCTTTCCCTGCTCCGCTGGGCAGCGCATTCGTGGTGCCGAGCTTGAGGGTGCCCTCATTGATGGTCGTGGATCCGGAGTACGTGTTGTTGCCACTCAGGATCTGCGTACCGCTGCCGATCTTGTTCAGCGCGATGTTCCCCTGGATCACCCCGCCGAAGTTGTTGAGTCCTGTGGAACCCACCCCCGCGGCCGTCGCACCCAGCGTATAAGCTGAAAGGCTGCTGCTGTTGTTGGACCCAAGAGTCAGGGTGAAGAGCGTCCCCACGGTGTTCCTGACCGTGCCAGTCCCCGCGAGTCCGTCGATGCTTTCTGTCGTCACCGTGGCACCCGTGCCCATCACGTCAAAAATGCCCCCGCTTTTGACGACTACACTCGAAGCATCACCGATCTGATTGCCTCCTGTGCCGGTCAGGTTCGCCACAGCACCGCTGCCTACAATCAAAGCGGCGTAAGGAACCCCGTTGCTGTTGGTCGTCTCTCCCAGGGCCAAAACGCCCGTCTTGCCCAGGTTCAGCACGCCGCCCACGATCTCGATGCTCAGGTTGCTGTTCGCCGTTGTTCCTGCCAGTGTCAGCGTCCCCAGGCCCGTCTTCTGCAGCAGTCCGGCGGCCAGGCCGGTGGCGCTGGAGACGCCGGTCATGCCCTGCGCCGTCTGGGTAAGGACCACCCCGGACCCGAGGTCGATCGCCGCAGGTCCGTTGAGGGTGATGCCATAAATCAGACCCGTGGTCGCAGTCGCACGCAGCACACCGCCATTGAGGATGATGTTCGCGGCGCCTGCCGTAGGAGCGCCCAGATTCTGCGAGGCGGCGCCGTTGCTGAATTCGACAGTGCCTGCGTTGATGATCAACGCGCCGGTGTAGGTGTTGGCACCCGCCAGCACCAGCGTTCCGGCGCCCGACTTCGTCAGCACCGTGGCCGTTCCTTTAATGACCGCCGTGAGCGTCAGCTTGTTCGTCGCGGTGCTGCCCGTGCCGCCGGTGAACACAATGATTTCAGAGCCGGTCGCACCCAGCTGCCCTCCAGAGATGGCCGCACTGCCGAGGGTGTTGTCAAAGATCACACCGCCCGATGTCAGGGCGTTGGTGCCGTTGAGCGTGACATTCGTCCCCCCCGCGCTGCCGACGAGTTTCAGCGTGTTCAGGCTGGCGTTGGCGGTGGTCAATGCCACCGTCCCCGTGGTCAGGATGAAGTTGCCAGTGGTGCTGTTGGATGCCGCCGCCAGCGTGGTGTAGCTGCCTGATGCCAGTGCGGTGATCGAATTGCTGCCCGACTGCACGGCCCAGTCCAGGCCGTTGAACGTCGCGTAACCACCGATGATGCCGCCCGCGTTGTTCGCGATCGTCGAGCCGATGGTGTTGGTGCCGCCGGCTGTCGTGCTGGCAAAGTTCAAGGTGCCTCCGTTGAGTGCCGCACGAGTGATGATGGTACCGGTGGAGCCCAGATTCAAATTCAGCGCCTGCGTCACATTGTTGTTGGTCAGCGCGATGGTGTGCGCTCCTTGGTTGATGGTGAGGTTTCCAAAGCCCTGAGTCAGGGCGAAATTTTTGCCGGCTGATTCAACGATCTCCAGCGTGCCGCCGCCACCAAGAGTACCGGACGCCGCACCAAAGACCACGGGCAGCAGCGTGGCCGAGTCGCTGAAGAAGCGCTCAGATGCTGCGGCGAAATTCGCACCATCCAGCCGCAGCGCGCCACCGAGGACCTGCAGCGTGTTCGCGAAGGAGGAGTTCCCCGTATACGTGCCGTTGCTTCCCTGCAAAATAAGCATCCCGGTGCCATTCTTGCTGAAGGTTCGTGCGGCCGTCGGTGCTGTACTGCCGCTGACAGCACCGCTGAAGCTCAGCGTTCCGCCCGCCCCGACCGCAATGACCTGCGAGTCATCAGCGGAGAAGGTCAAGGTCCGGCTCAATGCGACAGAGCCGCTGCCGGGCTGGAGAATCAGCGTGCTGCTGTTCATCGTCAGTCCACCGCTGCTGCCCAGGGAGCTGTCTCCGTCGATCACCAAAGTGGTGCCGTCTCCCAGAATCGTGCCTCCTGAAAAAGTCTTGGCCACTCCGCCATTGCCCGCAGTGGAAAGGATGCTGAAAAGGCTCGCGGTGCTGCTGTTCAGCGTGATGCCATTGGTGCTGTTGCTGATGTTCCCAAGGAAGATCGCCGCATGGCTCGTCCGGATGTGCAGCACGGCGGAGGCGGCGCGTGCGTTCAAATCCAGCGTGCCTGCGTAAGTGATGGCTCCCTGGTTGGTGTTATTGGCGATGCCATCACTCGTCTGATCACCGGACACGACAAAAGCAACGGTCCCCGTCTGCGCATCGACAATGCGGTTCGCCACCACGCGGTCACCGTTGACCGCCCCGAAGGCGATGGTGTTTGCGCCGCCCACAGTCACCGTGCCAGAACCAAACGCGGCATCAGATCCCACGCCCACATTGCTCGCGGCGCCGGCCACGGTCGTGTTCACCACTGTGCCGCCCGTGTAATTCTGTACAGCCGTCAGCGTCAGATTGCCCGGTGCCAGATCCACGCTCCGCGCACCCGTGAGCGTGTTTTTGCTGGACAACACCAGCGTGGTCGATGGCGCATTGGTTGTCACGACTGGCGCCAGCCCTCCGAAGCGGTACGTCGTGCCGTTGGGCGTCAGCGTCCCGGTGAAGTACACCGCCGCATTGGCCGGATTGAAGGCCGTGAGGCGCATGTTCGTCACATTGCCGGTGCTGAAGTCCAGATTGTCACTGCTGTTCACGTCCAGCGCAAAACCACCGTTGGAGCTCGCGGCAAGACGGCTGTTCCAAAACAGCAGCGGATTGGTTGATCCCGCCATCCCGATCGCCGCCGGGGCGCTCGCCCCATGCGTCACTGTGATCGTGCCGCTCGCACCCAGGATCGCATTCGCATTGGCAAAATAAAGCATGCCGCCTGTGACTGTCACCGGCACCACGCCTGTGTTGTTTGTCCCCGTGAGCGACAGCGCGCCGATGCCGGTGGTCATCGTGAATCCGCCGCCGGCACCAAACGTGAGATTGCCGCTCAGGATGGCGTCCACAGCCGCCGAACCATTCCCGATATCGAGAGTGCGCACCGCCGTGCCGAAATTGATCCCGTTCTGGAAATCAATGGTCCCTGCAGCGGCCACGTTCGCACCGCCTTGGCCGAGTTGCAGGCGCGATCCGGTCGGAACAAATCCGCCTGCGCCCCAGGTCAGCGTGACTCCGGCTCCTCCCAGGTTCACGACGCGCGTGGTGTTCGCCGTCTGGTTGCTGAATCCACCATTCCCCAGCCACTGGATCTGATCAATCCCGGTGCCCACCGAACGGTAGATGTCGCCGCCTGCGCTGGTGACTTCGAGAATCGCACGGTTCGTGCTGGAGCCCCCGTTGAAGACAAGGTTGCCTCCTCCGGTGTTGGAAGTCGTCAGCGTCGCACCACCCACTCCCCCCGGCAGATCCGTGAGAGCGGCAACTCGCAACACACCCCGGTTGATCGTGGTGGTTCCGGTGTAGGTGTTCGCCCCAGACAGCCGAATAACACTGCTGTCCCCCGAACCGGCCAGGACAAGGCTGGTTGGCCCGCCGTTGTCACCGATGCTGAATGCAAAGGTCTTGACCCGGGTGTCCCCGCCCACCAGCGTCAGCGTACGCGCGCCCAGCCCGACGAACTGCATCACATCCCCGGCTGTGCCGATGGTGTTGTCCTGTCCGGTGCTGCTTTGGGTGATCGTGCCACCGTTCAGCCCCAGGGTGAACACTCGGTTGATCGTGGAGTTCCCGCTGATGGTGAAGCCGCCGCCATTGAGCGTGATGCCGCTGCTGCCCGCAATGCGGTTCACACTGTCAACGGTGATGGTGCCGCCATTGATCACGATCTGGCCGTTGATGGCGCTCGTGGTTGTGGTCAGCGTGAGAGTGCCCAGACCGGATTTCGTCAGGGCCACATTTCCCGCGATCCCGGTGCCGGAGCTGATCACGCTCGCAATGGTCAGCGCATCCGTGGATGCATCCTGCCGGATGACCAGCTCCCCACTGGTGGCCAGCGTACCGCCCGTGATGGTGGCCGTGGTACCCGTCTTGATCAGACCTCCGCTGGCGATGGTCAAGGTCTGCCCCGTGCCAATCGTGATGCCAAAGGCTCCGGCGATCTTGAGCGAATTGATCGACACCGTGGTCTGGGCGGTGACTGCGGCCGTGCCAAGCTGGAGGTCTTTCCCGGCCACCGATGCGCCCAGGGTGGTCCCCCCAGCCGAAATGCCCACGTTCGTGTCCGTCGTGTAGTTGATCGCGCGGACATACCCGGCACCCGTGGCATCATAGACCGCAAAATCGACGCCGCCAAAATAGAGACCCGCATTCAGGAACTGATTGGTGGTCGGCGGAGTGCTGAACACCACCTGATTAACCGAAGCGGAGGAGCCCGTGCCTGCCACCGTAAAATTCCCCGTGGCGCCTGCCGTGCGGTTCGCCATTGTCTGGAAGGTCAGCGTCGTGCTCTGGGCTGCCGTGCGCTGGGAGAGGATCACCCCGTCGCCCACGCTGAAGGTCAGACTCGAGAGTGCCTGGCTCAGCGCTCCTGTCGCGCCCGTGCTGTCAAAACGGAAGATGCCATTGCCGGCGATGATCAGCGCTGAAGACGAGCTCAAAGAACCGGTCTGTTTGTTGAGCTGCAGAGTGCCACCGCTGACGGTGGTGGCCCCGGTGTAGGTGCTGGCACCCGTCAGTGTCAAAGTGCCGGTGCCGATCTTTGTCAGGCCGCCATTGCTCAAGCCGCTGGTGCCCGTGTTGCTGTTGGCCAGCCCCGTCGCAAAAGTGACGTTCTGACCGTTCGTGTCAATGGTGCCGCCGCTTGCAAGGGTGAGGCGGTTGGAAAGATCCGTTGTGATCCCCAAGTAGCGCAGGATGCCTCCGTCAAGAATCAGGCTGCCTGCCGCAGTCGTCGGACTGCCAAGCTGATTGCTGTTCGAAACGACCAATGTGCCGCCAGCCAGGGTTGTCGTTCCCGTGTAGTTTTGTGCCGCCGTGAATTCCACCGTGCTGTTGCCGCCATAGATTCCCAGACCGCTGCCATAGGAGCCGTTGTCACCGATGATGACGTTGTTCCCGCCCGTGACCACGTTGGCCGTGGCGATCTGCAGGTAGCCGCCGCTGCCTCCCAGCGTGGCCGTGGAGACCGCGTTCCACGGGGCACCTCCCCCGAAGCGATACGTGTTGGCCGATCCTGCAGCCAGCGAGGAACCGCTGAAGATGCGCGCCCCAACAGCTCCGAGATACATGTCACTGCCGGAAACACCTTTCGTGCCGGTGTTGTTGAAGTTGAAGGCGTAAACCCCGTGCGAGATGGATTCCACCACGTCCTCCGCATTATCCGCCAGCGCATTGCTCGTCACCAGGCCGCCGGTGATCTTCAAATAGAAGTTCACTCCATGGCTCGTGGTCTGGTCATCAAAGATGCCCCCCGTCTGCAGCACCACGGTGTTCAGCACCCCTGTGGCACGCAGCACCCCGCCGGTGATGTTGATGGTCGGACGCGTCGCATCAATCGTCAGGTCCGTGCCTGCCGCCGTGTTGGTCTGCGTGCCGGTCCAGTTCGACAGATCCCCCGACAGAATCAATGTGCCCGCACCGCTCTTCACGAGGTTGATGTTGTTTTGAAAAACCACCGACCCTATGCCATCCCAGCCGATGAGGCCGGCATAAGTGTCCGTCAAGCCCGCCCCGATGTTCAGAGTCAGCGTCGAGTTGTTTGCCGGAGTACCCGCGCTGGTGCCGCCAGCCGCACCACCCACGACGCTGTTCAGCGTGCCGGTGCCGCTGGTGGCCAAGATGGAAGTGGCGTTGATCTGATTCAGCGTCTGGGAGAGCTGTGATCCCGCTGTCGTGGTTCCGTCGGCATTGCCGCCGAGGACAAGCTTGCCGCTGGTCGTACCAGTGCCCAAGGTCACACCGCCACCATTAGGATTCAGACGGTTGTCGCCACCCGCCAGCCAGAGAGTACCATTCTGCACCGCCACCGCACCGGTGTTGGTGTTCTGCCCCGAAAGTCTCCACGTGCCGCCACCGCTTTGGGTGATCTTGGTATAACCGCCCGCCAGAGGCAGGAATGAGCCGCCTGCCGCATCGGAGATGACACCGCTGATGCTGTTGCCGGTCGTGCTGCTGGCCAGGGCGAGGGTGTCGAACTGGGCGGTCGTAAATCCACTCATCCCGTTGGTCACATTGCCCACGATGCTGATGTTCACGGTCGTTGAGCTCAGCGTCGTGGTCTGGCCTGTTCCTGGAGAAAGCGCGAGACCTGCCAGCTCCACGGAATAGCCATTGGCACTCGTGAAGTTCAGAGTCCGCGCACCCGCCGTTAACTGCGTCAATGCACCAAACCGCACCACACTGCCGGTCGTCGTTCCGCCGTTGTTGCCCACCTCAATGGTGCTGGTGGCAGTCAGAACAAGGGCGTTCGCAGTGCGGTCGATCGCTCCTGCCGTATCGTCAAGATAAGACAACGTGCCGCCCCCAAGAGTGATGGCCGTGGCTGATGCCAGCGCGGTCCCGCCACTGAATTGAAGCGTGCCTGCTGAGATCGTGGTCGCACCGGAATACGTGTTCGTACCGGAAAGCACCCACTTGCCCGCTCCGGATTTGGTGAGCGACAGCACGCTTCCTGCATTGTCCGCGAGGTTGCCCGACATCTGGTTGTCAGCACCGGTGAAGGTGCCAGCCAGCGTCAGCAGGGTATTTCCGGTGATGCTGTTCGTGTTGCTTCCTTTGAAGACCAGAGCGCCCGTGCCGTTGCTGTTGATGGTGACCGCCCCGCCTGCGCTCAGCAGTGAGATTCCACGGCTGGTCATGCTGCCACTGCCGCTTCCTGTATAGGTGAGGGTCGCGGCGATGGCAGCGTTGTCGAAGACAATCGTGCCCGTGCCATTGCTGCCAGATCCGCTGTTCGACAGAGAAGCGAGGGTAAGTGTTCCTCCATTGATGGAAAGTGTTCCTGTATAAGTGTTGGCCGTGCTCGAAAGTGTCGTGGCTCCGGTTCCCAGTTTCGCGAGACCAAAGCCACCGCCTGCATCATCAATGATCCCGCTCAGCGTCATCAGAGTACCTGCACCACCCACCGCGCTGTCGGCCGCGAGCGTGATCGCCCCGCCGTAACTGGCCGTGCCAGTGCTGTTGGTGATGGCTCCTGCAGGCAAAGCCGTCAGCCCGGTGCCGGAGATGGTCACCGCTTCCATGTCGGTCAAAAGCTGACCGGCCAGATTCAAGGCTGCCCCGGCTTGGACGATGATTCCTGCAGAAGCCGTGGCCATCGTCGTTCCGGAAGCCTGCAACAGGCCTGCACCCACCGTAATGGTGCCGGAATAGGAGTTTTGCTGCCTCAAAATGAGAGTGCCATTGCCCGTCTTGCTGAGATTGCCACTGCCCTGAAGCTGATAGGCCGTGGTCGCGGTGCCATTCGTCGATCCATCATCCACCGTCAAAGTGGAGCCGCTGGCCACATCAAACTTGCCGCCACCCGTGCCGATGTTGAAAACCATGCCAGCGCCCACGTTCGTGGACGTGATGACATTCACATTGAAGTTCTGGCTCGCCAGAGAGAACGTCCCGCCATTGGTCAGGGTCACCGTCTTGAAATTGGTGCCACCCGCCACGGCATTCCCCAGCGGATTCGAGGTCGTGTAGGTCCCCGCCGTGTTTCCAACAACGGAAAGAACCGTCGAGGCGCCATCCACCGTGATGTTGCCCGTGAAGGTGTTGGCCTGCTGGTTGATGCTGAAAGTGCCGGCCGTGAGGGCAAGCCCGCCTGCGCCAGAGATGATCCCGCTCGTCGTGATCGTCCCCACACCAGCCTTGGTGAGCAGGTTTCCGCCATTGGACAGGTTCCCGCCAAGGGTCAGCAGGCTCGTGGCGGAGCTGTTGGTCCAGGTCTGCGCCGAACCCATCACCACCGCGCTGTTGATCGTTGCGGCGGCCGCACCGTTTTCCAGAGTGATGCCCGTGGAACTGCTGGAGGAATCAATCGTCAGCGTTCCTCCGTTGATGGTGACCGCGCTGGTGGCTGCAGCATCAAAGGTCAGAGTGTTGATGAGAAAGCTCGAACCCAGGGTCGTGGTCAGATTTGTCGCCCCGGGTGTCGTCGTGTTGAAATGGACGTTGGTGGTGGAACCAGGCAGCGCAAAGGTGTCTGTGTCGCTCGTGGCGCTGGTGCGCCAGTTGGTGGCTGCCGTGGTGAGGTTGAAGGAATTCCAGTTTCCGTCCACGGCCCCTGACCAGTAAGCATTCGTAGGCGTCGCATTCGTCACGAACAATTGCAGCGACCCGTCATTGTTGATGAGAATGCCGCCATGGGTGGTGTCCACACCGGTGAAGCCCGCCAGGGTGAAGTTTCCAGCATTCGCAATGCTTCCGGAGTACCCGCTGATCAAAGTATAGGCGCCCACCGTCAGCGTCCCCAGGGTGTTGATGGTGATCTGCGTGTTTCCGTTGATCACGGGCGCCAGAGCGGCGGAAATAAGGTCATTAACTCCCGATCCCACGGTGTTGGCGGAACTCAGGTCAAAGCTCAGATTGCTGAAGCTGTTGGTCGTGAGGAGGCCGCCGATCGTCAGCGTTCCAGCACTGCCCATGATTCCAGCATTCAGCACGGAGCCCTGGTCAAAGGAGGTCGCGCCATTCGTCCCCAGCGTCACCGCACCACCGATGGTGCCAGTGCCGCCCAGCATGCCCTGCAGCCCCTGCGTGGCGCTGCCATTCACCGTATAAGCGTTGTTGGCCGCGCTGGAGCCATTGATGAGAAGCGTGCCGTTGTTGACGGTCGTCGCCCCTTCATTCGTGTTCGTCCCGGAGAGTGTCCATGTACCCGTTCCCTGTTTGGTGATGGCCGTGAAACCGCCCGCCGCCAGCGAACCGCCCGTGGCATCCGCGATGGTTCCTGCAATCGAGCCCGTGCTCACACCGTCGAGCACCAGCGTGTTTCCCTTGGCTGCTGTCACCGTCATCGCATTGCTCACACCGCCCGTGATTGCCACTGGCGCGTTCGCCACCAGCGTCGTGGCCACACCCGTCGTGCCGCTCGACAGCGCGAGGCTCGTGAAGCTCACACCATAACCATTCGCGCCGTTGATCGTCAGCGTGCCGGCCGTGTTCGCCGTGGTGCTGTTGGTCAAGGCTCCAAACACCAACGTGTTGCCTGTCGCGGCGAGACCACCCGCGTTGCCCACGTCAATGATGCCCAGCGCATTGTTGATGTTGAGCGCAATGTTGTTGCCAAAGGTGATCGTACCATCGCTGGCACCACCGTTGTCATTTCGAATCTGGAGCGTGGCTGCCGTGGTGGTGCTGGTAAAGGTCACCGTACTGCCGGCCGCCCCAAGATTGCTCACGGAGTTCGCTCGCGCGACGCCTCCGGCACCGCTCAGCGTCAGGGCGCTGAATGGATTGGTGCCACCCGTGATGCCCGTCATGTCAAGGAAGCCGGTCCCGCTGTAAACGAGAGTAGGCGCGGCCGCCGTGCCCGTCACGTTGCCCACGACGGTCATGCCAGATCCGCTGAGGGTCAGCGTGCCGGTGCCTGCCTGAAAGTCGATCCCGCCCAGATTGACGGTGCCCGAAGCATTGTTGGCAATGGTGTAGGCGGCACCCGATGTCACCACGCTGAATCCATTTGTAAACGTCATCCCATAGTTGCTGCCGCTGGTCAGGGTCAGCGCCTTGGCCGTGGTGGTGAGCGTGGTCGCCGCCCCGCCAAAAGTCACACTGTTGCTGAGATTGCCGCTGCTCGCCGCATCCACATTGATCGTCACGCTGTTGGTTGCCACCGTGATCGGGTTGACCACGCTCAGGCTGGAGTCTGTGCGGATGTCCAATGTCCCGTTCGTCAGGGCAATGGTGTTGGTCGTCGCCCCAAAGTTGGCTGCGGTTCCGTTCGTGATGATCCGTAAAGTGCCCGTGCCGCTCATGTTCAGCCCGCCGCTGTAGTTGGTGGTGGCCGTCGCCGTCGGAGTTACCTGCAGGATTCCGGTGCCGCTGTACGTCAGTGCCACCGTTCCGCTGCCATTGCTCACATCACCAAGCGTGGTAAAGCCGGAACCGTTAACCGCCATTGTCGCTGCTCCTGCCGTGGAAGAGCTGACATTGCCCAGATCCACAATGCCCGGCAATGCCAGATTGTTGGTGATGGTGGTGGAGCCCCCGGTGGAGCCGTTCAAATCAATACCGCCGGCAAACACAACACTCGCCGAGCTGCCCGCCACTGAAGCCGAAGACGATGCAACCCCGCCAATTCCGTTGATGGCGATCGTTTTGCCGGCGGCGTTCGCCTTCAATTGCGCCAGGGTGAAGGTGACCGGGGTGGCGCTGCCATTCACCCCTGTGCCGCCGGGAAGCTGCCCCACGTTGATTCCGGAACCCTGGGCTGGTGCGGCGCCAGTGGCCAGGAGCTGCAGCGGATTGTTGTAGGTGACGTTGCTGTCGCTGCGCAGCTCAAGTGTGCCGCCGTTGAACATCACTGTGTTCGTGCCTGCGCCAAGCCCATAGGCGTTGGTCACTCTTGTCACTCCGTTGTTCAGCGTCAGGCCGCCAGTGAAGGTGTTCCCGCTCGTCACCCCGCTAAGATCCAAAATCCCTGTCCCGGAATAGGTGATGGCCGTCAGGGCTGTGGCCGTGGCAGAGTCTGTCACATTTCCCACCACCGTCACCCCGGCCCCTGCAATCGTCAGCGTCTGCGTCGTTCCTGCGGTGCTGTTGGTGCTGGTCACATTTCCCAGGTTCAGCATGCCGGGCAGCAGCAGATTGTTCGTGATGGTAAATGCCGCAGTTCCGGCAAGATTCAGCGACACACCGCCAAAAGTGACGGAGTCACCGCTGTTGTTGTTGCTGTTGCTGATGCCCCCCACCGTCAGGCCGCTTGCAGTGACTCCCTGAAACGTAAGCTGGCCAAAAGTGAACAGGCTGCCATGGCCGCCCGATCCATTGATCGCCTCCCCCACATACAGCCTGTTGGTCGCCGCCGTGGCGTTGCCGACAATGATGCTGTTCGCATAGGTCACGCTGGAGTCATTGCGCACTTCCAGAGTTCCAAAGTTGTTGCCGGCAAAGGTCACCGCACCGCTGCCCAGGCTGTACTGCGTCGTGGCACGGATCGTCATCGCAGAGTTCGTGTCAGAGGTAGCCGTAGAGGCGTTGTTAAATGTGACGCCACCGCTAAAATTGGTGTTCGCAGTCTGTCCGGCCAGCGTCAGCAGATCATTGCCGGTGTAAAGGATCGCCAGCGTGGTGCCCGCACCCTGCACAATGTCCCCGGTGATGATTGTCACAGGCTGCGAATTGCTTGCAGACCCGATGGTCAGTGTGTGCGTGCCGAGAGACGCCGCCGTGCTGATGCCATCGATGGTAAAGGCTCCCGCCACCCCGGTTCCCGCGCTCGGAACGGCAAACTGCGCTGTGGAAGATGCCCCGATGCCGTTGGTGATTGTGGTCGCAATTCCGGCGTTCAGAATCAGTCCAGCAATCCGCAGACCATACCCCGCAATCGGATTGGTGCCGTTGATATTGGTGCCCACTCCCACGGCGTTGGTCACCGTCAGCGTCTGCCCCGTCACGGTTTGTGTGATCGCCCCCAGGGTCATCACCTGCCCGTAGCCCGTGCCATTGATCGCGCGGTCCACATTGATCTTGAGCGCCACCCCGCCCCAGGTAATCGCATTGCCAAAGTTCAGCGACGAATCAGAGCGCAAGTCGAGCTGACCAGCACCGGTCCAGTTGATCGTGTTGGCACTTCCGCCGAACGCATTCGCGCTCGTGCCACGAATGATCCCTGTGGACGTGACATTCACACCACCCGTGAAGCTGTTGTTGCCGCCGAGCGACCACCCGCCCGTTCCGGCGATCGTCAGCGTCAGAGCGCCCCCGCCGCTGGCATTGCCAATGTTCCCGTTGAACTGGTTGATCGTGGCCACGGACCCACTCCCGGTGATACCGCTGACCGTACCGCCACCAGGTGAAGAAGCACCTGCGGAGCCTCCCAGCGTCAGTGTCTTGGCCCCCGTGCCGTCCGTCAGCAGGTCGCTGTTGATCACCAGCATGCCGGGCGTGCCGTTGATGCCGTTCACACCACTGGCCGTGATGGTGGCGTTCGACTGGCCGCTCAGGTCAAACTGGCGGTTGTTCAAGATCATGTTCGTGGCCCCGGTGTAGGTCATCTGCACGGTGTCTCCGGCCGTTGCAGTGCCTAGGTTGATCTTGCTCCCGGCAGCATCGGCCAGGGCGGTCACCAGCGTCAGCACATTGGCCCCCGAAGCTCCGGCAGTGTTGATCGTCAGATCTCCCGTGAAGGCCAGACTTCCCGCTCCGGTCAAATCTCCCAAAGTAATGGCGCCGGTTCCGGTCTTGATCACGCTCAGCGCACCGCCGGTGTTCTTGATTGTGCCTGTGAATGTTCCCGTGCCATTGCCCGCCCCAATCGTCACAGACGCGGCCCCGGCGCTCGTATTATCAACCGTGGCTGCAGGCCCCCCGTTGAAAGCACCAATGTTCACATTGTTGCCATTGAGGTCCAGAGTCCCTCCATTTTGCGTCAGAGCCGTGTTGCTCGCAGCAGCGCCAAAACCAGTGATGCCGGTGGCAAGCTTCACGGTGCCGCCATTGATGTAGGTGATGCCGGTGTAAGTCCCCACCGTGGACAGCAGTGCCGCATTGCCCAGCACCGTCGTCCCCGTGCTCAAGCCCCCGATCGTGAGTGTCGATGTCCCCGTGCCCTGAATGATGGGCACCTGGATGTTCAGAGTGCTCGTGCTGTAGTTGTTGATGACCAGATCAGAGTTCGTCGCGGTGGCGCTCTTCAGGCCGTTGCTGGCGCTGGTGCCGGTGATCGAATAGGCGTTCGAACCGGTGAAAAGGATGCCGCCCTGCGTCAGCGTCAGCATATTGGCCCCCAGAGCCAAAGTCTGTCCCGTGGACCCGGCATTGATCCGCAATGAGTTGATCGTCACCACCGCACCCGTGGTAGTTTCATTGAGCACCGAGGAACTGATGGAATCATTTTTGGCCTGGGTCGTCAACGTGGTGCCGCTGACCTCCGCATACTGAACCCCCGCAGCAGCGGACCCATTGGTCACAGAGATCGTCGCAGTCCCCAAGCCTGTGTTTGTCGCCCAGTTGTAACTGCTGCCATCATAGAAAACTGTGTTGCGTCCCGTCGTCGCAACCGTGTTCAGCGCAGAAGCAATCGTTACCGAACTGTTCGTCGGCGCGCTGATCAGCAGCTGCCCGCCCGCATTCGTCGCCGTAATGGCTCCGGAGAACGCAAGCGTGGTGCTGCCGGCACCGTTCGGCGTGAGCACGATTTGGTCGAAGCCGGCCTGCACCGCCAGTGTGGTCAGTGTCTGGCTGGTATTTCCAGTGGCCGCGCCGGTAATGCTCAGGGTGCCGCCGCTCACCGCACCTGCGCTCGCCGCACCCAGTGTGAGGGCGGCGCTCTGCAAAAGATTCGTCGCGGTGGTAAGGCCGGTGAAATCCAGCGCCAGCGTGCCGCCGTTGACCGTGACCGCACCGTTGGTGTTGCTGGCGGCATATCCCGCCGGGCCACCAACTGTCAGAGTTCCGGTGCCGCTCTTGGTCAGCGTGCCTGTGGCCAGCGTCACCGCCGTTGTGATGTTAGTGTTCCCTGGGCCGTCCACTTTGGCATTAAAGGTTCCCGTGAGCGTAGGAATCACCAGCGCTCCCGTGCCACCAATGCGATTCACCAGAACAGAAGCAGCCGTCTGCGTAAAAGTACCGGTGTTGATCGAGTAGTTGTTCCCGCCGGTGAAATACGAAGTGAAAGCACCAGATGAGACGCCATTCAAAGTCATCGTCTGCCCCGTGCCCGCGCCACCAATCGCGCGGTCCACATTGAAGTACGAATTGCTTCCACCGATGGTGACAGGTGTCGTGAGCGTGAAACCACTGTCCGCACGCAGATCCAGCACACCGCTGTTCACATTAACCTTGGAGCTTGCTCCCCCCAGCCCCCCCGCCACCGTCACACGAGTGATACCGTTGGTCATGGTGTAGGCATTGAGCGCATTGTTCCAGAGGGTGCTGGAATCAGCTGTCAACGTCACCGCCCCCAGACCGCTTTTGGTCACTGTCGATGTTCCGGTCGTCCCGCTGCTGCTCAACGCCCCTGAGATAACATAGTCGCCAGTACCAGCCAGGGTGATGCTCGAGTTGACCGTGGTGTTTTGGAAGGCAATTCCTCCGGCAAACTCCAGCTTTCCACTGCCAGCAATGCTCGGAATGTAGTTCCATGTCGTGTAGCTGACTGCCGTTGCAGCGACCCCAAGTTTGACAGGAGCCGTTGATGCAAACTTGAGCGAATAACCATTCGCGCCCATGAACAGGTCAGACCATCCGCTGTCTTGAAGCGACAAGCCTCCTCCCAGCGTCATCGTGCCATTCGTCCCGGAGCCATTATTATCCACATTGAAAACCGTGGTGATCGAACGGCCGAGTCCGTGGGTGGAAAAATCCAGCGATCCATTGTTTCGCAGATCAAGCCCGATAACATTGTTATTGGGAAGTCCGGAGCCCGTGTTGTTGAACGTCAGATTCCCGGTGCCCGTTCCGAGTGATGTGGTAAGCTTGAGAATGCCGGCGGTAAGCGTGAGCGCTCCACTGTAGGAATTGGCGGCACCACTGATGGTAAGCGTCCCCAGTCCGTTCTTGACCAGCGCAAGCGTCCCGCCGCTCTCGGTGATGCTGCCGGAAATGACTGAATCGCCGTTGCCGGTGATGGTCCAGGTGGCTGCGGCGGTGTTGGTCAACCCTCCGGCGTAGGTCACCACGCCGTTGCCGATGTTGCTCAGCGTCGTGGCGGCGATGGCGGTGGTCGCCGCGCCATTGAAAGTGATTCCATAATTATGGTTGGTGTCAAAACTGAGGGTCAGTCCGGTCGTGGCCGAAGTTAATGAACCGAGGGTCAGCACGTTGCCCGTGCTGGAGTTCCCGATCTGCGGCGCCGCCACCAATGTCCCGCTGGCCGTCTGCAGGATCAGATTGTTCGCGGACCAGTTGGTGCTGGTATTGCTCCGCACCTCCGTCATTCCTCCCGCCGCTCCAATGGTGGACCCGCCGATGGATGCTGTGGATCCATCAATGCGGGTGGTTCCCGCAGTCGTGTTCAAGATTCCCTGCGTCGTGCTGGTCCAGCTCGAGTTGTTGCCGGAAAAGACCACCACCCCAAGATTGCTCTTCGTGATGTTCAGCGGGATGTTTGCTGCGCTGCTCGTCTTGATGTCCCCAGCGAACACATAATCGCCATAGCCGGCCAGCACCAAAGCCGCCGTGCCTGTGGTGACGGTGGTGATGGCATTGGTGCCGTTGCCGATGGTGATGATCCCGGGGTTGTAGCCCGCAGCCGTATAACCTGGCGCACTTAGGTAATTGGTCAGTGTCACGGTCTTGGCGCCGGTCACAGTCATGAGGCCGGTCGTGAGGTTGTACCCATGATCTCCCACAACGTTCAGCGTAAAGGTCCCGTTCGCGGCCACCGTGCCCAGCGTGATGGTCTGTCCCGCCGCCGTGCCTCCCACCGTATGATCAAGAAACAGCGTACTGGTCGCGGTCAGGCCGCTGATGCTGCCCCAGGTCTTGCTCGTGTCAGACCGCAGCTCCAGCTGTCCCCCAGCAAAAGAAATGGCTCCGGTGCCCATCGCACCCGCGCCATTGATCCGCAGGGTGCCTGCAGTTGCGGTCGTGGTGCCGGTGTAGCTGTTGCTGGCATTCGTCAGCGCCCAGAAATCAAGACCCGTCTTGTTCACACCAGTGGCACTTGAGCTGTTCACGATCTGCCCCGCGAAAGTGTTGATCCCCGTATTGAACCCCGTCAGGGTCAAAGTCTTGGCACCGCTGCCGCTCGCCACAAGGTTCGTGTTGATCGTGATGCTGTTCGCCGCCAACAGCGAGGAACTGTCGATCGTCCCGCCGCCCGTGGTGCCTGCAAGATCAATGCTCCGGTTGTTCAGCGTCAGCGCTCCAGTGGCACCCGCATTCCACTGCAAACCACCCGTGGTTCCACCTGCACCCAGCTTGATGTTGCCATTGCCAGATGCGTCCGGCAGCGTGCTCAGTGAGATCGTGCCAGATTGAGCCCACAAAATGCCCGTGGAATCATTCGTGGTGTTCAAAAGATACGTGATCCCCGCATTCGCCACTGCGAGCGTCCCCGCACCCGTCACCTTGCCCAGAACCACCTGTGCGGCAGTCCCGTTCGACGAGAGCAGCGCCACGGCACCGCCCGTGTTGTTCAGCGTGATCGTCCGCCCGGAGCCCAGCACCAGCGGTGTGTTCAGCATGAGTCCCGCCGCCGCGCTGCCGTTGAAGGTGATGTCATTGGCCGAGTCGCCCAGATTCGCATCCGCAAAAATGCTCAGCGTCCCGGAACTGATCGTCGTGGTGCCGCTGTAGGTGTTCGCCCCCGTGAGAATCAATGTCCCGGTCGTCGTGCTGCTGAGGTTGAGCCCGCTGGAACCCGCGATCACGGCGCTGATCGTGTCGGCTCCGGCCACATTCACCGCGATCGCTGCCGTCCCTGCCAGTGTCAGCTTGTTGCTGCCGGCCGTGCCGTCACCCGTGAGATTGAACCCCGATGCCGCAATGTTCTGGCCAAAAATCAGCGTCCCCAGCGTCACAGGTGTGCCCAGTTGCACCAGACCTCCCAGTCCCGTGAAAATCGCTGTGTCCCCGCTGCTAAAAGTAAACGCTGTGTCCGTGCTGCTGCCGTTCCACCAGTTCGCCAAAGTCGTGTTCCAGCTTCCAGATCCACCCAGTCCCATGCCCGAGGTCGAACTGTTTCCGGCCACCGTGGCATCTGCATCCCAGTAAAGCGTTGCCGCTGCGAGTGGTTGACCTACCTGCCAGGCGGCCATCAACAAAATCATCATGGCGCTGATAACTGAACGCTGCGAACGTAAACACTTCATATTCGAATTAAATGGGGGAGATCCGAATGCTAAAGGATTCAGCAGGTAAAAGGCAAGATTTTCTTGGCCTCATCTTGAGGATTTGTAGATACCCCGCACAACCCTGACCTTTACCGATTTGGCCTTAAGGCAGGGGACCTGTATTTCCCCTCTCATTTACCGGATAAAACCCCCGCAATTGGGCCCCGGCGAACTCCTGATTTCCCTTCGATACGCCCCCGTCAGAGCACGGTCTCACCCTGCCGTGCCATTGGTCAGGCCCGCAACGATGCTGTCCCTGACCTCAGGCCACTATTGCCACCAGTATTTCACCTAAATATCCTCGGGTCGCGAAGTAGATCAGGGCTGCGGTTTAGGCGCAGGAAGCCTTGCGGCCTCCGGCTCGAAATCGAGCACATCCTGATGGGTGCGCAGTGCTTTACGAGCCTTGTCAAAAAACGAGGAAAGATCCTCCGTGTTCATCTGCTGCTTGTCGTCGATGTAAGCATGCAGCTTCTGGATCTGGGCGTCCGCATCCAGATTCACCGAACCCATCACTTTCTGCGCCTGCTTGTACGTTCCGGAGAATTTGCTCTGCGCCTGCTCAAAGGCCTCCTTCGCCCCTTCCTGCCGCAGGTATTCCTTCTCAGCATCGCGGAAGTCGCTGCTGAAGAGACGCTTGAAAAAGCCGCCCTTCGGTTTGGCGATCTGCCTGGAGGCCTGGGCGTCAAAGTAGTTCGCCAGCTCCTGAAACTCCTGCATCGGCTTCTGATACTGCTTTTTCAGGTAGCCGAGACCGGTCGTGATGATCGACAGCTTCTCCACTTCCGCTTTCGACAGCGTCTGACCCGCCTTCACCTTGTCCTCCAGCAGGTCGATGTACTGCAGCGTGTTCTTGTTGCCTTCAAAGATGTTTTCAAACTCCTTCGCCGCGATCGCCAGCCGCTTGCGTTCCCCGCTGCGCAGTTCGTCGATCTTCTTTTCATGCTCATCATTGAGCGCCGTGATCATTTTCTGGTGCTGCGCCGCCTGGGTGTCGAGCGTACGCTGAAATTCCGCCTCCTTGGCCTTCAGTTCCTCCGCATGGTCGGCGCTGATCTGTTCAAGCTCCGCCCGCGCATTGGCCAGGTCGTTGTGCGACTGAAACAGAAACCAGCCCAGCACACCGGAAGCGAGAAAGCTGAGGACGAGCAGCGCGGTAAGATTTTTAATGGCGGTCATGAGAAAGAAGTGTTGTTGAGACTGCGAGGCACGCAAGTCTATTCATTGGGACGCTTTTGCGCTGCAATACACGGCTCATGCACGCCTTCCGGCGCTTCATCAAGCTGGAATCATGCTAGGGCTGGCTGATTTTCTGCGTCTTGTCTCTACGATGTCTTCCACCACCCGCCCCACGATCGTCCGCCATCAGATCCTAGCCACGGCAACGATGGTCGCCTTCCTGATGTACCTGGACCGCATTTGCCTGGCCCAGATCGTGGCCTCCGACTCCTTCCAAAAGAGTGTGGCTCTGGAAGGCTGGCAGATTGACTGGGTGAAAGGCGCGTTCTTCTGGGCCTATGCCCTCGCTCAAGTCCCCGCCGGATGGCTGAGCGATCGCTTCGGCACGCGCATCCTGATCACCATCTACATTGCCACCTGGTCCGTCTTCACCGCCGCCACCAGCTTTTCCCTGGGCTTCACCACCTTGCTCATTGCCCGGCTCTGCTGTGGACTCGCCGAAGCAGGCTACTATCCGGCCAGCAGCGGCCTGCTCACCCGCTGGGCCCACATTGAAGCACGCGGATTTGCCAGCAGCATGATTTCCTGGGGCGGGCGCGTCGGGGGTGCGGTGGCGCCGGGTCTGACCGCCTTTGTCATTCTGCGTGCTGGCGACTGGCGCTGGGCGGGGTGGATCTATGGTTTGATCGGAGTGATCGTCGCCATCTGCTACTGGCGTGTGTTTCGTGAACACCCCCGCCAGCACCCACGCTGCAACGCAGCGGAGATCGACCTGCTGGCTGAGGGGCGCGGTGACTTCCAACCCATCAAAGATCCACCACGGCGTTTCCCACTCAAGGCAGCCTGCCTGAGCCTCAACCTATGGATGGCCAATGCCGTGCAGTTCTTCACCAACATCGGCTGGGCGTTCCTCATCCTTTCCCTGCCCGACTATCTCAAAAAAGTCATGCATCTGGAGGAAGGTCTGGCCGGCCTCATCACCACCGGCGCGCTTTCCATCGGCATCGTGGCGCTCCCCCTTGGCGGTTTTATCACCGACTACATCACACGCCATCACGGCAAGCGCATGGGTCGCATGCTCCCCATGTCAGTGACCAAATTCGCCGCCGCCGGCTGCTACGTCCTGGCCTTGTGGACAGACTCCCCTTGGGGCATGGCCGCAGCCTTTGGGCTTGCCGCCTTTTTTGGCGACATCGGCCTGCCTGCCATGTGGACCACAATGCAGGACATCAGCGGCAAAAACCAGGCGCAGCTCTTTGGCTGGTCCAACATGTGGGGAAACTTCGGTGCCGCCATCATGCCCATGCTCTTCACCCTGGTGCTCAAGTCTTATGACACCAATCACGATTTCCACGAGGGCGTCTGGATGTGCGCCACCGCCTTCGTGCTGGCCGGTCTCTTTGCCCTGTTCGTAAACGCAGAAAAACCTGTGATCCCAGAGAGCGCATAACAAGGGCTTAAACAAAAGAGTTTACTCCTGCACAGCAGCACAACACCTCGCTGTCATAGCGTCCGGCGTTCCTTCTGTCCCTTCTGAGTGGACGCCGCGCATTCGTCATTCGTCATTCGTCATTCGTCATTCGTCATTCGTCATTCGTCATTCGTCATTCGTCATTCGTCATTCGTCATTCGTCATTCGTCATTCCAACTGGCTCGCGTACGCAGAAAAGCCCGTGATTCAGGAGGGCGCATAACGCTCTCACCAAACCACGGGCGTAAAGTCAAAAACAGGGTCAGGTGTTACCAGCCGCCGCCGTCGCCGCCGTCGCCACGGTTGCCACGGTCGAAACCGCCGCCACCGCGCTTGCCGCCGCCGCCGCCGCCACCACCGTAGCCGCCACGGC
>JAFLEI010000039.1 GCA_017301975.1 Verrucomicrobiota bacterium
GTCCCTATCATCAAAAGGAAACGTTGCGCTGCATTGCGTCCCAGCAGGCATGCCCCTGACCATTTCTGCATGAGGGAAATGTCATCGTTGTTCAATGCCGCGCCCAAAAGTTCTTCCCTGAAGCGTGGGCATTCGGCATCTTCTCTGTATTCAAAAGGACAAGCGTTTCGAGAATAGAAGTCAGGGCTGAATTCCCTGAGCACTAGCGCGTCCTCCTCACGACACAACATTCCGTTTTTGACATGAATCGCGGCAGGTCGATTCGCAAAAACATCGGCTCTCTCCGTCATGGTTCGCAGCAGACCCACAAGCGAAACGCCGAGGCCTTCAGTTAACTTACGGTGCAATCCTTCGAGATTAGCAGCTCGGGCAGTCTCCTCCAAGTCGTTCATAAATCTCCGCTTTATGGTCTCCGGAGTCAACTTTCTCCAGAGACCTGTCGTTGCGTCGTATTCATAGAAATCACCCAACGAGGAATCAAAGACTATCGTGTGTTCGGCCATGTAGCGGCGAACCCAAAACATGTGGTTCAGTTGGATGCTGCCGTTATCACCGACCGCGTAAGGTGCACCAGCAAGCGCTGCCAAATCGTCATCCGGTTCGGTCAACCAAGGCAGTTGAAGATTATCCGGCCATGTGATCTGATCGAATCGGATTTCAATCGGGGCCGCTTGGTTGACGAAGTGATACTCGACACCTTCTGGATGAGTTCCATGGATGACCGACTGACCGCCAGTGGCACGCCACTCACCCCAGTGCTCTGCGGTGGTGCTTAAGATCTTGGTGAGATTTGGATACTCTGTGGTAACCCGCACCCAAATCTGTTGTCCGCGATAACCTTTTGACCTCAGCGTATGACGAAGGTGTGGGTTCATTTCAAGGAACGGCTCCACAGCATCATCATCGTCGATGTCGATCGCACATAGACCACCGGATGCTTCGCCGAGCAGGACGCCGATGTTTCCATGACGAAGCGTCATGAGGTAACCACCGCGCTCCATATCTGCCACGGTGGTGCGCTGCCAACCTGTTGCGGTTGGTGTTTTTGTCCCCGATGCGATATGCAGAAGGACGGCATCTTGGCCGAGGAGGGTGCGCAACTCTGTCACGACGTCTGCCGACATCGGCGAAGAGACAGGTGCAGAGGATTCAGCACCGCTTGCATTTGAGGGTTCGCTCATGATCACGCGTCCCCCCTTCTGTTTCCAGTGGTCGTGGTGTCAAGGAACCGCTGAAGTTCAGCAGCCGGGATTAGGACATGCCTGAACGCACGTGATGGTTTAATATCGCCACGATCAATAGCGCGGCGGAGAGTCATAACGGAGATGCCAAGCAAGGCCGCAGCCTCACTCAGTTTGAAGGCCAAACGATTGGCCGATTTTTCTGTGATTTTCTTCAATTTAGGCCGTGAGACCCATTGTCAGTTCAGGTTAATCCTGAGCTGCGCCTACCGCGAAACCGAAATGTGGAAAGCAGGAGTTGGAGCAGGCAGAGACCAGGGATAAATCCCTGTAGCGTGCCGTGCGGTGCATGAAGACACCATGATCTAGCATCCCGGTTGTGGCGGGTGAGTTGAACGAAGTTGAAGAAATCTGGGGCATGTCTGATTCGAGTAGACCTACTGTTGTGAGCAATGGGTCAAACGATGACTGTATATACCATGTAAACACGAATTGTCAAGTTGAATCTCATGATTTCACAACGATTCAGCGGTCCAAACAAGTTTGCTCCGTTGCCACCACGACGGCGGGTTGTATCGCTGTTTCGTCTACTGCTGCCTGCAATGCAGTCGAAGAAGAATCGGCGGATCTAGCCTTTTGTGGCAAGAGCTTTGGCGATACCCTTACGCCTAGCTTCATTGATCTGATCAGCCGTTGGAGTCAGATCCCTCTCCACGCCATCGTAATCCGGCGTGATTTTCCAATAGCGTATGGACTCGTCTTTTGTGACCAGTGCCTTGTAGGTGTTGTAAAGGAGCGTTGGATTGTCGTGACCAAGAAGGAACGCTGTCTTGGGTCCGTTGCCGTATCGAGCAAGATGGTAACTGGCAAACGAGATTCGTGCGGAGTTCTGTTTGAAATCTGCTTTGGCCTTGCTCCTCAGATAGCGCATGCGGCCTTCGTAGTTTTCAGAAGTGACCTTGCCCTCGGAGCGCAACATCTTGAGCCATACCTGAGCATTCGAAGGAATTGGATTGATGCGTGATTTTCCGGTTTTGGTGATGCCTTCATCGAGCACAACGACTGGCGTTTCTTCGTCAAGTTTGATGTCGGCCCAGGTCAAACGTGATACCTCCTCGACACGCACTCCACAGAAAAGAACCAGCACGAGCGATGCGCATTCCGCTTTGTAATTGTGGGCAAGTGCATACCTCAGCAGCTTGATGACGTTCTCAACTGAGACGACACGTTCCTTCGAAGTTCCCGCAGGCTTCTTGGGCTTCGTGACCGTTTTGAATGGGTTGTAACCAACAAATCCTTTCGCAACCGCAAAGTTGCACAGCACTGAGAGATGGCGGATGTGTGTCCTTCTGGTGGTGGGGCTCCAGGTCTTGGACTTGAACGCGTACAGTTCGCAATCTTCCGAGGTCAGTTCCGTCATGAAGCAGTTCTTAAAATGGTCACGGAAGGGCACGAAGAAGCTGGACCAAGCGGTGTTGATGTATTTGCTCGACTGGCCTCCCTTGAGCTTCTTGGCTTTGAATTCATCCATGACCTCGCCGATGGTCACATTGGCCTTAGCCGGGCGTGCATGCTTCAAATAGAAATCCACTGCTTGGGCAATGGTAGCGTTGTGATCCCGAAGTTTCGCCAGCGCGGCCAAAACCTCATGCCTCATCACGTCGTTTAGATCACGTAAATCGACAGGCTTCTTTTTGGCCTCGGCTTCCAGACACCTCTTTTGAAACTTCGCTGCGGCTGCTTCATTTGGGAAACTTTTGAAGACTCTTTTACCGCCTACGAGTCCCATGTCCACACGCCATCCAACATTGCCGCTGGCATGGGTTTTTTTGTAGATCGGAAAGGACTTTTCGAGGCTCATCTCAGGCGTGCCTCGATTGTGCCTCGGCTCTGGAAAAATTCAACCCTTTGGGGTCCCTGGAGATGTGGTTCTTTCGAAGAGCGGAGAGGGAGGGATTCGAACCCTCGGTTGCCTTACGACAACGTCTGATTTCGAGTCAGGTGCCTTCAACCACTCAGCCACCTCTCCGGATCATTTGCGAGAATGGGAGAGTACCGCGTCTGCGGATGAATGCAAGGCGCGGCTTTACAATGACCCTTGAGAATTGGAGTGGTGTTCAGCAGGAGGTGTTGTTCTGTGCAGTGTTATGCAAATTCTCTCTGTCCTCGTTGGTCTGATATGCGCGGTCCTATTTGTGATTGGCCTCATTCCGGGACTCGGCTGGCTGCAATGGGCTGTTCTGGCAGGTTGTGTGCTGGGCATCATTTTTGGGTCCTTTTGCCAGCGTAAGATCGGTCTGACGATCAACATTTCCGTGGCCTTGTGTGCGGCGTTGCGGCTATTTCTTGGTGGCGGAATCCTTTAAACTTTGTGGCAGCTTCACCTTCCCATGCTTCACACTGAGGTGGGGGCTGTGGAGGGAGAGGAAGCGCCAGGGGTAGTCGATGGCCTGGCTGATGCCGACGCGGATGTCGGTGGCGAGTTCGTGGGTGGATGAGGAGGGCTGGACGAGGCCGCAACCGGCGGGGCGGCCTTTGCCGGTCATGGGGAGGCCGTGGTGGGTGCCGTCGATGCCGAGGGCCAGGGCGAGCTTGCCGGGGCCGGAGCAGAGTTCGTGGAGCTTTTCGCGATGGCGGCGCTGCTGCATTTGCGGGATGCCGCGGGTGGGCTCGAGGGCGCGGATGAGGATGAGGCCGTCCTGGGAGCCGCCTTTGACGAGGAGATTGAAGAGCCAGTACATGCCGTAGTTGAAATAGACGTAGGCAGTGCCGGGCGGGTGTTTTTTGACGAACTCGCGGGCGCTGGGGCGGGTGGCGGTGTGGGCGGCGAGATCGCCCTCCACGGAGTAGGCCTCGGTTTCGACGATGATGCCGGCGCAGCCTTTCCAGACGAGTTCCACGCCGATGAGATCGCGGGCGACGGTGAGGACGTCGCGCTGGAAGAAGGATGTGCCGAGATAGGGCATGGCTTGGTGAGGCGCGGGTTTGTGATGGCTAAGAACTTCCAACGCGAATGGGCGCGAATAGCCGCGAATTAGGGTGAATGGCGCTGGGTTGGATTCTGATTCGTGGCCATTCGCGGTCATTCTTCTGCATTCGCGTTTTAAACCGGCTGTCAGAGGCCGGTGGGGTGATCGACGAATTCCCAAGGGATGCCGAATTTTTGCTCGATGTAGGCGGAGAGGGCTTTGACGCCGAAGGTCTCGGTGGCGTAGTGGCCGCCGTAGATGAGATTGACGCCGATTTCTTCGGCGAGGGTGTAACTCCAGTGGGGGCCTTCGCCGGTGATGAAGGTGTCGATGCCGGCTTTGGCAACGGTGGCGACTTCGGAGCCTGCGCCGCCGGTCATGATGCCGATCTTGCGGCAGGTGGCGGGGCCGCCAGGGCAGAGATGGACGCGGGCGCCGGTGGCGGTGGCGAGGCGGGTGACGAGTTCGTCGCGGCTGATTTCGGTCTCGATTTTGGCGCCGTTTTCGGTGCCTTTCGTTTTCATGAAGTTGCCGGAGGGTTCGAAGCCGAGGGCGCGGGCGAGGACGGCGTCGTTGCCGAGGGTGGGATGGAAATCGAGGGGGAGATGGCAGCTATAGACGGCGAGGCCGGCATCGAGGGCGACTTGGATTTTTTGGAAGACGGGGCCGGTCCAGGTTTGGAGGCCGGTCCAGAACATGCCGTGGTGGACGATGAGGAGGTCTGCCCCTGCGGCGACGGCTTTTTTGATGACGGGCAGGGTGGCATCCACTGCGGCGACGATTTTGGTGACTTCACCTTTGCGGTTTTCGAGCTGGAGGCCGTTGAGGGCGTTGGAGTAGTCCGCAATCTCTGCAATGCGCAGTTCGGTGTCGAGGTGGGAGACGAGGTCGGCGAGATTCATGCTGGACAGTGGGTGAGTCGGTTCGATAACATGGGCATCATGTGCTGCTTCACGGGAAAAGTCGAGGAGGTCAAAAACACACGCATCTTTGGACGGCTGGGTGAGCGTGGGAATCAGGTGCTGATCTATCAGATGTCAGTGAATGTGCCGCGAGACCTGGCGATGGTGCTGCCGGTTCCGATCAAGAAAGGGACGGGGGAGGATGCTGTGAAGTTTTTTGACTTTTCGAAGTATGAGCGGGTGTTTGATGACATGTGGGAGATGTTTCCAGCGCCTGTTTATGCGGCGGCTCCATTCGCGTTTGTGCCAGCGGCTGCACCGAGCCGGTCTCTCAAAGTGGTCTCTGTAGGTGCCTACGATGCGAGTTTTGTCCCAAGGTCAGCGGATTTCAGCCGTCTGGATGAACGCTTTCGCCTGCCTGAGGGAGTTTGGGCGAAGCTGCCGGGGTATGAGGACTTTGGTTTTGCGGTGTTCAAGCTGAAGCCGGGAAATGCGCAGGTGCATCCGATGGCGTTTGCGTTTCCGACGGCGCTGACGGGGACGGTGTTTTTCCCGACGCTGCACATTCACGACGGGAAGATCCATGCGAAGGAGACGTTTGACCACACGCTGTATCTGCAGGGCGCAGGGCTGAATGTGATGGGGGGTGGCTGGGAGGAATCACCCGGACTGGCGGTGACGAAGGTCAAATGTGGTTTCACCCATGGGATGGTGAGGCCGGAGATGCATGTGTATCGCAACAGCATTCGCGGAGTGTGTGACAACGGTGATATTCTGGTGAAGCCGAAGAAGGTGTGAGCATGCCTGAAGTCACACGATTCGCCCCCAGTCCCACCGGATGGCTGCATCTGGGGCATGCGTATGCGGCGCTGTTTGCGCAGGAGAAAGCAGCGGGGGGGCGGTTTTTGATCCGGCTGGAGGACATCGACGGGACGCGGGCGAGGCCGGAGTATGAGGGGGCGATTTTTGAGGATCTGGCGTGGCTGGGGCTGGAGTGGGAGCAGCCGGTGCGGAAGCAGTCGGAGCACTTTGAGGATTACCGTGCTGCGCTGAAGAAACTGGAGGAGATGGGGGTGCTGTATCCGTGCTTTTGTACGCGGCGGGAGATTCAGGAGGAGATCGCGCGGGCGGGGAATGCGCCGCAGGGGCCGGACGGGCCGCTGTACCCGGGGACGTGCCGGAATCGTGATGAGGGCGAGCGGGCTCGGCGGATGGCGGCGGGGGAGCCGTATGCGCTGCGGCTGGATGTGGGGAAGGCGGTGGATTTGGCGGGAGGAGAGCTGGTGTGGAGGGACCGAGGGCGTGGGGTTTTCACGGCGCGGCCTGATGTGTTTGGGGATGTGGTGCTGGCGCGGAAGGACACGCCGGCGAGCTATCACCTGGCGGTGGTGGTGGATGATGCGCTGCAGGGGATCACGCTGGTGACGCGGGGGGCGGATCTGCTGGAGGCGATGCATTTGCACCGGCTTTTGCAGGCGCTGCTGGGACTGCCGGTTCCTGAGTGGTGGCACCACAGGCTGATCACGGATGAGAGCGGGAAGCGGCTGGCGAAGCGGGATGATGCGCGGTCTTTGAGAAGTCTGCGGGCGGCGGGGTGGACGGCGGAGCAGGTGAGGGAGGTGGTGGGGAGGAATCACGAGTAGGCGGTTGCCTGGCAACCGCCCCAAATGGGGGGCGTTGACTCGACGCTGGCCTGACCGTGCGGAGCGAGATGGCTACTGTCTCAGAAGCCGACGACGGGTGGGGGTACGGTGCGGGCACCGCCGCCGCCGAGGGGATTGCCTTTGGTTTCTTCGATTTCGGAGACTACGTTGTCTTTGAAACTCAGGCTGAGGGTGCCGACTTCGACGCGGATGTAGACGACGGTTTGAACGATCTGGCCGAAGGCATTGACGCCGGTGCTGGTCTGCGGGACCTGCTCGTAGATGGCATATTCGACGCGCTCTTCCTTGCCTGCGGCTGTGATCTTGCTGGACTTGCGGGAGGGTTTCCCCAGAGAGGCATGCACTTCCTGGCTGGTCATGCCGAGAGCGACTTGCTTGCGCTGGATGAGCTCGTCCACCAGCTTGGTGCGCTCATAGAGTTTTTTGAGGTTCTCGTTCAGATTCGGCACGGCGGAGATGACTTCATTCATGCGCACCCAGCCTGCGACGTCGCCATGACGGGCGCGGCCGCGCACGCGGTAGGCGGTGTCTGACATGGCCAGGAGGGTGACGAGAGAGCCGGGGGCAAAGGAGCCGAGGGCGCCCTGGAGCTTGCTGGTGGGATAAACGGGGGCCTCGAGCTGTACTTTGAGCACGATGGGCTTGGGCGTCATGCCTTCCACTGCAAAGGTGCCGGGCTCCACCGTGGCCAGAGAAGACCGATTCCGCGGGGAAGAGGTGACGGACTGGGCCTGGGCGGCCTGCGTGGTGCAAAAGGCGAGGAGAACCAAACAGAACGCTTTCATGGGCAGGGTGGTCGGGAATTGGGCTGAGAATAGCCGACTCAGACGGTTCGGAGCAACCTTTTGTTCGACGCATAAAATCTCCCGCGTATCCCTTTCCACCTCCAACCATGCCAAACGGACCCCTTTCCACCAAGCTCTTCGACCTCGCCAAGCAGTACATTCCCGGAGGAGTGAACTCGCCGGTGCGCGCCTTCCGCAACGTCGGCGGTGATCCTTTTTTTGTGAAGCGCGCCAAAGGGTGCCGGATCTACGATGTGGATGACCGCTGCATGATCGACTACGTGGGGACGTGGGGCCCGGCGATTCTAGGGCACGCGCCCATTCCGGTGATCGAGGCGATCCACAATGCGGCCAAAGAAGGCGTGAGCTTTGGGATTCCGAACCTGTATGAGGTGGAGATGGCGCGCACGATCTGTGAATGGGTGCCGAGCATTCAGAAGGTGCGCATGGTGAGCAGCGGCACGGAGGCGACGATGTCGGCGATCCGGCTGGCGCGTGGGTTTACGGGAAGAGACCGGCTGGTGAAGTTTGACGGGTGCTATCATGGGCACTCGGACAGCCTGCTGGTGGCTGCGGGCAGCGGGGCGCTGACGCATGGGAACCCGGACAGCGCGGGGGTGCCGCGTGCGTTTGCGGAGCTGACGAGTGTGCTGCCGTTTAATGACGAGGCGGCGCTGGAGGAGTTGTTTGAGAAGCAGGGGCATGAAATCGCGTGCGTGATCGTGGAGCCGTATCCGGCGAATGCGGGGCTCATTCTGCCGAAGCCGGGGTTCCTGCAGAAGCTGCGGGACATCACGGCGAAGCATGGGGTGCTGCTGATTTTCGACGAAGTGATGACGGGCTTCCGCCTGGCCAAGGGCGGGGTGCAGGAGCTGGAGAGGATCACGCCGGATCTGACCTGCCTTGGCAAGGTGATCGGTGGTGGGCTGCCTGTGGGGGCTTTTGGGGGGCGTGCGGACATCATGGACTACCTCGCGCCTATCGGTCCGGTGTATCAGGCGGGAACGTTGAGCGGCAATCCGGTGGCGCTGGCGGCGGGTCTGGCGCAGTTGCGCGAGCTGGAGAAGAAGAACGGCTATGCGTTGCTGGAAAACCTGGGGCAGATCATGGAGACGGCGGTGCTGGAGGTGCTGAAGAAGAAGGGGCTGAATTACCGCTGGTACCGCAAGGGGAGCATGTTCTGCCTGTTCTTCACGGAGAAGGAAGTGCATAACCTGCAGGACGCGAAGACGTCGGATCTGGTGGCCTTCCGCAAGTTCTTCCACCACTGCCTCGACCATGGGGTGTACTTTGCGCCGAGCCAGTTTGAGACGGGATTCATCAGCATGGCGCACAGCCGGGATGACCTAGAGCAGACGGCGGAGGTGGCAGCCGCGGCGTTGGCGGCGCTGTAACCTGTGGCATGAAACCAGCCGGCAGCGCGAAGTTTTCGACCGGATCCTTGATCGTCGCCTGGCTGGTCTATGATGTGGTAATCTTGCTGTGGCTCGGCATTCAACACGGGCCCAGTGTGGCGATTGAAGCGATCTGGGCTTCACAGCGATTCAGGGTGGGAGTGGCATGGTATGTTTTGGCGCAAACTCTGATTGTCGCATTCGGCGTCGTCCTGATCAAACTGCGCCGGGGCAAGGCTTCGCGCGGGCTCCGAATCCTGGCTTTGATTCTTCTTCATTTGGGGCTGGCGTTTGTGTCTGCCGGCCTCAATTTAGTCTGTCAGGGCGCCGTTTGGAAAATCAACGGCCCGTAGTGAAGATTGCACCGCTCCTGTTATGTCTGAACCCCGTTTTGCCGTTGCCCAGCTGGATGAAATCACGCCGACGCCGTGCCCGTGCGGGCAGGCGAGGAGGGCATTCAAGGAGGACTGGAACACGCTGGCGACTGTGCACCTGACGGACATCCATGCGGATTCGAAGGCGCACTACCACAAGAAGATGACGGAGATCTACATCGTGCTGGAGGGGGAGGGGCATCTGGAGGTGGACGGGCAGATCGTGCCGCTGAAACCGATGACGACGGTGATGATCCGGCCGGGGTGCGTGCACCGGGCGGTGGGGAAGCTGAAAATCATCAATGTGCCGATGCCGCCGTTTGATCCGGCGGATGAGTTTGAGGTGTGAGGCCTGACCATGCGTGATCTCATCACCAGCATTGATTCAACGCGGCTTGGTTTTTTTAAATCGATCCTCGATGAGGCGGAGATCGCCTGTTTCATCCGGAATGAAACGACCGCGCAGCTGACCAACATTTTCATCGGGCCGCTGCAAGCGACGCTTTGTCTGGTCAACGACCATGACTATGAGCAGGCCAGCACCTTGCTCCGGCCGCACCAGACGGAGGGAACCTGTGCCGCTGAAGAATGGCTTTGTCCTGTCTGCAAAGAATCGAATCCGGCCTCGTTTGAACTGTGTTGGAAATGCCAGACGGCCCAACACGAATGATGATTCAACTTATGAACAAGCTCGCTCTTACGCTGCTGGTGGGACTGCTGCCGGCGCTCATGAATGCGGAAACTCCGAAGGCCAAAAAACAGGCGATGCCGGAGGGGTTTCATGAGCTCAAAATCGGGGATGCGGCGCCGGATTTTGACCTAGTGGGGATTGATGAGGAGAAGCACATGTTGAAGGAGTATGAGGATGCGGACTTGCTCATGATTGCGTTTTTGAGCAATCACTGCCCGACTTCGCAGGCGGTGGAGGGGCGGATCAAGAAGCTGCTGAAGGAGTTCAAGGGCAAGGGGCTGAAGGTGGTGGCGATCAATCCGAATGATCCTGCGGCGCTGAGGCCGGACGAACTGGGCTACTCGAAGTACAACGACAGTTTTCCGGAGATGAAGCTGCATGCGAAGGAGCAGGGGTTTACTTTTCCCTACCTCTACGATGGTGACACGCAGAAGACGGCGCTGGCCTATGGATGCCTGGCGACGCCGCATGTCTTCCTTTTCGACAAGGAGCGAAAGCTGCGGTACCAAGGGCGGCTGGATGATTCACGCTACGCGGATGAGGCCACGGTGACTTCTCCCGATGCGCGCAATGCGATCGAGGCGCTGGTGGCGGGTAAGGCGGTGCCGGTGGAAGTGACGAAGCCGCACGGGTGCTCCACCAAATGGATCGACAAGAGGAAGCTGCTGGCGGAGGACAATGAGAAGTGGGAGAAGGGCGAGGTGGAGGTGGAGCTGATCGATGCGAAGGGGGTGGAGGCGCTGCGGAAGAACGACACGAAGAAGGTGCGGATGTTCAACGTGTGGGCCACGTGGTGCGGGCCGTGTGTGGAGGAGTTTCCGGAGCTGGTGGCCACCTCGCGTAAATTTGGGCTGCGTGATTTTGAGTTCATCAGCATCAGCATGGACGATCCCAAGGACATTGGGGAGGTGAAGGCGTTTCTGGAGAAGCACAATGCCGTGGTGCCGGACAAGCTGAAGGCCACGCTGAAAGCCGAGGGGCGCAAGGGGAATGCGTATGTGTTTAACGAGTCGAGCCAGGATGCGCTGATCAAGGCGCTGGACCCTGAGTGGCCGGGGCCGATCCCGCACACGCTGGTGGTCGCGCCGGGTGGCGAGGTGATCTACCGCCACAACGGCCCCATCGACGGGGATGAGCTGCGCGGGAAGATTTTGGAATCCATGGGGCGGTTTTACAAACCGGAGTGAGAAGGGAGTGCAACCGAGACGGTTGCGCTACGGTCAGAACCAGCCGCAGGCGAGCTTTACAAAGCGGAGGCCTTCGGCGGTGAGCTTGCCGGTGCTGCCGCTGCCGGTGACGCAGCCGCGGGTGTGAGTGAAGTGGGGAATGCCCGCGTCTTTGACCCAGGTGATGTAAGGGGCTGCAACTGCTGTGGAGGAGGCCTTCACGGTCAGGGGAAGGCCCCAGCGGCTGAAGGTGACCTCCCAGCTGGCGGGTTTGCCTCGGGGGCGGGTGCCGTCGAGGAGCCAGGGGTAGTTTTTCAGGATTTCCATTTCGGCATCGCCCGGCACGGCGACGCGGTAGCCGGGTTCCGTTGTCTTCACGGCGGCGGCGGGGGAGAGGCCGGGATTTTTCTGCTGCGCGAGGTAGAGCGCCTGGAGATCGAGCCCGATGAGATTGAGGCCGTTGTACAAGCCGTGGTGATTTGGGGTGGGGAAGTTCGCGTTGTGCCAGGCCTCAAAACGGCTGGAGAGAAACAGATTTAGCTCCACATGCAAATGGGCGCGGCGCTGGTCAATGCCGCTGCCGGTGTAGCCGAGGATACCCAGCGTGGTGCCTGCCCTGACCTTCTGCCCGGCACTGACGTGGGCGGCCGCCAAGTGTGCGTAGAGAGAGAAATAGGGGCTGCCGCCCCAGTCGTGGCGCACGACGACGTAGCGGCCGTAGTTGCTCAGGCCGGCGGCGGCGGCCGCATAGACAACGACGCCATCGGCAATCGCCCCGACTTCGTCCTGGGGATTGCCGCGGGCATCGCGCTGGACAGGTTTGATGTCGAGGCCTTCGTGAAAGCGTGCGTAGGCGATGCGGCCGCCGATATGGCGGGGATCGCGCACGAAGCCAAACTGGCCGCCCTCCCAGGGGGTGGTCTTGGCGCCGTCGAAGTCGCGGTCCACGAACTGGAAGAACTCCGCAGGGGAGCCAAACAGCGCTTGGTTGGCGGTGGGCAGCTGCAACTGCTGAGCCGAGGTGACTCCCGTGAGCAGGCCGAGCAGCGACAGTGAGAGGGCGAGGCGCATGATCAGGTGCCAGGAAATTTGTAGCCTTCGAGCGGAATGTCCTTCGTCTTGGGCGCCTTAGGGAGGACGCCACGCTCCTTGTCGCGCGCGGCGGCTTTTTCGGCGGCTTCCAGAGCCTTGGCGTCGCGGCGCGAGTTCAGTTTTTCCTTGGAGGTGGAAGGCATCATGTCATCCATCCAGCGCGAGGCGGATTTCATGTATTTGATGCGCGGGTAAAATTTGTCCATTTCATCAATGGTCTGCTTGGAGAGGCCGCGCCAGATGATGAAACGGCCGTCGGTGATGGGCTTGTCGATTTCGACCATGTCGAGAGGCATGCCATGGATCATGGTGAGAAAGGTCATGCCATGGTACTCGCGGGAGGCGAGGTCGAGTGCATGGCGCCCCTTGGTGTCGAGCTGGAGCACCACGCCGTAACCATCGTTGTTCTCCGCCGGGAAAGGCTCAAAGGCCGAGATGCTGCGCTGGCTGAACTCGGGGGATTTTTTGAAGGTCATCTGCTGGCCGGCAATGGGCAGGCGCATGATTTCGCTGGGATGTTCGAGCTGCTCGGTCTGCACATGCGTCGTGATGAGCATTTTGTTCTCGCGGAGAACGTCGCAGCTGGCCAGCAGGGCGGGAAGGGCCAGCATCAAAAAGGCGCGGGGAAATCTTTGCATGTACACATCAAATCAAAGACGCGCCTGCTTTGCAACCCTGGAGGCGCGTGCCGGTGCAAAACTTCTGTGCAGGCGCTGTGATCCCCCGATTTGACAACATCGTGAATCGCCGGACTGTCCGCGCACCCTTTTCCCACCATGCCAGGCAATGAACGCACGCTACTCACCCAGGACCAGATGGCCGCAGGGGTGCAGGCATTGGCGCAAAGCATCCTGACGGCAAATGCCGGGGCCGGGAGCATCGCGCTGGTCGGTGTTTTCACCCGCGGAGTGCCGCTGGCGAAACGCATCGCGGCGGAGATCGAAAAAATCGGCGGCGTGAAGGTCTTTTTGGGGACGATCGACATCACGCAGTATCGCGATGATCTGAGCACGTTTCAGATGGTGCCGAAGCTGGAGGGATCAGACATCGCCTTCGACATCGACGATCTGAACGTGGTGCTCTGTGATGAAGTGATCTACACCGGGCGCAGCGTGCGTGCGGCGCTGGATGAGTTGCTGAATTTTGGCCGTCCGAAGCGGGTGCAACTGGCCGTGCTGGTGGACCGCTGCGGCCGTGAATTTCCTGTGCAGCCGGATTTCTCCGCCCTCAAAGTCACCCTGGCCCCCGGAGAGCGGGTGGCGGTGCGCTTTACCGAGGTGGACGGCGAGGACGCCTGCACCGTGCAAACCCAAGCTTCAACGAGATGACCCCGCGCAAAGACCTCCTCGACATCGCCTCGCTCACGGATGCTGAAATCGCCTTCGTGCTCGACAACGCCGGGCCGTTCAAGGACCTCTTTAAACGCAGCGTGAAGAAGGTGCCGACGCTGAAGGGGCAGACGATGCTGACGCTTTTCTATGAGCCCTCCACGCGCACGAGGTCCAGCTTTGAAGTGGCAGCGAGCCGCCTCTCTGCCGACGTGACGCACTTTGACATTGAGTCGAGCAGCGTGGTGAAGGGGGAGTCTGTGCTGGACACGGTGGAGACGCTGGAGGCCATGCGGGTGGACTACATCGTGGTGCGCCACAAGCAGGCGGGCACTCCGAACCTGATCGCGAAGAACACGCGGGCGAGTGTGATCAATGCCGGGGACGGCTGGCATGCGCACCCGACCCAGGCGCTGCTGGATGCCTTCACTCTGCGTGAGATTCACAAGGACCTGCGCGGCTGCCGTGTTTTGATTGTCGGAGACATCCAGCATTCGCGCGTGGCGCGGAGCACCAGCCTGATTTTTCGACGGCTGGGGATGCAGGTGGCGTATCTGGCGCCGGGGTCGATGATGCCGCGGGAGGTGCCGCAGGAGATCCCTCAGTTTGGGAACTGGACGGATGCCTTCGAGTGGAAGCCGGATGTGATTTATCTGCTGCGTGTGCAGGGAGAGCGACTGGATGAGCCGCTGATTCCAAGCTCAGCGGAGTATCACCGCAACTATGGGCTGACGAACGAGCGCGTGGAAGTACTGCGTGAACGCGGGCTGCACCTGATGCATCCGGGGCCGGTGAACCGCGGGGTGGAGATCACCGATGCGGGGATGAACTATGAGAGGTGCCTCATTAACCAGCAGGTGGAGAATGGGATCGCGGTGAGGATGAGCGTGCTGTACTGGCTGAGGCCGGGGGCGGCGGAGTGAGGAAGAATGAATGAACTCAAGGAGTGGGCGGGCGTTAACCGGCCAAATTTGCTGCCCCGATTCGTTCGTTGCGATCAATTAGAACGGCTATTTCATGTTCGTGGAATAATCCTCCGTCCGTGAAATACAAATCGACCGAGCCGTCGATAGATACTCCCAGACTCTTCAATTTCACACGGCGGATAAATTGCTTCTGGTTCAAGCGTCCAAGGCTTTCCCAGCAGGTAGAATAGGTCTCATAGAGACTGTCTATGATCACCTGCTTCACTTGCGCCAAGTTTCTTTCGACAAACAGCACCTTAGCGTATGCCATTGTAGAATCATAACATCCATCTTTTTGCAGGTTGATATACAGCTTGTAGCGCCGAAAACCTAATCTCCGGCGTCCTTCTATCCAGCCATACTTTCTGTCGAGTTTCAAACGTCCCAGATGAGGATCTTTAAAGCATTTCGTCTTCTGTAGATCTTCGGCCAGCATGTGCAAGTCTGAGTCATCAACACCTTTCCCACATAGGGTGAGTAACAAAGCTTGGGGAAGATCCCAACGGTCTGCTTCCTGTGTTTCATCCGATACCCGAGCATGAAGTCGCACCACTTCATATGGCTTGAGGTTTTCCATGGCGGAATTCAATTCCTCATTGGAAATGCCCGGTTTTCGGACAGTAAGTTCACGATGATCGATGGCTCCGTCTGGTCGTCGCCATGGTTGAACCGAAAAAATCATTTCCCAGACCTTTTTGTCTCCCCCTCCTCCTGAACCTCCTACTCCAGACGGATGCATGACTGCATTAAATTCATAAGCAGGGCTTGTCTCAAGGCGCTGGATCAAACGATTTCTTCGATCCCCAATTTCGCGCACTATTTCGTCGATATCAGTATTGTCCATCTTCTCAAAACCTCCCATCCCTCGACTCAAAATGGGTCGGTTTCCCCAGCGACTCGCCGCCGCTTGAGACCCAGGTGGCGACCCATTCGGTGAGTTCTTCGTCACGGACGAAGGGGACGCCGAGTTCGACGAAGCTGCGGTAGGGATTGCTGAGGAGGGCGTCGGGGGCTTCGGTACCGGTGATCTGGACGGGCTTGCCGAAGAGCTTGCCGAAGGTGTGGGCGACTTCGCGGACACTGAGGGTGGCGGTGCCGGTGAGGTTGACGACCCAGGCGGGGCTGTGGGCTTTGGCGAGGCTGAGGAGGGAGAGGGCGTTGGCATCGCCCTGCCAGATGGTGTTGAAATGGCCCATGGTGACGTCCACGGGTTCGTCGTTCCAGACCTGGCGGGCGATATCGACCAGGACGCCGTAGCGGAGGTCGCAGGCGTAGTTGAGGCGGATGAGGGAGACGGGGGTGCCACGGGTCTGGCTGAAGTACTCGAAGATGCGCTCGCGGCCCAGGCAGCTCATCGCGTACTCACCTTTGGGATTGAGGGCGTCGTCTTCGCGACTGCCACCGCGCTCCACGGGGACGAGGCCATAGACATTGCCGGTGGAAAAGGCGGCGATGCGGCTGCGGTGGTAGCGCTCGCACACGAGGCCCGGGAGCCAGGCGTTCATGGCCCAGGTCATGGCTTCCTGACCGGTGGAGCCGAATTTCATGCCGGCCATGTAGATGACGTTGGGCGCATGCGGGAGGTAGGCCACGGCATTGGCCGAGAGGAGATCGCTGGCGATGACATCGATGCCATGCTTCTGAAATTCCTCCGCCGAACCCGGCGAACTGAAACGGGACACGGCGATGACGCGGCGGGGGGTCCCTGCCTCATCACTGGCGCGCTTGGCCATGCGGGCAAGGGAGGGGCCCATTTTGCCGGCGGCGCCGAGGATGATGATGTCGCCGGGAAGGCGGCTCATCATCTCGATCACGGCGGGTGTGGGGCGACTGAGGCGTTCTTCGAGATCTGCAAGGCTGGCTGGCGGCATGGGCGCATTTATGGACGGTTTTTTGACATAGGGAAAGTGTTTGCGGTGGAAGGTGGGCGACACGGGGGCTCGCGGTGGGCGCGGCGGTTCGGCTGAAGGACAAAAGGATCGAAAGGGCGTGGTGTTCGGCGGCCCTCAGGCGTGCGGCCTGCGCGCCGAAGCAAATTCACCGTGGAGTTTGCCGAAGGGGCATTTTCCGCTAGGGTCGGCATCCTGACATGATTGCCAACGCTGCTGCTGCTGTAACCGCCAATTTGAATGTGCTCGACTTTTCCTGGGTCGCGAATCCGGAAGCGTGGATCGCAGTGCTGACGCTGTGCGTGCTGGAGATTGTGCTGGGGATCGACAACATCGTGTTTATTTCGATCCTGGTGGACAAGCTGCCGGAGGCGGACCGCCCGCGCGGACGATTCATGGGGCTGGGACTGGCGATGCTGACGCGCATTCTGCTGCTGCTGTCCATCACGTGGGTGATGTCGCTGACGGCGCCGTTGTTCACCGTGCTGGAGCATTCGATCACGGGGAAGGATCTGGTGCTCATTTTTGGCGGTCTGTTTCTGATCTACAAAAGCACGCATGAGATCCATGAAAAACTCGAAGGCGACCCCGAGGGCGAAGTTCGCGACAGCGTGGGCAAAGGGGCGGCATTTGGCGCGGTGATGGTGCAGATCGCGCTGCTGGACATTGTGTTTTCGCTGGATTCGGTAATCACCGCCGTGGGGATGGTGAAGCATATTTCCATCATGGTGACGGCGGTGCTGATCTCGGTGGGCTTCATGATGTTTTTTGCGAAGGCGGTGGGCGAGTTTGTGACAAGGCATCCTACGGTGAAGATGCTGGCGCTGAGCTTTCTGATTCTCATCGGCACGGCGTTGATCGGGGAAGGCTTCCATTTTGAGATTCCGAAGGGCTACATTTACTTTGCGATGGGCTTTTCGATGATGGTGGAGATGCTGAACCTGAAGGCGAAGAAGAAGCGGGCGGCCAAGGCGTAGGGACGCACGGTTTAAAGCATGCCTGTCAATCGCTGGGCGGAAAGGCGTGACCGCCGCTGCTGGCAGGCGTGATGTGCAGCGGAGTGCCCGGTTTGCTTCCCAGAGATCTGGCTCTACCCTCCGCAGCCCGTTGGGGCTGGTGTGTCGCGGAGTGGAGTGGGGAAAGATCACGACAGTCAGAAGAGAAAACTCAGGGCGCCGTGGTGCCAAAGTGAACGAACATGGGCTGAAGCAGTGCCATTGAAGCCAGTCTTTTTGAGCGCCGGTTTGAATTGGCAAAAATGTCTCACTGAAGAGACAGGACGTGCCTTTTTTGGCACACTTTGAGGGCGGGTGGAGAGGTGGTGGACTTTCTTAATGTATTGGTTATCAATGAGGTGATTGGATAAAAAGGTGTCTGGCACGGCTGATGCATGAGTATGAGATGGAAAGAAATCCAACTCCCCAAACTCAACTCAAACCATCCAAGCTATGAAACTCATTCGAACCAACCCCTTCAGCCTCAACCGCGTCTCTGACTTCGATGAATGGTTCCGCCATCCGCTGGCCGGACTGCCGTCTCTGAGCAGCTTCATCAACAACCTCGGCGAGGTGTTTCCCGGTGTGGCCGGTGACAAGCTGGCCGTGGACGTGCATGAAGACAAAGACAACTACTTCGCCAGCTTTGAGGTGCCGGGCGTGAAGAAGGAAGATGTCAAAATCGAGCTGAACAACAGCATGCTGACCGTCTCCGCTGAAAAGCGTGAGAAGGATGGCGAGAAAGAAAGCTCCTACAGCCTCACCCGCTCGGTGTCGGTGCCCGAAGGCGTCAATGCTGAAGCCATCGCCGCGAAACTTGAAGACGGCATTCTGACGGTGACCCTGCCAAAACAGGAACGCAGCAAGCCCCGCACGATCGCCCTGAACTGATCTGAACCCCACCCATCAAAAATCCATTTCGAACAAACCATGAACACCACCTGCTCCCCCCGTACCAATAATAATACTGCCGCCACCTCAGGCGTCACTGAATCCCTGCGCAAGCCGCTCTACAACGTCAATGGCAATGCCGAAGCGTATGAGGTACGCGTCGAACTGCCTGGCGTGCCGAAAAGCGGTGTGAAGCTGGATCTTGAGGAGAACATCCTCACGATTCGCGGAGAACGCAGCACCAACGTGCCGGAAGGCATGAAGGCCCTGCACCGCGAGCTCTCGCCGCTCAGCTACCTTCTCCGCCTGCGTCTCAACACGCCGGTGAACGAGGACCAGATGACCGCGAAGCTGGAAGACGGCGTGCTCACGCTGCGCCTGCCGCTCAAAGAAGTGGCGAAGCCGCGCCAGATTCCGGTGCTGTAACCCCAACTGAGAAATCCTTGTGCCCGCATCGCCAAAACCTGGTGATGCGGGCATCTTTTGTTGCTGTCGCAGGGCATCCGCGCCATAGGCTCGGCTCATGTCCCAGCATGCAGCATCCAAGAAATCACACGGCAATCACTGGCCGATTGTCGTCGCACTGATCGCCGGAGTTTTGGTGGGAGTGATCCTGCAGCCGTATGCTCACCCCGCTGGCGGCGGTGAAGCCCCGGGGTGGCTGACGCAGATGCTGGAAATTTTCCGATTTGTGTCGGATCTGTTTTTGCGGGGCCTGAAGATGGTGATCGTGCCGCTGGTGGTCGCCAGCATCATCAGTGGCATTGCCGGATTGAAGTCGCTTGAAGGGTTTGCGCGCATGGGGCTCAAGACCTGGGCCTATTACATTCTGGGCAGTCTGGTGGCTGTTTGCGTCGGGCTGTTCATGGTGAACACGATCAAACCCGGGCTGGTGGAGGGCAAACCCAACCCGACGCTCAAAGCGGCGATGGATTCCGCGCTGAACAGCAAGAGCGGAGCGGAAGTGGGCAATCTGATGAAGAACGCCTCCGGGGGGGCGAGTTCGCTGCTGGACATCGTGCGCCGGATGATCCCGACGAATGTAATCGAGGCCTGCGCGAAGGGGGATCTGCTGGCCATCATTTTCTTCAGCATCCTGTTTGCCGTGGCGATGGTGCTGGTGCCTGGGGGGCCGCCGACGGCCCTGAGAGACCTGTTTAACCAGCTCGCGGATGTGATGACGCTGATCACGACGTGGGTGATGAAGTTCACGCCTCTGGCGGTCTTCTGTCTGGTCATTCCCGCGATCGCCGAAGTGGGCCTGGGCATCCTGCAAAATCTGGTGCCCTATGTGCTCACGGTCGTCGGAGCCCTGGTGCTGTACACCTTTGGCATTCTGCCGCTGGTGTTGAAGGCTGCGGGGGCGTCGCCAAGGAAGCATTTTCGCAACATGGGTGACTCGATGCTGATGGCGTTTTCCACGGCTTCTTCGACGGCCACGATCCCGGTCACGATGCGCTGTGTGATGGAGGAGGCCAAAGTCTCCGAGCGTGTCTGCAGCTTTGTGATTCCGCTGGGTGCGACGGTGAACATGAACGGCACGGCGCTGTATGAATGTGTGGTGGTCGTGTTTGCCGCGCAGGTGCTGGGCATCGACCTGAGTCTTTCGCAGCAGTTCATCGTGGTGCTGCTGGCCCTTGTTTCCAGCATCGGAGTGGCGGGGATTCCGGCTGCGAGTCTGGTGGCGATCATCATCATCATGCAGAACGCCGGGTTCAGTGAGGATCAAATCAAGGCCTCACTGGGACTCATCCTCACCATCGACCGGCCTCTGGACATGGCGCGGACGACGGTGAATGTGTTTGGCGACACGGTGGGGGCGGTGGTGATCGCGAAGTCCGAGGGAGAAAAACTGGACGAGTAGCGCAACGAGGCGTTTTGTGGCGGTGCCATGAGCCAGACCGCCCGACTCCAGCCTGTCATCTCAGTCGTTGCTGGGTGCGCCGTTTTCTTGATGATGGTCCTGTGCCTGACGGGCTGCGCTTCATCTCAAAGGCTGCGCGCCGAAGAGCTGCCCCATTACGGAGCATCGCTTCCCGAAACGATCCAGGTGACGGTGCTGCAAGGGTTTCGACGCCCCGGGCATTACCATCTGCCGCAAGGTGCCACGCTTGGCCAACTGCTGGACCGGGCGAAGCTGAAACCTTTTGCATGGGGCACCGGCAACCCCAAATGCTGGCAGTACATTGCCGTCGAAATGCCCCGGCCCGCCAGGGGGCGGCAGATGATCAACCGTGAAGGTCTGGCCGGTCTGACGATCTCGGCGGAGGACCGAAATATTCGGCTGCGAAACGGCCAGCAGGTGAGGTGTGATTTGATCACGTGGTGAAATCCTGATGAGACGAGGGAGGGATGGTGCTAGGACATGCGATCATGAGCCAGACCGCCAATCTCCATATCGCCTCTAACATTCCGCTGCCGCCGCCGCGCAGCCTGATGAGCGAGATCGCGCCGACGGAGGCGCAAACCGCCTTCGTGGCGAAATCGCGGCAGCAGATTCGGGACATTCTGTTTGGCAGTGATTCGCGCTTTCTCGTCGTGCTTGGGCCGTGCTCGATTCATGATCCTGAGGCGGGGCTGGAGTATGCGCGGAAGCTGGCGGCGCTGGCGGAGGAGCTGAAGGACCGGCTTTGCATCGTGATGCGCGTGTATTTTGAAAAGCCGCGCACGACGGTGGGCTGGAAGGGGCTGATCATGGATCCGCGGCTGGACGGGAGCTGCGACATTCCGGCGGGGCTGCGGCTGGCGCGGCAGATTTTGCGCGATGTGCTGGATCTCGGGATGCCGACGGCGACGGAACTGCTGGACCCGATCACGCCGCAGTACATTGCGGATTTGATCAGCTGGAGCGCGATTGGCGCGCGCACGACGGAGTCGCAGACGCATCGGCAGATGGCGTCGGGTTTGTCGATGCCGCTGGGTTTCAAAAACGGGACGTTTGGGCACATCACGCCGGCGATCAATGCGATCAAGGCGGCGATGCAGCCGCAGACTTTTCTGGGGGTGAGCGAGGATGGCGTGGCCTCTGCGGTGACGACGAGCGGGAACCCGGACTGCCACATCATTTTGCGTGGTGGTGAAGACGGCCCGAACTATGGGGCGGATGATGTGCGGGAGACGATTGACGGGCTGGAGGCCGCGAAGCTCAAGGCGGCGATCATGATCGACGCGAGCCATGGCAACTGCGCGAAGGACCACCGCCGCATGCCGGATGTGTTTCGTGAGATTGTGAGGCAGCGTGTGGCGGGGCAGAAGGCCATCATTGGCGCGATGCTGGAGAGCAATCTGGTGGGCGGGAACCAGAAGTTTCCGCAGCCGCTGGACAAGCTGGTGCGCGGGCAGTCGATCACGGATGCGTGCATTGACTGGGAGATGACGGAGACGCTGCTGCGCGAGGCGTATGCGGCTTTGAAATGAGGAGACCACGCGTATCGTGTGGGCATGGAGGACCTTGCTGCACGCATGCGCGCTGATCTTGAGGAGATCGGGCGGACGTTCATGCCGTTTGGGAAATATGGGCCGCAGCATTTTCCGCCGAACGGGGTGCCGATCTATGACATCCCGGCGGAGTATCTGGGGTGGTTTGCTAACAAGGCTGGGTTTCCGAAAGGACGGCTGGGTGTCTTGTTGCAGATGGTGCACCAGATGAAGGCGGATGGGTCCGACGTGGTGTTTGATGTGTTCCGGAAGAGGTATGGGCGCACGGACCTCAAGCCGGTAAAGCGGAAGTCGTGGAAGTTTGAGGAGTGAGGCAGGCAGGGAGGAAGAGCCTGCACGACTGTGGGCGTGCGGGATGCGCTGCGGCGTACGGACGCGCTCGTGGTCGGGCGGTTTGGCGGAGGGAGTCGTGGAGCAAGCGTGGAACTGCTGCGCCAAACACGACCGACCTACTTTATGCGCGGATCGGCGGGCCGTACCAGACGTAGCACATGAGGTAGACGATGATGCCGGTGACGGAGACGTAGAGCCAGACGGGGACGGTCCATTTGGCCATGCGCTTGTGCTTGTCGAAGCGGTTCCTGATGGCAGGGACGACGGTCATGATGATCATCGGGAGGCTGAGGATGGCCAGCGGGATGTGCGTGAAGAGGATGGTGAAGTAGATCGGACGGGTGAGGCCGGTGCCGGCGAACTTCACGTGGCCTGCGTGGTAATGATAATAGAGGTAGCAGCCGAGGAAGGCGGTGGAGAAGAGCAACGCGATGATCATGCTGACGATGTGCGGCTTCTTGTGGCCGAGCTTGATCATGGTCAGACCAAGGATGATGTGCAGCAGCGCGCAGCCGTTGAAAATCGTGTAGAGCTTGGGGAGTTCGGTGACGTCCATGGATTATTTCGAGGCTGCGGGAATGTAGGGGGACTTTTTCTGTTCGTTGAGCAGGTAGCGCAGGTCTTTGCGCAGCTTTTCGTCCCAGAATTTGGCGAATTCGGGGTCGGGATTCAGAATGTCCGCCAGACTGCGCACGTGGCCGCGGTGATCGATGACGGCGACGCGGAGGTCGTGGATGTATTTGTCATCGGGCGAGAGGCGGTCGGCCTCGGGCATGTCCTGCACGGGGCGGAACTGGACCTGGCTGGTCATGAACTTGCGCACGGTGTCTTTCTCGCCGTTCACGAACCACCAGTTGGCGTCCTCCTTGATGCCGAGGCCGTCGGCGAATTTTTTCATCATCTCGGGTGTGTCGTCCGCATCGAGGGTGAAGCTGACGAACTGGAGGCCGGGCTCGTTGGCGAATTCTGCCTGGAGTTTTTTGAGTTTGGCGATGACCGCCGCACAACCACGCGGGCAGCGGGTGAAAACCCAGGAGATGACGAGCACCTTGCCCTTGAGGTCTTCGAGATGGACGGTCTTGCCGCTGCGCTCCGTGAGCGTGAGGTCTTTTTCGAGGCGGCCAAGGATCGCGGGACGGTTCACATCATTGTCGATGCGTGAGCGATAGATGAGGTAGTTGTAAAAGACGACGAGGCCGAGCACGGCGATGATGACAGGCACCCAGATGGTCCAGGGGCTGAGCTTGGCTTTGGGGGGGGAATCGTTCATGGCGGAGCGGTTACGCGTGTTTCCAGGCGAGGATGGATACGGTCAGAATGCCCGGGAGATACATCAGCGTGCAGAAGAAAAGCTTGCGAGCCGTCGCGCGTTCCGGCTGGCGGTTGAAGCGCAGGGCGAGCACGCAGAGCCAGCCGCTGAGCAGCAGGGCAGGGGGCAGGAACCACACGGCATAGGCGGCGCCAGCGTAAACGGGGTAGAACATCAGCAGCACGGTGCTGACGGCGTAGGCGAGGGCGTGCTGCGAGGTGCGGGCGCCATGTTCATCGTCATTGGCGAGCATGACGAAGCCGCCTTTGCGGTATTCGTCGCGGTACATCCAGTTGATGGCGAGGAAATGCGGGAGCTGCCAGAGGAAGAGCAGAAGGAAGAGGTAGATGGCACCGGGCTCGATCATGAGCTCCCAGCGGAAATGGGGCGCGGCACCCGCAGGAAGGGGGCCAGCGGCACCTGCCCAGCCGATGAGCGGGGGCAGAGCGCCAGAGACCGCTCCGACGAGGGTGTTGGTGGCGCTCTGGCGTTTCAGCGGGGTGTAGATGAAGAGATACACCGCGAGCGTGAGAGCGGTAAGAGCCGCAGCCTCCATGTTGACGGTGATGGTCAGATGGATGAGCGCCCAGGCGCTGAGGAGCCAGCCAATGCCGAAGGCGGCTGAAGGGCTCACGCGCCCGGAGGGCAGGGGACGGTCCAATGTGCGCTGCATGCGCGAGTCGGGCTCGATCTCCATGAGCTGGTTGAACACGGCCGCACCGAAGGCAGCGAGGGTGCTGCCGACGATGGTGTGAAAAAGCAGCCAGAGGTCAAAGCCCTTGGGCGCACGCAGCCAGAATCCCACAAAGGTGGTGACGATGACGAGCGCACTGAGGCGGAACTTCGTCAGGGTCAGCAGGTCGCGGGTGGTCATGAGGGGTTAGCGGAAAAACTTTTTCGCCTTCTCAAAGAAGCTTTCCTCCATGGGAGAGGTTTGTTCGCCGAGAGATTTGGAGAATTCGTCGAGCTTTTCGCGCTGTTCGGCATTGAGCTTGGTGGGCACGGCAATCTGGACGTGGACGTAGAGATCGCCAAAGCGGTCTTCGCCGAGGATTTTCATGCCTTTGCCACGGAGACGGAAGGTGGTGCCGTTTTGGGTGCCGGCGGGCACTTTGACGGTGGCCTTGGCCTCCATGGTGGGGACGGTGAGCTCGCCACCGAGGGCTGCGGTGCCAAATGACAGCGGGATGTCGCAGTGGAGGTCGTTGCCTTCGCGTTCGAAGATCTCGTGCGCCTTGACCTGGACGACGATGTAGAGATCGCCAGCCGGGCCGTTCTTGATGCCGAGGTCTCCGTTGCCGGTGGAGCGCAGACGGGAGCCGTCCTCGATGCCTGCGGGCACTTTGACGCGGACTTTGGTGCGTTCTTTGGAGCGCCCGGTGCCGTGACAGTTGCGGCAGGGATCGCTGATCATTTCGCCGCTGCCGCTGCAATCCGGGCAGGTCTGCTGGATCTGGAAGAAGCCGCGTGAACTGATGACCTGGCCGACACCGCCGCAGGTGCGGCAGGTTTTCTTGCCGCCGCCGCTGGCTGAGCCGGAACCGGAGCAGGTCTTGCAGGAGGCGCTGCGTTCGTATTCGATCTCGCGCTCCACGCCATGAGCGGCGTCTTCGAGGGAGATTTCCATGCCGTAGCGCAGGTCGCTGCCGCGTTGCGGGCCATCGCGACGACGGCCACCGCCACCCCCTCCGCCACCACCGCCGAAGAACTGCTCGAAAATGCCGCCACCACCGCCACCGCCGAAGACTTCACGGAAAATGTCGAAGGGATCGTGACCACCGGCGGACGGGCCGCCCATGCCACCGGCGAAAGCCGCGTGGCCGTAACGGTCGTAGGCAGCGCGTTTTTGTTCGTCGCTGAGGACGTCGTAGGCTTCGCCCACTTCCTTGAACTTGGCTTCGGCGGATTTGTCGTCCGGGTTTTTGTCGGGGTGATGCTTCACCGCGAGCTTGCGGTAGGCTTTTTTCAGATCCTCGGCCGAGACGTCGCGTGAGACGCCCAGGACTTCGTAATAATCGCGTTTATCGGCCATAGCTGTGTGGAAAGGGGGTTACGCCTCAGCAGGGGCTGTGGGACCACTTGAAACGATGACGCTGGCGGCACGAAGGAGGCGGTCCTTGAGCTTGTAGCCACGGCGGGTGACACGGATGATGGTGCCTTCCGGGACGGTAGGACTGGCTTCCTGAGCGACGGCTTCGTGAAGATTGGGGTCAAAGACTTTGCCCTGAGCTTCAATTTCCTGAGCACCGCTCTCACGCAAAAAGTCCTGAAGCTGGCGGTTGACCATGCTCATGCCCATGAAGACCATGGACTTTTCAGACTCCTGACGTGCGGCTTCGAGGCCCATGTCAAAATTATCGAGAATGGGGCAGAGAGCGCGCAGGAGATCGCCATTGGCGTAGGCGCGGGTTTCCTGGGCCTCACGCGCGGAGCGTTTGCGGAAGTTATCCAGCTCGGCCTGGCTGCGGTAGGCCATGTCTTTCCAGCGTTCGACTTCCTGGGTCAGTGCCGTGATGGGATCAAGCGGCGCTGCCTCCTCTGCTGGAGCGGCAGCTTCAGGGCTGGGGATTTCATCAACAGGGGCTTGCTGGGTCGTATCGGGACTCGGCTCGGTCATAGGTTTTTGCGGTGTTTTGGGGGGCCGCGACTATGCCGTCTTCTGGATAGCAATCAAGGTGATGTCGTCATGGGAACGCCGGCCCTTTAAAAAGTGCTCCAAATCCAGGATAATGCCGCCAATGACCGCTTTGGGTCCGTTTGGGGCGTGTTTGGCGAGTTCCTCCTCCACGCGTTCCTCGCCAAATTCGATGCCTTTGGGGTCCATGGCCTCGTTGACGCCGTCGGTATAGAGCAGGAGGCAGTCGCCGGTCTGCATCTCAAAGCTTTGATCCTTGGTGACACGTTCAAACACCGCGCCTTTGTCGATGCCGACGCCGAGTCCGGGCGGGTGAATCGACTCGACTTTGCCGGTGGCTTTGCGCCAGAGGAGGGCGGCGTTGTGGCCGGCACGGGAAAGCGTGAGTTTTGAGCCGTCCTCCTCCACCACGAGGTAGGACATGGTGATGAACATGTCCTCGCGGATGTCCGGCGCGATCTGGCGGTTCACGGCGGCGAGGACGACGCTGGGGGAGTCGGAGGCCTGTGATTTGGCCCGCATGAGGGTGCGGCACATCACGGTGATCATGGCGGCGCCGAGCCCCTTGCCTGAAACGTCGGCGATGACAGCGCCAAAGCGACCGTCTGGCAGGCTCAAAAAGTCGAAGTAGTCGCCGCTGAGCGTGCGAGCGGGGATGTTTTTCCCGGCGATGATGAAGCCCGGGACCTGCGGGTCGCGATCTGGGAGGAGAACTTTTTGGATCTGGCTGGCGTTTTGCAGCTCCTGCTGATCCATGCGGTTCTTGGCGGCTTCCTGATGGGACATGGCATTGGCCAGGGCAAAGGCGGACTGCTCAATGAGCGAATTGAAGACCTCGAAGTCATTGGCGTTGTAGCTGCGGCCATCCTTGGGAGAGGTGACGGCGAGAACGCCGAGTCTGCGCACGCCAAAGCTCAGAGGGCCGATCATGGCGGTGACGTGCTGCTGGGAGGGAACGAGGTGCTCGCCCAGGCGGTTGTCTGTGCCGAGATCCGGCAGCAATTCCGTTTTTTGCTGCATGAACACACTGCCGAGCAGGCCTGACTGCACGGTTTCAGCATGCATGCGGAGGGTGCTCAGGAGCGTGGCGGAATTTTCCTTCATCTGCTGGCGCACGCGCTCGGGCAGGCTGATGAGCGGGGCACAGAAGTCGGAATAATGCCGTGGCACGAGCTGCTGGGAGGCCTCGTCATAGAGGTAGAGCGCGCCGCCGGTGCTTTGGGTGACGCGGATGGCTCCCTCAACGATCAGGCGGTACATGGAAGCCTGCTGGTCATCACGCCAGATGGCCTCCCCGAGGTCGTGAAGGTAGTGAAACATGCGCCGTTCCTCGGCGACGATGGCCTCCTCCTCGGCGCGTAGGGCCGCGATGGCATGCTTTTGCTGACGTGCAATTTTTGCCAGCATGACCAGTCCCGCCGTCATCAGCAGTACGATCAGGACAAGGAGAGCGATGATCATGGGTATGGGAGGCGGCCCGGCTCATCCGGGTGACGCCTAGGCAGGAACAGCAGATGTGCCAGCCTCCAGCTCTTTTTCCAAAAATTCGATCACATCATGAAAACGGCTTTCATTGGCGTCGCTGACATCGGCCAGAGCCTGATGGGCGGAGAGCACGTGCTGGGTCTGCACCTCCTTGCATTCAGCGGTGGATTCGCCGCAGTGCTGGAGAGCGTCGCAGACTTCCTTGCGTTCGGCCTCCCAGAGCTTGCCGTCACGGTCCAGCTCCAGAATGTGGTCAAGGCCCAGGCTGGTGAGCAACTGGAGATTGCGCTGGTTGGCGTTGACGACGCTCAAGGAGCCGCCACCGGACTCACGAAGGTTGAGGGCGGCACCTGTGAGCATGCCGAGGAAGGTGGAATCCATCATGGGGCAGCGCTCAAGATCGACGACGAGATTGCGCATGCCCTGGGAAACCACGCGCTGGAGGGCCTTCTTTGCCTGGAGACTGTTTTGAAAGGTGCCTCGTCCATCCACCCTCATCCAGAAAACGCGGCCGATGGTGCCAACAAGAATATGAGTCGGAGGAGTCATGCGTTGAGGAGTTAATTCCAGAGCGCGGATTGCTGGCTTACCAGCTCTTCCTTGCCGCGCAAAATACTGATGCGCCATGCGATTACCCGGCCATTTTTTTGGTACTCTGGGCCGACGACCTGGAATTTGGAAATGTTGCTGCGGTGGATCTCATCGACCACCTGTGTCTGAACATGCTTGGTGAGGCCCGACTTGCCCTGCATGTATTCAAATTTGACGGTTACCGGACCGGTGCGGTCATTGGTTTTCCAGAAGAAGGCATAGTAATGGCCGAAACGATCCACGATCTCCTTCTTGCTCACAGCTCCGTAAATGAAGTGCTGGCGTTCAAACAGGATCGTCTGATTCGTCGTCTGCGGCGTAAAGAACGGCATCAGGTGGTAGTACTTCACCTTGGAGATTTTTCCTCCCGGTCCTGTCGTCGTGCTTGAACAGGCAGAAAGCGCAAAGGCCAGGATGGCAAGACATCCGAGGCGGAGGCAGTAGGTGCGTTTCTCTGTCGTCATGAAGGGGGGGGAATATTGAATCGGGACGCTTGATGTCAACGTTCCCTTCGATTCTTCGAATCGACAAAGGATAATTTACAAAAGTGAGACGGGGTCAACATCCCACGTCACAATGACGTCAGCCGGGAGGGTGGTGGCCTGAAGAACCTGGTGGATGTGGCGGCAGAGAGGGCGAATTTTGGCGGCACGGAGGAGGAGCTGGTAACGAAACTGCCCGTGCGCCTTGGCCATGGCGCAGGGGGCGGGCTCGCCCATGAGGACGTCCTCGGGAAGGCCCTCCAAAAGGCGCCGGTGCAGGGTTTGCAGGGCAAATTCGGCCATGGTCTGGTGTTTTCCGCGGCTCGCGAGTATGACCACGTGGGTGTACGGCGGGTAATGAAACGCCCGGCGCTGCTCCAGTTCCTGCTGGGCGAAGCCCTCGAAGTCATTGTGGCGTGAAAATTGCACCGCCGGACTGTGCGGAGCGTGGGTTTGCACGACGACCTCCCCTTTGACCTCGCCACGCCCGGCGCGGCCAGCCACCTGGACGAGGAGCTGCAGCGTGCGCTCCGCAGCGCGAAAATCCGGCAGATTGAGTGCCAGATCGGCATTTAGTACGCCCACCAGCGTGACATTGGGGAAATCGAGCCCCTTGGCGATCATCTGGGTGCCTATGATGAGGTCGAGTTTTTGGGCGCGGAAATCCCGCAGGAGATCGCGGAGCTGGTTTTTGCGCTGAATGGTGTCGGTGTCCACCCTTGCGATGCGAGCGTGAGGGAAGACCTCGCGCACCACGGTTTCGACGCGTTCGGTGCCGAAGCCGGCGAATTTCATCCCGGGTTCCTGGCAGGACGGGCACTTGGATGGCGGCAGCCGCCGCGACCCGCAGACGTGGCAGACGAGGCGGTTTTCATGCTTGTGCAGCGTCATGGGGATGCTGCAATCCTGGCACTGCACCGTTTCACCGCAGGCGAGGCAAGCGAGAGAGGTATTGAAGCCGCGGCGATTCAGAAACAAGATGGTCTGCTCCTTTTTCTCCAGGCGCGCGGTGATCGCAGCGCGCAGCTTTTCGGAGAGGATGCCGGCGTTTGCCACGGAGGTGCCCGTGCCTTTGCGCCGTTCCATGCGCATGTCCACGATGCGAATGAGCGGGAGGGTGCGTCCGTCGGTGCGTTGCAGCATTTTCAGGAGCTCGTACTTGCCGCTGGCGGCGTTTTCGAAGGATTCGAGGCTGGGTGTGGCGCTGCCGAGGAGGACGACGCATTTTTCAATGCTCCCACGCACGACGGCCACATCCCGCGCATGATAGCGTGGTGTTTCGTCCTGCTTGAAGGAGGGCTCGTGCTCTTCGTCGACGATGATGATGCCCAGCCGCTCGAGAGGCGCGAAAATGGCGCTGCGGGCGCCGATCACGATGTCGGCGCGGTCTTCGTGAATTTTGTACCACTCATCGTGGCGTTCGCCGTCGCTTAAATGACTGTGGAGGACGGCGATGCGCTCGCTGCGGTCGGAGAAACGTGCCTTGAAGCGTTCGATGGTCTGAGGCGTCAGGGCGATTTCAGGCACCAGGACAAGTGCTGTGCCGCCGCGCTCCAGCACACGGGCGATGGCCTGAAGATAGACCTCGGTTTTGCCGCTGCCGGTGATGCCATGCAGGAGGATGGGTTTGGACTGCTCTCCGGCATCGATCGCGGCTGCGACCCGGGTATAGACGGCCTGCTGTTCGTCGGTGAAGGTGAGCGCCTGACTGGGCAGGAAGGCTTCGTCGTGGAACGGATCGCGTTCGACACGAACTTCGCTGCGGGTGATCCAGCCTGCTTTAATCAGTGAGGGGAGAATGGAGGCGGCGCGGGGCACGTCCTTGCGGATCTGGCTCAGCGTCGCTTCGCCTTTGCAACTGCGCAGTATGTCGAGCACGCGCGCCTGCATGGGCGCTTTGTGGCGGAGTTTTTCAAATTCGTCCGGGGGAGGTTCGCGCAGCAGTTTGAGATGGCTGTCCATCACGAAGCTGCCGGGTTTGTCACGCACAGCCTGCGGCAGCATGGTGCGCAGCACGGTGTGCACAGAGACGAGGTAATATTCGGCGATCCAGCGTGCGAGTTTGAGCAGGCCGGGGGTGAACATGGGGCGCTTGGCCACGATGGAAGCGATCTCCTTGAGCCGGCCGCGATGCGGAGAATCATCCAGAAGTTCGAGGACCACCGCATTCATGCGGCGGTTTTGGAGGGGAACCATGACGCGCGAACCCACGACGATTTCATCTGCCAATCCTTCTGGAATGGCGTAGTCCAGCTGCATCGCCGCTGATTCTTCGAGCTGCACACGGGCGATCCCCGTGAACGTCTGCGGCGCCACCACCTCAGCCGCAGGCATGCCAAACAGATCGCTCTGTTTTGGCCTGGGGGCGGTGTTGGGGCTGGAGTGGGGCATGCGGCTGCATCCTAGCCGTCGTGAATCGCAGGCCAAAACGATTCTTCTTTTGAGAAACAATTCACCCCGTGCGATAGTTCCACGCAGAGCAGCACGGAGCGAACGGCATGTGGAACTTTTTGACAGAGCACTGGCGCGACGGCGTGGAGATTTTAATCCTCGCCGCGCTGGCGTATCATGGATATTTGTTTTTTCGGGCCACCCGCGGTGCCCGCATTTTGACGGGGCTGCTGGTGCTGCTGCTGAGCCTTGCCCTGCTTTCGCTGCTGCTGGAGCTCTCAGTCATCAGCAGTCTGCTGCAGCGCTTTTCGGTGTTCCTCGCGATTGCACTGGTCATCATCTTCCAACCGGAGCTGCGCCGAGTGCTGGCGGAGCTGGGAAGCAGCCGTATTTTTTCCTTCAACCGGCCCGATCCCGAAGTGCTGGATGTGCTGATGGAGGCAATGCAGCAGCTTTCATCGCGCCGCTGCGGGGCGCTGTTTGCCCTGAAACGTGGCATTGATCTCAATCCCTATGCAGAATCGGGCGTGGAGCTGGACGCGGTTATCTCCAATGAACTGGTGACCACGATTTTCCAGCCCAAGACATCATTGCATGATGGGGGGGCGATCATCGACCAAGGGCGCATCTCTGCAGCGGGCTGTGTTTTTCCCGTGAGCCAGCGTGAGATTCAGGATCGCGCCATCGGCCTGCGTCACCGCGCCGGGATGGGCATCTCGGAGGAGACGGACGCGATCGCGCTTGTGGTTTCCGAGGAGACCGGGGCGCTCTCGCTGTGTTTTCAGGGGAAGCTGGAGCACGATCTGGAGCCGAAAAAACTGCGCCAGCGCATCAATGAAATCCTGACCGACGGCGCTGCCGCCGGATCAGAATCTGCAAAGGAGGTCGGTCATGAACTGGGGACACCGGCTTAAAGAGCTCATCACACGCAACTGGCGGGAGAAAATCATCTCCCTGGTGCTGGCCTTTTTGTTCTGGTTCATGATCAAGGCGCAGGACGCCCGCAACATGCCGTCTTACTCGATGCCGCCGCCGAGACTTCCGACGCCGACTTCGCCTGCGCCCTCACAGCTTACTCCGGTGATCCCCCCGCCCGTCCAACTTCCCTCGGAACTGGAGCCCATGCTTTCTCCGCCCAATGCAGGAACTTCGCCTGTGCTCTCCTCCGGAGAGGCGATCAAGGGTGCCGCAGGGCTTTGACACTCAGGAAGTCCTGCGCTAGAAGCGCCGTCCTATGTCTGAAAAGCGCCAGTTCTTCGGCACCGACGGCGTCCGTGCCGTGGCCAATCGTCACCCCATGACCCCAGAGTTCGTCATGCGCCTTGCGCAGGCCTCTGCCGTCGTTCTTGGGGGCAAACCCGAAGGGGGCGAACGTCCCAAAGCAGTTCTGGGGCGCGACACGCGTGCCTCAGGTGAAATGCTGGAGTCCGCGCTCGCGGCGGGGCTGAATTCGGCGGGGGTGGATGTCATCCTCGCGGGACAGCTGCCGACACCGGCGGTGGCGATGCTCAGCGCGCAGCTGGGTGCGAACTTTGGCGTGATCGTTTCGGCCTCACACAATCCGTTCAAGGACAACGGCATCAAATTTGTCCATGGCGACGGCCACAAGCTCAATGACAAGACGGAGGTTGCCATTGAGCGCTTGGTGCTTGGCAATGAGGACACGCCGCGTCCGGAGGGCCGGGGCATTGGCCGAATCACCAAACTGGCGGACGGCGTGGATCGTTACGTGGCGCATGCGATTGCCTCGATGGGTGGCGTGCGGCTCGATGGCATGCGAGTCGCGCTCGACAACGCGCATGGCGCTTCGTCCTTCACCAGCGCGCTCGCTTTGGAGCAGCTCGGAGCGGACGTGCAGGTGTACCACTCCGAACCGGACGGCTTTAACATCAACGAGGAATGCGGCTGCACGCACGCCGATGAGATCGAGCGCATCGTGCGCCAGTGCCAGGCGCAGGCGGGCATCGCGCATGACGGCGATGCCGACCGAAGCGCGCTGTGCGATGAGGAGGCCATCGCGCTGGATGGTGACGAACTCATGGCCATTGCTGCCGAATCCATGCTGCGCAAAGGCACGCTGAAGCAGAACACGCTGGCCGTCACGGTGATGAGCAACTACGGGCTGGACGATCTTGTTTCGCGTCTGGGCGGCCGAGTCATCCGCACGGGAGTGGGCGACCGCTATGTGCTTGAGGAAATGCGCGGGCGGGGATTGAACTTCGGCGGCGAGCAGAGCGGCCACATCATCTTTGGCGACTGGGCCACCACGGGGGACGGCCTGATCGCGGGCCTGCAGATCCTGCGCATCATGAAGGAAACGGGCGAGCCCCTGAGCGAGCTGCGCAAGTGCCTCAAAAAATTCCCGCAGTGCTCGCGCAACCTGCGCGTGCGCACGAAGCCGCCCATCGAGCAGCTTGTCGAGGCTGACAAGATCATCAAAGAGACTGAGAAGAAGCTTGGCGACTACGGCCGCGTGCTGCTGCGGTACTCGGGTACGGAATCGCTGATCCGCCTGCTGGTGGAAGGCCGTGATGTGGAGTATCTCGAAGCGCAGGCGGATAAGATTGCCTCCGCCGTTCTCGCGCAGATCGGATAACCTGGAGATGCGATGAAAAACCACTTCGCGTCGGCATTGGCTCTTGGGGCCTGCATCATCTTTGGCTGCGGAATCATCGCCATGGGATCCGGCAAGGATGCAGGTCTGATCGGTGCCTTCATCGCCATAGCCAGCGGAGGATGGCTGCTGAAGCAGGCGTGGGAGCTTTCAACCAAAGAGTGATTGTGAGCCATTACTTCATCACCGGTACTGACACCGACGCAGGCAAGACCTACGTGACCTGCCTGCTGCTGGAGGCCTTGAAACGTGAAGGCAAAACTGCCGGTGGTTTCAAGCCTTTCGTCTGCGGTCAGCGTGATGATGCGATTCATCTCGCGAATGCGAGCAGCGAAGGACTGACGGTCGAGGAGGTGAATCCGGTGTGGTTCAAGGTGCCCGCCGCTCCCTATGCGGCCGCGCTGATGGAAAACCGCCGGTTTGAGCTGAACGAGGTGATCGCCCGTTTTCAGGCGCTTGGCCAGCGTCACGACCATGTCCTCGTTGAGGGGGCCGGGGGCTGGGAGGTGCCCTTGAATGAGTTTTCCACGATGGCTGACTTTGCGCAGCGTCTGGCGCTGCCGGTGATCGTTGTGGTGAACAACAAGCTGGGCTGCCTGAACCACACGATTCTCACCGTGCGCAACATCCAGGCCCGGGGGCTCACCTGTGCAGGCGTCATTTTGAACTACGTCCGGGAGGAGCGCGACGCGGCCAGCATCAGCAACCGCATGGTGCTGGAGCACTTTCTAGACGTACCGGTCCTGGCCGAAATCATGCACGGCGAGACGGAAATCGAGTGGCCTTTGTGAAGGGTGGGGGAATCCGAACCCGCCACGGAGTCGGTGTTGACAAAAATCTCGTTAAGATTTCCTATTTCGGCATTGTCCTGCCCAAAGCCAGGCATTCTAAACCCACCCCTATGAAATCGCCCCTCCTCCTGTGTCTGGCCACCTTGCTCGCCGCCCCTCTGGCATTCTCGGCTGACAAAGCCATCGATTTTCCGAAGGCGGCTCCGCTCGTCACGTTTTCGCTGCCAGACAGCTGGGTGGTGGATTTGGATGATGAAGGTCTGATGGCCACGCCGACCAAGGATGATGACAGCGTAATCGTGGAGATGTCTGAGCTTGAAGCCGGGCTGGACAGTTTTGATGCGGCGGTCAAAGAGGCGAAGGAGACGGTGTCAGAATTCAAAAACATGAAGTATGACGAGATGCAGAAGGGCGAGAAGGACGGCCTGGGCATTGCCATCCTTAATGCCGAGGGCGAAGACGAAAACGGCAAGGCATTCATCAATCTCGTGCTGCTCGCCAAACCCGGTGCCAAGGAGTTTATTTTGCTGTCCTGCATCTCATCGAAAGAAGGCAGTGACAAGCATGGTGCCGCCATTGGGGCGCTGATAGGCTCCATCAAGGCCAGGTGAGCCCCACCTCCACATGATTTCCTGAGCAACCCCTTTTTCTGAATACGAAGAAGGGGTTGTTCGTTTAAAGCCGCGCCATCATCTCCCATGAAAAAATCCCTCCTCATCTCCCTCGTTGCCCTCGTTCTCACGCCTGCCCTGCGCGCTGACCAAGTCTTCAACTATCCTTCAGAAAAGCCGATCTTCTCCATCGCCTTTCCTGATGCCTCGAAGATCGAGACCGGTGATCAATCACTTTCCGCCTCATCCGCCGATGAACTGGTGAACATGGAGCTGGTGGCTTTGGATGCTGATGAGGCTGCCAGTGCGATCGATGATGCGAAGGAAGGGCTGGAAGAGGAGCTCAAAGGGATCAAATGGCTGGGAGAGCCGGAGAAGGGCGAGCTCAACGGCTTGCAGGCCACCTTCCTCAATGGCAATGTCACTCTGGAAGGCGTGAAGATGGCGGTGAACTGCGCTGTGTTTGCACCGAAAGCTGGCGACACCTTTTTCATGCTTTTCAACGTCGTCCCGCTGGAGTCTCTGAAGGTGCATGGTGACGAGATCGAAAAGGTGCTGAAATCCATCAAAGGCAAATGAGCGAAGCAGCTTCGCCGGCCGCTGCCAAAGAGGGCGTTTCCATGATGTGGAAGGTTTGTGGCGTCCTCTTCATTGTGTTCTGGATCATCGCGCATCTCGCGTGGGGTGCGATGGCGTTCATTGCGGATGTGATGGCGAATGACTCGGGCCGTGCGGATCCGAACAAACACATGATGCTGATCTTTGGCATGATGGGCGGCCAGGTGCTTTGCGGTGCGGCGGGAGTGCCGGCCGGGCTGGCGTTTTTCTGGCGCAGCAGGCGCAAGCTTCTGCTTTGGCTGTTTGCGATCCTGTTTGTGGTCGGTGCCCTGATCCAAGGCGGTGTCTTTTATTCTTTCTTCTCTTCCATGCCATGAACAAGCTTCTCATCCTTCCATCGCTCCTGCTGAGCACCGTCATCTCAGCCGCTGAACCGCAGACGCTGTTTTTTGCGCAGGAGAACGCCAAGGAATACACGCGCATCGCTCTGACCATCGATGGGGGTCAGGTCACCGGAACTCAGAACTGGCTGCCGAAACAGCCTGACGGGCATGGGGCGCATGGCACGATCAGCGGAAAGGTCACTGACGGCCTTATTCGAGTGCTCTATGAGTACACCATCGAAGGCTCTGAGCAGTCGGAGGAGGAGGTGCTGAAGCTTGATGGCGACAAACTCTACATTGGTGAAGGTCAGCTGCTGGCGGACCCCAAGAATGACGCGCATCTGAAGCTGGAAGATCCCAGCAAGGTGGTCTTCAAGAAGCCGCTGACGAAGATTCCCACTTTCGAACCGAAGGCGGGAACTCCGGAGCGTAAGGCCATCATGGATGCGATGCGTGCGCCGGTGAGCGCCGAAGTGGGGCGGGACGTTGTTTTCACCGGCACGGTGCGTGTCAGCGGCTCATGGGCGCGCTTCAACGGTCACGTGGATCCCGTGGGAGGCAAACCGAGGAACGAAGACATCGCTGCGGAGATGGAACTGGACTTTTTCGCGCTGCTGCAAAAAGACGGCAAGGGTGGCTGGAAGGTCCTGCACCAAGGTTTTGCCGGAGACATCGGCGTGATGGAGGCGGTGAAGGAAAATTATCCGAAGGCGCCGTGGGTGTTGTTTGAATGACTGCTAGTCACGCCTGACGGATGAAGCGCCTCGATATGAACACCACACCGAGGCCGACCAAGACGCCGATGGCCATCGAGGGCGGGATGTCGCTGGGCCAGTGGGCACCGCAGTAAACGCGTGAATAGCCGACGGCGGCTGCCAGCAGATACGTGAACAGACCGGCGCGGCGGTAGAAGCAGGCGATGACCGTGGCGGCAGCGAACATGTTGATGGTGTGGCTGGAGGGAAAGGATTTGCCAGTGGTGGCGCCGTTCGGCTCGCTCGGTTTGACGACGGGTTTTTCGAACAAGCGCATGAAGGCGGGCGAAGCGGTGCCGAGATCGCGGATGGTGATGCCAGCCAATGCATCGCGGGGGCGCACGCGGCCGATGGATTTTTTCAGGGTGTTGGAAATGACGCCGTCACCGAGGCCGATGGCGATGCCGAGGCAGAGCAGCATGATGCGAGCCCGCTTGCCGCCACGCCATGCGGTGATGAGCACGGCGAGGATGATGAGCGGCAGCCAGGCCTCGATGGCAGACAGGGCTGGCATCAGCCAGTCGAGCATCGGATAAGACCATGCGGTGTTGATTTGATGCAGGAGGCTGAGATCCCAGGGTGAGGGCATGAGGAGGGAAAAATGACGAAATCAGAACGTCGAATGACGATGATACGTCAGCGGCGGTCCTGAATCTCTTCGTGACTCGTTTTATTCGGGGCTTTGGTAGAGGTGCCTACGGCTTTCCAGCTCTTCAAATTTCGTGCAAGGTACACACTGAACTCGCGAGTCTCTTTTCCCAGAGGAATGCGGATGCTGCCACGATGCTCGATCTTTTCGAAGGCGGTGGTGAAGATCTCATTTTGTAACAGAGCAGCGACCGGACCGGGTTCGAGAATGAGGGCATCGTCGCCGATGCGTTCTTCGGGGCCGGGCCAGATTTCATACTGGGACTGCACCGAATCGCTGGGCTCCCAGCGATAGAGGCGTGGATGCGAGGGCATGTAGAAGGCCATCTCTGCAGCGTGGTAGCGATGGCCGAGGGCCATGACGAAGGTGTTCTTTGGCCGTGGCACCTGATCGAGGAATTTCTGGGCCTCGATGCCTGCTTCATTCCAGCCGCGCAGGCTGGAGAGTTTGCCGATCCCTTTTAATTCCGTGGTGAAGATGATGACGAGCGCGAGATGCACGATGAGGACCAAGGCACCGCCGACCCGCAGGGACCAGCGCTCCCAGCCGGGATGCAGCTTGAACGGTGCGGCTCCCCGCAGCCATGCGGCCCCGAGAATGAACGCAGGCACAAAGAAGGCGGCAGGCCAGTTTGGATTGATGCGCTGACGCAATGCCAGCACCGCAAAGCAGGCCAGCGCCGGAGCGGAGGCCAGCATGAGGAACAGCAGCGGACGTGAGAGATTTTTGCGCTGCTTCACCGCCGCGATCATGGCGGCCACCAGCGCGACAAACGTCACTGGGGTGTAGATGAGCGCCTGCAGGCCGACGTTTTCCAAGGTGCGGCTGATCCATTTGCCAAAGCTGCGCGTCTCCCCGTCAAAATGATGCTTGGTATGCTCCAGGGTGATCCAGGCATGGTTCTGATTCCACTGCAGCACGGGAATGATGAAGGCCATGCCGCAGAGGATGGAGAGCCACATTCGGGGATTGCGCAGCAGGGCGCGATCCTCACGGGAAACAGCGGCGAAGAGAAGCATGAGAGCCGGGAAGGCGAGCATGATCTGCTTGCTCAGGGTGCCGATGCCGATCACGAGAGCGAGTGCAAGCCAGCGCGTGTTGCATGTTGGTTTTTGCGCGGCATACCAGAACAGCAGCAGGCCCAGCGTCCAGCACAGCAGAAGGGGGGCATCGATGGTGAACAGCAGGTTCAGCCCGGCATTGGCAATGGTCAGAAGCACCAGCACGGCGGTGAGGAAAGCTGTGCGTGCATCAAACAGCACCAGCGCGATGCGGTGGATGATGACCAGGGTGGCCGTGCCCAGCAGAAGGGCTGCGAAGCGGATGCCCCACTCGGCATTGCCTGTGAGCGCGCCGATGATGCCCATCATCCAGCCGATCATGGGCGGCTTGCTGTAGTAGCACCAGTCCGGCCTGCGGCCCCAGTCCCAGTAGTAGGCCTCGTCTCCCGCGAGATCCGCACCATGGACGAAGAGCAGCATCACGCCGATGCGCGCGATGAAAACGGCGGCTAGAAGCCACCAGAAGCGTTTAATCCAGGTCGAGGAGTCAGATGCGGGAGTCAAAGACATGCGCGTGCATGATAGCCGTGAGTGCCGGGTGGGAAATGGGAAACCCATCTGACGATCTTGTTTCTTGGCTGCTTGCACCCTGCTGCGGCGCAGGCACCGTGCGGGAAAGGAATGATGAACGATACGGCGCAAAAAGAAATCGACTGGCTCTACAGCACCCAGTTCTACGGCATCAAGCTGGGGCTCGACAATGTGCAGCGACTGCTGAGCGAACTGAAGCTGCCGGCGGCGGGGCAGAAGTTCATTCACGTGGCCGGCACGAATGGGAAGGGCTCCACCTGTGCCTTCATGCATTCGATTTTAAAGGCCGCAGGCATCAATGCGGGACTGTTTACGTCGCCTCACTTGATTCAGTTTGGGGAGCGGATTCGGGATGCTGAGCGAATGATCACGTCTGACGAAATCGCGGCAGGTGTCGTACGATTGCGCGAGCGGGTGGCAGGGTGGGATCCGCATCCTACGTTTTTTGAGCTGACGCTGGCGCTGGCGCTGGAATGGTTCGCGCAGCGTGACAATCCGTGGGTGGTGCTGGAGACTGGGCTGGGAGGTCGGCTGGACGCGACCAATGCCGTCATGCCTGCGGTGAGTGTCATTACTCCGATCGGATGGGATCACATGGACATGCTGGGAGACACGCTGGCGAAGATTGGTGCTGAGAAGGCGGGGATTATCAAGCCGGGGGTGCCGGTGGTGACGATGAGGCAGGAGGCTGAGGTGCTGGAGGTGATTTCACGCGTCGCTGCCGAGCGTAGGGCGCCGCTTACGATTGTCGAAACGGCGTGGCATGAGGAAGCTGGCCTGGCGGGGCCGCATCAGCGATGGAATGCGGCCATGGCTGTGGCGGCACTGAGGGCGGCAGGATTCAACTTCGATGACGAAGTGATCGCGCGTGGTTTGCGTGAGGTGCAATGGCCTGCGCGGTTTCAAAAAGTGGGCGGTTGCATCATTGACGGGGCGCATAACATCGATGCTGCGCGCGTGCTGGCGCAAACGTGGTGCGAGCAGTTTCCGAATGAGAAGGCGGAGGTCATCTTTGGTGCTGTGGCTGGCAAGGATACCGCTGCGGTGCTGCGTGAGCTTGCGCCCATTGCGGCGAGCTGGCATTTCACGGGATTTCAGTCACCGCGTGCGCTGACTCCGGAGGCACTGCGGGAGATTTGGAATGGGCTGGGGCTTGAGGCCCGAGCTGTGACCACGCATGCGCGTGTGGTTGATGCCCTGGGGGCTGTGAAACCGGAGGGGAAGGTGCTGATCGCGGGTTCGCTTTATCTGGCGGGAGAAGCGCTGGCGCTGATGGAGAACAAGGCTGCTGCGTTTGAGAAGAGTGCGCAGTGAGGTGCGGTGACGCTGATCGACGGGCAGGAGTGCCCATCGTACTATTCTTCGGAGGCTGAGACTTTGATGCGGTAGCCGTTTTCGTTTTTCTCGAGCTTCATCAGGCCGCGATCTGCGGCTGCTTCGAGGAGTGCGCTGAAGGTGCTGAAGCCGTAGAAGCGTTCGTCGAACTGGGGCTGGCGGCGGCGGATGGCCTGTTTGACGGGGCCGGCCCAGACGGTGTCGCTGCCGCTGCGGCCGAGCATGGCTTCGACGGTTTCCACGACGAGCTGGATGGCTTTTTCGGGATCGCCGCCGGGTTTGCGTTCCTGTGTGGTGGCCGGTTTGGCGGTGGAGGGGGCGGGCTTGGCGCGTGCGATGCGCTTTTTGGTCTTTTCTTCTTCGCGCACGAGATCGTCGTAGAAGATGAATTCGTCGCAGTTGTCGATGAAGAGGCCGCTGGTGGACTGCTTCACACCGACGCCGATGACGGTCTTGTTGTTTTCACGCAGCTTGCTCACGAGTGGGGAGAAATCGGAGTCGCCGCTGACGATGGCGAAGGTGTCCACATGGGGCTTGGTGTAGCAGAGATCAAGGGCGTCCACGACCATGCGGATGTCTGCGGAATTTTTGCCCGACTGGCGCACATGGGGAATCTCGATCAGTTCAAACGAAGCCTGATGGATGCCGGCCTTGAAGCTTTTGTAGTGGTCCCAGTCGCAGTAGGCTTTCTTCACCACGATGCTGCCTTTCAGCAGCAGGCGGTCGAGCACCTTGTTCATGTCGAACTTGTCATACTGGGCGTCCTTCACGCCGATGGCCAGGTTTTCAAAGTCACAGAAAACAGCGATGGTGTGCGTGCGGTCGGTCGTTTGAGCGCGGTCGGTGGAGGGGGTGGCCATGGTGCGAGATCGTCCGCCTGCGGAGGCTCCGGGTCAACTGGCGTTCCAGTCACGTGTTCTCATAAAATGGCCACTCCGGCAAGGAGGGGCGCCCGAGGGATTCCTGCTCGAAGTCGCCTTTCGTGCCGGAGTTTCGCATGGCCTGCAAAGCTGGGTGGCAGTCTGCCATGCCGGGGTCGGCGAGCAGGCGGTGGATGATCTGGAGATCGCGCTGGGTCAGGGGCAATGCTTGGGTAGAAGGCCGCCATGACATGTGAATGGGCAGCACGGGGTGAGGAGCGAGCTCACGCAGTTTGCGCAGGATGTCCCAGCCGCTGGGATCGGTGTCGCCGAAATGGTAGTGAGGCAGAGCGGGTGGCAGCGTTTGGAGCAGGAGCTTCACCGCCTGCGTGGGGAAGGAGGTGGCGACGATCAAGATGCTGCGCTGCGCATCTGCATGTGCGAGCTGGAGGAATGTGGTTTTGCGGTTTTCGACGGTGAGGAGGCGCTGGGCGGTGGTGGTGACGTGCGTGGTTTGCTCGAGTTCTGCGACGGACAGCGTGGATTCGTAGCGGAGGTCGAGAGGTTTTGTGTGGTCGGCGAAATGCAGGACCAACGGGCCGCAATAGTGCAGGGTGCTGTTGGTCGTTTGAATGCCGACTGCTTCCAGGGGTGTCTCGCGGCCGAAGAGTGTTTCCAAGGCGCGTTCGAGGGAGCTTTGCTGGGATTCGAGATGCTTGGAGTCGTAACCGAGATGTGTGCTCGCATCGCGAATCAGCGTGCCGGCGGGCCATTCGCGGCTGGTGATTTGGAAGAGCAGGGTCAGCAGTTCGTTCACACGCGCTGGCTCCAGCCAGCGGAAGGGTTCGAGCACTCGGGGGATGTTGAAGGCGGCTTCCAACCGGTTGCTTAGTTCGCTCCATGCTTCTGGCATGAGAGAGTGTGTTTTCGCTGACCAAGCGCGCACAACATTGAGTGCCTGCTGCTGAGATGCTGCGCCGGGCTGGGTGCCGAACTGCTCGTGCAGCCAGGCTTCTGACTCCAGTGGCACGATGATCTTGTCGATGAAGCGGGGGTTTCGTTTGCGGGGGACCAGTTGAAATTTGGCAAGCTGTTGTGCCTCGCGCAGGGCGGCTTGCTGATCTTCCGCAGAACGAATGCCGGCATCTTCAAGCAACTGTTCCCAGTCGCGACGAAATGGCTGCACCGATGCTGTCACGCGCCGCTTCCGGGCGGCCATCCAGTCTTGGTGCAACTGGGCGAGCCATTTCATTCCATCAGTTCTGCAAGACGTGAGCCTTCGACGCGAACGACCCAGTTTTCGATGTTTTGGATTTGCTCGGTATCCGGGTCGTAGGTGCGTTCGACGCGGCATTGCACGACGGTGTCGGCGTGCTGGAACATGGTGGGCAGGCGGTCTTCGGGGAAGGCCATGATGAGCTGCAGGCCGAAGTTCCGGGCCATGGCGAGGCAGTCGTCAATGCGGTCGCCGCTGAGCTTGCTGAAGGCTTCGTCCATGACGACGAGGCCGAGGTTCTGCGGATCGTCGCGGCGACCGAGATCATACACGCGGCGGAAGGCGGCGAGTGTGGCGACGAAGAAGGGGGCCTGGTTTTCGCCGCCGCTTTGTTTCTTGGCGCTTTTGTTCAAGCTGATGGCGGCGGCATCGCCACGACCGGCGGGCTTGGCCTCGATGTCCCAGTGATGGTAGTAGCGGTAGTCCAGGGCGCGCTGGTGGCGCTTGTCTTCCGGATTGTCGGCGGCGTCGATCGCGGCCATGAGCTCGTTCTTGGCACGCTCGATGTCCTCACGACCAGCGGCGTTGAAGAGTTCCATTTCGGAGCCGCTGGGCAGGCCTTTTTCGACGAGGGTCCAGATGGCGGTATGCGCCTTGTCGGCACGGCTGGTGAGCTGGTAACGCCAGCCGCCGATCTCGTGATCCATGGCGCGGTTCAGCTCGCGCTTGGTGCGGTCGGCTTCGCTGAGTTTTTCACGGAGCACATCGAGAACTTGGTGCTGCAGGCGGTCTTCCCACTCGCGCTTGGCTTCGAGGGCGGCGGTCTTGTAGCGCTCCAGTTCGTGCGTTTCGAGATCTTCGCGGCGTTTGTCGTAGGCTTCGTTGTCCTCGGCTTCAGCATCGAGAGCATCGCTGAGATCGGCGTGGGCGGCGACGAGTTCCTGGCGCTGTACATCGCGCAGGCGACGGGCTTCCAGAGCATGCGTGTCGAGCTGGATGGCCAGTGCGGCGGCCATCTCGATGGACTTGCGCCAGGAGGTGGATTTTTGGCGTTCGGCATTGATGCGCGTGTTGATCTCATCGTCCGATGAACCACGAACGAGAGTGCGCGAGGCCTGGCGGGCGATACGGGTCTGCTCTTCCTGAAAGATGTCTTCGCTGATGGATTCTTCGAGGCGGGCCTTGGCGAGTTCGAAGGCGGTGATGGCAGATTTGAGGCTGCCGATGCGCTCGTGGATGCCTTCCAGCGAGGCGTTTTCCACGCGGAGGTTTTCCATGGCCTTCACGTTGTCCGGCGTGGCCAGCAGATCCCACGTGGCCTGGAGTTCGCCGAGTTCTTTGCGGAATTTGGGGAGGAGCGGTACTTCGTCCGCGCCGTCGGGCACGTTGAAGCGATCCAGACGCCACTCCATGCCGCGATTGACGAAGGCGCGGAGATCATCGCGATCCTGGCGCACTTCTTCAATGACGGCGTCGGTTTCGCGCAGTTCGTTTTCACGCACATCGCGGAGACGGCGAAGCCCCTCTTCACCGAGGGTGAGTTCTTTTTCCGGCGTGAGGCGCACGCGGCGCGGCGGGTCTTTGAGCCAGCCGTCGAGTGACAGGGCGCGTTCGTGTTTGTCGAGTTGTGAAGCCTTGTTCACGGCGACGATGCCACCGAGGAGGTGATCGAGCACCTTGCCCGCTACTGGGTGCTGGGTCTCCAGCATCTCGCGCAGCGAACCTTTTTCGACCTTGGCGGTGGTCTTGGCGGCTTCCTCGGGATGGATGAGGAGTTCATTCGGGCTGGGAGTCTGCTGCGCCTGATCCCAGGCGGCGCGGAAGTCTTCGGGGATGACGGCGCGGCGGTTCATGCCGAGCACGCTTTCCAGCAGCGGCCACCATTTTTCGGCCGTGGGTTTTACTTCCACGACGCGGCCCAGAGCGACGGCTTTCTGGCCGCGGGAGAGCAGGGCGTTCAGCAGAGGAGAGGGCGAGGCCTGGCCTTCGCGGAGCTGAGTTAGGTCTTTGTGCAGCGCGGACTTGCGCATCTCGTGTTCTGCCAGACGAGCTTCGACGGGGCGAAGCTGTTCCATGGCTTCGTCGCGCAGCTTGATGAAGGCGTGGGCGGAATCGCGCGCAGCAGAGAGGGCTTTGCTTTCGTCTTTGCTCTGCATGCCCGAGATGGCGGCGGAGGCATCGGTGGTGTCTTGCAGGCCGAGACGGGCGGCGTGAAGCGTCCAGTCCTGCCAGTGGCGCAGGTGGGAGCGGATCTGCTCATGCAGGCTCGTGGCGGCAGCTTCGAGACGGGTGATCTCCTTGGACACTTCGCGGCGGCGGCGGTCGTTTTCCTCCATGCGCACGGCTTTGTCGCCGAGGGCAGCGCGGGCTGCCTCCACCGAGCGGCGCAGGCGGTCACGCTCTTCGAGGGTCTGCTCGTGGGTTTTGCGATTGTCCTCGTAGTCCGCCTGTTTTTCGTCCAGTTCGGCGCGGCTGCGCTGGAGGTTCTCCAGTGCTTCCTCGTGCTTCAAGGCATCGCTGAGGTGGGTGTAGAGGGCGGATTCGCGCTTTGAATTGATCCAGTCCTGATGATGCGTGGAGATGCGTTTCAGGCGTTCGAGCTGATCGTGCATCTTCTCCAACCGCTCTTGGGCGCGGCGGTGGGCATCGACGCTGGCTTTCACGGCCTTCACATCGGGCATGCCGGGTTCGAGGAGGAATTCGCGCACGAATTTCTCGAAGTTGCTCTCGGGCTCAAAGGCCATCGCGCGTGGGAGCGTCTTGCCCATCTGCTCGGGATCGAAGCCGAGGTGGCTGCGCATGGCCATCTCATCGAGGTAGGCTTTCTGGCGGTCCCACACGTCACCGTCGAGCTCGCGCTTCACACGGGTGCGGAACTCGTCCTCCTGCAGGAACTGCATGGCCTGAGGTCCGGCTTCGCTGTTGAGGAAGTCCTGCCATGCGAGGCGGCGACCGGCGCAGAACCAGATGGTCGAGGGCTTGGCCGTGGGGCTTTCGTACTCGATGCGTGCGCCCCAGGTCTCGCGGCGTGGCTCTTCTTCGCCGGGTTTCGCAGGCCAGGTGAATTCCAGTGCGGCGAGGGTGACGCTGCTGGGACGGAGGTAGCGCTCGTGGCCATCGCGGCCGGTGGTGTTGGTGTCGCAGAGGCAGTAGCCACGCAGGCTGCGCCCGCTGCCCGCACCGGCGGCGGCTTTGTTGAACTTGCTCTGCTGCTCGCCCAGCATGACGAACTGAATGAGGTCCAGCAGGGCACTTTTGCCGCTGCCGTTGGCACCGGTGATGAGGGAGAGGCCGGAGACGTCGATGATCTGACGATAGCCGTACCAGTTGACCGCGAGGATGCGGCTCAAGGTGATGCGTGACTGGCTCATGCCTGCACCTCCTCAATGGAACTGCCGTCTTTGGGCGGCTGAAAGGTTTCCACACGTGCCTGCCATGCGGCGATGTCATCGAACGGGATCACGCGCGAGAGGCTGGGCAGGATCTCGATCTGCATTTCACCGGCCTGAGTCATGCCCTCGGGCTTGAGCGTGCGCACGAGACGGTGGCGGCGCAGGCGTACGAGGCAGGATTCGATCTGGGATTTTTCCGGTGTGGCGACCTTGTCAAAATACACCTTCAGCGCGGCCCAGAGCTGATCCACAGTAACGATGACGGCCTCCTGGCTGCCTGTGCTGATTTCATCATCATAAAGGCGCCAAAGCGCGAGGAGCACCAGGGTCTCGTCCTTGTCAAAACGGCCTAACAGCAGGCAGGATTCTGTGCGCGGGCGGGCCTGCAGCAGCGAATGGTCTTCATCGACAATCAGTTCCAGTGCCAGGGGGGCGAGGTAGTCCTCGATGTGGGTGCGATAATGATCGCGGGCCAGCATGTAGAGTTCGCGTCCGCTGCCTTCGTCGCCCAGCAGCACGCCACGGCCGAGCAGCTCCGCCAGTACCTCACGCAGCGCGGCGCGGTCAGCATCCGGCACGTCACTCCAGAAGGAGCGGGGCCAGAGGGGATCGGAGGTGGAGGCGGACATGGGGGCGCGGATGATGGAGGAGCTTAGGGAACAGCTCAACCCTCTCTTGTGATGGCAAACCGCTCGATGCGATGCCCGGCGTGGGTGTCGTGTTCCAGAATATGCGGCTCCAGGCCGTTGCGGCGGCGGAGACCGTCCACGCTCCAGCGGACGCGTTTGCCGGCGAGGGCGGGAGCGTGCTCGTAGGCGACGACGGCGAGGAGATCGAGGAGGTCATCGGTGGTTTCGAGGTGGATGTCTTCGGTGCTGGTGCTGTCTTTTTTCGTTGGAAGGAGTTTCGCAACGAGTCTCGCGGCGCGCTGGGGCGTGAGGGCGAGGCGCTGGCGCTCCTTCCAGGCGGCGAGCACGTCGTCTTCGCTTTGTTTGACGGCACCGCTTTGGCCGAAGGTGAGATCGACGGGGGCTTTGATGCGGCGGGGTTTGTAGAGGGATTCGGTGCCGAAAAAAAAGCGGGTCTCCACACAGCGGGGGGCGAAGTCGGCGGGCCTGGCACCGAGTTCGGAGAAGCGACCGCCGGCGTGGGCGGTGTTGATGGCGTCGCAGTAGGCTTTGATGATTTCCGGGCGTCGGCCGCGCAGCTCGGTCTGGTAGCGGTAGCGCTGCTGGCTGAGGCGGTTGAAGGCGGCCATGCGCAGGTCGATGGCTTCGGCGCGGCGTTTCAGGCCGCCGAGATCGCGGTCAAGACGCGTGAGCAGGGAGACGGCGAGGTCGTAGGATTCGGAGCTGTCGTAGCCATAGTGCGCGCGCAGGCCTTCGGAGAGGCGTTCGCGCATGAGTGGATCGTCATGGCGCTCTGCGATGATGCTGCGGGCTTGTTCGATGCGCATGAGCAGCCCTCCACGACGCAGGGCATCATAGCAGACCATGTGCTGGCCCTGGCCGAACTCTTCGTAGAGCAGGCTCAGCGTGTCGGCGGCGGTGGCGCTCTGGCGCTGGCGCTGCTCAAAGCTGGTGACAATTTTCTCTACGGCGTGGAGCTGCTCGATGGCGCGTTCGAGACGCTGGGAGAGGTCGGTGACGGTGGAGCGGAGCTGATCCGGCTGCTGGAGCACGGGATCGAGCACGCCGCGCTCCTCCAGCGTCTGGCAAAGGCCACGCAGGGTGTCTGCGAAGGTTTTGAGCTCGGCCACGCGATCCTCGGCGAGATCCCGCAGCATGCGCAGGAGCGGGCGCAGGCCGGGGGTGATGACGGCCCAGCGCTCATGCAGACCAAGGGTCTGATCTTCCAGCCAGCCGGCGGCGATGAGGCGGTTGAAAAACTGGCCGGCACGCTGCCGCGCATCGCGCAGGGCGGCACCTTCATCCTCGGAGAGCAGGGAGAGAGGATGGCGGGCGATGACTTCGCGGATGATCTCGTTGGTTTCGCGCTGTGAGAGGCGCCCTGCTTCACCGGCCTCCTCGATCAGCCGGTCGGCGCAATCCACATACACCGGCGCAGATGGCCGGGCGAGCGGACGGAAGAAATCCGCCGAGACGCTGCGGCTGAGTCGGGTGCTGAGTGATTCTGGGAGCATCGGAGCCCTCCACCATGGGGAGACTTCCCGCCGAGGCAACTGCCCGGTCATTCTCCGCTCTGAGCATGGACGATTCCGCCGTGGGGCGGGCGGGGCGCAAGACGACCCATTGGGCCAGCGTTGTGCTGGGCTGCCCTGATTTTGTCAAAAACGCCTGCCAACCCCATGAAGACACGTCTCCTCATTCCTGCACTCTTCCTCGCCGCCGCTGTGCATGCCGCACCGCCGAAGAAGGAGGAGGGCATTGACCCGAACAAGCCGGTCTCTTTCTACAAGCACATCCGCCCGATCTTTCAGGCGCAGTGCAATGGCTGCCATCAGCCGGCGAAGAAAAAGGGCGACTACATCATGACGGAGTTCGTGGCGCTGCTCAAAGGGGGCGAGGAAGGCCACGCGGTGGTGCCCGGCAAACCTGCCGAATCCAACCTGCTGAAGCTGATCAAACCGGACGAAAAGGGCAAAGTGGAGATGCCGCAGAAGGCGGACCCGCTGCATGAGACTCAAATTGCCCTGATCGAGCGCTGGGTCGCGGAAGGTGCGAAGGATGACACTCCGGCGTCTGCCAAGGCGCAATACGACATGGCGCACCCTCCGGTGTATGTGAAGGCACCGGCCATCACCTCGATCGATTATTCGCCGGACGGCAGCATGATCGCGGTGGCGGGTTACCATGAAGTGCTGGTGCACAAGGCGGATGGCAGCGGCATCGTGGCGCGACTTGTGGGACTGGCGGAACGCATTCAGAAGCTGGCATGGTCGCCGGATGGCAAGAAGATCGCGGTGACGGGTGGCAGCCCGGCGCGCATGGGGGAAATTCAGATCTGGGACGTGGCGGCGAAGAAGCTGGAACTCTCCAAGTCGCTGACCTTTGACACGCTGTATGGCGCTAGCTGGTCGCCGGATGGCAAATTTCTCGCGTTTGGCTGCGGAGACAATGCGGTGCGTGCGATTGATGCCGCCACCGGCAAGGAAACGCTCTTCATGGGCGGGCACAGTGACTGGGTGCTGGACACTGTGTGGGGTGTGGATGGCAAGCATGTCGTTTCCTGCGGCCGGGACATGAGCGTGAAGCTGACCGAAGTGGCCACGCAGCGGTTCGTTGACAACGTCACCTCCATCACTCCTGGCGCACTCAAGGGCGGTGTGCAGGTGCTGGCGCGGCATCCCTTACGCAATGAGGTGCTCATTGGCGGCACGGATGGCGTGCCCGCGATCTACCGCATGGAGCGCCTCACTAAGCGCGTGATCGGTGACAACGCGAACCTCATCCGCAAATTCCCAGCGATGGAGGGGCGCATTTTCGGTGTCGATTTCGCACCGGATGGCAAGCGCATCGCGGCAGGCACTTCGTTTGAAGGTGCCGGTGCGGTGAACATCTATGCCAGTGATTATGACAGCACCATGCCTGAGGCGGTGAAAAAGATCGTCGAAACGGTGAGCGGCAAGGGCCCGGATCTGGACGCATGGGTGACGAAAGATGTGAAACAGCTGAGCAGCACGGCGATTCCCTGCGGCATCTTCAGCGTGACCTTCAGCCCCGATGGCAAGATGGTTGCTGTGGCAGGTCAAGACGGGCAGATTCGTTTGATTGACTCGGCCACCGGCACCATCGCCAAGGAATTTGTCTCCGTTCCGCTGGTGAAGGAAAAGATCCTGGCCGCGTCGGATGTGATCGTGGACGACAGCGTCCGTGTGGTGGTCGAGAAGGACCACAAGATCGAGACCCTGCACACCGGGCCGACCGTTGCCTCGATTGATGTCGAACCGACGACAATCAAAATTGGCAAGCCCACCGAGTATGCGCAGTTTCTGGTCACCGCCCGCATGAGCGACGGCACGCGCGCGGATGTCACCCGCATGGCCAAGATTACCGCTGAAAACACGGATGTGGTGGCGGTCAACGGGCGTGGCATGGTGCGTCCGGACAAGGATGGTGCCACTAACGTGAAGATCTCCTTCCTCGGCAAAACCGCCAACATTCCGGTGAACGTGAGCGGCATGAACGTGGCGCTCAAACCCGACTATGTGCGTGATGTGATGCCCATCATGTCGAAGCTGGGTTGCAATCAAGGCACCTGCCACGGCGCGAAGGAAGGCAAGGCGGGCTTCAAGCTCTCGCTGCGCGGTTATGATCCGGTTTACGATGTGCTCGCCTTTGCTGATGATCTCTCCAGCCGCCGTGCGAACGTCGCCTCACCGGAGCATTCGCTCATGCTGCTGAAGGCCAGCGGCAGCGTGCCGCATGAAGGGGGTCAACTCACCGTGCCGGGCGAGCTTTACTACGAGTCACTCAAAGCCTGGATCGGCCAGGGCGCAAAACTGGACCTGAAGACGCCACGCGTTACCAGCATCGAACTCTCGCCGAAGAATCCGGTCATCGAGCGCATCGGCGGCCGCCAGCAGCTGCGTGTCATCGCGCGCTATGCGGATGGGTATGTCAAAGATGTCACGGCTGAAGCCTTCCTGGAAAGCGGTAATGGCGATGTGATCGAAGCCGACAAGAAGGGTCTCATGACGAGCCTGCGCCGTGGTGAGGCACCGATCCTCGCCCGCTTTGAAGGTGCCTACGCCGCCACCACCATCACGGTGATGGGCGACCGCACGGGCTTCGCCTGGAAGGAGCCGGAGAAGTGGAACAAGATCGATGAACTCGTGGCGCAGAAATGGCAGCGCATGAAGATCGAACCGAGCGGCCTGTGCAGTGACGAGGACTTCCTGCGCCGCATTCATTTGGATCTCACCGGCCTGCCGCCGAAGCCCGAAGAGGTGAACGCCTTCCTGGCTGACAAGCGTGACACGCGCACCAAGCGCAGTGAGGTGGTGGACAAGCTCATCGGCAATCCTGATTTCGTCGAGCATTGGGCCAACAAGTGGGCCGACATGCTGCAGGTGAACGCGAAATTCCTCGGAGCGGAAGGTGCCGGTGGTCTGCGCACCTGGATCAAACAGCAGGTCGCCGACAACACGCCGTATGACCGCTTCGCGTATCGCATCATCACCGCCACGGGCTCGAACAAGGACAATCCGCCTGCGGCTTACTTCAAGACGGTGCGTACCGCTGAGGAGATCAGCGAAAACACCACGCACCTTTTCCTCGCCACTCGCTTCAACTGCAACAAGTGCCACGACCATCCCTTCGAGCGCTGGACGATGGACCAGTACTATGAAACGGCATCCTACTTCGCACAGATCGACCTCAAGGGCGATCCTGCTGCCAAAGGTCAGACCATTGGCGGTACGGCGGTTGAAGGCGCGAAGCCGTTGTTCGAAATCGTCTCTGACAAAAAGGATGGAGACGTGCTGCATCTGCGCACCAACAAGCCCGTTGCACCCCAGGTGCCATTTGAAACAGAACTCGTCAGCAAGACCGCAAGCACACGCCGTGAGCAGTTTGCCACCTGGATGACCAGCCCGCAGAACGATTACTTTGCCATGAGCTATGCGAACCGCATCTGGGGCTATCTCACTGGAACAGGTGTCATCGAACCGCTGGACGACATCCGCGCCGGCAATCCGCCGAGCAATCCTGAATTGCTGCAATACCTGACGAACGAATTTGTGCAGAGCGGCTTCAACGTGCGGCACCTGATGAAGATCATTGCCACCAGCCGTACGTACAACTTGAGCCTGGCCACCAACAAGTGGAACGAGGATGACAAGACCAACTACAGCCACGCCAAGGCTCGCCGCCTGCCTGCCGAGGTGCTGTTTGACTCTGTCTTTGCCGTGACCGGCAGCATGCCAAACATTCCTGGCATGCCGAAAGGCACCCGCGCTGCCGCTTTGGCGGACGGACAGGTCAAGCTGCAGGACGGTTTCCTGGCCAACTTCGGCAAACCCGCCCGCGAATCCGTATGCGAGTGCGAACGCAGCAATGAGGTGAACCTCGGCCCAGTCATGGCCCTGATGAGCGGCCCGACCGTGGGTGATGCCATCAGTGATCCAGGCAACGCCATTGCCAAACTCACCAACGAGATCAAAGACGACCGCCAGCTCGTGGATGCCATCTTCCTGCGCATCCTCAACAGCCATGCAAGCGAGAAGGAAATCAACGCCGTCCTGGCCTCCATGCAGGAGCTTGATCCAGAGAACAAGCAGCTCGCCGCTGCGCTGCAGGCCAAGGAGGCGGAGCAGAAGCCGATCATTGCCAAAGCCGAACAGGAGCGCCTTGCCGCCATCGACGCTGCCAAGAAAGAACTCGAAGCCTACAAAGCCAAGATGGCTCCGGAGATCGCCAAAAAAGAAGCTGCACGCAAGGCTGCGATCACCGCTGCTGAAGCCAAGGTGAAAACGGTTCAGGACACCGCTGCTGCGAACCAGCCTGCGTGGGAAAATTACCTCGATCTCACCACAGAATGGCAGCCGTTTGACAGCATCAAGGTGCAGCGTGCCGCAGGCGTGGAGAAGCTCGAAGTGCAGCCGGATGGCAGCCTCTTTGCCACCGCGCTGCCCGCAGGCCGTGAAACCGCCGGCAACTACATGCTCATTGGCAAAACAACGCTGACGAACATCACCGCCATCAAGCTGGAGATGCTGCCTGATGACCGCCTGCCCAGCAACGGGCCCGGCCTCGCCCCCGATGGCAACTTCGTGCTCGGTGAATTCACCGTCCGCACGGACCCGATGGACGCCAAGCGCAGCAAACGCGGAGGCGAGGAGCAGTTGCTGAAAAATCCGAAGGCCGATTTTGAGCAGACCAACTTTGCCGTCACGGAATTCCTCAAGAAAGGCAATCGTGACCGCGGCTGGGCTGTCAGCCCGCAGGGGGGATTCCGGCATGAGGCCATCTTTGAATTTGCCAAGCCCATCGCGCATGACGGTGGCTCGCAGTTCAGCATCGTGATGACCTCCAACTTCCAGAACGGCAAATACAACCCGGGCCGTTTCCGCCTGTGGGTCGCCACCAGCCCCACGGTCCGTTTTGGCACGCCTGCCGCTGTCGCCGCCGCGATCAAGGCCGCTAAGCGCACCCCTGAGCAAAATGCGCTGCTCACCCAGCACTTCCTGAATCAGTTCAAGGATTACCAGACGCAGAAGAAGGTGCTCGCCAATGCCCGCAGGCCGCTGCCGGTGGATGCGCAGCTCGTGGCGCTGGAAACCAAGCACACCGACAGCCAGAAGCCGATCGTTCTCGATCCCAAGCTCGTGCAGCTTCGGCGTGATGCTGGATTAAGCCAGAGTCAGCTCGGCAACAAGAGGCTTACGGCTGCGCAGGATCTGGCGTGGGCGCTGATCAACTCACCGGCGTTCTTGTTTAACCACTAAGGCACCAAGTTCAAAGACCAGCCTGGCTTGCTGAACAACCAAGCTGTCTTTTGGATGGTGTGCCGCAAATGCACTGCCGTTTTCGGACATCTGCCCGAAAACGTCGGGCATTGACTCCATGACTTCGATGCCGCAGCTTGCGGTCATGTCCACGCCATCAGAGCCCCGTCTCAAAGATGATGCCAGCCAGAAGGCGTGGTTCCAGAAAGGCATCAACTTGCTGGAGGGACGAAAGCAGGCGCGAGGGCTTGAGGAAAAGCTTCGCCGCCAGATGAGGCGTTCCGTGATGCATGAGGTGTATTTCTGGCTCGGAATGATGTGGGTCGTGATGTTATTTTTTAATGCAGGCAAACCCGGTAATGATCCGATCAACTATATCGCTGTAATTTGCTCGGTCGTCTTTTTTGCGGCGGCGGTCGATGGAGCTGCTGCCAAGCGCTCCCTGGCCATGCTGGAGTGGATGGAACATCGGCAGGGTGGAGACAAACCGGAGGGCCAGGATACCGGACTTCTTTAATTCGGCATGTCTGCATCTGCTCTTTCTCCCACTCCCACCGTCGTCCTCATACACGGACTCGGCCGTTCACGGCGCAGCATGTGGCTGGTGGGGCTGTGGCTGAAGTTTTGCGGGTATCGGGTGAAGAGCATTGACTATCCCTCTCACCGCAGTTCCATTGCGGATGCGGTGCAGAATCACCTCAATCCGGCGCTGGAGCGGCTGGAGATTGAGGCGGGTTCGCGAGTTCATTTTGTGACGCATTCGCTCGGGGGTATTGTGTTTCGGGCCTGGGCGGCGCAGCGTGATCCGGCGTTTCCGCTGGGTCGTGCGGTGCTGCTAGCGCCGCCGAACCAGGGCAGCCAGATCATTGATGAACTGGGCCAGTGGCGCTGGGTGCGCTGGCTGCTGGGGCCGGTGTCAGCAGAGCTCGGCACGGATGCCGCCAGTACTCCGAACACGCTGGGGCCGCTGCCTCCTGAGACGGGCGTCATCATGGGAAACAAGGACACGCTGCCGATTTTCCGGCGTTTGCTGGGAGAGGAATCGGACGGTGTGGTGACGATTGCCAGCTCGCACGGAGAAGGCGAGGCGGACCATGTCCTGCTGCCGACGAATCATGCCACGATCATCCTGCAGCCCGCGGTTTTCAGGGCGGTGAACCGGTTTTTGAAGACGGGGAGTTTTGCGGAGGTGTGAGCGCTGTTACGGTGCCGCCAGCTTCGTCACCACGTGGCTCATGTATGGGAAGAGCTGTTTCTTGCGACTCACGACGCCGGCCATGTCATAGACGTGCTCCTTGGCCTGCGGGTAGTCGATGGCGTCGATGACGCGCTGATCCCCGGCCACCAGCAGCACGCTGTGATGGCGGGTGATGTCGGTGACCATGAGGCAGGCGAAGTGGAGATTGTGTTTGGTGAGCAGTGACTGCAGGGCGCCCTGCAGCTCGGCTTCGCGTTTCCAGAACTCTTCGAGACCGAGTTCCTCGATCTGGGAGATGCTGATGTGCCAGCCGTTTTCTTCGAAGACCTTGCGGTCGCTTTCCAAGGCGCGGTCGGGCGTGTGCTCACGCAGCATGGAGCCGGCGGCGAAGAAGTCTTTGACGAACTGGGCGCTGTCGATGCCGCCGATGCCGCTGAGCCATTCGAGGATTTCCTTGTCCGTGCTCGTCGTGGTCGGGCTGGTGAGGTGCAGCGTGTCGGAGATGATGCCTGCGCAGAGGCAGATGGCGGTGGACTTGTCCGGTGCGGCCTCGCGCATGCGGTACATGATGCCCACAATGGTCGAGGTGCTGCCGACGGGCTCGTTGATGAAACGAATCGGCTCCTTGGTGCGCAGATTGCCGCTGAGGCGGTGGTGGTCGATCACCTCAATGATTTCAGCTTCGTCCGCGCCGGCGACGGCCTGGGCGAATTCATTGTGATCCACCAGCACGAGCTTCATGCGTGGCAGGTCAATGAGATCCGATTTGGAAAAGACGCCGAGGAGCTTCTGGGTTTCTTCATCGACGACGGGAAACAGGGGCTGGCTGGAATGCTGGGCGGCCGGGACGATTTCGCGCAGAGGCGTGCGAGAGCCGAAGGAGAGGAACTCATGTGTCAGCGCCTCGCCGATGGGGCGGGAGAAACGCAGGAGCTGAGAAGTGCTGGCGGTGTCATAGGGGGAATAAATGATGGCGACACCCTGCTGCGCCGCGCGTGTCAGGATGCTCGGGGCTGCTTTGAATTTCCCGGTGATGATGAGGCAGCGCGCATTCATCTCGATGGCCAGTTCGTGAATCTCAGGGCGGTCACCCGTGACCACCACGAGGCGGTTCACAGGGAATTGCTGGGCACGTTTGCGCGTGGTTTCCACGCTGGAGGCGGCCACGACGAGAACGAAATCCTGGATCGTTTCAAGATCTGCAGCGGCACCGCCGAGGATGCCGTCGAGGGCATTCACGATGTTGAGCAGACTGCTGCGGACTTCACGATTGGCCTTGTCTGTTTTCTCATTGGTCTGCGCGGGCAGGAAGAGCTGGGCGAGCTCCTGAATGGCCGGCATGCCGAGCAAGCGGCCTTCGTCATCGACGATGGGGATGCTGCGGAAGTTGTGATCCATCATCATCCGGTACACCGAGAGGAAAGTCTGGTGAGGGCTGGCGGTGAAAACATCCCGCCTGGAGATGGAGGCGGCGGTGGGCCGGACATCGAGCAGAAGCTTGGGACCGGGGACACCGGCCGTCTGCAGCACCCAGTTGGTGCGCACACTCAGCTCGCCACAGCATGCGGCCACCGCCTTCATGCCGCGTACATCGCGCAAAAAAGCCGCATAGCCGATGGCGGAGCAGATCGCGTCCGTATCGGGATTGCGATGCCCAATGACGTGGATCGTATCCGCAGTGGTAGGCTGACGCAAAGCCGACGAAATGCGGACGATCAGCGACGAATGATCCGTCGCGGCTATTTCTGGGGCGGCCATGCGTCAGGCGGTAGGGAAGGAGCAAACTCAGGCAAAACCCAGCGCGGTGATGCGGGCATGCACGGCGTCCTTGTTTTCAAGCAGTTCCGCAATGGGGTCCCACTTGCCAGTGGTCAGCGCTTCGTGCGCGGAGCCCGGCAGGGTGATGGAAAACTCCTGGTCTTCAAAGAACACTTTGCCGGAGGCGACGTCGATGGTGACTTCGAGCTTCGGGTTGCGCTCGATCTCGTTGGCCAGCACGCGGATGTCCTCAGCGCTCGCGCAAACGCAGGGGATGCCAAGGGTGGTGCAGTTGCCGAAGAAAATTTCGGCGAAGCTCTCGGCGATCACGGCACGGATGCCGAAGCGGTAGAGAGCCTGAGGGGCGTGCTCGCGGGAGCTGCCGCAGCCGAAATTGGTGCCGGAGAGCAGAATGTTGGCGCCTTTGAAGCGAGGATCGTCAAGCGGGTGGCCTGTGGGCTTGCCGTCCTTGTCGAAACGCACGTCGTAGAAAGCGAATTCGCCGAGGCCGTCAAAGGTCACGCATTTCATGAAGCGTGCCGGGATGATGCGGTCAGTGTCGATGTCCGAGCCAGGAACGTAAACGCCGCAGCCGGTAACTTGGGTGATTTTTGCGAGTGCCATGAGGGGCAGCGATTGTAGCGGAAATCAGCGCGAGGGCAAATGCACATCTCAGCGTCCTTGCTGCTGGATCAGGGCGGCCCGTGCCTGATCGGCCTCCAGGGCGGTCTGCCGCAGGAGTTCGCGGTAGCTGTCCAGCCAGTTGGCGGCGCCTTCAGGGTTCTTGACGTGGGCCTTTCCGGCCCAGAGGTAGGCAAATTCAGCCTCCTGATAGTGTTTCAGGCGGTGGTAGTGCATTCCCAGGGCCATGCGGGGCTCCTCGTAGAGCGGGGCGAGTGTCAGCGCCCGCTGGATGGCGTTAAACGCGGCATCATTTTTGCCGGCGGCGTCCAAGGCATCCGCCAGCGCGAGCTGGTAGAGATAATTGTAGGGATTCAGCGTCGTGGCACGGGTGAGCTCCCTCATGGAGGCGTCCACCGTGCGGAGGTAGGCATCCTTGGTCATGCCGGAATGGATGGAGTCCATCAAGGCCAGGCCATGCTGATAGGCCAGCACGGCATTGCGCGGATCCATCAGCGTGGCGCGTGCAAAATGAGGCAGGGATTTGGCGGTTGCGCCATCCTTGATTTGGAGCCGGGCATAGGCGGCATAACCATCGGCGGTGCCAAAGATGACGGCAGCGCCCAGCAGCGCGGCGGAGGCTGCCAGCATGGTGATTTTCATGAGGAAGCGCAGCCCCCAGATGCGGCGGGGTTTATAGACCTCGCTCTCGATGCCCGGATTGGCGAGCAGGCCGAGGAGGATGGCACCGACCACTGCCGTGATCGGGATGTGGCCTTGAAATTCAAACACGGCTTGCACCAGAGTGGCCAGCAGTGCGGCGATGCCGCCGAGGGTGAGCGCCAGCGCATTGCTGCCGAGCATGCCGGTGGCGGGAAATTTTTCGGTGGTGAACCAGCGCAGAAAACGCAGCCCATTCATTAGGTGGGCCAGCACCGCCAGCAGCACCAGCACCAGACCGGCCCAGCCGTAATCCGCCAGGGTCTGCAGGTATTCATTGTGGGCGAAAAGCGCATCCCCCATGTAGGGCGAAGACTCAGGATCCCGATGGGTGATGCTGCCTTCGTAAAACATGCGTGATCCCACGCCGATCAACGGTGACTCGGCATTCTGAGCCAGTGCGGCACGCCAGATGTGCACGCGCATGTCCTCTGCCAGCGGGCTCGTCCACTGGCGCCTGAGCATGGATTCCTCATTCACCTTGTAGAGCGCGCCGCCCACCGCACCACCCACCAGCAGCAGGGCGATGATCAGCCATTTGAACAGGGAGCGCTTCGTGCTCCACACGAGCCACAGTGTGAGCAGCAGAAACACAGCGCCACCCACGGCCAGACCCAGCATCGCAGCCCGGCTGGCGGTCAGGGCCACTCCTGCAAGCATTGACAAGATGCCGAATCCCAGCAGCAGCCGGGAGGCGATGTGAATGCGTGCAAACAGCATCATGCCCGCGGACAGGAAAGCCGCGAACGAGAGGAAAGCCGCGAGATGATTGGGATTGTTGAAGAAGCCGCCGATGCGCCCGGGTGGAAAGGACCGCGAAAAACCCGGCACCAGATGGAAATCCCACCGCCCTTTGAAATGAATCCAGCCGGCGGTCAGATTTCCAGCCACGAGCACCAGCAGAACACAGACGATGCCCAGCCGCCATTTCGAGTCGCTGACGGCTGTCACGGTCAATAGGTAGGCCACGAAACCCGCCAGCAGCACGGCTGCGTCCTCACGCGCATAAACTTCCACGGGCGATGTCCAAGCGCGCCAGCCCACGTAAACAGCAAGCATGAGCACGGTGAGGAGGCACCAGTCACTCGGCTGGAAACTCACGCGGAGCTTCCAGCGCAGCACGGTCACCAGACCCGCCAGCCCCAGCAGGAAACACCCCGGCCAGAAGAACAGCAGCCGCGTCTCCGTGCCGAGCAATCCGGTCACGAACAGGCCAAGGAGAAAGAGAATGAGAGCGAGTTTCTGCATGTCAAAAGGCCGCCCAGAGACGGAACAAGTGGAAACTGAACACCGGTTCTCCAAAGTTGGACACTGAAAAAAGCGTCTCAGTTGTCAGACTGTTGTCACAGCGGCAGCGGCTGGTCTTCTCCAATGACCTTCACTTCCATCTCCAGGGTCACGCCGCGTTCGTGCATGGCGGTGTCTTTGATCTGGGCCACGAGGTCGAGGACTTCGCGGGCGGTGGCGCCGCCTTGATTGACGATGAAATTGGCGTGGACGTCGCTGACGATGGCTTTGCCGACGTTGCGGCCTTTGAGGGCGAGATCGTCGATGAGTTTGCCTGCTCCGCAGAGTTCGGGGTTTTTAAACGTGCAGCCGGCGCTGGCCCCGACGGGCTGGGAGGTGCGGCGTTTCTGGTGGGAGGCGGCGAGCTTGGTGTCGATCTCGGCTTGCGGGGCAGGGGTGCCTTTGAACACGGCGGAAACGACGTAGCGCTCCTCAAACTCCGGCACGCTGCGGTAGTGGTGAGTGATCTCGGTCAGCGGTTTTTCTTTGATGCTGCCGTCGGTGTCGATGAAGCGCACGCTGACGATTTGGTCGAAGGTTTCAGAGCCCATCGCACCGGCGTTCATGCGGATGGCGCCGCCGAGATTGCCTGGGATGCCTTCCATCCATTCAAAGCCGCCCAAGCCGGCATTGCGGGCTGCGCTGGCGATCTTTTTGAGCCGTGCTCCGGCTCCGGCGGTGATGAGATCGCCATTCACCGTCACGTTTTCAAAATCGCCTTTGGTGTGGATCACCGCGCCGCGGATGCCGCCATCTTTGACCAGCAGGTTGGAGCCGCGGCCGATCACACGGATGGGAATCGAGGCTGAGCGCAGGTAGCGGACGACTTCGGCGAAGGAGGCTTCATTGCGCGGCTCAATCCAGTACTGCGCGGGACCGCCGATGAGCCAGGTGGTGTGGCGGGACATGGGCTCATACAGGCGTGCCACGCCACCGCCGTTGGCATCGAGGATGGCGCAGAGTTTTTCGAGCACGGGCAGGTCGCGGGCGATGCAGCGGCCGACTTCGTGGACGTTGCCTGCGCCAAGGGTGATGAGGAGATCGCCGGGGCGGAGGGCATTGCCCACTTTGTCGCGTGCGATGGGCATCGTGGGCGTGCTGCCGGTCTTGGTGTGGTCGTTTTGCAGCCGCACCTCTTCGAGGATCGTCTCACCACTGACACCGGGGAGGGGCTTTTCGCTAGCGGGATAGACATCGGTGACGAAGAGCTCGTCCACGTCGTTAAAGCTGGCGCCAAACTCCTTTTTCAAGAGCTGCGTGCGGCTGTAGCGATGGGGCTGGAAGAGGCAGACGATGCGCTTGGCGTTCAAGCCTTTGGCGGTGGCCAAAGTGGCGGCGATTTCGCTTGGGTGGTGGCCGTAGTCGTCCACGACGGTGAAGCGTTCGCCACTGTGGCGGATTTCGAAGCGGCGCTTGGCACCCCGGAAGGTGCGCAGGGCATGCTGGATGGCGTCAAATGTGACGCCGCAGCGGGTGGCAAGCGCGATGGCAGCGAGAGCGTTGCTGACATTGTGCTTGCCCGGAATGCCGAGCGTGGCCGTGCCGAGATGCTGATCTTTTTGATACACCTCAAACTCGGAATGATCCGGTTTCATTGAAAGGATGTTAGCCGAAAAATCGTGAGAGCGGCTCCAGCCGTAGCTGACGCCCTGAGGCCCGGCGCAGACTTCGCTGGCGACGGGATCTTCGGCGCAGTACACCCAGTGGGTGCGCGTTTGGCTGAGGACCTGGCGGAAAACGGTCTTGATGGCCTCGATGCCGTCGTAGAAGTCCAGATGCTCGGGCTCAATGTTCAGCACGATGGCATGCTCGGGGTGGAAATTGACCAGGGTACCATCGCTTTCATCCCCTTCGGCCACGAAGAGCTCGCCTTCGGTGTCCCAGTGCGCATTGGAACCGAGGATGGGAATTTCCGCGCCGACATAGTGGCTGGGCTTGAGGCCTCCTTGGCGCAGCACATGCGCGGTGAGGGCGGAGGTGGTGGTCTTGCCATGGGTGCCGCAGACGACGACTCCCTGTTTGTTGGCCATGACGGCCGCGAGTGCCTCCGCGCGCCGGACCAGCGGAATGCCCTGCTTGTAGGCTGCTTCATAGGCCACGTTGCCGGGCTTGATCGCGCTGGAGTAGATGACCATGTCGCAGTCCTCGACCTCTTTCTCCGTGTGGCCGTGGAAGAACTGCAAGCCAAGCTTTTGCAGCCGATCCGTCTCCAGGGTCGTCGCCTTGTCCGAGCCGCTGACCTTGTGTCCCAGGCCCAGCAGCAGCAGCGCCAGACCGCTCATGCCGGAGCCTGCGACCCCGATGAGGTCGATGCGCATGGGGTGACGGCTTTCTTTGAGGAGACTGAGGACGGCGTGGGACATGATGGGATAAGCGCGGAAGCTAGGCCGTGATTGGCACTGGGGCAAGAAGGGGACTTCTTAAGGAGCCTGAAATCTTGGTCATTATTTGTCATCGCCTCTGCCACCCGCGTCTGCTCTTTAATAACGGGATAAATAATTCCCAAGCATGAAACCAGACATCCAGATCATTCCGAAGCTATGGACCACCATCCCCGAGGCGATCCGCAACCGGGTGGGGCGTGAGGCGGGGACGCAGCGTGCGATCTTCGAAGAAGGGCACCTGCTCATCATTCTTCATCAGTTGCCCGGGCCTGATGATGTGGAAAGGCGGCCCGCTTTGTTTTGGCGGATGCCGGACGGGGCCTGGAAATCCAGTCCGGACAACGGAGGCAGCCTCGCGCTGCAAAATCATCTGACGGCGTATGCGACGAGGCTGGATGAACTGGACAAGCAGGAGCACGCTGCTCAAACAGCCGCCGAGTACCACAAGGTGCTCGAAGCCATCGCTCCGGTGCTGCGCAGCTCGCGTGGCATGCACCGTGCGCTGCAGCAGGCGCGTGAATTCATCAAAGCGGACCGCGATGTGATCAATCTGCGAGATCAGGCGGCAGGTGTGGAGCGCACGGCGGAGCTGCTGCTGCAAGACGCGCAGTTTGGCCTGAACTTCACGGTGGCCAAGCAGGCCGAGGCACAGGCGCAAAGCGCGAAGATCATGGCGAACACTTCACATCGCCTGAATGTGATGGCTGCTCTGTTTCTGCCCCTCACCGCGCTGACCGGTCTGTTCAGCATGTATGTGCGGGCGGATGTGGCCGACACGCCAATGAATTTCTGGCTCATCGCAGCGGCAGGGGTGATCATCGGTCTGGTGATGAGTGCGTTTGTGGTGGCCAGGCGCTAGAGCCTGTTATTAACTTTAAAAAGTGCTGTACACCGGTGAGGGTCCAAGCAATAAGCTTGGGATGGAACCCGCGACCAACAAGCCAAGAACCGCCTATACCAGTGATGTCAGCGATGCAGAATG
>JAFLEI010000040.1 GCA_017301975.1 Verrucomicrobiota bacterium
CAGAGGACTCACTCTTGGCATTCCTCAGAAGCCTGTGAACCCGAAAGACTATGCCGGGTGAAAATATCCAAACCCGTCTGTTTGGACACTCCACCCGGCATAGTTTGCCATACGGCATAGTGCCGCCGCTGGCATTAAACCCTGCTGCAGGTCGGCGCTCACCACGAGCGCTGGCCTGCGGCCCATCCCCCACACCCAAAATGAAACATCTCATCCTCATCGCCGGCCTGCTGGTGCTGTTCACGCCGAACACGCACGCAGGCTGGTTTTTCGACGATCCACCGCCCCCACCGCCGGACCTCGGTCCGGAATACCGCTCGAAGATCTCCAAACTCGAAGAGCAAATGTCGGAACAGCACGTCATCGCCGACCGCTGGAAGATTGCCACCGGCAGTCTCGCGTTCGGCGCCCTGCTGTTGTTTGTCATCGGAACCGCCCTTGGGGCCAAAACACGCCAACATTATGATGGAACAACCCGAATGGGACGAACAATCCCCACCACAACCCCGCCAGCTCCCAACGGTGCCCGCCACCACATGGGCGAAGCAGGTCCACCAGATCGTCATCCGACGATGGCAGCCTGAACCGCTGAGTGAACCTGTCGTTGACCATGACCTGCCAAACCTGAGCGCCATTGAGCGTTCGGCAGAGGTTGTCAGCTTCACCTGCCGCCGGTTTGAATACTGGATCTCACCGCAGGGCATCCTGCGGGAGTGGTTCAAGTTCAACCTGCGCCTCGCTCTCGGACTTGCGGTGCCCGCCGTACTGGTGGCACCGCTGGTCACGCTGGCTTTGCAGCAGTTCAACGTCTGGATTGACCTCATCACGCGGACCACCTCCAACATGGTGCTCGTTCCGCTCTCGGCCATGCTGGTTATCGGCCTCATCTGCGGGCTGATTTCCATCGGAAAATCGATTCTCACGATGCGTATGCGCCAGCAGCACCAACGCCGTGATCAGTACAACAACTACTGACGCGGTACGCACCCACCTAACCAAACCCAAGAGCCGGATGATCGCAGGATCGTCCGGCTCTTTTCATTACAAGAAAGGACACTCATTTCATGGAAAGCATCACCCTGTACTTTCGCTCTGGTCCCTCCGACAAAGTGTATCAGGCCAGCATCCGTCCAAAGGATGCCGGGTATCTCGTACACTTCGCTTATGGCCGGCGCGGCTCCACTCTCAGCACCGGCAGCAAAACACCAGAGCCGGTCGATTACCCGATTGCCAAAGACATCTACGACCGACTCGTCCGCGAGAAAATGGCCAAGGGCTACACGCCCGGAACCGACACGGGCACCACCACGCCACCTGATTCCCCCGGCCAGCACAGCGGCATCCAGTGCCAGCTCCTCAATCCCATCAACGAACAACAGCTCGATCAGTTCCTGTTCAATCCCGACTATTGGATGCAGGAGAAGCTCGACGGCCGCCGCCTGCTTATCCGAAAAGACGGTGACCAGATCACTGGCATCAACCGCCTGGGATTCCCCACCGCTGTTCCTGACGGGATCGCAAGCAACGCGGCAAAATATCCGCGCAGCTTCCTGCTCGATGGTGAAGCCGTTGGAGACAACTTCCACGCTTTCGACCTGCTCACCATCGGAGCGGAGGACCTGCGTCATCTGGCATTCTCGGTGCGCTACCTGAGGATGCGGGACATGCTCAACGCCTTCGATCATCCCCATATCCGGGAGGTGCGGGTGTTCTTTCCCTCTCAATCGGCTGGCTGGTTCCAGCAGTTCAAAAACGAAGGGAAAGAAGGCGTTGTGTTCAAACACAAGGACGCGCCGTACACCCCCGGCCGCCCCAACAGCGGTGGCAGTCAGCTCAAGTTCAAGTTCCATGAAACCGCTTCGTTCATCGTCACCAAGGTGAATGATAAACGGAGCGTTTCATTGATCCTGTTCGAGGGCGAGAAAGTACGCCCCGCTGGCAACGTCACCATTCCACCCAACCACGATGTTCCTGAACCGGGAACCGTGGTGGAGTGCCGCTACCTGTACGCGTTCAAGGAATCCGGCAGCATCTACCAGCCGGTTTACCTGGGTGCTCGTGCCGACATTCGTGCGGCTGAATGCATCACATCCCAGCTCAAATATAAAGCTGAGGTCACGCAGGTAGCCGCTTAGCCAACCCAACTACGCTCGAAGCCCATGTGCCGTACACCGGTGCATGGGCTTTTTGGCGTACAACCCACCACCAACACTATGAATCCCATCACACTCCCTATTGCGGAATTGAAACCCGCTCTTGCAGGGCTTGGCAAAGTGATCAACCCAAGAGCCACTCTCCCTGTCCTGCATCACGTCAAAGTCGAACGCACTGCCGAAGGTTGGATTGCTCTCACCGGCACCGACATGGATCGCTTCGTCACCATGCGTCTCGAACATCCCGCCGAAGGTCCGCCCATGGCGGTGCTCATCCCGTATGACCAGCTTGTGCAGGTCACCAAAAACTGCGGAAAAGACGAGCTCATCTACGTCGATCCCTGCTGCATTAAGTTCGCCCTGGCTGACAGCCTCGGTGAACAAAAAGTGAAGCATCTCCCAATTGAGGAGTTTCCCGTCACTCCACGCATTAAAACGGAAGCCATCGCGTTGCCGCCAGAACTTCGCCGGTCCATCCACGAAGCCATGGAATGCGCCAGCGTTGACGCCACCCGCTACGTCCTCAACGGCACCTTCATCGACACCAGCAATCCCAAGGCCAACTACATTGTGGGCACGGATGGCAAGCACCTCTACAGCGCGAATTCGTTCACGCTGCCGCTCAAGAACTCCGTCATCATCCCGAATCACAAGTTCCTGGGGTGGAAGGAGTTCAATGCGGATGGTGAATGGCAGATGAAGGTCGATGACAAAGCCGTGCAACTCTCCAGCAGGCGTTGGAGGTTCGTCAGCAAACAAATCGAAGGGAACTATCCCAACTGGCGGCAAACCATCCCCAACCCCGACGACGCCAAAACCCTCATCATGCTCGACCTGGCAAAACTGGAGACGCTGATCAAGCTGATCCAGCGCATGCCTTGTCACGATGCGGAGAAGTTCCAGACCATCGGCTTGGAATGTAAAGAGGGGCAATTGCTGCTCCTCGGCAAAGACAGTATCAACGAGCATTGGACGCGAGTCCCTGTGCTCGATGCCAAAGCGGAAGGCCCGGAAGTGCTGATCTTCCTGAGCCGACGCTTCCTTATCAAGGCCCTCGATTACGGCCTCAACACCATCAGCATCATTGATCAAATCGCTCCGCTGCGTTTTCACAATAAGGGCAGGCAGATGATCGTGATGCCACTGCGGCCTGATGGATCCAGCACCCCGCCCCAAGCAACCCCACAACCCGCTCCGGTGAACATGCCGCCAGCACGGCCTGTTCTGCCGCCAGCACCAAAACCCAAACCCATGATCACGAACCCCACCTCTGAAGGACCATCACCGGCATCCCACGACCAGAAAACACCAGCGGAAGAAGCCATCGACATGACCTTGCTCATTCGTGACAAGCTCAACGATGGATTCAACCTGCTGCGCGATCTGTCCGTGAAACTCAAAACCATCAACCGCGACCAGAAGGCCAGCGCGCGTGAAATGCAGTCTGTCCGATCCACACTCAGGTCAATCCAAGGCCTGAAGATCTGATCCCACCCATATCAACCAGGGCCGGATGCGCATGCTGCGTGTCCGGCCCTTTTTCATTCCAGAAAGGAACACATCATTATGATTGCCAATCTCGATCTCCAACCGCAACTCATCCAGCGCCGCAACCCGAACCTCACTCTTCATTGCGGTGCCTCGCATGTCGAACTCGACGAAGTCCGCGCTGTCGCCACGCCTCGCCACACACAGAGCTGGTGTCCCATCCCGCATGCGGAACTCATTAGCACCGTGCAGCGCACGCTGGCCACCACCAACCTGCGTATCGGCGCACAGGCTCATTCGTTGTCCCATGAGGGCCAGAGATATTTCGGTCTCATGGAAGTCCACGCTCAAAAATCCAGCGACGACTATTGCTGGGTGCTCGGGCTGCGTAACAGTCACGACAAAACGTTCCCCGCCGGCATCGTCGCCGGGGCCAGCGTCTTCGTTTGTGACAACTTATCGTTCTCCGGCGAGATCAAATTCGCGCGCAAACACACCCGGTTTATCGTGCGCGATCTGCCACAATTAGTGAGCCGTTCCATCGGACTCCTGCTCGCCAAGTGGCACGATCAGGATAAACGCATTGCCGCCTACAAAGAGGCTGAGATCACCGATATCGAAGCTCATGACCTCGTCATCCGCGCCACGGATGTCGGCGTGTGCAGCAACCGTCTCATCCCACCTGTGCTTCATGAATGGCGCGAGCCTCGTCATGATGCCTTTGAAGGACGGAACGTGTGGAGCTTGTTCAACGCGTTCACTGAGTCCCTGAAGGAAGGCAACCTCGCCGAACTGCCGAAACGCACCGAGGCATTACACGGTTTGCTGGACACGCATGTCGGTCTTGCCGCGTAAAAGAGGGAAAGAGGCTCAAGTTCATTTCAAATGTTCCTGAGCCTCTTTTTTAGCTATGACAGCTTGCTGTCGGTTTTGTCAGTTTTTTAAATTTCCCTTTCCAGGGATGGATGAGGCTTTCCGAACAGGTCTCCATCAAAGCTGGATTAGGTCTTTCAGATGCTTCGCCGAAGTCCCGGGAAATCAAGCTGCCCCGCAAATCTGCGTCTTGAGCAATCAAATCCAAAAAACGTGCTTTGGCGGCTCAATCACGTTGGAGTCGAAAGGTCTCTTCTCATGGCCATCATCCTCATATACAGCAATACCAACGCACCTCCTGCTGAGAGACTGGCTTCGAAGCCGCCTCAATTCGATCATTTCGGGTGTGAGGTTTCGGCAGTGGTGGCAGTATTCGTTCGATGCCACCTGACTCGGACAACTCTGATCACTACGAAACCTTTGTCGCGCTATTCGCGCGGCACGAGGGGAATTTGCGTGCTTTTACGCGGTCGCTGCTGCCTTCTTGGGAGGATGTGGATGAGGTCATGCAGCGCACGGCGCTGGCGCTGTGGCGGAAGTTTGCGCAGTTTGATCTGGACACGGTTTTTATGAAGTGGGCCTGCGTCGTGGCGCGATTCGAGGTGCTGGCGTATCGGCGGAAAATGGCGCGGGACCGGCTGGTCTTTAGCGAGAGCATCATGGAGCTGCTGGCCGATGAGGCGCAGGCTGAGGCGGAGGTATCGCAAGCTGCCGCGCTGGGCAGCCGGGAGCAGCGGGCGCTGGATGCTTGCCTTGAAAAACTGCCGGAGGCGAAGCGCGAACTCGTCATGCTCGCCTATACGCCGGGAGTGCAGATCACTGACATCGCGGCAAAGCAGGGACGCCGACCCAACACCCTCTACATGACGCTGAACCGTATCCGCCAGGATCTAATGCATTGCATGGAAGCCTCTCTTAAACAGGAGGAGCACGCATGAACTTTGAAAGCGAACAAGAGCAGCAGTGGATCGAGGCTTATGTGAACGGCATTCTCGATGCCGATGCCCTCGGGGCGTTTGAGGTGCATCTGCGGGCGAATTCTGGAGCACGTGAGAGGCTGAGGCGCTACCTGCGGCTGGACGCGCAACTGCGTGCGAAAGCTGCGGATGTCTCGCCTCTCATTGAGGCATGGCAGCCGAAAAAACTGGTGGCAAAGCCTGCCACCCGGTGGCGCTCGACATGGCTGCCGGTGGCGCTGGCGGCATCCATCGCCGTGTTGGCCACGCTTTGGCTCTGGCCGCAAAAGATGAACCTGCCGAGTGTGGCGCTGTCCGAGAGTGAGGAGACCACCCTGCAGGGATATGCTGTCGTGCGGCGCGTGCTGCAACCCGAGTGGGCTGACGGAGAGACTGCAAGGCGCTCTGGAGATATGCTCGCTGAGGGGAAGCTGCGGTTGCAGTCTGGCTTGATCCAGATTGATTTTTTCTGCGGAGCCACGGTGGTGGTGCAAGGGCCGGCGGAGCTGGACATCACCTCCGCCTGGGGGGCTACTTGCGTCAGTGGGCGGCTCCGCGCGGTGGTGCCGCCGGCGGCGCGTGGGTTCCGCATTCTCACCGCGCAGGGCGAGGTGGAGGACCTGGGCACTGAGTTCGCTCTTTTCGTGCAGCCGGGAGCCTCGCAGGTGCAAGTTTTGGAAGGGAAGGTCATCGTGCATCCGAACAAGGGGGCGGCGCGTGAAGTGTTGGGGGGCGATGCGCTGCAACTCAAGCCCGAGGGGCTGCAAGCAACGCTCACCGATCACTCTCCGGCCTCCGCTGGACTGAGCGAGATTCGCTCTGGCGATGCTGAGCGTGAGAGCCGCGAGTTTGCGCAATGGGAGGCGCATTCGCAAAAGCTTCGCAGCGATCCGCGACTCATTGCCTACTACCCGATGGCGGCCGACGACTGGACGGACACGGCGTTGCATGATCGCTCTCTGCATGCGGACGGCAGCGAGCCCTGCGATGCGATCCTGCTTGGTTTTGCCAACCGTCTTCCCGGACGATTCGATGCCAAAAAAAGCGCCCTGGATGTCAAGCGGCCTGATGCGCGTGCCCGCGTACAAATACCCGGCGAGTTCAGCGCCTTCACCTTTTCGGCCTGGGTGAGGATCGACAGTCTCAGCCGCCTCTACAATGCGCTCTTCATGGGCGACAACTACAACACGGGCGAGCCGCACTGGCAGATTCGTGAGGATGGGAAGCTTATGCTCTCCGTGATGGTGGATGACACGAAGGAACCGATGAAACCTGGCGACCGTGGATTCCACCGCCTCTATTACTCGCCGCCGTTTTGGCAGGAGTCCATGAGTGGCAAATGGTTGCATCTTGCCTCCACCTACGATCCTTTGCGGCGAGAAGTGGCCCACTTTCTCAATGGCGTGGAACTCAGTCGTGAGCAAATTCCAGACAAGTTTCACATCGCCACGCTGCGCATTGGTGCTGCCGAGATCGGGAGCTGGGGCCTGCCCTTCAAGGCCAATGACGCGCAGTTCGCCGTGCGTAATTTGAATGGTCGCATGGATGAGCTGGCCATCTTCAACGCCGCACTCACCGCCACGGAAATCAAGGCGCTGCACGCAGCCGGCACACCGACGGAAGAGTGAAGGTTAATTTTTATGAAAGAGGACGTGAGGTTTTTGAAGTCCCGGCAGTGATAGGGTGATGACTCCCATCCTTGCCCGCGTTCTGCGGTTCCATCTCACCCTCCTCTGCGGCTGCGCGACTCTGCTTGAGACGCATGCTGCCGACACGCCTGCCTCTGCCAAGCCCAACGTGCTCTTCATCGCGATTGATGATCTTCGGCCTGAACTCGGCTGCTACGGCAACCAAGAAGTCAAAACGCCTCATCTCGATCAACTTGCGAGCACGGGGCTGCGCTTTGATCGCGCCTACACCCAGTATGCCATCTGCGGCCCATCGCGGGCGTGCATGCTCACCGGCCTGAGGCCGGACACGCTGAAGATTGAGGAGATCGACACTTTTTTCCGCAACACGGTGCCCGATGTCGTGACGCTGCCGCAGCATTTCAAAGCGAATGGCTACACGTCGCTGTATGTGGGCAAGGTTTTCCATGCCGGACAAACCGACGACGCCATTTCCTGGAGTCACAAGGTCAAGGAGCTGCCCAAGGGCCAGGAGTACAAGCTGCCGGAGAGCATCGCCACCGCGAAAAAGCGGCGGGAGGAATCCGAGGCCAGGTATGGCAGGAGCGCACAACTCCAAGGCATGGGAGCGGGACCCGCCTGGGAAGGTGCCGACGCTGGCGATAGCGAGTACCCAGATGGCCGGACTGCTGATGCCGCCATCGCGACCTTGCGCGAGCTGAAGGGGAAACCTTTCTTTCTCGGCGTGGGCTTCGTGAAGCCGCATCAGCCTTTCGTCGCACCGAAGAAATACTTCGACCTCTACGATCCGGCGAAGCTGACGCTGACCGACACACCGAATCCGCCGCAGGATGCGCCGAGCATCGCGAGGCACAGCTCCTTTGAACTGCGCACCCGCACGCTGGTGCCGACGAGCGGCCCGATTGATGAAGGCACCAGCCGCGAACTGCTGCGTGCCTACTATGCCTGTGCGAGCTTCGTGGATGCGCAGATCGGCCGCGTGCTCGCTGAGCTGGACGCCCTCGGTCTGCGCGAGAACACCATCATCGTCGTCTGGGGTGACCATGGGTGGCATCTCGGCGAGTATGGCATCTGGGGCAAGGCGACCAATTATGAAGTCGCCACACGCGCACCTCTCATCGTGAGCGCACCGACCATGGCCGCCCAAGGGAAGGGCACCCGGGCGCTTGTTGAGTTTGTCGATGTGTATCCCACGCTTTGCGAGCTGGCGCACCTGCCAGTGCCTCAAGCGCTCGAAGGCAAAAGCTTTGTGCCACTGCTCACGGACCCCGAGCAAAAATGGAAAGGCGCCGCCTTGAGCCAGTTCCCATCACCCGCCTTGCGTGAGTGGGCTGCACGGCCGCTTTCGCCGGCCATGCGCGGCACCTACTTCGGCCCTGTGATTGAAGCGGTGGAAGCCAGGCTCAAACAGGAGCATGGTGCGCGTTACGATGCGGATCTTTTCAACAACCATCTCATGGGCTACAGCATCCGCACGGATCGCTACCGCTACACTGCCTGGCTGGACCGTCGTGATCCGAGCCTTGACCCCCTTGCCGAAGAACTCTACGACCACGAGACCGATCCACACGAGACCGTGAACGTAGCGAAAGTAAATCCTGAGATCACACAAGCGCATCTGAAGCAGCTGCGGGCGCAGTTGAAATGACCAGCAGGCTTGTTGGTAAAAGGGAAAAAAGACAGACACGCAGAAGCCGCCGACTCCACGAATCGATGAAATCCAGCCCGACGAAAACCAAGAGGTCGCGACCAGCGACTCGACTCCTCAGCGCCTTGCTGGTGATGGCAGCGTGCATGCCTGCTCATGCCGTTCCGCAAACCGGGCTGCCCGCATTCCTGGAAAAGCACTGCGAGTCCTGCCACAATCCCAAGAAGACGAAGGGAAAAGTAGACCTCAGTGAGATGGTGAACTCGTCTGGCAAGACGGACTCGGAGCTGCTGATCATGATGCTGGATGTGCTCAAGGGTGGTGACATGCCACCGGAGGACGAGCCGCAGCCGTCAGCGGGTGAAAAGGCCGTAGCTCTCGATGCGCTCAATGTCCTGCTGCTGAGCAGCGCCGCCGCACCGGGGCGTGGCAATCTTGTCGATCACAAGACACTCTTCACCGAACCCACCGTGCGGCGGGCTGCCACGCCTGCGCGCCTGTGGCGCATGAGCCCGCACATTTTCATGCAATACGCGAACGGTCTCACCCGCAGCCGGATGATGAACACCGATGGGGGGCGGGAAGGCGGCGATGGCATGCATCCCGCGTTTGCCTACATGACGCCGCTGCACACATTTCGTGACGCGGCGGGGATTCATCTGTTTGAGGACGCGACGAGTGAGCTTCTTTTCGATGCCTGCTGGGAGGTCGCTGGAAGGCAGCTCAGCGAGAAAGGCAAAGGAATGAAGCCCAAGGCAATCCGAGCCATCTTGATGGCAAATCCGCCGACGCCGCAGATGTGGACGGACGCGATTCAGACCCAGTTCGATCTCACCATCCGGCGGGAGGCGAACGCGGAGGAGGTATCGGGTTTGATGGCGTTGGGTGAAAAAACTCTGAAGGACACCGAAGTCGTCACCGCTGTGCAGACCGTGCTCGCCACCATTCTGCTGCGCCCGGATGCCGTCTATCGCTACGAAATTGGGCGTGGGGTGCCGGATGCCTTGGGTCGGGTGCGTTTGGCGGATGAGGAGGTGGCGCGGGCAATATCTTTCGCCTTGACCGACTCGGGTCCAGACAAGGAAATGCTCGCCGCGTTAAAGGCGGGCGAACTCGCGAAGAATGAAGGCGTGCTGGCGCAGGTGAACCGCCTGCTGAATGACAAGGTGTCGCAGCCTCGCATGGTGCGTTTCTTCCAGGAATACTTCGAGTATCCGCGCGTGGTTGAGGTCTTCAAAGACAAGTCGTATCCGACCTTCATCCTCGCGGAACAACGGATCACGGATGCAGATCGCCTGGTCACTTACATCCTCGATGAGGACCGTGCCGTGCTGCGCCGCCTGCTGACTGAGGATAAACTTTTCGCGATTTCCGACGGCGGCCTCGGCAACGCCTTCTTCAAATCCGTCGTCCAAAAAAGCTACCTGCCCGACTACGACATTCCCAGTGACTGGGACTGGAAAGGCAGTCAGCCGGTGAAGCCGGCCGTGGGCCGCCGCTCGGGCATGCTGACCAATCCCGTCTGGCTGTTGACGTTTTCGGACAATGAGAAGAACCAGGCCATCCAACGCGGGCGCTGGATCTACATGAAGCTCCTCGGTGGCAACATCCCGGATACGCCGATCGGTGTGGATGCGGTGCTGCCTGAAGCTCCGCACAAAACCCTTCGCGAGCGAATGGAGGTGACGCGCCTGGAATACTGCTGGCGTTGTCATCAGCACATGGACCCGCTGGGGCTGCCGCTGGAGCAGTTCAATGATTTTGGACGCTGGCGCGATACCGAGGTCGGCAAGCCGGTCGTGACGACGGGTGAGATCGATATTGGCGATCCCGCGCTCGATGGCCCGGTCCAAGATCCTTATGAGATGATGACGCGTCTGGCCGCTTCTGAGCGAGTCGAGCAGGTCTTCACACGTCATGTGTTTCGCTATCTCCTCGGTCGTAATGAAACGCCCGATGACGCGCCAACGCTCATCGATGCACACCGCGCTTACAGCAAGGCCGGCGGCAGCTTCCGCGCACTCGTCGCATCGATCCTCACGTCCGATTCCTTTCTTCTCCGCACTCGCTAGCACACGCCCCGCATGAAACCGCATCCCATACATCGCCGTCAGTTTCTCAGCAGGCTCACGCTCGGTGCGTCAGCGCCACTGCTCGGCCCATTGCTCGAACAAATTGCGGGAGCTGCCGAGGGCGAGCTGCCGCCGCTGCGCTTTCTCTTTGTCGTCGAGGGCAACAGTCTGCCGCCCTTGCAGATCCATCCTGAGGGGATTCCTTTTGTTGAGCGCGAGAACCGGAACAAGTTCTCGGACACACCGCTGGCGTCTCTGAAGCTGCCAGTCAGTCTTCAGCCGGTGGAAGCCTATCGCGACCGGCTGACCATCGTGCAGGGACTCTCAGGACGGATGTGCACAGGCGGACACTCCTCCGACCACGGCACGCTGGGCTGCTATGCTGCCAACAACGGGCGCAATGTCCTGGGTGCCACCGTGGATGGCGTGCTGGGCACCAAGTTTCCTGGCGTCTTCCGCAATGTTGTGCTGGGTATTTCCAGCAACCTCACCAAGCCGGTGGACTTCAACCTCAGCGCCTCCGGTCCGGGACGCAGTCTTGCCACCCTTTACGACCCCAAGATTGCTTACAGCCGGCTGTTTGGCAGCGTGGCGGACGGCAAGGCGCGTGGCGAATTTGTGGCGCGGCAGAACATCCTGGATCACATGCGCGGCGACATCAAAAAGGCGCAGCGGGAGCTGGGTGGCATCGAGAAAGTGAAGCTCGACACTTATCTGGAGTCGTTTGAATCGCTCGGCACGCGGTCAAGCCGCCTGATCGAATTGCACGACAAGATCAAGGATGTCGCGCCCACTTTGGACGACAAGTTTTCGTCGCTCGAACCCACGGATCAACTCGACGCGCACTTCGCGATGGCCACCGCATCGCTCATTGGCGGACTGAGCCACTGTGCGACCATTGCCTCCGGGGTCGGCTTTCCGAACATGAACGTGACCTTCGGAGGTCTCGGCATCACCCGTCACAAGCACATCCTCGGTCATGCGCTTTACAGCCAGGATGACCCTACCGCATGGGTGGAATGCGAGAAGATCCGCGCCTTTCACTTCGGTCTCATCGCCCGCACCATGGATGCCCTGGGCAAAGTTCCAGAAGGCGACGGCACAATGCTCGACCGCACCGTCATCGTCTATCTGAGCGACGGCGCAGAAACCCATCACAGCCGCTGCTTCGAGTGGCCCATGGTCATTCTTGGACACGGCGGCGGACGTTTAATCAAAGGCGGTCACTATCTGCAATACCCTGACTACGGCATACCCGGCCACCGCACGATGAACACGATGTTCAACACCCTGCTCCACGCCGCCGGCGCTCCCCGCGACGACTTTGGCAACCTGGACCCCACCCTTGATGTCGCGATGCATCGTGGACCGCTGGCTGAGATGCTCGCATGAGTTGTACCTATGCTCCCCGTTTTGACATTCTAACGATGAAAACTAAACGCCTGATACTCCTCGCCAACCTGTTGATCGGGATGCTGGATGCCACTGCTGCGGAACCAGCTCAATCCAATGCCAACAACCCGGTGGGCCAAACTGGCCAGTGGGTGGCGAGACCCGCGTTCTCCGATGAGTTCGACGGAACTGATGCCGACCCGCAGAAGTGGACCACCAAAGTGGGAAGCTGGGGACCGTGGACTTGGGATGAGAAGAACGCCTTGGTGAAGGACGGCAGGCTCGTGCTAAGCATGACATACGAGCCACATACGCGAAAAAGCGGCCCGCCAATTTTCTACAAGTCCGGTATCCTCCGTTCGAAGTTACAGCGAACCTACGGCTATTACGAGGCAAGGATCAAAGGCTGCAGTCTTTTTCCAGGTGCTTGCCCTGCCTTTTGGATCTTCAGCGATGGCAAGGCCACCACAGGCGAGGTGCGGTACTGCGAGATCGATTTTGTGGAATTGCAGATGAACGAACTGAATCGCGAAACGATGGTGCGTGACTCGGTTCAACAAATCGACATGAACCTTCATCTGCGGCTCGCTGACAAGGAGGGTAACGTGAAGTGGGTCAGACCTGGGATTGACCCCGCGCTGTGCAAGAATGCCTGGACAGCTCCTTGGGACCCGCGCGAGGATTTTCATATCTATGGCTGCGACGTCACGCCGGAAACGATCATTTGGTATGTCGATGGCAAAGAAGTCGCCCGGAAACCGAATCAATACTGGCACCAGCCGATGAACCTGACGCTCTCCCTGGGCCTGCGCCATCCGCACATCGGCTGGGTCGGGCAGGAAATGAAGCCTCAACCTAAGGCCGCAACGGCGGAGGGATTTCCCACATCGATGGAAGTGGACTACGTGCGTGTGTGGGAACGGAAGTGAGGGTTGCACTGGGGCATATGTTTGACCAGCTTCGAGCGGTGGAGGGCTTTTTGCCGTGAGCGAAGGTCGTGTTGCGTTTCAAGTGCCTGTCAGAGATCGGCAAGCTGCGGAAATAGCGCCCTGAGCCGTCTTCCAGGGAACACCACTCGTGCCGGTATGGGCGCATTGGTGCCGTACTCAGACAAGACAAATGGTGAAGCCTGCTGTTTGTACTTTGGGGGTCATCCCCTGACTGTTGCGTCGTCACTGGCAGCATGTCCGTAGTCTCATTTTCACCGTTTTCCGTCATGAACCGCTTTCAAGAACAACTCCGCACCCACAGCGTCCCCCTTAGACGCGGCGCTTTTCAAACGCTGCAGATCAACGTGGGTCGCAAGTGCAACCAAACTTGCACCCACTGCCATGTCAATGCAGGGCCGACTCGCACGGAGATGATGGACGAAACCACCGCGCATCGTGTGGGCGCGTGGATCATGGAGCACAAGCCCGCCACCGTGGACATCACGGGCGGAGCGCCGGAGCTCAGCGAGTTTTTCAACTACTTCGTCGAAACCGCCCGCAGCGCAGGCGCGCATGTCATCGACCGCAACAACCTCACCATCATCGAAACAAAATCCCACGCCTACCTGCCCGAATTTTTGGCGCAGCATGAAGTGGAGGTCGTCGCATCGCTGCCGTGTTATCTGGAGGAAAATGTGGATGAGCAGCGCGGCGACGGCGTGTTTGCCAAAAGCATAAGTGCATTGAAAATACTCAACGCCGTGGGCTACGGCACCAAGCTGCCGCTCACGCTGGTCTATAATCCCATCGGCCCCAAGTTGCCGCCCAATCAGGCGGAACTCGAAGCCGACTACAAAGAAGAGCTGGCGAAACGCTACGGCATCGTCTTCACCCGCCTGTTCACCATCACCAATCTGCCCATCGCGAGATTCGCCACCGACCTTCGCGAGCATGGCCACTGGGACAGCTACATGGACCTGCTGGCGAACAGCTTCAATCCCGCCACGGTCGATGGCCTCATGTGCCGCAGCACCATCAATGTCGGCATGGCTGGCGAGGTCTTTGACTGCGACTTCAACCAGATGCTCAAGATGCAGCTCAGAAATGGCAAAGACTTGTTCCTCTGGGACGTCACGCCGCAAAGTATCGGCCAATACGACATCCTCACCGCCAATCACTGCCTCGGCTGCACAGCGGGTGCGGGCAGCAGTTGTGGCGGGGCTTTGAACTGAACACGACGATGAACAAGTGGCGTGAACTGGTTCTTGTTGGCGGCGGACATACGCACGCCCTGGTGCTGCATGAGCTGGCAAAGCGTCCCCTGTATCAGACGCACATCACGCTCATCAGCGATGTGGAGTACGCGCCCTACTCAGGCATGCTGCCAGGTCATGTGGCAGGCTTTTACACTCACGAGGAGATGCACATTGATCTGCCGAAGCTCTGCAAAAAAGCCGGCGCGGATTTTCTCCATGCCAGCGTCAACAGCATTGACCTCGATGCTCGCTGCCCGCTCGTGAACGGCCAAAAGTTGGGACCTAAGGCTGACCTCATCTCCATCAATGTCGGCAGCACGCCTGACAGCCATGGCGTCCCCGGTGTGGCGGAGTGGGCTATTCCCTCCAAGCCTGTGCCGCAGCTTCTCGCGGGATGGGAGCGCCTTAAAACGGCAGCAGAGAGCGCCGCGCAGCCGCTGCGTGTTGTCGTCGTCGGCGGGGGGGCTGGTGGCGTGGAACTCACGCTGGCCATGCAGTTCCAGACCTGTGGCAAAGCAGACTACACCCTCGTCAACAACGGCCCACAGATCATGTCCGGCCACAACGACGGCGCGCGTGAGCGGCTCTCCGCCGTGCTCATTCAGCGCGGCGTCACCGTCATGCTTGAGAACTCTGTGACCGAGGTGAAGGCCAATGGCGTGCATTTGCAAAATGGCAGGTGGCTGCCTGCGGACTACATCTTCTGGGTCACAAGCCCCGCACCGCCAGCGTGGCTGCGGGAGAGCAGTCTGGCACTCACTGACGGTGGCTTCATCCGGGTCAAACCCACCCTGCAAACCATTCATCATCCATGGGTGTTCGCCGCAGGTGATGTCGCCAGCATTGAAAACCAGCGCACGCCCAAGTCCGGTGTCTTTGCCGTGCGCATGGCCAAACCCCTCACTGCGAATCTCCGTGCGTTCCTTGAAAACGACCCGCTATCTCCTTTCAAGCCCCAGAAGAACTTCCTAAGCCTCATCGGCACCGCCGATGGCAAAGCCGTGGCCTCTCACCGCTGGCTCGCCATGCACTCGCGGCTCATGTGGACATGGAAGGACTGGATCGACCGCCGTTTCATGCGGCAGTTTGGCTGAAGGCCGGGCTGTCGCCAGCCAGGGTGCAAAATAGTTGGAACAAATGTCGGCTCAGTCTCTCTCATCCCTATTCCCATGACACGCCAGACCTTCCTCACCGCGCTCGCGGCATTCAGTTTCATCGCTGCGCCCGCCATCGCGCAGGACGGCGGCTTTGACCACACGCACGCAGCCTTCACGGCGGTGCTGCGAAGCCAGGTCAAAAACGAAAAGGTGAACTATGCGGCGCTCAAGGCCAGCCCCGACGCACTCGGCGGCTACCTCGCCTCACTCGCCTCGGTGAAGGAGGTCGCCTTCAATGGCTGGGGGAAGAATCAGCGGCTCACCTTCCTCATCAATTTATACAACGCCGCCACGCTCAAGCTGGTGGTGGATCACTACCCGGTGAAAAGCATCAAGGACATTGGCGGCTTTCTCAAAGGTCCATGGAGTCAGCCGGTGGTGCATGTGTTTGGGCAGACGGTGACGCTTGACCACATCGAGCATGACCTCATCCGCGCCCGCTATGACGAGCCGCGCGCGCACTTCGCCCTGGTATGCGGCTCCATCGGCTGCCCGCCGCTACGCTCGGAGGCGTACGATGCCGCACGGCTCAATACGCAGCTTGATGACCAGGGCCGGACCTTCCTTGCCACGAACTCAAAGAATCGCGTCGATGCCAAAGGCGGCGTGCTTTACCTCTCGCCCATTTTCAAATGGTTCACCAAGGACTTCACCTCGAAGTCGGGCAGCGTGGAGAAGTTCATCGCACCTTATTTCAATGAGGCGGACAAAGCGGCCATCCTGAGCGGCAGGCTGCGCATCGAATACACCGAGTATGACTGGTCACTCAACAAGCAGTAACTCGCCGCCACACCCATGCCCGCCACTTCACAAAAATCACCGTCACGAGGCAAGATCGCCGCAGTCATCGGCTTCATCCTGCTCATCATCGCCGCGTTTGTTTTGGGTGATCCCAAAGCCTGGCTGAACACAGCCATCACCGAGGTTGAAAAGCTCGGTCCGTGGGGCCCCGTCGTCTTCATTGTGTGTTACATCATCGCCACCGTGCTCATGGTCCCCGGCTCCGCGCTTACGCTGGCCGCTGGGACGCTCTTCGGCGTCGTGTATGGCACCGGCATCGCATCCATCGCCGCCACCAGCGGTGCAGCCGCCGCCTTTCTCGTCGGGCGTTTCCTTGCCCGTGACGCCGTCGCCGCGAAGATTGCGCGCAATGCCTCCTTTGCTGCGCTGGATCGCGCCATGGGTGATGAAGGCTGGAAGATTGTGGCTCTAGCTCGTCTCTCGCCCATTTTCCCATTCACGCTGCTCAACTATGCCTTCGGTCTCACGAAGGTGAAGTTCCTGCACTACGTCCTCGCCTCGTGGGTCGCCATGCTGCCGGGCACGCTGCTTTATGTGTATCTCGGCTCACTCGCCCGCAGCGGGGTGAAGGGCGGAGCAAAGACACCGCTGGAGTGGACTATGTATGGCGTCGGTTTCGTCGCGACTCTCGCGGTGACCATCTTCATCACCAAGCTGGCCAGAAAGGCCATCGACAGAGCGGGGCTTGCACCTGCCAAAGATAAGAAGCCGTGAATTCGACTCCGCACGACAGCTTGATCGTTTTCACCCGTCTGCCTCAGTCGGGCAAGGCGAAGACGCGCCTCATCCCAAAGCTCGGCCCGGAGGGGGCGGCGGCCCTGCAACGACGCATGACGCTGCACACCGTTGGCCGTGCATGGGCCTGCGCCGCTGCCGATCCATCGCTGCACCTGCGCATCGCGTATGACGGCGGCAGCGAGGCTGAAATGCGCGCCTGGCTGGGTGCGCTAAACTTCATCCCGCAAGGGGAAGGCGATCTCGGCCAGCGCATGCACCGGTGCATTCAGCGCGAGTTTGATGCAGGCGCACGCCATGTCATGGTCATCGGCACCGATTGCCCGCAACTTGATGAAACAGGCATCGCCGAGGCCCTCCGCGCTTTGCAGCACACGCCCGTTGTTTTCGGCCCTGCGGAGGATGGCGGCTATTATCTCATCGGGCTGTCGCGTCCCATGCCAGCGCTGTTTGAAGCGATGACATGGAGCACGGATCAAGTCCTCGCCGAGTCGCTCAAACGCGCACGTCTGCAGCACATTGAGGCAGCGCTTCTGCCCATGCTGCCGGATGTCGATCTGCCCGCCGACCTGCCTGAGGCCGAGGCCGCATTGCTGCAAGGACGCTCCGTCTCCGTCATCATTCCCACGCTCAATGAGGCCGCCAATCTCACGCGACTGCTCCCCATGCTGCAATTGGCGCAGCCGCTCGAAATCCTCATTGCCGACGGTGGCAGCACGGACAGCACCGCGCATGTCGCCGCAGCCCACAGAGCACGCTTCATCCCTTGTGGTCGAGGCCGCGCCCGCCAGATGAATGCAGCAGCCGGGCAGGCACGCGGCGAGCACCTGCTCTTTCTCCACGCCGACACCGATCCGCCGCCGCACTTTTGCCAGATCATCGCCGAACACTTGAGCAGTGGCCGCGTCGTGGCAGGCGCATTCCGCTTTGCATTGCGCGAAGACATTGCAGGCGGGGCGCTCATCGAAAAGCTCGTCGCCCTGCGCTGTGCCACGCGTCACCTGCCCTATGGCGACCAAGGGCTGTTTCTGCGGCGTTCCCTGTTTCATGCGCTGGGCGGATTCCCCGACTGCGCCATCCTCGAAGACCTGCAGTTCGTGCGCCGCTTGCGAGCCCTCGGCCGCATCGTCATCACCGCCGAGGCCGCGCCAACCTCCGCACGCCGCTGGCAGACCGGCGGCGTGCTGCGCACCTTTCTGCGGCATCAGTTCATCTTGCTGGGCCATGCTCTCAGCGTGCCCCCGGAACGTCTGTCGCGATGGCGCGCCTGAGCACTCGTAGAGTGCCTAATCCTGTTAATGAGCCACGCCCCTTGCACGACTAACCTGTGAACATGATGACACCCACCAACCAAGTCCTCCCCGCAGACGAGCACAACGCCGCGCTGGTCCGTCACGTCCATCCCAGTGACTGGACCAATCCCACGCCCACCGGACGCTACAATCTCGTCGTCATCGGAGGCGGCACCGCTGGGCTCGTCACCGCTGCGGGCGCAGCAGGACTGGGCGCAAAGGTCGCGTTGGTGGAGCGCCATCTCATGGGCGGTGATTGCCTGAACTTTGGCTGCGTGCCGAGCAAAGGCATCATCAGCGCGGCGCGACGCGCAGCAGCGATGCGTGGCGGAGAGGACTTCGGCGTCACCGCTTCAGAGGTAAAAGTGGATTTTGCCGCAGTCATGCAGCGCATGAGGAAGCTGCGCGCAGGCATCAGCCGGAGTGACTCCGTGAAACGTTTCGCCTCACTTGGCGTGGATGTGTTTCTCGGGCAGGCCTCCTTCACTGGCAAAGACAGCATCAGCGTAGGCGACAAGGAGTTGAAGTATCACACCGCCGTCATTGCCACCGGAGCACGAGCCGCAGCACCGCCGATTCCCGGATTGCAGGATGTGCCATATCTCACCAATGAAACTCTCTTCTCCCTCAACGAACTGCCGAAACGCCTGGCGGTGATCGGCGCAGGCCCCATCGGCTGCGAGATGGCTCAAACCTTTGCCCGCCTTGGCAGTGAGGTCTTTGTGGTCGAGTCCGGGCACGGAATCTTGCCGCGCGAAGACGCTGACGCATCCGCCATCCTGCTGGCACAAATGAAGCGCGATGGCGTCACACTGCTCTGCTGCGGCAAGGAGCTAAAACTCTCCAAAGGCGAAGGCGGCACCGTGCGCCTCGTTGTGGACTCACACGATCACGGCTACGACCTCACGGTGGACAAGCTCCTCGTCGCCGTGGGCAGAGCGCCCAATGTGGAAGGGCTCAATCTCCAGGCCGTGGGTGTGGAGCATGACAAGAAGGGTGTGAAAGTGGATGACCACCTCCGCACCGCCAACAAGCGCATTTTTGCCTGTGGCGATATTTGCTCACCCTATCAGTTCACCCACAGCGCGGATTTCCAGGCCCGCATTGTGATTCAGAATGCCCTGTTCTTTGGCTGGAAAAAAGCCAGCGCCCTCATCACCCCATGGGCCACCTACACCTCGCCAGAGATCGCCCACGTCGGCCTCTATGAAAAGGATGCCAGGGACCGAGGCATCCCGATCACCACCTTCACACAGCCTCTCAGCGAGGTGGATCGCGCCATCCTCGACGGCGAGACCGAGGGCTTCGTGCGTGTGCATGTCAGGCAGGGCACCGATGAAATCGTGGGAGCCACCATAGTCGCCGCGCACGCAGGTGACCTGATCTCTGAACTCACCCTGGCGATGACCAGCAAAATCGGCCTCGGCAAGATCGCCGCCACCATGCACCCGTATCCCACCCAGGCTGAGGCCATTCGCAAAGTCGGAGATCAATACAACCGCACCCGCCTCACGCCAAGGCTGAAGAGCCTCATGACCAAGCTGCTTGCCTGGCGGCGTGGGAACTAACTTTTTTCCATTACCCCAATGCCAACCACCTCTCCATCCGCTGAAAATGCCACCCGTGATCGGTACTCCGCTGCTGCAAAGGCTCCCGAAGAAGCCCTGTGCTGCCCCGTGAACTACGATCCGCAGTATTTGAAAATCATCCCCGCCGAGGTCATCGAGAAAGACTACGGCTGCGGCGATCCATCGAGGCATCTGCATCCTGGCGAGACCGTGCTCGATCTGGGCAGCGGCACGGGTAAGATTTGTTTCATCGCCTCGCAAGTGGTCGGGCCAGCCGGAAAAGTCATCGGCGTGGACATGACCGATGACATGCTGGAGGTGGCCCGGCGCAATGCGCCCATTGTGGCGGAGCGTGTCGGCTACGCGAATGTCGAGTTCCGCAAAGGTCGCATCCAGGATCTCGCGCTGGATCTGGAGGTGCTGGACTCCGAATTGAAAAGGTGTCCCATGACCGATGCTGCGTCCTATCTCGCAGCCGAAGACCTCGCGGCGAATCTGCGCGTGAATCATCCGCTGGTCGCCTCTGAGTCTGTGGATGTCGTTGTCTCGAACTGTGTGCTCAATCTTGTCGAGACCCGCATGAAGAGGCAGCTCTTTGATGAAATATTCCGTGTTCTCAAACGCGGCGGTCGCGCCGTCATATCCGACATCGTCAGCGATGAAGCCATTCCGCGTGAACTGCAAGACGATGCCTATCTATGGAGCGGCTGCATCAGCGGAGCCTACACAGAAGAAGGTTTTTTGACAGCCTTCGCCGACGCAGGATTCCACGGCATTGAAATCTTGAAGTATGATGCGGCCCCCTGGCAAACGGTGGCGGGCATCGAGTTCCGCAGCGTCACCATCCAGGCGTGGAAGGGCAAGCAAGGCCCCTGCTTCGAGCGCAATCAGGCGGTCATTTACAAAGGCCCCTTCCTCAAAGTGCTCGACGATGACGGCCATGCCATGGAGCGGGGCAAACGCTATGCCGTGTGTGACAAGACCTTCCAGCTCTACCAACAGCCACCTTATCGCGACTTCTTCGCATTTATCGATCCGCTGACGCCCATTCCGCTGGAGACCGCCCAGCCTTTCGACTGCGAAGGCATGAGACTCCGACACCCCAAGGAAACCAAAGGCCTGGACTACAACGCCACCACTGAAGCTGCGAACTGCCGCACTGGCAGTGATGGAGCGAGCTGCTGTTAATTTCCGTCCGGAGTAGTAGAGCGGACCGTATTGGGAGATTCATCGAGTCCAGAGCGTGGCGTGATCTTGGGCGCGTTGGGCCTTCTTCACTGCCAACTTGCTGAAATTTTGTTAACCTTTGGCGTAGGCCGGCATTTGCATGTGAATTCCCCCCTCATGAATGAATCCCAGCAAGAGAGCGCCTTTGTCGCTGAATTGACCGGCATGCAGATGCCGCTGCGGCTGTATGTGCAGTCGTTGCTGCCGGGAGATCCGGCGACGCATGATGTGGTGCAGCAGGCGAATGCGACGCTGTGGAAGAAGCGCGGGGATTTCACGCTGGGCACGAATTTTAAAGCGTGGGCGTTCAGTGTGGCGCGCTATGAGGTGCTGAACTACAGGAAGCAGCAGGCGCGGGACTCGCGACTGGTGTTTGGCGAGGACTTGGAGCAGACCTTTGCGGAGGAGATCGCGGCGCGGGATGATGACACGGAGCGGCGGCATGAGGCGCTGAAGGGGTGCCTGGAAAAACTGCGGCCGCAGGATCGCGAGCTGCTGCTGCACCGCTACACGGCTTCGGCGGGCACGCTGGAGGATTATGCGCAGCGGGCGGGCCGCAGCGTGGGAGGCTTGAAGGTGACGCTGCACCGGCTGCGCAATGCGCTGCTGGGCTGCATTGAGAAACAACTCCCACCTCTGGAGGCGGAATCATGAACCCGGCGGAACGCAATGAACTCATCGACGACTTGATCGAAGAACGGATCAGCGAGGCGGATTTCCTCCGGCTGGAGGCGGAGCTTTCGGTCGATCCTGCGGCGCGTGCGGCTTATTACGAGCGGGTGCAGTTGTCGATGGCGCTCACTGAGCATGCCAGACAGATGCCCGCCAAGAAAGCGCCGATGCGGTGGAAAACCACTCCCTCCTGGCTGGCGATGGCGGCGCTGTGGGTGGCATTGGCTGGTATCGCGGCGCTGCTGCTGCGGCCTGGCCGCACGGATTCCGTGGCAGAGGTGGAATCCACCGCGAATGGCTATGCCGCGCTGGTGAGCCAGGTGGATGCGGTGTGGGCGGGGCAGGCCGGTGCGATGGCCGATGGCGCGCTGCTGCCTGCCGGTATCGTGAAGCTGGAGTCTGGTCTGGCGCAGGTGGAGCTCTTTAGCGGCGTGAGATTGGTCGTGGAAGGAACGGCGGAATTTGAGGTGCTTTCACCAATGGAAATGAGGCTGACGCAGGGGCGGGTGCGTGCGCATGTGCCGGAGACGGCGCATGGATTCCGCATTCACACGCCAGAGGGCGATGTGGTCGATCTCGGCACCGAGTTCGCGGTGAATGCTTCGGCGCAAAGCTCGGAGCTACATGTGCTGCAGGGGGAGGTGGAGTGGCATCCGCACGCTGCCAAGATGCAGAACATGGTTGGCGGCGAGGCCCTGCGCTGGCAGGCGGGCGGTGATCATGCGGCGATGACAGCGGACCAGTCGCGCTTTGTTGGACTTGCCGAAATCAAAGAACGGCATGAGACGGCGCAGAAAAATCGCCGCAGCGAGTGGCTGCGCTTCAGCGAGCAGATGCGGCGGGATCCGCGCCTGCTGGCCTGCTACCGCATGGATGTTTCTGATTCGGGCGAGCGCATGGTGCGCAACCTCGCCTCGACACCGGCAGCCAAGCCCGGCGCGGGGGCCATCGTGGCCGCGCGGCGTGCGGAGGATCGCTGGGGCATGACGGATGGCGCGCTGGATTTCAGCCCCGCAGGCAGCCGGGTGCGGGTGAGTGTGCCGGGAGAGCATGGCTCGCTGACGATGCTGTGCTGGGTGAAGATCAACAGCCTCGACCGGCTGTACAATTCGCTCTTTCTCACCGACGGGCATGAAGTCGGTGCACCGCACTGGCAGATCACTCAAGATGGACGGCTGTTTTTCTCCGTGAAAAAAATGGAGCAGTCAGAAAAAGGCAGGAGAGACAAACACAATGCTTTCTCGCCGCCGTTTTGGAACACGTCGCTCAGCGGCCAATGGCTGATGCTGGCGGTGGTGTATGATGTGAAGGCCGGGACGGTGACGCATTTTCTCAATGGAGAAATCCTCAGCAGCGAGACGGTGCCTGATGATTTTCTGGTGGAGGATGTGCGCATCGGCAACGCCTCTATCGGCAACTGGAGCGAGCCTGCGTACCGCAAGGACGCTGAGTTCGCGGTGCGCAATTTCAACGGCAGCATGGATGAGTTCCTGCTGTTTGATGCCGCGCTGCCTGCCACGGAGATCTCCGCGATCTACGAGCATGGCAGGCCTTAGTTCTACTTTGTTAAGTCATCGGGCTTTGGGGCCTGGCGATACTCTCTGGGCGTGGCGGAGCTCTGTCAGACGCTGCTGGTGGGTGTGGCGTGTGGCGAAGGCGCTGGGTTTGCTTTCCGGTGATGACGTCTGGTACCAGGGGAGCACTCGCTGAGGCTCGGCACCCCTTCGCTATGATGCGCAGTCCCGTTGGGACTGGTGTCAAACGGGGCAATGGCGCAAGACTGCGACAACTTGCCAGCGACATTGCACAGCGTGAGGGGTGATGGGGCAGAAAAGCCCTCCCGATGGATTTTATGCCTCCCGATGATTTACCAAAGTAGAATTAGCAGCCTGCCGAGGACATCCGCAAAGGGAGACACGTTTTGCCGTTAACCTTTCTCATGAAGCGGCATTTGCATGCAGACACACCTGATTTCACATGGCCACTTCCTTTCGCATTCGCTCGATTCTTGCCGGTTTTTCACTGGCATTCACTGCCGTCCTGCACGGTGCGCCAGCGGATGAGGCCGCTGCGGCGCGCAGCTTCACGCTGAAGGTTCTGCCGTTGCTGAAGGAGAAGTGTTTTGCCTGCCACGGCGATGACAAGGAGAAGATCAAGGGCGACCTGAACATGCTGAGCCGAGAGGGGCTGCTCAAAGGTGGTGAAAATTCGGACAAGGTGCTGGTGCCTGGAAAGGCGGAGGCGAGCTCGATGTTTGTCGCGGTGACGTGGCAGGATGCCGATTTGGAAATGCCGCCGAAGGAGAATGACCGGCTGACGAAGGAGCAGATCGAACTGCTGCGTGACTGGATTGCTGCCGGTGCGCTGTGGCCGGGCGAGGCGGAGCAGGCAAAGCTGCGCGAGGCCGAGCGGGCGGTGGTGTCGAATGCGGATGGGGTCATCCTGAAATCCAGCGGCGGGCTGGCGGATGCGTGGACGTACCGCCGCTACAAGGCGGAGGACATCTGGGCGTTTCAGCCGGTGAAGAAGCCTGCAGTTCCGGAGGCACAGGCGGGGAATGCGATTGATCATTTCATCAGTGCCAAACTGGCGAAGACGAAGACTGAGCCTGCCGCGCGTGCAGATGCGCCCACACTGATCCGCCGTGCCAGCTTTGATCTCATCGGCCTGCCGCCGACGCCTGAAGAAGTCGCGACGTTTGTGACCGCGTGGAAGGTGGAACCGGCCAAGGCGTGGGAGTCGCTCATTGACCGCCTCCTTGCCAGCCCGCACTACGGCGAACGCTGGGCGCAGCACTGGCTGGATGTGACGCGCTACGCTGACACCGGGGGCATGGCGAATGATTACGAGCGCTCGAACATGTGGCGCTACCGCGACTATGTGATTCGCTCGCTTAACAATGACAAGCCGTACAACGAGTTCGTACTGGAACAGCTCGCGGGTGATCAACTGGCTGATGCATCCGCGCTCAAGCGTCTCGGTGGCGATGCCAAGAAGCTGGCGCAGACCCGTCTGAAGGGCGAATACACGCCGGAGGAGGCGGAAGACATCGTGGCGACTGGCTTCCTGCGCATGGGGCCGTGGGACAATGCGATGGTGAAGGACGAGGAGGCGCGGCAGATTTATCGCGACGATCTCGTCAATGCCATCGGCCAGACTTTCCTGGCCACGACGATGCGCTGCTTCAAGTGCCACGATCACAAGTTCGACCCGCTGCCGACACGTGACTATTACCGCGTGTATGCCGCGATCTCGGGCATCCAGATGGCCGAGCGCCCGCTGAGCTATCTGCCGGAGGAACGGCGCGATGGTTTTGCGGAAGGGAAAACTTTCGTGCAGCGCATGCTGGCGTTTGCGACTGGTGAGAAGAAGAAAATCACCCAGAAGCGCGAGGATGCTGCGCGCGAGTGGTTCAAGGGGCACAACCTGCCCTACAAGACGAATGAGGATCGCAAGAACCTGCCCGACGAGGAAAAGCCTGCGCGCAATGTGGGCCTGGATTTCGTGGACGAAGGCCAGCTCAAGGTGCGCGAGCAGGATGAGTGGATCTGGGAGCGTGCGCTGGAACGCTATGAGCCGATGGTGCAGAGCGTCTATGACGGCGGCGATGCCAAATTCAAAAACGCGCGCAAGCTGCGCATGCCGGAGGTGACGAAAGCCAGCCTGAAGACCGAGACGTACATTCTCACCGGAGGCTCCATTGAAGCACCCGGAGAAAAAGTGCAGCCTGGTGTGCTCAGTGCCATTGGCCTGAGAGTTGAAGGTGCCCAAGGCGACCCGTTTGTGCTGCCGGAGGATTTGACCGGACGCCGTCTGGGACTGGCGAAGTGGATCGCTGATGCGCGTAATCCGCTCACGACGCGCTCGATTGTGAACCGTCTGTGGCAGCATCATTTTGGCAAGCCCATCGCGGGAACGCCAAACAACTTCGGGGTGAAAGGCGGAAAGCCGACGCATCCTGAGCTGCTGGACTGGCTGGCGGCTGATTTCGTGGAGCACGGCTGGACGATGAAGCGGATGCACAAGCTCATCATGATGTCACAGGCCTACCAGATGGCGGCGGGGCATCCGCAGATGGACAGGCTCAAAAATGACGACCCGAATAATGAGCGGTTGGCCTACTTTCCGAACCGGCGTCTGACCGCCGAGGAAATGCGCGATGCGATGCTGTCCATCACGGGCGAGCTGAACCCCATGCTCGGCGGTCTGCCCGCGATGCCGGAGGTGAACATGGAAGTCGCGCTGCAGCCGCGTATGATTCAGTTCTCGCTCGCACCCGCGTATCAGGCTTCGCCCACGCCGGCGGAGCGCAACCGCCGCAGCATTTACGCGTATCGTGTGCGTGGGCAGGCCGATCCCTTTCTCGAAGTCTTCAACCAGCCGAATCCGAACGACTCCTGCGACATGCGCGATTTCGCCTCCGTGTCGCCGCAGGCGTTTACGATGATGAACAGCGATCTCATCACGGACCGCGCCATCGCTTTCGCGCTGCGGGTGCAGAAGGAAACGAAAGCGCCGGAAGCTCAGATCGGCCGCGCCTTCCAGCTCGCGCTAGGTCGTTCGCCGTCCGTCACTGAGAGCAAGCGGCTGACCGCTTACCTCGGTGAAATGCAGCAGTATCATCGAGGAGTGAAGCCGGAACCGGTGACGTATCCCACGCGCATCACGCGCTCACTCGTGGAGGAGTTTTCCGGCAAGATCTTCGAGTATGAGGAAATTCTGCCCGCCTTCGAAAAATACACCGCCGACAAGAAACCCGCCGACGTGGGTGCTGAGACGCGTGCGCTCGCGGATGTCTGCCTGCTGCTGCTGAATAGCCCTGAGTTTGCCTACCTTTACTGAACACCGCCATGAACCACCCACTCTGCTCACGCCCTGTCTCAAACGCGTTCACACGCCGACAGATGTTCCACGGTCTTGGTGCCTCGCTTGGCTCGCTCGCGTTCACGGATCTGCTGGCCAAGGATGGTGTCGCTGCCTCACCGCTCGCGCCGAAGAATCCGATGCTTCCCGCGAAGGCCAAGAACGTCATCATGCTGTTCATGGAGGGCGGGCCGGGGCACATGGACACGTTTGATCCGAAGCCGAAGCTCAACGAGCTGCACAAGAAGGAATCGAAGCTGGCGGCAGGTCAGGAGACGGGCTTCAAATTCTTCGTCGGCAGCCCCTTCAAGTTCAACAAGGTCGGGAAAAACGGCATCGAGATGTGCGACCAGTGGAAGTATCTCGCAGATCCGTATGTGGCCGATGAACTGTGCAACTACCGTGGCTGCCAGGCGGAGTCGCTGAACCATCCCGAGGCGCTGTACCACATGAACACCGGCAGCCGTCTTGGCGCAGATCCGGCGCTGGGTTCCTGGGTCACTTACGGGCTCGGCTCGGTGAATCAGAATCTGCCGGGCTATGTGGTCATGACCGAACTCGCCTACCCGCAGGGCGGAGCGCGGAACTGGAGCAATGGCTTTCTGCCTGCGAACTTTCAGGGCACGCGCCTGCGCCCCGAAGGCTCGCCGATTTTGGATCTGAACGCGCAGCCCTTCAAGACACGCGCGCATCAACGCCGCTTCCTCGATGAAATGGCTTTTCTCAATGAGCAGCACGCCGCTCAGCATGCTGAGCACAAGGAACTCGCCGCGCGCATGGAGAGCTACGAGCTGGCATACCGCATGCAGATGGAAGTGCCCGAACTCGCGGACATCCAGGGCGAAAACGAGGCCACGCGCGAGATGTACGGTCTCAATGACAAGGACACCGCGACGTTTGGCCGCCAATGCCTGCTGGCCCGCAAGATGATCGAGAAAGGCGTACGCTTCGTGCAGATTTTCAGCGGCGGCTGGGACAGTCACGACTACCTCGAACGTGCGCACACCGAACGCATCCGAAGCGTGGACCGTGGCATGGCGGCGCTCATTCGCGATCTGAAGCAGCGCGGCATGCTGGAGGACACTCTCGTCATCTGGACGGGAGAATTTGGCCGCACGCCTGACAACAACAAGCGCGGCGGAGTTTATTCCCTCGGACGCGGGCATAACAATCAGGCCATGACCATGCTGATGGCGGGTGGTGGTGTGAAACCGGGCATCGTCGGCAGCACCGATGACCTCGGACTGAAGGCCGTTGAAACGGTGCACCCGATCCGCGATTTGCACGTCACCTTGTTGCAGTTGCTCGGGCTTGATGACAACAAGCTGACCTATTACCACGCGGGGCGCTACAAGCAGCTCTCACAGTTTGGCGGCCAGGTGATCAAGGAGCTGATCGCGTAGAACGATACAGCGCATAGTCCCCCAGCCGTTCGAGCTGAACAAAGACAACGAACGAAACCCAACACGGAAAGAACATCATGAAAAATCCATTCAAGAACCTCTTATTCACAGCGCTGGCGGCACTTGCTACTTCGAGCATCAGTTCTGCCCAGGATAGCGACGCCACCCGCCTTTTGAAGGAGCGAAGCGCGGAGTTTCAAGAGGACGTCATCAAGGTGGCTCACAATGTTTATGTGGCCGTCGGGTTTGGGGTTTCGCCCAGTTCCATGATCGTCGGCACGGACGGCGTGATCATCGTTGATACCATGATCGACATGGACAGCGCGGCGCGCGCCTTGGCAGCCTTTCGAAAAATCACCGACAAGCCCGTCAAAGGCATCATCTTCACCCACAGCCACGGCGATCACATCAGCGGTGCCAGCGCCTTTATCGGCGCTGAGCCGCCTCAGGTCTGGGCCCGCGACAATTTTGGTGCCGAAGCACGCACCTTCAGCGGCGCGTTTATGACCATTCAAAATGTGCGTGGTGCGCGGCAGGGCGGATTCAAGCTGCCTCCCGAAAAGCGGATCAACAACGGGGTCGCCAAAGCGTACTACCCGAAACGGGGCGGTGAAGTTTTCTCAGGCGGCGGCAGCGAAAAAGTCGAACCCACCCATACCTTCTCTGAGCCGCGCAAGCAGATCGAGATCGCCGGAGTCAAGATCGACCTGGTCGCCGTGGATGGCGAGACCTCAGACGCGCTCTACGTCTGGCTGCCGAACCAGAAGGTGCTGTTCAGCGGTGACAATTTCTACAAGTCCTGGCCCAACGCCTATGCGATTCGTGGCACGCCCTACCGCGACATCCGCAGCTGGGCGCAAGCCGATGACGCCATGGCCAAAGAGGGTGCGGAGGTTCTCGTGCCGGGGCACACGCGTCCGATCATCGGCAAGGCCGAGGTGAAGCAAGCGCTCACCGATTACCGCGACGCCATTCGCTTCGTCTTCGACAAGACCATTGAAGGCATCAACAAAGGCATGACGCCTGATATGCTCGTCGGCTATGTGAAACTGCCCGCTGAACTGGCGGAAAAGGATTATTTGCTCGAATACTATGGCAATGTCGAATGGGCCGTGCGCGCCATCTTCGACGGCTATCTCGGCTGGTTTGATGGCAATCCATCCAACCTTTTCCCGCTGCCGCCGGAAGAAGAAGCCCGGCGCATGGCCAAGCTGGCCGGTGGCGAGGTGGCCCTGCTCAAACTCGCCCAGCAGGCGCTCGCGGATGGCGATGCTCAATGGTCTGCCCAATTGTGCGACCACCTCCTGGCACTGAACCGGCAGGCCAGCGAACCCAAGCTGATCAAAGCCGACGCGCTCACCGTGCTCGCCGAAAAACTGCTCACAGCCACCGGTAGAAACTACTACCTCACCTATGCTCAGGAATTGCGCGCGGCGGCCAAGAACCAGTAACGCCCGGCCTCATCCATTTCACGGATGGCAGCGACGTGAGCAATTTGGATGTTAACTTTACGGCAGGAGCGGCATTTGCCGTCATGACTCTCTGTCCCGGACTGCTTTCTGTGCCTTGCGTGGCTCCTTTTCGCCGAGGAATCCCATCCACGCGATGCCAGGTGGCAGCTTCCATTTTACCGATTCAGCCATGAAAGTGCGTACGAAGACTCGTTGACCTAAAATATTCCTTGTCCGCTTTGGGGCGCTCGTGCGGGAAGTAATAGCAAGGGTATTGACGCGCCAACGTTATGCCTGCCACAACCGTATGAAACACGCCATCCATCTCGCTTCGCTCGCTGCCGCCGCCTTTCTGGGCGGGGGTGTTTTCGTCAATGCCGCTCCCGCTGATGCGACGCGCCCAAACATCGTTTTCATCTTCGCCGATGACTGGGGCTGGGGGGATCTTTCGTGTCATGGGCATCCGTGGGTGAAGACGCCGAATCTGGACCGGCTGGCCAGCGAGGGGACGGATTTTCAGCAGTTCAACGTGCTCAATCCGGTGTGCTCGCCGAGTCGTGCCGCGGTGATGACGGGGCATTATCCAGCGCGGCACTCGGTGCATCAGCACTTCGCTGCGCCGGAGCAAAATCATCAGCGCGGCATGCCTGACTGGCTGGACCCGAAGGCCCCCATGCTGCCGCGTTTTCTTCAGCAGGCGGGCTATCGCACCGGCCACTTTGGCAAATGGCACCTGACCAACCGCGACACGCAAGGCGCCCCAAAAGCGGAGGCGTATGGCTACGATGAAGCTGCCGTCTTTAATGGCGGTGCGGGCTGGGATTCGGCGGATCTGCATGCCACGGCGGCGAATACGACGGCCTTCATCAAAGCGAACAAAGACAAGCCGTTCTTCATCAACGCCTGGATTCACGAGAGCCACACGCCGCATGTGCCGACTGAGGAGTCGATGGCGATGTGGAAGCACCTTGATGAGCAGAAGCAGATCTATGCCGCCGTCATCACCGATGGCGACAATGTGGTGGGCGCGATCCTTGAGGCGCTGAAGGCCGAAGGTGTGGCGGACAATACGGTGGTGATGTTCTCCAGCGACAACGGCCCGGAGCACACAGCACCCAAGGCGGGACCGAAAAAACATGACGTCGATGCGAACGTGACCGGCTATGACACCTATTACAGCATCGGCTCCACGGATGGCATGCGCGGGCGCAAACGCAGTTTGTTTGAGGGCGGCGTGCGCGTGCCATTCATCGTGCGCTGGCCCGGCCACACACCGGCGGGTGCGCAGAACACCACCACGGTCTTCACGGCGGTTGATCTGCTCCCCACACTCTGCGCAGCGGCGGGTGTGGCGCTGCCCGCCAGCTATCACGGCGATGGCGAAAACCTGCTCGATGCTTTCAATGGCAAAGCCACCGCACGCACGCGCCCCATTTTTTGGGAATGGCTGGGCACCAAGGCCGAGCCCGACTACTGGCCACGCCTGGCCGTGCGCGACGGCGACTGGAAACTGGTGATGACCGGCGACGCGCAGCGCGCCGAGTTGCATCACCTCAACGAGGACCGCGCTGAGGCCGCCGATGTCGCGAAGGATCATCCTGACATCGTCGCCCGCCTGAGCAAGATGGCGCTTGAATGGAAGGCCACACTTCCCACCCAGCCGAATCCTGAATGCCTGAGTACGCAAAAAATCGAGGCGGCACCCGGCCCGAAGAAGACGGCCGCCAAAGGCTCCGGGGTGACCCCCGAAGTGCGCGCCAAGGCCCTGGAACGCTGGGACACGAACAAAGACGGCGTCCTGATACTCGACGAATACAAGGCCGGACTGAAGGGGCAGGACAACCTGGATGCGCGTTTCAAAAACTTCGACAAGAACAGCGATGGCAAACTGACGCGCGCGGAGTTCGTCGGGCCAGCGGCGAAATAGCGCCGCCGAATACGATGAAACTATTCCACGTGAAGCACCACCTTGCCATCATTCCGATTCTCGTTCTTGCGCTGGCAGGCAGCGCGAGTGGGCAGGCACCGCAGCCGGAGGATTACACGATGCTGTGGTGGGCTGACGGGCCGCCTATGATTCGTCACAGCACGCAGCCACCGGCGACGGAGACCCTGTGTTTCCAATCGGGAACGTGGGGAATGGCCTTTGACACGCACGCGATGCGTGCTCTTCGCGCTGGTGAATGGCCGGCTGCGATGGCGGTGAAGGAAACGGTGCAGCCGGGGCGCACCGCCTTGGCGGATCTGCCTGCTGTGGAATGGGACTGTGCTGTGGTGGTGGCGGGTCGCAGGTTCACATGCGTGGGACATCTGGAAACGAAGGATAGCTTTCTGCAGCCGGTGCGCTTTGTGGAGAGTGGTCGGTTTTTTCAGCGTGTGGTGATTGAGGGGCTGCGCTTTGTGGACAGTGACGGTGCTGCATTTGCCTGTGCGGCACGGCTGGAGATTTCGGCGTGGCCGGACCGGCTGGCTTTGCGGTTGGAACTGGAGCCGGATGCGTTGCCTGCCGATGGTGCAATTGAGCTGCGGCTCGGAAAGCAGCGCGTCTCCGCTGCGCTGGAGAAACGCAATTCGCTGCCGCTCGTGGTCTTTGGGAAGGATGTCGGCCCGCGCACGGTGGTGGTCGCAGACCCGGTGCTGAAGGTTGGATTTGATGAGGCGCTCGGCTGCCATACACTGCTGGTGCCTGACCCTGCAAGACCAGGCAAACGTGCCCCGGAAAATGAGGATGAGAGATTTGATCATCTGGACCGCTGGCCTCTGACGCTGCGCAATGACAGCGATGAGCCGACGGTGGTGCGGGTGATGTTTATCCAGAACCATCCACCGGACATCACTGGCTTTACGCCGATGCTGTGCGAGCCCGATGGCACGCCCACGGGGCTGCCGGTGCAGACTTCCAAGAACTGGCATCAGCGTCCGGAGAAAGGCGTGCTGCCGCATCAGGGGCCATGGTTTCACGGCTTTGCGTATGTGCGGCTGGCTCCGAAGTCATCGCGCGAGTTGGTGTTGCAGATCGTTCATGCACGCTATGGCGGTGTCTTCGCGGCCTCATTGGCGCAGCTCAGTCTCATTGGCTGGGGCACGAATCAATTCTGGGATCAGACGGCGATCGGCAGCTTTGGCGAGAGCATTTGTTTCGAGCCTGGCCGTGCCCAGGTGAGGTGCTTCATCACGGATGTGCGTCCGCTGATGACGCTCTCCCATGCCAAGCCGAAGCCTTGGAACTGGGCGGACAACTGTGGCGGCGGTGATGCTCTGATGTGGCAGGATGTGCAAGGCGTGTACCAGCCAATGCGGGCGACGCGTACGGATTACCGCGCCTATGGCCCGTGCTTGACGCAGGCAAGTTACACAGAGGAGTCGGCAGGCGGCGAGATGTCTGCGCGCATGGATGTCTCTGTGCCACGCAGTCAAGACTACCTGCGCACCTTCATTCATCTCCGCTACGATGTAAAGAAGCCCATGCAGTGGAAACGGCTCGCCTTTTTTCAGCTCGGTGCGGATTTCTATAACGGCACGCCAAGCCGCCGGGTCGCCGTGGGGGACATCGGCGGAGTGCCTGAGGAATGGGAGCCGAAGCGCAGCAATCAGGAGTATGACCGCGCACCGATGCCGATGCTCGGCGAGCAACCGTGGGTGTCGATTCATGGCCTGGAGCGCGAAGGACTTTCCGAACACGCTGCCGCCGCCAGCCGGGGCTTTATCGTGCGCAAGTGGCAGGCGGTGCTCGGGGGGCAGCCAGCAGCGCAACCCTACGTCGCGTTCTTCTGCACCAAGTTGGGAAAGAACAATCGCACCGTCGTGGAACTGGCACCACCGCCGGGGATCGTGAAGCTGGTCCCTGGTGACTATGTGGAAGCGGATTTGGAACTGGTGGTGTTTCCTGCTGACGCGTCCGATTATTACGGCCCGGATGAGGCCTTCAAGAAGTTGCTGGCCAGCGGTGCCGATACTTGGAAAATGGTGCAACGTGAGGCTGCAGGCAATGCCCTGAAATGCGAGGCCATTCACGGAACGGTTCTGGAGGCGTATCCTTTGCGCATCGCCGTGGATGCCCATGAGACGGCGGAGATCATCGTCAAAGGCGGAGTCGGCCATGTGCCAGTCACGTTCACCGGCCTCAACGCGTCGAAGGGATACATACTCACCGTGGATGGCCAAGGCCTCGACCAAAGCGTGAACGGTAACGACTTCTGGCAGACGGATTATGATTCATCCGTGCAAAGTTGGCGGCAGACTTTTAACATCCCACTGCCGGCAGGCCAGCCACACACCCTGCGATTTGCGGCTGATCCACGCCCGTGAATTGAAACATCGCACCTAGGCAAGAATCCCGCATGAAACTCAATCTTTGCACGCTGGTCATCCCTATTCTCATCTTCGTCTGCGGCATCGCCCGGGCGGTGGAGCGTCCGAATATTGTGTTTCTGTTGTCTGATGACCAGACGGCACGCGCCATGGGTTGCGCAGGCAATGGCGATGTGATCACGCCGCATCTCGACAAGCTCGCAAGTGATGGTGTGCGCTTCTCCAACCACTACAACACCACGGCCATCTGCATGGCGAGCCGCTGCTGCGCGCTCACGGGGCTGTATGAGTATCGGCATGGCTGCAACTTCGAGCATGGCGATCTGGAGCGACGATTTATCGAGCAGTCTTATCCCGTGCTGCTGCGCAAGGCGGGCTACTTCACCGGGTTCGCCGGAAAAATCGGTTTCGTCATTCAGGGCGAGAAATTCGACACGCTCGCGCCGCTGTTTGACCAGTGGGCCGGTGGGCCGGGGCAGACGTTTTACGAGACGGCGAAGAACGAGGGCATCGCCAAGTATGCGGACAAATATCCGCATTGCTCGCGTGCTTACGGTGCATGGGCGCAGGATTTTTTCAAATCAGCGAAGGGGAGTGGCAAGCCGTTCTGCATGAGCATCAGCTTCAAGGCACCGCACATGCCGTTCACGCCAGATCCCATCGACATGAAGCTCTACGAAGGCAAGACCTTCAAGCGTCCGCTGAACTATGGCGTGGAGAACGCGAAGCATCTGTCACAGCAGTCACAGACCAGCCGAGCGGCGACGGGCTATCGCGAGTGGGTGAACGACTACGATGACACGGCGGCGAAATATTATGCGCTCATCACTGGCGTGGACGCCGCAGTCGGCATGATCCGCGAAGGGTTGGAGCGCGAGGGTTTCGACAAGAACACCGTCATCATTTTCACCTCTGACAACGGCTACAATTCTGGCTCGCACGGGTTCGGCGACAAAGTGATCCCGTATGAGGAGGGCTCCAAGTCACCGCTGATCATCTACGATCCCCGCCTGCCTAAACAGCACGCGGGTGCGACCAGCAACGCGATCACTGGCAATGTCGATATGGCTGCCACGATCTTCGCCCTGTCGGGTGAGGCAGCGCCCGCAGGCATCGATGGGAAAAACCTGCTGCCCTTGCTCACGAATCCCAAGGGGCAGGTGCGCGATGCCTTGCCGCTCTTCAACTTCTGGGGCAACCAGTCCGCGCAATCCATGGCCGTGGTCACGCCCGAATGGAAATACATCTACTGGTACTATGGCGAGGGCATGAAGCCGACGGAAGAATTGTTCAATGTCGGTCAGGACGGCTACGAAATGGCCAATCTCGCGGGTGAATCCGGCTACGCCGAGCCACTGAAGGCCATGCGCAAACTGTACGCCGCCGAACTCGCCGCGATGAAAGAAAAGGTGGTGCAGGAGCATGGTTACGAAGCCTATCCGATCCTCTTCGACCGCAACGTTCCTTGGGCCGAGAAAACTCCGGTGCTCACCACACTCAAGCCTAAAAGCGGCGGTGAAGGAGAGGGCGAAAAAAGCAAGAAAATGAAGCAGCGGAAATAAACTCAACAACCTTGCCCCGCCTCTTTTGACACATCTCATCTACAATCAACATCATGAAACCTCACGTTTTAAGCCTCCCCATGGCCAGCGATTGCTGCCCAGCGAATGGGAACCTTGCGGGCGTCGGCGGGACTTTCAGCGTGGGCAAGACTTCCAGTCATGATTGTTTTTTGTGAACGGGTTTGGCTTTCATTCGATGTCGCAGATAATGCGCTGATAAACCACGAGAGGCGGGCTGCCGTTGTCGGTCACTTCGAGGATGATGTGGATCTGCTTCCCTGGCTCTTTTGGCACGACGAAGCTGTCATGGTCCAGTGAGTCGGGGTTGGTGATGACCACCTTCGTGACGGCAGAATCGGCGTCTGAGTATTGCCACCATCGGGTGGTGAGCTTGTTGCCATCGGGATCAGTGGCGGTGGCTTCGAGCTTCACCGTTTCGTCTGCTTTGACGGTCCTGTTGAGCGCGCCGTTGATTTGGATGACGGGCGCGTGGTTGGCGTCCTTGAATTCCTTCACGCACCAGTCGGCCCGCGCCGCGAAATCATTTTGGAACGCGTCAATCCAGCGCCACTGGGGTTTGAGATACGCGGTGAGTTCTGCGTCGTTTGGGATTTCCTTTTTCAGCCGCATGCGTCCCCAGGCCGAGTTTCCGAACCAGCGGCCTGCTGGATACTGGTAGCCCGGCTCAGTCACTGGATCGAGCCAGGTGTTGTCGCGCACTTTTACAAAACGGCCGCCCCAGCCGCCGAAGTCGGGCGACTCCATGCTGCGCAGCCCGGTCGGAATCGTGTGCAAGAAGGCTGGCGAGTCGCCCTCGGAGCGAAAGTCGCCTTCGTCGAATCCTTTGTCTCCTTTCACATGCGCTTTGTACAGCGAGCAGAGCGGGCCGTGGTTTTCGAGGATGTTCGGCTTCATCCAAGAGCCAGCCAGATAGGCCTGCTTGTCGGCGGGCAGAAACTTTTTCCAATGATAGAAGATGGCGATGAACTGGTCTGAGATGATGGTCGGGATGTTATACTTGCCCCAGTGCGGGCGGATGTAGCGCTGGTAGGTGATGTCCTGCTCCCAGATGAAGTAGAACCGGATCTTCCTGGCGACCGCCGCCATTTTCTCCGGATGCTCTTCTTCAATGGTCTTCAACGCCCGGGCGATGGTGTTGGTGCCGCCCCAGGCTTGAATCCAAATGGGCCGTGGGTCGGAGTCGTCCAGCAGGACCTCGACGATTCGTTTTGATCCGGAAGTGACCATTTCCATTTCGCCCTCCGTCTTCACGTTGCCGAGCAGCGTGCGCGATTGCAAAAATTCGGGCGAGGGATAACCGGGATCGTGCTTGAGGAGGTTCGGATACACTTCGGCATAAGCCTTCAAATACGGCTGCGCCCAGTCGTCCCCGGCCCATTTGTGTCCCTGCCAATGGTATTGCGAACTCGATGTGATGATGCCTTCGATGTCCCATTCATTCGCGTAGAGAAGGAAGCGGACGAGGGAGCATTCGTCGTCGATTTCGCCGTCGCTCGTGACGAGCACGCGCGGCTTGTCGGAGGCTGCTAAAGTAGAGAGGCCGCTCAGCGCCCAAACGAGGAAAAGAAGGCGTCGTGCTCTGTTCATCTGGTTATTTCAAGGTGTTGATGTTGTTTTCGGACTTGGTGTAGTCCACCAACACGGTGGGGTCGGTGCCGTTCAGATACTCCTCCACATTGGAGAAGCCGTCTTTGTCTGTGTCCTGCGCAGCGTCCGAAGGGTCCTGCGCATTGAGCTTGAATTTGAGTTCCCAGGCGTCAGGCATGCCATCGTTGTCTGAATCCACCGGGGGCTCCGAGGCTTGCAGATTTGGCCAGCCACCCACGTCATCCGGAGTGGTGATGATTCCGCTCAGACCATGGGTCGCGGTGCCATTGCGGACGTCTTCGATGATGCGGGCGTCAATCGAATCGCGCTTGGGAGAGGAACAGCCTGCAAGGTCGAGGACTGTCACATACGCATCCTTGGCTGATTGCTGCCGGATGGGCATCGCCTCCCATGGAGCGGTGAGTTTTGTGAAGCCGGTGCCGTGCATGCCCAGCCAGTTGTCTGCAGTCACTTCGGGTGAACCGTCCACGTAGTTGTCCGCCAAATGCCAGCTGCCGTTGTCGTCAGTGCCACGGGAGGAAGGCTTTGCAATGCGACTCTTCACGTCGGTGCGAGTGGCGGGGCCGGGTTTGTAGTAATTGGCCACCATGTTGATGGTGGAAAATGGTATGGGGGGTGTTCGCCGATCTCCCTTTTGCTGCGCTTCGCCACCGTAAGAGCTTTCGTAGCCCCAGTTGTAGAGCACGTTGTTGCGGTAATCGTTGTATCCGCAGCCGGATGCCCAGCGAATGTTACGGCTGTCGTTATGAGCAATCAGGTTGTGATGGTACGTGCCGTTTTGGTTTCCCCAGATTCCTCCAAAACGATGCGACCCGTCTTCCTTGGCGCATGCTTCAGTGATCATGCACCATTGAATCGTGACGTTTTCATTGTGATAGAGAGAGAGTACTTCATCGGTGCTCCAACTGGCGGACACATGATCCAGAATGATGTTCTTCCGGTATCTTCCGCCCAAGGCGTCACCCTCGTGATCCGTTCTGACTCGGAGATACCGAATGATGACATCATTGGCATCGATGGCGAGGTTGCCTTTGAGCGTGATCCCGTCCCCCGGAGCCGTCTGCCCGGCAAGGGTGATGTGATCGTGCTTGATCTTCAAGTCACCGTCGATGGTGCCCGATACGCGGAAGATGACGATGCGCGGCCCCTCGGCAGCACATGCCGCGCTCAGGCTGCCGGGTCCGGACGCGTCGAGGTTGGTCACGGCAATCACCATGCCACCACGACCGCCTGATGCCTGTGCTCCGTAGCCCTCTGCTCCGGGAAATGCGGGGACGAAGGCTGATGGGGTGCTGGGTTCCGCTGCTGGAGCATCTGCGGCGAGGCCAGTTGCGAACATCAGAAGGGCGGGAATGAATAAATTCGTTTTCATGTGGGCAGTTCAGGAGAATGATGGTTTTCAACGGGGCGATTTCTGTTCCGGGCTGGCAGGCGTCTTGCAGCGATCCATGCGCGTGGCGAAATCGCGGAGGAAATCCTCGCGCCATTGATTCACCGATTTTGCGCCGGGATGCACGCCCTCAGCAGTCGTTGGATCAGGATCGTCGATCCACCAGTTCGGATGGATGGTGGAGGGTTTGCCTGTGCGATCAATGGTCGGCGGTGCGGCGGTGAATTTGCCTGGCTTGCCGTCGAGTCCGGCGAAATCGCTCTTGATCTGATAGGACCACACCTTGGCGTCGCGTGGGGAAAAGCGGAACCGCAGGACCTGGCCTTCATGCTTGCCCGGAGAGGCAGGCACACCGCCATCGAAGATCATCACGGCCGTGTTCTTTGATGAATAACCCTCGGGCACCGGCAGGGCGAATTCGGTCACGCCGAAAACTTCCGCAGTGTCCGCTGGCGTGGTCAGGTGGTCGAAGATGGTTTTGCGGCCATCCCAGATGCGGACGTATTTGCCGCCCCAGCTTGGTTGCGTGGGGTCTTCTGGCGTGCCGTGAATCAGGCGTGCAAGGGACGGTGTGTCGCCCATCTTGATCGTGCCCTTGAGCTGGGTGGCGAAGTAGTCGCCGAGCGCACCGTGACCGGCGATGTGCTGTTTGACGAATTCGCGGTTGCCCCATTCGCCCTTCTGATTGCCGCCAACGAACCAGCCGCGATAGGTCGCATTGGATTCGATCATCCAGAGCGCCGGATGGTTTTGCTCGATGTAGTTGTAGGCGTCCACGCTCCACTTTTTGTTGGGGCCACCAATGAAAAAGACGCGCAGTTTTGGCAAGATGTCCGGCGCGTCGTGGAGAGCCTGTGCGAGATCTTCGATGCCGCCCCAAACAAGGATATGAAGCGGCCGCGAGTCGTCGCGACGGGCGCATTGAATGATCCATTCAGAACCTTCGCCGGGCTTCCCGACGCCCGTGAAATCGTGCGCATCGGTTGCGCCTTGTTTGGTGATGGCACGTAGCGCGTCGGGCGCAGGATAGCGGTCCGAATACGACTTCAGGTTCGGGTAATCTTTTTCAAAGTGGTCGATCACCGTCAGAATGTCTTTCTTGAGCCCCTGTCCAAAAGGCGAGGCAACCAGACCTTCCAGATCGAAGCTGTCGGCATAGACAAGCAGATGCACCATGGATTGGAAGTCATCGGGATCTGTCCCGCCGATGTCGGTGGAAACAATCACGCGCAGCCGTTGATCTTCCATCGCACTCGTGCTCGCAAGCGCGAACGTAGTGAGAGCCAGCAGTGTGGCGCAGGCGAGGGGGGCGTGTTTCATGGTTGTGATGCTATTAAACTGTCTGTATTGGCGAAGTAACACCTGCATTCCGTCGTAAATTGCCCGTATTCTAAGGTCTCATGAAACGCTTTGATCACACACGCACGCCATTCTCGCCCTATGGCTTCACCTGTGAGGCATGGAAACCTGCTCTTATGCATCGTCCGGACCGGCACAATGAAATCGAGATCAATTTTCTGCGCTCCGGATCACTCAGCTACCTGCTTGGCGGGCAACGCACCACTCTCACGGCTGGACGGTTGGCAATGTTCTGGGCGGCCATCCCGCATCAGATCGTCGCATGGGAGGGCGAGCAGCCCTATTTTGTGGTCACGCTGCCGCTCGGCTGGTTTCTCGCGGCGGGATTGCCGGAAGCCTTTGTGCACGCCGTGCTCAAAGGCCAGTTCGTGAGCGAGAGCAAGTCCATGAAGGGCGATGAGGCGCGCTTTGAGCAATGGGAGTCCGATTTGCACTCAGACGATGCCACGTGCGAACGCGCCGCCTTGCTTGAAATCCAGGCGCGTCTGCTGCGAATGGCGCAATCCCTGCCCAAACGCGCTCAAACCCGCGCCCCAGATCCCAACCTATCCAAAGCCGACCAACTCGCCTGCCACATCGCCCAAAACTATGCAGAACAACTGACGGCAGTTGACATCGCCAAGGCCGGTGGCCTGCATCCGAACTACGCGATGAATCTCTTCCGCAAAGCTTTCGGCACCACGATGACCGACTTCATCACCCAGCACCGCATCTCCCATGCACAGCGGCTTCTGGTAACGACCGCCGATCCCGTGATTGAGATCGCCTTCGCTTCCGGATTTCAAAGCCTGAGCCGCTTCAACGATGCTTTCAAACGGGCATGTGCTTGCGCCCCGAGAGACTATCGCAAAGTCAATCAGCATCGGGGATGACCTGCTGCGGAAACCCTTTGCGAACTGGACTAAGCGCGGTGGGGAAACAAAAACTCTGTTAACTTATTTCATGCTCAAGGCATTTGCTTCAGATTCCATGAAAAAACTCTCTCTCATTCTTTTTGCCTCCTGCAGTATGATCGTCTTTTCGATCGACGCCGCCGACAGGCCCAACATCCTTTACATCATGTCGGATGACCACACGACGCAGGCCGTGGGGGCTTACGGCGGGCGGCTTGCGAAGCTGAACCCCACGCCGACGCTCGACAAGCTGGCGGCGGAAGGCATGCGCTTTGACCGTGTGTTTTGCACGAACTCGATCTGCACGCCGAGCCGTGCGACGATCCTGACCGGGCAGTATTCGCAGACCAACGGCGTCACGGATCTCAATGGGGTGCTGCCGCCGGAGCGCCAGTATCTGCCGCAGGAGATGAAGAAGGCGGGCTACCTGACCGCGATGATCGGCAAGTGGCATCTGGAGGCCGAACCGGCGAGCTTTGACTATTACAATGTGCTGCCGGGTCAGGGGAAATACTTTGATCCCGACTTCATCGCGCGCGGCGACAAGGACTGGCCGAAGAACGTGGTGAAACACGAGGGCTATGTGAGCGATGTCATCACCGACATCGGGCTCGACTGGCTGGAGAAGCGCGACAAGACGAAGCCCTTCTTCCTCATGCTGCACCACAAGGCACCGCATGACATGTTTGAGTTTGCGCCGCGCTACGCGGATTATTTGAAGGACACGGAGATCCCTGAGCCGGACAATCTCTACGACCAGCCTGCGGCAGGTTTTGGCTCTGTGGCCACGCGTGGTGAGAACGACAGCCTGGTGCATCGCATCGGCACCTCCGTGTCAAAGCGGCATCCGGTGCGGAACTACGGCATCGACTTCAACATCTCTCCCGGTCTCGATGACCATGAGTACACGCATCAGGCCTACCAGGAGTATTTGAAGCGCTACCTGCGCTGCGTGAAGGGCGTGGACGACAATCTCGCGCGGCTGTTTGATTACCTCAAAAAGAACGGCCTGCTGGACAACACCGTCATTATATACACCTCCGACCAAGGCATGATGCTGGGCGAGCACGACTACATCGACAAGCGCTGGATGTATGAGGAGTCCATGCGGATGCCTTTCATCATGCGCTACCCGAAGCTCATCAAGGCGGGCACGGTGAACAGCGACCTGATCAACAACACGGACTTTGCGCCGACGATGCTGAAGCTTGCCGGAGCCAAGGCACCCGCGCAGATGCAGGGCCGCAGCTTTGACGCCGCACTGGCGGGCCAGCCGCTGGCCCACTGGCGCACCGCCACCTATTATCGCTACTGGATGCACCTCATGCATCATGACAACCCCGCGCATTTCGGCATCCGCACTGCCGACAGCAAGCTCATCTTTTACTACAGCCAGGCTGAAGACGAGGCCAGCAATGGCAAGCTGACCATGCCGTGGAAGAAAGGGGCCTCCTACAAGATCGAGCCCACGCCGTCCGCCTGGGAGTTCTACGATCTGAGCACCGATCCGCAGGAAATGCACAACCAATACGCGAACCCTGAATACGCCGCCAAGATCAGCGAACTGAAAGCGGAGCTGAAACGCCAGCGCGAGGAACTGCATGAGGGTGACGAGTCACACCCGCATATTCAGAAGGTGATTGATGAAAATTGGTAAACACTCCAGACTCTCGTAATCCCATGCGCATCCCAATCATCTTCGCACTCGCTGCACTTCAATGGATACTGCATGCCGCTGATGGCAGCGGCCAAGTCGCGGTCAGCGGCGAACTCAAGCAGTGGCACAAAGTCACGCTCACTCTCGACGGCCCGTTCGCGAATGAAAAGGATGCGGCACCCAATCCATTTACTGATCATGCGTTCAATGTCACATTCACGCATGAGAGCGGCATGCCGAAGTATGTTGTGCCCGGTTACTTCGCTGCGGATGGCGATGCGGGGCAATCCAGCGCCGAGAACGGCACGAAGTGGAAGGCTCACCTCTCACCCGACAAAGCGGGCGTCTGGAATTACCATGTGAGTTTTACGACAGGGAAATTCGCCGCGCTCGATGGCGGTGGCGAGGCGCTGAAGCCTTTTGATGGCATCACTGGCAGCTTCGAAATCGGTGCCACCGACAAGGCGGGACGCGATTTCCGGGGCAAGGGGCGTCTGGAATATGTGGGCAAGCATCATCTTCGGTTCGCGGGCTCGCAGGAGTCTTTTCTCAAGGCTGGAGCTGATGCGCCTGAGACGATGCTCGGGTATGTGGACTTCGACAACACCACTGGCGGCAAGGTGAAAAAGGTGCCGCTTAAAACGTGGTCCCCGCATTTGCAGGACTGGAAGGCAGGCGACCCGACGTGGAAGGACGGCAAAGGCAAGGGGCTGATTGGCGCGATCAACTACCTCGCGGCCAAAGGCGCGAATGCCTTCTCGTTCCTCACCTACAATGCTGCAGGTGACGGCGACAACGTCTGGCCCTTCATCGAACGCACTGACAAGATGCACTATGACTGCTCGAAGCTCGATCAGTGGGGCATTGTCTTCGATCATGCGACGCAGCTCGGTCTGTATCTGCATTTCAAACTGCAGGAGAACGAGATGGATGATGACCGTCTGGGGCATGAGAGCAAAGCTGGCCGGGTGCCGGAGTCGCTCGATGGCGGCAAACTTGGACCGGAAAGAAAACTCTACTGCCGCGAAATCATCGCACGCTTCGGCCATGAACTGGCGCTCAACTGGAACATCGGCGAGGAGAACACGCAGTCCGCTGAGGAGGTGCGCGACATGGTGAAGTATCTGCACGACACCGACCCGTATCATCATCACATCGTGCTGCACACCTTCCCCAATCAGCAGGAGTTGAAGTATGACGTGCTCATTGGAGAGCAATCGCTGCTCACGGGTGTGTCATTGCAGAATGGCTGGAACACCACGCACCAGCGCACGCTGCATTGGGTCAGCGAATCCGACAAGGCAGGCAAACCGTGGGTCGTGGCGCAGGATGAACAGAACCCCGCCGGACTCGGCGTGCCGCAGGATCCCGGCTACAAAGGCACCGACGGCATTGCTATCGAGAAGGGCAAAAAGAAGGAAAATGCCACCACAGGCGATGTGAAGTCCAAGCCCTACACCCTGCACGACATCCGCAAGCTCTGCCTCTGGGGCAACTTCATGGCAGGCGGTGCGGGCGTGGAATACTACTTCGGCTACGCGCTGCCTGAGAACGATCTTGTCTGCGAAGACTTCCGCAGCCGCGACAAGAGCTGGGACTTCTGCCGCATCGCGCTCGAGTTTTTTCCCGCGAACAAGGTTCCGTTTTGGGAAATGGCGAACGCCGATGCGCTCATCGGAAATGCCAAGCAGGACAACTCGAAATATTGCCTCGCCAAAGCCGGGCAGATTTACCTCGTTTACCTCCCGCAGGGCAGCAGCACGGAACTCGACCTCAGCGCCGTTCAGGGCGACTTCACCGTTCAATGGTTCAATCCCCGCACCGGCGGTGCGCTCAGGGATGGCTCGGTCAAAGTCATCCATGGCGGCGCTCGCGCGAGCATCGGACAGCCTGCGGATGAACCGCAGGAAGACTGGCTTGCGATCATTCGGCGCTGACTTCCTCATGCGACAGGGCAGCCATTTCAGAAGCGCTGGATTTTTTCAAGATAGCGCGTGAGGTTCATGTGCGGGCGGCAGTAGTCTTCTGATGAACCCCGTCCGCACAGCCGCCATCACTCTCTGCTTCTTCGCGACCCTGCAGGAGTCCCATGCCGTTGATTTCGACAAAGACATTCAGCCCATCCTCACCGAACGCTGCCTGGACTGCCATGGCCCTGACAAGCAGAAGTCCGGCTTCCGTGTGGATCAACGTCCGATCTTGCTCAAAGGGGGCGACTCGGGTGTCAAGTCCGTGGTTCCTGGCGATCCAAGCAAAAGTCATCTCATTGAGCTGCTGAAGTCTGCTGATGATGACGAAATCATGCCGCCGAAGGGCAAACCGCTAAACGCTGAGCAAATCGCATTGATGGAGAAATGGATTGCCGAAGGCGCGGTGATTCCGGGGCAGATGGATGCGGTGGTGAAGGTGACTTCTGATCTGTGGTCACTGAAGCCGGTGCAGCGTCCGGAGATCCCCGGGCTGGCAGAAGCGAAGCTGCCCATTGATGGCTTCCTGCTCGCAAAGCTGCATGCGAAGAATCTCGGCTACAATCCGGCCGCTGATTCGCGCACACTCATTCGTCGTGTTTCCGTGCTGCTGACGGGCTTGCAGCCGACTCCCGAGCGGGTGACGAAGTTTGTTGCCGATTCCAAGGCGGATGAAGCCGGAGCGTACAGGGTGCTGGTGGATGAGCTGCTTGCTTCGCCGCACTTTGGCGAGCGTTGGGCGCAGCATTGGCTGGATGTCATTCGCTGGGCGGAGTCGAATGGATCGGAGGCAAATCTCTTTCGCAAAAACGCTTGGATTTACCGCGATTACGTCATCCGCGCCTTCAACGAAAACCGGCCTTATGATCAGTTCGTGCGGGAGCAGCTTGCAGGAGATCAGATGGGCAATGGTGAGGCCACCGGATTCCTCGTCGCGGGTCCGCATGTGCCCGCCGCCACCGTAGGCCGTGAGCCCGCAGCCATTCGTCAGGCACGTGCAGATCGTTTGGATGAAATCATGCAGACGGTGGGTGCCTCGATGCTCGGCATGACGGTCGGCTGTGCGCGCTGCCACAATCACAAGTTCGATCCCATTTCGATTCAGGATTACTACTCGCTCACGGCCGTGTTTGAGGGCGTCGAATTCGGTGGCCGTCGCCCGGAATTGTCCAAGGATCATCCGCGAGTGCAACGCGCGAACGAGTTGTATCCGCTGCTGAATCTGGAGCGCAAAATCTTGCGCGAGGGGGGTGGCGTCTGGGAGGAAAACAACGGCGGCTACACTGACATGGTGTTTCCTAATACGACGACGCAGGTGCTGCGCATTGAGTTCGACAAGGCGCAGACTTTCATCGACGAACTCGAAGTCTTCGGCACCAAGGACTTCAAAGAAAATCTCGCGGCAGCGAGCGCTGGCACCAAGCTCGTCGAAGACCCGACGATGGCCGATCCTGGGGCCGGAGTTCAAAGGGCGAACGACGGCGAGTATGGCACGATGATTTGGAAATCGAAGGCTGCGGCGGGCAGCAACATGAAGCCCTGGGTCGAGATCCATTTTCCGCAGGCACAGGAGGTGAACCGTTTTCGCTTCAGTTCGAACCGTGAGTACTACTTCGAGACCGACTATCTCGACAATGGCAACAAGGGCGGCAAGAGCAACTTCCCCGGTTATCGCATACTCGCGCAGCAGGCGGACGGCACGTGGAAAGAGGTGGCCAGCACGCAGCAGGCACGGGCCGCGCTGAAAAAGGATATCACTTTGAAAACTGCCTCGACACGGCTTCAAGAATATCTCGACGCCCTGGCTGAAGAAGGCCCGCGACACAGTTTTGTCGGCAGTTTTCACAAGCCTGAAGTGACGCATGTGCTCAGCCGTGGCAGCCCGGAGAATCCCGCCAATGAAGTGATGCCCGCAGGATTCGCCGTGCTCGACGGTGACCTCGGTCTCGACTCATCGGCCCCTGATGCGGAGCGCCGCAAACGCTTTGCCGAATGGCTCACGCGGCCTGAGCATCCGCTCACGGCGCGGGTGTTCGTCAATCGCATCTGGCATCATCTGTTTGGCAGCGGCATCGTGCCGACCACGGCTGATTTTGGCAAAGCTGGGACACCACCGACGCATCCTGAGTTGCTGGACTATCTTGCCGCCGAGTTCGTGAAACCGCAGGACAAGGGGGCGAAAGCTTGGGACATCAAAGACCTCATCCGTCGTATCGTGCTGACGGATGCGTTTCGTCAGTCCAGCGCTCCGCGAGATGACGGACTGCAGGCGGATGCAGGTGCAGCGCTGCTCTGGCGCTACCCGCCGCAGCGAGTGGAAGCGGAGGTTATTCGTGACAGCATCCTGCAAGCCTCAGGCAAACTCGATCCCACACTGGGTGGCCGCAGCTTTCGCATTCACAATGTGAAGAAAACCTATGCTCAGTGGAAGGTCATCGACAACCACGGCCCGGAGACCTGGCGTCGCATGATCTACCAGGAACGCATGCGCCGTGTGGACGACCGCATTTTCACGGCCTTCGACTTCCCGGATTGCGGCCAGGTCAGCCCCAAGCGCCCGGTCTCCACCACGCCGCTGCAGGCGCTCAACTTGATGAACAGCGATTTCGTGGTCGAGCAGAGTGAGTTCATCGCTCAGCGCGCCCAGAGCGAAGTCGGCAAGGACCATCTGGATGCCGCCGTGAAGCGCTGCTTTCAGCTCCTGCTCAATCGCGAGCCCGACACCGACGAACTGGCTGCCAGTCTCGAAGTCGCCAAAAGCACCGGGCTGCCACTCGTCTGCCGCAGCCTGATTAACTCCAACGAATTCGCCTTCCTGCCGTGACGCAGGGAGATTCTCTTTCTCGCAAATTTCGCGAGTTCAACACACCCACCCCCAACGCAAGCCATGAAATCCACCCGCATCTTCGCCTTCCTCAACCTCATCACCCTCCTCGGAACACTCTCACTGACCAGGCTCGACAGCCACGGTCAGGATACTGGCGGCAAGCAGATTCCGGAATGGCTGCAGAAAGAGACGGCCAAAGTGACGACGGTCATTACTGATCTCAACGCGGAGCAACAGAGGAAGCTCGCGGCGGCCATTCAAACCCGCGCTGAGGCGCTGGCGAAAGTTAATGCCCTCAAGGAGGGCGGCGCCTCAGCCGATGAGGTCAAAGGTAAAACCATGGAAGCATGGACCGCCTACAACCACGACGCCAAAACCTTCCTCTCTGACGCGCAGTTCGAAAAATTCAAGGAACTGCACAAGCCCAAATCCGCAGCTTCAAACCAGTAGTCATGAATCACGCCGAAAACATCTCCTTCAAAGGTCGCCATCTCCTCGACCGCCGTAGTTTCATGCGCTCCACCGGCATGACCTTTGGCGGCCTGGGGCTGGCCCAGCTTCTGGCAGCGGAAGAAAAAGCGAACTTCACCGGCAAGGTCTCCATTCGCCCTCAGATCGATGCTGATCATCCGTATGAACCCCGCAAGCCGCATTTCCCGATGCCCGCCAAGCGCGTGCTGGTGATTTTTTGCCCGGGTGCGGTGAGCCACGTCGATACTTTTGACTACAAGCCGGCACTCATCAAACACCACGGCAAGAAGCCGCCAAACATGCCCGCAGTGACATTTGAAGGGCCGAGCGGCAACATCGCGAAGCCGTTCTGGGATTTCAAATCGCGCGGCCAGTCAGGCAAGATGATCTCTGACCTACTGCCAAACATGGCTGAGCTGGCGGATGACTTTTGTTTTCTCCATGCGCTGAACACGCAGACCAGCGCGCATCCGCAGGGCGAGAACTTCATGAACACGGGATTCACCATGGAGGGCTTTCCTTCCTTCGGTGCGTGGACGACGTATGCGCTCGGCTCCGAGTGTGCGGAACTGCCCGCCTTTGTCGCCATCAATGATCCACGGGGCATGGCACGCTCGGGCAAAAATAACTTCGGCAGTGGCTTCCTGCCCGCTGCTTTCCAAGGCACGGACTTCACCGCCAAGAGCCCTCCTGCGAATCTCACGCGTCCAGCGAGTTACTCGGCAGTCGATGATCGTGCGACCATCGACCTGTTGAAACGGCTCAACAGCAAGCACCTGGAGCAGTTCCCCGGCGATGCAAATCTGGCGGCGCGTGTGGCCAGCTATGAACTCGCGGGGCGGATGCAGATGTCCGTGCCTGAAATCATGGCTCTGGAGGGCGAGCCGGAATCGATTCACAAGGAATACGGCACCGACACGGGCAGCGATTTGAAACGCGAGTATGCCAAGAATTGCATCCTCGCGCGGCGCTTGATCGAGAAAGGAGTTCGCGTGGTGCAGCTCTTCAACGGCAGCGATCCTTCAGGTGGGAATGGCATCACCAACTGGGATTCGCACAGCGACATCAAGTCCACGCACGCCATGCAGGCCGAGATTATGGACCAACCCACCGCCGCACTCATTCGCGACCTGAAACGCCAGGGGCTGCTGGAGGACACGCTCATCGTCTGGGCCACTGAGTTTGGCCGCATGCCCTTCCTGCAAGGCAACGGCACGGGCCGTGACCACAACCCCGGAGCCTTCACTTGTTTCCTTGCCGGAGCCGGTGTCAAGAAAGGCTTCAGCTACGGCGAAAGCGACGAGTTCGGCTTCAAAGCCGCGCTCAACAGCACCTCCGTCTATGATTTCAATGCGACGATCCTCCACCTCATGGGTCTCGATCACGAACGGCTGACTTTCTACCACAACGGCCTCGAACGCCGGCTCACCAATGTGCATGGGCATGTGGTAAAGGACGTGCTGGCCTGAGCAGCAATGGGGGCCTTCCCGCCAACTTCACCCATTTGACCTGACAGAAGCTGATCCCAGCCAGCATTCAGCCCGCGCAAGGCTTCTGATTTGAACTGAGTGCTAAAAAGAGGTTCGAGTGGTCGCCTAGCGACAAAGGCAACTTTGTCCGTGCGGTCTAACGATGGCTTGCCATCGTCGCAGCTACCCATGGCAGTCGAAACCAAGCCTCTTTTCAATCCCGAACTCGTCCGCCAGCAGGTGCATGCCTTCACGCTGCCGGAATCGGTCGAGGCAGCGCGGCCCCGCCTCCAGCATTGGGCAGACCTCATCTCATCGGGCAAGGCGGATACGTTCAAGGAAACAGCCCTCCTCCCTGAGTTCCTCACCGACATCTTCGGCCATCTCCTTGGTTACACCGGACCGGCAGGCGCAGGAGACAGCTTCACCCTGCTGCGGGAAACTCATGTCGAGGTGGACGGCCAGTTCGCGGATGCTGCGCTCGGGCGCTTCACCACCGAGACCAAGAAGTTCATTGTCGCCGTTGAGGGCAAAGGCACACGCGATCCACTGGAGCGCCCCTTTGCCGGCCGCCGCATGTCTGCCGTAGATCAGGCCTATCGCTACGCCATCAATCTCCCGTGTGACTGGATCATCGTCACCTCCATGCGGGAGACGCGGCTGTATCACAAAGGCTCCAACCAGCAGACCTATGAGCGCTTTGAGACCACGCGTCTTGCCAGCGATGCAGCACTGCTGAAACGCTTTGTCTTCCTGCTCGGAGCGGAGCGCGTGGTGCCTGCGCAGGGTGAGAGCCATCTCAATGCCTTGCTGCGTTCGTCCGAGTCCGCCGGGCGTGAACTGACCAACAAGTTCTACGCGCTCTACGCCGACATCCGCCAGGAGGTTTTTGGCCGCCTCCGCATCGCCAATGACCAGGTGGACCCGCAGGAAATCCTGCGCTGCACCCAGAAGCTGCTCGACCGCATTCTCTTCTGCTCCTTCTGCGAAGACCGCGTCCTGCTTCCGCCCAACACCGTCCGTCACGCCTTCGAGCACAACGATCCCTACAATCCCCGGCCCATCTGGGAAAACTTTCGCGGCCTGTTCCGCTCCGTCGATGTCGGCAATGCCGGGCTGAAGATTCCCGCCTACAACGGCGGCCTCTTTGCACATGACGCGGGTCTGGACACCCTCGCCGTGCCCGATGAAGTCTGCGCGCTGTTTCGCGATCTCGCCGACTACGATTACCGTCCGGCGCGTGAGATGGCGGAGGCCACTGACACGCAGGAAATCCGTCCCGTCATCGACGTGGACATTCTCGGCCACATCTTTGAGCAGTCCATCACCGACCTGGAGCGCCTGCGCCAGGAATTGGAGCGCGATGACAGCGCCCTTGTCGATGACAAGCAGGCAAAGACCCGCCGCAAAAAAGAAGGCGCGTTCTACACCCCCTCCTTCATCACCCGCTACATTGTTGAGCAGACGCTCGGTGCCGTGCTGGATGCCCGCTTTGAAGCTCTGCGCACCACTGAAGAAACCGCCGCCACCGGCACCGCCAAGAAGACGCTCACCGATCCCAACGCCTACGACCTCCCCGCGCTCAATGAGCCTCAGCGCAAGGCCCTCATCCGCTTCTGGGAGCAATGGCAGGAGGTCTTAAAGACCCTGCGCATTCTCGACCCCGCCTGTGGTAGCGGTGCTTTTCTCATCGAGGCCTTCGACCAGCTCCACGCTCACTACGAGGTGTCCAATGCCCGCCTGGAAGAACTGCGCGGTCACCGTACGCTGTTTGATCTCGACCGCCAGATTCTCCAGCACAACATCTACGGCGTGGACCTCAACGCCGAGGCCATTCAGATCTGCCAGCTAAGCCTCTGGATCAAAACCGCCGCGCATGGCAAGCGCCTCACCAGCCTCGACCACAGCATCCGCGAAGGAAACAGCGTCGTCAGCGACTCCACCGTGCATCCCAAGGCCTTCGACTGGCAGGCCGTCTTCCCCGAAGTCTTCGCACAGGGTGGCTTCGATGTTGTCGTGGGCAATCCACCTTACATTCGGCAGGAATGGATCGCTCCTTATAAGCCCTATTGGGAAAAGCGCTACCGCACATACCACGGCGTCGCTGACATCTTCGTCTATTTCTTCGAGCAAGGCATCGAACTCCTTCGCCCCGGTGGCCAGTTGGCTTTCATCACCTCCGGCAGTTGGGTGCGTGGCAACTTCGGCGCGCCATTGCGCAAGTTCCTGTCCACAGATGCACGAATGGTATCCATGGTGGACTTTGGCGAATTTCAGCCTTTCGAGGATGCCGAAATGATCCGTTGCTCAATCAGTATCGTCTCGAAGGACGCATCCGGTGGTGATATGAAGCTCTTCAAATGGTTGACCAGCGGTCGCCCACCAGAGACGTTGTCAGATGAAATCGCATCAGCACCAATGGTTCGCACTGAGCGGCTCGGCGAAGGTGCATGGGAACTGGAAGCAGACGATGTTCTCCAGCTTCGTGGGAAGCTCGCAAGCAATGGGCGGCCGCTCTCTCAGTATCCAGCGAGCCGTATTCTGATGGGGGTCAAACCGGGAACTACCGAAGCTTTTGTTGTGGACTCCACGACGAAGGAACTACTCATTAAAGGTGACTCTTCGTGCGCGGCCTTGTTTCGCGAGTTCAAACGCGGACAAGACATCCGAAGTTGGCACACCGAGGACTCAAACTTATGGGGCATTTCTTTATGTTCCTCGGATCAGCACAAGTGGCCTTGGAGCGATGCGGCTGAACGTGCCGAGTTAATATTTTCCGCCACATACCCTTCCGTCTATCGGCACATGCAGAAGTTTGAGGGGGCGCTAAAAGGACGAATGGATAACATTAAGTTTTGGTGGGAACTTCGGTCCTGCGCTTATTGGGAAACTTTCTCTGCGCCAAGAATCATTTGGCCAGACATTACGAACTGTCCACGTTTCGCCATCGATCACTCAGGCAGCTTGATTGGCGACACGTCCTTCATGGTCCCTAATGATGATGGATTCCTGCTCGGTGTTCTCGCTTCATGGGCAACTTGGTTCTTCATTAGCAAGACTGCCCAGCCTCTCCGGCTTCGCAGTAACCGCTGGCAATACAGGCTCAAGGCTCAATACATGGAGCACATCCCCATTCCCGATGCTCCCGAGTCAGAAAAGCAGGTCATCGCGGACCTCGCACGGAAATGCAGCACATTCGGTCAGGAGCGTTATCAGGCGCAGATCAAAGTGCAGCGCCGTCTGCTTCAAGCCTTCGCCGGAGACAGCGGCAACCTGTTGAACCAAAAGGCCGAAGCGTGGTGGGAACACGATCTCATCCCGCTGGGAGAAGCCTTGAAGCAAAGCTTCAAGCTCCCCTCCAACCCTATGAAGAACCCGCGAATCGCCGACGAATGGGAATCCTACCTCGTCGAGAAACGCGCCGAGCAAACTCGCCTGACGAATGCCCTTAATGCCCTCGAAGCCGAGATCAACAACCGCGTCTATCGCCTCTTCGACCTCACCCCAGATGAAATCCACCTTCTGCAAAAGGAAGTGGAGCATTAAAACCAATCATGATCAACAAAGCCAAAGCTCTCTGGACCAAGGACTTGCAAGAGCACCTGGCAATGCGCCATTAGGTTGATCCCATCCCTGAACGGGACAGCCTGACGCCCATTCAGGAACAGCAGTGCCGCATCAGTATGAGAATCAGGAATCACTCTGGGGTAAAGACCCCATTGCAACAGGGCTGCTGACTTTGGAACGTGCCTCACATTCCCATGAAAACGAGCAAAAGCACTCCGGACGCCAGCAGTCGGAAAAGCGCAAAAGTTCCCCCAAAGACCACAGGTTCAAAGAGTCTTAAACCACCCCCAAGTGTCAAAAACTCCCCAGGCCCCAAGGCGAAACCTCGAACTTATGGAGTGCAGAACCCCAAATCTTCCCCGGCCCGCAAAGCCAAAGCCTTGCCGCCGGGAGCCGATGCACCCCAGGACAATGCCACGCAGCCTGTGACCCACCCAGTGGAAGCGATTCGTGCCAGAGCCTACCTGAATTATCAAAAGCGTGGATCCGAAGACGGTGATCATACGGACGACTGGTTGCGCGCCGAAGCAGAACTGACCGCTGAGCGGCAACTTGTAAGTGCATGAGTGGATCTGGTTCATGCATGAGCGGATCTTGCTCTTGCTTGCAGTCGCTCGTATGAAGGGCCATTATCTTAGTCCTCCGGCGCGGAGTTACACGTCAATGGAAACCAACCAACCACCATGGACAAGCAATCAGCATTGAGAGCACTTCATGTAATCGATTCGGTGATTTACAGCACTGATCGCAAGGAATTATGCAATGGTGAATTCGCTGAACTTCAAAGTGCGTGCGCAAGCTTGCTGAGCAGCGTCAAGAACAATGCATTTGCAGCGGAGAAGGCAGCTTGGATGGTCGAAGTCATAAAGGCTGCTATGATTGGAAGAAGCTCCAATCTTTGCAGCAGTAAAGAAGCCATTCTAGATTGCGGAACATCCCTTGCGTTGTTCATCGAGGGGCTACCTGACTCCGTTCAGTACGCCGGCAACTTGACAGTATCATGAAGCCACCATGAACATCCGCCATCCGAACCCTGACTGCCCCATGGCATGCGCCTTTCGCAACAATGCCCAGTGCGTGTGCAATCTCATCTCCGTGTCTGGTGAAAATTCACCCATCTCGTACGGGCTGCGCATCGGGCTCGGAAATTTTTATGGCAGTCGGTCCATGCCGCCCTGCGTGCGCGGCACCATCGGCTCCGCCTACTGGTCCGTTGGCGGTGATTCAGAAAACGTCCCGCATCAAGGAGCGCCTGTCCCCGTCGCGGAAGCGGGGGTGTAGGCGTACAACCCGTCGCGACAGTCCTCACTTGGGCCAGTTTCATGGAGGAACCTCTTATGTCTGCACAGACCTGGGCGCTTTTCTTTCTGTACTCTTGCACCGTTTCCGAGATGGGCGCAGCCGAAGATCAAGCATCCAGGCCTGGCTGCCATCATCTCAATGGTCGTGATCGCGCTGCAGCCAGCTAAGATCTCCGTCATGACCAGCGTTGGCTGGCGGGTGGAGACGTTGCCCTGATAGATTGGTGGCTCAATGTCGCGACTGCGGCTGGCTGCATTGCAATCCTTACGGTTGTACAAGCAGATTAATGATCTGGCGTGGGCTGGAAACTCTTCCACGTTAGACCCCACCTATGAAACCCAATCCTCCTCTCATTCGCGTCCAAGGCAGCGGCCAGGTGGCATCCACCCCGGACACGGTCATTCTCGGTCTGGAGCTGATCAGTGAACACCGCGACTATGGTAAGGCCATGGCAGACGCCGCCCGCAAGCTGGAGCTTCTGCGTGCCGCACTGCCCAAGGCTGACCTGACCACCGAACAACTCAAAACCGAATCCTTCAACGTGGGCGTAGAGCGTGACTACGATGCAGGCACTTACACCTTCCGTGCCTACAGCGTGAAGCATCATCTGAGTCTGCGGCTTCCCTTTGATCCGACTCACTTGGGACGGGTGCTCGCCGCTGTGACCGCCTCCAACGCCAAGGCGAATCTCTCGCTGAGCTTCACAGTGGCCGACGCCGAGGCGGTGAAGCGCCGAGTGCTGGAAGCCGCCGTGAGCAACGCCCGCAGCCGCGCGGAGGTGATCGCCACCGCAGCAGGTCAGAAGCTCGGAGCCATCCATGGCGTCGAATACGGCCACACAGAGATCTTGATCCGCTCGACAATGCATGAGCTGAGCGAAGCCTGCGAATCACCCGGGATGGATATGGACCTCAACCCCGCTGACATTGAGACTGAAGACACGGTGCTGGTGGCGTGGGAGCTGGAGGCTGGATGAAGAACGTGGACTTTTGTCCACAGCGATGGATCGCGTTATATGGCGGATCTATCACGGCTGCCCGGCCACTGCAGGCTCCTGACGCCGGTTCAGAAACTGGCGGCTGCGCACGACTTCGAGCACGGCTGCGGAGAACTTGCTGCTGTTCTGACTGAGGGCGGTCTGCATCTGTACAAGGAGCGCTTTGTCGCTGGGCATGGTCTGGCGGCCGAGCGCGTAGCCGAGGAGTTTGCGGCAGAACTGCGTGGTGAAGCTGGCCTGGTTTTTTGTGAGGTAGTCGCGCAGACCGGCGAGTCCGTGAAACTGGGTGCCGTCTTTGAGCACGCCGGTGTCGTCGATCTTGCCGCCGGTTTCATCCGCCATGCGGAAGCGGCCGATGGGATCGAAGCTTTCGAGTGCGAAGCCGAGCGGATCAATGCGGTCATGACAGACCGAGCAGGCCTTGTCAGCGCGGTGCTGCATCAAGGCCTCACGCAACGAAGACGGCTTCACGGCGCTGTCTGGCAGCTTGGGAACATTGGGCGGTGGCGGTGGTGAGCTGAAGCCGAGCACGACCTGATAGAGGTAGTCCCCGCGAAGCACCGGGCTGGTGCGATTTGGACGGGAGGTCTTGGTCAAAATGGCTCCCATACCGAGAAGGCCGCCGCGATGCTGCTGAGCGACTTTGATTTCACGAAACTCACCGCCGGTGACCCCGGGAACGCCGTAAAATTTGGCGAGGCGCTGGTTGAGGAACGTATAGTCGCCACTGATGATGTCGCCGACGCTGCGGTCATCGCGCACCAGATGTGCGAAGAACTCGGTGGCCTCGCGCTGCATGTCGTGGCGAATGTCGGTGGTGAATTCAGGATACTTTTTTTCATCCACCGTGCTGGCTTCATCGAAGCCGCTGAACTTGAGCCACTGCCCGGCGAATTCCTTCGCCAGGGCGCTTGCTTTCGGATCACGCAGCATGCGTTTTGTCTGCGCAGCGAGGACTTCGGGCTTTAAGAGGCTGCCGTCATCGGCGCACCTGCGCAGTTCCTCATCCGGCTGCGACGCCCACAGAAAATAGCTCAGCCGCGAGGCCGCCTCATGCACGCTGAGCGGCACGTCCCCCCCTGCGGCGGTGATGGAGGGAAGTGTTTCAGCTTTGAACAAAAAGTTCGGCGAGACCAGCACTCGCACGATCACCTCTCTCGCGGCGGACTCGCGATCACGCTCCTGCCCGCGCACGTCGAAATACAGCGCATCGAGCTTCCGCGCCTCCTCTTCGCCCAGGGGGCGGCGCCAAGCGCTCCGCGCGAACTCGCGCAGGTGCCGTAGCAGCGCGCCATCGTACTCGGCCTCCTGCTCCTTGTTGAGCGTGGGGCTCGCGACCAGGCTCCAGTCATGCCGCATCTGCGCGAGGTCGTTTTTGTCCTTCTCGCCGAGTAACTGCCCGAGCTGCTCGTCATTGAAATAGTACACGCCGATGCCGGGCGAGTTGCGGTAGATGTTTTCGGCGATGATCTGCAACCGGCGTTCTAGCATGTCTGGAAAGGCCTGCTCCATTGAGATGAACTCGCCCATGGTCCGCATCGCGGCAGGCGTGCCACGTTTCAAAACGGTCAGCACCCCCGGCATGACCTGCGTCACGTCACGCGGCTTGTCCATCGAGATCGTCCACTGGATGGTGGCCTCTTCGACTTCGGGATTCTCCATGTCCAGGCGCGTGCCCACCTTAAGCCAGTGCGCGCCTTCGGGCAGCGGCAAGGTGCACACCGTGGGCGCCGCAAAGGCGAGCGTGTCTGGCGCGATCTGGCGTCCCGGCTGCGGGTGAATGCCGTAGGTGGCGCGCATCTTTTCCAGCTCGGCGATGCGGGCCTTCAACGCATCGAGATCCGGTGGCCCAGGTGTGGCCGCAGCGTGCTTGCGTTTTTCATCGAGTGTCTTGTTCAGCCAGTCGAAGTAGTTGAGCTTCTGATTGCCCACGCTCACCTCGATGGAAGTCACCAGCGCGATGTCGCCTTTGCTGCCATCGCCAATGTCGCCAAAGCAAAGGTAGGCCTGTGATTTGCCGCCCACCGCAGCCTGCATCGGGTACGGCTGGATGCCGTCGCTGTCCTGCTGGTGGCGCTGCACGCCCTCGCCGGGCTTCTTCGGATTGTTCCATGAAAGCAGATCCGCCTGGATGGCATTGATCCGCTCATGCGCCACCGTTTCATCCGCAGGCAGCGCCCGCCATGCCACACGCGTGAGATCCAGAAAGCGCGACTTGGGTTCCGTGTTGTTCAGGTGCTTCCACCAGTTGGCCAGGAAATGCACATCAAGCTTCGACTCCCGCGCCAACTGCTCCAGCGACACACTGTGGTACCGGTGCCTCCAGCAGGCGAGCATGTAATCGGTCTCGCGCTTGTCATCGAAGTCCTTCGGCAGATGAGGGGCAGACTTCTGCTGATACCACACATACAGCCCCTGCTGCGCCTGCGTCTTCACCTGCTCCGGCCCGCGCAGGCCGATGCGCTGCGCATGGAAGACGATGCCGGTGCCCGGCATGACGGTGGCGTGGTCTGCCAGCATGCGCGCGGCGGCGAAGTACTTGATGATCGCCGCCGGGCTGGTGAACAGCACATCGCCCGTATTGGTAAAACCTTCGCCACCACCGCCGTCGGTTTGAAACTCACGCGCCAGCCCATAGTCGTGGCCTGTCAGGTCACGGATGGTGCAGTCATACTCCGCATTCGTCAGCCGCCGCATCGTCACGGGGCCGGGATCACCCGCATGGGTCGTGGCTAGAGCATCGAGTGAATGCGTGACCCAGCCCGTGATGGACGCTTGCTCTTCTGGAGTGAGCGCCTTGGCCTTCTTCGGTGGCATGTCCCCGCCTGCGATGGAGTCCTTCACCTTCGTCCAGATTTCGTACTCGGATGCCAGCTTGGGATCCGCGGCGAGCCGCTTCAGATCCACGTCCCCCTTTGTCTTTTCACCGCCATGGCAGGCGTAGCACTTCGCTGCCAGCAGCGGCTCCACGGACTTCCATTCCGTAGCGGCGTTGGAAATCGACATGGCGGCGAAAAAGGCAGCCAGGCGCAGATGGCGGAAACTCTGAGGCATTTTCGGAAGGAACGGACTCCATTACTGCTATTAAATCCTTTCCGCCACCCTGGTTCCGAAAATCAGCGTTCGTGAAAATGGAGTCAGGCACTTTCTTGACAACCTCAGGACAGTGCCTTTGCCAGCAAGGCGCGGCGGAGTGGCGCTGTCGGCTGGTCACAGGGCATAATCGAAGCTATTCGATTTTTCAATTATTTGCCCGCCCTGGTGGCTCATGTCAGTAAAGTTCAATGCTAAATCCTGAACTGCCCAGCCCGCCGCAGCCAGCATGTCGTCGATGTTTGCACGGGCTTGTTTTTCCGGGAGGTCAGGCATCAGGAGGATGCCTTCAAAGCAGGGAGGGATGCTGAGGGCAAGGGTTTGGAGACATCTTTATCACCTGAGGTTGGCTTGGCTGAGGCGCAAGCCGGGGACTATTGCACGTCATCTGCTATGCCTAAAACAGGGAGCATGGGCCGGATGTTCGTGTCTCCAGGGAGGAATCCCGGCCAGAATGTGGAATGAACACTTAGTCCAAAAGATTTTTGAGGCTGACTTTTAGCCCGTCACACAATTTTAAGACAACCCAGAGCGTTGGACGCGCTTCATTTCGTTCAAGGTTCGGAATGGTATTGCGGCCAATTCCGATTTTTCTCGCCAATTCGGCCGCTGAAATCCCCTGCTTCACTCGTTCCTTCTTGAGGGCCAAAATGATGGAGCGTTCGCGAGGATCAATCTGGGATGGGGGTTCCATCTGCTCAAACATCCCTCGTTGACACAACATGCACGCCCATTATAATGGGCGTTAGTGGTTGCCAAAATCAGCATATGCCCCAGATCAATTGCCCCAGTTGTCAAAATCAGTTTTTCGCAAATTCTCCTGGAGCTGTTGTGACATCGGCGGGGTTCGCAATTGCTGGTGCGATCATCTGTCGATTGTGCTTCGGACACCTAATCGTTGAAGGTGTCGACGTGGATTTGCCCAGCCCCCCACTTGATCCTCGATTCCTACCCCACTCACAAGGAAAGCCTTCGACTTCCGGTGTGGGCTATGCAGTAACAGAGCTTGCCAGGGTGATTGGCTGGTGGGGTGTAATTGGCTTGTTTATTGGCGCTCTCATTGGCGTGGTCGTCGATCATTTTTCGCGGTGTTGTTCCAAGTGTGGGCACAAGCAATGAGCGATCTTCATTTTGAACCAAACACTAAGAGGTTGTTGGCATGGCAAAAATAGCAAAGAAAGTGCGAAAATCCGAAGTTGCCGGAGTCGGATGTTGGATCCAGTTCGCCGGCTTGTTAGCACCGGTGGTGGGCTATTCTTTGGCGGGTGAAAGCGGGGCCATGTACGGAGGTGCCTTGCTTTTGATTTTCTTGGTTGTTGGCCGTGTGAAGTCGGTTCGATGGATATGCGGCAACTGCAAGAACGCTCTGTACAGCAAATCGGTTACGTGCTGCCCTGCATGCAAGTACGAGCTGCAATAGAAAAAGTATGAAACGCTTCGCACAGATTTTTGCGGTTTTTGCACTCAGCATTCTAATCGTTCAATGTGGAAAAGATGTCCCGTTGAAGCAGGCCTCCAACATGCCAACGATGGACTTTGCATTTGATGTCGCGTTGGAAAAACGTGCAGACAGTGGAGACGCGCGCGCCCAATGTTTATTGGGGCTCTGCTACCAAAATGGTGAGGGTGTTCCGAAAAATATGATTGAGGCGGTCAAATGGTTCCGAAAAGCTGCCGAACAGAATGAAAAGGAAGCTCAATTCTATCTGGGATTTGCGCATGACTCTGGCAATGGCGCCAGTCGAGATATTGCAGAAGCAATGAAGTGGTACAGGATGTCGGCAGACCAAGGCTTTATGATGGCACAGGTTTTTCTCGGAATGTGTTATGAATACGGAAAGGGAGGAGCGAAAAATCCAATCGAAGCGGTCTATTGGTATCGGAAAGCAGCTGAGCAAGGTTACTCAAATGCTCAAACCTCAATGGGGCTCTGCTATGCTTACGGAACAGGAGTTCCGCAGGATTATTCAGAAGCAGTTAAGTGGTACAAAAAGGCTGCCGATCAAAATGATTGCATGGCTCAATTTAACCTTGGTATTTGTTATTTGTCGGGGAATGGCGTTAGGGCGTGTTTTAAAATTGGTTTCTGAGGGATAAAGTGCAGATGGCAAGCAAGACAAAAGCCATGAAGGAGACATCGGTTTTGTCATAGCGCGTGGCTACGCGGCGCATCCGCTTGATCTTTTCAAAGAAGTTCTCCACCCGGTGCCTTTTCTTGTAGAGCTTCTTGTCATAAGTCGCAGGTGCCACCCGGTTGCTGCGCGGCGGGATGCAGCTTTTCATGCCCTTGCTCGCGATGAGTTCCCGCAGTGCATCACTGTCATAGGCCTTGTCCATGAGCACATGTCTCGCATCGACGCTCTCCAGCAGAGTGGGAGCATGCGCCACGTCGGCCTCGGTGCCTGCTGTCAGGATCAGTGCCTGGGGTTGGCTGCGTCCATCCACGGCGGCATGCAGCTTGGTGTTGAGCCCTCCCTTGGTGCGGCTCATCGCCTGCTTCTCCTGGCCTCCGGCGGGGTTGGCACCGTCGCGGTGAACCTTGATGTGTGTGGCGTCGACCATGCCGAGGTCCTTGCCTGCACGCCACTTCATCTGCTGCATGGCCTGATCCCAGAGCCCCGCCTTGGCCCAGCGGCGGAAGTGGCCATAGACGGTCTGCCATGCAATGTCGGGAACATCCAGCGCACGCCAGCTGCAGCCTTCCTTGAGCACGAAGAGGAC
>JAFLEI010000004.1 GCA_017301975.1 Verrucomicrobiota bacterium
AGCAAAGAACTACGCGCCGCCCGCGAGTCCGGGCTGGGAGCGCTGGTTTTTAACCGGCTCTGGGAGCTCCGCCACACGAACACGCGCCGCATTTTCAATCATCCCGGCATGCATCAGCACTTCATTTGGGAGGCACCCTTTGGAAAGTCTGTGATCCGCGGCAGTGCACCTCCCCATCCCATCCTCCCCTCAGCGTCTTCCCTTTCTCCCCACCGCATCTCCGCCTCCCGGCAGCATCCCAGCCATTCACCATCACCAGCCAGCCTCCCAAAGTGACCTGCAAGCCCAGTTGCTTTTCAACCAAGGCCGCTTGACCATGTGTCCAGTTTAGTTTACATATTGCGTGACCACTCAACCTCGCACTGCTTGTGCTTCAACCCGGTTCATACGAAGTACTGATCTTCCGACACGCCTCGGACCAGAGTCCTTTTCTCGACTGGCTGGAATCGCTGGACTGGAAAATGCAGGAACGCATTTCGGCACGGGTGGCCCGGATGAAAAAGGGGCAGTTTGGCGACTGCAAAGCCATTGACCGGGGCTTGTACGAACTGCGGCTGTTTTTCGGGCCGGGCTATCGAGTTTACTTCGGCGAGCACAAGGGAAAGACCGTCATCCTCCTCGCCGGAGGAGACAAGTCCACGCAGAGCAAGGACATCAAACGAGCCAGGGAATACTGGAAAACGTATCAGGAGGATCATCCATGAAAGCACCCAAGAAAAGCAGCACCGTCTCTCTCGATGAAGTGAGGCTGAAGCAGCTGAGCGACCCCAAGCGGGCCAAGTTTGCCATCAAGCTGGCGCTCGAAGAATTCGAACAGGACAACGATGTGGACATGCTGCTCGACACCCTGCGCCTCGTCGCCCAGGCCCAGGGCGGGCTGGCGTCACTGGCCCGCAAGACGGACGTCAGCCGCCAGGCCCTCCACGAAGCGCTTTCACCGCATGGAAACCCCCGTCTGCGCACCTTTCAGAATGTGCTGGGCTCCCTAGGCCTGCGCATGACCGTCAAGCCCGTGCGTCAGACATCGAAAAAAGCGACTCGTTCCGCCGCCTGAACAACAGCCACCCGTGCAAGATCCCAGACATTCAGCACCCTCCTGTCCTGATGGATAGAATGCCTCACGGCCTCACCAGCACACACCGAAACCCCCGATACATATCCCGCGTGGACGGCGCATGATACACCCGGTCGGATGACAGCAGGCTCAGCGGATCATAGCCCCACGATCCCCCACGTAGCACCCTCTCCTTGCGCGATGGATTATACCAATCCTCACACCATTCCCACACGTTGCCGCTCAGATCATAGAGGCCCAGCTTGTTCGGCTTGAAACTCATCACCGGGGCCGTCGTCACAAAACCGTCCGTGTATCCCGGAACCACGGCCAGTCCCGGAATCTTCGACGCCCCCGCCGTGTCCGCCAGATTCGCCACCCCCGTCGGCGGCGGCCACGCTTTGCCCCACGGATACATCTCCTTCAGCTTCGCATCCAGCTGCTCCGGAGTCAGTCCCTTTTCCTCCTTCGTCCCAATGCCCGCCGCATAACTCCACTCCCGATCCGTCGGCAGCCGGTACACCTTGCCCTCCTTCCGGCTCAGCCACTCACAAAACGCCACCGCATCCTCCCAGTTCACATTCACCACCGGGTGATCATCCCCCTCGCTCACCGGCACCCCATAGGCCTCGACCTTCTCCCACGACAGGTCGATCTTCGGATTCTCCTTCGCATACACCGCATAATCGCCCTTCCGCGTTTCATGGATGCACATCCAAACCTTCGCTCCAGGCACCGCCACAAACTTCATCCCCAAAGAGTTCACCACCCCCTCACCTCCCCACGCGCAATCCGCCACCACGCCCAAACCCGCCACCAGCATCAATAACGCCATTTTCATTCCCCAAGAGAATAGGCCCGCAGGCATTTTGTCACGCCTAAACTGCCAGAGGCAGTTGCCAGGCTTGCATGGCACTCATCAAGTCGGGTTTTCGACCGTTTGTGGCCCTTTCTTATCAGCCCTCTTCAACACCAACGGTGTTGTGTCACATAGCAAAGGGATGCCGAGCCTTGGCGAGCGCTTCCCTGGTTCTCGGCCATCATGACAAGAAAGCAAAGCCAGCGTCTTCGCCACACACCACGCCCACCAGCAGCGTCTGCAACAAGCCCCGCCACGCACGCATTTGGCACACGCCCCCGACACAATCCACCCGTTATCAATCACTCACAACGGCTCTCACCAGCCACATCGGACGATCCAGAAGCAGGGCGGAGAGAAAAACTCAATGAACAGCATGGAGTACCCCTGCCCTTCATACCACAACCTGCGCCCGGTAAGCCTCGTCCTCGCCTCCGCCGCTCAGACCCCGTGTCAAAGCAGCGTGATGCCATGCCGTTGACAGAGCGCCCCCGCCGTCTCCGGATTAAAGCGCCCGCTGCGCGACAGCTCATCCGCCTCACGGAAGAACCGCTCGTGCCCCGCCGGCGTCGCCGCCGAGACAAATTCCGTTTCCTCCGCAGACCGGTTCACAAACGCATGCGGCACCCCCGAAGGAAGGTGAATCGTATCTCCCGGCAGAAGCTCCACCTCCTCACCCGCCCGCTGCACCGTCAGCCGACCGCGCAGCACATGGAAATGCTCCGTTTCCACATGCATGTGCGGCGGCGCGCCCGTGCCGGGCGGACAGACGATTCTCGCCAGCGAGAACACGCCCGCAGTCTGCGCCGAGCCGCCGAGCACAGTGACCTGCGTGCCAAAGACGTCGAGCGCCGCAGTGTCCTGGGCGCGGAGAAGCATGGAAGAAGAAGGGATGGTGTCAGTGTTCATGATAGTTAGTCAGATAGGCTGACTATATTGACAGACTCTCTGACTAATGTCAACCTGCCGTTGTCGTTATGAGCCCTTCCCCATCTTCCTTCCCAGAGCAGGCCCGCACCTTGGGTGCCCTGCTGCGCCTGCCCTATCACCGGCTCTCCAAACGTCTCTACGCCGAAATGGCCGCCAGCGGCTTCGGCGAGATCCGCCCCTCCCACAGCGTCGTGTTCCGCCACCTCTCCCCGGAAGGTTCCCGCCTCACCGATCTCGCCGAAGTCTCAGGCCTCACCAAGCAAAGCATGGCCTATCTGGTCGAGTATCTCGCCAAACACGACTACGTGACCGTCGCTGCCGACCCCGTGGACCGCCGCGCCAAACGCGTCCTGCTCACGAAACGCGGCCATGTCTTCATGAAAGCCCTGCTCGCCGCCAGTTCGCGCCTGGAGGACGAGCTAGGAAAAAAAATCGGCCGCACCAAACTCCAAAACCTCCGCACCGCCCTCGCCGACCTCGACGAAGCGATCATGACGCTGCCCAAATAACCCCGGAAAACGCAAGCAATCTGCAAAATTGCCGAATCCGACACACCCAGGACCCTCTTTGTCCTCGGAACAGCCATGCCGATTCTTGACCTCGAACAAAGCCCCTCGCGCACAAGTCCAGCCACCACCCGGCGCACGATTTATCCGCATGTCCAAAAATACATCCACCACCCCCGAGGACAGCTTGGAAGAGCTGGATCTCATGATCGACAACATGGAAACCGAATCCCAGGAGCTCGAGGTGAAGAAGATCCTCGATGGCCTGAAAGGAGTGCAGGAGGGGCGCGTGGTTCAGGGCGGCGTCTGGGTCAGCTACCACTCGGCCAAAACCACGATGGAAAAGATCTGTGCCGCCCTGCAACAGGCCGGCTACCACGCCGGGGTCTTCCAGAATTCCAATCCGCCCGTCACAGGCACAAGCCCTGACTGAGGCTGGCGGGCAGAGGAAACGTTTCGCCGACGTCTGCACCACCTGCGGCCCGGACTTCGTTCGACTAAACAAAAATGTTCACTCACACGAACTGCTGGCGTGGGTTCTGCGAGGGGGTATCGTACCGTCCTGCCCATTGGCAGGATCTTTTTTACCCCCTTTTATCTTCTCATGTGCGGAATCGTTGGATACATCGGCAATCGTCAGGCCAGCTCCATCCTGTTGGACGGGCTGCGTCGTCTGGAATATCGCGGCTATGACTCGGCCGGCATGGCCCTCAATGGCGGCGGCGAGAATCTCCGGATCGTGAAGCGTGCTGGTCGCATCGACAACCTCCGGCAGGCGGTCACCGAGGCCAATCCTCTGGGCACCATGGGCATCTCCCACACCCGCTGGGCCACCCACGGCCCCGCCACGGACGTGAATGCGCACCCGCATCCGGACCAGACCGGCAAGCTGGTGCTCGTCCACAACGGGGTGATCGAAAACTACCAGACCCTGCGCGATCAACTCATCGCCAAGGGCCATACCTTCCTCTCGCAGACGGACACCGAGGTCCTCTCCCACCTCGTCGGCACCTACTATGACGCTTCCACGGAGCAAGACGGCACCCTGCGCCTGGTCAATGCGGTGAAATCCGCCCTGGCCCGTGTGAAGGGCACCTACGGTATCGCCGTCATGCATGGAGATCTCCCCGGCGTCATCGTCGGCGCGCGCCTCGGCAGCCCGTTGATCGTCGGCCTGGGGGACCATGAGCATTTCCTGGCCAGCGACGTCTCCGCCGTGGTCAATCACACGCGTGATGTGGTCTATCTCAACGACTACGACATCGTCACCATAACCAAGGATCGCTACAGCGTGCAGTCCCACCAGGGCGTCCCCGCCGAGGTGAAGGTGAGCCGCGTGGAGTTCAGCGCGGATGACGCCGAGAAGGGCGAGTTCCCGCATTTCATGCTCAAGGAAATCTACGAGCAGCCCAATTCCCTGCGCAATGCGATGCGCGGCCGCCTTTCCCGCGACGAGTGCACCGCCATCATGGGCGGGCTGAACATGAGCCCGAAGGAGCTGGTGCAGATCGACCGCATCATCCTCGCCGGCTGCGGCACGGCCTACCACGCCGCCATGGTGGGTGAGTATCTCATTGAGTCCCTCGCCCGTGTGCCCACGGAGGTCGAAATCGCCAGTGAGTTCCGCTACCGCAACGTTCCCACGAACAAGAACACGCTGCAGTTCGTCATGAGCCAGAGCGGTGAGACGATCGACACACTTGCAGCCATGCGGGAGGGCCAGCGCAAGGGCATCCGCTGTCTGGGCATCGTCAACACCGTGGGCAGCACCATCGCCCGTGAGAGCGACGGCGGCGTGTACATCCACGCCGGGCCGGAGATCGGCGTCGCAGCCACCAAGACCTTCACCTCGCAGGTCACCATCCTCACCCTCCTCAGCATGCTGCTGGGCCGAATCCACCACCTTTCCAGCGTCGATGGTCTGGAAATGATCGACCAGCTTGAGGCCATGCCAGACAAGATCACCCAGATCCTCAAGCAGGCGGACAAGATCAAGGCCATCGCCGAAAAGCACTGCCATGCCGAGGGCATGCTCTTCATGGGCCGCCAGATGAACTACCCCGTGGCCTTGGAAGGCGCGCTGAAGATGAAGGAAATCAGCTACATCTACGCCAGCGGCCACCCGAGCGCGGAGCTGAAGCATGGCGTCATCGCCTTGGTGAAGCCGGACATGCCCTCCATTTTCATCGCTCCGGACGACTCCGTCTTCGACAAAAACGTCAGCAACATCGAGGAAGTGCGCGCCCGCAAAGGCCCCGTAATCGCCGTGACCACCGAAGGCCGCACCGAGCTGGAGCGCATCACCGATGACGTGATCTACGTGCCCGACTGCCCGTCCTACCTCACGCCCATTCTGAACGTCATTCCGCTTCAGCTCCTGTCCTACTACACCGCCGTCGCACGGGGGTGCGATGTCGATAAACCAAGAAATCTCGCCAAAAGTGTTACAGTGGAGTAAAGTAATGTCGTTAGCCCCCAACCATGTCCGCTCCCCCGCTCAGCTCCCGCCGTACGATTTGCCTCGTAGCGCTGGGGCTGTGCCTCGGTGGGGTGACCATTTGGGCGGATGATCAAGACCCGGGGGAGCGAGTACCCTCCGTCATCCAGGCGGATCAGTCGCCGGCGGATTTTCTCGATTCCATCGGCCAGCGGACCAAGGCGCGCTGGCGTCTGCAGTTTCGCCCGCCACCCCCGACGCCGCCCACGGATCGCGGGCGCGCCGCCCTCATTCTCGGCGGTTTGATGGCGGACAGCTTCCTCATCTGGCAGGCGGGGGATTCCCAGCAGTTCCGCAACAACAACCAGGAAGTGCTCAGCTACTGCCGCATGCTCGGTTTGGGGGAAAAGCTCCTGCCCCACCTGATGGCCCAAGGCAAAATGGCCGAGAGCAACGAGTGGAAGGAACTGCGCAGCGAGATCGTGGACAGCCACCAGGTGCTGATCCGCATGCTGCGCGAACAGCGGGACGACGACCTCGCTGTCTTGACCGATCTAGGTTTATGGCTGCGCCTGCTGGACATCGTCTGCACTTCCGTGGTGGAAAACGGCTCCGTCGAAGCGAGGCCGCTGTGCATCGGCTCCCCGGCGGTTCTCCAGGCAGTCCGCGATGACTTCAACCGCCTGGGCCTGCCCAAGCATGAGGAGCCCATGATCAAGCACATCGGAGCGGCCATTGAAGAAATCAGCGCCCTCTGGCGCAGTCTCACCCCGCCCACGGCGGAGCAGGTCACCAAGACCCACGAGAAGCTCAAGGAAATCATGCAGATGATGGTGGAAAAGCAGCCGTGAGCTGCCTTTTGTTTTTGCGCGCCCGTGAATGACTCGGGCATGATTTCGGGCTAAAGGCCCCGCACTCCTTTCGTCATGCCACCCCGCATCCTCATCATCGGCCAGGGACTTGCCGGCACGGCGCTGGCATGGTGCCTGTGGGAGCGCGGCGTGCCCTTCGTCATCGTGGACCGTCAGGAAGCGCTCACCTGCTCGAAAGTGGCGGCAGGACTGATCACTCCCATCACCGGGATGCGACTCACGGTGAGCTGGCGATATGCCCTGTTTTACCGTGAGGCGCTGAGCTTTTACCGGCGGTGTGGCAGGAAGCTCCAGCAACGCTTCTTCTTCCCACGCGGTTACGTGCGCCTGCTGAAAAACGAGGCGGAGATCGCCAAATGGAACAAACGCCGGGCCGATCCCGACCTGCAGCCCTTCCTGCATCCGCAGCCACCGACGCTGAATGCCGAGGTGATTCACGAGCCGGCCAACGGCTTCCAGCAGCGCCATGCCGCCTGGCTGGACACCACCCGCTACCTTCAGGCGAGCCGCGAGTTCTTTGTATCTCTCGGCGCTTGGATGCAGGGAGACGTGCAGCCCGCCGATGTGCGCGACGATGCCACCGGCGTGGAGTGGCAGGGTCAGCGCTTCTCCCACGTCATCTGGGCGCAGGGCTGGACGGCGGAAAAGCACCCGCTGTTTAGCTGGGTGCCTTTCCAGTCCGCGCGCGGCACCATCCTCACGGTGGAGGCCGATCTGCAAGGCGAGCAGCGCATCCTCAACCGAGGCTGCTGGCTGCTGCCGCGCCCGGACGGCACCCTGCGCGTCGGCTCGACCTACGAATGGAAGTTTGACGATCCGAACACGCCGGCCTCAGCGCCGCTGCAGCAGCTCGAAGCCAACCTGCACAGCTTGTCGAAAGCGCCTGCCACCGTCACCGACGTGCAAACCGCCGTGCGGCCCATCATCAAAAACCAGCAAGCTCTTATGGGCACCCACCCAGCGCACCCCCGCGTGGCCTTCCTCAACGGCCTCGGTTCCAAAGGCTCTCTGCGCAGCCCCTGGCTGGCCCGCCACCTCATTGAGCACTTGCTGGAGGGTGCGGCGTTGGATCCCGAGCTGGATCTGCAACGAAACGGGATTTGAGCAGCCGCATGGTGTCCGGCCTCACGTCCCGCAAAACGTCTGGTATGCACCCGGTGCCAGACCTGACGGCATGCCATACTCCGCCTGCTCCTCGCCGGCCTCATACGGCCTCGTCAGCACTCCTAGCAATCGCTGCATGACACTCAAATCGCTGCTTTCCACGGCAGCGGCGAGCGCCTCCTCCACCTTGTGATTGCGCGGAATCACCGCCGGATTGTGAGCACGCATGCGCTCTGCAACCTCCTCCGCTGACTGTGGCTGCTGCTTCAACCGGGCCTGCCACTGCACATGCCAGATAGCAAATGCCGGCTCCTCCGGCGGAACGGCTTCTGCGGGGTTTAAAGCGCGGAAGGTATTGGTGAAATCCGCCTTCTGCTCCCGCATCCACACCAGCAGGCTCTCGATCAAGGTACGGTCCGTGGGCTCCTCCGTGAAGAGGCCCAGCTTGGCGCGCATGCCGGCAAGCCAGTGGCCTTCAAAGGTCGTTTTAAACCCCTCGATCGCCGTATTGGCAATCTCCACGGCCTGCTTTTCATCCGGGTGCAGGAGCGGCAGCAAGGCCTCCGCCAGGCGGGCGAGATTCCACTGGGCGATCTGGGGCTGGTTGCCATAGGCGTAGCGGCCATTGCGGTCAATGGAGCTGAACACGGTGGCAGGATCAAACGCATCCATGAAGGCGCAGGGGCCATAGTCGATGGTCTCGCCACTGAGCGCCATGTTGTCGGTGTTCATGACGCCGTGGATGAAGCCCACGCACTGCCATTGCGCGATGAGCTGCGACTGCCGTTCCATCACCGCCTGCAGCAGCGCGAGGGCGGGCACCTCGGCCCCTGCGTGCTCGGGATAATGTCGGCGCAGCGTGTAATCCGTGAGCGCCCGGAGCGCGTCTTGGTCCCCATGTGCCGCCGCCCATTCAAAGGTGCCCACGCGGATGTGGCTGGCCGCGATGCGTGTGAGCACCGCGCCCGGCAGCATCTCCTGGCGCCAGACCTTCTCCCCCGTGGTCACCACAGCCAGGCTGCGTGTGGTGGGGATACCGAGCGCGTGCATGGCCTCGCTGATGATGTATTCGCGCAGCATGGGTCCCAGCGCCGCGCGACCGTCTCCGCGCCGTGAGAAGGGTGTGGGGCCCGAGCCTTTGAGCTGCACGTCAAAGCGTTTGCCTGAGGGCGTGATCTGCTCTCCCAGCAGGATCGCACGGCCATCTCCCAAGCCGGTGAAGTTTCCATACTGATGCCCCGCGTAGGCCTGCGCCAAGGGCGCAGCGCCCTCCGGCAGTTCATTGCCGGCAAAGATCGCCGCCTGCTGCGCCAGTGCCGCGCCGTTCAGCCCCAACTCTTCCGCCAGCGCGTGATTGAACACCACCATGCGGGGCTCCTTGACTGGTGTGGGCTTGAACGCCTCATGGAGCATCGTCGGCAGGCGCGCGTAGGAATTTTCCAAATTCCAGCCAGAGGGGCCGGAGGTGGTGGGAGCAGAGGATGAAATCACAGACTCAGACATGCAGGGAATACGACCTTCATCCGCCATCCGGAGCCGCAAGTCCACTGCGCAGACCGTCTCAGGATCGTACCATCCGGCGCTTTATTCCGCCGGTGAAGTCTCTATTCTCTGCGCATGCTTCCCCACAAACCCCATCTTGCCAGTCCCAACGGCGGCCTGCCGTCCTCCGTGCTGTGGGCGCAGCTCATGCTTAAAGACCGCCTGAGGCCGGGCGATGTGGTGGTGGATGCGACGATGGGCAACGGGCACGACACCCTCTTCCTGACCCAGTGCGTGAGTCCGGGCGGGCATGTGTTTGCCTTCGATGTGCAGGCCACCGCACTGGTGGAAACCGCGAAGCGTGTGCCGGCGGACATGACCACTCTGATTCACTCCGGGCATGAAACCATGCGCGAGCATGTGCCAGGGGAACTGCATGGCAAAATTAGCGCGATCATGTTCAACCTCGGCTACCTTCCGGGCACGGACAAGACACTCATCACCCGCACGGAAACGACGATGACCGCGGTGCAGACGGCGTTGGAGCTCCTCAAGCCCGGCGGACTGCTCACCATCGCCGTGTATCCCGGTCATGAGGGTGGGGCGGAAGAGGGGCGCAGCATCGCGGTCTGGGCGGCGGGGCTGGAGTCCCGACGCTATGAGGTGCAGCACCTGCGGCCCATCAACCGTGCGGCCTCCCCGCCGGAGCTGTGGGTGGTGTGGAAGCGGGGATAAAAATACAGATACGATTGTGTGCGGGCACCACTCCCTGGCCCCGCTGTACTTGCAGAAGTCCGCATCTCCGCCTAGCTGGAGGTCACGCGCATGGCCAACCTCGACTACCTCAGCATTCTCTCCGTGGCTGTGCCAGTCTATCTCACGATGGGCGCCGGGGCGCTGGCCCGCCGGACCGGCCTGCTGAAACCGGAGGCGGACACCAGCCTCATGAGGCTCTCCGTGATGATGCTCACACCCGCGTTGATCATCGAGCGCGTGGTGGGGAACCCCGCCGTGATGAGACTGCCGCCGGTGCTGCTGGCCGCCGGGCTGGGCTATGGGCTCGTGGCGCTAGGCATCGCGCTCACCTATTTCGTGGCACCGCTGATCGGCCTGAAGAAGGGCGAGGGGCGCCGCACTTTCAGCGTGGCCTGCGGTCTGCAGAATTATGGATTCGTGGCCATCCCGATCGTGACCGCCCTGTTTCCAGACAAGGGGACACTGGGCGTGCTCTTCACCTTCACGCTCGGGGTGGAGCTGGCCTGCTGGACCGCCGGGGTGGGGCTGCTGACGGGTTTGGACAAAGCCCCGTGGCGGCTGGCGCTTAACGCACCGGTGATCACCATTTTGAGCTCGCTGCTGCTGAACTTCACGGGGCTGCATGTGCATGTGCCGCAGATCGCGCACAACACCTTCACCATGCTGGGTGCCTGCGCGGTGCCGCTGGCGGTGCTGCTCATCGGCGCGTCCATCGCGGATCTCTGGGGGCAGGGGGAAATGCAGTGGAAGGTGGCTGTCGTCAGCCCGATCCTGCGGCTGGGCATCATCCCGATCGCCTTTCTGGTGGTGGCGTATCATCTGCCGCTGAGCGCGGAATTGAAGCGCGTCATTGTCGTGCAGGCGGCCATGCCCTCTGCCGTGTTTAACATCATGATCGCCCGCCTCTACGGCGGCCATGCCACCACGGCCGTGCAGGTGGTGATCGCCACCACGGTGGTGAGCTGCATTTCCACACCTCTCGTCATCGCGTGGGGGCTGAGGCTGGTCGGCGTATGAATCTGCCCTGGTACCTGCTCTTCCCGCTCGTTGCCGCCGTCGGTTACGCCATTGCCTCGCTGCTGTTGAAAAAGGCGCTGGTGGAAGGCGCACACCCGATGGCCTGCTTTCACATCAACAACTGGACCAGCACGCTTGCGTTTCTGCCGCTGGCGTTCTTTGAAACGCAGCCCGTCCACTGGCAGGAATGGTATGTGCCCGTGGGACTGGGCACGCTGTTTTTCATCGGTGGCTGGTTCACCTTCATCGCCATGCAGCGCGGGGATGTGTCGCTCGTCACGCCGGTGCTGGGGTCCAAGGTCGTGTTTGTCGCCCTGGGTGCCAGCCTGTTCATCACCGACAGCATGAAGCCGCTGATGTGGGTGGCCGCCATCATCACCACGGGCGGGATCTTCCTGATGAGCGCCACCGATTTCAAGACTCCCAAAGGCGCACGGCTCGCCGGGCCGGTGGTCATGGCGCTCATCAGCGCCGCACTCTATGCCTTCGCGGATGTGTTCCTGCAAAAGTGGGCGCCTTCATTCGGCCCGAAAACCTTTCTGACGATCCTGTCCGGCACCACCGGTGTGCTCTCGCTCCTCTCGATGACGCTGCTGCCCAATCGCCCGCCGATTCCATGGAATCGTGCCACGCGTTGGTCGCTCGGCGGCAGCGCGCTCATCGCTGCACAATCGATGACCCTGGGACTTTCCCTCGCTTACTTCAATGACGCTGTGGGCGTGAATGTCGTGTATGCGACGCGTGGCATGTGGAGCCTCGCTGTGGTGGCAGTGCTGGGGCCGCTGCTGGGCAACCGCGAGCGCCATGAATCTGGCAAGGCCTATGGCATCCGCATTGTCGCCGCAGTGCTGCTCATGGTCGGCGTCATTTGTGCGGTGATCTCCCGCATGAAATAGCCACGCAGCCGGGTTCCTGCGGAACAAGGGCGGGCGTCAAAAGCAGCGTATCGCAGGGCAAACCGCAGGCCAAGAGCGAAGCGCGGCAATCCCTTGCGGCACAGGGACAAGGCTTTTTTGAGCGCCCATCCGTAATCTGGGTGGGGCGCGGGCCCGAAAGATTGATTTGATCACTTTCACCCCCAAGGCGTCTAACCCCAGCGTCAACTCGTCATCTCTCCTCATCCCCCGAATCTCATGCACACTCCACTTCGCCTCCTGCTCGTCATGCTGGTGGCGGTAGGGGCTGGCACCCCGCTGCTCGCGGCCACGACGTCCTCCAAGGGGAAAAAGTCGTCCAAAACGCCGACTTCCGCCAAAAAAACGACCCCGGCCAAGCCCAAGTCCGACGACACCCCCGCCAAGTCTGATGCGTCGGCGACTGCGACCCAAAAGGCCCCGGAACCTGTCAACGAAGATCCTGCCACCTCCGTCCCCACGCCTGCCGTCGTCTCCACTCTGAGCATTGCCGACATCCGCGACTTCGACAGCTACCCCAAGCAGATCCAGAGCCTGGTACAGAGCTGCCTTGCGCTTACGCATCTGGACCTCGGCTATCTCTACGGCTCGCATGAGCCCAGCAAGGGCGGCATGGACTGCTCCGGCACCATCTATCACGTGCTGCACTTCCAGGGCCTGAAGGACGTGCCGCGTCAGTCCGACGAGATGTGCAACTGGGTGGACAAAAAATCCCAGCTCCACCTCACACCCACCGCCAAGGATTTCGACAGCGAGGAATTCAAAGACCTCAAGCCCGGTGACCTCCTCTTCTGGACCAACAGCCTCGAAACCACTCGCAAGCTGCCCGTGACCCACGTCATGGTTTACCTCGGCAAGCTCAAGAAAAGCGGCAAACGCGTCGTCTTCGGCTCCAGCGACGGCCGCAGCTACATGGGCGAGCGCCGCAGCGGCGTCAGCGTCTTCGACTTCACCCTCCCGCGCCCCGACAGCCCCAAGCACTTCTACGGCTACGGCCCAACTCCGGGACTGCTGCCGCCTGAGCCGAAGCCCGCCGAAGCCGAGAAGCCGGTGATCGCGGCGGTCACGCCAGCGCCTGCGGTGAAAGAATCGCCCGCTGCGAAAGACACTGCCGTAGTCAAAGCGTCGGTCACGGAGCCGACAGCGGCGACTCCGAAAACTTCCCCCGCGTCGCAGGAAAGTCCCGTGTCCAAGACTGTGGCATCCAACGAACCCGCCGCGGCGAAGGAAACGCCCGCAGTCAAAGAAGAACCACCCCAACCCAAGGAGGAGGTGCGCAAGGCCGTCACGTTATCGACGGACGCGCCTGAGACATCCACCGCAGCCGCCAGCGATTCAAAACCCGAGGTCAAGAAAACCGCCGTCGCCTCCGCAGACGTTAAATCAACGTCATCCGCCAAACCCAAGACCTCCAGCACAACCAAGAAACGCTCCGCGACCATCGCCAGCAAACCCCGCCGCCGCACGCCCGCAGCGCCGCCAAAGAGCGTCATTGAGCAGAAGGTTGAGCGGGCTGTGAGCTCGGTGAGAAGGTTTTTTCAGCAGTAAGGAGCGACTCCCTTGGTGTTTGCTGGACGGATTGAGAGAAATCACCGGACATGCGCGCAACTGGGCAGGCTCCTCGGTGCACCCAGTGGTCGATCACAGCGCGAAATGGGATGACTGAATCTGAGTCTTGGGGTAGCTGCATCGGCGGGGTCTGGAAAGCGGGTGCTTTTTGTGGACGCCCGCCCAGAACCGGCTGAAGCCGGGAGTACCCTACCCAGCCCTCATGCGTCGCCTCGATCAACTGCTCTCCGCCCTCGGTTACTGCTCACGCCGGGAGGCGATGGCGTTTGTGAAAGACGGGCGGGTGAAGCTGGGCGGAGTGGTGGTGAAACGCTCCGACCAGCGGGTGGATGCGGCGCAGATCACGGTGGATGACCAGCCGCTGGAAGCGCCTGACGGACTGCTGGCGATGTTTCACAAGCCGGTGGGTTACTCCTGCACGCACAGCGCGGATGAAGGCCCGAACATTTATGAGCTGCTGCCCTCCCACTGGCCGGACCGCAACCCCGCAGTCACGAGCGTGGGCCGTCTCGACAAAGACACGAGCGGGCTGCTGCTGGTGACGGACATTGGCAGTCTGGTGCATCGCTACACCTCGCCGAAATCGGACGTTGAGAAGACGTATCTGGTGGAAGTGGACAAGGTGCTTGATCCGGCGCTGAAGGATGTCTTTGCCAAAGGCGACCTCATGCTCCGCAGCGAGGAGAAGCCCTGCCTGCCGGCGCGTCTGGAGATTGTCTCGGAGCTCACGGCGCGGCTCACTCTCACGGAAGGCCGCTACCATCAGGTGCGGCGGATGTTTGCGAGCCAGGGCTGGCAGGTGGAGAAGCTGCACCGCGAGCGCTTTGGCCCATATGAGCTGGGAGATCTGGCGGAGGGGGAGTGGCGGATGCTTTCGCTGGAACATGTGCCGCGCTGAATGCGTTCAGGCAGCATGAAACCGCTGCTCTCTTTTATCGCGCTGGCCCTCACCACCCTCGCGTTCGCAGACCGTCCGAACATCCTGCTCGTGCTGGATGATGATCTGGGATACGGCGATCTGGGATGCTATGGGGCGAAGGATGTACTGACGCCGAACGTGGACCGGTTTGCCGCGGAGGGGCTGCGCTTTACCTCGTGCTATGCCGGGCATCCGAACTGCTCGCCTTCGCGCACGGCGATCATGACGGGGCGCACGCCGACGCGCGTGGGTGTGCGGGACTGGATTCCGGAGGAGTCGCCGGTGCACATGCGGCGCAGTGAGATCACGATCGCGAAGCTGCTGCATGAGGCGGGCTATGCGACGTGCCATGCGGGGAAGTGGCACATGAACGGGGAGTTTAACCAGCCGACGCAGCCGCAGCCGAACGACCACGGCTTTGACCACTGGTTCGCCACCCACAACAACGCCTACCCCAATCACCACAATCCGGACAACTTTGTGCGCAACGGCACGGCGGTGGGCAAGCTGGAGGGCTACGCGGCGCATCTGGTGGTGGATGAGGCAATGCGCTGGCTGGAGGCGCGGGACAAGAGCAGGCCTTTCTTTGCCTATGTGTGTCTGCATGAGCCGCATGAGCCCATCGCTTCAGACGCGAAGTACACCGCGCTGTATCCCTCCGATGATCCGAGCTACAGCGGGCATCATGGCAACATCTCGCAGATGGACGATGCGTTTGGACGGCTGATGAAGAAGCTGGATGACGAGGGGCTGCGGGAGAGCACGCTGGTGCTGTTCACCAGCGACAACGGCCCTGCGATCACCGCGCAGCATCCGCACGGCTCGGCGGGACCGCTGCGCGATAAGAAAGGCAGCATGTGGGAGGGTGGCATCCGCATCCCCGGCATCCTGCGCTGGCCGGGGAAGACGAAGCCAGGGACGGTGAGCGATGAGCCGATCAGCGGGGTGGATTTTCTGCCAACGATGTGCGCAATCGCCGGAGTGCAGGCGCCGCAGGATCGTGCGCTGGATGGTGCGAGCTGGCTGCCGGTGCTGGAAGGCGGCAAGGTGGAGCGCAAGACGCCGCTGTACTGGCACTTCAACCGCGCCACCAGCGAACCCAAGGTGGCCATGCGCGTGGGCTCCTGGAAGATCCTGGCCACGCTGGACAAACCTGCGGCGGCACGCGGCAATGACATCACGGAGCAAACCGAGAGTGATTTCAAGACGGCGAAGCTGCAGGACTTCCTGCTGTTTGATCTCAGCAAAGACATCGGCGAGACGCACAATCTGGCGGCGGCAGAGCCTGCCAAACTGGCGGAGCTGAAGGAACTGCTGCAGGCGAAATACGCCGAGGTGCAGAATGAGTCGCCCATGTGGCCGGCATGGAAGTTCACCGGAGCCGAGGGAAAGAAGATCGAATGGCCCGACTACGTGAGGCGAAAAAAAGCAGCGCCCAAGAAACCTTGAGCGCTGCGTAAGTGCGAACGGGAAAACGGACGGACGGATCAATGGTGATGTCCGCCGCTGTGGCCGCCACTGTGACCGCCGAAGGAATGACCGCCACCGCCAAAGCTGTGGCTACCGCCACTGAAGCTATGTCCGCTGTGGCCGCCCCCGAAGGAACCGCTGTGCGTGGTATGACCGCCGAACGTGGAACCGCCCAAGTGGTGGCTGGCAAAGGTCTGGCTGCCTAGAGAGGGGCTGCGAAAGCTGCTGCCAAAGGAGGAAAGATTGCTGCGACCGAAGTATGGCGAACTGTTGTGGTGGTATCTGTTGTATCCAACGTTGCCGTAATTCCCGAAGCTGCCCAATGAGCGGTAGCTGCTGGGATAGTAGCCCCTGTTATAGTAGTTATTATAAACATAGGGACGTGAGTACCCGCCGTAGTAACCACCGAGGCCGAGGCCACCCAAGCCCAGCAGGGGGCTGGAATAGTAACTGTTGTTGTAGTAGCTGCTGCCGTAACCGCCGTAGCCACCGTACCCTCCGTAGCCATAACCTGGATATCCGTACATATCGCAGGAGGAGAGTGAAAAGGCGGCCATCAGAGCGCCGCCAAGCAAGAGAAGTTTCGTTTTCATGACAATACATTCGACGCCGGGCCTCAGCATGTATTCAGAAATAATTACGCGTTCCTTGAAAACCAAGCATGACCCGAAGTTGAACGCAGCCGGCAGCCGTGGATGGTGGCCGCTTTTTCCCAGCTATTTCATCATGTCCGCCGAATCTGTCACCTCTGCCATTCTGTTCACGCTTACCCCCGAAGAAGCCCGGGTGATGGGCTGCCTGATCGAGAAAGAAATCACGCTTCCGGACTATTATCCGATGACGCTGAATGCGCTGGTCACCGCCTGCAATCAAACGACCAATCGCGACCCCATCGTGCGCTATGATGAACGCACCGTGCTGCGTGCTTTGGAGTCGATGAAATCCCACGGTTACGTTTTTGAAGTCAATATCGTGGGCGGCCGCACCCTGAAGTACCGACACAACCTGAAGGGCAAGCTGCAAGGTCTGGAACGCCCCCACATGGCGCTGCTGTGCATGCTGATGCTGCGCGGATCACAGACCGCCGGCGAACTGCGCCAGCGCACCGAGCGCTTGTTTGAATTTCCGGACATGCCCAGCGTGGAAAACGCGCTGGCGGAGCTGATCGGTTACAACGAAGGCCCGCTGGTGCAGTGCATTCCCGCAGGCCCGGGGCAGCGTGTGGCGCAGTTCATGCATCTCCTCTGTGGCGAGGTGGCAGGCGCAGCCGCCGCCACGATCTCCGCCCATGCCCCGGCAGCGCCGGTCGTGGAAGATTCATCCGATGCGGACTGGCGCGCGAGGATGGAGGCGGAGATCACGCTGCTGAAGGCGCAGGTGTCACGGCTGCAGACGTTGATCGGCGCGGTGAAGTAAGCCCTACTCCAGCCGCTTCAGGCTGCCGATGCGGTAGGCACCGCCGAGCAGGCTCATGTTGTCGCGTTCGGCATTGAAGGTGTCGAGGTAGAGAACGTGCGGGAAGTCATTGAGCTCGATGACGTGCATGTTGTCCTTGGAGCTCTTGAAGGCTTCCGCGAGATCATTGAGATCATGGATGGTCCTGCCGTTCACTTTATTGACCACCTGCCCGCCGAGCTTGTCATAGCCCTGGGCGCTGGGGGTGGGAAGGACGAGGCTGAGGAAGACGAGTTTTTTGCGCCCTTCCTCCTCATACTGCTCCGGGTGGGAGGCGACGTGTGCGAGGCGCAGGATGGCACCTCCGCGGCGCTCCTCGCCAAACGCATCCAGGTAGGGACGGGACAGCTCCTGAAACAGCAGGCCGCCCATCAGGACATAGCGCGGCCCTTTGTCGAAGAGATAAGGCAGCACGAGGTAATCGTCCGGCTTGCGGCGGGTGAGCTCTCCATTCAGCGTGACTTCCTTGCCATCGCGAATCACTTTGATCTCGACCTTGTCACCCACATAGGCACGGCCACGCACGAGGTGGCTGGAGCTGAGAGCGCCAAACTGGGGGTCTCTGTAGTCGCCGCGTGAATCGATGGCGAAGCCGTTGATGGCCACGAGGATGTCCCCCTTCTTCATGCCGGCCTTTTCAGCGGAGCCGCCCTTCATGATCATGCTGATGAGCACTCCGGGCGCATCGGGCTTGAGCCCGAGGAATTCGCGGAACTGCTCGTCCAGCGTGGCCTGCAGCTCCATGCCGAGGCTGGGAAAGCCCTCATAGCTGCCGTCCGCCACGTCTTTGAGAAAGTGCTCGATGATCGGTGCGGGCAGGATGGTGGTGACCTGGTTCTTGGAGTCGTAGCTCAACAGCAAGCCGACGAGCTTGCCGCCTTTGACCACAGGCAGGGTGAAGCTGTTCGCTTCGCTGCGCACAATGTTGTTGGCCTCATAGACCAGGAAGCCTGAGCCTTCGACATTGTAATGGCGGGTGAGCACCTTGCCGATTTTTAGCTCGCTCTTGATCAGCTCGCCCACGCGGCCCGTCTGCAAAATGTCCACATTGTCCCCAATGCGCGTGCTCACATCCACCGCCATCGGCTTGAGTCCGGCGAAGAATGTCTTCTGCTTGTCTGAAGTCGCCTCCAGCAGGGCGAGGTTCGCTTCATAGTCCACGGCCACCACCTTGGCGGGAATCTTCTGGCCTTTGTCTGGAAGCTCGAGCTCAATGTAGGTGGCGTCCGCCACCATCTGCGCGGTGACGAGCACACGGTTCCCGGCAAGAACCACCCCGAGACCACGCCGGCCCGAAGGCGATTCCTTCTGCCAGGGCAGATGCAGGCTGTAGGGCTGGGAGGTGGCGTTCACCCTCACCAGCGAGTTGCTTTGCACCACCTGCTGTGGAGCAGCGGAGCCTTCGGCGGCGGGTGCGCGTTTCTTCTGCGGGGCTTCAGAGGCGGGTGTCTGCGCGGGCAGCGTGGAGGCGCCGAGGGCGAGGAAGAGGAGAGTCTGGGAAAGCTTCATGGATGCGTCGAGGCTGAAAGGTTCAAGGTCGGATCACCCGGCTATTCATCGCCAAGGTAGGAGTCTTCCAGGATGTTGTAGGTCTGCATGATGCGTTTGTGCGCGGCCTCGGCGAGGTCACGCTTGAGCACCACAGGGCGGTTCTTTTCCAGCAGCACGATCTCGATGAAGGGCTTGTCCTTTTTGGCCAGGGCGGTCTCCACATCCTTGAGGGATTTGATCTTCACGCCGTTGATTTCATCCACGACGCTGTGCGCATAGGGGGTGATCCATGTGTTTACCTCATCCGGCAGCACGTTGGTCAGCACCACGGGCTCCGGACGCTCCACATAGAGCTTGTCGGTCAGGAAGTTGTCGAAGACATAGTTCACGGTGTCGTCACGCATCTGATGGGCGTCCATCAGGTTGCGGTCCAGCGGCTGAAACACGAGGCCGGCGTTGACGATGTAGCGGGGGCGCTGGTTGTACTGAGCGCCCAGGCGGACGTAAGGATCAAAGCGCTTCAGTGTCACCGTGGCCTCCAGCTTTTTACCAGCGCGCAGGTACTTCAGCTTGATGGTGTCTCCGGCGAACTTGCGCTCGACGATTTCGTTCATGTCCATCAGCTCGCCTTCAAAGCGGACGAGGCCGTTGTTCATCACTGGATTGTCATCAATGCTGAGGATGACATCGCCGATTTTCAGGATGTCTGCCACGCTGCCCTGGGGCTCCACGTCTCCGACCATCACGCCCACTCCGTCACTGGCGGTGCCAAGGGCCTTGGCCTGCGCCGCGTTCTCAATGGGGAAGTCGCTCGCGGCAAGATCCACATAGTGGTCATAGCGACCGTCTTCGATGTCCTTGAGGAAGCGCTTGATTACTGGCACCGGGATCATGTAGCCCACGTTCTGCGCCACCCGTCCGCTGAAGCCTTGGAAGGCCACGCCCACGACCTTGCCTTCCTGCATCACGGGACCGCCGGAGTTGCCGGGATTGATCGCGGCATCCACCTGGATCGCGAGATGCGAGTCCACGCTGGTGTGGCTGTAGGGACGGAAATCGATGCGTGAGACCACGCCACGCGTCACGGAGATGCGATCACCGCCGATGGGATAGCCGATGGCGATCACTTCCGTGTTGAGCTGCGGGATGCCCCCGAAGTCGAGCGGCTTGAGCTTCTCAAAATGCTTTGCGTCTTCGGCCTCGATCAATGCGAGGTCACAGTCATGGGCGATGTGGACGATCCGGGCCGGATGCGGCTCAGGATCGTTGGTGGTGCGGATCAGGATGCGCGTGGCATTGCTGACGACGTGCGCGTTGGTCAGGAACCGGTTTTTGCCAATGAGGAACCCGGTGCCGCTGCCACCGCTGGGCTGGCCGGCGTTCCAAGGTTCACGATAATCAGGAACCAGCACCGAAACATCGATGTTCACGATACCCTCCCACGCGCCTGATGTGACATCAATGGCCTGAGTCGCCGGAGCCGGTGGCGGGGCGGGTTGCGCGCTGAGAGCGCAAGGAAGCAGAGCCAGGGCGAGAAGAGGCAGAAGCGGTCGGGTGTTCATGCGAGTGACGTGAAGTCACAAACATACGCTTCCCGCCGCTTCTAACACAAGTTTGCTGATGAAATAATCACCACGCAACCGGGTGCTTACTTCTTGGCGGCTTTTTGCCTAGCTTCGTTGAGCTTCTTGAGTTCCTCCGCGCGCCTGGCGTTTTGCGCCTCGGGGCTGTTCGGGTTGGCGGGATCGGTGATCATCGGAAAGTCGTCCGTGCGGAAGGGCGTCACGGGCAGGCCTTCAGCGGAATAGACATTGCAGACTGGATTGTCCGCCCATGCGTAGCGCACCGCCACCGGCTTGGCGACGCCCGGGGCGCTCACCTCGATCTGATTGGTGCCTTTCTTGGGGCCGCCGATGATGCTGGCCTTGGCCCAGACCCATTTTTTGTCGTCGCCACAAATAGCGAAGCCTTTGACTTCATCGGTGTCGACGGTGCGCAGGCCTGCGGGCGCGTAATCGAAGGTCAGCAGCGCTTTGCCGCCGTCAAATTTCGCGTCTTTGAGCTCCGGGCTGCGGTACACCAGCTTTTCGCCGTAATCCTTCACCAGCGCCCAGCGGGCGAGGCGCTCGGCCACGTCACGCTTGTTCTTCGGATGGATGTCGTTGGCTTCGCCGAGATCGGTGATGACGCACTGGCCGGTGTGCGGCAGTTTGCTCATCGTGAGTGTCTGGGCTTCGCGCAGCTCGGCCCAGTCGCTTTCGACGGGCTCCGTCTGGTAGGGCTTGAAGTCAGCGAGCTGCACCCAATAGAAGGGGAAGTCTCCCTGATTCCACTCTTTGCGCCAATGCTCGATCATGAAGGGGAACAGATCGCGGTATTCCTTCGCACGGCCGGCATTGGACTCGCCCTGATACCAGATGACGCCTTTGATGCCGTAGCCAATCGTGGGGTGCAGCACGCCGGCATAGAGATTGCCCGGGCGATGCTGGCCGGTGAGTGGATTCTGCGGTGCACGTGGTGCCTGGACGGTGAACATTTTCCCCGCCTTGATGGCTTCTGCACGTGCCTTGCCCCATGAGGCCACTTTGGCTTTGTGATCGGCCTGCTGCTTCTCGAACATCTCTGGCGTGAAGGTGGACTCCGTCTGCTTCCAACGGGCGATGATCGAGGCAAAGCGCGGGTCTTTTTCCAGCACATCACGTTTCACCCAGGCCTCACAGGCGCTGCCGCCCCAGGCATTGTCGATGAGGCCGACGGGGACGCCGAGCATCTCCCGCAGCACGCGGCCAAAATGGTAACCCACGGCGGTGAACTGCGCCGCCGCCGTCGGTGTGCATTCCTCCCACTGGCCCTTGAAGTCGTCCTGAATCTCCTGCGTGCCCACCTGTGGAACCGAGATCAGGCGAAGCTGCGCGTCTTTCGCCTGGGCGATGTCCAGATCGGCATCCCAGGTGCTGGAAAGATTGAAGCCCATGTTGGACTGGCCGGAGCAGATCCACACCTCGCCCACGAGCACGTTTTTCAGTTCCTTGGTGCTGCTGCCCTTGATGGTGATGGTGGCCGGTTTCGCATTTGCCGGCACAGCGTCCAGCTTCACGGTCCATTTGCCCTTTTCATCCGCCTTGGCGGTCTTGGTCTGTCCCGCGAATTTCACCGTCACCTCGGTGCCCGGCGCATCCCAGCCCCAGAGCGGATTGGCCTGCTTCTGCTGCAGCACCATGTTGTCGCCAATGATGGCGGGGAGTTTCAATTCCGCGCGGGCGGAGACAGCTAGGAGCGTAAGAAGACAGAGAATGCGCATGGGTTGGGAAAAAAGATGAGCGTTGGGAACGCTGCGTGAAGGCAAATCATTGCACCGGGCTGCAAGGATTGTAGTGCGGACCGCGCCAACCGTGTGCTAGCTTTTCGCGTGATTCGTTTCGCCCTCGCCGCCGCACTCCTGCTCTCCCTCGCCGCCTGCGGCAAGTCGCGGCCACGTGCAGACCTTGTGTTCATCAACGGCGCGGAGCCGGAGAGCATTGATCCGCATATTGTGACCGACCAAGTCGGCATGCGCATCGCTTCGGCGTTGTTTGAGGGTCTATGCCGCATTGACGAGGCGGGGAAGCCGCAGCCTGGAATGGCAGAGCGCTGGGAGATGACGCCGGACCGCAAGACCTACACCTTTCATCTGCGCCCGAATACGACCTGGAGCGATGGCGCACCTTTGACCACGCAGGACTTTCTCTATTCCTGGAAGCGCGTGCTGACGCCGGAGTTCGGCGCCGACTACGCCAGCCAGCTCTACGTGATCAAAAACGCCCGGCAGTATCACGAAGGAACGCTCAAGGATTTCACGCAGGTGGGGGTGACAGCGGTGGATGACCGCACGCTGCGAGTTGAGCTTGAAAATCCCACGCCTTACTTCATCGACCTCTGCGCCTTCACCGCATTCTACCCGGTGCCGCAGCGCATCGTGGAAAAGCATGGCACCGCCTGGATCAAGCCGGGCTCCCTCATTGGTAATGGTGCCTACACCCTCGAAGACTGGCTGCTGGATGACCGCATCGTGCTGCGCCGCAACGAGCGCTACTGGGACGCCGCGAACGTGCCGATGAAGAGCATCGAGATCCTGCCCATCTCCGAGCCGAACACTGCCATCAATTACTTCCTCACCGGCCAGGCGGATCTGATCATGGACAAGGGCATGGTCCCCACCTCGCTCACTGCCAAGCTCAAGCAGGAGCCTTATTTCCACACGGGCCCCTTCCTTGGCAGCTACTTCACGCGCTTCAACGTCACCCGCGCTCCCTTTGACAATCCGAAGATCCGCCTCGCTTTCTCACTGGCGATTGATCGCAAACGCATCACTGAAAAAATCACCCAGCTCGGCGAGCGCAATGCGTACAGCCTCACTCCGCCCGGTGCCGGCCAAAACTACCAGCCGCCCCCCGGCCCTGAATTTGATCCTGAACGCGCGCGCAAGCTTCTCGCTGAAGCGGGGTATCCCGGTGGCAAAGGTTTCCCGCGCGTAGAGTACCTCTACTTTCCCAAGCCGGTAGAGCGCAACATCGCGGTGGAACTGCAGGCCATGTGGCAGGAGCATCTGGGTGTCAGCGTCGATCTGGCGAAACAGGAATGGAAGATCTACCTCGCCTCCATGAAGGAGAAAAACTACTCCCTCTGCCGCAGCAGCTGGGTGGGCGACTACAACGATCCCGGGACGTTCCTGGAAATGTTCCTTTCCGCCAGCGGGAACAACCGCACCGGCTTTGCCAACGCCCGCTACGATGAACTCATCGCCGCCGCAGCCCGCGAGCCTGATTTGAACCAGCGCAACACCCTCTTCCAGCAGGCCGAAAAACTCCTCGTCACTGAGGAGGCCGTCATCATTCCCATCTACCATTATGTGGGTGTGCAGTTCTACCACGCCGACCGCCTTACGGGCGTGCAGGCCAACATGATCGACGACCATCCCTTCCGCTGCATGCGGTGGAAGTAATCCAGTCGCGCACCAACTGGAAATGTCTCAGATGCTCACATGTGCAATACCAATGAGGTGCGGCTCAGCTCAACATAATCGCCTTGGTTCAGCATTTGCACCAGCCCCTGCCAGTTGGACTGCACCAACTGCACAAGCTGGTCATTCGAAATGTTGCCCGTCGTGATGAACAACAGTTTGGCCGGCTCGCCGTGCATGAGAAAGCTGTCCACGAAATCACGGTCCTTGGTGACAACCACCCGCTGCTCAGCAGCAGCAATGCGACGGATCTCACCGTCCGCAGTGAGATTGCGAGCGGGTAGATCCAATGTATGCACGACGTCCGCGCCGAGCGCCCGCATCTGGTGAGCAAGCCTTCGCGGCAGTTGCGCATCCACGATGAACTTCATACAAGAACCGGCTCAATGCGCTTTGTACGTGTCACCTGCGCAGCCCAGGCAATAGCGGCGCGTAGATCTTCTGCCTCCAAATCCTCGTAGTCGGCCAGAATTTCTTCGTTCGTCATGCCGCTGCTCAAAAGTTCGAGAACAAACTCCACCGGATAGCGCAACCCCCGAATGCATGGCTTGCCGTGGCAGATGTCCGGTGAAGATGTGATGCGAGGAAAAGGCTGGCGTTCACTCATATCTAAAGACTATCACAACCCACCGGCTGCACAACCACAGCCTATTTTGCCACCCCTGCCACGGCAATGCCGAGTTCCACTGTGGGTTCTGCCGGGTCTTTCATCGGCGGCTCCGTGGCTGCGCCGTTGGCGGATTTGAGATCATTGCCCACGGACCAGATCAGACCGCGAGCGAGGCTGTATTCCAGCGGGGCGCCGGTATAGGGATCGACGGGCACGTCGAGCAGGAAGTTGAAGGTGCGCAGTTGTTCCAAGGTGGCTGGCAGTGTTTTCTTCTCAGCAATGCAGCGCCGCACGGCAAACAAGGCAATGATCAACTGGCCCCGGGTGCGGGCCTGACCCAATGCCGCCGGCATGGAGGTATAGGTCTTCATGCGCTGATGATAGTAGGCCAGCCCGGCGGAATTCGGCTGGTAGGGCGCCTCGGCAGCAGCGGCATCGTTCAGCTTCACCTCGGCCGTGAGCACCAGCGGTGTCCGGGCTTCATTCTTGATCTGCCGGAACGCCGTGGCGAAATGCTGCAGGGTTTCATACGGTTTGAAAAACAACCGCCCCGGGCGATGCAGCTGCACGCCGCCGGGCATGGTGTCGAGGTTCTCGCCGCTCTTCGGGCCGAGAATGAGTTTTTTCTCATGCACGTAGAAGGCGTTCATCGCGCCCTCCAGCACCTCGGTGGTGGGCTGGCAGACATTGAACTGGCGCTGAAACTGCCGCAGCGTGGCTTCCGGCAGCCGGGTCTGCCGCAGCAGATCCGCCAGCGTTTGCGCGGAAAGTTTCTGGGCCTCCAGCGCGCGCTGGTAGCAGGAGGGCCAGGCCCAGATTTGCTCCAGCCGCCAGCCAAGCTCCGCGAGATCGATCGCCGCAGTGAACGCCGCCTCCTCCTGCATGCGGCGCGAGAGATACGCGGCCTCCGCCTGCTTGAGCACCATCACCTGCTGCCAGCGCGGATTCTCGCAGGGGTCTGTGGCATGCCATGCCGCATGCGCGGAATGCCAGTCGGCGTCCTCCAAAAGATCACGCAGATTGTCGAGGGCGATGCCGTTGGACTGCACCACGCGCGAGAGCGTCGGTGTGTCCCACAGCCACGGTGGTTTGCCGCTCAGCTGCGCGGAGTCGAAAGGCACCAGCGCGTTCAAAAACTTGCGCAGCTTCTCCGGAGTCTGAATCGTGACCGCCTGATCGACAGGACGGTTTAAGCGCAGATCCTGATCCAGGCCCGGCGCCTGATCATCCACATACAGCCAGGCGATGAAGACCAGCGCCAGCAATCCCATGCTCAGGATGGCCAGCGTGGACCAGGAGGCCTCGCGCTCAACCTCACGGTCGGGCCGCTTCTTGACGAGTCTGGAAGGCGGCGCCTGCCGAGGCGCAGCGGGCTCTTTTTCCACCACTGCAGGTGGCTGTGCTTCCACAGGTGGCCTGGGTGCCGCTTTGCGGTCTTGCGGCACAGGAGGCTGTTTCTCCTCGACGTAGGGGCGCTTTTTTCCGGGCGGCGCATCCAGCCACTCCAGATCCAGCTCCCAGGGAGACGACCATGCAGCACCCGCGTCTCCGCTTCGTGCGGGCTTGTCAGCAGGTGTTTCTGGCGGCGTGTGGGGCCGGATCATGGGCCGCAGTATGTACTCTCGAACGCGTCGGGGCAATACGCGTCATTGCTTCGCCTCGCGCAGTTCCTTCGCCTTGCCGCCGAAATAGGGATAGCGGTCCCACACGTTTGTCGCGGGATCAACGCGCGGATCGTTCGTCTCCCGCATCCAGTCATCGGTGGTGTCGCTGAGCCCGGTCTTGACCTTCGCAAAACGGGGATCGGCGGCTAGATTGACCACCTGGTCGGGGTCGTTCTTCACATCGTAGAGCTCCTCGGCAGGCCGTTTGCCAAAGCTGATTTCAAACAGCGGCTTCACTGCGGGCTCATCCGCATGCGTCATCATGTAGAGCTTCGTGCGCGAACCATCAATGTCACCATAGGGGCCTACGGCAAAATAGAGCTGTGGATCGCCCGCAGGCCAGCGGTCCGGCCGCAGATTGCGCAGATATAAAAACTCCGCCGTGCGCACCCCGCGCACGGGATAACTCAGATCACCGCGACGCACGTTCGCGTGCCGCTCACGCTCGATGAACATGCGGTCACGCTTCACTGCCGGCGGTTTACCCGTCAGCACATCAACCAGGCTGTGCGCCGTCATTTCCGGCCACGGCTTGAGGCCGGCGATCTCCAGAAAAGTCGGCGCGAAGTCAGTGAGCGAAACAAAGGCATCGTTGACGGTGCCCGCCTTCACCCTGCCGGGCCAGCGCACCGCCAGGGGGACGTGGGTGCCTTCGTCATAACAGTGCGCGAGGCCGTGCGGCATCTGCCAGCCGTTGTCGCTGGTGTGAATCACCACCGTGTTGTCCAGCTCCCCGTTCTTTTCCAGCAGCGCGACGGCCTCACCAAATGCCTCGTCCATGAGCTCCACCTGCGCGAGATAGTCCGTGATCTCTTCCCGTACCTCGGGCACGTCTGGCAGAGCCTTTGGCACACGCACCTGCGCCGGATCGATGCCACGCGCCCTGCCGGTGCCGGCCCGCCATTGGTGCAGCGCGGTGTGGGTCGATCCGAACCAGAAGAAAAACGGCTGCTTCTCCTTTCGCCCCGCCATGAAGGCAGGGAAGTCTTTGAACTGGGGACCGGCGGGATTCAGGTCCCGGCCAAAATCTTTGAAATTCCCGGGAGACCAGCCCTTGCCGGAGAATCCTACATGCCAGCCCGCCTGGCCCAGGGCATCGCCGAACACGCGGAATTTTCCCGGGAACTTGCTCCACAAGCTCGCCGCATCCTCAAGCTGGTGCGCCGCACGTCCCGTGACGATGCAGGAGCGCGTGGGCGAGCAGGAAGGCACGGGACAGAAAGCATTTGTGAAACGCATTCCTTCGCGTGACATGCGGTCAAAGACGGGTGTGCGCACCGCCCTGTCACCATTCGCCGCAGCGTGCTCGTAGGACCAGTTGTCACCAATGAGGAGCAAAATGTTTGGCGCGGCCTGCACCGCGGAGCTTAGCGCCATCAGAGAGAGCAGCAGACGAATCATGCACTAAGAAACGCAGGCGATTCTCCTGCTATTGCTTCCAAAGAGCAGCGGGCGTCAGCGCCACGCCATGAAACGATAGGCCCCGCAGGGATGATTGCTCACACTTGTCCGCCAGGAGGAATCCAGTGCGAGAGCGTTCCGCAGCTCATTCCCTCGGAATCCTGCCCGAATGCTCGCCTGCATGTCATGGCGCTGCACGTAATTGAGCTCCGCCAGCTCACAGAACAATCTGCCGCTGAGAGTATGCACCCAGCGGCGGGCGGGTTCAGAGGCCACGATCAATCGTGCCACGGGCGACAACTGTCCGCCCATCATTCGCAGCTCTTCGCGGGTGAATTGATGCAGGAACAAATTCGCCACCACGATCTCGGTTTCCGGCAGCGCCTGCTTTAGAATGTCGCCCCTCGCCCAATGCGCCGCCTTGGGCCAGTGCGGTGGCCGCGGTGCCATATCAAAGGCGTGCAGACTCGATGCAGAGCAGCAGCCGGATGCCAGCAGCCGCATCGAGAGCGCCCCGTCTCCCGCACCCAGCTCGGTGATGCGCCAGCCCGGTTCAGAATGCCGCCGCACCATGCGCTCTATCCAGCGATGATTTCCCATGATGGCATTGACCTGCAGCATTTCCTCACGGGCACGCATGGCGTCCGGATCATCCGGCGGCAACAGGTCGAGAAGCTCAGGCAGGATCACGCGCTCTTTCATCATTTCAGTCAGTCGAGTAAGTCAACGCATCACATCTGGTCTTTGGATGTTTCTGGCCGTCTGGAGAAGCGATGAGATGTCAGAACATGCAGGCAGAAACTCAATATACAACGTGAGGCATTGCGGAGCATCGAGGTCGCGACGAAAATAAGGTCTGTCACAGCACTCATGGATTCGTCTTCCGTACCAGCTCCTATAAAGGGAGGCATCGCCCAGTTTTTCGTTGAGCACCGGCTGTTCGGCTGGCTGGTGATGGTCGCGGTGCTGATCTGGGGATGGCTCGCCTTTCAAAGCCTGCCACAGCAGGAAGATCCAACGTTCCCGCTGCATGATGCGACACTCATCACCGTTTGGCCTGAGGCCACGGCAGCCCAGATCGAGCAGGAGGTGACCGCCAGGCTCGAAGCGGCCCTCTCCCAGCTCCCCACCCTCGAAAAGCTGCAGTCCCAGTCAAAGGACAACGTCTCAATCATCGTCATCCGCCTGCAGGCAGACCGCAAAGAAGTCATCGACGAACACTGGCAGAAAACTCGCGAGATTTTGAAAACGGTCAGTCTCCCTGCAGACTGCGAACCACCCATTCTCGAAACGGACCACCTGCGTCCCGCCACACTGCTCCTGGCCGTGCTTGGCGAGGAAGCCGCAAAGGCAGCCGATGTGATCGAAAAGGAACTCAAGAACATTCCAAGCACGGTGCGCGTCCGGCAGCTGGGCCATGCACCGGAGGAAATCACTTCATTCGAAGACATGGCGGCGGCCGGCTACAGTGTGAGCACGCTGCACCGGGAGAAGAACGGCACGCTGACTCCATCCAAAAGCGTTCTCGTCGCCATGGAAATGAAGGCGGGAAACATCATTCATGATTTCAAGGAAGACGTACTGGCCAAGATCAGGAACGTCACACTTCCTGATGGCGTCTCGGTCATCATCGTTTCTGATCAGCCAGCAGCCACCGCGCATCGCATCGGCGAATTTTTGCGCTGTTTCATTGAGGCGGTGATCGTGGTCGTGCTGGTGGCGCTGCTGCTGATGGACTGGCGCACCGCGCTGGTCGTTGCGGTGGCGATTCCGCTCACCATCGCGATGACGCTCGGCGGCATGGCGGCGCTGGGAGTGCCGTTGCAGCAGATCTCCATCGCCGCGCTGATCATCTCACTCGGCATGCTGGTGGATGACCCCGTCGTGGCCTCAGACGGCATCAACCGTGAACTTGCCGAAGGCCAGCCGCGCGGCATCGCCGCATGGCTCGGGCCGTTCAAGCTGCGCCGCGCCATTTTCTTCGGCACGATCATCAACATCGTCGCTTTCCTGCCACTGGCGCTGCTTCCCGGAGACATGGGGGCCTTCATCATCTCGCTGCCCATTGTCATCACGCTGGCGCTCATCGCCTCGCGGATTGTTTCGATGACTTTCATCCCGCTGCTGGGTTACTACCTGCTGCGCGGGCAGAAGGGCTTTGATGCAGTCACCGGTTCACATCCGCTCCATCGCCTCGTGCCGTACTACAAATCCGCGCTGCAGGCTGCGCTGCGCAGGCCGCTCTTCACCATCCTCGGTGCCTACGGCCTCCTTGCGGCGAGCACGGCACTTGTTCCTTTTTTTGGCAAGCAGTTCTTCCCTGTGGCTGAGCGCAATCAGTTCCTGGTGGACATCCGGCTGCCGGAAGGAAGCTCCATCGAGGAGACACAGAAGGTCGCCGCGCAAATCAGCGCGCAGTTGCAGAAGGAGGAGTCCATCCAAAGCGCCGTCGTCGTCAGCGGCGGTGGCATGCCGATGTTCTATTACAACCTCCTGCCGCGGCAACCCGATTCGAACGTGGCGCAGGTGCTGGTGAACACGCGACGAGCCGAGGACGTGCCCGCACTGATCGTCCACCTGCGTGAAATTTTTGATCGCGAAATCAAGGACGCGCTGTGTGTCGTCAAACAGATCGAGCAGGGCCCCGCGCTCGAAACGCCGATCCAGATCGAGATCAGCGGCGATGACTTGCTGACGAAGACCGGGCAGGTCTCCAAGGCATTGCGCGACGCTGGCGCTTACAAAGTCCACGACGATTCCGGCATCCTTACCCATATCAATCAGCAACGGACCGTCACCGTCAAAGCGCTTGCGCCGTTCGGAACGCTTGCCTCTGGCATCCTGAACCGGGCACGCACATCATTCCCCACCACCGGCATTGCATTCGGCGGCGAGGAACGCGAGCTGACCAACAGCCAGCGCGAGATGGAACGCGTGCTGAAAATCTCGCTCGCCCTCATCGCCTTTGCGATGGTCATCCAGTTTCGTTCCGTCATGAAATCACTCGTGGTGATGCTCACCGTGCCGCTGGGATTAATCGGCGCCTTCACAGGTCTGGCCACCACGCATGCCTCGTTTGGCTTCATGGCGTTGATCGGCATTGTGAGCCTCGCGGGGGTGATTGTCAGTCACATCATCGTGCTGTCAGACTTCATCGAGGAGGAGCGTGCCGCCGGTGTCCCGCTTGAGAGCGCCCTGATGCACGCGGCCCTCGTGCGTTTGCGTGCGGTGCTGGCCACGGTCTTTGCCACGGTCTGCGGTTTGATCCCGCTCGCCGTGACCGGGGGTGAACTTTGGCGACCGCTGACCGCCGTTCATATTTTCGGCCTGTTGTTTGGCACGGTGCTGACGCTGGTGCTGCTGCCCGTGCTCTACTTCCAGTTTGCGAAATGGAAGTGGATCAAGTAGCCGAGAAAATCAGGGTCACGTTCGAGCCGCCGAAGCCGCTGGAATTGCTCATCGCGACACGCGGGGCCTGATCGACCGGGCTGGTCAGGATGTCCACGCCTTCGCAGGCGGGATCAAGCTGCTGAATTTTGGCCGAGATCGGCATGAAACCTTCCTTCAAGGCCAGGCAGCAGATGCCGGCCTCCAGAGCTCCTGCGAGGCAAAGACCGTGGCCGGTGAGGGCCTTGGTGCTGCTGACCTTGGGCCTGACATCACCGGTGAAAACGGTTTTGAGCGCGCTCAGCTCGGCGGTATCGCCGGCGCTGGTCGCGGTGGCATGAGCGTTGATGTAGTCGATCTCCGTGGCCTTCAGATCGGCATCCTGCAGCGCATTGGTCATCGCGCGCGCCAGCCCGCTGCCGCTCGGATCGGGGGCGACCACATCGTAGCCATCGGAGCCCTGGCCCCAGCCTTTGACCTCGGCGTAAACCGTGGCACCGCGCGCGGCGGCCTGCTCCGCCTCTTCGAGCACCAAAACCACGCTGCCGCCGGTCGTAATGAAGCCGTCACGGCCTGCATCAAACGGACGCGGCGCCAAGGCGGGATCGCTGTGAGAGCTCAAGGCGCGCAGTGAGGCAAACGGCAATACCGTGTGCAGGAGCTGTGCGTCCTCCGCACCGACGACGAACATGGTTTTCTGCCGGCCCATGCGAATCATGTCGCAGGCGTGCCCGAGGGCGTGCGAAGACGAGGCGCAGGCGCTGTTGAAGGCGAGCGAGGCACCTTTGATGGCATAGAGGGCCGTGAGATTGAGATGCAGCGAATTGGGCATGCCGCTGATGACCACGGGGGCCGAGGTACGCGCCGGCCCGCGTTTGATCACCGAATCCATCGCCAGATACGTCATCCAAGGAGAACCGGCCGAGGCACAGTACAAGCCGGTCTGCGGATCTGAAACCTGGGCGGGGTCGAGCCCGGCATCGGCGATGGCCTCCTGCATGGCGGCGAAGGCAAACACCGCATTGGGAACCATGGTGCGCAGTTGCGCACGGTTCAGCTTCACATGCTCAGGGAAGGTCCAGTCCAGCGGATCAGACGTGGGAAACTCAAAGCCCTTCACCGTACCCGCCAGTTTCACACGGTCATTCGCGGCGGCCAGTTCCGGGACGAACTCGATGCCTGAGCGGGCTTCACGCAGGCTTTCCGTCACCGCTGCGCGATTGTTGCCGATGCTGGAGATGAATCCCAGGCCGGTGACGACCACGCGGTTCATGAGACGCTCGCGCCGAATTTGGAGCGGAGGAATGTCTTCAGGTCGCCCAAAGTGATGATGCCGCTCAGTTCTTCGGTGGCGATGGTGAGGCCGAGCACTTCTTCTGCCGTCATCACGACTTCGATCATGCCAAAGGAATCCATGCCGATGTCATCGATCAGCTTCATGTCATCGGTGACGGAAGCCACGCCATCCGGACGGGGATTGGCCGCATCACGCGCCAGCACACCGAGAATGATGGCATCCAGCTCATCGAGATTCTTGCTTTCTTCAAAGCGAAGGGCGGCGGCCACGGTCTCCTCACTGCAACGTTTGAGGGACTTGATGATTTCTTGTTTTCGATCTTCGCTGACTGGCATGGCGGTGTTTAGTCATTTCTGGGTTTGGTTCAACGCTTTTCAGCGCGGAAGACGCCGTAACGCTGGACTCCGAGCTCGTAGGCGAGCCAGATGCGGAACAACGTCAGGGCGAAAATACGGTTTGGATTTTGAGAACTGAACAGGAAACGGCGGTAGTGCGGCTTGGTCAGCAGCCCCTTCACCGTGCGCAGGGCGCAGAGCGGCCAGGTGCGCTTCACCTGCCGGGCGTAGTCTTTGAACTGGTAGTTCACAAAGCCGGCACCCACCGTGGCGGCGCGGAACTCGCTCTCGGGCCTGACGCCGGCGATCTGCGTCTCGCGGGTGATGGCGTCGATGAGGTGACGTCTGGCGAAGGCGCCGGGATTTTCGCAGGACATCCAGGCTGTGGCCACCAGCCGGCCGCCGGGCTTCATGACGCGGTAGCACTCGTGGAAAAAGCCGGGCAGATCGGGCATGTGCTCCAGGCTTTCGACGGTCTGCACGATGTCGAAGTGGTTGTCCGGAAGCTGGTTGTCATACCAGTCCCGCAGCATGAAGTGGGTCTTGCCGGGCACGGAGTTGTGGGCCTGGGCATAGGCGAGCTGCACGGCTGAGATGGTCATGCCGGTAATGTTGACCCCATGGTTCTGTGCCAGGATTTTCGCGGTGGTGCCGTAGCCGCAGCCGATGTCGCAGACTTCCTGACCGGGGCTGTGATGGCCCAGTTCCGCGACGATTTTAATGAGGTTTTCCGCAGCTTCCGTGTCGGTTTCCCGGCCGGTCAGCCAGACGCCGTGGTGGATGTGCTCTCCCCAGATCTCGCGGTAGAACTGGTCCAGATCGTCGTAGTGCGAGGCGGCACCATCGATCGTGGGGGTGTATTCGGACGTGGTGGTCATGAGTCAGAGCGGGCGCGGTTGCAGGCTGGCGGCGGGGACGCGTTTGAGGGTGTTGAAGGGGATCGTGAGCATCGCATAAAATGATCCCATGTGTCTGGCGACGGGGCCGGGGCAGAGCAGGAACTTCAAAATGACATCGCGCAGCGCTGAGAGCCCTTTCCCACGCCAGGTGCCCAGCCACATGCCCCACTCGGCGCGGAAGGTGGCGGTCCTGGCCGCCTTGCGACGGAAACGGTTGTAGGCGGGCAGCAGTTTCAGCGGATCGGCGTGGCAGAGGATGGCGGCGAGGAACTCCGCATCGGCAAAGCCGGTGTTCATGCCCTGACCGCCGATGGGGCTCATGCCATGCGCGGCATCTCCGCAAAGAATGACGCGCCCTTCGTAGTAACGATCCGAATTGAAGCGGCGCGGCGTGAAGACGCTTTCATTGATCTGATCGGCCACCGGAACATCGAAGCCGGTGCGCTGGCGGGTCAGCTCACTGACGAGCCCGGGGGGCGGATGATCCAGACGCGTGTCCGTCTGCACCACCCAGCGCCGCTGGCCGCCGGGCAGCGGAAATGACTCCACCGAGCCTGTGGCCGTGAAGAACAGATGGGCCTCATCGCCGAGGCCGGAGCGGTCGATGAAATCTGCCATGACAAAGTGGCAGTCATACACATGGCCCGGAGCCCGCATGCCGATCAACTCGCGCAAGCGGCTGCGGCTGCCATCACACGCGATCACAAAGCGTGCGGTGAGCGTGCGCCCGCCTGCCTGCACGCTGCAATGATCCTCAAACTGCCTCACTTCACTTACTTCACAGCCGAGTTCGATGAACTCCTGCCCCAGATGCTTCTGCAGGATCGCAATGGTGGTGACCTGTGGCAGTGAAAGAATGAAGCGGTGCACATCCGGAATCTCACGAAACGACACGCAGCCGAGCCTGCCGCGCTGGCCGTGCACAAAGCAGTCCCGCACTTTCAATCCGCTGGCGATGAACTCGGCCGCAAGGCCCAGTTTGTCGATGATCTGCAAGGACGGCGGCGTGATGCCGATGGCCGCCGAGTGCGCGATGGGCTCCACACGCCGCTCCAGCACGCGGAGCCGCAGGCCCTGCTGCTTGAGCAGACAGGCCAGCAGCAGGCCCACAGGACCGCCGCCCACGATGATCACATCGTAGTCTGTCGCGCCTGCTTTTCTTCCAGTGGCCGCTTTCATGCTTCGACTTTTGCCAGCGACGCAGGCCGGGCGTTCTGCGCCGCCGGGATCGCCGCGCCGCAGCGTTCCAGCACCGCCGTTTCCACCGTGAGTCCCGGGCCAAAGGCAATGGCGCAGGTGGTGGCGCGCTCGGTTTCCGCCTCTTCGAGGAAACCTTTGAGGACAAACATCACCGTGGGGCTGCTCATGTTGCCGTAGTCGCGCAACACACTGCGGGACATCTCCAGCTCAGCGGGGGGCAGGGAAAGCTGCTCCTCTATCTGGTCGAGGATCGCACGGCCTCCCGGATGCACCGCCCACTCGTCGATGTCCGCCGGCGTGAGCCCCCGCTTGTCGAGGATGCCCGCGAGGATTTCGCGGATGTTGCTGCCGATGAGATCGGGCACATAGGCGGACAGCACCATGTTGAAACCGTGGTCGCCAATGTCCCAGGCCATGTGCGCCTCACTGGAAGGAACGAGCGCCGAATGGAAGCCATGCACCCGGTAATAGGGCCTGTCCTGCGCCGGCTCGCGGGCGCTGACGATGGCCGCCGCCGCACCGTCGGCAAACAGGGCATTGGCCACGATGCTCTCCGGCTTGCCGCTGACCTGCAGATGCAGGGAGCAGAGCTCCAGGCACATCACCAGCACCACGGCCCGCGGATTGGCTTCGCAAAACTGGGCGGCCATGCGCAGAGCTGGAAAGGCGGCGTAGCAGCCCATGAACCCGATGGTGTAGCGCTCGACGTTCTCATTCAGCCCCAGGTCACGGATGATGTGGTAGTCCGGTCCTGGATTGGAAAAGCCGGTGCAGGAGGCGAACACCACATGGGTGATGTCGCCCTTGGCAAAGTGTGGACACTCCGCGAGGGCCTTATGCGCCAGCTTCACCGCAAGCTCGCGGGAGGCTTTGGCATAAAGGGCGTTGCGCTGACCCGTGGTGGGTGAGTTCATGGTGCCATCCGGCAGCGTGTGAAAGAGCCCGCCGTCTTCTTTCATGAAGTCGTCGCAGGCGCTGTAGCGCGTGTCGATGCCGGTGCGCTCGTAGATCATGTCGATCAGACGTTTGGCCCGCGGCTCGGAAACCCAGCCCTTCATGCGCTCGCGCGTGAACTCATTGCTGTAGATGAAGTCCGGCGTCGCGGTGGCGATGTGATGAATGAAAGCAGGCATGATCAGGAAGGATTGCGTTTCAGGGAGACGGCGGCATGCACCTTGATTGTATCGCCCACACGGATGAAGAGCAGCACGGAAGGGACCTTGATGTCGCTCTTTTTGAGCGAGAGATCGAAGTCCAGATCAAAGCTGGCCTTGTCACCCTGATGTTTCCAGTGGCTGATCCGGCCCGTGATGGTCTGTGTTTTGCCCAGCATGGTGAGTTTCAATGGGAGAGTGGCGGGTGCCGCGTCTCCCTGGCGGATGGCGCTGAAAGGGGTGTCGATGACCCCGGTGATGAGCGGGTGATCCGTGGCATGCATGGCTTTGCGCATGTTTTCGTCACGCTTGGCCTCGGCGGTGTCCATCTTCGCCACCTCCACGATGACGGTGGCCTCCACCTGGGTGGGGTTTCCGGCGGCGTCGGTGGTGACGATGGTGGCAAAAGGCTTCGCAACCACCTTGCCGCCCCAGTCATGGAGCGTGGAGGTGCCGTCGAAGGAAATGTTGCTGGTGCCTGACCAGCGGGAGGTGTCGGCCAGCGCGGAGCCGGCGAGGAGACAAAACAAACAGAAAGAAAATTTCATCAGATAAACGGGGTGGGAAGGGTCGGCCAGCGGCAGCGCTGGCTTGATTGGAATCAAATGTCTGGCAGCACGCGGACAGCGTGCATCGCTCTCAAGGGCGGCAGCCGCCCACCAATGACATACGCAGATGGGGTGCGGCACTGTTGCCGGAGTCATCTCATTCGCCGCTCAAATCAGCATCCGCACCGTCGCGATCTTCCGCAGCGCCAGCCCGCCGCCTTCATGAAAATCTCGCCGCGTGACCCTGGCAGTCACCCTCAGCGGCGCACGCACCTGCCCGCCTTCAAAACCCACCACCGCCACGCTGACGCACTGCGGCTCCTTGAGGAAGCGCTTCGCTTCTTCGTCCGTGCCATTGAGGCTGCTCGTCACCTGATTGTTGGAAAGACTGTGGTCCCCCTCTGCGGCCGGACGACAGAAGCTGACGACCATCCGCGTCAGCAGGCCTGCGTGGTCACAAACCTCGGGCGTGTAGTCATTTTCGCGGTGATGCAGACGCACCTCCGTGCCCTGCTCCGTGCGGCAGATGATCACCTGATGGCTGCCATCCATGACCGCCAGTGCTGCAAACACCGCAGGCATGACCGCAGTCGCCGTGCCCGCGTAGGCAAGCAACAAAAGAACGACCAGCAGGCTGTGGATGCGCTTCATACAACTAAGAACTCTCAGCTCAGGAAAGCCACTGTTCCATAAGCTGGCATGCGTTCAACTTATTCCCATCGAGTGGTTTAAATGCGGGTGATACTCAATCTCATCGGCCACGGCTTGTGAACCTCGCCTCGATCCCCGTCCTCTCATCAATCATCTCCACCAGCCTCTTCGCCCGCGACTCGGAGAGCCAGCCTTTCATTCGTTCCGGCGCGAACTTGTTGTTGTAGAGGTGGGCCGGTGTCTCCGTGGCGATGTGGTGGATGAAGGCGGGCATCAGTCAGGGAGGGGAAAGAGCAGAAGGAAGACGTTTCAAAGAGATCGCGGCATGCAAACAAGCATACCACGCCCTTGCATCTACGCACTTCCCATCCCAACCAGCCTCCAGAAACAACGGCTTCTCATCTTAAACGTCGGGCAGGAATGTTAAGGTGCCGTTTGAAACACATGTGTGCCGCAGGTAAAAGCACGCATGCAAACTGCGGATCAAGACGAGGCGCTGACTTCCTACGTTCTCGGGAACTATGCCCAGCTCTTCACTCCGCTGGAGTCTCGCTTTTCGCTCGGTGTCCGCAGAAGCCAAAGCGGTTGCTTATGGACCTCCCTCTTCCGAACACTTACGCAGCCGGTATGTTTCCAAGGAGCCGGAGGTTCTGGCGCTGCTCGCAGACGGCTTTGCAGCATTCCGGCAGCGAGTCCGTGACCGCCTGCTTGCCGAGCATGCCGATCAAATTCACCTTAACCTCTGCCCCAAATGCGCGGCCCTCACCCGAACCCCGTCCGCCTGCCTATGCCCGTCCTGCAATCACACCTGGTATGAATTGCGAAAGGGATGAAACGCTGCGGCGATAACCCAACGAACCACTCCTCATCCTTTGCAAACCCGCTTTCCACCTGTAATATCACGTCATGAGCACTGACCGCATCACTATCGATCCCGCAGTCATGTCCGGAAAGCCCTGCATCCGCGGCCTCCGCGTCACCGCTGCAAACATCCTCCGTCAGCTCGCCAATCATCGAACCCCCGAGCAGATCCTCGCCGCCTATCCCTACCTTGAGGCAGCAGACATCGATGCCTGCCTCACTTACGCCGCCTTGCGCGTGGATGACGAAGAGCTTGCCCTGGCCGCCGCATGAAGTTGCTGGTGGATATGAACCTCAGTCCAGACTGGGTGCCGCTGCTCGCCTCTCACGGTTGGGAGGCCTGTCATTGGAGCACCATCGGTCCGGGCAACGCCCCCGATTCAACCCTCATGAGCTGGGCGCGTGAGCACCGGCATATCGTGCTCACCCAGGATCTCGATTTCTCCCAGCTTCTCTACACCACCCGCGAAAGCGGTCCCAGTGTCATCCTCCTCCGCATGGACAACGAATTTGATTCGGCAGCCCGCGAACACGTCTGCGCCGCCATCGCGCTGGCGGAAACGCAGCTCACTGCGGGCGCGCTGCTGACAATCTCAGGTCATCGCGTCCGCCTCCGCCATCTGCCGATTTCTCCGGCCTCTTGATCTGCTTTCTGCCATGCAGTCGTGAACCACAGTGCTGCATGGCCAAAGATTAAACAATGGAGGGCCTTCTCTTCTTAAAGGCAGCAACATGAATACCCGGTCTCGACTTCCAACTTCTTCTTCGGGAGAAATGTTATGCGTTTACTGCGATAAGTTGGCTGATTCTAAAGACCACGCGCCGCCCAGATGTTTGATGCTGCCTCCTCTTCCTTCTAATCTGGTCACTTTGCCTGCCTGCAAAGCATGCAATAATGGGTTTTCTTTTCACGAAAACATTGTTCGTGCTCTGCTTTCCACCGTGGGCAACCATCCACATCTCATTGAAGAACGGCTGCCAGGAGGATGGCTCGAAAAGACACTGGACCGCAGTCCTAAAATTCGAACCATTCTCGACTCAAGTCGACAGTCCGATGGAAGCTATAAAATTGCAGATCAACTCTTCAAAAGCTTTCGAACGGTCTTCTTCAAGACCTTGCAAGGTCTCTTCTATGGGCTTTACGATAAGATCGTGCCATCTAATCAGTTGGTTTTGCTAGCGATTGAAAATCAGCGGCACGTAAAAATTGAGGAAGTCATTGACCGTATTCGGCCAAATCCTTTGGTTGATATCACGGACGAGCCTCTGTCAGAAATTTCTGCTTACAGTTGGCACTCACGCGAGCCAATTTTCACAGCGGAACTTATTGATCCAGATACAGGAAAAAAATCAAACCGTGTCTTTCGTCTCGTCAGAGAGACCCCTGTGGAATGGATACGTTTTCAACCCGATACATTTGGCGCAGCTTTCGTGAAGCGCGAAGACGGCGGCTGTGCCTGTGTAATTGACTTGTGGAAGACTTTGATTGTAACAATCGGCGCACCCTGGCCAGGTGACAGAGGGCCATTGCGTCGAGGAAAGAAAAACCCAATGTCACGAGACAAAAAGACCACTGATGCCTGATCACTCCCCCAACAAACCAACTCCCATGTCCAAACTCCGCGTCGAAAGCTTCACTCTTTCCCTCGACGGCTTTGCTGCCGGTCCTGACCAAAGCCTGGACAACCCTCTGGGCATCGGCGGCACCGCGCTCCATGCCTGGGCTTTTCCCACGCGCACCTTCCAGTCCAAGCTCTTCGGCAAACCCGACGGCGAGACGGGCATCGACGAAGACTTTGCGGGGCGGGGCTTCCACAACGTCGGGGCTTGGATCATGGGCCGGAACATGTTCGGCCCCGTGCGCGGTCCCTGGCCGGATGAGAGCTGGCGCGGCTGGTGGGGGGAGAACCCGGTCTATCACATGCCCGTGTTTGTCCTCACGCATCATCCCCGCGAGTCCCTTGTGATGGAGGGCGGCACCACCTTCCATTTCGTGACCGAGGGCATCCACGCTGCGCTTGAGCGCGCCCGTGAAGCCGCAGGCGACAAGGACGTGCGCATCGGCGGCGGAGCCTCCACCATCCGCCAGTATCTCGAAGCGCGTCTCATCGACGAACTCCACCTCGCCATTTCTCCCGTTCTGCTCGGCAGCGGCGAGCCTCTCCTCACCGGCCTCAATCTCCCCGCCCTGGGCTACTCCTGTACGCAGCACGTCGCCTCCCCGCGCGCCACCCACATTCTGCTGACCCGACAATAGAGCCAGATCGGGTTTTGATGGCCGCAAAGAGTCACAAGAACCGAACAAAAAAGGACCGGAGGAGGGATGGCCGAAAGAGACAAGAGGAGAGGAAAAATAGGAGACGGAATTTTTGACGCGAATGGGCGCGAAGGTCGGCGAATTGGCATGAATCAAAAACCGCCCCGAGTGCCGTTCTCCTTTCTCCGTGCCCATCTCCACCCACGGCAAAAATAATTCCCTCTCCACCCATCCGCTTCTCCAGCCCGCCACGATAACTCATTGATCACTGATACGACGCTCGACCCCTCGGGGGAATAGCCGGAAACCCAAATGATCGTCAGGCGCGCGGACCCTCACCGGTCCCGCGCCTCTTTTTTTGCACTCGGTCACATGCTCGCCATGAGTCCGCATCATTGACTCACCATGAGCAGCGCGGAAAGACATCGTGGCAGACACCCGGCGGACGAAGAGCTCTTCGGAGCGGAGGCGGCACCCGCCGTGCGGCAGGCGGTGGCAGACCTGTCCTGGCTGCTGAGCCGTGGGTATGCGATGAATTCGGCGGTGAAGCTGGTGGGAGACCGGCATCAACTGAGGGAGCGCCAGCGACTGGCGGCAAGCCGTGCCGCCTGCGCCGATGCGGCGCGTGAGAGGCGTGCGCGCCAGCATCTGCCCGCAGAGGCGCTGCGTGGCCGCGCCGTGATGGTGGACGGCTTCAATCTGCTGGTGAGCCTGGAGGCGGCGCTGAGCGGAGGCGTGCTGCTGCGCTGCCGGGACGACTGCCTGCGTGACATGTCGAGCGTGCACGGCTCCTACCACGCGGTGGCGGAAACGGATACGGCGGTGGTGCTGGCGGGCAGCCGCCTGAAAGAGCTGGGTGCGGCCTCTGTGCATTGGCTGCTGGACAAGCCGGTGTCCAACAGCGGGCGTCTGGCCACGTGCCTGCGTGAGCTGGCGGAGGAGCATGGCTGGCCGTGGACGGTCGAGGCGGTGTTCAATCCCGACGCGGCCCTCATTGCCGCACGGGAAACGGTGGTCGTGAGTGCGGACGCGATGGTGATTGATGGCTCGGCGTGCTGGTACAATCTGGCGGCAGACCTGATCCTCGGCGGACGTTGCGGTCCGGCATGGGTAATGGAACTGGGGCAGTGAAGCGTGCGGCTGGAACGAAGATTCCCAGGCGAATGAGCGGGAATCTTCGCGAACTGCCTCTTGTTGAGCAATGCGCTGCGGCGGTGGGTTGATTTGTCCCGGGCTTCCCTAATGTTCACGGATGTCTCCCCACCTCCGCTGGAAATCCCTCGCCCTGCGCCTTTGGCGTGTGGCGTTGCTGGCGCTGGCGGTCTTTGCCATCCGGCGCTCCCACCCTTCGGCGGCAGCGCTGGAGCTGACGGTGGACCGGGTGCGGGATTTTTTTCCTGCGGCGGCGGCTTTGATCTCCCAGGGAGGGATGCAGGCGGTGAAGGATGAATCCGGCATCACGATCGGTCATGTCATGCAGACCTCCCCGGAGGCGGACGACATCATCGGCTACTCGGGGCCGACGAACACGCTGATTGCCATGGATGCGCGAGGCAAGGTACTGGGCCTGCGCATCCTCAGCAGTGGCGACACGACGGACCATGTGGCGGAGGTGGTGCGGGAGCGCGCGTTCTTCAAGCAGTTCACCGGCAAGAAGGCGGCCGACCTGACGAACCTGCAACCGCAGGCGGTTTCAGGAGCGACGCTGACAAGCAGCGCGATCGCCGAAGGGGTGCTGCGCCGGATGGGCAAGAGCGCGACGAGTTCGCTGCGGTTTCCTGATGCGATCACGCTGGAGGAAGTCAAAAAACTCGAACCCCGGGCGGTGAAGCTGCGCGAATCCAAAGCGCATCCCGGTTCGCAAGAAGTGTTGGATGACAAGGGTGCGGTGATCGCATTGGCGGTACGCACGGCGCCGGCCTCAGATGGTACCGTGGGCTACAAGGGACCGAGTGATACCTTCATGCTGATGGATGCCAGCGGCAAGACGCTGCGGGGCATCGCATTGCGGCGGAGCTATGACACGGAGCAGTATGTGGGCTACGTCACGGGCGATGCGGCGTTTTTGAAGACGTTCGATGGCATGAGCACGGAGAAGATCGCGCACATGGATTTCAATGCCGCCGGAGTCGAAGGCGTTTCAGGGGCCACTCAAACGAGCTACGGAATCGCGGAGGGAGTGCGGGTGCGTGCGGAGTCGCTGCTGCATGAAGAGGAGGCGCGGAGAGGCTGGTGGCAGCAGATTCGATGGCGCTGGCAGGATACAGGCCATGTGGCGATCCTGCTGGCGGCGTTTGTGATGGCCTTCACCCCGCTGCGGGGCCGGGCGTGGTGCCGGCATCTGCATCATGCGCTGCTGGTGATTTATGGCGGGTTCATCGCTGGGGAAATGTTGTCTCAGGGCCTGCTCGCAGGCTGGGCGACTCACGGCACCCCGTGGAAGAATGCGCCCGGGCTGGTGCTGCTGGCTGCGGTGGCGCTGCTGGGGCCGGTGTTTACGAGCAAGCAGCTCTACTGCCACCACATCTGCCCGCATGGCGCGCTGCAGCATCTGGTGGTGCGGCGGCTGCGGTGGCAGTGGTCGCCCTCGAAAGCTGCCGACAAGCTGCTGTCCAAACTGCCCTTTGTGCTGCTCGCCTTCGTTCTGTTCAGCGTGGCCCTGGCGCTGCCGGTCAATCTGAACGCGCTGGAGCCCTTTGATGCGTATCTGTTTCGCGTGGCGGGCTGGGCCAGCATCGTCATCGCCATCGCAGGCCTGCTGTGGTCCCTCTTCACCCCGCTGGCCTACTGCCGCTATGGCTGCCCGACGGGGGCGCTGTTCAAACTGCTGCGCTTCACCGGAGATGGAGATCGCTTCGGCGCACGCGATTGGCTAGCCGCGCTGTGCGTGGCATTCGTTCTTCTCTTGGCTCCGGGCTGAAACCGGACTACCGACACACCTGACATGCCCCTCATTCCCCAATTAGAGTCCAAATTCGGCCGTTTCGCCATCCCAGGTCTGGTGCAGATCATCGCCTCATTTCAACTGCTGGTGCTCTTCATGGTCATGGTGATGTCTCCGGAGGGCGCTGCGGCGTATCTGCAGTTTCTTGAGCTGAACCCCCACCGTGTGATGCACGGCGAGGTCTGGCGGCTGTTCACCCATGTGTTCATTCCGGGGAATTTTTCCCTCATCTGGGCGCTGATCGGCGCGATGTTCATGATGTGGATTGGCCGTGGTTTGGAATCGGCATGGGGAGCGTTCCGGGTCAATCTCTACGTCATCGGCTGGATGGTCGCCGTCACCGTGGGCGCCCTGGTTTTTCACTGGCCAGCCTCAGGCATGTTTCTCTTCCAAACCTTGCTGTTCGCCTTTGCGAGCCTGTTTCCGAACGAGGAAATCTACATCTACTTCATCCTGCCGATCAAAATGAAATGGGTGGCTGCTTTGACGGCGGGGATGACGGCCTTCATGGTCATGGGCAATCCTGCGCTGCTGTTTCCGGTGCTGCTGGCGCACCTGAACTTCTTCGTCGCGTTCGGCCCTGGTTTCGTCAGCGAACGGGCGCGCATGGCCCAGGTGGCCTCACGCCGCAGCCGGTTTGATTCTGCCAAACTGCCCGAGGGCATCTTTTTCCACCAATGCTCCGTCTGCAAAAAGACGGAGCTGGATGATTCGCACCTGGAGTTCCGCGTGCTGGACTCCGGCGATGAAATCTGCAGCGAATGCCGCGCAAAACGGGCCGGAGGCTGAACGCCATGGAGGACAAGCTCGCCGCAGAGTTTCTGGAGTTCATGGAAGTGGAGCGCCGCTCCTCCGAGCGCACGCTGGCCAACTACGAGCTGGCGCTGCGGCAGTTCCGCGAATGGCGGACGCCTTTCAAGGGCTGGAGCGAACTGACCGCCGATGACTTCCGCGCGTTTTTGTTCGACCTGATGAAGCGTGAACGCGGGCGGGCAACGATCCGGCTGCAGTTCGCGGCGCTGCGCAGTTTTTTCAAATGGCTGACGCGGCGGCGGGGCTGGAAGGCGAATCCGCTGCTGGAGGTGCAACTGCCCAAACGGGAAAACAAGCTGCCCGTGGTGCTCACGGTCACACAGGTGGAGGCCATGCTGGCGCTGCCGCTGAGCCTGGAAAAATCCAAACGCGATGCCGTGTGGGCCCCGGAGCGGGACACGGCGATCCTGGAGCTGTTTTACAGCACTGGCATGCGACTAAGCGAGCTGGTAGGGCTGAACGTGGCGGACATCGACACCTACACCGAATCCGTGCGAGTGTTTGGCAAAGGCAAGAAGGAGCGCATCTGCCCCGTGGGCTCCAAGGCGCTGGAGGCGGTGCAGCGGTACCGGGCGAAGGCGGGCGTGCATGACGGGGCGCTGTTTCTGAGCAAGCTGCGCACACGAATCACGGCCCAGGCTGTGGATGACGTGATCATGAAATACTGGCGCGCCTCCGGCCTGCCGGTGCACCTGACACCGCACAAGCTGCGCCACAGCTTTGCCACGCATCTGCTGAACAACGGCGCGGATCTGCGCAGCGTGCAGGAGCTGCTGGGCCACGCGAGCCTTTCGACCACGCAGATCTACACGCACGTCTCCACGCAGCGCATGAAGGAAGTCTATGAGGCCGCGCACCCGCGGGCGTGATCATTTCTTCGGCACCCACGTCGCCACGGGAGTGGGCGTATGGGCCGGTGCTTCATCGAGGGCAAAGGTGATGCAGATGCTTTGCGGACCTTTGGCTCCTTCGACCGAGGCTTTGAGCACGTGGATGTTGGCCTTGACCAGATCGCGGGACTGCTCGCTGGCGGGCTCTGGCGGCACGCCGGCACTGAAGGTGGCGGTGGCGGGAGAGACAATCGTGGCGACGAGGGTCTTGCCCCCGAGGGTGAGCTTGGCCGTGGTGCCGCTGGGGGTGATCTCCGCCATGGTGTGCATGCTCCAGGTGATGTTGCCGGTGTTTTTCATGAGGAGGTCATCCTGCACCACAATGTAGGGCTTCTCCCCGCGCACGACCATGATGCCCCGATGGACATCCTTCGCGGGTTTGGAGTAGGCCTTGGTCATGTCCACCACGGCGAGGCCGCGCTCCGGTGTGGAAGCCCCCAGCAGCACCGCTGCTTTGGCGTCGAGTTCCTGCTGATTGCCGTCAATGACGAGGGTGTTCTGACCCTCCGTGTTTTCGAGGTAAAGGGCAAAGCGCTTGGTGCGGTCCGCGCCGGGTTTGACTTCAAAGCCGGGGGCCTTGTCTGTCTCGGCACCGAGTTCGATGCCCCAGCGCTGCCCGCCGGCCTCCAGCACAAAGCTGCCGATGTCGAGCTGCGCCGTGGTGTCTTCATTTTCGCCGCCTTTGACTGCGACGAAGTAGTCCGTCTTTTCCCAGCCGGAGCGCGAGGTGGCCACGAAGCCGCCGGGCTGCGCGTAGTCCAAGGAGTCTGCCGTGCCGTCTCCTGCGGCGTGCGGGTTGTAGTAGATGAAGTTGCCGACCTGGCCGAAATAAGAGGCGGACACGGGCTGCTTGCCAGTGGCGGCGACGGCACGGAGACCGGGATTTCCCGCAATGCCACACAGCCACGTGGCGACCCACGGGCGGGTAGATGCAGCGCCGGTGGCATCGCCAAAATTGAAGGTCTGACCGCTGGGGCCCATCATGTGCATGCGGGCGGTGTTGAACTGCGGAATGCCTTCCAGCAGGCTGATGTTGAGATCGCGCCCGGAGGCAGCCTTGAGGGACTCCGAGAGCATGGCCACGTAATCCATCACTGTTTCACCGGCCTGCAGGCCTTCGGGCCAGACACCCGCCGGGGCAAAACGTACGATGCCTTTGCCAAAGACTTTGGAAGCCGCATCCGCCGCTTTTTTGGCGATGGAGGGGTCCTCATCCACGAGGCAGATGGCGGAGATCAGCAGGGCGGAGGCGGCGGCCATCTGCTTGCTGTCTGGGAGGAGTTTGCCGACGTCCGGTTTCGCCTGGGGCTTTGCAGGGGCCTTCGGGGGGGCGGCCTTGGCTTTGGTTCCCGTCTGGCCGCCGGAGGTGCCCTTGGCGCTTTCGGGGATTTCTTCGCCTTCAAGATGGGCGATGAGAGCACCGATGCCTTTCTCCGCGAGATAGGTGCGGATGACCACAGCCTGCTCGGCGTTCAATCCGGCGCGGAACCAGTCATACCCCAGCGCCGTAGCCACCACCAGATCCGTGAGATTATCCATGAGATCAGGGTGCCAGTCGCGGAAAGTCACTTTGTCTGTCAGGGCGATGAGCTCACGGGCGCCACGCTCCTGCCATTTGAGGTCTCCATCGCCGAAATGCAGGGCTCCGAGGAGGCCCATGCGGTAAACGGCCTTGGGCCCTTCACCCCCGGTCTCGCCATTGATACGGGTCAGCTCCGGATCATTCAGAAGATCCTCGCCGGAGGCTTTCATGGCCTCCATGATTTTTGCCAGCACTGGATCCACCGCGACCTGCCCTTTCAACGCCGCCCAGCCGGCCGCGTTGTGGATCAGGCGCGGTCGCACTTTGGCGATGCCGCTGAGGTAATCGTTGGTCGAGGGGGCCTTGAATTTCGAGACAGGAACCATCGTGATCGCAGGGCGGGGCGGCGCAGGCTTTTTCACAGCGGCTGCGGTCTTGGCAGATGCCTTGGGCGTGGCAGCCGGGGGGGCTCCTGCGGGAGTGGCAGGCATGGCCACGGCGGGCGTCGCAGGAGGAGGCGCCTGCATCGCGGCATAACGCGCCTTGGCGTATTCAAAATCGGCCGGGCTCAGATTGGCAATGGCCACGTCGAATTCGCGGCCGTCCTTCGTCTTGATCTTGAGGCTTTTCGCGACGGCATCGACCGAAATCAGGGTCGCCTCCACCGTTTTGCCGGAGGTGTTCGTCCAAGTGTGGAATTCTTCTGCGAGCTGCGCACTGGCGCTGGCGGCGAACAGGCAGACGGAAGCAAGAGAGAGGAAACGCGAGGCGGTTTTCATGACGGAAGGGTTGAGAGTGACGCTAAAGCAGCGGGTGGCAGCACCTAGGTCAAGCATAAACGCAGCTCGGCCGCCTGAGTTTGGCGGAAAGACGCATCCGCCCGCTATTTTCCGGAGATCAGCGTGAGACGAAAGCGTCCGTCATACTGGCCGCCCGCATGCAAACGGCAGCAATGCAGGCAGGCGGTGGGGCGGCGGAATTTGCGCACGCGCTGAACGGTGGTCTGGCAGGCAGGGCAGGCGTAGGTGAGCTTGCGTTCGACTTCATTTCGCGGCAGCGGCAGCCGGTGGTGCGCCTTTTCATCCGGGATGCCGAGATCGGCACAGGCCTGACGCCATTCGCGGCCATGCGGCTCAATACGTCGGCGGCCGCTGCGGTGGTAGGCGATCAAATGCGCGAGCTCATGCTTCAAGGTGCGCTCCACCTGGCCTTCAAACTCGCGCAGCAGTGGATTCAGCTCAATGGCCCAGCCGGGGTAACGCGCATAGCCCGCCGTGCTGCGCAGGCGTGCATTCCATGCCACGGTGACGAGTTTGGCCCCGCCCGGCATGTCCAGCGCCAGCAGCATGGCCCGCGTCTGCTCCTCCAGGGCCGCATCCCGCCCGTCGGGAATGCTTTCCTCCGCTGAAGCCTCCGCAGGTTCTGGCGGGGGTGTCAGGTCACGCACCTTGCGAAACGGCACCCAGTGCGGCAGGGCGGAAAAGTCAAAATTCAGCTGGGAGAGATCGAGCATGCTCACTTCTTCTTTTTTTCCTGCACCTTGTGTTCCTGATCACCGAGGGCGTAGAGCATGTCGGGGGCCACGGACTCGAGGATGAATACGTTCGCGCCGATGGTGCTGCGCGCACCAATGATCGTGTCGCCGCCGACAATCGTCGCATTGGCATACACGGTGACGTGGTCCTCCAGCGTGGGATGGCGCTTCTTGCCGCGGAGAGCCTGCCCGGCGGCAAGAGAACGTGCGACGAGGCCGACGCCCTGATACAGCTTCACGTGATTGCCCAGCGTCGCCGTTTCACCGATGACCACGCCGGTGCCGTGGTCGATGAAGAAATGCGTGCCGATTTCCGCGCCGGGATGCATGTCGATGCCCGTGCGGCTGTGCGCCCACTCTGTCATCATGCGCGGGATCACGGGCACGTTTTTCAAGTACAGGACATGAGCCGTGCGCTGGATCGCGATGGCTTCGAGTCCGGGGTAGGCGAGGATGATTTCCTCAAAGCCGCGCGCAGCGGGATCGCCCGCATAGGCGGCCTCGACATCCATTTTCAGCAGGGCACGCACTTCGGCGAGGCGCATGAGAAAGCTGCACACGATGTCGGCTGCTTCCGCATCACGGTTTTCATGGTTGCCATTGAGCCGGAGGCTGCGGCGCACCTCCACATTCAGACGCTCACGGATGCTGGCGACGAGTTCATTGGTCATCAGCTCCAGCTCCTGGGAAGACACGGCTTCATCGGAGAAGAAGCCGGGAAAGAGCAGGTGCAGCAGATCTTCGCAGAGGGTGGCGATGGCGCGCTTGGACGGCAGATTGCCGCAATCGACGTGGTTGATCCCGCCCACCTCGTGATACGAGGTCATCAGGCTGGAGACGATTTCATTTTGGCGGCAATCCATGGGTGCACTCAGCGATACCGTGCTGTGATGGGGATTCAAGCGCTGGCACGCGATGATTGCTGTGAATAACTTGTGGCCGCAGGTTCATCTGGCATTTGAAGCCATGCATTCCAAAATGGTTTCACCCTCATTATGACTTCAGACGTACGCTTTGAAACCCTTTGGAGACGCCTGAGTTTGCGGGGCGACGCCTCGGTCTGGCATGCGCGGCTGCTGGAATGCTACGCGGAGCCGCAGCGTGCCTACCACACGCTTCAGCATCTCGAAGAATGCCTGCTCATTTTGGACGACGCCAAGGCGGCCGGTTTGATTGCGAAGCCGGACCTCATCGAGATGGCCTTGTGGTTTCATGATGCGGTGTATGACCCCCAAGGTGATGAGAACGAAGAATTGAGCGCGCAGATGGCCGTGGAGGCGCTGGGCGATCATCCAGCGGTGCAAGAGGTGGCGCGGCTCATTTTGCTGACGAAGTCACATCAACCGGGAGGTGGACCGGATGATGCCTGGATCATCGACATTGATCTGGCGATCTTCGCGCAGCCCATGGAGCGTGTGATGGAGTATGAACGGCAGATTCGTGCCGAGTATGCGTGGGTGCCGCAGGCTGTGTATGCGGAAAAACGAGCCGAGATCCTGCGCGGCTTTATGGAGCGCGAACACATCTACCTCACCGCATGGGCACGGGAGCGGTTTGAATCGCTGGCGCGGGCGAATCTGCAGTCGTTGATCGACTCGCTTTAAACGCGGAGTTTTCGACAGCCAGCATTGCGGGCACAGCGACGCCGCTCTAGAGACAGGAGTCGTGCTTCCATCCCTCAACCAGCTCAAACTCCCCGATCCATGGCAGCACCAGGCGGTGAATTTGCTGCGTTCAGGCTGTGACGTGGTCGTCAGCGCACCGACGGGAGCGGGGAAGACGTACATCTTTGAGCTGCTGCATCAGGGGCGCCATTTGCAGGGGCCGGCGATCTACACGGTGCCGACGCGGGCGCTGGCGAATGACAAGTATGCGGAGTGGAAAGAGGCGAAGTGGAACGTGGGCATCGCCACGGGGGACATCGCGGAGAATGTGGATGCACCGGTCGTGGTTGCCACGCTGGAGACGCAGATCGAGCGGCTGGTGCGCGGAGAGGGCCCGGCGCTGCTGGTGATTGATGAATACCAGATGATCTCGGACCACTCACGTGGTGCGAACTATGAAGCGGCCATCGCGCTGGCACCGCAGGAGACACGGCTGCTGCTGCTGAGCGGTTCCGTGGCGAACCCCGAGGATGTGGCGGCGTGGCTGGTGAGTCTGGGCCGCAAGGCGGAGGTGGTCATGACGCGTGAACGGCCCGTACCGCTGGAAGAGGTGCCGATGGAGACGCTGCCGCAGCGGCAGAAGCAGTTTCAGAACTACTGGCCGCGCTTTGCTGCGGCGGTCATGATGGCTGATCTCGCGCCGCTGCTGATTTTTGCACCGCGCCGCAAGGAAGCGGAGTCCATTGCGCGCCGACTCGCCGCCGATCTGCCGATGGGTGATCCGCTGGAACTTACGGCGGAGCAACGCGCTGTGTGTGGCAAGGATCTGGCCACGCTGCTGGAGAAGCGTGTCGCGTTTCATCACAGCGGGCTTTCGTATGGAGCGCGCGCAGGTGTCATCGAACCGCTGGCGAAGGCGGGGCAGCTCCGCGTGGTGGTGGCAACGATGGGCCTGGCGGCGGGGATCAATTTTTCCGTGCGCAGCGTGCACGTGGCGGGTACGACGTTTCATGATGGAAAGAGCGAGCACAAACTCGCGCCGGATGAACTGCTGCAGATGTATGGCCGTGCCGGAAGACGCGGGCTGGATGACAAGGGCCACGTGATCACCAGCCGCGACAGTCCTTCCATCTTTGATGCGCGGCCTGCACGGCTGCATCGCAGCACCCTGCTGGCGTGGCCGATTTTTTTGCGCGTGATGAAGCATGCCGCGCTGCGGCAGGAGAACCCCTTTGACGCCGCCACGCGCTTTGCCGGACGTTTGTTTGCCAAAGTGCCGCCGCTGCTGGGGCTGGAGGAGCTGGAGCCGAACGTAGTGCATCCGCAGCATGAAAATGCGAAGGCGCTCTTTGGCCTCGAAGCCACGGAGAAGCAGGTGCTCAATTCCTACGGTGAGTGGGAGCGCAAGCACCGCCATGCGCTGCAGCGCGTGCCGCTGAGCCGAGTGCATGCGGTGCTGACGATCCCGGCCTTTGTGGCAAAGTTTGCGCACGGCATCGGCCGCGTGGGGAAAATCCGCCGTGAGAAAGAGGTGACCTACGGTGTCGAAATCAGCCTCGGCACTCCGGTGGGGGAGGATGTGAAACCGACGAAGTCGATCCGTCGTTTGCTGAAGCTGCCGCGCAACGCGGAGACGGTGCCCCTGGAGGAGATCACCGTGCTGCATGCAGGGGAGCTCGCGAAGGCGATCCTCGCGCATGGGGAAGACGTCATCCCAGACGTGGCTCCGGAATTCATCGGCACCGTGATGAAGGAGAATCTGGTCTTTGCCTGCTTCGATCTCGCGCCCATCGAGGTGATGGCGTATGAAGATGGTCATGGCAGGCTGCTCTTTGCGCCGCAGGAGCGCAGCATTGTGGTGAAGAATGAAACCGGCGTGCACATGGCGGAGACCGCAACGACAGGCAGGGAGCCACGTGGTGGTTCACCGATTCATGCATGGCGAACGCTGGGCCTGATCGATGCCGCAGGAGTGCCGACGCGACGTGGTGAAATCTTCAGCTTCTTCCAGCATGGCGAGGGTCTGGCGATTGTCGCGGCGCTCGAAGATGAAAGCTATCCGGCGGATGATCTGGTGCATCACATGGCGAACCTGCGCAGCGGCTCCAAGTTTGATCTGCCGCTGAACTGCGGTTCTGAACGCCTCGCGGCGGTGTGCCGTGGCACGTATGGGTTTGTGAATCATCACGGCTATCTCGAAAACGGCCTGCCGGATGACTATGGCGAAGGCGCGGCGGAGCTGCTGGATGCACTGCTGCACCCGGACCAGCCAGGCGCGCAGGATTTGAAGGCGGGCATCGCCGAAGGCGACATCTCACGTGCGTATGTGGAGTGGCTGAGTTTGCTCAGGCATATTACGCATGCACCGGATCATCCGTGGAGGAGGTGGAGGGAGTTGAAGGAGGCGGCGAAGCAGACTCTGAAGCACCACACCAAGACGCTGCGCCATTTCTTCCATCTGGACCTGCCGCCGCTGACGAACAAGCAGAGGCATGGCAAGACGCGGCATTATTTGATGGTGAAGTGAGGTGAGGGCTGTGGTTTGGTGCCGCTGGGTTTGCGGGCATTTCTTGCATACCTCCGGCATGCGACCTTGGGCAGGGGGTGGGATGTTCGTGGTCCAGGGGTGGCGCTCGTGCCTCGCTTACCCCTGGCTACCTTCTTCGATCCCTCTGGGATCAAGAATCACTAACCTTCTCTCGTGCGTTGAATTGTACCTATTCCCGTTCATTCGTGACGAATGAATGCAGAAGCCATGCTTCAATTGAAACAGCAGCTTGTGAGAATGAGCGCAAAGCAGCGGCTGGAGGTGTCGGCTTTTCTTCACCGGCTCAAACAAGACTCTCCCGCATGGAAAAAGGAAATGTATCGGCGCATGGCAGAGATGGATGCCGGCAAAAAATTTCAACTGCGTCGCTGATGCCACCATTCATCGAAAATCCAAACCCACGCATCGCCATCATCGGCTCCGGTGCCGTCGGCTGCTACTATGGCGGGCGGCTGGCACAGCATGGGAATGACGTGCATTTTTTAATGCGCTCGGATTATGAGCAGGTGAAGCAGCATGGGCTCAAGATCAGCAGCCCTCTCGGCGACTTCGAGCTCCCGCAGGTGCACTGCTACCGCAGCACAGCGGAGATCGGAGAGTGCGATCTGGTGATCATCGCGATGAAGGCCACCGCGAATGAGGCGTTGCTCTCTTTGCTGCCGCCGCTGCTGCACAAAAAGACGATGATCCTGACGCTGCAAAACGGGTTGGGCAGTGATGATTTTCTGGCGCGGCACTTTGGCTCTGTGCATGTGCTGGGCGGATTGTGTTTCGTGTGCATCAACCGCATCGCGCCGGGTGTGATTCATCACATTGCGCAGGGACAGATTGCTCTAGGCGAGCACAGTGGTGCGCCGCAGGTGCGCACGGAGGCACTGGCGGCGGAATTCCGGCGCTGTGGCATCGAGTGCCAGGTGGAGCCCAGTTTGCTCACGGCGCGGTGGAAGAAGCTGGTGTGGAATATTCCGTTCAATGGTCTTTCGATTGCTGCCGGTGGCAAGGACACGGCGGCGATTTTGGCTGATGAAGTTTTGGAGCAGCGGGTGCGGGGTTTGATGCGTGAGATCATCGAGACTGCGGGGAAACTGGGTCATGCGATTCCGTTGTCGCTCATCGATGATATGATCGAGCGGACGCGCACGATGTCTGCGTACAAGCCAAGCAGCCTCATTGATTTTCTTGCGGGCAGCGAGGTGGAACTGGAGGCGATCTGGGGCGAACCGATGCGCCAGGCGAAGGCGGCGGGGATTGAGATGCCGCAGGTGGAGAGGTTGTATGAGGAGTTGAAGGAGCGGATTGCCGCCAGATAGTGGTCCGCAATATGTCCCTCATCGCCCTTCAAAACGCCCGTCCTGAAACTGCCATCGTGCTGGGTTCCGGCCTTGGAGCCGTGGCGGATGCGTTTAGGATTGAAAGTGAAGTTGCTTATGCGGAGGTGCCGGGATTGAGCGCTTCCACCGTGCCGGGGCATTCGGGGCGCTTTGCTTTGGCGCGGCATCACGGCAAGCCCATCCTCCTCGCGCAAGGACGGCGGCATTTGTATGAGGGACTCACGGCGTATGAGGTGACGGCGAGCATTCGGTTCATGCATGAGATCGGGGTGAAGCGCGTGGTGCTCACGAATGCAGCGGGTGCGATTGATGAGAACTTCCATGTGGGTGGGCTGATGCTGATCACGGATCACATCAATCTTCAGGGCACCACGCCGCTAATGGGCGGGCCGAACTTCCATGACATGAGTGAGGTGTACTCGCGGACGTGGTGTGAGAGGTTTCATGCGGCGAGTGTGGAGATTGGTTTGAAGCTGCACGCAGGCGTGTATGCCGGACTGCTGGGTCCCCAGTATGAAACACCGGCGGAAATTCGGATGCTGCGTACGCTGGGTGCAGATGCGGTGGGCATGTCCACGGTACCCGAGGCGATTCAGGCGCGTGCGTTAGGGATGGAAGTGGCGGGTATTTCGATGCTCACCAACTGGGCCGCTGGATTGAGAGCGCAGACGCTGCACCACGCGGAGGTGGTGGAGGTGGGGAAGACGGCGGGGATGTATCTGGCGAGGCTGTTGAAGGCAGCGGTGTAATAAGTTTTACGACAAACAGAATAACTTGATTAATTCCATATATGAACTCAGCGAGCTATTGCCGAATCTTTGCTTCACTAGCTTTGCTGCTTGTTTCAACCTTAGTAGTTGCACAGACAGACGTATCCAAAACAAAAAATAAACTGGATGCGTTGCTCAAGGAATTTCCGGGAATGTTCCGTGATGCATTGCATGAATATGCCAAAATAAGGCTCAGGGATGAAACTCTGATGGAGTCCAGAAAAGAGTTTGAGGCGAACAATAAAATCACCGAACTGAAGCTGGATCAGATATCTGATGATTCGCCCCAAGTTTCATTCAGATTAGGCAACTCTACCACCCCAAAAACTTATTGGGAATTCACCCTGAATGTCAAAGACCAGAGGTGGGTGTTTTCACGCGCCATTGCTTCTACTGATGGCTTCCAATTGACGCTATTAGATAGCGACTCCGGGCCATTTTTACGCAAGGCTTTCGCAAAACTGCAGTCGAATGAAATAGCGAAATAGACTTCTAGCAGCACCCGTTCGCCTTCTCCATCTCGCAGGCTTGCTCCTCGGTGCAGCAGGGCATGAGGGGGCGGCCTTCGTTGGCTTCGGGAGCTTCCATCTCAGGATTCGGAGCCTGGGGGGCGAGGCCGAGGTCGCGGAGGAGTTTCATGTCCTCGTTGGCGCGGGGGTTGGCGGCGGTGAGGAGCTTGTCGCCGTAGAAGATGGAGTTGGCACCGGCAAAGTAGGCGAGGGCCTGAGCTTCGCGGCTCAGGTTCGTGCGGCCGGCGCTGAGGCGCACCTTGGCCTTCGGCACGGCGATGCGGGTGACGGCGATCATGCGGATGAAGGCGAAGGAATCGACGACTTCGTTGTCGCCCATGGGGGTGCCTTTGATAGGCATGAGGGCGTTGATCGGGATGCTCTCAGGCTGGGGATTGAAGTTCGAGATGACTTCCAGCATCTTCAGGCGGTCTTCGATGGTCTCACCGAGGCCGAGGATGCCGCCGCAGCAGACGGACATGCCGGCATCCTGCGCGTGGCGGATGGTGCGCAGGCGGTCGTCAAAGGTGTGGGTGCTGACGATGTTCGGGTAGTGCTCCGGGGAGGTGTCCACGTTGTGGTTGTAGGCGGTGACGCCGGCTTCCTTGAGATCGGTGGCCTCTTCCGCTCCGAGCTGGCCGAGGGTGACGCAGACTTCCATGCCGAGCTTGGAAACATCCCGTACGATGTCGAGAACCTGGTCGAATTTCTGCGTTCCTTTGCGCACGCCCTTCCAGGCGGCGCCCATGCAGAAGCGGGTGGAGCCATTGGCGCGGGCGGCGAGGGCGCGCTCCATGACCTGCTCCTTGGGCATGAGATCTTCCTTCTGCAGGCCGGTGCTGTAGCGGGCGCTCTGGGCGCAGTAGCCGCAGTCTTCGCTGCAACCGCCGGTCTTGATGCTGAGAAGGGTGCAGAGCTGGACTTCATTGCCGGTCCAATGCTCGTCATGCACGGCGCGGGCCTGCTTCAGGAGATCAAAAAAGGGCTGGTGATAGATGCGGTGAAGTTCGGCGAAAGTCATGAGCGCCCATCATTGGCGCAAAAAGAGCGTTTTGGCAATCCGCTCCTCCTCTTACTCCTCATCCCGGGCCGGGGGGATGTCCAAGGGGGGGAACAGGAGGAAGAGTCCGGGCACGCTCAGCTCAGCCACGCATCCCTGTGTTCCGCCACAAAGGCATCGTCATTGAGATGCGGGTAGGCGGCATAGACGCGGTCGATTTCTTCCATCTGGCCGGGACTGAGGGATTCGTGCTCGTCGAGGCACCAGAGGCCTTCGAGGAGGCCCTGGCGGCGGAGAACTTCGTGGAGGCCGGCGATGCAGCCGTGGTAGGCGTTGGCCGCGTCGAAGAAGGCGGCGTTGCTGTCGGTGACTTCGATGCCGAGGCGCAGGAGGGCGGAAGTGGCTTCGGCGTTGCGGCATTGTTCCAAAAGCTCGACGGCGCGCTGGGTCCACACGGACCAGTGGCCGAGGAGGCCGCCAACGATGCGGCGTTCTTTGCCGCCCACACGATAGGGCGTGAGAAAGTCAGCGACGATGTTGTCGTCGTTGCCGGTGTAGAGGGCGATGTCGTCGCGGCCGGCTTCGATGACGGCACGGACGACGTCGAGGGTTTGATAGCGGTTGAACGGGGCCATCTTGATGGCGACGACGTTTTCGATTTCGGCAAAGCGACGCCAGAAGGAGTGGGGCAGGACGCGGCCGCCGACGCTGGGCTGCAGATAGAAGCCGACGATGGGCAGCACCTCGGCCACGGCGCGGCAGTGGGCGATGCGTTCATCCTCGGTGGCCGCAGGCAGCGCGCCGAGACTGAGGAGTCCGGCGTGGTAGCCGAGGTCGCGCAGCAGTTCGGCCTCACCGACGGCCTGTGGTGTGGCTCCGCAGATGCCGCCGATACGCACGAGGGGTGTGGCGGCGCGGTCCATTTCTTCCTTCGCGAGTTCGAGGACCGGCTTGAACAGGCCGATCTGTGGATCGCGAATGGCAAACTGGGTGGTGTGCACGCCGACGGCGAGGCCGCCGACACCGGCGGCGATGTAATAGCGGGCCAGGGCGCGCTGGCGCCGTTCATCCAGCCTGCGCTGCGCGGTGAGCGCGAGCGGATGCGCGGGGATGGCGAGGCCGTGCTGGAGCAGAGTGCGAAAGTCGAAGTTGTTCATGAAAGTTTGCTTCGCATGCTGGAGGCGAAACCTTTCAACCGAGTCCTTATGCTGCGCCACCTGCTGTTTTCGCTTTTTGCCACCGCCGCCCTTCATGCTGCTGATGAGTTCCCGCTGGTTCCAGCGCAGGAGTGCCACCCGCGCAATGGGCTACCTAATTTCTTTGCCGAGGCGAACACGGCAGGTGCAGAGATCAAGATCGGCTACCTCGGCGGCTCGATCACGGCGCAGAACGGCTGGCGGCCAAAGACGCTGGCATATTTCCAGAAGACTTATCCGCAGGCGAAGTTCAGTGAGATCAATGCGGCGATCGGGGGCACCGGCTCGGACCTGGGTGTGTTTCGCTTGAAGCAGGACGTGCTGGATCACAAGCCGGACCTGATGTTTGTGGAATTCGCCGTGAATGACGGCGGTGCTTCGCCGGAGCAGATCTTCCGCTGCATGGAGGGTATCGTACGGCAGACGTGGAAAGCGCTGCCGGAGTGCGACATCTGCTTTGTTTATACCGTGACCGAGGCGCTGGTGCCGGCGATGCTGGAAGGGAAATTCCAGCGCTCCGCGAGTACGATGGAAAAGATCGCTGATCACTACGGCATCCCGACGATTCACATGGGCATGGAAGTGGCGAAGCTGGCGAAGGAAGGCAAGCTGGTGTGGAAGGCCAAGCTGCCGAAGACGGACGAGGAGAAGAAGGCGCTGGAGGGGAAATTTGTCTTTGCCCCCGACAGCGTGCATCCCCATCCGGAGACCGGCCATGAATTGTACCTCGCGGCCATTGTGCGCTCGCTCGAGCCGATCAAGGCGGCTTCGAAAACAGCCGGTGCGCACGTGCTGGGCGAGCCCTTCATTGCCACGAATTATGAGCAGGCCAAGCTGCTGCCGATCTCTGCTGCCATGCTGTCGAAGGGATTCACGCTGCTGGATCCGAAGACGGATGATTTTGGCAAACGCTGGGCGAACCGCATGACCACACTGCACAAAGGCTCGCAGCCTGGCGATGCGATCACCTTCAAGTTCAAAGGCACGCGTTGCTCCATCTATGACATCATCGGCCCGGACTGCGGGCAGGTGAGCATCACGCTGGATGATCAGCCGGCGAAGGTCGTGCCGCGTTTTGATGCTTACTGCACCTACCACCGCCTCAGCGCGCTGGTGATCGGCAGTGACCTCGAAGACAAGGTGCATTCGGTGAAGATCGTGATTGATGGGAAGCAGCCGGACAAAGCGACCATTCTGGCGAAGAACGGCAACAAGATCGACAAGCCCGAGCGCTTTGATGGCACGGCCTTTTATCCTGGTGCGATCCTGCTGGTGGGAGAGCTGGTGAAATAGGCGCGGTCATTCCGTGGACCCGCCGGGGGAAACTTGCTTTCACCCGAATGCCCTCATGCCTTTTCCTTCCTCAACTCTGAATATTCCTCAGGGCTGATGGTTTGATGAACCGCTGTTAAGGACCGTATAAACCCTGATTCAATGTCGCAGGGCCGGGCAAGGCTTACCGTTATGAAAATAATGGTATGCCCTATTTCTTATGAGCCACGACCCTGCCCGCGTCGAGCAGCTCTTCAATGAGGCGCTCGAACGTGCGAACCACATTGAGCGCCATGTCTTTCTCACAGGAGCTTGTGGGAATGACACGGCATTGTGGAATGAGGTCTGGGACCGGCTGCGCAATCACCCCGGCGACGGCGGCCGGCAGCGCCGCACGCGGGGCATCCGGGTACCAAAGGCGCCTGCCAATGGTCTGATCGAGGAGAAACCGGGGGACATGATCGGCCCTTACCGGCTGCTGCAAATCATCGATGACAGTACCAGCAGCACGATGTGGATGGCGGAGCGAAACGCCCGCGTGGCGGAGTTTGTGGCCATCAAGATCGTGGCTGCTGCTGCGAATGATTTCCTGATCCGCTATGAGGCGCAGAAGCATTCGCTGGCGCTGCTGGACCATCCCTCCATCGCCCGCCCCCATGCCTGCGGCATGACGCCCGGCGGCAGGCCTTACCTCGTCACTGAGCTGCTGCATGGCACGCCCATCACCCAGTTTTGCGATGATCAAAAGCTCTCGCTGCTGACCCGCGTACGGCTGTTCATCCAAGTCTGTGACGCCATCCATCATGCCCATCAGAAAGGCGTGGCGCATGGAGATCTGCACCCCTCCAATCTCCTCGTCAGATGGGGCGATCAAGGCGAGCCGGTGCTAAAAGTGACGGACTTCGGCATCGCCAAGGCGATGAACCATGCGCTGGTGGCACCGACGGGGCTGCTGCGGGCGCCGGTAGCCTACTTTTCCCCCGAACATGTGTCCGCCAAGGCGGTCGATGCGCGCAGCGATATTTACGCCCTGGGCATGCTGCTCTATGAGATGATCACCGGGCGACTGCCGATCCCCACTCCCAGAGACGCTGCGGAGCATCTAAATGAGGTGAAGCGGGCTGTGTGCGAGACTCTGGTGGAAAAGCCGTCCGCCCTGCTGCGCGCGCTGCCCAAGGCCCAGCTCACCGGTCTGGCTTTGAACCGGAAAGTGGAGACGGCCACCTACCCCGAACTCCTGGAGGAGCATTTCGACTGGGTGGTGATGCGCGCCTTGGAGAAGCGGCCCGAAAGCCGCTACCCGACCGTGGATGCGATGGAGAACGACTTTCTCCGCTACCTCAAAGAAGCAGCCGCCATGGAAGAAAAGCCGGAGGTCCAGGGCAGCGCGTTTGGCACGTTCATCAGCAATCACCGTGGTTTGTTTGCTCTCGCGGCAGGGCTGGTGCTGCTGATAACCGGAGGAATGGCGGTCATGGGCTGGCTGCTGGTGAAGGAGAGGCAGGAGGAGGTCCGCGTGGCCGCCAAACAAAGGGCCGAGTCCTTCTCCATGACCAGCCGCTTTCTGCAGGAGATGTTTGCTTTTCTGACGCCGGAAACGGTGAAGGGGAAGGACACCACGCTGGTCAAAAACATGCTGGACGCAGCCGTGGAGCATCTGGACGGACTGGCGGACAATCCTGAATCTGGGGCGCGGGCGCAGGAGACGATCGGGCTGACCTATCTGGCGCTGTCTGAGCCGCTGGATGCGCAGAAGCAGCTTCAGGGTGCATTGGAAAAGCGCAAGATCGCGCTCGGCGGAGAGCATCGGGATACCCTGCGGTCCATGCGACAGCTCGCGACGGCCATGGAAGCCGAAGGCCGGTTTGTCGATGCGGAGACCCTGCTGCGGAGGACCTTGAGCGCCCAGCAAAAGGCCCTGGGCCCGGACCACCCGGACACCTTTTTGACGATCACGGTGCTGGCGGCGGTTTGTGATGAGCAGGAAAAGCACCTGGAGGCCGAGACCTTGTTTCTCAATCTCTATCAGGTGCAGAAGCGCGTGCTGGGCGCGGACCACCTCGATACCTTTGCGACTCTCGGCAATCTGGCGAAATCTTACACCGTGCAGGGCCGACATGCGGACGCGATGAAACGACGTGGCGAGCAACTGGACGGGATGCGGCGGGTGCTGGGTGGCAATGATCCGCGCACGCTCGTCACCATGAACATCGCCGCCCAGGCGTGTGAAAAAGCGGGGATGCCTTCGGACGCGGAGAAGCTGTACTTCGGGGCGCTCGAGGTTTTGAAAAAATCTCTCGGTGCGGAGCATCCCGCCACGCTGGAACAGACGGACAAGGTGGCCCTGATGCTGGGACGACGTGGACGGCATGCCGAAGCACTGAAGCTGCACCACGAATGCCTGGATGCGAAGCGTCGCATGCTCGGACCGAAGGACCCGCAGACCCTTTTTTCGATGAAGAATCTGGCGAACGAGTATGAAGCGCAGGGCAGGCTGGCCGAAGCCGAAGCCTCCCAGCAGCAGGTGCTGGAGACCTTGAAAACCGCGTTTCCTCCGGAGCATCCTGAGATCCTCGCGCAAATGGACACCGTAGCGGGGGTGTATGATGCCCACGGCCGCCATGCTGACGCCACGAAGCTTCGGCAGGAGTCTCTGGCAGTAAGGCAGCGGGCGCTGGGCAGCAGCCATGTGCAAACCCTGCGCTCCATGCAGCAACTGGCGGCCTCGCTGGATGCGGATGGCAAGCATGCCCAAGCCATCACGCTGCAGAACGAAACGCTCGAAACCATGAAGACGGCCTACGGTCCGGGTGATCCTGACGTGCTCGCCCAGATGCAGGTGATGGCGGGCATGCATGACCGCCACGGGAACCACGCGGAGGCTGAAAAGATCTACGTGGCGCTGCTGCAGATTCAGCAGCGCGTCCTCGGCCTCGGACATGCCGAGACACTCACCACGATGTCAGGCCTGGCCACCACTCACTGGCATGCGGGCCGTCTCGAAGAAGCGGAGGCTCTGTACCAGCAGGTGCTGGAGCTGCAGCGCAAGCGCATGCCCGCCGACAACGCCGCAGTTGCATCTGCCGCCGCCGACCTCGGAAGCTTGTGGTTGCAATCCGGACAGCCGGCCAAGGCAGAGCCCCTGCTGCGCGACTGCCTGGAGCAGTGCATCCAGCAGACGCCCGAACACTGGCTGCGCTTCAATGCCGAAAGCCTGCTGGGTGGCGCCCTCCTGCATCAGAACAAATACACCGAGGCGGGAACGCTGCTGCAGTCCGGCTACGACGGGCTGAACGCACGGGCTGATCAGCTGGCCAGACACGATCGATTTCACCTGCGTGATGCCATCGAACGCCTCGCCAGATTCAATGACGCCACCGGCAATGCCGTCAAGGCGGCCCAGTGGCGGCAGAAGCTCGCGGAGTTTGATCAGCCACGCGCTGCCTCAAGCACTCCGAAACTTAGCATGAGCACGAAGTAGGGGAGTTTGCAGTGGTTGACCGTCGTTGACGATGGTTGACGGTTGTTTTGAAGGGAGACACCCGAAGAGGAATGAAGTTCTCGGGGAGACAATCGTTCTGCTCCGGCGCAGCCGAAGCTCAAGCATCGCCCACTTCTTCTTCGGCACGACGGGATAGCCGGTCTCCCCAGAAGGTGGCGACGAGGAGGCTGCTGAGAGCGAGGAGGCCCAGGCCATTGAGCACATGGAAGTTGGTTACCCAGAAGCTTTTGCCGGTCAGGATGACGAAGATGCCCAGAGCCACCTGCACCGTGGGCATGAACATGAGGAAGGTGGCCACAGGGCGCATCTGCGGCAGGGTGACAAGCCAGCGCCGCGCACGAACCGCGACGAAGATGATCAGCAAGGCGACTGTGAAGCCCCAGTATTTGTGGGCAAAGAGCAGAAACACATTCTCCGGGTGCAAGGGGGGCAGCCACTGGCCTTTGGTGGTGAGGATATCGCTCGCGGCCAAAAACGTGCGCTGCGTGTGCCGCAGGCTGGCCCCGAGAATGAGCTGACCAAAGACACACAGAAACAACAGCAGAGACCACCAGCGTGCCTGGGCGGCTTCTTTGAGACTGAGCACAAGACGGCCTTCCGTCCAGGTGCGTGAGGAGGCGAAGGCAATGAAGACAAGAACACAATAGAAGATCTGCCCAAGCATCCCATGAACAATGCCGAACTGATCTGACATTTCCTGCACCCTGGCACCTCCCAAAGCGGCCTGGATCATGACCAACATCAGGGATAACGTGGTCAGCCCGCGGAGCAGCACCCATCTTTTTGCGATCCACGCCATTGTCAGCCAGGCAAAGCCAAGAAAAGCGATCAGGCCTGCGACCGAATAGACTCGCATTTTAATCAGGATGAAAAAGCCGATGCCGCAGAGGATAATGCTCGCCGCCTCAACCAGTGCAGGCTTGTGCTTGAAGAACTGCCAGAAATACATGCCAAGTGCCAGCCAGCCAATCGTCATGCCGATCCAGCGGTGCCCGTGTTCCAGCAGCAGCGCAGGTACTTTGTACCAGCCTTCGGGATTGATCTTGCCGTAGCAGAGCGGCCAATCAGGCACGGCGAGGCCGACATCCTCCGTCGTCACGGCCGCGCCCCACCAGATCAGCACCACGCCGACGGCGAGCGTGAACAGAGCATAGCGATGAAAAGCACGGGAGGGCATGAGAGAGACAGATCAGGAACGCGCGGCAAAAGCAGAAGGGCAAAATAATGAGGTCATTATTTTGCCCTTCGGTTCTGCCATCCATGAGGATGGAAATTAGTGAGCAGCGACAGGCTTCGGCGCGGCGGCTTCAGCAGCCTCAGTCTTCTTTTTCGCGGAGTCAGACTGCTCCTTGGCCCAGGCGTCGTAGTCGGCGGCGGAAACCACTTCGAGAATGGCCTTCATCTGGGCATGGCCCGGGCCGCAAAGCTGGCCGCAGATGATGTCCCAGCTGCCTTCCTTGGTGGGCTTGAACCACATGTGGCTCTTCACGCCGGGGGTGGCGTCCTGCGCGGCACGCATGGGCACGAGGGCGAGATTGTGGATCACGTCCTTGCTGGCCACGTCCACGATGACCGGGCGGCCGACGGGAAGCTTCATGGTGCCGGGATTGACGAAGTCGTCCTTGCCATTGGGATCGTGAAGGTCCTTGCCCATGGTGTTGGTGGTGCCGTCCACATTGCGCAGATCCCAGGTGCTGAGCATCATGTCGGTGCCCGGGTACTGGAAGTTCCAGAGGAACTTCTCACCGAGGGCGCGCATGCGAATGGTGTCGGGGGAGGTGGGGTATTCATCCGCCTGGCGGGACCAGAGAGGGAAGGCAAAGCCGAGCAGGAGAATGGCTTCAACGATCACCACACCGATTTCGATGTGCGTCGTCGCATGACCGCGGAAACCATGGTAGTCGGCACGGGCGGTCTTCTTCTGGCGGAAACGATAAAAGGCGATGGCGAGATAAATGGACCAGCCCACGCCGAGCACGACCATGACCCAGTGGACAAAGCCCAGCATGTGGTCAACAAGGCCGCCGTGTTCTGAGGCGTTTGCAGTCTGGCCCATCCAGACATTGATAGAATCGAGTTTGAGGGTCATAAGCTTGAAAAAGGGTTCAGGCGGAAACGGTGGTGAGGTGCTGATGCGCGCGCTGACGACGCACAAAAGAATAAACAAAGCAGGCGGCGCAGATGAACATGAAGGCCAGCATGCCCAGCATGAAAAGAATGGCGAAACCCTGGGCCTGACCGACAAGGCTGCCTTTGTCGGCCATGCAGGTGGCGCAGGCGAGGACGGAGGATGGAAGCGCGGGAATCATGTTTCAGACGATGATGGTGCGCATTTTTTTGATGACGTACCAAACTCCATAACCCAGCAGGGCCAGGCAAAGCAGACCCGCGTAGGGTTTGAGGGGCGCTGCACCTGCGGCGGCGGCATCTTCAGGCATGAAATGCATCCACAGCCAGAACGCGGCATCGCACAAAATGGCGAAGACGAGAAAGACGATGTGGAAGTGCTTGAGCGACATGGCTGAAGGGCGGGAAACTATTGCTGCTCGACAGGGGCGTAGAAGCCGGAGAAAACGAGCGGGTCTTCGTGGGAAAAGATGAACAGCGCGAAGAGAACGGAGGCGAGCACCACGGTGAAGAGGAGGATCTTGTAGATCATGCTGCGCTCATGATTGAGATGCATGAAGATCAGCGCCACGAGCGTGGCCTTGATCGTCGCCAGGATCATGCCGACGAGGATGTTCAGGCTGTGGGTGGGGAGCTCCACATAGGAGAGCCCCACAGTGAGTCCGCTAAAGACGATCAGGATGACACCAATGATGATGTACCATTTGATCGATTTCTGGATTGCTTCGACGTTGTCGGCCATGGCAGTGAAAAGGGTGGGAGATTACAGGAGATACAGCAGCGGGAAGAGGAAGATCCAGACGAGATCGACGAAGTGCCAGAACAGACCGCCGACTTCGACGCGATTGGCGAGATGCTCAGGATCCTGACGCAGGCGCTTGCCGTCAAAGGCCAGGAAATAAAGCAGCACCAAGGCACCGGCGATCACGTGCAGGCCGTGCAGACCGGTGAGCGTGAAGTAGATGGCGTAGTAGGTGTTCAGCTTCGGGGTGAAGTTGGAGAAGAAAGTGATGTCCTTCTTTTCCAGCACGACCGTGGGGTGATGCGCATGAGCACCGCCATGGCCTTCAGCCGGAGCGTGGGCCTCAGCACCATGGGCATCTCCGTGAGCGGCACCTGCAGCAGGAGGCTCGGCGGAGTTCAGCTTGAAGAAGAGCGACTCTTTCTGCAGCGTGGCAGAGCGGGTCTTGTCACGTGTGGGATAGTCCTTCTCGAACTTGGTGATATGATGGTCGCGGTTCTCGACGAAAGCCTTCTGCCAGGCTTCACCCAGATAGCGGTGATCAAAGGCAAGGGACTTCTCGGACTGAGCCACGCCGCGTGCATCGACGCCGTCGACTTCGAGTGTCATCTTGTCATCGACGAGCTTGCCGGAGGCGGTGGTGCCGTCACGGAAAGTGATGGTGGTGTCTGTGTAGCCAAAAATGTCGGAGGGCTTCACCGCGAAATTGATCGGGGCGGTGGCGACAAGCTTGATGGCGGCACTGCTCTTTTTGGCATCGGCAGCCTTCTTGGAAGCCTCTGCGCTGAGAGCCTCGAATGAGGCTTCATCCAGGCTGATTTCCTTGCCATCCTCGGTTTTGAACTTCGGGGCGGTGCCTTCAATGAACGGAAGGACGTGATTGACGGGGTCAGCGGAAACGCCGCTCGTTTTGAGAGGCACGGTGATGTTGAGTTCCGAAACGCCTTCGAACTTCACATGGTAGCCATGCGGAAGATGGCCGGTGAGGAGGGTCCCATCCGTCAGTTTGACGGCGTAGTGGGCGAACTTGGCCTTGTACTCCAAGGATTTGTTGAACATGAACACGCCCGCGCAAATCACGGTGATGGCCATGTTGATGCGGTACCAGCCAAATTTGCGCAGTTTCAGCATGGCCCAGGCCATGACCACGGTCACCGAGGAGGCAATGAGCACGACGGTGTTGATGAAGCCGAGCGTCACATCCAGATCATGCACCGGCCATGGATAGTCGGCACCGACGCGAAGGAAGATGTAGGCGGAGAACAAGCCGCCGAAGAGCATGACTTCCGAGGCAAGGAAGAGCCAGATACCGATCTTGGCATTGTAAAGACCGGTGTCTGGACGGGCGTGAACTGTGTAAGGGATGTCCATTGAAGTAGTCGCGGTGCGCGGTTGGGAGTTCGCGGTTTAGTGATGCGCCTGCGCCTTTTCAGCGACGGCTTTGAGGTCGGGTTTGCCGGGTTCGGACTCCCACTGCGGATAGAAGTCGGATGCATGACCGGGAACGCTGTACTCGTAGGGGCCACGATGGGCGACCGGATCGAACAGGAAGTTGCCGTGCGGAGGAGGAGTAGGAGTGGCCCATTCCATGGTGGTGGCGTTCCAAGGATTGTCGCTGAGGGCTTTTTTGCCGCCTTTGATACTGAACCAGAAATTGATGATGAAGGGCACCTGGCCCAGGGCGAGGATGAACGCGCCGACGGACATCACGATGTTCAGGGACAGCATGTTGTCCGGGATGTTGAGGCCGAAGAAAGCACCGATCTTGTGAGTCAGCGTCGTGGTCCAGTGGGACATGGCGCTGGTGTTTTCGAAGTACTTGCCGCCGTCATACCAGCGGCGGTGGAAGCCGGCCATGCCCTGAACGAACATGGGGGCGAAGACGAGGTTCATACCGATGAGCGAAGGCCAGAAGTGCAGCTTGCCGAGCTTGTCGTTCATGAAACGGCCGGTGAATTTCGGGAACCAGTGATAGACGCCGGCGAAGAGGGCGAAGATCGTTCCTGGAGCGACGACGTAGTGGAAGTGGCCGATCACGTAATACGTGTCGTGCATGGCAAGATCGATGAACGAGAACGCCAGTGGCAGGCCGGTAAGACCGCCGATACCGAACATGGGGAGGAAGGCGGAAGCGAAGAGCATCTGCGTATTGAAGCGGATGGAACCGCCCCAGAGGGAGACCATCAAACAGGTCAGCAACACCACCGAGGGAACCGAGATGAGCACTGTGGTGATCTGGAAGTAGGTGGACATCATCGTGCCCATGCCGGTGAGGTACATGTGATGCGCCCAGACGAGGAAGCTGAGGAAGCCGAGCGTGAGCACGGAATACACCATCGACTTGTAGCCCCAGAGCGGACGACGGGCATTGCAGGGAATGACATCGGTCAGGATGGCGAATGCTGGCAGAATGAGCACGTACACCTCAGGATGCGCGAGGAACCAGAAGAGATGCTGGTAGAGCAGGGGGCTGCCACCACCGGAGATATCGAGGTGCTTGCCACCTTCCATCAGACCCGAAGGCAGATAAAACGACGAGCCGAACACGCGGTCTGAGAGCTGCAGGATGGCCGCCACTTCGAGGGGTGGGAAGGCGAGCAGGAGCAGGAAGGCGGTCACGAACATCGCCCAGCAGAAGAAGGGCATCTTCATCCATGCCATGCCTTTGGTGCGCAGATTGATGATGGTGGCGATGAAATTGACGGAGCCGAGGAGGGAGGCGGAGATGTTGAACACCATGGCCATCAGCCACCAGATGTGGCCGTGTTTCCAGATGCTGGTCACACCGACGTTCATGGTGGAGGCGAGCGGAGAATACATCGTCCAGCCGGTCTGCACCGGGCCGGTGCCGACGAAGAAGCTGTACATCATCAGCACTCCGCTGATGAAGAAGAACCAATAGCTCATCATGTTCAGCTTCGGGAACGCCATGTCGATGGTGCCAATCTGAAGCGGCATGACGAAATTGCCGAAAGCGGCGAAGCCCAGCGGCACGATGCCGAAGAACACCATGACCGTGCCGTGCATGGCACCGAGCATGTTGTAGAGTTCGCCATTCAAAGATCCATCCGCATTGAGCCAGCGGCCGAACATCTGTTCAAAGATGTCACCAATGAGGGGCAGGTGACGAATCACTTCCACAGCCGGAACCGGGATGCCCGGATAGGCGATGCTCCAGCGCATGAGCAGCATGAGGAAGAAACCGAAGAGCAGGAACAGCAGACCCGTGATACCGTACTGCATGCCGATGGTCTTGTGATCCGTGGAGAACACGTACTTCCAGATGAAGCTTTGTTCGTGATGCCCGTGCGCATGGTCATCATGCGAATGATCGTGGGCGTGATCGTGAGTGGTGGCGGCGGCGCTCATAGGCTGGGGGTCAAAAAGAGGTCAGAGGGGGTGGGCGTTCGCGAAATCGAACTCGAAATCAGCGGTGGCCTTGCCGCCACGGACAGTGACGGTGTGGGTGATGCTTTGCGAAAACTGCGGATGCCAGGCTTCAACGACATAATCGCCATCGGCCAGCGCACGAGAGATGGTAAAACGACCGTCGGTGCCAGAGACTGCGCTGTGGGCGCCTTCATGCACAACCACCCAGGCGTTCATCCACCGGTGTACGTCGCATTCGAGGCGGTAGATGCCCGGAGCGTTGAAGGTCTTCACGTTTTCGTCACCGCGTGAAGGCTGACCAAAGTTGTCGATGTTGGCACCTTTGCCCTGCGCTTCGTAGCGTGCGATTCGGATGTTGTGGAAGGTGAGATCGCTGTTGTGAAAGCGGACGCTCTGCCCGGCCTGAACTGACAGAGTATGCGGAACGAATTCGCAGTTTGTCTGATCGACCAAGGGAGCAGCGGAAAGATTGCTGGCGCGCTGACTGCCGCGCACGGTGATCACAGCGTCAGCGAGGGATCCGTCAGCCGCGACTTTCCAGGTGGAATCGATGATGTCCCCGTGGCCGGTGCAAAACGGATTGCCCCCGACATCGACGACCTTGCGGAGACTGGCGGCATCAGCGCCTTTAAGCGTCACCTTCCCGGTGATGCTGGGGGCCTCGGCGATCTCCACGGCGGGCGCGAGTTTCACCTCGGCGGCGGCCTCAGGCATCTTGCCGCAGCTCACGTTCGCGATCAGCATGACGGCTCCGAAGGCAGCCCAAGGTGCCTGGCGGGAGACGGTTTGCTTCACACGGGTCATTGCAGTTTAAAATTACTTGGCGGCGGGTGCGGCGGCAGCAGTAGCGCCAGGTCCGGCTGGGATGTCACCGGGGACATTCTTTTCAGCAAACGGGGCCAGGTCGGCCGCGGTCCACTGCGAGGCGCGCTTTTCCTCATCGCGCACCTTCTGCACCATTTCCTTGGTGATCATGGAGCCCTCGTTGCCCCACGAATTGCGGACGAAGGTCAGCACGTTGGCAAGGTCTTGGGAGGACATCGCTGCACCGAAGGGCATCATGCCGCCGGGGGTGTTGAAGCCCTGGCCGTTTACGGTGATCGGGCCGGTAAGGCCGTGCTGCACGATGCGGATCAGACGCTCCGTGCCGCCAAGGACAAACTCAGACTTGGCGAGAGGAGGGAACTGGCCGGGAAGGCCGCCGCCGTTGCCCTGATGGCAGCCACCGCAAACGGCGTAGCCGCTGGCGCCTTTTTTCATGGCGAGTGCAAAGGGGTCCAGAGCATCGCCAGCGCCGGCACCACCGGGACGGGGGTCACCGCCACCAGCGGTGGCGAAGGGATTGCTGACGTTGAAGCTCCAGCCGCCTGTCATCGGGCCAAGCTGACCGCCGGCGATGATGGCGACGAGCATGAGCAAAAACATCGCCCACAGGGGAGCGGGCTGACTTTCGGGAGCGAGATCTTCCTTCTCGCGCTTCACGGCACTGTGAAGGCGGTCAAGATCGGTGCTGTCTGGATGGGCGGGTGCGCTCATGGGGGCGTGCGGGTCGCGAGAGGGGGCTACTTTTTGGCGGGAGCGGCAGCAACGGCTGCAGCCTGTCCGGGGACGGGATAATCCTTTTTCAAGGAGAGAAGGTATTCGACAAGGCGCTCGGCTTCCGGAGTCGGCACGATTTCATAACCGGCCGCAGGTGCGAACTTCTTCGGCAGCTTGACGGCTTTCTCAGAAACCGGGCCTTGGATTTTCTGCACTTTGAAGAGACCCGTGTAAGCGGGCATCGTGCTCCAGTCATGGACGGACCGTGGTGAATAAAGGTGCTGGTAAAGCGCGGCGGCAGAGGGAGCGCGCCAGCCGTAATTGGCGAGGTCAGGTCCGACACGCTGAATGCCGAGGAGGGCGTATTTTTCACCGAGGTAGTCACCGAGAACGCTAGGACGTGCGGGAGTCGTAGGGCGGGCTTCCTGATCCTGACCCCAGCCTTTGTACCAGCCATCGAGGCCGAGCTGAACCGGGCGAATCATCTGCGTGTGGCATTGATTGCAGCCTTCGCGGATGTAAACGAGCTGGCCCTGGCCGTTGACGGGGGCAGGCGGGAAGTATCCTTCGACGCCGTCCTTGTCCTTGTCATAAGCGACAGGGGTGAGCTGTTCGTACTTCATCGCCGGAAGGACGATGAGACACAGCCAAGGCAGCCCAAAGGAGGCGGCGAGACCGAGAATGAATGTGCGGAAGTTCGTCATGCGTGGGCTTCGTGGGGAAGAGCTTGATCGTCGTGGTCGTGTTCAAGCAAGGTCGGTGCCGAACTGCGGCGGCCCAGACCTGCGACCATGAGCAGGAGATGAAGAAGGAACATGCAGTTTGAGAAGCTGATGAGCGCCCAGGCCACGGCGCGGGAGACCACGTAGGGGCGGGAATTGATCACGTGATTCATGAAGGTCTGGTCCCAATGCTCAGGGTCGTTCAGATCCACGCCCTGCTGCCAGCCGGCCACCAGGCTCATGATGATGATGGTGCCGATGCCATAGACGGAGAACCAAAAGTGATTGCGAATCAGGCGGACGCTCAGCCATTCGCAGCCGGAAAGGCGGGGAACGATGTAGTAGATGGCACCAAACACGCACATGCTGAAGAAGCCATAGACGCTGACGACCTGAAAGGCGTACCAAGACTGGGTGAACTGCAGGTTGGCACCGGTCCAGAAGGCGGAATTCAGTGCGAGAACCAGACCCGAGACAGGATAGAACAGTGCTCCGAAGAAGATGAAACGCAGGGTGGGGCTGGCGGCCACGGAGCTGTGCTTGCCAAGCGTGGTGAGGTGATGATTGAGGCCGACAAGTCCGACCGGGATGAGCAGCAGCACACCGGCGCAGGCTCCGACGGAGGACATCCAGGCGGGAAGCGGGCCGCCCATGTATTTCTGCATGCCCGTCCAGCCACCAAGGATGGCGAGGCTCCAGAAACCGGCGGAAGCCAGCTGTGCCGAGGCGATGGGTTGTCCGGTAACTTTCGGGATGAAGTAGTAAGCCGCACCGACGCCGACCGGAACGAAGAAGAGAAGAATCAGCGCGTGGATATACCATGCGTCAATGCCGGCGCCGATGGCGCCCAGGCCCGGCAGGCAGTGAAGAGCAACGTTGGCGGTGATGAAGATCCAGGGGAACCAGAAGCAGGCACCGAGGATGTACCAAGTGCTGACCATGAAGCCTTCCGGACGGAACGCGCGGCCAAACATGCGGGCGATGGGCCAGGCATAGCAGAGGAAGCAGGCAAGCAGCACAGGCCAGACAAACTTGGGCATCTCAAGCCACTCGATCGAGGTGCTCTTGCCCATGATAACGGAAACAATGCCAAAGGTGATGGTGATGTTCCAGAAAACGCCAGCGGTAATGAGGAGGCTTTTGCCACCCTTCAATTCCTGACCAGAGCGACGGGCCATGATCCAGAGCATCACGCCAAGAGCCGCCTGAACACCCCAGCCGTAAACGAGCGCATTGATGTGCGCAGGCTGCAGACGGCCATAGGTGAGGTACGGACAGTTTCCAAGGAACTCAGGCTCCACCAGCTTGATCGCGGCGAGGACGCCGAGGAGCGTGGAAAGCATGAGCCAGAAGGCTCCATTGGTGAAGAGAAAGAGCACAGGGCCTTTCACCGACTTGTCGATCGCCGCGCGGCGAAGGTTGTCGGCCTGAAGGTCAGTGTCAGGAGTGGCGGGAGTGGTCTGCATGACTTACTTGGGCGAAGCGGGTGCGGCAGGAGCTGCAGGAGCTGGCGTGGCGGGAACCGAAGGAACGAAGGTGGTGGGAATCGGTGGGGGCGGGGTGGAAGGAATCGCGGTGGCAGGGGCTGCCGGAGCGGCGGGCGCACCGGGCGCTGGAGCTGCTGGGGCAGCAGGAGCAGAAGCTGCGGCGGCCTGCTTGAGCTGGGTCGGGGATCCTGGCACCACCTGAGTGCTCACTCCGGGTTTCTTGGCAGAAAGCGCGGCAAGCGTTTTGCCGAAGACGTCTTTCTTCTTGGCTTCGACGTTCAGGCCAAGCTTGGCCATGTTTTCAGACTGGGCCTTGAGGATCTCGGCGGTGTTGTCGCGGCGTTCCTTCTCGCGCGGGTCAAAGCCCTGCTTCGAATCATTGAATGCCTGGATGATGAGTAAGAGCACGGCGAAGCCTGCGAAGGCTCCGAGCACCCACGTGAAGGTGGCACCGGCTTTTTTAGGTTGATCGGGCTGCGACATGGAAAAACGGGGAATCAGTTGATGACGTTCACGGACTCAATGAGGCGGGGGTCACGCCATGGATACAGGCTGTACTTGGCCAGGCCACGGAGGTAAAGGAAGCCCATGATGCCAAAGACAGCGCAGAATGCGGCGATGTCCTGCACCCAGGCGTAGGGAACCACCACGCCGACGCCCAAGGACGGGCCACGCTCAGGAATCACATTCCAGTACATGTCCACCACATGCATGAAGAGCATCCAAAGACAGCCGAGGGTGGTGTAGGAGGTGTTCTTCTTGAGCTGCTGCGAAAGGAGCAGGAGGAAGGGGACGATGAAGTGCCCGAGGAGAAGGAAGATGGAAACACCCTGCCAGCCTTCCGTGTTACGGATGAGGTAGAAGCGAGTTTCTTCCGTGATGTTGGCATACCAGATCAGGAAATACTGGCTGAAGGAGACATAAGCCCAGAACACCGTGAAGGCGAAGAGCAGCTTGCCCATGAGATGGTAATGCTCATCGGTGACGACTTTCTGAAGGTAGCCCAGGCTGCGCAGCCAAGTGACGACCAGAATCGACAGCGCCATGGAAGCCCAGGCGCAGCCGGCAAAGATGTACACACCCCACATGGTGGAGAACCAGTTGTAGTCCAGGCCCACGAGCCAGTCATAGGCTGCGAAGGTGACGGTCAGAGCGAAGGGGAGCAGCACAATGCAGGAGAACTGGCGAGACCAGATCGTATGCTTGATGTCGCCATCCTGCTCCTGTTGGAGCGATTTGCCGCGAAGTGTGCGGGCGATGAACCAAAGGATGAGGAAATAAAGCGCAAAGCGGGTGTACCAAGAGAACCAGGTGTTCAGGTTCATGTAGCCGAACTTGGTGACCAGCACGTGAAGGTGTGGATTGTCCACCGCCATGTGATGAAGCGCCTGTTTCACCGTGGTGGGGTGATCGGCGTGGGCGGCGTGTTCCGCAGCGGCGCGATGGTGACCCATCCACTCATAGAGCGGCTTGTTCACTGCCGTGATGAGCAGGGGGGAGGCAAGAATGGCCAAGGGAATGACCATGTTGGCCATGTTTTCCCAGATGCGGCGAACAGCCACGCCCCAGCTGGAATTGGAGGCGCTGTGGAGAAGGATCCAGAAGCAGCCGCCGACCACGAAGGTGAAGCAGAAGAAGACGGCGAACAGCCAGGAGTAGGCAAAGGTGTCCGTGTTCTTGAAGAAGAACCAAAGGGAAGCCAGGGAACCGAGCCCGCCGAAGAGGCCGAGCGTGCCAATAAGCTTGCCGCCCTTGGCTGGTTCGAATTTTTCTCCGCCCTGGGGCAGATCGTTAAATGTGACGTGGTGACTCATGCCGGGATTCGCGTGATCGTGCCGTTACTGGAGGGGAAGGGTGGCGCCAGACTCTTTAGCGGCGATTTGCAGGGAGCGGATGTAGGCCACAATGGCCCAGCGGTCGCGCAAGGTGATGTTGCCGCCGTAGCTGCCCATCAAGCCTTTGCCGTTGGTGATGACATCAAAGATGGCACCATCCGCACGGTAGGCAGCGGCATTGGCTGGATCCAGATTGCCGGGCTGCTGGAAGTTGTAAGCGGTGAGGATGCCGTACTTGGAGGTCACCCCTTTGCCGTTGCCGGAAGTGCCGTGGCAGATGGCGCAGTTGATGTTGTAGCGCTGCTCGCCGCGCTTGATGAACTCTTCGTTGAAGACGGATGGGTCGCCGGTGATCTCGGCCGGGAGGCCGTCTCCGTAGAAATCGCCGACCTTGCCGGTGTCATAATAACCCAGACCGCTGGTGAAAGCCAGGCGGGCAGGCTTGGCCCCATTGACTGCCGGTGCGGCAGGAATGTCGAAACCCATTGGCACGGTGCCTTTGACTGGCAGGCGTGCGCCGCGGCTGTCCGCAAAGAATTCGCTGGAGGCCTGGTATTTCACCTTGGCCTGATGGTCCATGTCCGGGATGATTTCGAGCGGTGGCAGTTCAGATTTGCTGCCACGGAATCCAAACGCGCTCACGACGATCGCGATGACAAAAAGATAGCTGAGAAAGAAGTACTTCATGGTGCGGGTAAGCGAGGCTTAGATTTCGTCCTCCACGAGTTCGATGTTCTTGCCGCCGGCTTTTTCGAGAAGGCTCTTGGTGCCTTCCTGGGAGAATTTGGGGTCGCGGGCTTCGATGCAGACGAAGAAACCGTCGTCCGAAAACTTGCCGAAGTTTTTGGATACAAACAGCGGATGGTTCCAGCGTGGCAGGCCGATGAGGGCCAGCAAGCCAAACAGGGTGGTGAAGGCGCTGAACAGAATCGTCAGCTCAAACATCACCGGGAAGAAGGCCGGCAGGGTCCAGATGTCGGTGGGCTTGCCCTGCACGACGGTCGGATAGGTTTCGACGATCTTCTGGAGGAAGCCAAGGCCGATGTGGCTCCAGAAATTGGTCTGGGTGATCGTTTCGAGCGTGAAAGCAATGGTGGTGCCGGTGATGCCGCCGCAGAAAACGAGCATTGGCAGCTTGGAGCGTGGATTGCCCATCGCATCGTCCATGCCGTGAATGGGGAACGGCGAGTGGACGTCCCAGCGCTGGTAGCCGGCATCGCGCACATGCTCGGCGGCATGATAGAGATCCTTCACGCTGTCAAATTCAGCGAGGTAGCCGTGGACTCGTTTGAGGGTGGTGCTCACAGTCAGGGTTCAGTTAAAATGTTAGGCGGCAACGGGTTTGGCGACGTGGCGGTCCGGGTAGTCCATGAGGTCCTCCTCCTGGATGCCCTTCTCAGCATGATCGTCCTGATGCGGGTTCGACTGCGGGCACACGCCCTTGACTTCACCAATGGCGATGACAGGCAGGAAGCGGAGGAACAACAGGAACAGCATCATGAAGAAGCCGAAGGTGCCGAGGAAGGTGTACTTATCGACCCAGGTGGCCTGATAGACGCCCCAGGAACCCGGGGTCATGTGACGCTCCAGCGTGGTGGCGATGATGACGTAGCGCTCGAACCACATGCCAGCGTTCACGAACATGCAGACGATCATGACGACCCAGACATTGTGACGGCACCAGCGGCTCCAGAAGAGCTGCGGAGCAAAGACGTTGCAGCTGAACATCCAGTAGTAAGCCCAGGTGGAGGGGCCGGTGAGGCCGCGCAGCGTGAAGGCGGCGGCTTCATACGGATTGGCGCTGTAGTAGGCCACGAAGAGCTCCATGCAGTAGGCGTAACCGACGATCGTGCCCGTGAGCAGAATGATCTTGGCCATGTTGTCCACGTGCTTGGCTGTGATGAGGTCATCCAGGCCATAGATGCGGCGAACTGGGAGCATCAGGGTCAGCACCATGGCGAACCCGCCGAAGATGGCGCCGGCCACGAAGTAGGGCGGGAAGATGGTGGTGTGCCAGCCGGGGACGACGGAGGTGGCGAAGTCGAAGGACACGACGGAGTGCACGGAGAGCACCAGCGGCGTGGAAAGAGCGGCCAGCAGGAGATAAGCGGTTTCGTAGTGGCTCCAGTGACGGTTGCCACCGCGCCAGCCGAGGGCAAACAGGCCGTAGAGGAATTTCTTCAGGCCGGGACGGCAGCGGTCGCGCAGCGTAGCAAGGTCAGGTACGAGGCCCAGGAACCAGAACACGAGGGAGACGGAGAAGTAGGTGGACACCGCGAACACGTCCCAAAGGAGGGGGGACTTGAAGTTCTGCCAGATGGCGTTGGCGTTTGGGATCGGAGCGAGGAACCACACCATCCAAACACGACCGACGTGGAAGGCCGGGAAGAGACCGGCGCACATCACGGCGAAGATCGTCATGGCTTCCGCAGCACGGTTCACGGACGTACGCCACTTCTGGCGGGTGAGGAACAAGATGGCGGAAATGAGCGTGCCTGCGTGGCCGATACCGATCCAGAACACGAAGTTCGTGATGTCCCAGGCCCAGGCGACCGGCTGCTTCTGACCCCAGACACCGACGCCGGTGGAAATGAGGTAGGTGAAGCAGAACACCATCAAGCCCGTGAGCAGCACGGAAGGCACAAACAGGATCCACCACAAGGCGGGCTGCTTGTTTTCAACGATGCCGCAGATGCGGTTCGTGATCCAGGAATACGAGCGGTTGTTCAACACCAGCGGCTCGCGTTCGAGAATGCGCGGTGTGTTTGTGGCTGTAGCGGAGGCGTCCATGTGTCCGGTTTAGAATTGGTTGTTGCTCCACACGGCGATGTTCTCTGCGCCGGGCATGTTCGTGTTCGGATTGCGCAGGCGGGCGAGGTAGCTCGTGCGTGGGCGGGTGCCGATGTATTTGAGCACCTGATAGTCGCGTGGCGAAGCCTTCGATTTGACGACGGCGGACTTCGGATCGGCCAGATCGCCGAAGATGATTGCATCCGCCGGGCAGGCCTGCTGACAGGCGGTTTTGACGGTGTCGGTCGGCACGCGGAAGTTCTTGGAGTCGCGCTGGACCTGCTTCTGCAGGATCTTGGCGGATTCGAGGCGTTGCACGCAGTAGGTGCACTTCTCGATGACGCCGCGCATGCGGACGGTGACGTTCGGATTGCGCTGGAGGCGGAGGCTTTCGTCCTCGCGTTTCTCGCCCAGAGGACCGGCGTAGAGATTGCCGACGGTGAGGCCGAGCACCTTGGTGTCGATCAGCGGGTTGCGCTTGTTGTAGTCGAACCAGTTGAAGCGGCGGGCGGTGTAAGGGCAGTTGTTCGCGCAGTAGCGGGTGCCGATGCAGCGGTTGTAAGCCATGGCGTTGAGGCCATCAGGCGTATGAACGGTGGCGTTCACCGGGCAGACGGTTTCACACGGGGCGGACTCGCACTGCTGGCAGGCCAGAGGCTGGTGCACCATTTCGGCGTTTTCCAGCTGCTCAGGCGTTGCGTTGTCCTCAGCCCAAGTGCTTTCCTGATCCACACCGACAGAACCATCTTCGTTCTTGTGAGTGCCCCACTTTGGCACGGCGAAGTAGCGATCCATGCGGATCCACTGCATCACACGGCCTTTGCGGACCTGATCTTTGCCGACGACTGGAATGTTGTTCTCGCTCTGGCAGGCGATGATGCAAGCCGTGCAACCAATGCACTTGCTGAGATCGATCGTCATGCCCCACTGGTGCTGCTTCTCGTAGTCGAAGCCGTCCGGGTTCTCTTCGGATTTCACCCCGACCTGGCCTTTGTAGAAGGAGATGTTTTCCGGGATGTGGCTGTCCATGCCGGTCTTCTGGGCGAAGGCCGTGTCCTTGTTGAAGGTATCCAGGGTGCCTTCACGGTAAACCGCGCGGCCTTCCATGGTGTTCTGGCTCTGGGTGAGAGCCAGTTCAGCGATGGTGGGAAGCACTTCGATCTTGGCACCGCTCAGGACGAACGTGCCTGGCTTCGTGCGCAGGACATAGGCGTTCACGCCGCGGTCACCACTGACCATGCCAACGCCAATCTGGCCGTAGCCCAGAGGCAGGGTGATGGAGTTGGACACATGCCCGGGGGCTTCGATGGCGGGGATTTCGATCGAAATATCACCGACGGTAATTTTGACGTGCTGGCCTTCTTTGAGGCCCAGACGACGGAAGGTGACAGAACCAATCCACGCCGCGTTTTCCCAGGTGAGTTTCGTCACTGGATCAGGAGCTTCCTGGAGCCAGGCGTTGTTGACGTAACGACCGTCATAGACGCTGGAGTCGGCGACTAGGACGACTTCAAGCGCATCGTCCGTTGGAGCGACGACAGGCGCGGCCTTGGCGAGGATGCCAGCAACGGCGGCGACATTTGGAGCCGTCGTAGCCTTGGCGTAAGCGGAGCCTTTGAGGAAGCCGTCACGCAGGGTGAAATTCCATTTCTTTTCGTCGAGGCTGCCGGCCACGGTGGCGAAGGTGTCGCGCACAGCGGTGTAGGCAGCGTCTTCGGCGGGGGCCGCAGGAGCAGCACCAGCGGCGGCGGGCGCAGCGGCTTCGGCCGGGCCGAGCTTTTTGCGGCCAAGGAGCGCCAGGAGGATTTCCACCCGGCTGGCACCGTCATAGAGAGGAGCGATCATCGGCTGGACGATCGAGTAGGTGCCATCGGCGGCACGCACATCTCCCCAGACCTCAAGGTAATGAGCAGCGGGGATGTGGAGCGCGGCCTGACGTGAAGTGACGTTTTTCTGCGAGCCGACGTGAACGAGCTTCACGCCCTTGTCTGCCACGAGTTTGGCCAATCCGGCAGCGTCTGGCGCGTCGTAGTAGAGGCTGGAAGGAGTCAGCGAAAGGAGAGTCTTGACCTGACCGCCGGCAATCGCCGTCTGGAGATCAGCAAAGGTGCCGAGTTCAGGGGAAGGAGCGCCTTGCAGCAGTTCGATGGTCGAACCGTAAGCGCCGAGAGCGTTGTTGATCGAAGCGACCAGCGCATGCACTTCCGCGCCGTAGCGGGAACCGGCGAGGACGACGGCCTTGCCCTTGTTGTCGATCAAATCACTCACGGCAGGAGCGATCCAATTTTTGAGGCTCTCAGGAGCGGTATCGGCCAGAGCCTTGGCGGAGGCGTCTCCCAATTGAGCAGCGATCACAGCGGCAGCCACCGGGATGAGACTTGCCGCGATCGGCTTGCGATGATCGGCCATGCCGCCGGTCAGGGTGTAACGATTTTCCAGGACGTAGAGGCGGTTCATTTCCGCTTCCGACGTTTCCTTCGTCTTGGCACGATGCTTGGTGAAAGCAGAGATGGGCTCGCCTGCCACGGGGTCCACACCGAGGAAGTCACAATCCAGTGACAAAATGCGCATCGCGGAGCCGAGCTTCACGAAGGGCTTCACACCTGCGCCGAGCACTTCCTTGTTGGCAGCGGTCTGGCCCTCGCCACCCACCGCTTCGTATTGGAACAGTTTGATCTGCGGGAAAGCAGCCTTCACCTCACCCAGCAGACGCTGGTAGGTCGGGGAGCTCGAGCCGCCCATGACGATGCCAAGACCGGCACCGGAGGACTTTTTCGCGTCAGCGATGGCTGCGGCGAGCAGTTCGTTCGCCTTGGCCCAGGAGAGTTCCTTGCCAGCGCCCATCGGCTTCTGGGAGCGCTCAGGATCGTACAGATCCAGCACGGAGGCCTGTGCAAAGCTGTTAAGCCCGCCGCCCAAGGGGTGGAGTGGATTGCCGGAAAGGTGGGTGGGGCGACCTTCATGCGTGGTGACCACCAAGGGCACAGCGCCGCCGTTTTGCGGCATCGTGGTTGCGTACAGAAGCGACTTGCCCGGCACCATCCATTCGACGTGCTGGGTGTAGGGGAGGATGTTGACGAGGGGACGGCGGCAGCTGGCCAGACCCATCATGCCCACGCTGGCACCCATGATCTTCAAAAATTCACGGCGGCTGTTCTCGCGCTCTTCGGCGTTCAGGCTGTCTCCCTCAGGGAATTCCTGGCCCAGATTTTTCAAGAAATCTTCACGACGGTCCAGTTCGGCGACACTGCGCCAATAGCGCTTGGCGTTCTGCGGCTCCTCAGGATGCTTCCAAATACGTTTCATGTGTCAGTAAAAGGGGCGCGGGGGTTAGCGATGGCAGGTGGTGCAGGATTCCGGCGGCTGAATCTGCCAGTGCTTCTTGATCTGGGTGCCCACTTCAGTCTGGGTCACGTTTTTACCGTAGGTTTTCTCCGCCAGAGCGACGATCTGTTCGAGGCTGTCAGCCTTGGCGCCTTCACCGCCGATGGTGGTGGCGATCTCGCCAGCCGGAACATCCTTGTCGAGGAGAGTCTTGTAGAATTCGTCGCGCTTCAGGTCGCTGGGCTTGTAGTCCAGCTTGGTGACGAACTCGAGAGGGCGAAGGTTCTTTTCAGGATTGCGGTGGCAGTCAAGGCACCAGCCCATGGACTGCGGCTGATCATGACGGACGACTTCCATTTCGTTGATCTTGCCATGGCAGGAAACGCAGGAGATGCCGCGATTGAGATGGGCGCTGTGATTGAAATAGACGTAATCAGGAGCCTTGTGGACCTTGACCCATGGGATCGACTTGCCGGTTTCGTTGGCTTTGACCACCATCTCCAGCTTGGGAGAATTGCTGCGGATGTTGCCTTTGCCCGGGCCGTGGCAGTTGAAGCAGGTCTGGTTCGTCGGCACGTTCGAGTGGCTGGAGGCCTCCACGAAGCTGTGACAGTAGCGGCAGTCGAGCTCGAGCTGCCCTGCATGCAGTCTGTGTGAGAATGCCACTGGCTGCGTCGGTTCATAACCTACGCGAGTGTATTTCGGTGTGAAGTAGTAGGCGACGCCGACACTCACGCCGAAGGCAATGAACACGACGGCAATGGCGAGCTTGAGCGGCAGCCAGTTGGTCCAACGCGGAAAAAAGTTACCCATAGAAAGTGTCGGCAGATGAGCTTGTGAAAAATTTCACAAGGAGAATCAGAATAGGGAGACGTGAGCAGGTTTGCAACCGTCATCTTGTTTTTTTTGAACTTTTATGCGCAAACCTTGTCTATTGCGATTCTGTCGCAAAAAAATGCGTTTGGAGGACGATTTCCCGTTCCTTTGGCTCAGCCCCATTCCACCCACAGAAGATTATGCTCAAAATCCAGCGTCACCCGGTAGTCCTCCAGCAGGTAGGTGCCGAGGCGTGACGGCCCGGGCATCACATCCACCTGCGCAAAAGGGTAGTAGGAGCCAAACAATCCCAGCGCCTTGAACTCCAGGACGCGCACGTTCGCCTCCTTTGGAGTCTGGGCGCCACCCACCCCGGTGATCAGGTAGTTTCCGCCCACATCCCAGCCGCCATTCCTGTAGCCTAGCACCTCCGCGATCCGGCGGTCGAGCTGCACACCAAAAACCGACCCTGAGTCGACCACGGCTTCCCAGGAAAGCTTGCCGTATTTGAGCAAGGTCGTCGGCACGCCGTGCTTCATGCTGAGGCTGGCCTTGTGCATGTGCTTGCGCACCGGCCCGGGAAAGCTGCGGGCGAAACCAAACTCCACCTGATCGTCCAAAAAATCGAGCGTGAGGTATTTGCAATGTTTTGCCACCAGATTCACGCCCAGCAGGGAAATGCCCAGATGCTCCTTCAAGATCCCGCTGCCCACGGCCGTGCGCTGCATGCGGATGATGCAGGGCAGGTTTTCCAGACGCCAGGCGCCGATCTGCAGCGTCGGAATGACGGCCGCCATGCCTGGCTCTTTTCCCAGCACCCCTGACATGGTGGGGCGGATCTGCGGCACGGTGCGCAGGCCATATTCCACCGCCTGCTCCGCATCAAAAACGCTGTTGGCCGCCCCTGTGTCGAACATGAACTTTTTCGGTTTGTGCCCGTTGAGACTGGCTTTGAGGTATGGCACGCCACGATCATAGTACATCGGCACGTTGAGCACACCCTCCGGCGGCGGCACGCTGTTCGAGCGGATGTTAGCGCCGCCGGTGGCCGTCATCTTGACCTCTGAGGCAGAAATCGCCTGAGCATGCAGTTGTCTCTGCATCTCCTCGGGCACCGCTTCATTTTTCACCGCAAAGGAATCGGCGCACCCGGCAAGGGCTGCCATGACGCCGCTGCTCAGCGCCATTCTTAGGACGAAGGTGAAGTACGGACGTTTCATAAGTGTGCGAGCCTTTCGTTCTGGGATGGCCCCTGTCAACCACCAGCGATCACAAGAGTCGCGCTCTTAACGCTCCAGCCAGAGCGAATTGCTGCGAAAATCCACCGTCACGCGTGCGCCCTGCCAGAAGCGTGAACCGATTCTCTTGGGCCCCGGCATGACATACAGAGTGGCCCCTGGGTACGTTTCACCGCACAGCTGGGCGGCGGATACCTGAATCGTACGTGCGCCTACCTGGTCCGCTTGGACGCTGCCGCCCACTCCGCTAAGGATCAATCCTCTGCCCATGCCCATGCCATCATGCGCGTGGCCCAGACGTGCGGCGGTGCTTTGATCAATGACGATGCCCCAGGTCGAACCCGAATCCACCACTGCGTCCCAAGACACCCCGCCAGAGCTGACACGGATGACGGGCATGCCCATCGACCAGCGCAGCGGTGTACGCGTCGCCCTGCCATGGATGGGTTGAAACGGCCGTGAAAAACCCAGCTCCACGGTGTTGCGCTGATAATCGATGGTCATGAAACTGCAATGTCGTCGCAGGTGATCCATGCCGAGGATGGCGCTGCCGAGCCCGCCGGGTCGAAAGCTTGAAATGCCACGCACCAGGCATGGTACGTTGGTGGTGTGCCATTGGCCGAGGTCCATGGTGCTCATCACCGCCTGACTGGCACCCGCAGTACCATGCACGCCCCGGATCTGCAGCCTGCGCCCGCCGGAGGGAAGGAGACCGCAGGCGGTGGCCACATCCGGCTCAAAGACGCTCAACGTGGCTCCGGTGTCCAGCAGCAGAGGGATGGCACGCTGACCATTGATGCTGGCCATGACATGCGGCGTGCCCGCCCGCAGTTGCATCGGCACTGTGACATCCGCCCAGGGATTCTGCGGCCCCATGGGCGGCAACGGCATCACGCAGGAGGGAAGCAAACACGAGATCAGAAGGGCAGGGAGTGTTTTCATGCGGCTGACGCCATGATACCCTCCATTGCGCGCAGATGCATCGGGTGGTTTTGCCAAGTGGCATGACGATTCATTCAAATCACACACAAATCCTTGTGTGCAGCGACGTATTGTCGGAGACTTCTTTTTTGCCGACCTGAATGACCGCCTATTTGATCCGCCGCCTGCTGCTCATCCCGCCGACACTCGTCGGCATGACACTGGTGGTGTTTTTGATCATCCGTTTCACCCCGGGCGGACCCATGGAGCAGGCGCTGCTGGAAGCGCGCATGAAGAGCGACGGCCAGCGCGGCGGTACCAGCCGCCAGCAATCCAGCGGCCTGACCCCGGCGCAACTCCTGAAGCTGCAAGAGCAGTACGGACACGACAAGCCTTTCCTGATCGCCTATGCGGCATGGCTGGGAGCCTGGCCCAAAGAGACCAATCGGTCACGTTCCGAATACGCGGAAGGCAAGACGGAGACCGAGGTGAAGATTCCGGGCACAGCAAGCCTGGTGACCGTGAAACGGACCGAGCAGAATGAAGCGGTCATCGTGGCGAACAAGGAGGTGGACAGCTCCGCCTGGAGGGCCCGCATCATCACGCCCGAGCAGCAGAGGATTGAGTGGGAAAAGGTGAATCCGGGGCAGAAACTCGACAAACCACAGCCGTACGTCGCGCTCATCTTTCAGCCCAAGTTCGCCGGCGTTCTGGAAGGAAATCTCGGGGACTCCACACGTTACAGCGAGCCGGTGTGGACGATGATGAAGCGCCGGTTTCCCATCTCCCTGTTTTATGGAATCACTTCCATCATTCTGACCTACCTGGTCTGTGTGCCGCTGGGAGTGCTGAAGGCCATCAAGCACCGGACGCCCACGGACACCGCCACTTCGGTGCTGATCTTCTTCGGTTACGCGATCCCCGAATTCGTGCTGGGCGTGTTTTTGATGGTGATCTTTGCGGCGCGGCTTCGATGGTTTCCTCTGGAGGGCTTTGTGAGCGTGAACTTCGCCGAACTGAGCTTCTTTGGCAAAGCGTACGACCTCTTCCATCATGCCTTCCTGCCTTTGTGCTGCTACATGGTCGGGAGTTTTGCGGGACTGACGATGCTGGTGAAAAACAACCTGCTCGACCAGCTCGCGAGCGACTACGTACGCACCGCCGTGGCGAAAGGCGTGGAGTTCAAGCGAGCGGTCATCGGGCATGCCCTGCGCAACTCCTTCATCCCCGTAGCTGCCACGATGGGCCAGGCGCTCACGGTGCTGGTGGCGGGGAGCTTCCTCATTGAACGCATCTTCGACATCGACGGCTTTGGCCTCATGGGCTTCAACGCGCTGCTGGAGAAAGATTACCCCATCGTCATGGCCACCGTCACGGTGAGCGGACTGCTGCTCATGCTCGGCAACCTGCTCTCCGACATGATCACCGCGCGGCTGGACCCCCGCATTCGTTTTGAGTGATGAACCGCAAACTTTCCATCGCCGCCATCACTCTCGGAGCTCTCGCCATTTTAGGCGAGATGTGCGGGATCTTGATTCCGACCGTTTCCTGGTTCTTTGACAACGGCCCGAAGTTTGGCTGGATCAGTTCCGGGCTGCTGATCGTCGGCGGCATTCTTGGGCTGAGGTTTCTGCCGCGTGAGATTCGCTGGACGCCGGTGACTTTGCAGCGCTTCCGCCGTTTCCGCAGCATTGGGCGGGGCTGGTGGTCCTTCCGCATCCTGCTGGTGCTGATCGCCCTGGCGATGCTTGATCAGGCGTTGGTGGGCAAACGTGCGCTGCTGGTGCGCTGCGATGGCAAAACGTATTTCCCAGCGTTCTCGCAGAAGCGGTATCAGGCGCAGGACTTCGGAGTCGCCGGCGAACAGGAGGCGAATTACCGCGAGCTGAAACAAATCCTGAGCAAGGAGAAGCGCGGTTTCGTGCTGATGCCTCTGGTGCCTTGGGATCCGGTGCTGGACACTGATTCACTGCAATCCATCACGCTGGAGCAACGTGACGGCCTCTGGTTCAAACCTGGGGAGGCCGAGCCCTATTCAGGCCGGGCCCAGCGATCCTACGCGGATGCGCCGGCGCAAAAACACACCGACACACGCTTCCGCAAAGGGCTGCAGGATGGCGAATCTCTGGGCTATACCCGCACGGGAGCGCTGGCGCTGTCCGCCTACTACAAAGCGGGAGTGAAGGAGCGTGAAAAATGGACCGGGGAGATGCGGCAGGAGGAGTTTGAAAAGGCGGCAGTGACCTCCTATGAGAAGATTGTCTATCCGGCGATCCCGCCGCTGTGGAAGGCCGGACACTACCTCGGCACGGACAGCCGCGGCTGGGACGTGCTGGCGCAGATCTATGGCGGGTGGCAGCTCAATCTGAAGGCGATTCTGCTCTACACCCTCTTCACCTACGGCCTCGGCATTCTCATCGGCCTGCTGATGGGCTTTCTGGGGGGCGTTTTTGACATCGCCATGCAGCGTTTCATCGAGATCCTCGACGAGCTGCCGTTCCTCTACATCGTGATGATCCTGATCAGCATCATCGGCGTGGCGAACATGAACCTGTTGATTCTCCTGGGTGTGATCTGCTTCTTCTCGTGGACGAGCCTGACCTACTCGCTGCGGGCACTGGCTTACAAGGAGAAGGAGCGTGACTACATCGCCGCCGCACGCCTGCAAGGCGCGAGCACCTGGCGCATCCTGACCCGCTACCTGCTGCCGAACATGGTCGCCACCATCGTAACGAAAATCCCCTTCAGTGTCGCGGCCATCATTTCATCCCTCACCGCGCTGGCCTTCCTCGGCTTCGGCCTGCCGGAAACCTATCCGCAATGGGGCTGGCTGTTTGACGACGGCACCAGCCATCTTTCCGCGCTGTGGATTTCCATCTCGATGTTCAGCGTGATGGTCTTCATCCTTCTGCTCGTCACGTTTGTCGGCGAGGCGCTGCGTGAAGCGTTCGACCCCAAGAAGTTCACCACCTATCAATGAAGCTCACTGTTCCTCGTTTGCTGCCGGCTCTTGCCACCGTGGTCATCCTCGGCGGTGCGCTGCATGCCGCAGATTTCCCGCCTTACGATGGCACCAAGGAACGCGAGGCGTTCTGGGGGTTTTACAACCAGAAGGTGCTGACAGGACTCCAGAGCCAGGAGAAGGAACTGCCAGGTCTGATCGCGAAGGAAGCTGATGCGGCCAAGAAAGCGGAGCTGGAAGCCCAGCTCAGCATGACACGCGAACGACTGAAGAAGCCGGAGTACTTCACCTTCGCCAAACTCGAGGACGTTCCACCCGATTTGAAATGGGAGAACGGCATGGAGGAGCCCGAGATCGGTGACTCTCATGCCAAAAAAGGCGGCACGATGCGCCAGTACATCCTCTCCTTCCCGCCCACGCTGCGTGTCATGGGAGAGAACAGCAACAGCTCCTTCCGCGGCTATCAATACGACGATGTGGAGATGGCCCTGATCAATCTGCATCCGGAGACCGGCCGTGTGATTCCTGCCATCGCCAAAGAATGGGCCGTGGCCCCTGACAACCGCACGGTGTATTTCCGCATCGACCCGGAAGCCACGTTTTCCGACGGCACGCCGATCGAGGCGGATGACTTCTTCAACCAGTTCTACATGCAGCTCAGCGAGTACCCGAAGAACCCCTTCGGCAATCAATGGTATGCGGAGAACTACGCGAACATCACGCGCTACGATGCGCGCACGCTTTCCATCTCGCTCACGGAGCCCAAGCCGCTCGCGGCTTATTACGTGAACACCTCCCCGATGTCCCGCAGCTTTTACAGCGAGTTTGGACCGGACTTTGAGCAGCGCTACCAGTGGCGCTGCCGGCCGACCTCCGGCCCCTACGTGATTCGCGAGGAGGACGTTCACTTCGGGAGGGACATCGCTCTCACTCGCGTGAAAAACTGGTGGGCGCGGGACAAAAAGTTTTCCCGCTATCGCTACAACGTCGATCATATCGTTTATCGCGTCGTGCGACTGCAGGAGAAGGTGATGGAACTCTTCCGGCAGGGTGAACTGGATGTCGAAGAGCTCATGATGGGCATCCCGGAATACTGGTATGAAAAGCTGGAAATCCCGGAGGTGTACAATGGCTACATTCACAAGGCCAAGTTCTACAATGTCTGGCCGGGCTCTCACGCGGGCCTGTGGCTGAACTGCGCGGTTGCCCCCTTGGACAACAAGGAGGTGCGCCTTGGCCTCAGCTATGCCACCAACTACCAGAAGGTCATCGACTTCGATCTGCGCGGCGACTTCCAGCGACTGACCTGCTTCAGCAAAGGCTTCCCGCTCATCGGCGATCCGCCCATCACTGCAAGGCCCTTCGATGTGCAGCTGGCACGCGAGCATTTCGCCAAGGCCGGATACACCAAGCTCGGCAACGACGGCGTCCTGATGAATGACAAAGGCGAGCGCCTTTCCCTCACCATCCTGCACCGTAAAACGGAGATCATTCAAAAGGTCATGCAGCGGCTCAAGGAGGAGGCGCTCAAGGCCGGCGTGGAGTACAAGCTCGAAGGTCTGGAAAGCACCGCCTACTTCCAGAAGGCCACGCAGAAGAAGCATCAGATCGCATCGGTCGCCTTCAGCGTCACCCCGCCCATCCCCGATCATTACCAGGCCTGGCATTCGAAGGACGCGTTCATGGAAGACGGCAAAACGCCGAAACCGAACACCAACAACCTCTGCAGCTTCGCGGACCCGCGCATGGACAAATTCTGCGAGGAGGAACGTCACGCGACCACGATTGAGGAGATCCGCAAAGCCTCCTGGGGCGCCGACGAGATCATCTATGAGGAGGCTCCATGGATTCCCGCGTATGAGCAGAACTACTACCGCTGCGCCTACTGGCGCTGGGTGAAGTGGCCGGAAAAAACCTTCAACGTCGCCGTCAGCGAACTGGCGATGTCGAGCCACGTCCACTGGATCGACGAAGATGCCAAACGTGAAACCGAAGCCGCGATGCGCAGCGGCAAAACCTTCCCCGAAACCGATCAGGTCTTTGATCACAACCTCAAGGCAGGAGAAACCAAGTAATGCCGACACCTCTGCTTGAAGTTCACAATCTGCGCGTCGGTTTCCAGACGGACCACGGACTGCTCACGGCCGTCGATGGTGTCGATTTCACGCTCGAAGCCGGGAAAACCCTTGGCGTGGTGGGTGAAAGCGGCTGCGGCAAAAGTGTGACGGCCATGAGCCTCATGCGCCTGCTGCCACAGCCTGCCGGACGCATTCTCAGCGGGGAGGTGCTGCTGGAAGGGCGTGATCTCACCCAGATGCCCATTGAAGCCATGCGGAAGATTCGTGGCAATGACATCGCGATGATCTTCCAGGAGCCCATGACCGCGCTGAACCCCGTGCAGCGGGTCGGCATGCAGATCATCGAGGCGATCCAGCTCCATGAACCCACCACCCCCGACAAGGCACTCAAGCGCGCCGTCGAACTCATGGAGTGGGTGGGCATCCCCGCGCCCGCACAGCGTGTGAACGAATATCCGCACCAGCTCAGCGGCGGCATGCGCCAGCGCGTGATGATCGCCATGGCGCTGTCCTGCCACCCGAAGGTGCTGATTGCCGACGAACCGACCACCGCGCTCGACGTCACCGTGCAGGCGCAGATTCTCGAACTGCTGAAACGTTTGCAGCGCGAAACCGGCATGGCCGTCATCTTGATCACCCACGATCTCGGAGTGATCGCCGAAACCTGCGATGACGTTGCCGTCATGTATGCGGGACGCATTGTCGAACGCGGGCCGGTGCATCCGATTTTTGCCAACCCGCTGCACCCTTACACCCAGGGACTGGTGCGCTGCCTGCCCAAGCTCGATCATCCGCCCAAGACCACGCTGCCCGTCATTCCAGGCATGGTTCCAAGTCTCAAGGACATGCCCGCGGGCTGCCGGTTCGCCACACGCTGCCCCAACCCGCACAGCACTGATGTATTGGACACGCGCCAGCCGTGGAAAGAATGCGGCAGCGGCCATGGCGTCGAAGCCTGCGCGTGCTTTGCCTCAAAACTCTCCGCGTCATGAGCCTCCTTTCCGTCAAAAATCTCCAGATGCACTTCCCAGTGCGTGGCGGTGTGTTTTACACCACCAAGGCCGTGTGCAAGGCAGTCGATGGTGTCAGCTTTGAGCTCAAAGCGGGTGAGACCCTCGGCCTCGTCGGAGAGAGCGGATGCGGGAAGTCCACGGTGGCACGCTCCGTGGTGCGGCTGCTCAAGCCCACTGCCGGCAGTGTGGTCTTTGAAGGAAACGATATCTCGAATCAGCCGCAGAGCGCGCTGCGGACCCTGCGGCGTGAGATGCAGATGATCTTCCAGGACCCTGCGGAGTCCCTGAATCCACGCCATACCATCGGCCAGATTTTGGAGGAGCCTTTCCTCATTCAAAAAATGGGCACGCGCGCAGAGCGTGCCGAGTGGGCGGTGGAACTGCTGAAACGGGTGGGCCTGCCACCTGATGCCATCTTCCGCTATTCCTTTGAATTCAGCGGCGGTCAGCGGCAGCGCATCGGAATCGCGCGGGCCATCGCTTTGAAACCGAAGCTCATTGTCTGTGACGAGCCGGTATCCGCGCTGGACGTGTCGGTGCAGAGCCAGGTGCTGAATCTGCTTCTGGAGCTGCAACGAGACATGGGGCTGAGCTATCTGTTCATCGCCCATGGCCTCAATGTCGTGAAACACATGAGCGACCGCGTGGCGGTGATGTACCTTGGGAAGATCGTCGAACTTGCGCCGGCCACCGAGCTTTATCAAAACCCGCGCCATGCCTACACCAAGGCCCTGCTGGACGCGATTCCCATCGCTGACCCGACGCAGCGCCGCGATCGCCAGCTGCTGCGTGGCGATGTGCCTTCTCCCATCAATCCACCCCCCGGCTGCGCTTTCGGCCACCGCATGAAGCACCCGAAGTGGGAGCAGAGTGTGCACATGGATCTCACGCTCAAGGAAATCACGCCCGGGCATTACGTGCAGCCCTGCCCGTGCTGCACGTAATGAGGTTTGATGCGGCCATGGGGCACGGTCACCGCTGCGTCACCGTGGGCGACGCGATGGTGGGCAGGAGCTTGAGGTAGTCGGCCAGGATGTGCTCTGTCTCATGCAACAGCAGGTCTCTTTCGGGTTCAGGCGCTGCAGAGTTCTCCGCGACGGCATCGGCTTTGGGTTTCTTCGCCTCAAGCGCTGGCGGGAGGCCCGGAGAATCGGCGTTCTTAACCGTGATCTCATAAATCGTGGGTTCTGTTTCCTCGCGTGAAAGACGTGCTTCCTTGTGGGCTTTGGTCCGCGCCTTGGCCTCGTCCCGCTCCCTCCGACGCTCCGCTTCGTTGAGCGAGACGGATTTCGTGGCGCGGTTTTTTTCCACAAGCGCGAGATCTTCACGCCACCATTGGAAATCCTGCTCTGAGGCGATCCGTGCACGGGATTCTTCGGTCAGCTTTCGAATGTAGGGATTGGCCAGGTCAAAATGCGGGTAGCGTGCCGTCGGCACGGCATCCCATGGCATCGGATTTTCCATGCCTGCCTCGCTGATCTCCGGCGTGTCCGTGAAGGAAGGCAGCACGATGTCTGGCCGCACTCCGCGCAGTTGGGTCGAGCTTCCGCCGGGCCGGTAGAATTTGCTGATCGTGACCTTGAGCGCGCCGGGATCGGCCGCAGGGGTGACGCCGCTTTTTTGCATGATGTATCCGAGCGGCAGCATGGTCTGCACCGTGCCTTTGCCAAAGGTGGAGGAGTCGCCAACGACGATGGCGCGACCGTAATCCTGCAAAGCACCGGCGACGATCTCCGAAGCGGACGCGCTGAGACGACTGGTAAGCACGATGAGCGGGCCCGAGTAAAGCGTCTTTCCATCATCGTCGCTGCCGATGCTTATGTTCCCCTCAAGGTCGCGCGTCTGGACCACCGGGCCGGAGGGAATGAAGAGGCCGGTGAGACTGATGGCTTCTTCGAGCGAGCCGCCGCCATTGCGCCGGAGATCGAGGATGATTCCCTGCACTTTCTCGGTTTCGAGTTTGCGGATGAGGCGGGCGACATCGGCGGTGGCTGATTCGCCGCGTCCTTTGTCGCTGGCGTAGAACGCGGGCAGGTCAATGACACCCAGGCGGGTGGTGCTGCCTGCATTCACAGGCAGATCGACGATCTGCGCCTTGGCTTTCTGTTCGTCAAGATGGATGACGTCGCGGCGAATGGTCACGGTTTTTCGCGTGCCCTCCGTAGCGCCAGCGGGGATGAGCGTGAGAGTCACATCGGTGCCTTTGGGACCGCGAATCAAGTCCACGGCCTGTGGCAGGGGCATGTCCACCACATCGACGGCCTCCTTGCCTGGACCCTGGCCCACGGCCACGATGCGGTCACCGACCTTCAGTTTACCGCTTTTTGCCGCCGGGCCTCCGGGCACCAATTCACCGATTTTGCAGACACCGTCGTCGCCCAGAAGGGTCGCGCCGATGCCCGCGAGTGAAAGCTGCATGGCAATGTTAAAATTCGCCAGTTGCTCCGGGCCCATGTAATCCGAGTGCGGATCATAGACGTGGGCGAGAGCGTTCAGGTAGGTCTCCACCACGGTGCCCGGGCTGAGCTTTTTCATCATCTGCACCTGGCGCGCGTAGCGACGCGTCAGCGTCTGCGAAAACTCTTCCGGCTTTTTGCCCGCAAGCTTTTCCTGCAGCACATCCGCACGCAGGCGCTGCCGCCACAGTGTGTGGGCGGCGGTGACATCAAGCGGGCGGGGTGATTTCTCCCGGTCGTAGCTGTAGCGATCCTGGCCCGTGAATTCGAACTTTTCCTCCTTCAGCACTTTGGCCACGAAGGCCGCGCGGTCCTCGATCCTCTGCAGGTAACGCTCATAAATCACGCGAGCGGGTTTCGTGTCTCCCTCGATGCGCGTTTTCTCCGCGAGCTGCGGGAGAAAGCGCTGGAACTCCGCAACATCGCTCTGGAAAAAGAGCTCGTGGGAGCCGTCGAGTGCGTCGAGGTAGCGGTCAAGGAACTGGGCCGCCATGGCATCATCGAGCCGCTGATGCGCGAACTGAGTCTGCTCAAGGAGCTGGACTGTGAGCTGCGTGACCTGGCCTTCTGGCGTGGCAGCATCGATTCCATGCGCAGGACGCAAAGCCCGGATGGGTGCCGCCGTGATGAGCGCAACGCCCAATGTGAAGGCGAGAATGAAGCGAGGATGCGTTTTCATGATAGTGATGAGAGTGGCCAGCCGGTTTTTTATTCAATCAGGACTGCAGCCCGGTGGTGTCTGGCACTCCACCGGGCGGCAGTTGGAGGGCGGGATCAGCTTTTCACGCTGAGGAGTTCGACTTCGAAAATGAGTGTCGCGTTCGGTGGAATGTCCCTTCCGGCACCCTGTTCGCCGTAGGCCAGCACGGCGGGGACGAAGATCTCCCACTTCGCGCCTTCCTTCATCAGGGGCAGCGCCTCGGTCCATCCCTTGATGACTTCGTTGACCGGAAAGGTGGCTGCCTCGCCGCGCTTGTAGGAGCTGTCGAATTCCTTGCCGTTCACCAGCGTGCCACGGTAGTTGACAGTCACCTGGTCCGTCAGCTTCGGCTGCGCGCCATTGCCTTCCTTGATGACCTTGTATTGCAGGCCGCTGGGGAGGATCTTCACGCCTTCTTTTGTCTTGTTCGCGGCCAGGAAGGCCTCGCCCTCCGTTTTGGCTTTTTCACCGGCGGCCTTGCTCTCCGCCATGGCTTTCTCAGTCATGGTCTTTTTCAAGGCGGTGAGAGCGGCCTGCTGCTCCTCGGGCGTGAGCTGGGGAGCGGCCCCGGTGAAGCTGTCTTTCAGCCCCGCAACGAGGGCGTCAATGTTTAGATCCAGTCCGTCCTGCCGGAGGCTGGACCCGATGTTTGTGCCGATGCTGTAGCCGGCTTTGTCCTTTTGATCCTTGAAGACCGTTTTGTCTTCGGCATGGCTTTGCATGACGAAGGCGGCGAAGGCCAGTGGGAGGATGCTTTGAATTTTCATGAGGTTGTTAGGGGGTGTTTGTTTTTCTCTGGCAGCAGGCTGTCCGAATGACCGGGACGGCTGCTCACACTCGCATCATCAGGGCCGGGGGTGTCTCCATGCTTTCCGGCACATTACAGCGGTGAAAGAATACGAATGGTATTCCGTGGTATTTTTTGGAGGTCTTGTGCGGAAGGAGGACACAGTTTGCTCAGGCCGAGGGGATGACCTTCTCCACATCCATGGCGGACACCCAGCCGCTGCGGCCGTCTGCGGTGCTGATGCGAACAAAGCCGCCGTGGCTGCCGCCTTCGTTTACGAGTTCGCCCGCTTTCAAATCAAACAGCACGGCCGCATTCGCGGCGGGGGCGATGTGGACGGTGGGCTGCGTGCCGATGACCACGGCACGATCAAGCTCCGGCCAGCGAGCCGCGACAGCGGACCACGCGAGGAGCGTCACGACACCGAGCGAGACCGCCGCTCCATGGGCGATGCTGCCAATCGATTGTGACAGCACCGGCATGCCAAAAAAAGCCACGGCAAAGAGCAGCAGCGAAAGGCTGCCGAGCACCGCGAAGCCGTTGAAGCTCAGCCAGTGGGCGGGCTTTTGCCACCAGGGGATCACTGGAGCTGCGACGCCTGCTTTCTGCCTCGCGAGATCGAGATTGTGAGCGATGGCGGTGTCATCCTGCGCCAGCAGCCGGGCACGTTCGTAGCTCAGAATCGCCGGGCCAAGACGGCCTGCGCGCTGGACGGCGTTGCCTTCATTGTAGAGCGCGGGCGCTGAGACAGGGCGGTCTGCGGCCTGCAACGGAGCAGCGGTCGCGCCGAAGAGCGCAGCCACGCAGCCGACGAGCAGCAGCGACGACTTGCCGCCTCTGCCGGTCTTCTTCGCGCTGGCGGCTTTCTTCTGCCGCGCTTCGCGACTGCGCTGCATGTCATCCAGCAGCTTTTGTTCTTCGTGAGTCAGATGCTTCCGCAGACGGGAGCAGGATGATGATGGAGAATTTTTCATGAGAGGCTGAGATGTTCGAGCTGGGTTTTGACGAGATCGCGCCAGTGCTTGAGATCCGGCGCGGTGAAACGTTTGCCGGCGTAGGTCACATCGTCGGCGGTTTGCAGAATGGTGCTGACGCCCTCGGCATGGCCATTGAGACGCGCGTGAACTTCAGGCAGCGTGACTTTGGTGACAGGCACCTGCCACTGCGACGCCAGCCGCTCCTGCAGGGCACGGCGGGCGGCATCAAAGAACCGCGTGTCGTCCTTTTCCTTGAGCGCTTCGTCCATGGCGGCCAGAGAGTCTTTGACGGCTTTCTCCGCCGCTTCGCGTTCCAGTCGGCTCGGATCTTTGGCGCGGCGTGAACGAATGGCGCTATACATGGAGCCAAGGATAATCACCACGAATGTGATCCCGTTCATGGCGATGAACCAGGGCCTCAGCACCAACGGGCGCAGGCTGGATCTGGCGTGCGCTGGCACTTCTTGGTCGGGTGCCATGCCTTCGGAGCTTGTGTCCGGCTCACCAGTCGCTGGAGCATTCGTCACCGAATCCGGAATCGGTGCTGCGGCGGCATTCGCCGCGATCTCGATGGCAATCGGCTGCGTTGCTTTTGTGACGTAGGCATCTTTCTCCGGATCGAAATAGCTGAAGCTCACCGCTGGAATCTCCTGCCGTCCGGCTTTGAGCGGGACGATGGATTGTTCGAAGGTCTTGGTGCCCGTCGTGCCGCTGCTGTCACCGGGCTCAAACTTCGCGCTCGGTTTGTAGCTCTTCCAGTCGGCGCTCGCGGGCAGCCCATCCATGGAGACGCGGCCAAAATTGCCCTGCCCGGTGACATTGATCTTCAGCGTGAGCGGATCGCCAGTCGCACCGCTGGTGGTCGAGGACTCACTGCTCAGCGCAAACTGACCGACAGCACCCGAGAAATTCGCGGGTCGCCCCTGCAAAGGAAGCGCCTTGATTTTCACCACGGCACCGTCGGTGTGAAGCGTGAGCGGCTTCTCCGTCGCCGTGCCAAAGAAGTCATCGAAGAACGAATCATCAAAGAAAGAGTCATCGAAAGGTGAGGCTGCGCCAAAAAAGTCCTTGAACGGATTGCGCCCGCCTCCGGCCCCGCGCTTCGCCTGCTGCTTCACGCGCACCATCACCGGCAGGTCGAGATTGAGCGGGTATTCACCGGCTTTCACGGCCGAGAGTGAGCTGGTCCAGGTGACGACGGTGTAGGGGACGCCATTGATGATCTCACGCGTCTGCTCGGGATGGTCGCTGAGTTTGTTCAGCGTGAAGGCGTCACTGCTCAGCATCGGCAGGCCATTGAGCGAGGCGGAGACCCCGGCGCGAAAGCAGGCCTTCACCTCCACCGGCACCAGCTCGCCCACGGTGAGTTCATGTTTCGGCAGGATGACACGCAGAAAGGCGGACTGGTTTTTCGCATCCACCGGCGTGTCATCCTGGATGCCGGGTGGGGGAAGCTGGGCCCGGCCCTGGGCAGGGGCACGCCGCGTCTGGCCGCCTGCACCCTGGTCCACGCGTAATGTAATCGGGGCCGTGCTGCCAGCCCCTGGAGCCGTGATCGCCGGAATGGTGAAGGTGCCAGCACGATCTGCTGTGACGTGGTAGATATGCGTCACGCTGGTGGTCACCGCGCCATTGATGCTCCGCATCGAACTGCTTTGACCGACGCGCGTGATGTTGAGTCCGTTCACGCTCGGTACTTCGGGCTCTGCGGCTTGCGAGCCTTTGAGAGTCACCGAGAGCTGGGCCGAGTCTCCCAGGGAGATGTTCTGCGGCTGGATTTGCGCACTGATGCTGGTCTGCGCCGCCCATGCCGGTGCCATGAGGGCGACAAGACACAGGCCGGTCAGCAAATGATGGGGGAGGGTGTGTGTTTTCATGGGTTACCAATCTTTGAGTTTTTTGCGATCGTTGGGCTGGCTGGCGGCACGGCCCCGGGCAGAAATTGACGGCACCTGGCGTTCGTCGCCTTTGAGCGCGTCGAGGAGATGTCTGGCTTCTTCCTTGGTCATCTGGCCGGGTTCGCGCTGTTGCTCGTCGGCCGCCGCTGCGGCTGCCTGGGCATCCTGTGGCTGTTCGCCATTGGCCGCCTGGATGTCTCCTTGGGAAGGCTTCTTTCCGGCATCGACGGGTTTGGGCTGCTCGCCCTGGCCGGATTTTGCATCGGCCTGCTGATCTTTCTTTTCGTCACCCGACCGCGGTTGTTCGCCGGCCTTTTGATCTTTCGGCTCCTCCTTCTTGGCGTCAGCCTGCTCGCCTTTGGATTCTTCCGGCTTCTTCTGTTCGTCGCCCTTGGACTCCTGCGGTGTGTTCTTCTGATCCTTGCCAGCGCTCTGATTGTCCTTGGCATTGTCTTTTTGATCCTTGGAATCCTTCTGCGCGTCATCCTTGTTGCCGCCTTTGGAGTCCTTCGAATCGTTCTTTTGATCTTGGGAGTCTTTCTGCGAGTCCTTGGACTCACTTTTCTGATCCTGAGACTGCTGCTGGTTTTGCTGCTGATCCTTTTGATCCTGCTTCTGCTGATCCTGTTTTTTCTGCTCCTCCTGCTTCTTGAGTTCATCGATCTTCTTCTGCACGAGGTCGCGGTTGTGCTTCGCCTCGGTATCGTTGGCGGCGATCTGCAAGGCGGCGTCATAAGACTTCACCGCCTCCTCCCAGGTCTTGATGGTCTCCTGCGGATTGTCCTTCCCGGTCTTCTGGCCGAGGCGATATTGGGTGTTTCCGAGGTTGTAATACGCGTCGTGCTGCAACGCCACCTGGTCGGTGTTCAGGCTCTGCTGAAAACCGGTGACAGCCTGTGCGTAGTCACCGGCTTTGTAGGCGGCGGACCCGGCATTGAAGTGCAGTTCGGCGCTGGCGGGCTGTTTGGCGGCGGTCTCCGCATATTCTTGCTGAGCCTTGGTGAAGTCGCCCTTTTGATAAGCCTCCTCGGCGCTTTGGGGTGACGCGGCATTCGCATTCATCACACCGGCAAACAGGGCCAGCGCGGCAGTGGCCGGACGCAATCCGGGCACGGGTTTTTTCTTCACGGGAACCGGCTCCTCCTTCACCTGGCGAATCGTGCGGCGGTTGCCGATGAGCATCTCGCCGACCAGGCACAGCAGCGCGGCCAGCAGCGGCCAGTAGAATTTCTCCAGCGGCACCTTGGCCTGACGTGCGCTGAGGTCTTCGCGTGTGAATGAGGCGAGACCTTCTTCATAAATCTTCGTCAAACCTTCGCCCTGTGAGCCCAGCGGCTGATACATGCCGCCCGTGGCCTCAGCAATCTTCTTGAGCGTCTCCTCGTCGAGATGCGATTTCACGAACTGCCCGTTTTCATCCCGGGCAAAGTCGGTGCCGCCGTTTTCATTGGGCACCGGAACGAGCTCGCCCTTGGCACCGCCAACACCGACGGTGAAAATCTTGATGCCCTTTTTGGCCGCAGCTTCCGCCGCCGCGATGCCTTCACCACCGAGGTCTTCGCCATCGGTGATGAGCACGAGAATTTTTTCCGACGTGGTGCGTGTCTTGAACACGGCCTCGGATTCACGGATCGCTGCCGCCATGTCGGTGCCGCCATGCGGGATCGTCGTGGTGTCGAGCGCGTCGAGCGACTCGCGGAAGGCGTCGTAGTCGAGCGTTACCGGGCATTGCAGGAAGGCATTGCCGGCAAAGGCCACCAGGCCCACTCCGTCGCCCTTGAGTTTGGCGACAAGATCCTTCACGCCAAGCTTCGCACGCGTCAGGCGGTCAGGCTTCATGTCCTGCGCCAGCATGCTCTTGGAGGTGTCCACGGCAAAGAGCAGCTCAAGCCCCTTGCGATGCGTTTCCTGCCATTCAAAGCCCGCCTGCGGCCGTGCGAGGGCAACGAACAGCAGCCCGATGCCGAGCGTGAACAGCATGCGCTTGGCACGCCGCCGCGATGCGGAAACCGAGGTCGTGAGCTTGTGCAGCAGGCGTTCCGCCGCGAACTGCGAGAGCGCGACCCGCTGTGCGAGATCATACCGGCGATACTGCCAGACGAGGGCGGCACAGGCGACGACGCCCGCGAGCAGCCAGAGAGGTTGGGCAAAGTTCATAAGTCAGGTGAAGTGAGAGGTTGATGCGGCTCAGGGCAGGCGGCGGAAGCGCGTGTGATCAAGGGCGAGGCCGGCGCCGAGGAGGCCGAGGGCGGGCAGGATGGCCCAGGCGAAAAGCTCGCTGTGGTGCTCGAATTTCTTGAGATCGTGCGTGGTCTTCTCCATGCGGTCGATTTCGCCGTAGATCTTCTCCAGCGATTCGGTGTCGGTGGCGCGGAAGAACTGGCCACCGGTTTCGTCGGCGACCTTCTGCAGCGTCGCTTCATCGACGTCCACCTTGGCCATTGCCAGCCGCTTGTTGCCGAAGGCATCCGTGACAGGCACGGGCGCCTCGCCACGCACCCCGGCACCGATGGTGTAAACCTTCACACCCAGCGCCTTCGCCGCCTGGGCGGCGGTATCGGGGAGGATTTTGCCCGCGTTGTTTTGACCGTCCGTGAGCAGCACAACGATCTTTGATTTGCCGGGCTGATCGCGCAGGCGGTTGACGCTGGTGGCGAGCGCGGAGCCAATGGCGGTGCCGTCTTCCACGGTGCCGATCTGCACGCGGTCGAGGTTCTGCTGCAGCCAGTCATGATCCAGCGTGAGCGGGCTGACGAGATACGGCGCACCGGCAAATCCGACGAGGCCGATGCGGTCATTGGGCCGTTCGTCGATGAATTTAGAGACCACGGATTTCACGACGTCGAGCCGGCTGGCGCGCTGTCCGTCCAGTTTGAAATCAAGCGCCTCCATCGAACCTGAGCAGTCGAGCGCGAGGATCATGTCCACGCCGCTGGCTTCGACGGTCGAGGTGCTGCGGCCAAACTGCGGTCGTGCCAGCGCGGTGATGATCAAGGCGAGCGCCAGAAGCGTGAGCGGTGTGAGCCAGCTGCCCACACGGCTGCGTGTCTCGCGGGCCACTTGGCGGGCGATGTCGGCGCTGGAGTATTTCACCGCCGCCACCGGACCGCGCCGTCCGCGCAGAAGCGCGAGCAGCGGCAGCAGGGCGAGCAGCCAGAGAACGGAGGGATAGAGGAAACGGATCATGGCGGTGGAAGGTTAGGCGTTGAGGGCGACGGGCTCGGACGCGCGTGGTGCGCTGGGAGCCGGAGCGGATTTTTTGGCAGGTTTTGGTTTGCCGATGGCGGTCACGAAATTCCCGGCGCTGGCGAGCATGGTCTCCATCTGCGGGAGGGTGAGCGACCAGCGCGCAAACTTCGCGAGGTCGCAGTGCTCAAGGAATTGCGCGAGCGTTTCACGATGTGCGGCCAGCGGGCTGTCCGGCAGGTTCACGAGATCGTGCAGAAACTCGTTCGTCGTGCGGTGCGCGGCACGCACCGGCAGACATTCTTCGATGAAGAGACGGACGATTTCTGACACCGCGAGCGAGAAGGGCTCGGCGCTCTCCGCCTGCATGAGAGGACGAGTGGCTTCGAGTTTTTCGAGTGCGATTTCATAGGGCAGCTTGCGACGTGGACGGCGCATGAAAGCCCACAGGCCATAGCCAAGACCGGCAGCGAGGGCCGCGCCGGCGCTCCACGCGAGCCAGGGAAATGGAGCCTCGATATGGATCGGCCCGCGAATGTCGAGAATGTCCTCCTCGGGCACGGCCTGCTGCTGCGGAGGCGCGGCCTGAATCATGGGTGCCTGCGGGGGTGGCGGCGTGGCTTTGGTCAGGGCATGCGCGTTGCTGACGAACAGAGCGAAGGCGGCGAAGATGATGGGGTGGAGAAAGGTTTTCATGAGCGGCTGTGGGCGCGGTTTTTAAAGAAGGACATCAGGCCAGCCACGTAGGGCTTGTCGGTTTCGAGGCTGAGCGAATCGACCGCCTCGGCGTTGAAGACGCGACGGAGCCGGGTGGCACGCTCTTCGGCGATCTCGTGGAAGCGCTGGCGCACGGCGGGATTGCGCGTGTCCAGTTCCACGAGCTCGCCGGTTTCGGCGTCTTCGATGGCCACAATGCCGAGGTCCGGAAGGAAGCGCTCGCGCACGTCCTCGATGGGCATGGCCACGAGATCGTGGCGGCGGTTGGTCTGGCGCAGGGTGCGACGCAGATCTTCGGAGGGCATGCTGCCGGTCTGGAAGTCGGAGATCAGAAAGACGATCGCGCGGCGGGTGATGACGTGGTTCACAAAATCGAGCGCCTGCACCAGATTGGTGCCATGCTGGGTCGGCTCAAAGCCGAGCACCTCGCGCACGATGCGCAGCACATGTCGGCGTCCCTTGCGTGGCGGGACGTAGAGTTCCACCTTGTCGCTGAAGAGCAGCAGCCCGACCTTGTCGCTGTTTTTGACAGCGGAGAAAGCCAGCACGCTGGCCAGTTCCGCCGCCAGCTCGCGCTTGCTCTGTTTGCCAGAGCCGAAGTCGCCGGAGGCGCTCACGTCCACCATGAGGAGGAGCGTGAGTTCGCGTTCTTCGATGAACTTCTTCACAAACGGCTTCCCGGCGCGTGCGGTGACGTTCCAGTCGATGGTGCGCACTTCATCGCCGGACACGTATTCGCGCACGGAGTCGAAGTTCATGCCACGGCCCTTGAAGACGCTGTGGTACTGACCGGCGAGTGAATCGGTCACCAGCCGGTTGGTGCGGATTTCAATCTTCCGCACCTTTTTCAGGATTTCGCGTGTTTGTTCAGAGTTCATAAGCTGACGGGGTTCGGGTTGAGGCCATGCGTGCCCCGGCTCACGGCACGGGCAGACCTTCGAGGATGCCGGCGACGATGTTTTCCGAAGTGATGTTCTCCGCTTCGGCCTCGTAGCTGACGGCGATACGGTGACGCAGCACGTCATAGGCGAGATCCCGCACATCCTGCGGTGTGACGTAGCCGCGCCCCTGAAGGAAGGCGTGCGCACGGGCCGCGAGTGTGAGGCTAATCGTAGCACGCGGTGAGGCGCCGACCTGGACGTAGCCGTTGAGATTGATGCCATAGGGGCGCGCATCACGCGTGGCCATGACGATGTCCACGATGTAGTCCTTCACCTTGTCATCGACATAGATGGTGCTCACGATGTTCCGCGCGTTGAGGATGTCCTCGGCGCTCACGACGCGTGACACTTCCAGATTGGGCTGCGTGACGGCCATGGCATCCTGAATGGCGCGCTCTTCGCTGCGGTTCGGATAACCCACGATCACCTTCATCATAAAGCGGTCCACCTGCGCCTCAGGCAGCGGGTAGGTGCCTTCCTGCTCCAGCGGGTTCTGCGTCGCCATGACGAGGAAAGGATCGGGCAGACGATAGGTCTCATCCCCCAGTGTGACCTGGCGCTCCTGCATCGCTTCGAGCAGCGCGCTCTGCACCTTCGCGGGCGCACGGTTGATTTCATCCGCGAGGATGAGGTTGGAGAAAACCGGCCCGTGCTTCGTGGTGAAGCTGCCGTCATGCGGATTGTAAATCATCGTGCCCACGATGTCCGCCGGCAGCATGTCCGGCGTGAACTGCATGCGCTGGAAGTGCAGGCCCACAGCCGAGGCGAGCGTTTTGAGGGCGAGCGTCTTGGCGAGTCCGGGCACGCCTTCCAGAAGGATGTGCCCGTTGCTGATCAGTCCGACCATCAGCCGGTCCACCAGCTGGCTCTGGCCGACCACCACGCGCGCCATCTGCTGTCGCAGAGGCTGCACCCAGGCTGAATGCTGCCGCACGTTTTCACTGATGGCCTGAATGCCAGGGTTCGGAGCACCCGTAGCTGGCACGGACGGCGCGGTCCGCAGGGCGGCCGGTGGCTGGCCCATCGGAGCAGGGTTGTATCTGAGAGCATCGAAGTCCGCGTCCTTGCGGCCCGGCACCACCGGCCTGGCTTGTCCGGCAGCCGGCGGGGTCATATCCAAGGTGTTTGTTTTCATAGAGGATGAGTGTGGTTTTGAAGTTTCAGCGCTGTCACCACTGCGGCTCCGTTGCTGACACGACACACTCCACACCCGGCCCCTGAACTCTTCCTTTCCTCTGCATTACAACGATGAAAGGTTTTACCTCTTCGCCCGATCTGCCGTCAAGCTGGCTCGGGCCCGGCACCCTTTGTCACGTCCGTCCTGAGAGCCACATTCGATCCCCTTGACCATGAATCTCAAAGGCAAAGTCGCGATCGTCACCGGAGGCAGCAGCGGCATCGGGCTCGCCATCGTTTTGGAACTTGCGCGCCAAGGTGCGAACATTGTCATCAATTACCACACGCATCCCAAGGCGGCTGAGGAGCTGGAAAAGCAGGTCCGTGGGTTGGGCTCTCATGCCATCGGCGTGCAAGCGGATGTCAGCCAGATCGACGATTTGCGAGCTTTGTTCAGCCAGGCGGTGGAGTCCTTTGGACGCGTGGACATCATGGTCAACAACGCCGGCGTCGAGACGCGCTCGTCCATTCTCGACACGACCGAGGAGCAGTATGACAAGGTGCTCTCGATCAATCTCAAGAGCGCCTTTTTTGGCACCCAGCTCGCCGCGCAGCAGATGATCAAGCAGGGCGGTGGCGGACGCATCATCAACATCAGCTCCGTTCATGAAGACTGGCCGATGCCTGGCAACACGCCCTACTGCCTCTCCAAGGGCGGCATGCGGATGCTGACGCGCACGGCGGGCGTCGAGCTCGCGCCGCACAACATTCTCGTCGTTGGCGTCGGCCCCGGTGCCGTAGAAACGCCGATCAACAGCGCCACGATGAAAGAACCGGCGCTGTTGAAAAAATTGGACTCCGCCATTCCACTCGGGCGCATGGCGAAGCCGGAAGAGATCGCCAGCCTCGTCGCGTTCCTGGCCAGCGACGGAGCCAGCTACCTGACCGCCACCACCGTTTTCGTCGATGGCGGCATCATGCAGGGCAGTCCGGGACTGTGACGTGCTAGAGGCTTAGTGGGACGTCGCCTTTTCCGCACCGAGGCCGGTGTGGGCGCGGACTTTGAGTTCGGCGAATTTGGCTTCGCCTTCCGGATCACGTGCGCTGAAGATCGTACCGAGCCATGCGGCGAGAAAGCCGATCGGGATGCTGACGATGCCGGGGTTGCTCAGCGGGAAGGGAGCATCCTTGCCGTAGATGCCGCTGGGGCTGAGCAGGATGAGAACGATGGAAGCGACAAGACCGACTGACAGACCAGCGACAGCGCCGGCGGTGTTGAAACGTTTCCAAAACACGCTCAGGACGATGACGGGCAGATTCGCCGATGCAGCAACCGAGAATGCGAGACCGACGAGGAAGGCTGCATTCACCGTGGGCCCGAGGTAGATGGCGAAGCCAATGCTGGCGGCACCCACGCAGAAGGCGGTGATGCGGGCGACGCGGATTTCCTGGCCCGGACGGTTCTCCTTGCCGTGATGCAGGACATTGGAATAGAAATCATGCGCAAAAGAGGCGCTGGCGCTCATGGTGAGACCGGCGACAACCGCAAGAATGGTGGCGAAGGCGACGGCGCTGATGAAAGCGAAGAAAAATTCCCCACCGAGCACCTTGGCAAGGACCGGCGCGACCATGTTGACATCCAGCTTGCCGTTGGTGGTGAGCTGGGCTTTTTCGATGATGGTTGCGGCACCAAACCCAAAGAGGGTGGTCATGATATAGAACAGACCGATGATGGCCATGGCCCAAACGACGCTGGAGCGCGCGGTCTTCGCATCTGGCACCGTGTAAAAACGCACCAGGATGTGCGGCAGCCCGGCGGTGCCCAGCACGAGGCCGATGCACAGCGAGATGAGGTCGATCGGTCCCCACGGGCCCGCCACAGCGACGCCGAATTTGAGGCCCGGCTCCATGAGGTTTTTCGGCGCGGCGCTGCCGCCGTAGTCCGCGTGAGCGACGGCATTGAAGAATCCACTGAGGCTGAAATGGTGGAACTTCATCACCAGGTAGCTGAGCAAAATCGCTCCGACCATGAGCAGCAGCGCCTTGATGATCTGCACCCAGGTGGTGGCCAGCATGCCCCCGAAGACGACATAGACGAGCATCAGCAGGCCGACGCCGATTACCGCCGGTTCGAAATTGATGCCGATCAACTGCTTGATGATCGCACCCGCCCCGACCATTTGCGCGATCATGTAGAAGGTGGAGACGACAAGTGTGCTGAGGGAGGCCAACGCACGCACTGGACGCGGCTTGAGGCGATAGGCGAGCAAATCTGCCATCGTGTACTTGCCCGCGTTGCGCAGCGGCTCGGCCACGATGAGCAGCACCGTGATGTAGGCGACCAGAAAGCCCACGGAGTACATGAAGCCGTCATAACCGGCAACGTAGATCATGCCGGAGATGCCGAGGAAAGAGGCGGCGCTCATGTAGTCACCGGCCACCGCCAGTCCATTCTGCCAGCCAGTGATGCTGCGACCGGCGGCGAAATAGGCGCTGGCTCCGGTGTTTTTCTTGGCGGCCCAGAAGGTGATGAGAAGTGTGAGGCCCACGAAGGCCAGGAACATGATCAGGGGAGTGTTCATCGAGAGAGAAAGAAGCGAATGGGAAGTTATAGGAGCAGCGGATCAAAGATCAGTCGTGACCATGGATCACAGCGGCAGCGGATTTGTCCCACCTGGCGGCGACGCGCACATAGAGGAAGGCCATGACCCAGGCCAGGATGAACTGCGACAGCGCAAAGACGTAGGCCACATTGACCTCCCCCCAGACCTTCTTCTTCATCATCTCAGGAAAATACCCCACCAGCACCGGCAGAGCGAGGTAGTAGAACATGCAGAAGGTGAAAGCCGGAATGATGAAGGCTTTTTTTTGGGCCAGCAGTGCACGGAATTCGGGTTTTGCCTCGATGGCCTCCCAGTTCACAGGTGATTTTTCGCTCATAAGTGGGGCGGAGAGTATGGAGACAGATGCCCGATGGCAAGAGTGGAAAGCGGCGGAGACCAATTTGCCCTCTGTTTTCCATTTCCAATGACAGAGTGTTGCTTGACTCTTTATTCGCGACCTTGGACAAGGGGGCCATGAATCCACGACAAAAATGCGCTCAGTGCGGGACAGTCGCGGATTTTCACGATGAGTTCTGCACCTCATGCTGGAGCCACCGCACCAAGGGGAAGGTGCTGAGCAGCGAACAGATCGCCACGTGCGAGGCCCAGTATGCTGCGGTGAAGGAAAAGAAACGCTGGCACGCTGAACTGGGGGCATGGCAAAACCGCCTCCTGCTTCCCTCCATCCTAATGACACTCTGGTGCCTTTTCGCTGTTTCCACGCTGCTGCCCGTTTGTTTAAAATATGGGGAAGGCCGGTTTGAGCTCGGCATGGCCCTGCTTTGTGCCGCCAGTTTTGCGATCGGCGGCTACCTGGTCGGGGGAAGCAAGGCTCTCCGAATCGCCTGTCCTTTGCTCATCATCGCCAGCCTTGCCGCCACTTATCACATCGGAGAATATTTGCTGGAGGTGATGCGGGGTGAGGCAGAACTCGGCAAGGGGTTTGTTTTCAGCAGCATCCGTCTGGTCTTCTGCGGCGCGATCGTGGTTTCCTCCGTTCAGATTTTACGTCTCAAACGCCCTGCTGCGTGAGATGATTCGCAAGCGGGGCCTTGGACTCCCAAAAAAACGATTCGCTGCGGTGGTTTGCGCTGGCTTGTTTCCTTGAGCAGTGTGAGTCCCTGCGCCACTGATGCAGCAAAAATGGATGCTTGGATCGTCATCGGACTGCTCATCGTAGCCGTCATCGCTTTTGCCACGGAAAAAATCTCCGTGGATCTTGTCACGCTGTCGGTGCTGTGCGTGCTGGTGATGTGTGGCATTTTGAAGGCTGAACAGGCGTTCTCGGGTTTTGGCGACCGTGTGATCATCCTGCTGGCGGCGATTTTTGTCATCGGTGCGGCCCTGCGTGAGACCGGCGTGCTGGACATGATGGGGGGGTTCCTAGCTCAGACCTTCGGCACACATCCGAAACGCCTGATGGGCTTCATGATGGCCGTGGTGGGCGGAGTTTCCGCCTTCATGAACAACACCACGGTGACGGCGGTGTTTGTGGGCCCGGTGATGGGTCTGGCGCGCAAGCTGCGCATCCCCCCGTCCCGCCTGCTGATGCCGCTGGCTTTTGCCTCGCTGATGGGCGGCACCTGCACCTTGATCGGCACCTCCACCAACGTCGCCGTCAGTGGCGCCATCATCAAACTGGGCCTGCAGCCGCTGGGCATGTTTGAGCTGACCTCGATCGGTCTGGTACTGATGCTGAGCGGCATCCTCTACATGGTCTTTATCGGCACCCATTTGGTTCCGGAGCGTGACAAAGCTTCCGCCTTGGCCGGGGACGCCATGCGTGACTATTTTGCGGAGGTGATGGTGCTTCTCGGTTCCCCCCTCATCGGGCAGGCCGCCTTTGAGTCGGATTTTTCTGCGCTGGAGTTTCAGGTGATGAAAATCCGCCGGGCCGACCAGACATTCGATGCATCACCCAAGCTCCGCTTTCAGGAAGGGGATGTTGTGCTGGTGGCAGGCAAGGTGGAAAATCTGATCCGGGTGAAGAAAATGGAAGGCATCGACATCCTCGAAGATGTCACGCTGCGCAGCTCAGGCATCGACGTGAGCGATGCCCAGGTGGCCGAAGTCGTCCTCACTCCGCGCTCCGCCTTTGTGGGACGGTCGCTGCGTGACAACAACTTCCGGCAGCGCACGGGCCTCTCAGTGCTGGCCCTCATGCGCGGAGACCGGTCGCTAATGCACCATATGGCGGCTGAAAAGCTGCGTGCCGGGGACGTGCTGCTGCTGCAGGGGCCGAGCGATCGCTTCCGCTCCTTCGAGGAGGGCAATGACATGATCGTCATCACGCAGTACCAGTTCAGTGCGCAGACGCGTCGGCGCGGCTTCATGCTGCTGGGGGCTTTTGTTCTGGCGGTGATCGCCAGCAGCATTGGTTGGGTGCCTGACACCGTCGCGTTTGTCATGGTGGCGATGCTGGCCGTCTTCATGCGCTGCATCAAGCTGGAGAACGCCTATGCCAACATTGACTGGCGACTGCTCATCCTGATTGGGGGGATGATGGCATTTGGCCAGGCGATGCAGATTTCCGGCGCATCAAGCATGATCGCGAATTTCATCACCGGCTGGCTGCAGCCGATGGGTGCCTTTGCCGTCTTCGCCGGCTTCTGTCTGCTGACGGTCCTGCTCACCCAGCCGATGTCGAACGCGGCTGCTGCGCTGGTGGTGCTGCCAGTGGCTCTGCAGGCCGCCACCTCCATGGGCGCGAATCCACGCACCTTTGCCATCGGTGTCATGCTCAGCGCGTCCGCCTCCCTGCTGACGCCCTTTGAGCCCAGTTGCATCCTTGTCTATGGGCCCGGGAAATACCGATTCGCTGACTTCCTCAAGGTCGGTGGGGGTCTGACACTCGTGATGCTCACCGTCATCCTGATCATGGTGCCCATGTTCTGGCCGTTGAAGTAGTACGCTGAGCGTGCCATCCTTCGCTGCTCTCAATGTGGCAAAAGAATCCTGGCATGATCGATTCCTGTGCCTGTGTGATCGACCTCAACATAATCGAGGTAACCGGATTGAATCCATATCTGCCCTCCGAGGAAGAGAAATGACTGTAGGCGGATTCGCATGGGAGCTCTGAATTTCTCAAACTTTCAGGCTTCAAGATCAGTCTCCAAGGCCTGAAGAGGCTTCAAAAGCTGACTTGTTCCCAGCTCTTATGATTGGGATTAGCTAGTTTGTTAAATCACTCATATCCGTAAGTACTGCGAACAAGCCCAACAAGTCCGTTCCTCCCTGCATTTGCGGGGGTTCCACGGGCACCCGGGGTGTGAACCGATCCGGCAGGAAATGTGAGAGAACAGGAACAACTGGGACTGTTCACGGTTGCTCTCATGACCTGCGGTTTTGTTCGGCAGGTTGTACACGGGTTGTTCGCAGCAGTTCACGGAGGGCGGGATTGTTAAGGGCGGCCTGTGCGGCCAGCACTTCGGCGTCTTTTTTGCTGCGGCCGGTGCCGCGCCCTAGCTCCGTGCCCTGCCAGGAGACGGCGGCGATGAAGTTCTTGGCATGATCCGGCCCCTCGGCACCCACGATCTCATAAAGCGGTGGCTCAATGCCCACAGCTTGGATGAGCTCCTGGAGCTGTCCCTTGGGGTTGGCATCCAGCGGGCCGCGGTTCAGGGCTTCGAGATCCTCCGCGAAAAGGCGTTCGGCAAATTCGTGGGCAGCGGCGGTCCCGGAATCAAGGTGGATGGCTCCAGCGACGGCTTCGAGGGCATCAGCCAAGGTGGATTCGCGATCTCTCCCGCCGTTTGCCTCCTCACCACGCCCGAGGTGCAGGTAGGCGCCGAGTCCGATGCGACGGGCGATGCGCGCGAGCGCTTTCGTGGAGACAAGCTGGGCCCGCGCCTGAGTCAGCACTCCTTCGTCGGCCTGCGGCAGACGCAGATAGAGCAGATGCGAGAGGGCGAGCTGCAGCACGGCGTCTCCGAGGAATTCGAGGCGCTGGTTGTCGGAATGGGCGCGTTGGTTTTCATAGCCGACACTGCCGTGCGTGAGCGCGAGCTGCAGCATCGCGGGATCGCGGAAAGTATGGCCTATGACGTGTTCCAGCGGTTGCATGTGTGCCTCTTTTCTAGCCGGAAGTCCGGCAGCACTCCATGAAAAAAGTGGGGTGACCGACGGGACTCGAACCCGCAACAACCAGAATCACAATCTGGGGCTCTACCGTTGAACTACGGCCACCATCTCTACCGAGAGTCGAGCATAGTACGCGGGAGAAGCGTTTGCGCCAGTGAAAAATCAAGGGGTGAGGAAAGTGGCGGTGACAGATGGGCGCATCCACTCACCCTTTTCGCCGAAACCAGATCCACGGGAGGGCGAAGGCCGCGGTGATCAGAACCGTGAGCACGCCGATCATGGCAGTCATGCCGAGGGTGATGAGGCCGCGATTGCTGCCCATGGCCAGGGCACCGAAGCCCAGTCCGGTGCTGAGCCCGCAGTAGGCCAGCGAGCGGCCGAGTGAGGCGACGCGCTCCCGTGTGATGCCGGGCTCCCGCAGGGAATGCATCACATGAATGGTGAAATCGAGCCCCAGACCGAGGCAGAGGGGCACGGCTCCGACGCTCATGAGATTCCAGGTCAGACCCCAGGCCGACATGCCGCCGAGCAAAATCCAGCCGCTGGCCGCGAGAGTGAAGAAGGCGAAGATCCGCTCCCGCCAGCCATGAAACACCAGCAGAAACAGGACGCAGGCGATGACCACGGTGGGCACGCAGACGTGGAGGATTTCACGCTTCAGCAAAGGTTCCAACGAGTTGCGCAGAAAGGCCCAGCCCGCAGGATGAGCGCCGGGGATCTTTTCCAGTTCGTGCAGCACCGGTGCGTTCTCCAAGGTGCGGCCTTGCGCGAGACGAACGGACCCCATCGCCATTAAACCGTGTTTCTCATGCTGGGAGACAATGCCGCCGAGATTTTCGAGCACGATGGGCTTGGGCCACAGCGGCAGCTCTGCTTTGGCAGCGGCCCATTCACGCCATTGCTTGAAGACATTCTGTGTCAGTGCGTAGGCGACATCGGTGAATCCGGCGGCATCGACAGCCTGTTTGAGTGCGTCTTCACGAACAGTGAGGGATCCCAATGCCGCGAGATTCGCCTTTTGCGCGTCCGAATCGGGGACCAAGGCGAGTGGCAGCACCTGGGCTTCGACTTCATCGCTTTCAAGTGTCTTCCGGGCTGCGAGGATGCTCTGGCGCAGGGCGGTGGCATCTCTGGCTGCGAAGACCACAGGTACATTGCGCCCGGGTTCATTGCTGGTGTTCAGCATGCGCTGCTCGATATCTTCCAACACATCGAAGGCTTCGCTCTTGTCAGGACGCAGCACGGCAGAGCCGAAATCCATCTTGGGCAGGCCCTTCCAGCCCACCACAGCGGTGGCGGCGATCAGGGTGATCAAGACGAGCCATACCATGATGCCCTGCATCCGGAGGGCCAGCCGAATGGTGCCATGATGCTCTTCCAATTTACCGGTGGTCATTCCCAGCGGCAGAAAGCCAAAGATCATGACTGCGGCACCGATCAGCACTCCGAGTGCAGACAGCACCCCGAGCTGCGCGACGCCGGGGAGCTGGCTGAGACCTAGCATGGCAAAGATGCCGGCGATGCTGACGGCCGACCAGGTGACACTGGGCAGCGCACGCCGGCAAATGCTGCCAAAACGCTCGCCAGGATGTTCGCGTGCCACGTGGAGACCGAAGACCCCAAAGTCTTCGATCAAGCCGGTGAGGATGGCGGCGAAGCCCATGGACATCACATTGAGAGAGCCATAGATCACGCCCGCTGTGCCGAGTGTGAGCAGATTGGCGCAGAGAATGGCGAGCAGCAGCCAGAGCAGCGGCTTCACACTGCGATGCAGCAGCCAGAAGAGGAATCCGACGATGAAGGTGACGGCTCCAATGGACTGCCGCATGTCTCCTTCCATGCCGGTGGCGATTTCTGCCTGAAACGCCGGATCTCCGGTGAAGCCGATCTTCACGCCTTTGAGCTCGCCCTGCTGCGGCAGCCATTTCTCGCGGACCTCGGCCTTGATCTCCGTCAGCCAGGCATTGGCTGCGCGATAGTCCGCGAGGGCCTTGCCCGGAGGGGTGACAAACAGCAGGCGGAGAGTGCCATCGGCGCTGTTGAATTCATCGCTCATGAGGCTGCTCATGTCGCCACCGCCGCTCATGAGGTCGAGCGCACCGCGTGCGAGGCCGAGCGGATCGTAGCCGCTGAGTGTGGCGTTTTGCAGATCCAGCGAGGCACCGGCGGCTTCCTTGGATTTGGCGAGAAGGGCGGGGATCGATGCGGGATCGAGCGAGGCGATGAGCTTCGTCACCTCCTGCGGTGGCGCATTGAGCCAGAGATAGGCAACGACCTCGGCGATGACTACCGGATCGGATTGCAGCAGCGACTTGCTGCGCACGCTGGCGCACAATTCGGGCTTGGCGGCCAGGTGCTCGGCCAGGGCATCCGCAGTGACTTCAACGAGCGCCGGGTCCTCCGCCTGCACGGCGATGAGCAGCAGATTGCGCTTCTGCTCCCTTAACAAGCGCGTGCCCTGCAGTCCCGGCAGTTCCTGTGGCAGCAGGCTCAGCGGATCGACATCGAAATCCAGCCGCGAAACACCGAACGTCCCCGCCACAATGACGAGCAGGATAAAGAACAGACGGAGCGAGGCTGGTTTCATGGGTGCTGAAAGAAGCTGAGGCAGACGGGAAGTCCACTGTCGAATGTCTTGACGTATCCGCTGCCTCCCGCCAGCATCGCGGCCATGTTTCTTCTTGCCGCAACCTCGGCCAGCTACTGGCCCTTCGTCGTTCTCGCTGTCAGCGTGACTTTCATCATCATTGCGATCAGCAAGCTGCGCATGCATCCGTTTCTCGCGCTGGTGCTCGCTGCCCTGCTGGCCTGCCTGCTGGCGGGCAAGGATTCCTGGGAGGTGGTGCAGAAGGACGGCAGGGTGAAGGACATGTCATCGCTGGTGGGCGCGGTGGAGATGGTGTCCAAGGGACTGGGAGATTCGGCGCGTGACATCGCGATCTCGATCGCGCTGGCGGCCATCATTGGCATGTGCCTGATGGAAAGCGGCGGGGCCGACAAGGTGGTGCGGCGCTTCCTGGCGTTCTTCGGCGAAAAACGCGCGGGCTGGGCGCTGCTGTGGAGCACGTTTATTTTGAGCGCTCCGATCTTCTTTGACACGATGTTCATGCTGATGGTGCCGCTGGCGATGGCGCTGCGCATGCGCACCGGGAAAGACTACACGCTGTACCTGATGGCGATCTGCTGCGGCGGCACGGTGACGCATTCCATGTTGGTGCCGCATCCCGGTCCGGTGGCGGTGGTGGAGAGCCTGAAGCTGAATGTGGGTGAATCGCTGGTGGGCGGGCTGGCCATTGGTGCCATCACCTGCTTCTTTGGATTTCTCGTGAGCAAGTGGCTCAATGCGCGCACTGACGTGCCACTGCGTGAAAAAGGCGGTGTCTCGCTTTCGGATCTTCAAGGCATCAGCGGCAAGCCGGAGAGCGAGCTGCCTTCGTTCTTCTGGAGCATCATGCCGGTGGTGCTGCCGATTGTTTTGATCAGTTTGACGACGGTCTTTGAACTCGCACATGAAGGCGCGGCCAAAGGTGCCGGCTGGGGGGTGTCGATGGTCGACGCCCTGGGCGGCGAGGAAGGATTCACAGCGGTGCGCGCCTGGGTGGATTTCATCGGGCACAAGAACATCGCGCTGTTGATCGGCACGTTCATTTCCATTGTGGTGCTGGCCAAACAGCGCGGCTTCGGCTTGAAGAAGGTCGAGGAGCTGATGGGACCGCCGCTGGAGACGGCGTGCATGATCATTCTGATCACCAGTGCAGGCGGGGCCTTCGGCTACGCGCTGCGTCAGGCAGGCGTGGGTGGTGCGGTGGAGAGTCTGGCAAAGGACTACAGCCTCAACCTGGTGGTGCTGGGATGGCTGGTCTGCGCCGTGGTGCGTGTGGCGCAGGGTTCTGCCACGGTGGCCATGCTGACCGGTGCCTCAATCATGGCACCGATGGTGTCAGGCGGGGCTCTCGGCTGCCATCCGATCTATCTCTTCTCAGCCATCGGCTTTGGCGCGATGTGCGGCTCCTGGATGAACGACAGCGGCTTCTGGGTGGTGAACCGCCTCAGCGGCATGACGGAAAAAGAAACCCTGCGCACCTGGTCTGTGCAGCTCACCGCAGATTCGGTGATCGGCCTGCTGGTGACTCTGACCTTGAGCAAGGTGCTGCCGTTGGTGTGAGGAAGCGCTGTTTGTGAAGGCTGAAGGATTCAAAAGATCCTCACCGTGAGGCCCACGATGAAAAACACGGCTGCGAGGCTCAGCACCAGGTAGCTGCGCAGTCGAAGGGCCAGCGTGCGGTACAGGCGGCGCTGCACCGGATGCCCAATGATCAGGGCCAGCACACTCAGAAGGGCGATCTCCTCAAAGATCGTCCACGATGGAGGACCGAAGGCGTGCAGGAAGTCATTGGATCTGCCGTCCAAATAAGGAAAGGCGGCATTGGCCACGTCCGCAAGCGGTACGACGAACAGCCAGAAGTACAACGACGAAGACACGGCGAAACCGTACGGCCTGCGTCTCAGCGAGAGCGCGGCCGCAACTGCGGCGAGAAAGAGCCAGAGAAGATAGGGGGCGATGGAGACAAAAAATGTTGAAAAGCCTCTGAGCACGGGAGGATCATAGCTGACATAGCCCCAGCGCTCCGTGGTGGGCAGCCACACGAATTCGAGGATGGTCCCGCCTTGAACCCACACGGCGAAGGCATGAGCGCTTTCATGCAGCACCGTCACAAGCAGGGCGCCGGGAGGCACCAGGAGCACATGCAGCCAGTGACGTCTGATAAAGGCCCAGATCTCACGAAGCATGGAGACTTCCCTCGGCGGGATGTTTTCGTTCATGGCGATGCCGTTCATGGGATACGTCTTGGCGGTCACTTACTTGGGGAGGGCGGTGCGGAGGTCATCAAACATCTTCCCGGTGTTCCGCTGCCCTTGTTCTTTAATCTCGTTCTGACGTGCGACAGCCGCGTTGATTTTGGCCATGGCCGCGTTGAAGACCGTCAGATCTCCCGCATCGTCGAATACGAAGAGTCCTTGGTTCATTCGCCATTGACCGCGCCTTCTGCCCAGCAGGTCAATGATGGTCTGAATTTGATCCACAGCGCTCTCCTCGAGGGCCCAGTTCTCGTCAAAGGTCTTCAGGGCTTCCGCCACTCCTGTCTCGGCGCTGCGGGCGTGACCCTCCTTGGTGGCGGCGCTGATGTTGCTGGCGCGAATTTTCGCGGGGAGGCTGGCCACCGCTTCACGCATTTTGGCACCATATTTCCTCAGCAGCACCCGTGCGCGCGCCAGCAGATCATCTCCCTCGCTGGAGTCTGGGTCCTTCAGGATTCGTTCTCCGTCCAGCACCCGCAGAAAGCCGATCTTGGCGATTTCGTCGGTGTAGCCTTTTTGCAAAGCGGCGACCTCTTCAAAATACTGGCGTGAGATTAGCAGCAGCTTTCCCAGATCGTCGGCGGGCTCCGGCGGCGGTGTCTGAGGTGCTGCCGGCGCGACGTCGTTCCCTGGCGTACCACCCTGCTGCATGTTTTCGATGTCCGCCTGCAGCTTGTTCAGCTCGTCACGGGTGGTCTGGGTCACCTGCGGAGATGAGGGCGGCGTGGGCGTGGAGGGCGACGGCCCGGAAAAGCTGCGGGGCCGCGACAATGACGCTGCCATCATCAAAAACGCGAAGGCCACCACGGCAATGCCATAGCCACGTGCCAGTACGGAGGAAAACCGTTTTCGGCGCGCTGCTTCAATGCCCGCGATCACAAGCGCGGCCACCAGTGCGAAGATGGCCGCGGCCAGCGTGTAACCGATGGCTCCGGCGAAGGTCATGACGGGACCCACGTTGCCCATCGCGGCATCCAGGCTCGAGACCGGCTCGACGAGTTTTTTGAGTAAGCACAGCACGAACGCAGCTCCGGTGCCCAAAAGGGGCGCGCGGAGAAGCCACGGGTCCGATGCCGGGGAGGACTGACCGGCATATGAGGTGTCTGGCCTCTGTGAAAACGCTGGCGGCTGATAGGGCTGGTAAGGCTGCGTGGGCTCATGGCGGGCACAGGCTGGCACCTGAATCACGGCCCGGCAGCCCGGGCAGCCGACGGAAGTGCCCGCAAGCGCATCGTCTGCATCAATGGATTGTCCGCAGTGACCGCAACAGAAGAGAGGCATGATGGTGAGGAGTGGGTTCGGGGCACGTGCGAATACCGAGGGGTATGGCCTGCGTCTGCTTTTTAACAAGATGCCTGAAGAGGCGTCAATCACATTCAACCGCTTTACCGCCGGGGTTCGTCAGCAGCGTCGCTCTCTGAACGCCCTAGTGACCAGGCAACAAACTCGATGCTTCAAAGCTTGAGCAAACGGCGGCGAATGGTGTAAGGCTGCTGCATTCATGGCCGAACTCCCCTCCCCTTCCCAGCTCAGCGCGCTCATTCGCCATCGTCGTTCCATCAAGCCGGTGGACATGGATGCCGCGCGTGGTGTGGAGCGTGAACTGCTCACGCAGGTGCTCGAAGATGCGACATGGGCGCCAACGCATGGGCTGACGGAACCGTGGAAATTCATTGTGCATCAGGGAGCTGCACGTCAGCGGCTCGCCGAGACGATGCAGCGTGTTTATCGCGAGACGACCCCCGAACATGAGTTCCGCGAGGACAAGATGAAGAAGATGAGCGAGAACCCCCTGCTCTGCCCGGTCATCATCGCCTGTGTGATGGAGCGGCGCGGTGGATCAAAGATTCCCGAGATCGAAGAGATCGAAGCGGTGGCCTGTGCGCTGCAAAACCTGCAGCTCTCCGCGACGGCGGCAGGTCTGGGCTGCTACTGGTCCTCCCCTCCCCTGCTGGGCACGCGCGAGTTTGCGGACTGGCTCAAGATTGGCGCGGAAGACAAATGCGTGGGACTGATTTATCTTGGCTGGACGCGTGAGGGGTTGAAATGGCCGAGGAGCGTACGGCAGCCGGTGGAATCCAAAACGATATGGTGCGATGACTGAGTGGCTCTCCAACGCCTGGCACTCCACGGCGCATTTTTTCACCACGATGCCATGGCAGATGTGGGGCGTGTGGTCGCTGACGATCTGCCTGCTGATCGTGGGCATCATTGGTTCGGTGGTACCTTTTCTGCCGGGGCCGATGTTGATTTTTGCCGCAGGCATTATTCATACGGTGCTGCGTCCGGAGTCCGGCATGAGCACCTGGGGCATTGTGATTCTATCGCTCGGGCTGGTGCTGTCCTACGTGGTAGACTTTGTCAGTGGTGCGATGGGGGCACGCTGGTTTGGCGCGAGCAAATGGGGCATCGCAGGTGTGTTCATCGGCGGCATCGCGGGCATGTTCTTTGTGCCGTTTGGTTTGATCCTGGGTCCGCTGATCGGTGGCATTTCCTTTGAACTGATCTTTGCCAAGAAGCAGCTGCACCCTGCGGCGAAGTCTGCCTGGGGCTCGCTGCTGGGCACGGGCGTGGGCCTGGTGCTGCGCCTCATCGTGGCGCTGGGCATGGTGGCCACGTTCTTTCTCGACGCGCTGGTGTGGTGAGGTGATCAAGCCTTGCCCTGCAGCAGCATGCGCGCGCCAAAAACGACGAGGATGGTACCGAAGATGCGTGTGAGTGTTTCGTTGCTCATCGACTTCAACCAGCCTGCGCCAAAGTACGCGAAGATGGATGCGGACACCGCAGTGATGGCGGCCACTTTCCATTCCACATAGCCATGCTTGGCATTCTGCGTGGTGGCCATCAGCGCGGTGGGAATGATGATGGCGAGCGAGGTCGCGACGGCCGTTTTATGCGGGAGCTTGAGAAAGAAGACAAAGGCCGGAACCATCACGACCCCGCCGCCGACACCGCACAAGGCGGCCACCACTCCGCTGAGGATTCCAATGGCGAGACAGGTGAGGAGGGTGGTGGTGGACATGATGGATCAGCGGGATTGCCTGGCAAGCAGGCCGACGAGGAGACGTTCAAGCACGAGCTTGGGATCGAGCGATGAAGTGACGAGCTTGGAGTTGGCGGCGAGGCAGGCTTTGAAACCTGCGTGCAGTTCTTCGAGCGTGTAATTGCCGGTCTCAGGGATGGCGAGAAACATCGGATAGGCATTGAAGCCGGTGCCATCTTTTTTCCGCGGCAGATGGGAGGTCGCCGTGGAGGGCAGGCCTTCCAGCGAGGCGCAGAAGCCGTTGTAGTTCATCTTGTTGAGCTTGTGGCGCGAGCCAAGGTCCTTGATGAGGAGCAGGCTGCGCACCCGAGGGACGATGGCGGCGAGCAGAAGGCCGATGGCGTTCTGCCCCTGATACATGAGCGTGCCGAGCAGCTCCAGCGCACGCGGCAGATCACGTTTGCCGATGGCGTTGCCGAGATCCCACAGCACACCGGCGCGGCTCATGGACACCATGTTTTGCACGGTCTTGAGTCCGGCGCGGCGGCGCTCGCCGAGAAAGAGATCAATTTTTTCGAGCTCGTTTTCCATCTGCCGCGTGTCGTCACCGGCCATCTGCACGAGCAGCTCCAGCGCACCGCTTTCAAAGGTGATGCCGAGTTCCTTGGCCTTGCGCGAGGCCATGGCGAGCACGGGGCCCTCCCATCCGGCGCGCGAGGTGTCGGGCTTGTCGAAGACTTCGAAGGCGGCGATCTTCGAGATGCGCTTGTAGGTGCCGCGCCGTTTGTCGATGCCGGTGGCGCTGATGACAAAGCTCACATCACTGCCAAGGCCGCGCTCGACGACATCGACGATGCGTTCGAATCCATTCACGGCATCCTGTCCTTTGCCCGGACCGCTATCCCCGAGGAAGTTGGCATTCTTCAGCCACACCACTTTGCTGCCGCCAAAGAAAGGCAGTGTTTGGAGGGCCATGCACACATTCGAGCAGATGTTGCCCGCGTGTTCGGCATTGTCGGCGGTGCCGTCGATGATGTCGTTGCTGAAGTCCCCGGCGTCCGGCGGAGTGAGGCTGCGCACCAGCATGAGGGCGGCCTCCTTCACGCGCGCTTCATCGCTGCCAATGAAGACATTCACCTGACTGGCGGCGGTTTTTTTGGGCGGTGGCATGCTTCACCGATGGAGCAGGATGTTCATGGCTTCAAGCCTCGGGCCATGTGCGATCTTGACATTCCCCCGGCAATTTGGTGAAATTCTTTCAAATCAAACCACCATTATGAAAACATCATTGATTGGGTCCAAGGTTTCGACGGCGGTCATGCTTCTCACCACTGCCATGTTCATGTCGGCTGCAGGTTTCTCAGCCAGGGCAGAAGACCTCAACGCGGTTTATCAGCAGGGCCGTGCCGCTTATTACAAAGGCGATCTGGACACGGCGTACCGTCTGCTGTCCCGCGTGGCGGCGGCAAATCCGAAACATGCCGAGACCGCGAGCATGCTGGCTTACATCCGCGCCAACTACCAGCCGAAGGACAACTCGCTGAAGAATCAATACGCCGCTGTCACTCTGCCGAAGGTGCAGATGGATGACGTGACCCTGACCGAAGCCATTGAGGCGCTCCGTGCGATGTCCAAAAATGCAAGCGGTGGCAAGGTGACGCCCAACGTGATCGTGAAGGGCGCGGATCTGGGGCAGCGCAAGCTGAGCCTGTCCCTCGCAAACGTTCCCTTGGACGAGGCGCTGAATTACGTGACTCAGCTCGTGGGCGCCAAGGCGACGTATGACAAACATGCCGTGATTCTCAGCAGTCAGGCGGACACAATCACCTCTGCGGCCGAAACGAAGTGATCGCTTAAGTAACTGACGATAAATGATTTAAATCAGAAAGTCTAGGCTTTCATCTGAAGATCATCTGGTAGGCAGCGACAGATGGTTGATTTCCCCTCTCTACTGGCAAGGGGATCCAAGAAAGGGCGATCATAGGCACAAAAAATGGGAGAGTGATGAACTCTCCCATTCGTGTGAGTGTGGCTCGTTTTCTTGATCTTAATCGTTGAAGAAATGGCGACCTGTCTGGCCCGCTTCGGTCTTGTTGTCCACTTCCCAGTACACGTCTTCAAAAATGGTTTCTGGTTCGGGATAGGGACTGGACTTCGCGAACTCGGCCGAGTCTTCTGCTTCCTTCTGCGCTTCCTTGTCGACCTTCTTCAGCTCTTCTTCGGTGGCGATGCCTTCGCTGAGAAGATTGCGCTTCCAGACTTGGATCGGGTCGTGATCGTTTTGGAACTTCTCGACCTCTTCCTTGGTGCGGTACTTGAACTTGTTGGCGTCGGCCACGGAATGGCCTTCCCAGCGGTAGGTGGCGATTTCGAGGATGCTTGGTTTCGACTCGTTGTGGGCGCGCTCGATGGCCTTGCTGACTCCGGCACGCACTTCATAAATGTCTTCACCATTGAACTGCTCCCATGCCATGCCGTAGGCGTCGGCACGCTTGGCAAGGAATTCCACATAAGCGGAGGAGCGCTGCTGGCTGGTGCCCATGGAGTAGCCGTTGTTTTCGATCACGTAGATCACGGGCAGATCCCAAAGCTCAGCAAGATTCAGGGATTCATGGAAGGCACCTTGGTTCACCGCTCCATCACCGAGGAAGCAGAGAGCGGCTCCTTTGAGACCGCGATATTTCAGACCGTAGGCGAGACCAAGGCCCAGCGGGGTCTGGCCGGCGACGATGCCGTGGCCACCCCAGTAGTTCTTGTCGGGAGCGAAGTAATGCATGGAGCCGCCCTTGCCGCGTGAGCAACCGGTGGCCTTGCCGAAGAGTTCTGCCATGCACTCGTTCATGCCCATGCCCACGGCCAGAGCGTGGCCGTGATCGCGGTAGGCGGTGATGACGTGATCGTGCTCTCCCATGACAGAGACGGTGCCGACGGCAACCGACTCCTGGCCGATGTAGAGGTGGAGGAAACCGCCCATGCGACCGGCTTGGTAGTGCTGAAGGGACACCTGCTCGAAGCGGCGGATGCGGACCATCTTGCGGTAAAGCTCGATTTTGTCGGCAGCGGTGAGCTTCTGATTGATGGGGTCGGCAGCGTGTTTTGCCAGGGCGTTTGTGGGGGCGTTTGCGGAGGCCATTGGTGGGGGCGATACTAGCGGGAAGCATGCCGGAAGCAAGCATGGTCTTTGAACTGCGGCAGGGGAGAATCAGGCACCCGTGTGTGGGATGGTGAAGGTGAACCAGATGGCTCAAAGAGCATGGCGTTGGAGCAGCGAGGAGACATGAGGGCCCGCTGGACGGGCGCGTTCCATCGTCGGGAGCTTTGAAAGCCCACTGAAAGATGAGCGATTTCTTGAGGAGCATGCCCGCCCGTGTGGCATGTTGTCTGAGTGCAGCGCGCCGCAAACACTCGACGGCGCTAGCAGGAAAAGCCGCTCTGACTTCAAGCCGGGCATGCGCGCATTCCCGGCGTTGGGTCGGCCTCCCTGTCCTTGTCCTTCGCAGTTCGAGAGCAGAGGAAGGAAGTCCATGGTCTTCCGAGTACAGAGCAGCCAGCGGTAGGGAAAGTGAGTTTTGAAAATGGCGAGAGCGCGAACAATCGGACTGGGGCATGAGGTCCAAAACCTTTCCTCCCTTTCCGCAATCGGTCATTCGACGTGTGGGAACCACATGGCCGCTGATGGCACTTCCGTCTCCATTGCAACCACTGGGCCTGGTCCTCTGAGTGCTCTAAAGCCATCTTATCGCCGTTCGCCAAACTCATTTCCGCCAGGGAGGTCTTGGAAATGCCCGGAGAGTCGTGATACCTCAGGGCTGGTAGGGACGCGTTGTGCGCGTCCCTGGAATCCCTTCGTCCCAGCGCTTTCTTGCGACCCTTGAGCACCGCATCTCACCCTGCGCCTTCCCATAGCGTCTCATCTCACAGCGATCAGAAGGCTGCAAGGACGGCGCACCTTTTGGATCGCCTGCGGTAGCCACAGACCCAAAAGTGGGACGCGCACAACGCATCCTTACGGCCCCTTGAGCGGCGCGGCAGGCAAATCAGTTTCGCAAACGGCTACAAATGATGACGCGACATATGGTGGCGAACGCGCCTCTTCCTTTCCCCGCCCTGTGCACGACGAATGCGTATCCGTCTTGGGGAAAGAGGATTGGGGTTCGAGGACGACGGAAATCCTTCGCTAGCAGGGTCCGTCTCCCCTCCCTTCCCTTACCCCTTGGCTGCTTTTCCTCCCCTCGAGGCGACTCTTCGGGTGCCTGAGTCCTGGCCTCCATGCACCATCTTCGCCGCCTTCACATCCCTCGATCTCGCATTCAAACCACCCTCATGGCAGCTCTTTTCACCTTCTTGGGTCCCCTGCTGGCCATCTTCGACCCTCCCTTTGCCCGTCTGGCGCTGCTGCTGAAACGCTCTCTGCGATTCCCTTTTGTTCCACATGGAACAATTTCTGGCCTGTGCTACTCTCCTCGCCCCCATGTCCACCAGCCTGTACACCTTCCCCAAGCACTATGACGTCATCGTTTGTGGAGCCGGTCATGCCGGCGTGGAGGCGGCGATGGCGGCTGCCAGACTCGGTTGCCAGACGGCCATCCTCACTCAGAACCTCGACACTATCTCCCAGATGTCCTGCAATCCGGCCATTGGAGGCCTAGCCAAGGGTCATGTGGTGCGCGAGATCGACGCTCTGGGCGGTGTGATGGGTCGGAACACAGACGCCACGGGCATCCAATTCCGCATGCTGAACGCCCGCAAGGGGCCCAGTGTGCAGGCTCCCCGGGCCCAATGCGACAAGAAGGCCTACCAGTTTCGGATGAAATGGTTGATCGAAAACCAGCCCAACCTTGATCTTCATCAAGGCAATGCCGCTGAGATCTTGGTCGAAAACGATGCCATCACCGGCATCCGCACCAGCCTCGGAATGATCTACCGGACCAAGGCGGTGGTCATTTCCTCGGGCACTTTCATGCGCGGACTCCTCCATGTGGGGCAGCAAAACCAAGCTGGAGGCCGCATGGGCGACAGCATTTCCACCCTCTCCGACAGCCTTCGGGAGCTCGGCTTTGACGTCCAACGCTTCAAAACCGGCACCCCCTGCCGCCTCAACAGCCGCAGCATCGACTTCTCCAAGTGCGAACTTCAGCCCGGAGACGAGCCCGCCCCGCGCTTCAGCTACCTCTCTGGAGTGCTCCCTGAGGATGAATCGGAGATCAGTACCGAGGATTCAAATCCCCTTCCCGGCACCGGTCCCAACCAGTTTACCCTGAACTCGTGGGCCCTGGAAAAGTTCCACGTGGAACAAATTCCCTGCTGGATCACCTACACGACCCCCCAAACGCACGACATCATCCGGGCCAACATCCACAAGTCGGCCATGTATTCTGGCCGCATTGAGGGCGTCGGGCCGCGCTATTGCCCGTCCGTGGAGGACAAGGTGGTGCGCTTTGCGGAGAAGGAACGGCACCAGATTTTCCTCGAACCGGAGGGTCGCCACACCCGCGAATTCTACGTGAATGGCGTCTCCACTTCCCTGCCCTTCGAGGTCCAGTATGAGTTCATCCGGTCCATCCCGGGCCTCGAAAACGCCGAGATCGTCCGCCCCGGCTACGCCGTGGAGTATGATTACTGCCCCCCTACTCAGCTCCATCCCACCTTGGAAACCAAGCGGGTTTCCGGCCTCTTCTTTGCCGGCCAGATCAATGGCACCTCAGGCTACGAGGAAGCCGCCGGTCAGGGCCTCATCGCCGGAGCCAATGCAGCGCTCAAGGCCCAAGGCCGCCCCCCTTTCCTGCTCCAGCGCAGCCAGGCCTACCTCGCCGTGATGATCGACGACCTCGTGACCAAAGGGACCACCGAGCCCTACCGCCTCTTCACCTCCCGTGCTGAGTACCGCCTGCTCCTCCGGCAGGACAATTGCGACCTCCGCCTCACCCCTCTCGCCGCCGCCATTGGTCTTGCCTCCCCTTTCCGCATCCGGCACACCGAGGCCAAATCGATCGCCCTCGCCACCGCCCGCACCCTGCTGCAGGAGGCCCGTATGGGCGACGTGACGCTCGAAAAATGGCTGCGCCGTCCCGAAAGCATCCCCTCCCAGCTCCCCTCCGAGATCTACTCCCAGTTCACTCCCGAGGTCTGGAGCCTCGTCGAAAACGACGTCAAATACGCCGGCTACATCACCCGGCAGGAAGACATGGTGGCCAAAACCTCCCGGATGGAGGAAAAAATAATTCCCGCCGACTTCGACTACCATGCCATCCCCGGCCTCAAAACCGAAGCCAAACACCGCCTCACCGCCCTCCGCCCTGCCACCCTTGGTCAGGCCGCCCGCGCCCAAGGCGTGAATCCGGCGGACATTGCGTTGCTGGCGGTGATGCTGAAGCGTGGAAGCAAGGAGCCTGAGGGCGCGGACTTGGGGGCTTAGTAGGCCCCCGTTTCGTCCTCGTTCTCGATCCTTGCGTTTAAAAAGCTCACCAATCGACCAGCCGACCCCCGGCCATTGAAATGGATTTCATCACGCTCCTAACCCTCGCGATCCTGATTTATTTGGTGCTCCATTTCGGCCCGAGAATCTTCGGTTCATGGATGGGTTCACGCGTCCTTGCCAAAGTAAAGTCTTGAACCAGCCTGCGGATGCTCCGCGCGCGCGCCTCGACCCTGAAAGCCAGTTCATCATCCACATCACTGAATCCGAAGTCTCCTGCCACCGCCCCGGCGGGATTGTCGAGACAGTCCGTTGGGACGAACTCGAAAGAATCAACATCCTCACCAATAGCGACGGCCCCTTTGCCCCAGACTGTTTCTGGCTGCTCATTGGTCCCGGAACCACCGGCTGCTGCATTCCCCAAGGTGCAACAGGAGATACCGAACTCCTGGCCCGAATGCAGCAACTCCCAGGCTTCAACAACCAAGTCTTCATGGAGGCCATGGGCAGCACCCAGGAAGCCATCTTCAATTGCTGGCAGCGGCCTGCATGAACCATTCCTCGTCCCGATTCCCTGATCTCCTTTCGAATCGCTTATGGATTGCACCGATGGAGGATTTCGGTTCTAAAGAACTGTCATGCACTCCCCTCCATTGCTTGCCCTGATTCTTGGGATGGCACTTGGCTTTTCTGGCCTGTCTCAGGCCGACGCGCCAGCAACGGAATTCTTCGCCATCGAAACTTCCAAGCTGACAAAACTCGCTCCGACAGACGCGTCTCTCGACTCACTATCCAGCAGTCAGCTTGCTGAGGTCAGCCTGGCGCAAGGGTGGTATAGTGGCGGGCTTGCCATGAGGTTCGACACGGCGACTTTCGTTTGGATGCCCGCTTCAGTGCCATGCAAACACTCCGATCGGAGATCCGCTGTCCATCGGCTACCACATCTCCGCCAGCAACGATCAAAAGACTTGGAGCCTCCTGTCCGTGCAGGGCTCCGCTAGCAAGCTGGGAAAGCATTTCATCACCAAGAACTGGCGGACGCAGCCTGTGACGGTCATCCTGCGTTTTTTGAATCTCAAGAAGTGAGCAGATGCAGGCTGCAGTTTGCGCCCAAAGAAAATCCAAATCGATCCCCTTCCCGCCATGACGCAATTGCACTCCTCCTTCCAGACCGTGATGCAGCGGCGGGTCGTCCCAGCCTTCATGATCGTCCTCAATGCCGGCGTCTTTCTCAGGCTGCTCATACCACGGGCGGCACCGTTCAGGGTGATTTGCATCGCGGCCGTCATTCAGATGATTGTCTGTCTGGTGTATTACCTCACCTACCAGAAACTGGTATCTCCTGCGGCCGAATCGGTGGTCTATGAAAACGGTGCCCTGCGCGTCCGGCGCCACGGGCGGGAGGTTTCGATCCCCGTCGCCTCCATCGCCGGCATACGGGGCAGGCTCGGCCTGAATCCTGAGACCGTCACCCTCGACCTCTCCGAATCGACAGCCCTCGGCTCCTCAGTCACCTTCATTCCGCCCGCGCGATTTCCGAGCATCAAGGAACATCCCATGATGGCGGCCTTGCGGGAGTTGATCGGTCGGCCGGAGGGCAGCAAGTCCTGATCTCATGACTTCGAACACAGCACATGGACATAAGTTTTCTCTTGATGATTGGCCGTTTGCAGCGCCGAGCAACACCGCCGCTTTCACAACTGCCCGAGTAGCCAAAGAAGGTCGTCCCATTTTGATGGTGTATCATGACCACGAGGGCGACTGGCAGTTTCACGCCGGATTCATCGAACCTGAGGAGAGACCTTCTCTTTTCTGTCTGGGCTGCATCTACGATCTTGATCCAACAGTTGCAGCAGTTGCCGACCTGCCAGTTGGGTGGATGGCATCGCGTGATGTCGTGGGTGCCACCTGGCAGCGGGAGCCTTATGAAGCAGACGACGGTGACGTGTAATGATGATCTGGCAGCAAAGAGAAGAACCCATAATGCGTTCGAGCAGCAAGGATGAACCTCTGCCCTACCTCCCCGCCTGCACCACCAGCTCCCTCACCTCCAGGGTCTCCCCGGGCCGTAGCTTGAAGCAAAAGTAGCCTTTCATAGCAGAAGATGCTTTGCTGTTCTGCACCTGCACGGGGGCCTCCTCGATGCGGGCGGTGTACTGGCCCTGCTTGCGGCCGAGGAGGGCGTTGTGCCATTGGCTGCCCTGTGGCGGGTTCAGGCAGGTGAGGCGCTGGTTACCGCCGTCGGCGGACTGGAGGTCGAAGGATTCGAGCTGGCCGCGGTACTCGGCGGAGACGTTGAAGTCGCCGTCCAGCAGGGTGCCGCGATAGACGAGGATGGCACGGGGCCAGTTGCTGTTGGTGGTGTTGCTGGCGCTGAGCACGCCGTCCTGGATCTGCACGGTCATCTTGTTTAAGGGGTGCTCCACCCAGCGGTTGTCGGCCTTGGACCAGCACCAGACACGCCAGTCGGCGGCCTGCATGGGGATCTTGCGGGCCGTCATGGAGGATGAAGCCGCCGCCGCAGGTGCGGGCGCAGGAGGTGGGACTGCGGCGACCGGAGCACGACTCGCAGGGGTGGCCAGCACGCGGAGCTTGAGATTGCGATACGCCACCTCCGCGCCATGATCCTGCAAAGCGATGGAGGTGGCGCGCTTCACACCCACGCCGGGGTAGTACTTGTATTTGCTGCTGGCGATGATGCGCTGCAGCTCGGGGCTGCCCAGCTCGCACTCCGCCACTTTGCGGCCATTGAGCCAGTGCTCCACGTGATTGCCGTCCACCACGATGCGGCCTTGATTGAACTCGCCCACGGGGCGCAGCGTTTTGCCTGTGGGAGTGACAAGCGAGTAGATGGAGGCGGCCAGCCGGTTCGCCGCGTTGCTGGCGTGCGGCGCGTCATCCAGCACCTGATACTCAAAGCCCACCGGGCTGTCGCCGGTGTCTCCAGGATAAAAGCTGGCCGTGCGTTTCTCGCCTTCGGTGAAGAGATACTCCACGCCGCTGTTGCCCACGGGCCCCACGCGCCATTCAAACTCAAATTCGAAGTTCGTGAACATCGCATTCGTCACGAGATCGCCGCCCGTGCCATTCGGGCGCCCATTGCCCGCAGGCAGGACGAGGCAGCCATCCTGAATCTTCCATGAGCCGGCCGTGACGGACTTCTTTCCATACGTGTGCCAGCCCAGCGTGCTGCGGCCATCAAACAGCAGTTTCCACCCCGCCGCTTGTTCCTGCGGCGTGAGCGTGTTCGGCGCAGCGGCCAGCACTGCCACGGATTGAAGGGAAAGTGCGGCGGCCATCGCAGCCAGCCGGGGAAAGAGGAAGAGGGGTCGGTGCATGGCCAGTGGCTTTGGCTGAATGAAAGCGGAATGCGCGGTGGAAGGCAAGCCCTGAGCCTGAGGGCATCCCATTACAAAACAGGGGAAAGAATATCGTACTGCGATGAACGGGTTGCATCATCACGACACAAAGGTTCATTGGAGTTCATGAAGCGAACCAACCCCGCCTCCATTGTCCTTGGTCTTAGCATGCTCCTCTCCGCGTCCTGCGGCACGGTGCCTGATGCAAATGGCACCTACAACGGCAAGCCCGTCCTCACTCGCGCCAGTCACCCAGCAGGTGGTTCGATGCGTGAGGTGAAAGGCGGCACCTACCTCGGCCGCCGCTACTTCACGCCGCCCGGTTCCAAGAGCGGCCTGCAGTGGATCGATGTCTATGGGCAGTGAGGATTGCTGGAGGGCCGACGACCCTCGGGCGATCAAAACTGATAGGTCACCTTGTCTTCTGCAATCGTGATCCAACGCTTCTGCTCTAGGCCCCTGATCAGCGCTTGTACATCTTCAGCACTGAGTCTTTTTTGAAAGACTTCCTGGATCTTGGAGCAAAGTGTTTTCCGCCTTTTGGGACGGCTGTCATTATCCTTCTGTTTCATGGTGCTTAACCGTGCCTTCACCTGTTTCAGCCGATCCGCTGAGCTGAGTTCGCGTTCATCCACCAGCACTGGAATTCGAGCAAATACCTCGCATCGTGCGGACTGAGTGTTTCTACTGTTGAGATGGGTTACCAAGGCATCGAAGCCTTTGTCCTTGGACAAAATATGGATGAAGCCTTCCGGGTCTGCCGCTGTCTGTATCCCCGTGTGATGCGCCAGAACGAAGTCTAGTGCGTTCTTCCCTGTGCTTTCGAGTTGGATCAGCTGTACCTGATCGTGAAAGCGATGAACTTGCATCAACAGTTCCACGCTCATTTTGGTCTGCTGTTCGCCAATGAAGAGAAACACCTTAACATGTTTGCCCTCGATGAGCGTCAGATCGATTTCCTGCACACTCTCGTAATCGACAAAGATGTAATTGTTCTGAGTCATACTGCGGCGCGCGCTTTGCGTCGTGTCATCGGGTACGATCTACATGCGGCGAAACTCCTGCAAGCATTCGCTGCTCGGACAGCTGTTTTTCTTCTGTTGAGGCAGGCGTAGCTGACTGAATGCTTTCAGAGGGAGGATGGTTCGCAACGCTGCCATTCAGGATGAACCATCTGACTAGCTTCCCCCGTCACTCCAGCGAATATCCCTTCGCACACCCACATTGTGAAAATGATCATCGGCATCCTGAATGTAGCCCTCCTTGTCGATGCGCAGGCCTTCGGCTTTCAGTCGGCGGCGCTGTTTGCGTGCAGACTCGGCAGGCATGTTCGGGCTGATGCGCGCATTGGCCGCAACGACGCGATGCCAAGGCAGCGCGTCGGATTCTTCCGGCGTGAGGCGGCTCAGCACCGTGGCCACATGCCGGGCGATGACGTTCATGTGAATGGCGACGCTGCCATAGGTGGTGAACTTGCCAGCCGGGATCAAGGCGACCAAGCGAATGACCTCCGCACGGATGCGTGCGAAGGCGACGGATTTTCCACGGGCGGCCATGAGAGAGGAAAATGCGCAGCGGGGGAGGTTTGTCGAGGCGGCGCCGCAGAGCGATGCCCCCCTTTCATAAATGGATGGGAAATATCATGGCGGCGGCGGGTGCGTGGCGGATGATCCGTGATGCTAAGTCCCCTTGCCCATCACAAACGTCTGGAACGTGTCGAACTGGAACCTGGTCTGACTGCGTTCCGCTGTCCTGAAACTGGCGGGCATTGGATCCCGGCTGAGAACTACTGGCGCTGGCGCTGTACGCTGCCTGCGATGGCCGAGGCAGGTCCGGCGGCTGAAGCGGTACCGGTGAGCGAGTTTGATGGCGCGGTCAAACTGTGTCCCGAGTCGGGCACGGTGATGACGCGTTATCGCGTGGGTCACGGCCAGCCGTTTCGCGTGGAGCGTTCCCATACCGGCGGCGTCTGGCTGGACGGCGGCGAGTGGGAGGCGCTGTGTGGCGGCCACCTGCAAAATTCCATTCACCTGATCTTCACTGCGCCGTGGCAGAAGGCCGTGCGCCAGCAGGAGCTGGATGCGGTGCATCTGACTCAGTTGCGGGAGCGGCTTGGCACGGAGCTGCTGGAGAAACTTCAGGCCCTGCGTCAGGACCTGGCAGTGCACCCGCAGCGATCTGCCGCGCTGGCTTTTCTGAATGCCCAGATCTGAATGGGGATTCGCGATAGCATGTGAGAGGCTGCCTGCATGGACGTGGGCCCCGGTGCCGTGCCTGCTTTGAATAAGCAGACTGGGAGGACGTCTAACCCTTTGGAGCAACACTCCATGAACCTCTATGAAAACACTCCTCAGCCTTCTCGCTGCGGTGACTGTGTTTGGCATCGCAGCCCCCGCAAACGCGGCCCCTCCCTTTTTCAATCAGCGACGTATCGTAAGCTACATGGCCAACGGCATGCCGGTGTATGCCGTCTATCAGATCGTGGGTTATAACGCCATGGGCTTTCCCATTTACCAATGGGTTCCGCAGCCTGTGGTCCCTGGGTACGTGCGGCCCTACTATGGTCACTCCTATGGCTATCGCGGCTACAACTATCGGCCCGGTTATGTGAGGCCCCCTTACGTCGGCCATGGTGTGGGTCACATGCATCATGGGCACGGCCATGGTCACCATCATTAAACCAGTCTGAACCTTCGAATCCTTGCGGAGGCTCAGTTCTGCCGGGATAGCGCGGTCTTCAGCAGGCCAGTCGTGCGCAGCGCGGTGAAGAGCTGTTTGCCAAAGGCTTTGAGCAAGGCGGCGTCCACCTGTTTGCGCGCAGCAGGCGCGCCCTGTTTCGCCGGTGAAACAGCAAGGGACTGCTCCAAGACTGGCACATGAATGAAGAGCACCAGACGCAGCGCCTCGGGATGCTGCTGCTGGGCGTGGAGGAGTGAGTAAAGCATCTCTTCGCAGAGGTAACGGCCCGCGCTCTGAGACACACGGGTGGGGAATCCCGCTTGGGTCAGGGCATCCGCCAGGTCTTTCACCTGCGCCTGCTGTTTCAAGACGGGTGCGGCGTCGCTGACGATCTCCGCTTGGGCAGGTTTGGCCTGCTGATTGTCCGGGGACATCCCGCGCTGATTGTGCGCGAGGATCTCGATCTGGAACTCCGGGGTCCCCTCACCAAAGGCGATCCATACCTGAGGCAGCGGTTTGACGTTGTTGATGGCGGTCAGCGGCGCCCCCCAGACGACGGGTATCTGCAAGGCGCGGACTTCACGAGGGAAGGCCTTGGCGATTTCTCCAGCCAGAGTCCAGGAGGCATTGCGGTCACGCCCTCCAAAGGGCTCAAAGCCGCTGACCACGATGGCAGGTGGCTGTGGAGCGAGGGGTGTCTGCGCATGCAAGACCAAGCCTGTCAGGCAAAGGAAGCCGATGCCGATGAATGTGCGCGCAGCAGTCATTGCACGTGCATGTTGCTGATTTGAAACATGCCGCTGTCAGTCGTCTTATCCTGCAAATACCAGGTACCGGAGAGCAGGGTGGAGTCCGGCGGTAGCGAGCCCTGATAGAGCACTGGCTGCTCCTTGGAGTGGCGGTATGTTTTGCGGAATTTCAGATGGATATAGCCGTTCTCACTCACGCAGGTGCCGCTGACGTTTGACCAGACATAGCCATCCTTCAGAACGCCAGAGCCGGTGTAGGCTTCTTTGATCACTCCGGTGATATTGCTGGAGCCGCGCGTCTGTTTCAGGGAGATCTCAAAGCTGACGGTCTGCCCCGCCAGCTTTTGGTATGCGCCGCCGTAGGTGTAGGATCCGTGGTAGACGCCCTGCACGTTGGGCGTGGGGGCGCCTGAAAGCCCGCCATTGTTGGCAGGCTCGGCGCAGGAGGTCAGCACCAGAAGGGCCGCCGCCAGCAGCATCCTGGCCTGCCAGCGTTGGAGAGCGGACAAGATCACGGGAAAGAAAGTCTTCATACAGCGGCACTCTGCTCGCAGAGCAGCAGCCCTGTCAAACAGCATCGGCCTGCCTTCGATCTTGATCGAGTGAAGACGTTTCAGACATTCGCCCTACTTCAGTGGAGCGGGCGTGGGAGGAGGCGCTTCCTTGGTTTGAACAGTCGCGGATTCGTTGAGGGCCGCAGCCTTCTTGTCGGCGGCCGCCCTGACTTCGACGGCCTTTTGACGTGTTTCAGCATCCATGTCCGCCTGGGCCGGAGGGGATTGTTTGTGGCAGGCGGTCAGACCCGAAACCAAGAGAAGGGTAAGTACAGGCAAAGGAATGTTCATGGGTGAGCATCCATGCGTATGACAGGATCACAAGCCCGCTTCATCAGCATCGCATGCTGGAAGCGAAGCCGGCAGGTTTCCTAAAGCCACGCGGGATGGCGTGGGTAGAAACCGTCATAGGAACGGCTGGAGGCCCGCCAGCGGGGCCCTTCCCCGGTCTGTGTGCCTGAGGTGTCAAACCGGAGGCCGCAGATCTGCATGAAAACGTGATGGTTCGGTTTGACGTAAAGTGTGACGTAATTGCCGGGTCCCGGCCAGGCATAACGCGCAAAGGCGGTGGAGTTGAGCGGTTTGTCCAACAGCTTGGCACGGTAGAGCACATGCGAGACGGAGCCGGAACAGTCGAAGCCGTTATCAAATAAATACTTGTGACCACCGCCCCACTTGTAGGGCTTTCCCACGAGTTCGTTGGCGGCGGCCACGAGTTGATGAACTACCGCAGGATGGGTTTCGTGCGCAAAGGCATAAACTCCGTTGAAGTAGAGTGGCACGATTGCAGGAGGCGCCATGTAATAGCCCATACCTCCTCCAATCGTGCCCAAGGCACCCCACATGCCCAGCTTCATCCAGTGCCTGCGCCCGAACAGCTGCCGCACACATTCGGCTTCAGGCGTGTCACTCAGAGAGTCTGGAATGGGGGTGTCATCCTCTTGTTTGTCCACAAGAGAACGCTATAGGCAGAATCCGAAAGCGGCTTCTAAATAGCCATTCAGATTCCCATCAGGCCTAACTTAGTAGCTTAAGAAAGATGTCTTATGTGTTTGCCCGCGAATGTGGGAGCGCTGGAGCGAGCATGCCTCGATCCCGCCAAGCACAAAAAAACCGCCGCTCTGTGAAGAGCGGCGGTTGGGCGGACGGTGGGGTCTTCAGTCTCAGGCCTTCTTGGCTTCTTTCTTCTTCGCAGCGGCCTTGGGCCGTTCTGGCGGAGACAGCGGTTCCTCGGCAGGAGCTGGAGGCATGGGGATGAGCGGGAAGGGATTGGCCTGCGGTTCCATGGCGTACTCGCGGTCTTTGAGGATGCCAGGTTGTGGCACAGGATACTTGCCGTTTGCATCGGCGATGATCGGCGCAGGACCGTCCAGCGTGAGCTTGTCCACGCCTGGGGCGAACTCGAAGGCGCTGTTGATGTAGTCATCGTAGCGGACGACCTGACCGGTGTGCGCGGCGGCACGGCCCATAGCGGTGGTGACGCTGGATTTGATGCCGCGCTCCACTTCGTTGTAAGGCTTGTCCGCAACGATGGCGTCGATGAGGTCCTGCCACTCGAGGTCATACGGATTCGGCTCTGGCTGCTTGCCGCGCCAGATGATGTTGGAGCGCTGCATCTTCTGGCTGTTGAAGGTCATCGCCTTGGACGGGAAGTGACCGGCGGTGGAGACGATGGCGCTGCCCTTGGTGCCATGCACCTGGGTGGCGAACTGGTTGTGCGTGCCGATGGCGGTGCGCCCTTCGAGGTAGAGCTTGGCGCCGTCCTTGAAGGTGTACTCGCAGCTGTAATGGTCGAAGTTTTGATCAATGTAATCGCCGCGGTCGCTGCGGCCGCCGCTGGCCTGCACTTCCACCGGCCAGTCGTTCTTCATCCAGCAGGCTTCGTCGATGTTGTGGATGTTGAAGTCGCTGAAGCCGCCGCCGCTCGCCCAGAGGAAGCTGTGGAAGCGCTGGATCTGCCATGCCAGTTCGCTCGGGTCCACTTTCGGATCGCGTGGCAGCGTGAAGGCAGAGCCCACCGGGCCTTGCATGCGGTAGGCGCGCATGAGGAGAAGATCGCCGATCTCGCCGTCCTGAATGCGGTTGAAGAGCTCACCACGGACGCGGCAGTGGCGGCACATGAGGCCCACGCCGACTTTGAGGTTCTTCTTCTTCGCTTCTTCATTCAGAGCCAGAAGGCGGCGTGCAGTGGGGCCGTCGGTGCAGATCGGCTTTTCCATGAAGATGTTCACGCCCTTTTCGATGGCGTACTTGAAGTGCACCCAGCGGAAGGCCACCGGTGTGGTGAAGATGGCCACGTCACCTTTGCGCAGGGTGTCGATGGCGTTCTTGTAAGCATCAAAGCCGATGAACTTGTTGTCTTCGGAAACCGACATGCGGTCGGGGTGCTTCGCGCTCAGGGCTTCAAAGCTGCCTTTGAGACGTTTTTCGGAAACGTCCGCCATCGCCACCAAGCGGGTCACGCGCTTCTGGATGCCCATGGCATTGCTCGCGGCACCAGTGCCACGACCGCCGCAACCGATCAATGCGGTGCGGATTTCATCACTGCCCGGTCCTTCGGCATGGACGTAAGGAAGGCTGATGCCAGAGAGCACGGACAGGCCGGCGGCCGTCTTCGTGGTGGTCTTGAGAAATTCGCGCCGGGATGAAGCGGCAGGGTCGGTGATAATGGTATTCATGAGGAGCACTTTTGTACGTTCCCTCATGGGCAGAGTTTGCCAAAGAATCTTCGCAGATGGGCTGCAAAGATAAAAAATCAGCTGATCATTCCGCCTCGGGCGGAGATTTCTGAAAACGCGCGAGTCAGCGCATTGTTCAGCTCATGCAGCGTCGCCTGTTCAAGCTGGGGGTCGAGCGTGGCCGTCAAGGTCGGTGGCAGGATGATCGCCTGATGCACCGGCGGCGCTTTCGCGAGTGGCAAGGGGGCCAGAGGAGCCGGAGCCGGCGCTGCTTCCGTCGGCGCAGGCGCAGCTCCTGCCGAGGGTGCCAGCATTACCGGACGCGGGGCTTCGAACAAGGTCGCCATGGAAAGCTTGCTCTTCGGCTCCTCCACATGCGTCGCCGCACAAAGCTGCTTCAGACGGGCCAGCTGGGCGTCCAGCTGACTGTTAAACCACTCCCGAGTACGCTGGATGTCTTGGGCCAGTGCCGCCAGCTCTTTGGCGAAGAGGTCCCCTGAACGTGCAGACAGTCCGGGCGACAGAGTGGCGGTGGAGGATTGAAGACTCATGCAGGGCCAAATCTATTAAAAATTCCATAAATAATCAAGCCTTCTTCGCTCTCAATCCTATAGTTTTTCAAAATCTTACCCTTCCGCCTCCGCAAATTTTTAAGATTGCACTCAATGTAAATGGATCTTTAGGAAAGCCCACTTCAAAATGTAAGTCGCCGTATTTTCCACCTGCGGCTGACGGGACAAAGGCGCATGCCCCGCTTCTTTTCGAAGCGCCGTATTCAGGGCTTCGCATTCTTCTTTTTGCCCTTCCCTTGTCGCCTTTGCACCAGCGGCCAGTCGGGATCAGCGGTGCGGGAGGACTCCATCAAAGCAGAGGCTTTGGCCACAAGCTCCGGTTTCTCCTTGGCGAGGTCATGCGCCTCTGCCGCATCAGTCTTGAGGTCGTAAAGCTCGACGGGGCTCTCCGGGCCGTTGCGCACGGCTTTCCAGTCTCCAAACCGAACCGCCTGCAGCGAGGCCCCTTCGTGCAGCTCCCAGTAGAAGTGATCGCGCTGGGGTGCTGGACCGCCTTTGAGGAAGGACACCAGCGAGAGGCCGTCCGTCTTGCAGGCTTCCGGAATTTTCGCGCCGGCGAGTTCCGCAGCGGTGGGCAGGAAATCCCAGAATGCCCAGGGCTCTTCCGTCACGCGCCCGGCTGGCACCTGACCCGGCCAGCGGGCCAGTGCTGCCTGTCGCAGCGCGCCTTCATACAGGCCGCGCTTGAAGCCGCGCAGGCCGTTGGAGGCCTGGTCGAAGAGCTTGCCCATCTCGGAGGTGGGATCAAACGAGGAGCCGTTGTCGCCTGCGGTCATGACGAGCGTGTTGTCATCAATGCCGCACTCTTTGAGCGTGTCGAGCAGGCGGCCTACATCGCTGTCCAGGCGTGTGACCATGGCGGCATAGTTCTTCTGCGTCTCGGTCCAGGACTTGTCCTTGTAGATCCCTTGGTCGTCGATCTCGAAGTTGCCGTGCGGCAGCGTAATCGAATAGTAGAGGAAGAAGGGGCCAGACTTGTGCTCGCGTACCCAGCGCACCACTTCGTCGGAGATGAGCTGCTGCGCGTAGGTTTTGCCCACGCCTTTGCCGGTGTTGCCGGGCAAATTGAAGCGCTGGTCGTTGTTGTAGAGATAGGTGGGAAAGTAGCTGTGGGCGTGGCGCTGGCAGTTGTAGCCGTAAAAGTGGTCAAAGCCGAGCTTCAGCGGACTGCCGGTGGTGTCGAACATGCCCATGCCCCACTTGCCCATGCAGGCGGTGGCATAGCCGGCATCATGCAAAATCTGCGCCACGGTGATCGTGCCCGCTGGCAGCGGCTTCTGTCCTTCCGCGCCGATCTCGCGATTCGCGCGGATCGGACAGTGCCCGGTGTGCAAACCGGTCATCAGGCATGAACGCGAAGGCGCGCACACGCTCGTGCCACTGTAGGCCTGCAGGTAGCGCGTGCCCTCCTTCGCCATGCGGTCGAGGTTGGGCGTCTGGATCAGCTTCTGCCCGTAGCAGCCCAGATCTCCCTGCGCGAGGTCGTCGCTGAGGATGAAGACGATGTTGGGTTTGTCCGCCGCTGCGGCGGCGGCACAGAGGGCAAGGAGCAGGACGATGGGTCGGATCATGGGACGATGGGAACGCTCGCAGCATGGCTGATCTAGCCGGAGCGTACGAGTGTCCGGTGGCGTCCCCGGTTACCGCACATTGCAGAGCGTCTTCGCCACCGCTTTGGAGAAGGCGTCGGAGATGGTGTAATCTTTCACGAACGCGGCAGAGAGACCGACGGGTATAAAGTGCTTGCTGAGGGTGAACTCACCGACGGGCATGCGCCGGGCTGCCTGATACAAGGTCACGGTGCCCTCCATGCGGATCTGGCCGGCGCCGGGCAGCAGGCTGCTCGCGAAGAAATTTCCGCCCGAGTAGCGGGTGATTTTCACCTCCGCGTGGTAGTGGCGGGGCGCACCGGCGGGAGGCAGGGCCATAGCCTCGACATCCCGGTCAATCCGCACGCCAAAGGTCTCGCAAGCCGCCCGGGACATCCGGACGTCGGTGCTGGTGACGTTGGCGTGGAATGTGTCGCCTTGGCAGACCTGTGCAGTGAGCGGTGCGATGATGTTGGCGTGGGGTGCTCTGGTGGCGCAACTGGAGAGAATGAGTGCCGCAGCGATGGTGGAAAGGCGGCGAAGGGCGTCGGGGAGGTTCATGACAGGTGATGTGATGAGAGGTGAAAGCTGGAGGCAGGGCGGCAAAGAACGCTCCAATAAGCGTGATGTCCTAGGCATTTCAAATGGACTGCCAGTCAAAACGGCGGACACGGCAGGGAGGCCGCCTGTTTGCTGTAGTCGCATTCCGTTCTGAAAGGGGGCGGGTAACAGAAAGCGGCTCGGATTTGTTTCCGGGCCGCTGGGGGAGGTTTGGGTATGGATGACCTTCTGGCTGTCACAGTCACAGTCGCAGCCGCTCGGGGCGAGGGTGCTTACTGCACCTGGCAGACGGTCTTGGCGACGGCTGCGGAGAAGGCTGTGCTGATGGTGTTCATGCTCACCGTCAGGCTGTACAAGCCGCCGATGGCAAAGGATTTGCGCACGATGAACTCGCCCACGGGCACGCGCTTGGGCATCTGGTAGAGAGTCACCACGCCGTCCAGATGCATCTGTCCCATGCCAGGCATCGCGGTGCGCACCACGCCACTGCCCTTGGTGTAGCGGGTGACGTTGACCACGATCTCATATCGGTGGGAGGAACCGCCCGGCTGGGCCATGGCCTGCACATTCTGGGTGATCTGGTCGGCCAGCATCGCGCGATCTTCAGCCGACATCCGGGCATCCGTGGTGTTTACGATGGTGTTGACGCCGTCCCCCTGGCTGACGACCGCCGTGAGAGGGGTCACATAGATGGCGTGCGGTGTGCTGGAGGCGCAGTTTGAAAGGGCCAGAGCAGCGGCGATGGCAGAGAGAAAGCGGAGGGGCTGGGAGAAGTTCATGATTTGAGAAAGTGCAGTATGAGAGCAGCGGAATATGCCCGAAGCCTGCGTCAATTCAATCTCTGGCACCTTGTCACAAGCTTTAGCTGGTCTGGAAGACGGCTGCACTGCAGGCCCGCCGCCGCCCTGCCTGAAAAAAATAACGGCCCGGAATCACTTCCGGGCCGCGTGGGGGTTTTGGGTTTTTGAGGCGCCGCGCGGGTTGGGTCACGCAGCGGTCAAAAATTACATCATGCCGCCGTGGTCGTGGGCATGGCCGGCGTCAGCCGCTTCTTCCTTCGGGATGTCAGCGATGAGGCACTCGGTGGTGAGGAGCAGGCCGGAGATGGAGGCGGCGTTCTGGAGAGCGCTGCGGGTCACCTTGGCTGGGTCAACGACGCCGGCCTTGATGAGGTCTTCATACTTGGCGGTGGCGACGTTGTAGCCGTGGTTGCCGGAGCCCTTCTTGACTTCAGCCACGATCAGAGCGCCTTCGACGCCTGCGTTGGCAGCAAGCTGACGGAGAGGAGCTTCGATCGCACGAGCGACGATTTCAGCGCCGGTCTTTTCGTCTCCGGTCAGGCCGAGGTCACCGATGGAGGCCTGGGCGCGGATGAGGGCGACACCGCCCCCTGGAACGATGCCTTCTTCAACGGCTGCGCGGGTGGCGTGCAGGGCGTCTTCGACGCGGGCTTTCTTTTCCTTCATCTCGGTTTCGGTGGCAGCACCGACGTTGATGACGGCCACGCCGCCTGCCAGCTTGGCAAGACGCTCCTGGAGCTTCTCACGGTCGTAGTCGCTGGTGGTTTCGGCGATCTGGTTCTTGATCTGGGACACGCGTCCGGCGATCGCGTCGCTGCCGCCTTCGCCTTCGACGATGACGGTGTTTTCCTTGCCGATGGTGATGCGCTTGGCACGGCCGAGGTCGGAGAGCTCGATGTTCTCAAGCTTGATGCCGAGGTCTTCGGTGATGCAGCGGCCGCCGGTGAGGATGGCGATGTCTTCCAGCATGGCTTTGCGGCGGTCGCCGAAGCCAGGAGCCTTGACAGCCACGATGTTGAGGGTGCCGCGCAGCTTGTTCACCACGAGGGTGGCAAGGGCTTCGCCTTCGACGTCTTCAGCGATGATGAGGAGGGGCTTGCCGGAGCGGGCGACCTTCTCAAGCAGAGGCAGCATGTCCTTCAGGTTGCTGACCTTCTTCTCGTTGATGAGGATGTAGGCGTTCTCAAGGTTGCACTCCATCGTCTCCGGATTGGTGACGAAGTAAGGGGAGAGGTAGCCCTTGTCGAACTGCATGCCTTCGACGACTTCGAGGGTCGTTTCGATGGACTTGGCTTCTTCGACGGTGATGGTGCCTTCCTTGCCCACTTTGTCCATGGCTTCGGCGATGATGTTGCCGATGCTGGCGTCCCAGTTGGCGGACACGGTTGCGACCTGGGCCACTTCCTTGCTGTCCTTCACGGGGGTGCTGATTTCCTTCAGCTTGGCCACGATGGCTTCGGTAGCCTTGAGGATGCCGCGCTGGAGGGAGGTTGGGTTGGCGCCGGCGGTCACGTTGCGGAGACCTTCGGAGTAGATGGCTTCAGCCAGCACGGTGGCGGTGGTGGTGCCGTCGCCAGCGATGTCGGAGGTCTTGGAGGAGACTTCCTTGATGAGCTGGGCGCCCATGTTTTCATAAGCGTCTGGAAGCTCGATTTCCTTGGCGACGGTGACGCCGTCCTTGGTGATCGTTGGGCTGCCGAATTTCTTTTCCAGGATGACGTTGCGTCCGGATGGGCCAAGGGTGGCCTTCACGGCGCGGGCGAGCTTGGTGACACCGCGGAGGAGGGCCTGGCGGGCGTTTTCGTCGAAGTTGAGTTGTTTAGCCATAACAGTTTTAAGTAGTGAGTTGGGGGTGAGGTTTGTCTGGGGATTAGCCGATGATGCCGAGGATGTCGGTCTCGTTGATGATGAGGACGTCGTCGCCGTTGAGCTTCACTTCCGTGCCGCCGTACTTGGAGATGAGGACCTTGTCGCCCTTCTTCACGGTGAAGAGGGTGGACACGTCTTTGCCTTCGTCGTCCTTGCCGGTGCCAAGGGCGAGCACTTCAGCTTCCTGTGGCTTTTCTTTGGCAGTGTCAGGAAGGAAGATGCCGCCGGCGGTCTTTTCTTCGCTGGAGGAACGCTTGACGAGGACGCGGCGTCCGAGGGGTGTGATGGAGGTGGCCATAGTTGGTCTGGTTTGTGCTTTTAGGGTTTCTGGTTCTGGTTTGGTTCGGGTTGTCTGCCCGGCCTGCTGTCACACGGGTTGGTGTGCCGGCTGGCCGGGCGGAAATTCATTCGGGGTCGGTGGGCGGTGCCGCAGCGGCTGGCGCGGGAAGGGTGTTGGGGACGATGGCGACGCCGTTGGGAGCGCGCTCCTGGCCGCCATAGCTGAGATCCGGGGCTGCCTCGCCGATTTCGCTGACGAGGAAGTCCACGATGCGCTGCGGCTCTTCGGAGAGCACGGACTGCAGCATGCGTGACGTGCGCGCCTGATCGTAGCCTTTCATGTCCAGGTCAAGCTTCGCGGCACCTTCGAGGCCTTTGATTTGTGCGGCGAGATCCACGGTGGAGTTCACGCGCTTCAGCAATACGGGGTCGGCGGCGAGCTTTTTCATCGCCACAGCCAGCTTGTCCTTCACCTCCGGCGTGTTCAGCAGCTCGGTGGCGGTCTTGCCGGGGTATTGGGAGATGATGCTTTCCGCTTCGGTTTTCAAAGCGTCTTGGGCGGGGGAAGCAGGTGCAGCAGGCGGGGTGAGCGCGCTGGAGATTTCGGCTTCGATGCGCGCATCAGGAACGGCTGCTGGCTTTGGAGCCGCAGGCGTTTCAGAGGTCTTGGCAGCCTCGGGCGATTTGCCGCAGGAGGCGAAAGCCAGTGCCGTGATGAGGAGAAGGGTGTTCGTCTTCATGCGGCGCGGGGGGCGATGGCTGCGTTGGAAATTTCACGCAGCGCGGTTTTCACAGCCTGATCGAGAGTTTGGAAGGACTCATAGGGAGAGCCCAGCATGCCGGTCATGCCTTGCATGTTGGAGGTGTTTTCCAGGCGGCCCATGACGAACCACTGGTCACCTCCCTGGTTTTCGATCAGCGACTTCAGATACTCGATTTCGAGCTTCTTGTTCGTTATCTGGTCGTTCGTGTCAGCGCTTTGATTGGTGAACTGCACCAGCGGCTGGCGGCAGAGCAGGATGCCATAGGCGCGGTTCTGCGCCAGGGAGCAGGTCACGGAATACTTCGCCTGGGAATCCACCAGCGTGTGGGAAGGGTCCGTGCAGCTGATCATCAGCTCTGTCTCAGAGAGGCGGGCGGTGGCACCCATGGGATCGCGCGTGATGCGGAAGCCCTCGGCTTCGGTCAGGCCCGTGAAGCATTCCACGATCTTGTTGAGGAATGTGCGGCGCATCTTCAGCAAGAGCTCATCATGCTTCGCGAGAAGGCCCTTGGCCTCCCCATCGAGTGCTGACAGTTGCTTGAGGGCTTCGAGACTCATCGCGGGGAAATGAGGTTTACGCACAAAAGCCGCTCCGTCGTGCCGGAGGCACGAAAGACATTAGCCGGTGGTGCAACCACCGGACCCACGTGATTTCCCAGCGTGGGGGAAGTCAGCGCCCTGGAGGGGCGCGAGAAGCAGCCGCGAACCGGCGATGTGCCGACTGCGGACGCTTCTCGCGCACCTCCCGGTGCGCCACGGGAGAGAACCGAGGGCGTGCGATACGAACCGGTGGTTTCACCACCGGCTAATATCTCGCGTCCTTCCAGGACGCCCAAAGGCGACCCTGGAAGGATTTTCGAGATAAATGTAACAGCGCCAGCCATAGGAACTCAGGAGAAGACTCGAAGGACTGGATTACTTGTCCTTGTCCACGACTTCGAAATCCGCATCGACGACCTTGCCCTTGTCCTGGCTCTTCGTTTCGGAAGCGCCGGCTTCAGGGGCTGCGCCACCCATGCCGCTCATGTCGGGCATGCCACCGGGAGCTCCGGCGGTTGCGCCTGCGGCGGCAGCGGCTTGATAGGCGGCGGCGAAGAGTTTTTCGAGTTCTTCGGTCTGGGCCTTCATCTTGTCGGTGTCACCGGATTCGACGGCGGACTTCAGGGAGGTGAGCTTGTCCTTGATCGGGGAGAGCTGGTCGGCGGGGACTTTTTCTTCCCACTCCTTGAGCTGCTTCTCGATCTCGAAGCTGAGACCTTCCGCCTTGTTCTTCACTTCGACGGCTTCCTTGCGCTTCATGTCTTCGTCGGCGTGCTCTTCAGCATCGCGCTTGGCTTTTTCGATCTCTTCCTGGCTGAGGCCGGAGCTGCCCTGGATGGAGATCTTCTGCTCTTTGCCGCTGACTTTTTCCTTGGCGCTGACGTGCAGGATGCCGTTGGCGTCGATGTCAAAGGTCACTTCGACCTGTGGCACGCCACGTGGGGCTGGCGGGATGCCGTCGAGCTTGAAGGTGCCGAGCGTCTTGTTGTCGCGGGACATGGGGCGCTCGCCCTGCAGGACGACGATTTCCACGCCGGGCTGGTTGTCGCTGTAGGTGGAGAACACCTGGCTGTGCTTCTTCGGAATGGTGGTGTTGCGCGGGATCATCGGGGTGGCCACGCCGCCTGCCGTCTCGATGGAGAGGGTGAGCGGGGTCACGTCGAGAAGGAGCACGTCTTTGACGTCACCTTTGAGCACGCCGCCCTGGATGGCAGCGCCGATGGCGACGACTTCATCCGGGTTCACGCCCTGATGGGGGTCTTTGCCGGCGAGCTTCTTCGCGGTCTCAACGACCTTCGGCATGCGGGTCATACCACCCACGAGCACGAGTTCGTCGATCTTGCTGGCGTCAAGTTTGGCGGCGGCAAGGCAGTCACGCACAGGCTTGATGGTGCGCTCAAACAGGCTGTCCGTGAGCTGCTCCATCTTGGCGCGGGTGAGGGTCTTCATGATGTGCTTCGGCCCGGTGGCGTCCGCAGTGATGAAGGGGAGATTCAGGTCGTAGCTCTGGCTGGAGCTGAGGGCGATCTTGGCCTTTTCAGCTTCTTCTTTGATGCGCTGAAGCGCGTCAGGCTGGCCGCTGAGGTCGATGCCGCTGTCGGTTTTGAATTCGTTGACGATCCAGGTGATGAGGGTGTTGTCCCAGTCGTCACCACCGAGGTGGGTGTCGCCGTCCGTGGCGAGCACTTCGAAGACGCCGTCGCCGATTTCGAGCACGCTGATGTCGAAGGTACCACCGCCAAGGTCATACACGGCGACTTTTTCGTCCGACTTGCTGTCGAGGCCGTAGGCCAAGGCGGCTGCGGTCGGCTCATTGATGATGCGGCGCACGTTGAGGCCGGCGATTTCGCCTGCGGCCTTGGTGGCGTTGCGCTGGCTGTCGTTGAAGTAAGCCGGAACGGTGATGACGGCTTCGGTGATCGTTTCGCCGAGCTTGGCTTCCGCGTCGGCCTTCAGCTTGGCCAGAATCATCGCGCTGACTTCCTGGGGGCTGTAAACTTTCGTTTCGCCGCCGACTTCGACCTGCACGTGGGCGTCGCCATTGGCAGCGGCCACGATCTTGTAGGGCATGCGCTTGTCGGCTTCGGTGAGTTCCACGAACTTGCGGCCCATGAGGCGCTTCACGGAGAAGACGGTGTTGCGGGGATTCGTCACGGCCTGGCGCTTGGCGGCCTGACCGACGACGCGCTCGCCGCTCTTGGTGAAGGCGACGATGGAAGGCGTCGTGCGTGCGCCTTCGCTGTTTTCGAGCACCGTTGCTTTGCCGCCTTCGAGGACGGCCATGCAGGAGTTGGTGGTGCCGAGGTCAATGCCGAGGATTTTGCTCATGATTTTGGGGTTGGGGGGAAAGGGTGGAACTGAGGGTTGTGGTGTGGTTTTACTTGGCTAGATGCGTGCCAAGTGGGTCTTTAGAGAGACAAATGATTGATAATGATATATTTAAGTAAAGTGCAACCGAGTGTCACAGAACCAAAAATTGTGCCAAATTGTGCCAAAGTGCCAAGGCGTGGCGCAGTTGGACTGGCATTTGGCACAATCCGGACGGAGCGCACGCGTCCCCCGTGCCGTTTTCCGCGTCCTCGCGGGAAAGCGTCCCTTGAACACACGCCAGCTTAGCAGCGGGCTGTGGATGAAATCGCGCTTCAGGGACGGCATTCAGCGGGGACGGTGAATGCAGCACGCGGGACGCGTGCGCTCCAAGTCGCTTGTGAAAAGTTTCACAATCCGATTGCCGCCCCTGCGCAGGGGGCGTAATTCTCAAGGTCCTAAAATTTTCCCCTGACTCCCATGGTCGCTCCCGCTGATTCCACCGTTGCTGCTTACGACTCGAAAGTCGAAGGCAATATCATCTTCACCAAGATGGACGCCGCCATCAACTGGATGCGCAAGAACTCCATGTGGCCGATGCCGATGGGCCTGGCCTGCTGCGCCATTGAGATGATGGCCGCTGCTTGCAGCCGCTATGACCTCAGCCGTTTCGGTGCGGAAGTGATGCGTTTCTCCCCCCGTCAGGCGGACGTGATGATCGTCGCTGGCACGGTGACTTATAAGATGGCCCTCGCCGTGAAGCGTGTGTGGGACCAGATGCCGGAGCCGAAGTGGTGCATCGCCATGGGCGCCTGCGCCTCCAGCGGCGGCATGTACCGCAGCTACGCGGTGCTTCAGGGCATCGACCAGCTCATCCCGGTGGACGTTTACATCTCCGGCTGCCCGCCGCGCCCTGAGGCGCTGCTGGAAGGCATGATGCGCCTGCAGCACAAGATCGAAACCGAGCACTCCTTCACCGATCAGAAGAAGGAACTGCTGGCCGAACTCACCGCTTAATTTTTTCACGACCATGACTGCCGCCCAAATGGTTGAAGCCCTGAAGCAGAAATTCGGCGATGCCGTGCTGGAAACGAAGGAGTTTCGTGGGGAGCACACGCTCGTCGTCAAGCTCACCAACGCCAAGCCGCTGCTCGCGTACTGCCGTGATGAACTGAATTTCGACTACCTCGTTGATATCAGCAGCCTGGACTACATGGGCAAGGAGCCGCGCTTTGAGATGGTGTATGAGCTCTACGGCTACGGCCATCTGCAGCACCTGCGTGTGCGCGCTGCCGTGGCGGAAGACGTGGAAGTCCCCACCGTGAGCGACATCTGGCCCACCGCCAACTGGCATGAGCGTGAGGTGTACGACATGATGGGCATCAAGTTCAGCGGCCACCCTGACATGCGCCGCATCCTCATGTGGGAAGGCTACCCCTTCCACCCGTTGCGCAAAGATTTCCCGCTCGAAGGCAAGCCCAGCGACATGCCCGATGTCGGCTTCACCAAGACCGCGCCGATGGCGGACGGTCCCTTCGTCACCAGCGCTGGTGCGACGGACAAAGTGCACGCCGAGCCCCGCTCCCGCAGGCCGGTGGAGTAATGCCGCTGGCTGGACGTGGGTTGGGTGCGTTTGGCATGTGCCGCCGAGCAAGAACCTTTACGCTCATTCGTGGACATTTCCGGCGGTCAGCGTTTTAATGCAAAATCACGCAGCCTTCTTCATTCGGGTGACGATGCTGCAAGATAGAGCCTCACGGCCTTTCCCGTTCCCATTCCCCTCATCATGACACGCACACATCTCACCACCGCACTCGGTCTGGCCCTGGCCACGACCGCCTTTTCCGCTGAATCCACCGACTGGGGCGCCTTCCGGGGTCCTTCCGGCAATGGCGTCGTCCCCGCTGTGGCCAATGCCAAATGGAGCCTCAAGCAGGTCTGGAAATCGCCCACAAACCTCGGCTTCAGCTCCTTTGCGGAGTCTGGTGGCAAGGTTTACACGCTCGTCACGGGCGAAAGCGATGGCAACAGCGGTGAGATGCTGGCCTGCCTCGATGCCAAGACGGGCAAGCAGCTCTGGACCAAGCCTCTCAGCGTCGTTCCCAAATACGACGGCGGCGGTGACTCCGGCACGCCTGACAACAAAGGCGGCGACGGCTCCCGCTCCACACCCGTGGTCAATGATGGCAAAGTGTACGCCATCGACTCCATGCTGGGGGTCTTCTGCTTTGACGCCGCCACGGGCAAGGAGCTTTGGAAGCACGACGTGATGAAGGAAAACGCCGGTGTGGAGATCAAGTGGGAAAACGCCGCTTCTCCGGTGATTGACGGAGACATCCTCCTCCTCGCCGGCGGTGGTGCAGGTCAGGCGCTCATCGGTTTGAACAAGAACACCGGCAAGGTGGTGTGGAAGGGTGAAGACGACAAGATGACCCACGCCACCCCCGTCCCTGCGGACATCCTGGGCGTGCATCAGGTCATCTTCTTCACGCAGACCGGCCTCGTGGCGGTGAATCCGCAGAAGGGCGATGTGCTGTGGCGTGCCCCTTTCCCTTACAAAGTCAGCACCGCCGCCTCGCCGGTGGTGTATGAGGACATCGTGTATTGCTCCGCCGGTTATGGCGTGGGCGCAGGCGCCTTCAAGATCAGCAAGAGCGGTGGCAAGCTGGAAGCGACGCAGATCTGGCGTCGTGAAAACGAGTGCTTCAACCACTGGAGCACCCCGGTCGTGAAAGACGGCTACCTCTACGGCATGTTCAGCTTCAAGGAGTACGGCGCCGGTCCCCTGGCCTGCGTGGACATCCGCACGGGTGAAGACAAATGGGCGGAAAAAGGCTTCGGTCCCGGCCAGGTCATCCTTGCAGGAGACAAGATCATCGCCACCAGCGACAAGGGCGAGATCGTCGTCGTCGAGGCCAGCCCGGAGAAATACAAGGAAGTGGCGCGCAAGGACGTGCTGGATGGCAAGGTCTGGAGCTACCCGATCCTGGCCAACGGCAAAATCTTTGCCCGCAGCACGACTGAAGGCGTGTGCCTGGAAGTGAACTGAGCCCGGCGCATCTCCCCATTCTCAAGATTCGAAGCCCGGAGCTCAAAACTCCGGGCTTCTTTTTGGCCTAAGGCTGCGTTCCCGCCGGGCGGAGCTCGGTCGTAGGTTGGGCGTGTTTGGCGTCGAGAGTAATCCGATGCTCCATCGCACGCTTCGCTAAACCGCCCGACTGCGAGGGTATTCGTACGCCATGGAGTTTGCCGTGCGCTCGCAGACGGGCGGGCTGTCGCCACACCCATCCCACGGCCTCGACCTCCGGGCTTCTTTTTGTCTGGCGTCCGTGCACCCTTGACGCATCGGGGGCTCTAACCGACTCTCACGGCTCTCTTGACGGCATGAAGTGGCAGCAACGTGTGATCCAAGCCTGGCAAAAGGCGCGTGAACTCCCCTATTTGGGGCGGAGTTCCTTTGCCGTGGCCATCACCCTGCTGATCATCTCCATGCTGATGGGCTGGCACCGTACGCACCCGGATGACGCGGTGGATGCCGCGCTGCAGCAGGCCCAGGTGGCGCAGGTGGACGTGCCTCAGGGCATCCTGATCCTCTCCAAAGTGCTGCCCTATCTCAATCTCTGGGTCAGGCTGGGGGTCCCCGTTCTGCTGATCGTGATCTGGCGGCGCTGGGGCGATCTGCGCCGCCTGATGTTTCCCGTCAGCGTCGCCTCCGTCTCCATGGCCGTGTGGGCCATCGCAAGTGATCTGGTGGACTACATCGCGCATTCGCACATGACGGAGATCGGCGAGCCACCCGCGCCGCTCGCTTTTGCGTTCCAGCTCGTGTTCATCGCGCTGGTGTATCTGTCCGTGCCCTTCGCCCTGCACTACTACCGGCGCATCGGCGTCCTGGAGCGGTACACACTGCGCACCTTTCTGCATCCGCTGGTGTTCTGCTTCGTGTCCTTCTTCACGTTGTGGATCATCATGGATCTGCTGGACAATTTGAAGGACTTTCAGGAGTCCAAGGCGGGTGTGGTGTGGGTGATCACCTTTTACCTGGGGATGATCCCGTTTGTGTTCACGCAGATCCTGCCGGTGGCCCTGCTGCTGGCGGTGCTGTATTCGCTCACCCGCATGTCGAAGGCCAATGAACTCATCTCCATGCTGGGCACGGGGCAGAGCCTCCTGCGCGTACTGCGCCCCATCTTCGTCTGCAGCGTGTATGCCTGCATGCTGAACATGGCGGCCAATTATTACTGGGGGCCGCGTGCCGAGGGCGGCCGAGATGCGAAGGTGCGTGGCATGAGCGTGCATGCGGCGGATTCCATCATGGCCTTTGGGATCATGTTTCACAATGAGCAGACCCAGCGCACCTGGTACGTGGCCACCTTTCCCTTTTCCCTGCGCAGCGGGCATGAGCGCATGCACGGCGTGCAGATCCGTGAGGTCGATGCCGAAGGCCGCCGCACACGGACCATCACCGCGCCCAATGCAGGCTGGTCGCCCCGCACCGGCTGGCGCTTTTATGATGGCGAGGAGATGATCTATCAAAACGGCAATCTCGCCTCCATCCGCCCCTTTCCCAAAGGAGCGGACGGTCAGCGGGTGCTGCAAGTGAGTGGCATCGAGGAGACCCCCTGGAGCCTGGTGAGCTATGCGCTGCGCCCTGATTTCATGAGTGTTCCGGAGCTTGTCTCCTACCTGCGTGCCCACCCGAAGGCGGCCGATGACAAGCTCGCGCCCTTTCGCACGCATTTCTGGCAGCGGTTTGCCCTGCCATGGCAGGCCATGGCCTTGGTGCTCGTGGCCGCCCCTCTCGGCGTGGCCTATTCACGCCGGGGCTCGGTGGGGGGCATTGCGGGCAGCGTGTTCATCTTCTTCATCTACATGTTCATGAACAATCTGTGCCTCAATCTCGGCAAAGGCGGGCATCTGCCGCCGTGGCTCACCGTGTGGCTGCCGCACCTGCTGTTTGGCACGCTGGGCCTGGTGCTGTTCCATTACCGTTCTCAGAACAAGGACCTGCCCAGTTTCAAAATCCGCCTTTCCAAACGCAAGCCGCAGATCGCGCGGCCGCGCAACCGCAGCGGCGGCACTGCGCTGCCCGATGCCCCGGCGGCTTGAAACTTCGAACCTGAAACTGAAACCTTAAACATCCCCGATGCAGCAAAACTGGTCCATCCGCAGCCGCGCGCACACCTGCGCGGTCACCGGCCGTCCGTTTGAGGACGGAGAGAGCTTTCACACCACCATCTACTTCGATCCGGAGGAGAACGGCTATGTGAGGCGTGACGTCTGCGCCGAAGCCTGGGCGCAGGAGCTGGAGCAGCGCAAGCCCGTGGCCGCCTGGAAGACGATCTACTCCAAAGTCATCGCCGAGGCGAAGCCGGAGATCACCCCGAAGGAGAGCGCGCAGGCCCTGCTGCAGCGCTTCATTGAAGAAGGAGATCCGAAGACCGAGAATGCACGCTACATCCTCGCTCTCATGCTGGAGCGGAAGCGCCAGCTCTCGCAGACCGCCGAGAAGGAAGTCGACGGCGCCAAGATGCTCTTCTACGAAAACAAGAAGACCGGCGAGATCTTCATCGTGCGCGATCCCGAACTGCGGCTGGATGAAATCGCGGACATGCAGGACGAAGTCGCCACCCTGCTGGCCTTCGGAGGCCCTGCTGCCGCAGCGGCCAAGGCCGTGGGCGTGACGCTCACCGTGGATGGCGTGGTGCCCACGCCGGACGCCGAGGCACCCAAGAATTCTGAAGCCGCCGCCGCGACTGCCACGGAAACAGCGGATTCTGATCCCCAAGCCGAGACAGCTCCCGAAGCCGAACACACTGACGCAGAAACCGAGGCAGAAACCGAGCCGGAAGCCCAAGCCGAATCTGAGGCTGACGTCGAGGTGGAATCCGAGATTGAGATTGAAATGGAGATGGAGTCCGAGCCGGAGACGGAGTCCGAATCTGCGGCAGATTCAGAGTCCGCTGCCGAGGCTGAGGACGAAGCCGCCGTGGAATGAGCGTGGGCTACAGTCCCAGCTCTTCACGCACCTGCACGTCGTTGATCAGTTTGTCATAGGCGGCCTTGGCACCACTGGCAGCCTTGTTGGCCTTGCCCACCAGATCCACGTAGCGGGCACCGGAGCGCACGGGATTGAGCAGCGCGCCGCGAATGACCTCACCGTAGGCCACGAGGTTGTCCACATACGGCCAGACGCGCTGGTCCAGCCGCGGGCGCAGGTTGCGCAGCCGGTAGAGACTCGTCCCCAGCTCATCACCCTTGAGGCTGGACATGTTGGTGTCCACGTCATGATCAATGGAGGAAACGATGGAGTCGGCGCTGCTTTGCGCTGCTTCGATGGAGCCACCGATGGAAAGCGAGCGTGGCGCACGGCCCTGGAGATACAGCAGCAGGTACTTGGCGGAGTAGCAGTTTGGCGCGGCGGTCAGGAGGGCCTGCAGGCGCTGCGCGGCATGGGGTGTGCGCAGCAGCGGCACGATCTGGCTGGGGTCTCGCATCATCACGGTGCGCATGTTGTCAAAATCCGTCAGCGCGTTCTGCAGCGCCGGCGGCCGTTCGGTGCCGGCCAGCAGCAGCGCATCGTCAAAGGTCTTGATGCCGAAGACGGTGATGCCCACCAGCGGCGCGGGGCCTTCCAGTACCAGGAGGTCCTGCACTGACTTTTCATTCTTCACCGGCACGCCGACGAGCTTGCAGGAGCCCTTGGTTGCACCGCGGATCTTGGCCTGCACGCCGCCGATGGGCTGCACGCTGCCGTCTGCGTTCATGTCACCAGTGACTGCAAAAGCGGGGTCCCACTTCTTGCCGGTGATCGCTGCCTCCAGCAGGAGGGCGCAGGCCACCGCAGCGGAAGGGCCGTCTTTGCCGATGTATTTGTCCTCAAAGCCGATCTCCAGCGAGTGCCCCACCGGCCAGCCGCCATGGCGAAGCTGCGAGAACTTGCTCACTTCATTGAGCGCCTTGCCCATGCTCTCCCCCACGTCCTGGTTGAACTTCAACGTGGAAGGTGACTCACCCAGCGAAGGCAGGGCGGTGAGGCTCATGCGCGTGACCTGTCCGGCCTCGCCCCCGGAGGAAAGCTGGGAGATCAGCAGGCCGTTCACCTGATTGATGCGGGACTGGAAGGACACGCCGGCCGCGGCGGGAGTGCCGGTGATCGTTGCGTTGGCCGACGTTCCATTGGGCTGCGCCCCTGCGGCGGGCTGCGTGGCGGAGCCTTTGTTTGCCATGTAAGTCTTGAAGTCGGTCAATTTCCACACGTCCTGCAGCCGCTGGGATGCGCCGTCAGCTTCTGCCAGATCAGAAACCTTCAGGTGGCCGCCCTCCCACTGGTGACTCTTGGCGGAGCCCGTTTCGGGCATTGCAGCAGCCGGTTCAAAGCGAATCTTTCCATTCGCCGTGGCAGGCGGCAGCACCGTCTTCCCCTTCTCCCATGCCAGCGGCAGTGTCACAGCTTCAACGAGATTGCCGCCAGCATTTGCGGTGAGCGCATCAGCACATTCGCAGTTGTTGAAAACGCACTGGCTGGAGTTCAGGAGCACGTCGACGCTGGAGATTTTGGAACCGGTGAAGGCACACTGAATGTAGCGCTCGCTTTTCTGCTTTCCGTCCTCGGCATCCGCTTCCACCACACATGACAAAAAGGTGCTGCGTGTCGCCGTGATGCCGCCCAGGTAGGGGGAGGACAGCGTGGTGTCCGCCACAATGCAGTCTTTCATGCTGATCTTTGGCACACCGAAATTCGCATGCACTTCCGCCACAGTACGTTCGGCGCCATTGGCGCTGCGATAAATCGCTCTGTCATGATCCACATAGCATGTCTCCAGCACGCAGCTTTCCAGGTTGATCGTGCTGGCTGGCCCCGACTGCAGCGCCACTCGGCGCAGGATGCAGCCGCGCAGATTCAGGGTGATCCGGTCGCGAACCGTCAGTGTCACGTCTTCAAACACGGTGCCTGCGGGAAACTCAAGCTCAAGCGGCGTAGGCGCGGGCGCCAAAAATTGGGTGGAGATGTTTATTTTCAACTGGTTCCCAGTGTAGCGGCCCTTGGGCAGCGGGCGTGCCTCCCGGAGGTATAGAACCTCCTTCACCGCCCCGTTATACCATTCAGGTTGGGCGGCAAAAAGACCGCCTAAGCCAAACAGCGGCACCAATGCCAGAAAATAAAGGATTCGTTTTTTCTCCATAAGCGGCAAGCTAAGGAAATATCTTGGAAACCGTCAACCCTCAACGGGCGGATCATTCAGAAAATTGTGCTTTTTGCGTTCAGTCGCCTCTTGTCATCCACCGTCCTCAATTCTCAATCGCCCACTGTTCCTCCAGTACCATTTCATCCATGACATCGATGCACCCTCATGCAGCCACAGTTCAACCATGGTTTCGTGGCAGCTTTTTCACGCCACGATCCGTGGAAAACAAACCCTGTATTTCAGACGGTCCGCCTTCCTGCCTAGATCGTATTCAGGCTCAATTTCACCCCGCGTGGTATCGCCAGTTCCGGGTCACAGTCCCAGCTCCTCGCGCACTTCCACATCATTGATCAGTTTGGAATAAGCCGCCTTGGCTGCTCCGGCTGCTTTGCTGGCCTTGCCCACCAATTCCGCCAGGCGTGCATCAGAACGCACCGGATTGAGTACAGAGCCGCGGATGACGTCGCCATAAGCGATGAGATTGTCCACATACGGCCAGACGCGTGCGTCCAGCATGGGGCGGAGCTGCCGCAGCTTGTTCAGGCTGCTGCCCAGCTCATCACCCTTGAGGCTGCTCATGTTCGTGCTCACATCATGGTCGATTGCCGAGACAAGGGACTCGGCGCTGTTCTGCGCCGCTTCGATCGACCCCCCGATGGAAAGCGTGCGCGGTGCACGGCCCTGCAGATACAGCAGGAGGTACTTGGCGGAGTAGCAGTTCGGCGCGGCGGCCAGGAGGGTCTGGAGGCGCTGCGCGGCATGCGGTGTACGCAGCAGCGGCATGATCTGCCGTGGATCGCGCATGATCACCGTGCGCATATTGTCAAAGTCGTTGAGCGCGTTCTGCAGGGCGGTGGGCCGCTCCATGCTTGCCAGCAGCACGGCATCATCGAAGGTCTTGATGCCAAAGATGAGGATGCCCACCAGCGGCGCAGGACCTTCCAGCACCAGAATATCCTGCACGGACCTTTCATTCTTCACCGGCACACCGACGAGCTTGCACTCGCCCTTGGTCGCACCACGGATTTTGGCACGCACCCCGCCGATGGGCTGCACGCTGCCGTCTGCGTTCATGTCACCAGTGACTGCAAAGGCAGGATCCCATTTTTTGCCGGTGATCGCGGCTTCGAGCAGGAGGGCGCAGGCCACCGCAGCGGAAGGGCCGTCTTTGCCGACGTATTTGTCCGCAAAGCCGATCTCCAGCGAGTGCCCCAAGGGCCAGCTGCCGTGGCGCAGCTGGGAGAATTTGCTGGCCTCATTGAGCGCCTTGCTCATGCTGTCTCCCACACTTTGATTGAACTTGAGCGTGGAAGGCCAGTCCCCCCCTTCCGAGGGCAGCGCTGTGAGGCTCATCCGCGTGACCTGCCCGGCCTCGCCGCCCGAAGAAAGCTGGGAGATCAGCAGGCCGTTCACCTGATTGATGCGTGATTTAAAAACCTCCTTGGCGACCACAGGAGTGACGGTGACCGGGGGGGGGATAACCGGTGGTGGCACGCTGACAGCTGATGGTACGCTGATCGCAGGAACAGGCTTCAAAGGCAGGCTGCTGCCTGTCTCGTTGTTGGCCTGACTATCGGCAGGCAACGGACGTTTTCCCAGAAAAACGGACTTCAATTGCAGGATCGCTGCAAAGCTCGAGGGATCGTTTTTATATGCAAAGTACAGGCTCGGTAGCAAAATCGCCAGCAGACAATACCCAATCCATTTTCGACTCATAGTCAGGGATGCTATGGGAAATTTTTACGGGCCGTCAACCAGCTTTGACCACCCGGCAAAAAAATGTTCTTGGGACGGCGAGTCACTCCTTGTTTTTGACGGTCCTCAATTCTAAATCGCCTCATGTCCCTCCAGCAAGACCGCGAAGAACTCCTGCAAATTCTCAAAGCCAAGTCCATCAAGACCGGCAAATTCACCCTGGCCTCCGGCAAGGAGAGCGATCTCTACGTGGACTGCCGCGTGACCACGCTGGACGCACGCGGTGCGGTGCTGGTGGGCCGTGTGCTGCATGCGCTGCTGCGTGAAGAAGAAGCGAAGCGCGGGCTGAGCATCGGCTCCCTCGGCGGTCTGACCATGGGTGCGGACCCGCTCACCCTCGCGGTGGCGATGAGCTCCAGCATCGCCGGCGATACGCCGCCGGTGCAGGCCTTTGTGGTGCGCAAGGAAGCCAAGGGCCATGGCCGTGGCAAACGCATCGAAGGGAACTTCATCACCACCCAGCCCGTCGTCGTTGTGGATGACGTCATCACCACTGGCGGCTCCACCTTGAAGGCCATCGAAGCCATCGAAGAAGAAGGCGGCAAAGTCGCCTTCGCGCTCATCCTGGTGGACCGTTCCGAAGGCGGCCGCGAAGCCATCGAAGCCAAGGGGTATCCAGTAGCGGCGGCGTTCACACGGGCGGATCTGGTATAGTACGATGGGCACTCCTGCCCGTCGATCAGCGCTCCGACCCAAATCCATGATCTACAAACCACCCCACGCCAACGCCACGGCAGCGGCATGGGACTCGCAGCGCACCCAAGCTCATCCGTCATTCGGGAAACCTGTCACGCATCGAAAGCGCTGATCGACGGGCAGGGAGTGCCCATCGTACTCCCTGAATGTCCCCGCACCGCCAAGCCTCGATCATTTCCACCCAGCATTCCGATCTGAGCATGATCCAAAAATCCCGGTGTTCATCGCTCTTCGCCGCGCTGCTTCTCCTCACCCCCGCCTGCATGCACCGGCGCAAGGTGGTGTTTGAGCACGACACCCTCACCGGCCGCGATACCATGACCTACCGGGGAAAGGCCATCTCTCCCGAGGAGCTGTTTGACCTCGGGGAAAAGGCGGACTTTGATCAGATCGACCTGATCATGAAAAACGACGGCCAGACGGAGAAGCTGGATTTCAAAACCTGGCACACAGGCATGCGGCTGATCCCGGCGGCGATGCAGGAAGGCATGATCGAATAAAAACCATCTCATGAACACAACGAGTCAGATTTGGGTCGAGTTGGTGGGTGAAATCATCATCGCCCGCATTCGCGGCGTCCCCACGGAGGAGCTGATCCGTGAGTGCCAGCAGCGCGTCATCGCCCTGCAGGCCGATACGGGCTGCACCCGCGTGCTCTACGATGCGCTTGAGCTTGAGCGACCGCCGATTGAGATCGTGCTCACCCAGCAGGCTTTCTCCACGGAACTCAAGGACTCCGCGCTCAGCGTGGCCATCGTGGTGCCGAATACTTCGATCGCTTATCTGGCGCGGCTGGCCTTTGGAGACTTGAATCACCGCGTGTTTTACAACGACATCGCGGCGGCGATTCTGTGGCTGATGAGCAGCCGCACCGCAAACCCCCACTGAAACCTGGCTGCCTACATCATCGGACGAGTTCAAATCACCGACGGGCCCCGCTACTCGGAGTAAATGAAGCACTCGCCCAGCCCCTACGCCCAGGCCATGCTGGCTTTCTGGCATGGCGATGCCGACGCCACTTATACCATTAACCGCGACGATGGTTTCTCACATCCTGTTCCCGTCGGGCCATCCTTCGCTGGCCCGCCGTTTACTCCGGTGGAGCAGCTCGCGCTGGACCGATGCGCTGGCCGAGTCCTCGATGTCGGAGCAGGCGTCGGGCGTCACGCCCTCTGTCTCCAGGAGCGTGGCCTTCAGGTCACCGCTGTCGAAGTTGTTCCTGAACTCGTCGCCATCATGTCGGCGCGAGGTGTGGCAGAGCCTTTGGCCGAGAACCTGTTCTCGCTGTCGGGCCGAGAGTTCGACACCATTCTCATGCTGATGAACGGCTTCGGCATGGTCGGATCTCCGCTGGGTGCCGACGCCTTCTTTGATCATGCGCGGCAGCTGTTGCGTCCCGGAGGGCAGATTCTTTGTGACTCTCTCGACGTGCGCCAGACCACCAATTCCGTTCACCTGGCTTATCAGCAGGCCAACCTTGATGCTGGCCGACCGGCAGGGCAGATGCGCTTCTCGATCGAGTATGGCGGGCAGCATGGTGAAGGCTTCGAATGGCTCCACGTAGATTTCGACTCACTGCATGCCCTGGCACGCAATCACCGTTGGTCTGCCGAAAAGCTGGTTCAGGAAGAAGGCGGTCGTTACCTGGCACGACTTGTCGATGACGACATCTGACTGGACCGACCACCCGCTGCCGCCAGCCGCACCGGGCGGGGCATCCGCCAGTCCAAAGTCCCCCTTGCCTCGTCTGGCGCAGTGTCTGAGCTTGCAGCAATAGCACCGCATACTTTCGGAACGAATATCTTATACCCACACATACCATGCCTGCCTACATCATCGGACGAGTCGAAGTCACGGACTGGACGCGCTATGCGGAGTATATGAAGCTGACGCCCGGCATCATCGCGCAATACGGCGGTCGTTTCATCGCCCGCGGCGGTGAGTCCATGACGCTGGAGGGGCCGGAGGAAACGAAGCGCGTGGTGATCCTGGAATTTCCCACGTATGAGGCGGCGCAGCAGTTCTTCCATTCGGAGGAGTATCAATGTGCCAAGAGCCTGCGCGAGGGCGCTGCCAATGCGCAGTTCTTTGCGATGGATGGGGTGCCGGTGGCATGAAGGCGGCAGGAAAATCCGATGAACACGAGCAGCCCCCAAGACCCTAGCGCCTTTCCCCTAGACGGCCCGTTCAAGCGGGGCCGTGCCTACCGCGTGCGCCACAGCTTTGCGGCCTTGCGGGACTCATTCACTGCCGGCGAGGTGCTGATCTTTGACTCCAGCGCGTGGTCGCGCTACGACGGGATCACGGGCTTCTTTTTCACGCAGCCCAGGCGGCAGGGCGGGCGCGTGTGGGACCTCGCGGATGACGCAGACGTGGAAAGCTGGAGGCAGTTGTTTGAGGAAATGCCCGCTGAAAATGAAGTGAAGTGAGGAAGCGTGACGCGTCGGCCTGAAGGGCCAGAGCACGGTGCAAAGTCCGCCTTGCATGGGGCCACCCCATGCTTCAGCGTCCGCCATTCTGCGGCCTGCCATGACCTACACTGAATACAAAGACGCCATCCAGCAGCATCTGCGGCGCAGCCGTGCGGGTGCCACGTGGGTGGAACTGCGTGACAAGCTGGGCCTGCCCTACGAGCGCGCCTGCCCGGAGTGGACACGGCGGCTGGAGGAGGACATCGGCCTGGTGCGGCGCAAGGGCACAGGGCGTGCGCTGGTGTGGGGGCTGGAGAGGCGCTGAGGGCTGGAAGGAGCGTGCGCGCTGTCAGCACGGATTAGGCTGGACTACTCCGCCTGAACCGCTCACCCTCTGGCCTCATGACATGGCTGATTTTGATCCTGGCGGGCACGACACCCTTTTTGTTCTTGATCCATGGCAGGCGGCTGCTGGGAAATCAGACGCATCCAGCCGCGCTTTTCATCCTGGGGTGGATGGCGAGCGCCTTTCTGCTCAATGCGGCAGATTTGCCGCATCTGCCGGTGGGCGCGGTGTCGTTTGCCTGGGTGCTGATCTGCGCCGGTGCGGTGGCGCTGGTGCGCAAGCTCCGCTCTGGCAAAGGCAGTGCCTAGCGGCAGGTGTCTGACCTGACCACGATTCATTGATGCCACACCCCAGTCCTGATTATGCGCAGACTCCTCACCACCCTTTTACTCCTGGCCGGCAGCGTGGCGGCCTGGGCGGTCACGGACCCGGCACCGCAGGTCTCGCCGGATGGGCGGCATGCCATCCATAACGTGGGAGACACGGCGGAGGGGAGGCATCACTTTGAGATCCGCACCCGGGCGGGGGAGGTGCTGCTGAGGACAGACGACGAGCCTTCAAAGACGTGGACGCCCACTCATGCGAGCAACATCCTGTGGAGTGCGGACAGCCAGTTTGTGCTGCTGCGTTATGACGACGGCAAATACCATGCCACGGCTCTTTACTCCTTCGCCGACCGCAGGCTCATCGACCTTTCTCATGTGCTGGACGGGTGGACCGTGCCCGTCCGCTGGGTGAGCGGGCGCACCTTTGTGGTGGAAGAATCCGGCCCCCACGGCGGCAAGGCGCGGGGCGGCGGCTACCACCGCCGGAAGACGTACCGCATCCGCACCGGTCCGCTGCGGCTGGAATGCGTTTACACCACTCCCACCGTCACCACTGAGGACGATCCGGACGCCTCCTGAGCTGCGAATTCATGGTGGCGAGCACGCCCTCTCGTCTGCCATGAAACCTTACTCAGACAGCGCCGGAGACTCTGGCATCGCCGCGTATGAGGCGGGCAGAAGCTGGATCCGCATCCGCTTCAAGCACGGGGGCACGTATGCGTATCGCGCATCCGCCATTGGCGCGGCGCATGTGCGGGCGCTGAAGCGCCTGGCGGAGGCGGGCCGGGGGCTGAACACCTACATCAACACGCATGCGGCGGTGCGGGACGGCGCGGCGGCGGTGATGGAATAGGCGGAAGGGCGAAGCGCGGACGTGCGTGAGCACGCAGCATGCGGTGGAATGGTAGGTCGTGCCATCATTTCACATCCGCCGCGCGCTGATTCCTCTTTTTTCCGCCTTCTTCGTTGGCATTTAAAATCCAGGCCCAAGAAGTTTATTCGTTCCTGATGACAGCCGGCGTGAAGAACGCGGCCCGCGCAGGAATGACAGCGGAGCGGCAGTGAAGAACTCCGACGACGCACCCCGGCGCAAAACCTGAAGCCCTCGGTGGCCTCCGGCACGCCACGCCCACCACACCAAGCTTCTCGAGAGCCGCCTGAGTCAACGATGAGAGCAGCGGCAGAAAGACTTCCAGCAGATGCTTTTGTTCATCCGTGGGATGCTCGGAACGACCACAGACATCCACCTCGCCCGCTCCCAAAAGCATTCGAGATCTCCATATCTTGGTGCCCGGGAAATAGGTGTAGGTCATGAGGAATGGCTGGCACTGCAAAAAAAATAATGCCTGCCATTTTAACCGATCCAGAAGATGTTTGAAATGATCAACTATGAACGAAACAGCTGACGACCATATGCGTGCCGGAAGGTATGGAGATGCACTTCTTGCCTATCAGGCGGCATGGTCAGAACGGCAGGACGAGCTGGATGAGACTCAGCAGATCTGGCTGCTTCTCTCCATAGCCAAGGCTGCGGTGCGGCTCGGCGATTTTGAAGAGGCTTTTGAGACTCTGGTCGTATTGCCAGAGCACTATGCAGACTCAGGAATCGTGGTCGGCAATCCTCTCTTCCATTTGCTGGTGGGCTTGAGTTACCACGGCCTGAAGGAAGATCCTGATGGTGCGACTGACAATTTTGCGCGCGCATTGATCTGTGGCGGACCGGAGCTTTTTTCCGGTGAAGACCCGGCTCACTTGCGGCGAATGAAGGAAATTCTCCGGCCACCGGCAGAATTGGGAACGTGGACAGGATACGAAGGCTGCTCCCGAGACCTGCTGAATCAAGCCACCGGTTATCTTCGCGAATGGATCACGGAGCGGATCGGTTCGCCTCCGCCGTTTGCGCCACCCGGGGACAAATGAACGATCAGGATGATCCCTCTCCTGCTTGAGACGGCTGCCGCCGACCAAGTCACCGATCAAGTCAGCGACCAAGTCAAAGCGCTGCTCAAAGGCATGGGCACGAAGCCGGTCGGCGCCTTGGAGTGCATGAAAAAGCTGGGCCTCTCCCACCGGCCCCCCTTCCGCCAAAACTACCTCCAGCCCGCGCTGGATGCCGGACTGATCGGACGCACGCTGCCGGAAAGCCGAACAGCCGGTTGCAGAAGTACCGGCGCAGGGAGGTGTGAGGGGTGGGATCTTCTTGATCCCCGTTTGGAGCGTTGGAGATGCGGGGTATGGAGGGATCAGGATGATCCCTCTCCTGCCTGATGTGCGCTGCGCTCCCCCCTCACCTCACTTCACCTTCACCCGCGCGTAATAGATCGCGGCTTTCCCCTCGTGACTTGAGTAGTAGGTCACGTGGAGGAGGTCGTCGTGCCAGTAGAGGCCTGGGTAGGAGCAGTCGCCGCCGCTAGGGAGTTCCAGGATGGGGGTCAGGCTGGTGGGGGTCATGGCGAAGAGGACCATGTGGGCGCCGGGGGTGGCACCGAAACCACGGGAGCCGGCGATGAGCTTGCCATCGGGCAGCTCGATGAAGTTCGGGCCGCCGAGCGGCAGGCCGGTGGCGGCGTAGGTCCATTCACGATACGGGGCCTTGGCCGTGCCGATCACGCCTTTGCGGTCGCCACCCTGACGGGCGATGAGGGCGAGGGCGGTGCCGTCTTTGAGGAAGCGCAGCGTGGTTTCTCCGGGCTGGCCGGGCACGTTCATGAGGGAGGAGAGCTGCCACACGGAGCCGTCGGTGCTGGCGTAGGTTTTCAGCGACCACTCCTTCTCGGGCGCAGGTCCGCCGGAGGCCGGGTGGATGTTGAAGCTGGCGCCGTAGAAGCGTTTGTCCGCGGGATTGATGGAGACGCGCCAGAGCCAGTCGCCTTTGGCCAGGAGCTTCTGCAGCGGGGTCCAGACCTTGCCGTCCATGGAGGTGGCATAGCGTGTCTGGCGGCCCAGCGTGGCGGAGTCGCCGCCGCAGAGCAGGTAGAGGCGCTTTTCATCGGGCGTGACGATGAGCTTGGGATCGCGCAAATCGACGCCGGGCTCGCTGATGGTGACGTGGTCCACCCAGGTCTTCCCATTGGCGGAGATCAGCATGTGCACGACGCCCTCGCCCTTGGTGGGGGAATCGGACTCACGGAAGCAGCAGTAGAAGAGGTTCTGGAAGCGCGTGATGTCGGTGGCGCCGTTGTGCGCGCCCTTGTCCCAGATTTTTTCCACGGAGACCAGCTCCGCCGTGGGGGCCTGCGCGTGCAGCAGGCTGGCGCTGGCCAGGGTGAGGAGGGCGGCGGCAGGGAAGAAGAGCAGGCGTGAGATCATGGCGGGAGAAACGTACGCAGCCGGGTTTGTCTTATTGCTTGGTCATCTCTTCCTGCATGATCTGCATGATCTGCGGCTGCAAGATTTTCATTTTTGCCTGAGTCTCCTTCATCAAGTCTGCAGTCACCTTGAGCTGCTTGCCAAGAAACAGCTGGCCGGCGGGCGATTCCATCAGCGCTGCGACGTCCTTCGCCTCCTGTTCTGTGAAATTTTTGCCATAGATCGTGATGATCTCAGGCTTGAGCTTGGCCCAGCCCATCTGCTCAAGGATGGTGGTCTTGACCTTTTCCATGCCGGTGGCGAACTTCTGCTGCATCTCCGGGGGCATGGCTTTGATCTGATCCGAGCTGAGGCCCATGCCGGCTTCAAAGCCCAGGATGAGGTTGTTCTCGAATTGTTTTTGCACCTGAAGGGCGACCACCAATTTTTCGATGGCAGCCTCGTGGGAAGCGGTCAAGTCGGCACGTGCGGTAGTGAGGCAGAGAGCGAGGGTGGCGAGGATCAGAATGTTTTTCATAAGCGATAGGGTGTCTTTAAACGATCCCTCGGGAAACGGGAAGGGTAAAAACACACGTCGTTTGTAAATTCACCGTTTCTTCGGCCGGGTGGCAAAGAAAAGCGCGATGCCGAGGCAGGAGACGAGGAAGATGCCAAAGGTCACCACGGTGAGCACGAGGTCGCGGGTGTCCTTGTCCGGGATGAAGCCGAGCTTGTGGAAGTTCGTGAAGACGGTGGCTTCAAACTGGCGCTGCTTGTCGGTGTGGCGCGTGACGCTGCCGGTGGTGGTGGAAACGTAGACGCGGGTGTCCAGCGCATCGCCGGCATCAAAGCGATACACGGGCAGGATGCGGAAGATGTTGATGTACTCGGTGTTGAAGGCGGTGAGGAAGTCCGTCTTTTTCACGCTGGCTCCGGCGAGGAAATTTTTCGCGATCTCGGCGGCGTAGGCTTCGTCCATGGCGGAGTCCACTTTGCCATCCACGGCGCTGACGTACTCCGGCGTGCGCGAGGTCTGGGTGTAAATCTGGTACCAGGGCTGGCCGCCGATGCCGCGCAGGTTCACCGCCTGCACCTCGGGTTTGTCTTCGGGCAGCTTGGCCACGGCCTCAGCGACGGTGACCTTGATGGCGTTCACGTCCATGCCGCCGCCCGAGGGTTTTGCCTGCGGAGGTGGGGACTGCGTGCGGGTCATGACGTTGTGCAGCACGCCACTGCCGGAGGCGATGAGGACGGAGACGCTGAAGACGAGGCCGAGCCCGCGATGGAGTTTGCGGATGAGACGTGGGTTCATGTTGGGGAGATAGTTGGGAAGGATAGAGCGGGTGGAGGTCAACGGTCGTTCGGTTTGCCGCAGAGGTGCAGAGAGGCGGAGGGGGCAGAGAAAGGAACGATGAGGAGGCTATGGAGCGCGGAATTTATTCCGCAGCAGGTGGCCCACAGGCTGCGGGTGGAGCTTTAGTAGTGGCGTCGCAAACACGCTGATTCTGTGGAGAGGAGGAGCTGTGGGTGGAATGCGGAGGGTGGGGGGTGGCGGGGGGCTGCGGAATAAATTCCGCGCTCCGGGGAGACTTGGCGTGGAGGAGTTGTGGGTGGAATGTGGAGGTGTGGGGTATGGCGGGGTGCTGCGGAATAAATTCCGCGCTCCGGGGAGACGGGCGGGCTTGCGCCACGCCCGTCGTTGTCAGTCGTTTACCACTTCCACTCGATGCCGCCGTAGAAGGCGCGGCCGTCGCCGGGGAGAAAAACCGCGGTGCTGCCGGCCACGGTGGCATTGGCCACCACGTTGACGGTGGGGCTGTAGGTTTCATCGGTGAGGTTGCGGGCCTCCACATAGAAGGACAGGCCCTTCTTGGTGCGGTAGCCCAGCTTCAGGCCCAGCAGCGCGTAGGGATCTGCAAAGGTGGTGCGCGCCAGATCGGCCGCATACTTGAAGGGAGACCACTCCAGCGTGGGGCCGGCGTAGAAGCCGCAGGGATGCTCATAGAGCAGCTGCGCGCGGTAATAGACCGGCGAGTAGCCCGGCAGCAGGCGGCTGCCATAGGCGGCGTCCTTGTTGAAGCTAAAATGGTTCCAAAGGAAGTTCTGGTTCAGCACCAGGCGATCAGACGACACCGCGAGATCGCGCAGCAGATCCGCATTCAGCGCAAACTCGACGCCCTGATGGATGGTGCTGCCGGCGTTCACGGTGGTCGTGGGGCCGAGAATCGGCGAACCCAGGGCGAGGAGCTCGCGCTCCACCCAGGCATAGTAGTAGCTGAAGTCCCAGGCCACGCGCCCGCGCTGGCCGCGTGTGCCGATCTCCAAAGTGGTGGCGGTCTGCGGCTTCAGCGCCAGCAGGCCATTGCCCGCAGGGGTGGCTTCGCCAAGTGTGGGCGGCTCAAAGCTGCGGCTCGCATTGAAATAGATCTGCGTCTTGGGATCCACCTCATACAGCAGGCCCAGCTTCGGGCTGAAGCCCCAGGCTTCGAGGCGGTCGCTGTTGTTCGCGAGGTTCGGCAGGCCGGTGAACTGGCCCGGCGGATTCACACCGGTAAAGGTCTGCAGTTCATCGAGTTCACGCGAGGCATAGGCCACCTGCGCTCCGGCAAACGCGGAAAGCTTGTCCGTGAGCTGCAGCTTGTCCTGGAAGTAGAAATTGAAGTTCGTGGACTGCTGCCGGTAGGCGCCCACCTGCGCGCCGCGTGCGCCGTTGATGTTGAAGAAGCGGTTGTCATTCGTCCCGCCATACATGAAGCCCGTGCCCACGGTGAGGGTGTTTTCATGCCCCAGCAGCCTGCCCTTGTGCTCGTAGCGCAGGTCAAAACCGAGGTCGTTGCTGAGCTGGTCGATGACCTGGAAGATCGGATGATTCAGATCCTTCCAGGACCAGAAGGTGGACAGCGTCAGGGTGTTGTCTCCGTCGCTGTAGGTCAGCTTGTCCGCCAGGCGGAAGAGCCGGTAGTCGCGCTCCTGGTAGCCTGCGCCACCGGCCACCGTCGGGATGAAGGAGCCCGGCGCCGCCTGCTGCGGATTGTTCTGCATCTGCGCCTTGGTCAGGTTTCCAGGGAGCTGCGAGTTGCTGTCCACATAGGTGATGTAGAGGCGGTTCTCCAGGTTCGGGCTGATCTTGGTGCCCACGTTCGCAAACACGCGGAAGCTCTCCTGCTTGCTCCAGTCGCGGAAGCCGTCCGAGTGGGAGGCGGTGATGCTCACATACATGTCCGTCTTGCCGCTGACAAAGCCGGAGGAGATCTGCGCACGCTGCGTGTTGAAGCTGCCGATCTCCACGCGTGCCTGGGAGGCCGGCGCGGTGTAGCCGGTGTTGGAGATGAAGTTGATCGCACCGCCGAGCGTGGAGGAGCCGTACTGCAGCGCGTTCGCACCACGGAAGACCTCGACGTAGTTCGCCGTCAGCGGCTCGATGGCCTGCATGTCAAAGCCGCCGTCCGCCAGGTTCAACGGCATGCCGTCCTGCATCATCCAGATGCCGCGACCATGGAAGGTGCGCTGCAGGCCGGAGCCACGGATGGAGAGACGCGACTCCTCCGCACCGAAGCGCGACTGAATCAGCACGCCGGGCGCGAAGTCCAGCGCGTCCTTCAGCGTGGAGGCACGGCCGCGTTTGTAAAAGTCCGCATCCACCACGCCAGCACCGCCGGGCGTGGATGCAGCGATCTGTTCCTTGCGTGTTTCCAGGCTGGGAACCGTGAGCGAGGGTGATCCTTTGTTTGCCGTGATGACGACTTCGGGCAGTTCGGTCGTCGGGGTTTTCTTGGGGGTGGCGGTCTGCGCGAGCGCCGCGCTGGTCAGAGAGAATAAAAAGAGAAAAGAGAATGGTTTCATGAATGGATGCGGGAGACAGGCAGCCGCGCGGAAGGCGGCATGCGAATGGGGGGTAGGCCGGACTTCCAAGTCCGGCGTGTGGCGGAGAAAAGCGGTTTGGGAAAACCGCTCGACAAGTTCAAACCAGCCCGCGTCGTGGCGGTGGTGGCTCCGGCAGTTCGTTTCGTTTCACCATCATCCCGCGAATCATCGCGAATGAAATCGTGTCTCCAGCAGGAGGAGTCAGCACCACCGTGCCCGTGAGCACCGCCGCCAGCCCCTTTGCGGCATCCTCTTCCTGCGTGCCTTGTTCGCGGTTGTTGGAGTCTTGCGTCCCCTCCTTCACCTTCTTGCAGAGCTCGCAGGCATGCTGCCCGTCAAAAGTCTTCTCCACGGCCTCGATCACCGATCCCTCACGCGCAAAACTGATGAACATCCCCGTCCACGCGATGCCTTGCAGCAGCGCCCATTGCAGCCCCAGCGCCAGGCACAGCAGCAGCACCAGCCCACGCTGCGTGTGGCGCAGCCAGGAGCGTGGAAGTGATGCGGCGGGAGGCATGGGGGGCGATTATGGAAGCGGGAGTTTCAGTGTCAAGACAAGCACGGGGTTACTTCGCCTGGAGCAGCTTCAGGCTGCGGATGTCATACATCTTCGCATCGTCTCCCAGCGCCTTCACGGCATCCTCGCGGGTGATCCGCGCGTTGGTGGCGATGATTTCGAGCCTGGGCAGGCCACCCTTTTCATTGCGCGTGATTTTGACGCTCTGCACGTCCGGGAGCTTTTTCATCGCCGCTTCGACTTTGTTCGTACAGTGGATGCACATGATGCCGGCGACTTCGCCCTGATAGGTGAATGTTACCGGATCTCCGGCGGTGCATGAAGTGGCGATGGCGATGAGACTGAGGAGGAGTGTGAGAAGGTGTTTCATAAACTTTGGATGTGGGGTGTTGGATTATTCGGCGGGGTTGTCGAGCAGGCGCTGCACGTCACGATCGAGCTTTTCGATCATGAGCGTGGCGATCTCGGCCTGAGGGTGGAAGACGGCGTAGTAGCCGCGCACGCGGCCTTTACGGTCGATGAGCACGAGGCGCAGGTCGTGCTCGTAGAGGTCCAGCGGGTTGATGCGCTTTTCCTCCGGGATGGGTGCTGGAGCCTGCAGTTGCAGGTCGTAGGTCATGTAGTCCCAGATGCGCTGCTGCTCACCGGTCACGAACCACCAGGGGTCTTCCGGCTTTGCGCCCACGCCTTCGGCGTAGGCCTTGAGGAAGCCTGAGGTGTCGCGCTCCGGAGCCACCGCCAGCGAGACCAGATGGAAATCCGGCCGCGTGCGATAGGCGGCATTGAGCTTCTGCATCTGCGCCACCACTGCCGCGCATCCATGCGGACACACGGTGTAGAGGCAGGCCATGACGGTGACCTTTCCGCGCAGGGCGGAAAGCTTCACCATCTGCCCGCTGCGCTCGGTGGCTTCGAGGTCGCCTTTGATTTGCGTGACCACTGGCAGCGGTGCCTGCGGGAGCGCCTGCCGGGCATAATGCCCCAGCACCAGCACACCCGCGATGGCCATGCCAATGCCCAGACCCATGCGCACCCAGGAGCCGGTGCTGATGCGATGATCAGCCCCGGCTGAGGAGTAGCGAATGCCCGGCGGCGGAGACTCTGGAGGTGAATCCGGCATCGTGTTATTCGGTGGGGATTTTGAGGATTTCCGCCTCCGTCCACATCGCGCTGCGGGCCTTCTCAGCCTCGCGGATGGCCGCGACTTCGGCGGGCGTGACAGCACCGGCCTTGTTGCCAAAGCTGCTGCGCACGTAGGTCAGCACATCGGCGATCTGCGTGTCGCTCAGTGCCGCGCCCTGCGGCGGCATCAGCGGCGCGGGAGAGGCGAAGGGTTTGCCATTCAGCGTGATGGGGCCGGTGAAGCCATGCAGCACCATGCGGATGATGCGGTCCGGCTTTTTCGCCGCCACCCAGTCAGAGCTGGCCAGCGGTGGAAACATGCCCGGCAGGCCCAGGCCCGTGGGCTGATGGCACGCGAAGCAGACCTGCATGTAAACCGTCTGTCCGCGTGCGAGGGAATCCTGCGCGTGGATGAGCGAAGTGAAGGGCAGCACGCAAACGGCTGCGACGAGGTGTTTTGAAAAAAGGAACATGAAAAAGGAATGAGTGGGGACGCATGAACGGAAGACCTCGCACGCCATGAGCGTCCCCTTCAGGGCATGGCGGTGCGGATGGGGGTGATTGCAGCCACGCGGCAAATCAGACGCCTGCGAGTTCAGGCGGCGGGTGCGTGCATGGGGCTCAGCTCAGAGAGCGGAGATTGCTGCCGCATCGTGGCGGTGGTGTCTCCGGCAGTTCGGTGCGTTGCACCACTCTCTCGCGAATAGTCGCGAAGGAAATCGTCTCCGCTGCTGGGGCGACCAGAGTCGTCATTTCCACCAGCACGGCATTGATCTTCTGCATGGACTGTCCCGCCTGCTGGGTTTGCTTGCGGTTGGAGCTGTTGCCTTCCTTCACTTTTTTGCACAACGCACAGCCATGCTGCCCGTCGAAGGTTTTCTGCACCGCCTCCATCACCGATCCTTCGCTGGCAAAGGAGACCAGCATCCCCGCCCACGCGACTCCCTGCAGCAGCGCCCAGTGCACACCGAGCGATAGACAGACCACACCCACGATCACCAGCCGCGCGATTCGCGGCAGCAGCGATGCTTGGGAGCGTGAGAACATGGCATGAGTATGGTGGCACGCCGCAGAGTGTCAACTGCGCGGCGTTATCGCAGCATCTCAAACCACGCCAGCAGGTCGAGAATCTGCTCCGCCTTCAGCGAATTGAGCAAACCGGCGGGCATCGGCGAAATCTCGGACACGCTGCGTTCCTTGATCATGGCCTTGGCGATCTCGCTCCTTTCGGGAGCGAGCGGATTGGGCCGCAGCACCACGCGTTCATCGTCCTCGCTTTCCAGGCTGCCGGTGATGGTTTTGCCATCGCTGGTCTTCACCGTCACGTAGCGGAATTTTTCGTCGATGAACTTGGAGGGAGTGAGAATGTGGTCCAGCAGGTCGCGGCGGTTGAAGCGCGCCGACACCTGCACCAGATCCGGCCCAAATACGCCCGCTGGCAGCGTGGGGTCGCTGCTCACCTTATGGCAGAACACACACTGCGCACGGATGAGCGCATCCTTCGCGCTGTCGCGGCTGCGCGTCTTCGCATCCATCTTCGCCAGCAGCGGCGTCAGATCTTCCAGCGTCCAGTTCTTGAACGAATGCCCCGGCAGCGCGTGTGCGGAAAGCACTGCAGGCTTTGCCGGCGAGATCACTGCCGCGAGCTGCGTGGCCTCCTCCGGCTTCAGCGCCGCCGCCAGCTCGCTGCGCGTGTCGCTGATCGCTTTGAAGAAGGTGGAGGCGCCGTTCATTTTCTCCGCCTTGTTTAGCGCTTCAAACGCGATGCGCCGCTGCTCCAGCGTCCAGCCGTCTTTGAGATAGCGCAGCATGAAGGGGTAGTAGAGCAGGTCCTCCGAAGTCGTGGCCGCTTTGAGGAGAGGCATCGTTTTCTCGATGACCTTGGGAGATTTCAGATAGACGAGGAGGCGGCAGAGTTCGCGGTTGAGAAAAGTTTCGGATTGGGGATACACCGTCCAGGCCATGAGCTTCTGATGATGCGCCTCATCCGGTGCTCCGTGTCGTGCGGTCACCACCGCGATCACCCGCAAGGCATCCAAAGTCGGTGCAGGCGATGCCTTCAAAACGGCATCGAGAATCGCCGGCAGATCGCTGGACTGACCCACACGCGCAAGGGCCAGCAAAGCTTTCATATCCTTGGAGTGCAGCGCCTGCTCGCGCCATTCACTGATCGGCTGGCTTTCCAACCGCATGCGCTCGGCGTGTTTTGACAAGGCGGCGCTTAGTGGCTTGGCTGCGACTGCTTTCTGTTGAACCCGGTTGCCTGCATAAGTCACACGATACAGCCCGCTCTGGGTTCCACGTCCACCGGTGGTAAACCACATGGCTCCGTCCGGACCGATGCAGCCGTCGGTGACGTTCAGCGGCCTGCCTGCCACGAAGGTCTCCTGCGTCACGATGCTGTCAAAATACACCGCGATGATGCGCCCGTAGCTCCAGTCCAGCAGGTAGAGCGCGTCCTGATATTTCTGCGGAAACTCGGTCCCATACCCAAAGTAAATCCCCGTCGGCGAAGACAGCCCAATGTCGATCACACTCGGCAGCGTGTCCGCATACCACGCCGGAAAGCGCCCCGTGCCTCTGCGCCATCCATAGTCCCCGCCGGGCACGATCTGCAGCACACGCGTCGGCATGTACCACGGCGTGCCGACATCCCGCTCCATATCCGCATCGAAGGTGAAGAGGTCGCCATGGTTGTTAAACGCGATGTCCAGCGGATTGCGCAGCCCGCCCGCGAGCAGGGTGATCTTGCTGCCGTCCGGCTTCACGCGCAGGATGTGGCCGGCGGGGAGTTCGACGTTGCCGTCAAACATGCTGCCGTCCCATGGGTTGGGGATGAGCTGGTCGGGCGCGTAGTTTTTCAGCGGTGAAGAGGGATCAAGGTTCTTGGGCAGCAGCACGTTGTTGCCATGCGCCACGTAGATGTCGCCATCCGGGCCGAGCTTGATGTGATTGCGGCCATGGCCCACGCCGCCTTCGGTGCGCATCAGCTCCTGACGTTTTTCAAAGGTGCCGTCGCCATCCGCGTCGGTCAGGCGGAAGAGCGCTTTCGAATTGTTGGCGTTGGCGAAGAGCGAGCCATGCGCATAGAGCAGGCCGCGACATTCGAGCAGTTCGTCATCGATCACTTCCACCTTCTGATCTCCGCTGCCGCTGAGTGTGAGGCGAAGCAGGCCCTTCTTCTCCTTGCCCAGCGTGATGCGTCCTTCCGGATCAAAGGCCATGGACACCCACGAGTCCTCCCCCGGTTGCGCGGAGCGGATCAGCTCCGCCTTGAAGCCCGGCGGCAGTGTCAGCGTGGCGGGATCAGTGGCCTGATTTTGCGCGCCGGGCTTGGCGAGCTGCCAGGAGTTGTAGGCATCAAAGGTCTTCTTCAAATCGAAGGGGTTCGTGGCCGGATCGGCATCGGTGGGCCCCATCACCACCGCGTTCTGCCAGGTGGCATCTGTCACGATCCAGCGCACGGCGGCGAGGTCGCCATTGAGCTCCAGCCTTGCGGCGGTTTTCGCTTTGCCCGGCACCTGGAGACCGAGTTTATGCGCTTTGCCATCGCCAAGCAACTGCGTGAGGTCGGTGCCCGTCGCTGTATCCGCGGCTTGGACGGTGGCGATGGTTTTGCCATCAAGCATGATTTCCATGGCGGCATCGCTGGCGGTGAGCAGCACCGCTTTGAGCAGCTTGCCCTCGTGTTTCACCTCATGAGTGAAAGTCGTGCCTTCCTTGGGTGCCTCCAGCCACTGCGGCACGGGCGGGCTGTTGGCGAGCTGGGCGAAGGCGCTGGCTGAAAGCAGCAGGAAGAGAAGGCAGCGGGACATGCGCAAAGAACGCGCGCTGTGGCAGAAGCCTGTCGGCGGAGATCACAGCGGGTCGTTGCCGACGGTGAAGGTCACGTTTTGAATCCCGGCCTGATGCAGCGAATTGAGCACATCCACGATCCGCTCATAGCTCGCCTGCTCTTCCGCCTGAAGGGTCACGAGCCCAGGCTGGTTCTGCCGCATGGAAGAAGCCTCCACCCGGCGCAGCGTGCGGGTGAGCATGGGCAGAGCCTTGTCTTTTGGTGCATCAAAAGCTTCTTCGTTCAGCGTGACCGTGCCGTCTTCGAGAATGGCGATGGTGATTTCTTCCGCCGGGAACTTCACAAGCTGAGTGAGATCATCCTGGCCCGGAAGTTTTGTTTTCAGCTCACGCTCCACTTTCACGGTGCCCGCCATGACCATGAAAAACAGCATGATGACGAAGACGACATCGATCATGGGAGCGATCTGAAAACCAATCGTGATATCGTCGGAATGGATGCGATGTTTCATGGCCTGTGCGTGCATGACGGCCCCTAATGGGGAATCTTGGGGTGGGTTTTTAAGCCTTAAAACTCGGCTTTCAGGTTGTATGGCGGGGGTCTTTTGGGTTAAATCACCAAGCTCTCAAACATTGAAAAGCAATGCAGTGCGTTCATCGCTCAAAGTTTCTTAAGAACGGAGGCTTGACATTCTTTTGAAAATGAGTCTTCTAGTCCGACCGTGAAAAGCAAAATCTATATACTCGACGACCACCCTATCGTTATCGAAGGGCTTAAGAAACTAATCGACCAGCAGGAAGACATGCAGGTCATCGGCAGCGCCGAAGATGCCAATACCGCGCTGCAGCAAATCGCCAAACTCAAGCCCGACGTAGTCGTGCTCGACATCACATTGAAGGACCGCAGTGGTGTGGACCTCATCAAAAAGCTGCGTGCCAGCCATCCAAACATGCAGATCCTTGTGTACTCCATGCACGATGAAAACGTGTATGCAGAGCGCTGCCTGCGCGCCGGCGCCATGGGCTATGTGATGAAAGGCGAGCCGAGCACCCGCGTGCTGCAGGGCCTCCGTCAGGCGGCCGCTGGTTCCTTCTTCTTCAGCGCTTCCCTGCTCGGCAGCATCGTTTCTGGCGGCGGCCCTCGTGGCGGCTCCCGTGGCGAACCTGCCCGCATGCTCAGCGACCGCCAGCTCGAAATTTTCGAAATGGTCGGCCGTGGCTTCGACTCCCACAGTATCGCCGAAAAGCTGGCCCTCAGCGCCAAGACCGTGGACGCCCACAAGGCCAACATTCGTCAGAAGCTCGGCCTCGCCTCCGCACGCGAACTGCTCATGGAAGCCGTGCGCTGGGTGGAGAAATAGGATCTCCTACAAACACAATTCTCAGCGGCGGGCGGTGTGCAAACACCGCCCGTTTTTTGTGCAAAGTACTCGCGAGGTTCGCTTCGCGGCTTCGCAGTAGCTCGCTCTGGAAAGCACCGCCTCTCCCATGCGCCCGGAGTGAGCTAAAGCTCACGAGTACTTTTCCTTTCAATCCTTCACCTTGGCATCCCGGTCCGCCCGTGCCATCACGGCCAGCCGTTCCTTCATCGTGGCCAGCGCGTCGGGCTGCTGCGTGGCCAGGTCTTTCGTCTCGTTCGGATCGGCGACGATGTCATAGAGCTCATACTTCGCCTTCTCACCGGAGCCATGCTCCACCAGCTTCCACGGATCACAGCGCAGGGCGCGTGATTTAAAATTTGGCCCCACGGTGTACAGCGTGCGCGGTGGCGGTGGCGCGCCCTCGGCCAGTTGCGGCCAGAGGTTCACGCCGTCCCACTTCAGATCCTTGGCGGGTTTGAATCCCGCCAGCGCGCAGAAGGTCGGCATCCAGTCGATGATCTGCACCGGTGCGTCGTGCGTGCCGGGTTTCAGCGTGCCGGGCCAGCTCAGAATGCAGGGCACACGGGTGCCGCCTTCATAGACGCTGCCCTTCTCATCGCGCAGCGGCAGGTTGTTCCCGGGCAGGTGGCCCGTGGGGTAGTCATCCGGCGGGTAGGCCTGGCCGTTGTTCTCAGCGGTGCTGCCGCCGTTGTCGCTGGTGAAAACGAGCAGCGTGCTGCTGCGCTGCCCGTTCTTTTCCAGCGCGGTCACGATCTGCCCCACCGCAGCATCCATGTGCATGATGCAGGCGGCGTATTGCCGTGCCACCGCACCGGTGATGCCCGCAGGCACCTTGGCCAGCCACTCCTCTGGTTCCTTCACGGGCAGATGCACCGCCGTCAGCGGTACGTAGAGGAAAAACGGCGCGTCCTTGCTTGCCGCCAGCCAGTCGCAGGCCTCCTTCGCGATCAAGTCCGTCACATGCCCGGATTCCGTGATGAGCTTTTCATCGCGATGCCACGTCTCGGTGAACTCGCCTTTCTTGTAATGGTGATCCCACGGCCCGACACCGCCGCCCAGCGAGCCGTAGCTGTGATCAAAGCCAAAGTGATTCGGTCCCCACGCGGGCTTCGAACCGAGATGCCACTTGCCCGTGAGACAGGTGTCATAGCCCACAGATTTCAGCGCACGCGGCAGGGTGGTGGTGTCCCACGGCAGCGCCCGTTCACTCTGCGGGGTCGTGACGCCAAAGCGGCTCCAGCAGCGGCCGGTCATCAATCCCGTGCGCGTGGGGCTGCACACGGGCGCCACGTAGTGATGCGTCAGCTCCAGGCCTTCCCGGGCCAGCTTGTCCAGATTCGGAGTGGGGGCATTGCCCGCATGAAAGGCCACATCCGCCCACCCCAGATCGTCGGCCATGATGAAAACAATGTTCGGCTTCGCGGCGGTGGCATGCAGCAGCGGGCAGCAGGTCAGGAGCAGGAGAAAAAAGCGGTGCATGCCACGCCAAACGACGCAGCCCCTGCCGATCTCGCATCAAGGGTTGCGTGCGCGAAAGCGCTGCGGCATAAAGAGGCACATGGGCAGCGCCAAAGATTCCGCCAAATTATCCACCCGCACCGTGCAGTGGGTTGTTTACGCGCTGTTCCGGTGCATCGAAGGCGTGCTCTGGCTTCTGCCGCTCATCGTCGTGTGGTACATCGGTCGGGTGTTCGGAGCCGTGGCCTATGTGCTGGCCGGGAAATACCGCCGCCTCGCCCTGCACAATCTGCACATCGCCTTTGGCCGGGAAAAACCCCCCGCCGAACTCAAGGCCCTCGCCCGTGAGCATTTCAAGAGCCTCTTTGCGAATGTCCTCTGCGGTTTCAAATTGCCGCTGATGTCCGAGGCCGCGATTTGCCGCCACGTGCGGTCCGAAGGCATCGAGCGCGCGCAGGCGGCCTATGACAATGGCAAACGCCCGCTCCTCAATCTGGTGCTGCATGCCAGCTGCTGGGAGATCCTGACCCAGGTGCCCTCCATGTATGTGCGCGGCCACAAGGCCGGCGCCATCTACCAGCCGCTGCACAATCCCTGGCTCAATGCCCTGGTGCTGCGCCGCCGCGAAAAGCTGGGCTATGCCCTGTTTGACCGTCAGGCCGGGTTCAATGCCCCCATGAAGTTCATGCGCGAGGCCGGTCAGGTGGGCGTGCTGGTGGATCAGCATGCCGGAGATCACGGCCTGTGGTGCCCCTTCTTTGACCGCCTGGCCTCCACCACCACCATCGCTGCGCTCATGGCCATCCGCACCGATGCCGTGGTGCTGCCGATGATGGTTTACAATGACGGCCCGGCGCGCTGGCGGCTGGTCTGTGCCTCGGAGGTCAAAGCCGATGAATCACAGCCCAACGCCGACGGTCTGACCCTGGCCATCAATGCCGCCGTGGAGAAGCTGATCCGCGAGCAGCCTGCGAGCTGGTTCTGGGTGCACAACCGCTGGAAGCTGCCGAAGCCGCGATTCCTGCTGGCCGAGTATCGCCGCGGGGTGGCCTTTCCCACCGGCTATGACATGACACGCCTGCAGCCTTTTGAGCTGCTCATCCGCAGCCCCAACTGGCTGGGAGACGCCTGCATGGCCTTCCCCATGGTGCGCGCCATCAAACGCGGCCGCCCGGACATGAAGATCACCGTTCTCGGCCCGGACAAACTGGAGGAGCTCTGGCTCTCCATGCCCGAGGTCTCGCGCTATATCGGCAAGCCCGCCAAGGAAGGCCTCTTCGCCGTGGCAAAGCGCATCAAGGCCACCGGCGTGAAGTTTGATGCCGCCGTTTTCTGCACCAACTCCACCCGCAGCACCTTGGAAATCTGGCTCGCAGGCGTTCCCCGCCGTGTCGGGGTCAAAGGCTCCTTCCGCGCGAAGCTGCTCAATCAGATCATCAAGGGCGGCCCGGCCAAGGGAGGAAAGGAGCACCACGCGCACCGCTACCTGCGCATCGCCAAAGGCATCGGCGCGGACATCGATCAGCCCGGCCTGTGGGAGGCAGGTGCCGCGCCCGTTTCGACCGACGGCACCATTCGCGTCGGCGTTTGTGCCGGTGCCGAGTACGGGCCCGCCAAGCGCTGGCCGCTGGAGCGCTTTGCCGCCGTGGTGAATCAGATCTCCGCCCAGCATTCCCAGTTCCGCTGGGAGCTTTTTGGCGCACCGGGAGAGAAGGAGATGGGCGAAAAACTCTCTGCCATGCTCCAGGCCCCGCATGAAAACTTTGTGGGGAAAACCCGCCTCTCCGAGCTCATCGCGAAACTGCGCGGCTGCCAGCTCCTGCTCACCAATGACACCGGTACGATGCATCTGGCTGCAGCGCTCGGCATTCCCACCGTGAGCATCTTCGGCTCCACCTGTCCGATTGAAACCGGCCCGCTCGGCGACCGCCACACCGTCATCCAGCACAAGATCGAATGCAGCCCCTGCTTCCAGCGCGAGTGCCCCTTTGGCCACTACAACTGCATGCAGCTCGTCACCCCTGAAGAGGTGGCGCAGGCCGTGCTCAAAACCAGCGGCATCATCTGAGAAAGTACGATGGGCACTCCTGCCTGTCGATCAGCGCTTTCAATGCGCCCTGCCATTCCCGGATGAGGAGCAGGTTTGCGCTGGGGCTTTCTGGCGCTGCCGCTTGTTCTACGCGGCGGTTTGGGAGGATGCGTGAGCGCTCGCCGACGGGCAGGCGTGCCCATCGTACCTTTTCAAGGCTCCGCCACCGGGTCCTTGCCGACGAAGATGCCCAGCACCGCGCCACCGATGACCCAGGCGATCACATGATCCGCGATGTTCACCGCAGCGTCGCGGCCCGGACTCTCAAACCAAATCCACATCGGCAGGTCGGCGGTCAGGCCGGCAAACAACCCTGCTGCTGCCGTGAAGGCAATGCGCGCCGGATAGAACAGCGTTGCCTGGGACATCAGCCCGGCGATCAAAAACGCGCAGATCAGGCTGCGGACGAAGCTCAGGGTCAGGTTCATCCCCATGCTCACGTCTCCTCGGCCCGGACGGATGATGGCATATGCATAAGGGCCGTCTTTCAGCGCCCGCTGCTGCCGGGTTTCGAAGGCCTTCTTCTCCTCGGCGGTGGCGATCTTCGGTGGCTCCCCCATGGCTGGCAGCATGTAGATGCCATGGCCGGAGGTCACGTTGGCCTTGATCACTTCTGAAACGGCGGATTCATCACGAAAGGTGCGGAACCCATTTTGATGCCAGCCGAGGGCTGTCCACGACACCGCCTCCCAGCCGAAGACGGCCATGGCGGTGAGAACTGCTCCGAGGAAGAATTTGCCCATGAAGTTTAATAATATCTCAAGGCGGAAGGGCAAGCGGGCAATCGGCCAAAACGGAGGGGCTCAGGCAGCCGCGCCTCCCTACCTCAGCAAACCGGCGTCAGCGGCGGCGCACCGCTGAAGTGGGCCGCCAGATTCGCCACCACCAGCCGGGCCATCTCAGCGCGCGTCTCATGCGTGCCGCTGCTCAGGTGGGGCAGCAGCACCGCGTTTTCGCACTGGATCAGCGCCTCCGGCACATGCGGTTCATTTTCAAAGACGTCCAGACCTGCGCCGCGAATCGTGCCGTTTTGCAGCGCCGTGATCAGCGCTGCTTCATCCACCACGGAGCCGCGCGCGATGTTGATCAGCGTCCCCTTGGCACCCAGCGCTGCCAGCACCTCGGCACTGACTAGGTGCTTCGTCGTCGCACCACCGGGGAGGGCTAGAACCAGAAAATCCACCGCCTGGGCGAGTCCGAGCAGCGAATCCACATACTCCCATGGCACGTCCTGCCGCGTGCGGCCATGATAGGCGATGCGCATCCCATGCGCTTCCAGCCGGTGCGCAATCGCCTTGCCGATGCGCCCCAGGCCCACAATGCCCGCCAGCTTGCCACGCAGCGCATGCGCCAGCGGGAAAGGCCCCTTCTCCCACGCCCCCGCGCGCAGGAAGCGGCTGGCGGCCGCCAGCTTCCGGCTTGTCATCAAAACCAGCGCGCTCGCCGTGTCTGCCACATCTTCAGTCAGCACGTCCGGCGTGTTCGTCACCCGGATGCCATTCGCCTTGCACCAGTCCACCGGCACCCCGTCATACCCCACGCCAAAGACGCTCAGAATCTCCAGCTTCGGCAGCTGTTCCAGCAGCGCCACCGGCACCAGGGTGCCCCCCGACAGCACGATGCCCCGGATCTCCGCGCCCACCCGGGCCAGCAGAGCCGCCTTGTCCTCGGCATGAAAGTAATCATGACACACATGCGCCGCCAGCAGCGGCTGCATCAGGAAGTCCGGCAAGGGGGCGAGAATGAGAACAGGGGTCTTTTCCATGGGGGTTTATGAACGTGATTTTTTCAATCCTGCGGGGGTGCGAGGCGCACGCCCTCGGGCCATTGCGCGCCTTGCAGGATCCAGTCGTGAAGGGTCTGTTCGTTTTCACGATCCAGACGCTCCGGGGTGGGCGGCATGGCCACGGGATTGTCATGGCCCAGCAGCAGAACCTTGTAGAGCCGGCTTTGGTGCGGTGCTCCGGGCACGATCACCGGCCCGCTGCGCCCGCCTTTCATCGCCTGCTCCTTCGTCTCCAGATTCAGCCCGGCAAACTCATATCGATCCTGGTGGCACTCCAGGCAGTTCGCCTCCAGAACCGGCTTCACACTGCGCACGAAATCCACGGGATCGTTCTTCAGCCGCGTCAGCTTCATCACGCAGGCAGGAAGCGCCGCGCCCAGCACCAGTGCAATGCAGCAAAATCGGCTCATGGGTTCATCATCCTGCGGCAGCAGCCCCTGACAAGCGGCGATTCATCCCGCGCGGTTCCGCATCATGTCCGCCACCTGGGCAAAGAAGGGCCCGATCACCGCAGCCTCCGCCGCTGGCACCGCCACCTCGGTCATCGCCTCGCTCATGAGCTTCATCCAGCGGTCCCGCTCCGCCTCGCCGATGGAAAACGGCATGTGCCGTCCGCGCAGACGCGGATGCCCGCGCTCCTCGATGTAGGTCTGCGGCCCGCCGAAACGATACACAATGAAATCCGCCAGCCGCTTCTCCGCGTTCTCCCAGTCATCCGGCGGATACATCGTGCCGATCACATCATCCGTCCGCACCCGCCGGTAAAAAGCCGCCACCATCTCGCGCAGCTTGGTTTCGCCCACCCGGGCGCAGAGAGTTGAGAGTTCGTCCATTGAGGCAGAATAGAGAGGGCCGCAAAGAAACGCAAAAAGGAACAAAAAATGAGTCTGACTCTGAGGGCTTGTTTTTTTGATCTTTTTTGCGCCTCTTTGCGGCCATCCATCTGGATTTCCGGAATTCCGCCGAAAGTTTCGTCTCTCACAGGACGGATGATTGACTCACCGCCCCAACTCGTTCGTATCCACTCCATGAAAACCGCGCTCACCCTTCTCACCCTCTTTCTCATGGCCTCCCTCGCCCCGACCTCCTCTGCCGCTGACGCTTCCAAAACCGAAACCGCCATCATCGGTGGTGGCTGCTTCTGGTGTGTCGAGGCTCAGTACCTCCTCGTCAAAGGCGTCAAAAATGTCGTCAGCGGCTATGCCGGCGGCAAGACCGAAAACCCCACCTATGAAGACGTCTGCACCGGAGACACCGGCCATGCCGAAGTCATCAAGGTCGAATTCGATCCCACGGTCGTCACCTACAAAGAGATCATCGACCTCTTCTGGGACGCGCATGACCCCACCAGCGTGACCAAGGAAGACGGCGTCTATCACGGCAAGTTCCTGCCCAAAGGCACCGCCTACCAGGGCAACGACTACGGCAGCCAGTACCGTTCCGCCATCTACTACACCAGCGAAGAGCAGCACAAGACCGCCGAAGCCTCCAAGATCGAAGTGCAGAAGAAGTGGAAAGACCCCATCGCCACCGAGATCGCCCCGCTCAAAAAATTCTATCCTGCCGAAGACTACCACCAGAACTTCAAAGCCCTCCACCCCAACCAGGGCTACGTCCGCGCCGTCGTCGATCCCAAGACCGAGAAGTTCAAGCACAAGCTCGAAGAGAAAGGCAAGATCAAGCCTGAGGCGAAGTAGCTGCCCTCGTGAAGTAATCACCCAGCGTGAAGTGGTCCGCACTCTCCGAGTGCGGTTTCCGGATCAGCCCAGGCCACAAGGTCTGGGCTTTTTCGTTTACCGCATGGGCATCGGCTCCCGCTCGCTGGCACCGCCTCAATTTACCTCTTAGGTCGCTGATTTACCTTGTCTCTCCGCCGCCTTTCTGGCAGAAGGACGGAAGCATTCCAGCCATGACTCCCACCCGCATCGTTTTCATCATCATCGTCACCGGGGTCTTTGCTCTGGTCGGCGCGAGCCTCGGAACCTGGCAGCGGACGGTCCAGATTGTACAGGGCCCCCAGGAGTTCCGCTCCGTCGCAAAGCTCGTCGCAGGTGGTCAGCGCGTCTCCAATGATGCCGTTCAATGGCGCGAGCAGCAGGAGGACTTCTACGGCACCATCACTGAGACCTTGGAAAGCGGGGAAATGAAACGCCGGGCCCTGGACCGTGTGCGTGCCCTGAATCCCGACCTCAGCGACTGCGATGTGGACATCAAAGTCACCCGCACCAAGGGCAGCGCCATCTTCACCATCCTCGCGGCAGGAGCCGAACCGAAATACACGAAGGTTTTCCTCGATGCCCTGATTGATGAATTCATTGCCTTCCGGCAAAGCATCCGTGAGCAGGCGCAGGGCAGCGGGCTCCAGCGGTTTCTTCAGGAAGTCGTCACGCAGCAGAAGAACATGGAGGACTCCATTAAGGCCCTGGAAAAGGTGCGCGCCACGACGAATACCTTGAGCGCCAAATCGGATCTGGACCGCCTCGTCATGCGCCTCAACACCCTCAGAAATCGGCGCGACGACCTGCGCCTGGAAATCAAATCCCTGGATGCCAAGGATGCGGGCCGGCAGCCTCTGGAAGCGAAGATGGGTCCCCTTGAAGCGGAAATCAAAGGCATCGAAGCGGAGCTGGATCGTCATGAAGCAGACCTCGCTGAACTTCGGACCGCCACCGAAAAAGTGGAGCGCAGCAAAGCACTCTACGATAAAATGTTCGCACAAGTCGAGACCATCCAGTCCGCCTTCGACACCAGCGCCGACTACGTGGCGGTCCAGGAGCGCGCCAGTCCCGCCTTTGAAAACGTGGAAGACTGGAAGCAGCCCCTCGCCATCGGGGCCGGTGCCGGCGGACTGGTGGGCGGTCTCATTGGCCTGCTGATCAGCCTCGTCATCGCCTGGCCTCGGGAGCAGGAGTCTCCTGCCCAGGACTGACCGGGCGGCAGAGCAGACCGGTCCCACCGAGCCCGTCGACGACTGGGGCGCAGGCCTGTCGTTCTCGCAGCCACATCGTCGGCTCATCGCGCCGCACAATCCATCCATTGAACAAATCAATTCGCGCAGGTTCATTCTCTCGCACAGGCTGGGTGCCGTACCACTTTCTGCCATGAATCCCTCCCACCAACGCTGGCTCCTCGAACAACTCCCGCAGTGGGAACGTGAGGGCCTCCTCACCGCTGATGCGGCGCGCACCTTGCGCGAACGGAACGCGGTGGATGACTCGCAGCCTGGAGCGGCGCAGATCATCATGGGTTCGCTCGGCGCTTTGCTCATCGGCACCGGCTTGATCACGGTGATCGGTTACAACTGGGATGACTTCTCGCGGCCCGTGCGGCTGCTGTTCGCCTTTCTGCCGCTGCTGATCTCGCAGTGCTTCAGCTTCCGCGAGTTGCAGCTTGGTGAGGCCTCCACGGCCTGGGTGCGTGAAACGGCCGCGCTGCTGCAGGCGCTCGCCACTGGCGCTTGCATTGCCATCGTGTCGCAGATTTACAATCTCGGCGGCGACTGGCCGGAGTTCCTGTTCTGGTGGCTCCTGCTGAGCCTCCCGCTCGTCTGGGTGCTGCGCTCGCAGGCCGTGACCATTTTCTATCTGATCGGCATTGCCGTGTGGAGCGTGAACCAGGCGGAGAACTGGGATGCGTGGTATCACAGCGCCTTGTTGTATCCAGTGCTGCTGCTGGGCCTCACACCCTTCTGGCCGGGATGGCCACCGCGCTGGCATTTGGGCAGGTCATTGCAATGGGTGGCCACACTCAGCCTTTGCGTGGGATTGGCTGCGGCGGCTGGCAGCTCCGTGTCGTTGCGGATGCACTCGAGCTATGTCGCTTTCGGTTCTCTGCTGTGGCTGTGGAGCCTGACGGCTTCTGCGCTGCTGCTGCTGCCGTTCAAAGCTGCTGCTGGCAGTGATAAACCTCGCCAACACCCCCATGTGACCGTCACTGGCTTCTTTCTCCTGGCGCTCAGTTTCGCAGCCTCCTTCAGCGATTTTTCCAGTGGTACGCTGTCGAAGTTGGAGATGGCACTGACCCTGCCTTGGGCCTGGGGCTGCCTCATCCTTGTGGGGCTGTTTGCGCTGCCGGCGATTCGTCAGCAGCGCTGGGCTCTGCTGGGTATCAGTTCACTTTCTCTTTCGCCGATGCTGGCCTTGCTGGCGGGTTCCCGGGCGGAGCCCCTGCTGCCATGGCTCATGACGCTGCATCTTCTTGGGCTTGGCATCATGCTCATCGTTCTCGAACTGGCAGGCAGGCGTGGTGCCCCACGTCTTGGCGCAACACTGATCTGCGTCTTGATCATTGCCCGCATTTTTGAAAGCGAGTTTTCGCTTCTGATCAAAGGACTCGTCTTCATCGCAGTGGGCGTCGCCTTCCTGGCCTTCAACCTCCTCATGAGCCGTCAGCTCAAAAAGAAACAAGCCGCAGCCGTATGAAAACGCTTCCCTTCATCATCTTTGGCATCGCCGTGCTGGCACAGTGGGCCGCACCTTTGTCGCAAATCTGGACGCATGAAAGGGTGCTCACCCAAGGCACGCTCATCAGGCTCAAATGCACCGCCCCTGATCCCTACGATCCGCTCCGCGGCCGCTATCTCGCCGTGCGTCCAAGCCAGACCGAAGCCCCCGTGCCGGCAGGCATGGTGCTGAACGAGGGCACGCAAGTCTATGCCGTCCTCACCCCGGGAGCCGATGGCTTTGCCATCATCTCCAGCCTTTCGCTCACACCACCCGAAGGTGGCGATTACGTGCGTGTCAAATCACGCTACGTGTTCAACGAAAAGGCCGTCATCGACTGGCCCTTCGACCGCTTCTACGTCAACGAAAAGCTCGCACCTGAAGCCGACAAATGGTTCGCCGAAAACCTCCGCAGCGCCCAAGGTATCACAGCCGAGGTTCGCCTGCTCAATGGCCGTGCCGTGCTCGAAGACCTCAGCCTTGATGGCAAACCCTTCCGCGAGATCCTCAAGGAACGCCTGAGGTAAAATCGTGCGCGGCCAGCCAGGCCGTCCGGCTCTGCCACCACATCGTCACTTGCATCCCGCGCCCGCGTGCTTCATTCGCGGCGCTTGCAACCACTCCACCTCATCGACGCCATCGGCCCCTTCTTTCGCGGGCATGACGTGCGTACGATCAACTGGTCCAAGATCCCCTGGCATCATCTGCCGAAGGAGGCCGGGCCGGAGGCGGAGGCATGGTGGGCGCTGGTGCGCGCGGACCTCACGCGCTTCGCCGATCAAGCTGTCGCGTGGGGCTTCAACGCCGTCTCGCTCGATGATGTAACCCATCTCGCGGATCATGCGTGGCTCGAGCCGGAACTGCGTGCGCGCATCGCGCTCTACCGCGAGGAATTCGCACGCTGCTTTGAGATCTTTACCACCCGTGGCCTGCAGGTGCATCTCACCATGGATGTGATGACCTACACGCCCGAGCTGCGGCGGCGCATGGTGGAAGCGAAGCGCGAGGTGAACGACTACCTCGCCGAATTGCTCGATGGCTTCTTCACCAGTTTCCCGCAGGTGGCGGGCATCATCATCCGCATCGGTGAATCCGATGGCAAGGGCGTGCACGATGAGTTCCGCAGCGAGCTCGTCATCCAGAAGCCCGCGCAGGCCCGCCAGCTCCTGCTCGATCTGCTGCCCGTGTGCGAGAAGCATGCACGCCGCCTCATCTTCCGCACCTGGACCGTGGGCGCGTATCGCATCGGCGATCTGATGTGGCACCGTCGCACCTTCACCAGCGTGTTTGAGGGGCTCACCAGTACGGCGCTCGTCATCTCGATGAAATACGGCGAGTCCGATTTCTTCCGCTACCTGCCGCTCAATTCGAACTTCTTCCGCACCGACGTCGCCAAGATCGTCGAGCTGCAGACACGGCGCGAGTACGAAGGCTGCGGCGAATACCCCAGCTTCACCGGCTGGGAGTACGAACGCTACGCGCAGGAGCTCAAGCACGCGAAGAACGTCATCGGCTGCATGGTCTGGTGCCAGACCGGCGGCTGGGTGCCTTTCCGCCGCATCGCATTCATTGATCCCGAAGCCATCTGGACGGACCTCAATACCTTCGTCACCATCCGCGTCATCAAGGACGGCATGCCGGTGGAGGACGCCGTGCGAGCCTTTGCCCAAGAGCGTGCGCTAGGCGATGCCGAAGCCCTCATCGAGCTTTTGCGCCACTCCGATGAAGTCATCCGCGAGCTGCTCTACGTGGAAGAATTCGCGCAGCAAAAGCTCTTCTTCCGCCGCGTCCGCATCCCGCCGCTGCTGCAGGTGTACTGGGGCAACATCTTCATCAATCACAGCGTCAAAAAACTGCTGCTCCACTTTGTGCAGGAGCCCGGAGCCGCCCTGCTCAGCGCTGCCCGCTGCATGGACCGGCTGGAGCAGATGATCGCCCTCGCCCCGCGTGCCGGTGTGCCCGTGGCCGATCTCGAATACATGCGCGACACCTTCCGTCTGCTGGCTCTCGCACGTGAGTACTACTTCACCGAGTTCACCCCGGAGATGGAGACCCGCCTGCGCGAAGCCAAGCGCGCCTACAAAGCCACCTACCCCAAGCGCGGCCTTCGCGCCCGCTACCGCATCAAGACCGACTTCAAGCCCTTCTGGCTGCACCCCCGCTACCTCGGCTGGGCCATCAGGCTCCTCATGCGCCGCCGCCGCGGCTACCGCCTCATCGACCGCCTGCTCATCCTCCACGTGCTGTCCATGATCTACCGCGTCATCGCCCTGCGGAAGCCGCATTGGATCCCCGGCTTCGCCAAAGAAAGCGCCATGGGCGTGGACGTGGTGTTCCGGTAAAGTAGCCTTGTTCCTGCGGAACAAGAAAGGCTCCGCAAGAACAAAGCGCGAGGGACTGCTGAGAGGTATGGGGGCGGCAGAGCGCACCCTTGTTGCACAGCAACAAGGCTACCTCAAATCTTCGGCTCCCAGCCCTTGCGGTACCCACCATCGCGTCCCCACAGCTTCAGCGCCTCCGCGTTGTCCAGCACCTTGCCGGTCTTTGGGTCGCACTTCACCACGGTGTTCGTGCGGTAGGCCATGTTGCCCAGGTGGCACATCATGGTGCTCTTCTGGCCTTCCTCGATGGGGCTGTTCAGCTTCGCATTGCCACGGATGGCCTCGATGAAGTTGCCCATGTGCGCGGGGTCGCCGCCACCGGCTCCTTTGCCCTTGCTCATTTCCACACCCTTCAGGTCGTAGTTGATCCACGAGTCCCGCGCGATGGCCATGGTGCCGTTGTCGCCATAGAAGATCACTTCGCCCAGCGGCTTCTCCGCCGCACGGGCGTGGCAGCTGCTCTGCACCCATTCGCAGCCGGCGTGGCCGAAATCATACACCGCCGTGCCGGTGTCCGGCGTCTCCTGCGCATCATCGTAGAAGTAGCGGCCGCCATTGTAGGTGGTGCGCAGCGGGTAGTCGCCCTTGAGGCCCCAGCGCAGGATGTCCAGTGAATGGATGCCGTTGTTGCCCAGCTCGCCATTGCCCCAGTGCCAGAACCAGTGCCAGTCATAGTGTGCAAGCGATTTGAAATCATGCTTCGCATCATCCGGCACGGGGCCCTGCCACAGATTGTAGTCGATGTCCGGAGACGCCGGCTTCTCGTTCGTGGCCACGGATTTGCGCGTGTTGTAGTAAAACCCACGGCCAAAGCGCACCGGCCCGATGGCACCGCCGTGCAGCGCTTCAATCGCCTCCTTCATCCACGTGCGGCGCTGATTGCCCATCTGCACCAGACGGTCGTACTTCTTCGAAGCCGCCACGATCATCTCCGCCTCCTGCGCGTTCTGGCTGCCGGGCTTTTCCACATACACGTGCTTGCCCGCCTGCATGCAGAGGATCGCCGCCGGCGTGTGCCAGAAATTCGGCGTCGCGATGAAGACGGCATCCAGTGTCTTGTCATCCAGGAAGCTGCGGAAATCCTTCACGCCCACGCAGGACACCTTCTGCGTGTCGTTCACCACCTTGAGGCCCAGTTCCAGGCGCTTCGGGTCCACCTCCGCCAAGTAGGCGATCTCCACGCCCGGGATCTTCAGCAGGGCTTGCACATGCTGCATGCCACGCCCCAGCGCCACCACGGCCACTTTGACCTTCTTCCCTGCTTCATCGGCGGCACGGAGCTTGGAGAGGGAGGCGACTGCGGCGGCAGCACTCACGGTGGAGGTCTGGTGGAGGAAGGATCGGCGGTTCATGATGTGGTGAAAGCAAATCGGTGCCCGGCGGCACGGTCTTGCGGCAATCCGACCTCATGAACACGACGCAACTGTCCTGGGATCGGCCGAAGCCGGTACCGCAAGACGAAGAAGGGGCAGGCGACGAACCTGAGGCGCAGGAAAATCCTACACCCCCGCCAGCTTCCGGGCTTCGGCCAGTGCTGCGTCCACCTTCGCCACGTCCTTGCCGCCGCCGCGGGCAAAGTCCGGCTTGCCGCCGCCTTTGCCGCCCACGATGGGGGCGATGGTTTGGATGATCTTCCCAGCCTGAACTTTCGCCTGGTGCTCTTTGGCGACGCTTGCGATCAGCGCCACGCTGCCACCGCCTGTCGCAGCGAGGACGACGATGCCTGGGAAGGTGCCTTTCAGCGCTTCAGCGACACCCACGGCATAGTCGGCATCCACATCACCAAGGTTGGCGATGATGGTGTTGTTCGCTGCAGTGGCGATGAGGTCTTTGGCCTTCACAGCGGCTTCGCGCTGCTGCGCGGCTTTGAGGTTCTTTTCGAGCTCCTTCTGCTGGGTGAGAATCTGATCGAGCTTCTTCTCCAGATCGGCCGCACCCTGGGCGCTGACTTTGCCGGCGAGGAGTTTGAGCAGGTCCGCATCCGCACGGGCCGCGTTGTAGGCTTCGAGTCCGGCGATGGCTTCGATACGACGCACGCCGGAGGCAACGGCGCTTTCGCTGACGAGGCGGAAGAGGCCGATCTCGCCGGTGCTACGCGTGTGCGTACCGCCGCAGAGTTCCATGCTCCAGCCATCGAGCTTGTTGCGCTGGCCGCCGATCTGCACCACGCGGACAAGATCGCCGTACTTCTCGCCAAAGAGCGCCATGATGCCGTTGTTGGCCTTGGCTTCCACGTAGGGAACTTCGGTCCAGGACACGGGATCGTTGGCGACGATGCGCTCGTTCACCAGACGCTCGATGTCGCTGATCTGCTGCGCGGTGAGCGCGGCGCTGTTGAAGTCGAAGGTGAGCTTGTCAGGCGTGACGGAGGAGCCCTTCTGCGTGGCATCCTTGTTCACCACTTCATGCAGCGCCCAGTGCAAGATGTGCGTGACGGTGTGGTGCCGCTCGATGGCGTGGCGACGCGGAGCATCGACAATAAGCTTCACGGTGGCATCCACCGCAGGAGCTTCGTCGCCTTCGAGGAAGTGCAGCCAGGTGTTGCCGACCTTGGTGGTGGCGCTGATCGGATACGTGTTGGCACCGAGAATCAACTGGCCCGCATCGCCAATCTGCCCGCCCATTTCAGCATAGCAGGTGGAGACATCCAGCACGACGGCCGTCTTGTCCTTCATCTCCACAACTTCGAGCACCCGCACGTCAGCTTCGAGGGCATCGTAACCAATGAACTTGGTCGGTGCCTTGGTCTCGATTTCGGAGACGGAGACGACCTGCTTGTTCTTTTTGCCGGCTTCGCGGGCGCGCTCGCGCTGCTCTTCCATGAGCTGGTCAAAACCTGCGGTGTCAACGGTCAAGCCACGCTCACGGGCCATCAGTTCGGTAAGATCAAGTGGGAAGCCAAAGGTGTCGTAGAGCATGAAAGCCGAACCGCCCGATATGACTCGGCCCTTCGATTCAAAATCCTTTAGTATGCTAACAACAAGCTGTTCATCCAAGACAGCACCCTTAACCAACGTATCAACTAACAAACCTATTTGAAACTGGTTAGCACCGCCGACACGCTCTGAGCTTGTCCACGCCGCAGGACCACGCTGACCCCAAATGTTTTTCAAGGCCGACAATCCATCGATTCCTCGGGTTCCCTCACGCTTAACATCTTCGACGCGTTCAGTTATGCCTTCGATACAGCGGCATACTTCTTCAAACACATCGATGCCGCGATCCAAGGTTCTGTTAAACGCTTCTTCTTCGATCTTCAGCACGCTCTTGATCTGCTCCTTCTTGGTGCGCAGCTCAGGGAACACATCGCCCATCTGCGCAGCCAGTACATCAACGAGCTTGTAGAAAAACGGCTCTTTGAATTCCAGCGTGCGGCCATACTTCACCGCGCGGCGCAGGATGCGGCGGAGGGTATAGTTGCGGTCGCTGTTGCCGGGCTGGATGCCGTCGGCAATCGCAAACGAAAGCGTGCGCAGATGGTCGGCGATCACGCGGAAGGCGACGTCGATCTTCTCCTGCTCGGTCACGGGCACCACATGCCCTTGCTCATTCGCCTTCGGCAACGTGCTCGCGTATGTCTTGCCAGAGAGCTTGGTCAGCTCATCAAAGATCGGCTTGAAGACGTCGGTGTCGTAGTTGCTGATCTTGGCGTTTTCAAAGTCCGTGAAACCCTTCGTGCCCTGGATGATCGAGCAGACGCGCTCGAAGCCCATGCCGGTGTCCACGTGCTGCGCTGGGAGCGGGACGAAGCTGCCATCCGGGTTGGCGTTGTATTGAATGAAGACGTTGTTCCAGATTTCGATGCAGCTCGCGTCGCTGCCGTTGACCAGCTTGGCACCGGCGCGCTGGCGGTCTTCGTCGAGGTTCGGAGCGCCCGGAGTCAGGTCGATGTGGATCTCGGTGCAGGGGCCGCAGGGGCCGGTGTCGCCCATCATCCAGAAGTTGTCCTTCTTGTTGCCGTTGACGATGTGGATGTCGGGATCGAGGCCGATGCTGCGGAACTTTTCCGCCCAGATGTCCCAGGCTTCCTGGTCGCGCTCAGCGGGGTCGCCTGCGCCGGGCTGGTAGATGGTGGCAAACACGCGCGTCGGTGGGAACTTCCAGCGCTCGATGACGAGCTCCCAGGCCCAGGAGATGGCTTCTTTTTTGAAGTAGTCGCCGAAGGACCAGTTGCCCAGCATTTCGAAAAGCGTGTGGTGGTAGGTGTCCAGGCCCACGTCTTCGAGGTCGTTGTGCTTGCCGCCGGCGCGGATGCACTTCTGCGTGTCCGCCGCACGGGTGGGGAGGCCTTTGTGCAGGACGCCGGGCCAGGTGTCCACGTCCGCGCTGCGCTCGCCGAGGAAGATGGGCACGAACTGGTTCATCCCTGCATTGGTGAAAATGCGTGCACCGTCACGGCTGGTGTAGCCGACGTTGTCGCTGGGAACGATGGTGTGCTGCTTCTCCTTGAAGAAGTCGAGGAAGCTCTGGCGGATCTGGGCGGCGGTGGGGACGGCGGACATGGCTGGAAAAGGGAGCGCGGATGTTAGCGGGAGGAAGCCGAAGGTAAAGGCGGGGTTTGCCAGCAAAAGAATGCGGGAGCAGGCAGCCGACTGGGAATCAAGCCTTTGCACGGTGCTCGGGAAGAGCCAAAACGACACGGCAACTAAAAGTTTGTAAAATTACTATAAATAAAGTAATATTTAGAAAGTTTAGTGCGCCGATGATCACCCCAGCCTCCAAATTCCAAAAAACCGGCCCTTCCGCGTCCGGATTCAGCCTGATGGAGCTGCTCGTCACCATGGTCATTCTCTCCATCGTCATGAGCATCGCCATGATGACCATGGGCAGCGCGCGGCAGGGGGCGGAGGACCAAAAGGACAAGCGCAATGCGCAGGAAATTGCCAGCGTGGCGGCCATGGCCAATGCGGCCGGAGCCAGCTTCATCGTGCCGGGAGACCCGGAGGCCACCATTTACAATCTGCGCGATGGCACGGCACCGGATACCGGTGCCTTTCGCGGGCGCACCTTTAGAATCCCGGACATGCGAGAGGCTGAGATCCAAGGCGCCATGCGATTTCTGGCGCTGAATGACACGGATCTGCAGTACCGCCAGGATGGCAGCAGGGGCCCGTAAAAGGGATGACGGGCAAAGGCCGCCGCCATCTCAGCGCCGCCACTCGCATGGAGAATGCCGCTCCCGGTCAAAGATTGGCCCTTCTCCGGCGTATCACACAGCGTGATCCGCCTTTTCATCACTCTACCTCTCATTGCCTCCGCCGTCGCGGAGCCGGCACCGCGCCCCATCCATTTCTCCAAGGAGATCCGGCCCATCCTGAGCGAGAACTGCTTTTTCTGCCACGGCCCGGATGAAAAGAAGCGCGAGGCCGGACTGCGCCTGGATGAGGAAGCGAGCGCCAAAAAGAACAACGACGGCACCATCGCCGTGGTGGCGGGTCATCCTGAAAAAAGCGCCCTGCTGGAGCGCATCCTCAGCAAAGACCCGGACGAGGTCATGCCGCCCCTGAAGCAGCACAAGACCATCTCCCCCGCGCAGATCGCCCTTTTGACCGAATGGATCAAACAGGGCGCGCCCTGGGGCAAGCACTGGAGCTATGAGAAGGTGGTGAAACCCGCCGTGCCCGCAGGCGCCAAAAACCCTGTGGACGCCTTTCTGGTGCAGCGGCTGAAGCAAGAGGGGCTCAAATACGGCCCCCAGGCTGACAAAGCCACGTTCATCCGCCGCACCGCGCTGGATCTCACCGGCCTGCCACCCACGCTTGCCGAACTAGATGCGCTGGCCGCGCAGCCCTACGACAAGGTGGTAGATCATTACCTCTCGCTGCCTGCCTACGGCGAGCATTGGGCGCGGCAGTGGCTCGATCTCGCACGCTACGCGGACAGCTCCGGCTACCCGAGCGACCAGCCGCGCGAGATCTGGGCCTACCGTGACTGGGTGGTGCGCGCCCTGAATTCAAACATGCCGTTTGACCAGTTCACCATCGAGCAAAACGCCGGCGATCTGCTGCCGAATCCCACGGACGACCAGCTCATCGCCACCGCCTTCCACCGCAACACCATGACGCAGAATGAAGGCGGCACGGACGATGAGGAATTCCGCAACGCCGCCATCATCGACCGCGTCAACACCACTCTCGCCGTCTGGATGGGCACCACCATGGCCTGCGCCCAATGCCACACGCACAAGTTTGATCCCATCACCATCAACGAGTACTTCCAGTTCTACGCCTTCCTCAATCAAAGCGCCGACAGCGACAAAAAGGACGAGGTGCCCCTGCACAGCTTCGACACCCCCGAGCTGAAGCAAAAGCGCGAGCGTTTGAAGAGCGAGATCGACACGCTGGAGAAACAATTCGCCTCCCCTGCTCCCGCATGGCTCGCCGGTCTCGATGCCTGGGACTCTGGCTTTGCCCGCGATCTCGGCTGGCAGACCCCGCCACCCGCCAAGGTGACCACGCAGTCCAAGCAAAGCGCCGCCATCGCCCCAGACGGCACCGTCTCCATCCCCAAAAAGAGCGACACCGACACCTACACCATCGAACTCCCTGCCACCGGAGACAAGCTCAACGCCCTGCGCGTGGAGACGATACCAGCCGCTGGTTTCGGCAACTTCGTCCTCACCGAAGTGAAGGCCGAGATTGTGCGTGCAGATGACGGCCCTCCGCCGCAGGCGCGCTATGTGCGCATCGAGCTTCCCGGGGAGAAAAAGATGCTCCAGCTCGCGGAGGTGCAGGTCTTCAGCGGCAGTGAAAATATCGCGCCCAAAGGCACCGCCTCGCAAAGCAGCACCTACACCACTGCCGCGGCCAAACGCGCCATCGACGGCGGCACCGAGGGCGACTACTCCAAGAACAGCGTGTCCCACACCGCCGGCACGGACAACGACCCCTGGTGGGAGGTCGATCTCAAAGCCGCCAAACCCGTGGACCGCGTGGTCGTCTGGAACCGCACCGATGGCGGCACGGGTACGCGCCTCGAAGGATTCCGCGTGCTCCTGCTGGATGACAAACGCCAGACCCTCTGGAAGAGCGACGCCACCCCCGCGCCGGACAAGGACAAGACCTTTGCCACCAGCGGCCCCGCAGCCCTCAGCTTCACCACCGCACTGGCGGATTTTGAGCAGGATGGCTTCACGGCCGCCTCCATCCTCAAGCCAAAGGATAAAAAGCAGCAGGGCTGGGCCGTCTCCGGTGCCGCGGACAAGCCGCACACGCTCACCCTGCTTGCCGCCTCTCCCGTCATGATCCCCGCCGGCGCGCGACTGCGCATCACCCTCACGCAAAACAGCGAGCACAAGCAGCACACGCTCGGCAGTTTCCGCCTCAGCTACACGGGAGACGCCCGCGTGCAGCAGGTCACCAAAGTGCCGCAGGATGTCGTCGCCGCACTCGCGCAGGCGAAGGACAAACGCAGCCCCGCGCAGCAGAAGACCGTGGTGGATTACTTCGTGCGCAACGTGGCCAAGGCCACCGCCGCAGAGCGCACGCGCCTCGCAACCGCCAGCAAGGAGCTTGCAGCCGTCAAGCCCGTCACCGTGCCCATCATGCGCGATCTCGATCCCAAGCAGCGTCGCGTCACCAAGATCCAGCTCCGTGGCAACTGGCAGGCGCTGGGAGATGAAGTCAGCGAAGGCACGCCCGCCACCTTCAATCCCCTGCCCGCCAATGCGCCACGCAATCGCCTCACCATGGCCAAATGGCTCGTCAGCCGCGACAACCCGCTCACTGCACGCGTGACCGTCAACCGCCTGTGGGAAAGCATCTTCGGCACCGGCATCGTCCGCAGCAGCGAGGAGTTTGGCAGCCAGGGAGACCTGCCCGTGCATCCCGAACTGCTCGACTGGCTTGCCGCCGAGCTCATGGACAGCGGCTGGGACATCAAGCACATGCTCAAGCTCATGCTCACCAGCCAGGCCTATCAGCAAAGCACCAAGACCACACCGGAGCTCAATGAACGCGATCCTGATAACCGCCTCCTCGCGCGCGGCCCGCGCTTCCGCCCCACCGGCGAACTTCTCCGCGATCAAGCCCTCGCCGTCAGCGGCCTTCTCAGCGCCAAAATGTACGGCCCTCCCGTGCGTCCGCTGACTCCCAATCTCGGTCTCACCACCGCCTTTGGCCGCAGCAATGACTGGACGATCAGCCCCGGCGAAGACGCCCACCGCCGCAGCCTTTACACCGAAGTCCGCCGCAACAGCCCGTACGCCAGCTTCACCACCTTTGACGCCGGCAACCGCGAAGTCTGCATGATCCGCCGCAGCCGCACCAACACGCCGCTGCAGGCCTTCGTGACGCTCAATGATCCCGTCTTCATCGAAACGAATCAAGCCATGGCCCGCCGTCTCGTTGCGGAAGCCAAGACCCAGCCCGAGCGCCTCGCCCTTCTCTTCAAACTCTGCCTCTCCCGCGCTCCGAATGCGCATGAGGTCACGTCGTTGACCGGGCTCTACAATGACACACTCACCACCTACCGCGCCGATCCAGCCGACGCCACCAAGATGGCCACCGATCCCCTCGGCCCCGCCCCCAAAGACGCCGACATCGCCGAACTCGCCGCGTGGACAACCATCGCCAATGTGGTGATGAACCTCGATGAGTTTTTGATGCGCCGCTGATCCCATGACCACGACCAGCTTTATCATCCGTCTTTGCATGGCTGTCGGCTTTTTCAATGCCGCCAACCAGGTCGAACGTCCGGTTCTGCGTGCCGTCGGTTTTGCTTATCTCCTGATCGCCGGAATCTTCGGCACGCTGGCCGCCATTGGTGGCGGCAGTTGGCACACTTGGATCGTCGGCCCAGGTGGGCTGGCGGCGGCTGGGTATGCATTTTGGTCCAATCGATGATAAGGCCCAAGCCCCCTGCGCAGCGTTCCAAATCGTCGATTGCTCTTTGCCTGCCACAGATCATCTTTCCCCATGACCATCGCACTCGAACAGATTCGGCAGATGCCAGTGGTGCAGCGCATTCAGCTGGTGGAAGACATCTGGGACACCATGGTGGCAGAAGATGTGGATTTTCCTCTGAGCAGCGCACAGATCACGGAACTGGACGCACGTCGTGCTGCAATGCTGGCTGATCCCTCCATTGGCATTCCATGGGATGAGGCCAAAGCACGACTCCTGGCTGGAGATTGACCATGAAGAAATCCGTTCTCTCGCCATGCGCGCTTTGTGATGCCGATGATGCGAGACGCTGGTACGACAGCTGTGAACCAGGACTGGGCACTGAGTTTGTCCGGGCGCTGGAAGAGTGTTTGTCGAGAATCGAGGCCAGTCCTGAAATGTATCGGGTCGTGCTGGCACCCTATCGGAAAGTGCTCATGCGGCGTTTTCCGTTCCAGGTCGTTTACGAAATCCGCGAGGACTGTCTTTGGATCCTCGCCGTTTATCACGCCAAGCGCGATTCCGCTCAGTTGCGCAAAAGGATGACCGGACCTTGAACGTATCTTCTTTGAACATGCACCCCATCACTCACGACACCCTCCAGCTCAAAACGCGCCGCCAGTTCCTCGGCAATGCGGGGCAGTTCAGCCTCGGGGCCATCGCCATGCATGCGATGCAGCAGAAGGCAGGAGCCAGTGCGGCAGCGGACAATCCGCTGGCACCGAAGAAGTCGCAGTATGCGCCGAAGGCCAAGCGCGTGATCTACCTGCACATGTCCGGCGCACCGCCGCACCTCGATCTGTTTGATTACAAGCCGGAGCTCGTGAAGCGCAGCGGGCAGGACTGCCCGGACTCGATTCTCAAAGGCCGCCGCTTCGCCTTCACCACCGGCGTGCCCAAGCTCATGGGCACCCCGCGCACCTTTGCGCGCTATGGCAAAGGTGGCCTCACCATGAGCGATGCCTGCCCAAACTTCCACACCATCGCTGATGAGATGTGCCTGATCCGCTCCATGAACACGGATCAGTTCAATCACGCCCCGGCGGAGTTGCTGCTCTTCACCGGTCATGCACGGCAGGGCCGGCCCTCCATGGGCTCCTGGGCCACCTATGGCCTCGGTACGGAAAATCAGGATCTGCCCGGCTTCGTCGCCCTCATCTCCAGCGGCACGCAGCCCAGCGGCGGCCAGGGCTGCTGGGGCAGCGGCTTCATCCCCAGCGTGTATCAGGGCGTGCAGTGTCGCAGCAAGGGCGACCCCGTCCTCTTCGTGAGCGATCCCGCCGGCATGAACCGCGCCATGCGCCGCAAGACGCTCGATGCCCTGCAGGATCTCAACCAGCAGCAGGTCGCCGAATTCGGCCATCCTGAGACCATCACGCGCATGGCCCAGTATGAACTCGCCTTCCGCATGCAGACCAGCGTGCCCGAGGTCATGGACATCTCCAAGGAGCCGCAGCACGTCATTGAAACCTACGGCGCCAAACCCGGCGAGGCCAGCTTCGCCAATAACTGCCTGCTCGCTCGCCGCCTCATTGAAAAAGGCGTGCGCTTTGTGAATCTCTTCGACTGGGGCTGGGACTTCCACGGCACCAGCGAAGGCAGCGGCATCACCACCGGCCTCACCGCCAAAATGGCCGCGACCGACAAACCCGTGGCCGCACTGATCAAAGACCTCAAGCAGCGCGGTCTGCTGGACGACACCCTCGTCATCTGGGGCGGTGAATTCGGCCGCACCCCCTTCCGCGAAGGGCGTACCGCCGCCAGCAAGGTGCTCGGTCGTGACCATTACCCCGACTGCTTCTCCCTCTTCATGGCCGGTGGCGGCGTGAAGGGCGGCTTTGAATACGGCAGCACCGATGAACTCGGCTTCAGCGTCGCCGAAAACAAAGTCCACGTGCACGACTTCCAGGCCACCGTGATGCACCTGCTCGGCTTCGATCACGAACGCCTCACCTACCGCTTCCAAGGCCGCGACTACCGCCTCACCGACATCCACGGCCATGTGGTGAAGGATATTCTGGCGTGAATTTACAGCCGCAATCTGCGGCGATCTTTCGAAGGTGCTGTGGTTGATGGCTTGCATGGACTGGCTGCGCCTGCTCTTCTTCCGCATGGCAGGTCCATCCAAGAATCCGGATTCCACCCGCGAACGCATCTGGCGCATCATCTTCCTCTCCGACACGAAGGCAGGTCGCGTTTTCGATGTCCTGCTGCTTTGGGTGATCGGCCTGAGTGTTTTGACGATCATGCTGGAGAGCGTTGACTCGCTGCGGGAGCAGCACGGCACCTTGTTCAACACACTGGAGTGGGTGTTCACCGGGTTGTTCACGCTGGAGTACCTCACGCGCCTGTGGGTGGTGCGGAAGCGCTGGGTCTATGCGCGAAGTTTCTTCGGCGTGGTCGATTTGATGTCGATTCTGCCAGCCTACATCTCGCTGCTGCTTCCGGGTTCGCATTATCTCACGACGGTGCGCGTCCTGCGACTCATGCGGATGTTTCGGGTGCTGAAGATGGCCGAGTACATCGGCGAGGCGGGCGTGCTCATGAACGCGCTGAGCGCCAGCCGGCGCAAGATCCTCATCTTCTTTTCCGCCGTGCTCGCACTCGTCTGCGTGGAAGGCACGATCGTCTATGTGATCGAACACGGTGCCAACCCCGGCTACGCGAACATCCCACAGTCGATATACTGGGCCATCGTCACCATCACCACGGTCGGCTACGGCGATGTCGCGCCGGTCACCGTGCTGGGAAAAATGATGGCGTCAGTGATCATGCTCACCGGCTTCGCCATCATCGCCGTGCCCACCGGCATCGTGACCTCAGAGATTGGTCGCGAGCTCAAAGGCACCCGCATCCGCCGCCGGTGCAAGGAGTGCGGCTGGGACGACCATGACTCCCGTGCGCGGCACTGCCAGCAGTGCGGAGTGGCGCTGGAGTAGCTCTTATTCGGACGCCGGTCCACTCCCGACGATAGGTATTTGTGACCAAGTTCCCTACCCCCCTTGCACTGGCGGCATGATCGCCACTTCACCCCCATCGTGCAGCGGTTCATCTCTCTTCACGTAGGTCTGGTCCAAGGCCAGCAGCAGGCTGTTCTGCCAGTCACGCAGCTTGGGCCAGCGGGCTTCGATTTGAGCGAGGAGGTCTCCCATCGTGGCCCCCACGGGCACTTCGAGGGTGATTTCGTCCGTGCCGGTGATGTCACGCAGGACGGAGAAGAAAAGCACGCGCAGCTTCATGACGCAGGATTCGGGTTGAGGATGCCGATGCAAGGCAGATTGCGGAAGCGCCCCATGTAATCCATGCCGTAGCCGACCACGAATTCGTCTTCGATCTCAAAGCCGGCGTCATCCAGCGCCACATGGCTCAGGCGCTCACGGCGTTTGCTCAGCAGGACGCAGGTCCGCAGCGAGGCGGGCTGCTGGGCGAGCAGGCGTTCGGAAATGGCGCTGAGCGTGAGCCCGGTGTCGAGGATGTCATCAAGCAGCAGCACGTCTTGGCCGTGAATATCGAAATTGGCGGGCCAGTTCACCTTCACCTCCCCCGTGGTAGTCGTGCCGCCCTGATAACTGCTGGCGCTCAAGGTGTACAGTCGCACGGGCATTTCGAGTTTGCGCAGCAGATCAGCCACAAAGAAAAGTCCGCCATCCATCAGCGCCACCACGGTGACGACCTTGCCTGCGAGTTCCGTATTCAAGCGCGCGGCCATCGCGTTCACCCGCTCGCTGATTTGCGCTGGGGTGAGCAGGATGCGTTCGAGATCTTGAATGACGCCGGTGACAGAAGATGGCATGGAGCAAAAGAGTGTGTAAAAGGCCAAAGCTGACGTAGCGCAGGCCGCACGACACGCGTTTCTTGTAACCTGAATGAACCCAACTGACAAACCGAACCTGCCCGACCTGCGCGTGAGTTACGACCAGGGCGAACTCGACGAACACAGCGCCCCGGTCGATCCCTTGGCGCTCTTCACGATATGGATCAACGACGCCCTCGCCCACAAGCTGCCGGAGCCGAATGCCATGAGTCTAGCCACCAACGGACTCGACGGCACTCCGACCGTGCGCACGGTGCTGCTCAAGGGCATCGACGAGCGCGGCTTTCATTTTTACACCAACTACGAAAGCCGGAAGGGCCACGAGATCGCCGCCGATGCCCGTGCCGCCGCCTGCTTCCTATGGACGGACCGTCATCACCAGGTCTGCCTGCGCGGTTCCATCTCCAAGCTCGACCGTGCCGATGCAGAGAAGTACTTCGCCAGCCGTCCCTATGGGCATCAAATCGGCGCCTGGGTGTCCGATCAGAGCGTGGTGATCTCAGGCCGTGAATGGCTGGAGCAGCGAGATGTCGAACTGAAGGCGCAGTATCCCGAAGGTCAGGTCCCCTGTCCGCCGCACTGGGGCGGCTACACCTTGCTGGCGGATGAGATCGAGTTCTGGCAGGGCCGCGTCAGCCGCCTGCACGACCGCATTCGCTACCGCAAAGAAAACGGCGTGTGGGTGAAAGTGCGCCTGAGCCCGTAAGGCGTGGTTTTCGAGCGTAGGTTTGGCGTGTTTGGCGTCGAGGACATTCCACCACACAAACTCCCCGTCGCCAAACCCCCGACTTCGAGGACGTGCGTACGCCCTCGCGTCTGCCTTACGCTGGCGGACGGGCGGGCTGTCGCCACACCCATCCCACGGCCAGCACCGATGGCCAAGCCAGGAGGCCTTGCCTCCTTTCTCAAAGAAAACCCAACACTTCCCTTGCCTTTCATTATTTTCAGTTTTTAATGAAAGCGTGAGCAAAGAACTACCAGAATGGGAAAAAGCCCGCGAGGAATTCGTGGTCCAGTGGGGTTCGCTAGGCACGCAGTGGGGCATCCCGCGCACCATGGCCCAGATTCACGCCCTGCTCATGACCGCCCCGGAACCCATGTGCACGGACGACGTCATGGAGCGCCTGGAAATCAGCCGCGGCAATGCCCACACCAATTTGAAGGATCTCGTCGGCTGGAACCTCGTGCGAATCATCACCAAGAAGGGCGATCGCAAGGAATACTTCGAGGCCGAAAAGGACGTCTGGAAGATCTTCATTACCATCTCGAAAGAGCGCAAGCGCCGCGAGATCGAGCCCGCCATCCATCTTCTGCGCGACTGCGCCGCCCGCACCAAGGACGAAGCCGTTGGCCCAGGGAAGGATTTCCATCAGCAGATGCAGGACCTCGACGAATTCCTCAGCTTCGGCGTCAAAGTCGCCGACACCGTGATCTCCATGAAGCACGCCTCCGCCCTGCAGTGGGCCATGCGCCTCCTCGGCTGATCTTTTTATGCCCATGTATTTCACTAATAACTGAAAATTCAGAATAAACAGTTTTAATCAACCCAAATACAAACCACACACCCCTATGAACGAAACCGTCATCAGCTACAGCCTCTACCTCATCCTTGCCGTCAGCATGACGGTCTGGGTGGCGCGCACCCTCCACAAAAACGGCCGCATCTTCCTCGTCGATTGCTTCAACGGGAACACGGACCTCGCCGACAGCGTCAATCACCTCCTCGTCGTCGGCTTCTATCTGGTGAACATCGGCTTTGTCTCGCTCTATCTGAAAAGCACCGAGGAAATCAGCGGCGCCCGCGGCGTCTTCGAACTGCTCAGCGGCAAGATGGGCGTCGTGCTGCTCATGCTCGGCGGCATGCACTTCTTCAATCTCTACGTTTTCACCCGCATGCGCCGCCGCGCCACCCTGGCGAATCTGCCGCCTCCCGTGCCACCCATGCATCGCGTCAGCAAAGCCAATGACATCCTGGACACGCTGTGAAGACGTTTGCTCACAAACTCAAACTGTCCCTGGTCGCTATGTTCTGCGGCTGGGTGGTGTGCAATATCCTCTTCTGGATCTGCAATCTGTCCTGGATGGTGGACCGGTATAAATTCTTCAGCGATTACATCGGCTATCTTATATTCATGGGAGTTTGCACTGGGGTAGTGATCATGTGCGCTTGGTTGGTCATCTTCTTTCCTGTTGATGTCTGGGTTTCAGACAACTCCAGGCTGCGTCGCCCTTGGATTGCATCGATCTGCGGCTTTGTGGCGGGTGCTGCAGTGACTGTAGTTCTATGGCCCTATTTCGCCGGAGCTGGCTGGCTGGCAAAGGTCACAAGTATGAAATTCTCACTTCAAGACATGCCATACGTCCGTGGGCCTAGCATCACAGGGATGGTGGCAGCGTTTAGCCGGTCCCTTATCGGGAAAACATCAGCTCCATGAACACCCTCACCATCTTCTACGATGCCCGCTGCGGCCTGTGCTCACGCTTCCGCCGCTGGATGCTCGACCAGGCCGCTTATGTGCGGCTGCAGTTCCTGCCCTATGATTCACCCCAGGCGCTGCGCCTCTGCCCGGCTCTTCCCAGCCTGCGTGCCGATCAGGAAATCGTCGTCATGGGAGATGACGGCTCCTTGTGGCAGGGTGCCGGCGCCTGGGTCACCTGCCTGTGGGCGCTACGTGAGTACCGCGAGTGGTCCCTGCGGCTCGCCAGTCCGGCGATGCAGCAGATCGCCCGCCGCGTGGTGCACTGGATTTCCAGCAACCGCATCGGCCTTTCCCACCTGCTCCGCCTTCGCAGCGATGACGACCTGAAACAGCAGATCACCGAGGTCGCCTGCAACACCGGGACATGCATCCTCAAGCCTGATTGATTGAACCACGTGGGCATCTCTGCCATCCAGAGCAGCGCATGCCACAGGGCTGGTAGGGAACCGTTGTGCGGGTCCGAAGTTTCGGGTCTGTGGCTTCGATGGCGCTGCAAAAGATGCGCCGTCCATTGAATAGGGAGAGGCAGAAAAGGTCTGGCGTGCCGCAATACTGCACCATCATGAAAACAACGCTGCATTACAGCACCTCACTCGAATCCTACCTTGAAGGAAGCCGCCGTTCTGCGCTGTAATGGCTGAATGTCATTCCTTCGCTGCCTCGTCACCGCATGCACCCTGTCCGCCAGCCTTCATGCCGCCGAGGATAAAATGCGCCTCGTGCGCGAGACGGAGCCACTGACTCCAGAGCAGGAGCGCGCGGGATTGCACGTGCCGCCGGGTTTCACCGTGCAGCTCTTTGCCAGCGAGCCGATGATCAACAAGCCCATCAACTTGGCCTTCGATGCGCGGGGCCGCCTCTGGGTTTCCTCCACCGTCGAGTATCCCTACGCCGCCGACAAAAGCCGATGGTCTGACGAGAAGGGAACGCGCGTCAAAGACAGCCGCGATGTGATCAAAATCCTCGCAGACACCGATGGCGACGGCAAGGCCGACAAGGTCACCGACTTCGCCGACGGCCTGAACATCCCCACTGGTGTTCTCCCCTGGCACAAGCCGGAGCACAAAGCCGGCTGCATCGCCTGGAGCATTCCCAACATCTGGTACTTCGCCGACACCGATGGCGACGACAAAGCCGACCACCGCGAAATCCTCTTCGGCCCCCTCGGCTATGAAAAAGACACCCACGGCATGTGCAGCAGCTTCCGCATGGGCCTCGATGGCTGGGTCTATGCCTCGCACGGCTTCAACAACACCAGCCACATCAAGGCGAAGGATGGCAGCACTCTCGATCTCCACAGCGGCAACGTCTTCCGCTTCCGCCCCGATCGTTCACGCGTGGAAATCTGGACGCACGGCCAGGTCAATCCCTTCGGCCTTTGCTGGGACCGCTTTGGCAATCTCTACAGCGCCGACTGCCACAGCTCGCCCATCTACCAACTCATTCGCGGCGCCTGCTACCCCAGCTTCGGCAAACCCGATGACGGCCTCGGCTTCGCCCCCGTGATGTGCCAGCACAGCCACGGTTCCACCGGCATCTGCGGCATCGTCTATATCGACGGCGGCGTCTGGGGCCCTGAGTGGGACGACCACATGCTCGTCGGCAACTGCGTCACCTCCCGCGTGAACCACGACACAGTCACCTTCACCGGCTCCACGCCCAAAGCGAACGAGCAGCCCGACTTCATCACCAGCGCCGACCCCTGGTTCCGCCCAGTCGATCTCCAGCTCGGCCCCGACAACGCCCTCTACATCGCCGACTTCTACAACAAAATCATCGGCCACTACGAGGTGCCTCTGGATCATCCCGGCCGCGACAAAGAGCGCGGCAGAATCTGGCGTGTGGTGAAGGATGACCACGCCAAATCCCTGACCGACTGCCAGTTGGAAAAACTGTCCGACAAAGAGCTGGCTCAGCAGCTGGAGTCTCCAAACCTCGGACGCCGTTATCTTGCGGGAGAGCTAATCTGCCAGCGAGGCGAGGCAGCATTCGAAGCGGTTGTTTCAGTCATACCTCAATCGAGCCCCAGAATTCCGCCGGCTCCAGGAATGTCACTGCGCATGGCCCATGGACTCTGGATCGGCGCTCGGTTTGGCAAAGCCGGAGCCAGTCAGTTCAAGCGCATCGAGTCGCTCAATCTCCTAAACTCCGCCCACTGCTACAAGGTCCTGAGTGCCTTCAGGGATCAGACTGCAGTTCCCGGTTATTTTGCTCACGCTCTGCCTGTGTTTGATCACGTCACTGTGCCAGGGGTAAACAGTTCTTTTTCGCCCGCAATCAGCACAGGGCCCATCGTCAGTGAGACGATGGCTTTCGGAATAAAAAATGGCCGGACTTTCGAAACGCGCGACTCCGTGGAAAATCGCAAGGCGAAGATCGAGTGTCTCGGTGCTTCTGAAGATCCACGTGCGGTGCAGGAACTGCAATCTTTGCTTTCCAGGGGAGCCAGGGAGAACGACCCCACGATCACGCTGACCACCAAGATTGCCTTGAGGCGAATTCTCTCCCTGCCCGGGAACTTCAAGGCTCTGCCTCCCGATGCCACAAGTGCCGCCGAGGTTGTTCTGGCCACGCCAAATGCCGAAGCCAGCGCGTGGCTGTGGCGGATGGAAACTCTCGACTCGAAAGGCTCCATGGCGCGGCCTTTGATCCTCGGGCACGTCGCTCGCTACGGTGACCCGGAGCTCTTGAAATCCGCGCTTTCTAAGGAACATCAGGAACGCGCCACGAAGTCATCTTCAGCTCAGCTTGAAATGATTCAGGCCATCCATAACGGCCTCAGCGAGCGCGGAGCCCCCGCCAATCCCGAGCTGCTCCAATGGGCGCAACAACTCGCCACCCAGCTCCTCGATTCCGCACCGCAGCAGCCCACCCTCGCGTGGACCTCTTCAGGCGATGCCATCTGGTCTTTGCAGCCACGCCAATGCACCGACGGCACTCAGGCCCAGGTGCTTCAGAGCATGGCCAAAGGCGGTGGCGATGAGGAAAAGCGCAGCGGCATTCTCAAATCCAAAGACTTCGCCGCGCCCGCCAAACTCGTCGTGTGGATCAACGGCCATCGCGGCCCTCCAACCAGCAAGACGCACGACAAAAACCTCTTGCGAGTGGTGGACGCACAAAGCGGCACCACGCTCGCCAGCGCCTTCCCACCGCGCAGCGATGTCTGCCAGCGCACCGAGCTGGACCTCTCCAGCCACACCGGCAAATCCGTGCGCCTTGAGATCGTCGATGGCGACGACGGCAAAGCCTACGCCTGGCTCGGCATCACCCGCATCGAGCCCGCCGTGGTCAGCGTGAACGATTTCCAGAGCGAGGACAGCACCCGCAGCGAGCTCAAGACCCTCGCCATGATGCTCCAGCACACCGCCCCCGCCGCACTGCGCGAAAAGCTCTCCGCCTACCTGCCACCACGCCCCGCGCCACCCCCGCTGCCCGTTTCACCCGAGCAGCGCCAGCAGCTCGATGCCCTCATCACCACCCGCTCTGCCGCTTATGCCAAAGCCAAGCCCGACCTCGCAGCAGGCAAGACCGTCTTCACCACCAACTGCGCCGTGTGTCATCAGATCCGCGGCACCGGCGGTCTCATCGGCCCGCAGCTCGATGGCATCGGCGCACGCGGCCCCGAGCGCCTGTGCGAGGACATCCTCGATCCCAACCGCAACGTGGACGCCCACTTTCACCTGCACACCCTTACCCTCAAAGACGGCAGCACCCTCAGCGGCTTCCTCAAAGGCGAAGCCGGCCAGGTCCTCATCCTCGCTGACGCCGCAGGTCAGGAGCACCGCGTGTCGAAGAACGATCTCGCCAAAGACCAGACCACGCCCATGTCGCTCATGCCTCCCGTCTTCGGACAAACGCTGGATGAGAAGAGCTTCATCAATCTGCTCGATTATCTGATCAACGAGAAGGCCACCCCAAAATGACCCACCACCCGCTGCCATGAGATACCTTTTGATCGTCGTGACACTCCTCAGCGCTGCCCTGGCCGCCGAAGCCCTCAAGCACCACCCCAAGGCCATCGCCAACATCCACCCTCCCGGCGAGGTGGACCGGCCTGAGATGGTCCAATACATCGTGGTAGATCCAGCCACACTCCCCGGCATCGTCGTGGACGAAACCAGCGCGGAACTCGTTGGCGACTGGCAGTACTCCACCCACACACCGCCCTACGTCGGTCTCGGCTACCTGCACGACAAGAAGGCAGGCAAAGGCACCAAGTCCGTCACCTTCACACCCACGCTGCCCAAGTCAGGCTGGTACGAAGTGCGGCTCGCTCATTGTTACAACGTACGCCGCTCCACCAAAACGCCTGTGACCATCCATCACGCCGATGGCGAAGCGAAGATCATCATCAATCAGCAGCAGGAGCCCCCGCACGCCCATCTCTTCCGCACCCTCGGCAGCTTCCGCTTTGAGGCAGGCCGCACCGGCTGGGTGCGCGTGTCGAACGAAGGCACCGAACCCGACAAGGTCGTGATCGCCGACGCCGTGCAGTTCCTGCCGGCGAAAAAGTAGCCTTGTTGCTGTGCAACAAGGAACCGCTCCGCAGAATCCACATCTCCGGTAGTTCTGCACAGTTAGTTATTGCGGAGCACCTCCTGTTCCACAGGAACAGGGCTACTTTGACCCAACAAAAAAGCCGGGGTCTTTGCGACACCCGGCTTCAAAGTTTGGAGAAGATCTTAATCGTCCTCGGCTTCGGCAGCAGCGGCCTTCTTCCGCTTCTTCTTGCCACCAGCATTGCGCAGCGCCTTCGGAATCGGGTCTTCTTTCTTCTGCAGAGCACGGCGCAGCTTGCGCAGCGCGATGTTTTGCAACTGACGGATACGCTCGCGCGTGACGCCGAACTCCTGACCGACTTCTTCCAGCGTGCGCGGCTTCTGGCCGGCAAGGCCGAAGCGGGCGTCGATGATCTTGCGTTCGCGTTCGTCGAGAACGGTCAGCAAGCCATCAAGCTGGCTGTGCATGTTCTTGTGCGAGAGCAGGTCGAAAGGCGTCTGGGCGTTTTCGTCGCCGACGATTTCGCCGAATTCCGTGCTGTCGTCGTCACTGATCGGGGCATCCAGCGAGGCCGGGCGCATGGAGGCGACCTTGAGCTGGCTGAGCTTGGCGCGATCGATGCCGATTTCTTCGGAGAGTTCGTCGTCCGTGGGCTCACGGCCCAGTTCTTCGGACATCGCCATGGCCACACGGCGCATCTTGCTGATCTTGTCCACCATGTGGACAGGAAGGCGGATGGTCTTGGACTGGTTGGCGAGAGCGCGCTTGATGGACTGTTTGATCCACCAGGCGGCGTAGGTTGAAAGTTTGCCACCCTTGTTCGGGTCGAAGCGTTCCACGGCCTTCATCAGGCCGATGTTTCCTTCGGAAATCAGGTCGAGAAGTGGCAGACCGTAGTTGGCGTAATCCTGGGCGATCTTCACCACGAGGCGCAAGTTCGCACGAATCATGTGCGAACGGGCTTCGGGGTCGCCGCGTTTGATGCGTTCAGCAAGCTCGACCTCCTGGTCGGGAGTCAGCAAGTCAGTCTTGCCGATCTCACGCAGGTAAATCTTAATGCCTCCGTCGAGTTCCATATTGAGCGTTCTAAGTGGGTAATACGATACAAGGACCAACGTCCTTGCCCCGCGCTGAGACGCAGGGGGTAGTCAGTATAAAAGCAATTTCACACTTCGCTCGTGTTTTTTGAGCAAGTTTGCAGCCAGTATAGAATGATGGACTGGAGGAAAGTGGCACGAGTGAAGAATAGACAACCTCCGTTCAACTAAACTTTCGGATGATCGTCAACATCATTTCTAAAAAAAGTTAAGATTTGTTAATAAAAATACCTGCAAACAGGCCCTTTTTCAGCTTTGAGAGCCTTCGGACTGAATGTTTCGCCCTAGCCATCGTCGGCATTTTTGTCCTTTCCCGATGCAGCCGCCCGCTTGACACTGCCCCGCCCCGCCCCGACTTACTGCCCCCTCAAAACCTGCCATGCCCCGCCGAATCACCTACCGCGACGCCATCCGTGAAGCCCTCGATGAAGAAATCGCCCGCGACCCCATGGTCGTCGTCATGGGCGAGGAAGTCGCCCAGTACAACGGAGCCTACAAAGTCACCCAGGGCCTCTGGGACAAGTGGGGTGACAAACGCCTCGTGGACACCCCCATCAGCGAAGCCGGCTTCATCGGCATGGGCATCGGCGCCAGCATGCTGGGTGTCCGTCCCGTGATGGAGCTCATGTTCTGGAGCTTCTACACCGTCGCCTGGGACCAGATCGTGAACAACGGCGCCATGGTGCGCTACATGAGCGGCGGCAAGATCAACGTCCCCATCGTCATTCGCGGTCCGGCCAATGGCGGCACCAGCGTGGGAGCCACCCACTCCCACACCCCGGAAAACATCATGGCCAATTTCCCCGGCATGAAGTGCGTCTGCCCCAGCAACGCCTACGATGCCAAGGGCCTCATGAAAGCCGCCATCCGCGACAATGACCCCGTCATGTTCATGGAAAGCACCAAGCTCTACGGCGAAGAGTGGGAAGTGCCCGGCAATGACGAGCTGCCCGATGGCGAACTCTTCATCCCCCTCGGCCTCGCCGATGTGAAGCGTGAAGGCACGGACATCTCCCTCATTGCCCATGGCAAGGCGGTCATCACCTGCCTGGAAGCCGCCAAAATCCTCGAAGAAGAGCACGGTATCAGCGCCGAAGTCGTCGATCTCCGCAGCATCCGCCCGCTGGATGAAGACACGATTCTCGCCTCAGTCGCGAAAACTCACCGCGCCATCTACGTCGAAGAGAACAAGCCCTACTGCGGCATCGGCGCCCAGATCGCCTACATGATTCAGGAGCGGATCTTCGACGAACTCGATGCCCCCGTGCAGCGCGTCTGCAGCCTCGACTCCCCCGCGATCTACAGCCCGCCCCTGGAAGCCATCCAGCTTCCCACGGCTGAAGTCGTTGTCGCCAAAGCGCTTGGTATTTGCTGATCCGTTCCCTCCTTCCTGTCCCCGCTTCTTTTTCAAAACCGCTCATCCCGTTTTTCGCCATGCCCAAATTCATCGAAATGCCCAAGCTCAGTGACACCATGACCGAGGGGACCCTCGCCAAATGGACCGTCAAGGAAGGGGACAAAGTCACTGTCGGAAAAGCCATCGCCGACATCGAGACCGACAAGGCCACCATGGAATACGCCAGCCCGTTTGAAGGCGTGTTGCACAAGTTCATCGCCACCCCCGGCGGCAAAGTCCCCCTCGGCGCCCCGCTGGCCGTGATCCTTGAAGACGATGAGGCCGCGCCGGCGAACCTCGACGAGCTCATCGCCAAGGCCCAGGCATCCGCCGCGCCCGCCCCTGCGGCCGAGAAGAAGCCTGCCGCCTCTGTTTCGAAGGCTGCTGCTGCCGGACCTCGCCTCCCGCTGGCTCCCCAGCACAAGAGCCGCGCCGTGGCTGGCGGTGCCGCCCTGCGCGTCAAAGCTTCCCCGCTCGCCAAAAAAGTCGCCGCAGAACGTGGCGTGGATCTCAATGCCCTCATCGGCACCGGCCCTGGCGGCCGCGTCGTCCGCGCCGATGTGGAAAACGCCCCTGTCGGCGGTGCTTCCGCAGGTCGTGTGGCAGCCGCACCGGCCATTCGCCCCGTCATTGGTCCTGAAGACGAACGCGTGCCCACCAGCAGCATGCGCAACATCATTGCCGAGCGCCTCCTCGCCTCCAAGACGCAGATCCCGCATTTCTACCTGCAGATGGAAGTCGATGCCGGCCCGCTCATGGCCTTCCGCGCCCACCTGAACGCCTCTGCCGAAAAGACCGGCGGCAACAAGTACACCGTCAACGACTTCATCCTCAAGTCCGTCATCCGCGCCGCCCAGGCCCAGCCCGCCATCAATGCCGCGTGGGATGGCGATGCCATCGTGAAGTTCAAATCCGTCGGTCTCAGCGTCGCCATCGCCATCGATGACGGCCTCGTCACCCCCGTCATCAAAGAGGCGGAAAAGAAAACGCTGCTCCAGATCAGCCAGGGCGTCAAAGACCTCGCCGGCAAGGCCAAGAACAAGAAGCTCAGCCCGGACGACTTCGCAGGCGGCACCATCACCGTCTCGAATCTCGGCGCTTATGGCATCGACCAGTTCGCCGCCATCATCAATCCGCCGCAGGCCGCCATCGTGGCCATCGGCAGCATCCGCTCCGCCCCCGTCGTCAATGACAAGGGCCAGATCGTCGTCGGCCAGCGCATGTGGGTCGGCCTCAGCGGAGACCATCGCGTCGTCGATGGTGCTGTCGCCGCCACCTTCCTCGCCGAAATGCGCAAGCTCCTGGAAAACCCGGCGCTGATGCTGGTGTAAGCGATGCAGATTGGATAGGATGGGCGTGGCGACAGCCCGCTCGTCCATCAGCGTGTGGCAACGCACCAAGGCGTACGGACGTCCTAGTGGTCGGACGATTTGGCGGAGCGTGATGTGGGCATTGAATTGTTCTCGACGCCAAACACGTCCAACCTACGACCTGCGTGGCAGGCGCCGCTCCAGCCAGTCCATATCCTCAGGCTTCAGAAAGCTCAGGTAGAGCGTCATCATCGCGAGGAAAAACAGCATCAGGTTGTACGACATGAGGCTGATGCCCGCGTGCAGGAGGATTCCAGCGCCAAAGCCAAACCAGCGCCACTTGGGGACCATCAGAAGAAACGGAATCGCGAGCTCCACGAGCAGCACCAGATAGGTGACGCCTTTCAGCAGCAAGCCGTAGTTCAGCACCCAGAGCCCGGGCCAGCGGGCATTGTGGGAGAGCAGGAAGAAGCTCATGAAGTCCCCGCTCATCCAGTATTCGTTGTCCAGCCTTGCCAGCACGGCCTGCAGATAAATCGCCGTCAGCTGCACCTTCATCAGCGTCAGGCCATAGCACGGCACCTGCATCTCAGGAGCCGCCCGTTTGCGCGCTTTGCGTGATCGCAATGACCAGCATTCAGGCATGGGCGAGACCAGCACCAGAAATGCGGTGGAGCGCAAAACCTCATCCCAGCCCACCAGGATCAGCGGCGCGCGCATGCCGTAGGACACATACCAGACATACACAATGCCGGCCGCCACTCGCGGCCACACACCCAGCAGCAGCAGCACCATGCCGCAGCCGCTGAAAAGCATGTAGGTGCTGACAGCGCTCACGTCATGGCACAGGTCAAACACAGACAGATAAGCCCCCACCGTGTACTTCCGCACGACTTCCTGGTCCACCATCCCTGCATCCGTAAAGAAGATCTCACGGTCCGGCCAGATCTGCATCAGATTCAGCAGTGAAACGAGCGCGAACGCGATGCGTATGCAGGCATAAATGCGGGAGTCCGCCGGGTTCAGAAACAGACCGGTGAAGCGGGATTGAAGACTCTGAGTGCCCGTCTTCATGGCGTGGGTTGAGACGGTGTGGTTTTGGAAACGAGCGCGGCCAGCTCAAACGGCCCCAGCACGGAAGGCCGCTCCACCGCGATCTCCTTGAGGGAGCGCACCCCCAGCAGGCTGCGGGTGTAGGCGGGAATCACCTCCAGGCTCACCTGGGTCCGGGGACCGTAGCGCCCCGTGCGTAGCAGCGCCTCCGCCGCACTCTTCATGTAGGACTCACGAAACACCCCTCGGGTGGGGTTGAAGATGACATTGACCATCCAGTTGTTGAGCCGCACCTGGTCATGCTGGGAAAACCGCCGCAGCCCCGGCAGCACCATGCCCACCTCTTTGGGTTTCTGTCCCCTCTCCTGCACGATCAGCCGCGCTTCCGTACGGTGCATGTTTGGAATGGTCTCAAACATGTTCCAGAGCTGATGGCAGCGCGTGACTCGCTCATAGAGATTAAATACCGACGACACGTGAATCGAGTCACGCCAGCGCACGGGCAGCATGCCAAACAAAAGAAAGACCAGATGGGCCGAGGCAAAAACCACGATCATTTTTTTTCGGCTGGACTGGGAAGGCGCACGCATGGGCTGTGCCGCCAAGAAAGAACCGTGATGCACCATTCATCAAACGAATAGAGCAGCATTCGGCACCTTCCTCCGCCGTGCACCGGCTGGCACGAACGTCCCTCGTTGTATTTGCACGGCGCCCCTCGCTTCGCTTATCATGCTCCATGGAACTGCCCGATGTCATCGAACAATGCCTGAGCCTTCCCGGTGCGGAGGAAACGCAGCCCTTCGGCCCCGAAGCCCTCGTGTACAAAGTCGGCGGCAAGATGTTTGCCGTCACCTCCCCCGACGATTTCCCCGCAAGCATCAATCTCAAATGCGATCCCGAACGCGCCATCGAGCTGCGCGATGAATACAAAGGCATCAAACCCGGCTGGCACATGAACAAGAAGCACTGGAACACCGTGATGCTGGATGGCACCGTGCCTCCGGCGCTGGTGCGGGAGCTGGTGCAGCATTCCTATCAGCTCGTTGTGGATGCGCTCCCGAAGAAGGTGCGGGAGGTCCTGCCGAAGAAGCGTTCGCGCGGATGAAGCATTCCTGCCAAAGCTAATATTCACCCCACCACCAGCTCCACCGGACAATGATCACTCCCGTGGATGTCATCCCGGATCGTGCATGACTTCAGCGCCGGCTTCAGCTTCTCAGACGCCAGCCAGTAGTCCAGACGCCACCCGATGTTCTTCGCCCGTGCATCCGGCGTGCGTTGCGTCCACCACGTGTAGCGCCCGGGATTCGGATCAAACTGTCGGAACACATCCAAAAATCCTGCCTCCAGATGTTTCGTAAAGCTCGCGCGCTCGTCATCGCTGAAGCCAGGGTTCATGCGGTTGGATTTGGGGTTGGCGAGATCAATCTCCTGATGCGCGCAGTTCAGGTCACCGCAGGCGAGAACGGGTTTTTTCTTCTCCAGGTTTTTCAAATGGGCGCGGTAGGCATCATCCCAGGTCAGGCGGTAGCTCAGCCGGGCCAGCTCCGCCTGGGAGTTGGGCGTGTACACATTCACCACATAGAAGTCCGGAAACTCCACGGTGATGAGGCGGCCTTCGCGGTCATGTTCGTCAATGCCGAAACCGAGCGTGTTGGTATGGAAGGGCACACGGCTGAGGATGAGGGTGCCGGAGTACCCTTTTTTCTGGGCGCTGTTCCAGACGGCGCTGTAACCGGGGAACCAGTTGAGATCCACCTGCTCCTGCTGCGCCTTGGTCTCCTGCAGGCAGATCACATCGGCATCGCCTTCGAGCATGTATTCGCGCAGGCCTTTGTTGAGGGAGGCACGGATGCCGTTGACGTTCCAGGAGGTGAGTTTCATGAGAGGGTGGATTGAAGCCGGAAACGAGGCGCAGGAAAGGAAGGAATCACGGAAGCTTGCGAATCGCCGCGTACGCAGCTCTCTCTGGGGCATGAGTTTTGACCTGCTGGCCCCGCATTACCGCTGGATGGAGGCGCTGTGTGCCGCCGGCCAGCTGCAGCGTTGCCGCACGGCATTGCTGGCGGAGCTTGCAGCGCCGCAGCGGGTGTTGGTCTATGGCGAAGGCAACGGGCGTTTTCTCGTGGAATTGCTCCGCCGGTTTCCTGCCGCGCAAGTGACAGTGGTGGAGGCCAGCGCGGTGATGATTGAACTCGCACGTGCGCGCTTGCGACGTGCGGGGTTGGCGCACTCGCACGTCGAGTTCATCCATGCGGATGCGCTCACATGGCCACCACCTGCGTCAGCCTATGATCTCATTGTGACCTGCTTCTTTCTCGACTGCTTTCGTGAGGATCAATTGCAGCATCTGCTTCCCACCATCGCCAGCGCCGCTGCCGCAGATGCGCAATGGCTGCATGCGGATTTTCAAATAGCCCCCGCAGGTTTGCGGCGTGTTTGCAGCCGGGTGATCGTGGGAATTCTCTATGCCTTTTTTCGCCGCGTGACACGGCTGCCGGCACACGAGCTGGTCAACGTGGCGCCGTATCTGACCACCGCAGGATTCACCCGCCGCGCACGGCGCGAATTCGTTCTGGGCCTGGTGTTTTGTGACCTTTGGATGGGTTCGAGAGATTGCGTCTCATGATCGTCACATAACTTGCTCATTCGATGCCAATCCACGCGGATCAAAGCAAGCGTATCCATGCTTTATATGCAGCATGGACCCTAAACCACACTCCCAAAATCGGTGGTTGCTTGCGCTGAGTTTCAGCGTCATGGCAGCCGTGTCATATTCAAACGCCAGCGCCGGTGCTCCCGCCGCAGCGAAGAATCCCGCCGTCGATGCTTTTGACTGGAAGGAGAACACCATCTCCCCCGTCACCAATCCGATGTACTTCGAAGATCCGGTGATCCGCTCCGAAATCCGCCCGATCTTCATCTATCACAACTTCGACAACCAGTTCGTCACGGGTCGTGGCAGCGCACGCGTGGGAGCCGTCCAGTTCCGCTATGCCATCACGGACCGCCTCGCCTTCATCGCGACGCAGGACGGCTATCTGAACATCAATGGCACAGGAGTGAAGGGCAGCGGCTGGATGGATCTGGCGGCTGGTTTTAAATACGCCTTGATCAACGATGTGCAGAACCAGTTCATCCTCACCCCGGGCTTCACCTTCCAGCTTCCGACAGGTGACAAAGATGTGTTCCACGGACGTGGGTCAGGCCAGTTCAATCCCTTCATCTCCTTTGCGAAGGGCTACGGCGACCTCCACATCACAGGCAACATCGGCGCACTCATTCCGATGCTGCGCGCTGAACAGAACACCATGGCCCATTACAGCCTGATGGTGGACTACTACGTCAGCAAATGGTTCATCCCCTTCGCCACCGCGAACTTCTGGACCACGCTCAACAATGCCTCCAACATCCCCGGTCTCCGCAGCAACGGCTACGATGTGATCAACTTCGGCGCGGGCAATGCCAGCGGCTCCACACAAGGCATGCTGGGCATTGGTTTCCGCTCACGCATTCAGAAGAATGTCGATGTCGGCTTTGCCTATGAAATGGCGGTCGTGAAGCCCTACGGCCTCTCGAACAACCGCTTCACCATGGACATGAGCATCCGCTTCTAATTTCGATTTTTTGTCAGGTTGAGTCAGAAGTTAAGTTGGCGCGCACGGGGACGAAAGTCCCCGTGCGTTTCTGTTTTGGGCCTGTTGTTTTGCGATTGGCGGGACCGGGTAAAATGATCTAAGTTGGTGGGAAGGGTCGCCGTTATGATCCCCCAGACAACCCATGACACGCCACCCTCTTTCCCATGCCGCCGGCGCCCTTGCGCTGCTTTTCGCCTTCAATTCATGTGGCAGGCAAGAGCAGCCCGCCGCCACACCGCCTGCCCAGCCAGAGCCCGTGGCAGCCAAGCCCGCCGCACCCGCCCCTGTGCCGGTTCCCCCTCCCGCCAAACCCGCGGACCCGGTGTTTTCCGCCACCCCCGTGGATCTGAACGGCTTCGGCAGTGACGAGCCCGTCCTGCGCGTCAATGAACCCACCCGCGGTGTGATCGTCATCGAGCCCAAGGACATCAAGCACACCTCCCAGCAGCATTGGGATCAATACGACTGCACCAGCTTCACTGCCAAGCGCTGGGGCCGCTATGAGGTGCGCGTGACTTATACCCTCAGGAACACCACGCTTGGCACGCAGTTTCGCTTCGCCCAGCAGCCGCTGAAAAAGACGCTCATGGCCACCAGCCAGCCCAAGTGCGTCGTCTATGGCACGGTGTATGTGGACAAGCCCATGATGTATCCGTTTTCGCTCTATGCAGCCGCCACCGGAAATGAGCCGGGATTTGAAATTCAGGAAGTCGCCTTTGTGCCTGCTCCTGAAGGCCCCGCTCCAGTACAGGCCGCAGACGGCAGCATCGTCCTTGAAGCCAGCAGCGCCACCACCTGGTCAGAAAACATGCGCTATGAGCCGAAGTCCGAGAAAAACTGCCTCGGCTTCTGGACCAGCGAAGACGACTTCGCCGAATGGGACTTCGAAGTCACCAAACCCGGCCGCTTCAAAGTGACCGTCGTTCACGGCTGCGGCACCGGCAATGAGGGCAGCGAAGTCGCCGTGAAACTCGGGGAAAAGGAACTCAAATTCAATGTCAAGGACACCGGCGGCTTTCAGAAGTGGTCTGAAGAGCAGGTCGGTGAAGTCGAGATCAAAAAACCAGGCAAGATGCGCCTCGTGATCGATCCCGTGTCGAAAGCCAAGAGTGCCGTGCTCGACGTCAACAAGGTCGTGCTCACTCCGGTGGGCTGAATTCTGCATGCATGGACTGCGCACGCACCTCCACCCGTGATCCCGAGACCTGGCTCGATCTCGCGCCGGAGTTCTCACAGGCCATGGCGCGGCTGGTGCGCGGCTGGATTCAGCGCTGGGAGCCTGACCTGACGGAGTCCATCAAATGGAACGTGCTCTGCTTCAGCGGACGTAAAAACATTTGCGGTCTCAGCGCCTGCAAGAAGCATCTCGGCATCACCTTCTTTCGCGGCACGGAGCTGCGGGAGATCACTCAGTTGTTTGAAGGCGGTGAGGCCAACACCAGCATCCAGACCATCCGCGTCACCAAACTGGAGAAGCTGAACGCGAAGGCCTTTCAGCGTCTGCTGCATGCCGCTGTGGCCTTGGATGCCGATGAATCCGCCAAGCCGCCTCCGGGGAAGCAGCGCGCCGAATGGCCCATGCCCGCAGCACTTGCCAAGGCGCTGAAGCAAAACCCAAAAGCGGCCGCAGGCTTCAAGGCCATGAGCATTTCCTGCCAGCGCGAATACAAGGTGTGGGTCAGCACCGCGAAGCAGGAGGAAACCATCCAGCGCCGGTTGGCCGAAACTCTCCGCGCCCTTGCCTCCGGCAAGAAGTGGGCACAGCGCAAAGAGGCCTGAAACTACGGCAGGTACTCCACCCGGTCCGGCACGCCGTTGTTATTGCCATCAAACGGCAGCGGATCCTCCAGATCCTTGCGGCCATCTTCATCATGATCGTTCTCAGGCTGCAGCCACGCATCATTCTCATTCAACCACTCGCCCTGCTCGCGTAGTGCGTGCCAGACCTGCACCACCGCATCCGCTCGCGTGAGCGGGCGTTGCGCCACGTCCTTGCTGAAAAGCCCGCGATCCACGTGCAGTTTCAAGGCGGTGGCCCAGCGATACAGCGTGGCCCAGTCCGCCCGGTTGTCGGGGTTGAAACTCTTGTCCGTCGTCACAATGCCCCAGGAACACAGCGACTCGATCGCAGCACGATCCGCATCGTCTTTACCCACGTCCGTAAAGCGCGGTGCGTCAGCAATCTTCCACTCCGGCGGGTTCACCTTCGCACGGAGCACGCGTGTCAGCACACGCGCCAGCTCACGGCGCGTCATCACATGACCCGCATCAAACAAGACGCTGTCCGCATCCGCCGGCCACAGGCCGCGCACGGCCAGCATGTTCGCTGGTTCAAAATAAACCGCATCGTTGGGCAGATCCTGCCAGGGCCACAGCAGCACTCCCGGGCCACCGGTGCCGCGCACCAGTCGCAGTTGAATCTCCCGCCAGTACTTCTGCCCAGCCGCCGCTTCGCGGGGCTGGATGCCATCCCGCAGGCAGAGCCACGCCAGCGTCGCACTGGCCTGCCCCACGTGCATCATCTGCCCGTGCAGCCGCAGCGCACTCTGCACCACACTGCTCACGCCGATGTTCTTGGAGCAGCCCAGCAGGCCGTTCACCTGCACCGGCACCAAACCGCGCAGCGGAAACATCGCGCGGTCGGTGTCCGTGTGCCAGCCACGTGAAGGCGTCTGCACGTACAGCCATGGCCCGTTGCGATCCTCGCTGAGGAAACGGCGGCGCGTCGGATGAAAGTCGATGTTGAACTGAAAGCCGAACAGGCCATCCGGCACCATCACCTTCGCCCACTTCGGTTCACGAGTTTCAGCGCGGATGTCCTGCTCGCGCAGCATGTAGAGCGCTTCCAGGCGCAGACCTTCGCGCACGTACGGTTTGGGCGGCAGCCGGTCAGCCGTACCAAATTCGTTCGTGAGCTCCATGTAGCGGAAGCTCTGCGGAAAGTCGCCCACTCGATCATGCACCGCTGTTTGCAGGTGGTAGAGCATGCCCAGAGTGTGCTGCTTCGAATCGTCAAAGATGATCTGCCGCTGCACCGGTGTCAGATCCACGATGTTTTTCTTCGACGCACCCGCCTCCGTTTTTTCCAGCGCATCCACCACCCGCTGCGGGAGCTGGCACAGCGGATAATCCTGCACCGGCCAGTTCAAAAACGTTGCCTCCGTGCCGGGTGCCAGGCCATTGTGCCACCGATCCACCAGCCGCCGATGCGTGTACACACTCCAACCGGACTGGCTGTAAGGTCCCGTGCTCATGTCGCTGTCCACCCACGGTGGCGTTTTGTCGAGCTGCGCAAACGAGCGCGCGTCGTAGCTCCTCGGTTTGGATATGACGCTGTTCTTGCCCGCCTCGCGCACCACCACGCACCACGACAGCGGGTTCATCTCCTGCTGGCCCGCATCATCAAACGCTGCGGGAGCACTCGCCTCGCCAAAGCGCGCTTTCAAATCCGGCCCCGCGCCATACTTCGCGCCGCTGAGCCGGATCACATCACCCCAGTCGGATGAGTCGAGAGTGAGCCGCGCTTTGACCGTGAGCGAGTCCGAACCGCGAACGAAAACACAACCCGTCACCCGGCCGCCTTCCACCATCGCCTTGTCCACCTGCCAGCCGCGCTCGATGCGCAGCACCCCGGCATCGACATACGGTTTCACAAGCCCCTCGAAAATCTTCGCCGCCGCCGCTGGCTCAATAGTCTCCGTGCCGCAGTAGGCGTTTCCGGGAGAGGGGATGCCGTAGGTCTGCGAGTTGTGCGCCCGGATGCGTTCGATCACCTCGCTGTAAATCCCGCTGCGCGGAAAATTCACCCGCCGCCCGTTCACCCCCGTCCACTCATCCGGGCACCCCACGCCCTCCGCGCTGAACTGCCCGCCCAGCCACTCGATGTCATTCACCAGCACAATCCTCTTCACCCCCAGCCTCGCCGCCTGCACCGCCGCCGCACAGGCCGATTCATTGCCCCCGACGATGAGGAGGTCGGCTTCGGTGACTTCTGCAGATGCAGGCATGATGAGACCTGCGAATAAGAGCAAGACGATTCGCTTCATAAACATAGAGATGGTGCGTCGCTGGGGGCGACGGCTTAGCTAAACTCACACCCCACCCGCCCGCACCGTCGCATAGCTCTTCTTCCCTTTGCGCAAAATGCAAAGTCTCCCTCGCAGGAAGCTTTCAGCCGTCAGCACGGGCACTTCTCCAGCAGGCACTTGCGCGTTGTTGATGTAGAAGCCGCCGCCTTTCATGAGGCGACCCGCATCTCCCTTGGAGGTGGCAAGGCCCAGCGTCACCAGCAGATCGGCGATCTGTGGGATGTTCGCGAGATCGACTTCGGTGCTTGGCGCAGAAGCGGTGGCTTCGATCAGCGTCCCCACATCCGCGGTGGCTAGATCAGCTCCGCCAAAGAGCGCCTGGGAAGCGAGGATGACCTTTTGCAGTTCTTCCTCACCATGGACCATGCGGGTGACTTCGGCGGCAAGGCGCTTGTGGCCGCTGCGCTGTCCGGGATTCGCGTTGTGCTCGGCTTCGATGGCTTCGATCTCTTCATGCGAGAGCAGCGTGAACTGGCGAAGGAAGCGCGGCACGTCAGGGTCCTCGGAGTTCACCCAGAACTGGTAGAAGGCATACGGGCTCGTCTTGGCGGCGTCCATCCAGATGGCGCCGGCTTCGGACTTGCCGAACTTTTTGCCCGAGCTCGTGGTGATCAGCGGGAAGGTGACCACGTAGGTCTGCTGGCCGCGCATTTTGCGCACGAGGTCGATGCCGGCGGTCATGTTGCCCCACTGGTCGCTGCCGCCGATCTGCACCGTGCAGCCGTGACGCTCATTGAGCACCACAAAGTCGTACGACTGCAGGATCATGTACGTGAACTCGGTGAATGAAATCCCGCTTTCCAGCCGGGCGCTGACGGACTCCTTCGCCAGCATCCAGGCGATGGTGAAATTTTTACCAATGTCGCGCAGCAGCTCCACGGCGCTCAGCTTGCAGATCCAGGAGGCGTTGTCTTCGATGATGGTTTGCTCAGGGACAAGGATGCTGCGGATCTGCACCTCGATGCGCTTCACAAATTCAGCGACGGTTTCGGGCGTATTGAGCGTGCGCTCGTTCGCCTTGCCGCTGGGGTCGCCGATCAAACCGGTGCCGCCGCCGACGATGGCGATGGCCTTGTGCCCATGCTCCTGCACGCGGCGCAGTGCCATGAGCGGCAGCAGGTTGCCGATGTGCAGGCTGTCCGCCGTGGGATCAAAACCGCAATAGAAGGTCTGCTGCGTTTTGAGGGCTTCCTTGAGGGCTTCGAGGTCGCTGCACTGCTTGAGCAGGCCGCGCCATTCGAGATCGGCGATCAGATCGGTCGTGGGCATGAGAAGGGGAAAATGACGAGTGACGAATTTAGAATGACGAAAAGGCGGTGGCCCGCTCAACTTCGTCTCTTGCGATGCGGATGGCAGTATGACGCCTTTAGGGCGTCGAGCCCGGTTCAGAGCGCAGGAGCTGGGTGCCGTTGAATCTTTCGTTGGGCCTGAAAAGCCAGCCGGGGCTTTCATTGCGGACTTCCCAGCGGCGCAGTTCAAACTCTGGCAGCACCATATTGCTGTTGGGGTCAAACACCTTGCGGCCCGTGAATCGGCCATAAAGGGTGTACTCAGCATTGTGATCGTCGCCGTAGGCATAGCCGCCGTCGGTGGGCGCTTCAGGCAGGCGGTAGGGGATCTTCTGGTAGCGCTCGTTCATGATGACGAGCCTCGAGTTCTCCCAGGTCTGCCCTGGGCTGCGCACGTAGCCCCAGAGATGCGTGTGATTGATGTAGAAACGACGGCCGATGAAGTAGTCCCCGCGCGGCTCCAGGGCGATCTGGCGGCGGCGTGCCTCCACCAAGGCGGACTGCTGCGGAGAGAGGCCGGTGGTTTCACAGCCCGTGATGAGCAGGCTGGCAAGGCAGAGCAATAAGGAGAAGAGGGCGCGGCGTGGCATGGCGGTGCGCATTGTGAAGCGTGCCGGAGCCGTCGCAATGGGAAAGGCGCAACTTGATGAAAGTCAGCCAGCATCCCCTTCGTCAACGGGCCATGCGTTTTCTGCCCCTCCTTGCTTTCTTTGCTACAGCCGCTTTCGCCGCCGACACGCCGAACATCGTCATCATTCTGGCCGACGACTATGGCTACGGCAGCGCCGGGTGCTACGGCGCGGATGGCACGCTGGTGCAGACGCCGAACATTGACCGTCTGGCCAAAGAGGGGCGGCGTTTCACGGATGCGAGCACGACCTCGTCCGTCTGCTCGCCGACGCGTTACTCCGTGGTGACCGGGCGCTACTGCTGGCGCACCTCGCTCACGCATGAGGTGCTGGGCACGTTTTCTCCGCTGCACATTGAGACGACGCGGCTGAACATGGCCTCGCTGCTCAAAAAGCACGGTTATCAAACAGCTGCGATCGGAAAATGGCATCTGGGCTACGGCGCGGATGACGGCTCACTGAAATGGCGCACGGATTACACCGCTGAACTTTCGCCCGGGCCACTGGACATCGGCTTTGACTACCACTTCGGCGTGCCGAGCAATCACGGCGATCTCACGGGCGTGTTTGTCGAGAACCGCTTCGTTTACGGCCTGCGCAGCGGCAAAATACCCGCTGGCATGAAAGTGCACGGCCCCGATTCTGACGATCCGAATTTTAAAGCCACCTACGGCTCCGAAGACACGGAAGGCGGCAGGTCGACGATCCTCGATCTTGATGCGCCACGGCGTGTGAATGAGCGCGTCATGCCGCTGCTCACCACCAAAGCCGCCGAGTGGATCACGCAGCAGAAGAAAGGCACGCCGTTCTTTCTCTACTACACGCCCGTCGCGGTGCACAATCCCGTCACTCCGGACAAGGACATCGCCGGACAGAGCAAGGCTGGACCTTATGGAGATTGGATTCTGGAGCTCGACCGCAGCGTTGGCGGTGTTTTGAAAGCGCTGGATGACAAGGGCATCGCGCAGGACACGCTGGTCATTTTCACCAGCGACAACGGCGGTGTGTTCAAGCCGACAGGTGAGATGGTACAGACGCAGGCTTTCAAAGCGGGGCTCAAGGTGAATGGAGACCTTCGCGGTGGCAAACACGACGTGTGGGAGGGCGGCTTTAAGGTGCCCTTCATCACCCGGTGGCCTGCGAAGATCCCTGCGGGTACCGAGTGCAGCGACATGATCAGCCTCGCTGACATCCTGGCCACCACGGCGGCCATCGTCGGTGAAAAGCTGCCCGCTGCCGCCACGGCGGCGGAAGACAGCTTCAACGCTTTGCCCGCCTTCCTCGGCACCAAGGACGCCGCCCCCACACGCGATCACATGTTCATCCACAGCTCAGATGGAGTTTTTGCGATTCGCAAAGGTCCTTGGAAATGGATCGAGGGTGTCCCGGTCAGCGACATCAAGATCGGTGCGCGCAAAGCCCATGCGACACAGTTCAAACCGCAGCTCTACCATGTGAAGGACGATCCCGCAGAAACGAAGGATGTCAGCGCAGAGCACCCCGAAGTGGTGAAGGAACTGAGCGCCTTGGTAAACCGCTACCGCGATGGCGGCTACAGCCGCGAACTGCCGCCCATCGTCGAGAAAAAGCCGCCGCCTGCGCTTCCGCCGCTGACGGGAAGCCCGGTGCTGTCAGAGGATTTCAAATCACTGCCGGCCAAGCCGTGGACCATGACGCGTGGCGCAGCATGGCAGGTGAATGATGATGCCATCTGGAATGCAGCGCCGAAAACAGAACAGCAGAGCGCCACATTAAGCGGCCCGCTGTCGATCACGGACGGCACGTTGCAGTACGACATGAAGCTCCACACCGCCGGCCGGCACTCATTGCGCATTCACACGGCAGGCAATCACTCCTTCCGCATCGTCGTCAGCAACACCATGATCGAGATCACCAAAAATCCCGATCAAGGCCAGGACAAAGCCCAGGCCGAGCCCCTCGCCCGGCAGAAGATCAAACTCAATGCCGAAGACTGGCAGACGCTGCGCATCACCTTCAAAGGAGAACAGGTCACCGCTCAAATCGCGGGAGTCACTGTCGCAGGCAAACACCCCGTGATCGCCGAAGCCAAAGAACAGCTCAACTTGATCGTGTTTGATGGTGTCGCCGGCTTCAGGAATCTGCAGGTGGTGAAGTAGCCTGCCCACGCGCCAGCGCGACCATCAGCGGCAGCCAGAAAAGCAGGCCTTCAAAACGCGGCGCTGTCGTCAGCGAAGCCAGAGATTCGCCGTCAAACAGCAGGCCCGCACAGCCAAAGGCGAGTAGGGAGATCCAGATGACCTCGCCACGCGCGGCGAGCCGGCACGCATGCCGGATGCCGCAACCCAGCGCCAGCAGCAGCAGAGCTGCGCCAATGATGCCGCCATGCACAAACGTGGCAAAGAAGGCGCTGTGCAGATGCGACATCATCGAGATGTTTGTTTTGGCCTGCAGTTCGCATTGCCAGACCCCGCGCACGCCCCACTGGCCGGTACCTAGCCAGGGACCGTCCATCGCGTGCCACCCAGCGCGATAGATGTTGAGTCGGCTGTTGTCGCCGCGTGCGACCGCCTTTTGAAAATGATGGGTGATGCCCGGCGCGGAGGCTGTGACAGCCGCTGGTTCCGCCCGCCATTGCGCAATCCGTGCAAACAGCGGGGCGCTGGTGAAATAAACCGCGCCCGTCAGGAGGAACATGCATAGCGCCAGCCTGCCACGTCGCCAGCCTCGTGCTGACAGCAGCACGGCATGACCACATGCCATCGCCAGCATCGCACCTCGGCTGCCGGAAAGAAACGCCGCGAAATGCAGCAGCGTGCTGGCAGCCCAGGCGATGCGGTTTGCCACCGGCCCGCCGCAGTCTTCCACCCATGCCGCAAGCCACAAGGCTGCGAAGCCGAAGATCAGTCCCGTGCACACCGGATTGAGCCCTCCGTGCACAAACAGGTTCATGAGCCGTTCTCCAGCCTGGTGGTGGGGCAGCACGAAATACGAAAGCACGATGCTCACCAGCGCGGCAAGAGCACTCGTCATGCCCGTCACCCATCCCATGGCATGCAGGTTCTCGCGGCTCTGCGCCTGTGACCATACAATAGCGCAGAAAAGCACCAGCAGCCCGGTTCCCAGGAGGCCCTGCATGATTTCCTCCAAAGCGTGCTCGTGCATGAAGGGGATCTGGCTGCAGGAACGCACCGTCATCCATAGCAAAAAGGAGACGATTGCCACGACGCCCGCATTGGCACGCCAGCGCCTGAGGTGGGGCGTCCAGTCTATGCAGACGACGGCTGGCAAGCCCGCGATCACCAGCCAACCAAGATGCAGCCAGTTATTGGGAAGGAAGGAGTGACCTGCGACAAACCCGGCCACCGCGATCCGTCCTGCCCACATCCCGACCGGGGAACGCCGCAGCTCAGGCCTTGCGAATCCGTTCGTGATGGCGGGCACCATTCCTTTCATGCAAACCACAGTAGGGTGGTCAGCGTGAGGAGCAACAGCGCACATGTGCGCGCGTCCATCGCCGAACCCTGCCAGGGAAGACGCTGCACAACGGCTTCCGATGGATTGCGCGGATGGTAATACAACAAGGCGAACACGGCCCCGAGAAAAAGAAGGTGAGTCATGAATGAAGTGACTTGGAGAGGCCCAAAGAAATGCGGGCGGTTCAGCCGCTCTGCACGAAACACGATCGCCACACTCAGGCCTGCTTCCGGCCGATGAAAATTCCGTAGTTCCAGACACCGCCATAGGCGGCAAAACGCTCATCCAGCAGCGGGGCAAACTTCTGGCCCAGATACGGCCACAGATGGCCTTCCATGCGCACATGATTCACGCCCATCCAGTTCCGAAACCAGGAGAAGTACGAGTCGGAAAAATCCACCACGGCAATGCAGCCGCCTTCCGCAAGATCCTCCCACGCGGCATTGATCGCCTGCTCCCAGCCGGGATTGAACATCGACAGCGCATACGAAAACAGCACGAGATCAAAGGACTTCCCGTCCTGATGCACCGGCTCGGAGTAGGAGCGGCGCAGCAGTGTGGTCTTGTCATCCTTCACTTTCTTCGCGGCGATGGCCAGCATCTGCTCGGAGAGATCCACTCCCGTGATCTCGGCCTCCGGAAAGCGTCGGCGCAGTCCGGCCAGATTGCGCCCGGTGCCGCAGCCGACTTCCAGAATGCGCTGGGGTTTGCTCACGCAGGCGGCACGCATCAGCACACTCTCCCGTCCAAACAGAAAGCTCCAGCGCGTGGCGTCATAGATGTGCGAATGAAACTGGTAGTAGCGTTCCAGCGCCGTGTCCGTGTGGTGGGCGGTTGGGGATGTGTCTGCAGTGCTGCTCATCACAGCACCTCCGCAAAGTGCAGGCTGCCATAGGTGCCCACGCGATCAAGCTGATGCAGGGCTTCCGTGCGTTCCGGGAAGAAGCGGACGCGTGAGCGAATCGAGTCAGGCACAAAGTCGAGATTCACACCTGCCGAGCGCATCAGAACCTTGGCTCCGGGGGCGCTATTGGCGAGGATCAGCTCCCATTCATCACGCAGCGCTTCAGTGGCATGGGCCGCGAGCCAGTCCTGGTGATCCAGCAGCACAAAGTGCGTGTATTGGCCGGGATACTCACGCAGGAAACCCGAGAGCGTGGTGGTGTAGCTCTTCAGGCGATCCACGCGTGACTTCAGTTCCGGCTGGTTTTCCTGCTTCAGATAATTCGGGCAGCAGCCCAGTGTGTAGGAGCCGGTCATGTACACGCGCCAGAAGTAGTTGTCGCTGATCGGCAGTTCCGTGAAGACATGGCGCAGCTTGTCCTTCACATAATCCGTGAGCCCGCCGGGATAGGAATCTTGGATCAGTTTGATCTGCGGGCGCGGCACGCCCAGCAGCGTCATCAGCGTGGGCTGGCGCAGCAGCCAGTTGCTGAACGGTCCCCAGATTTCGCGTTCGAAGAGTTCATACGCATCGCGCTGCTCCTCCAAGGAGCGGGCATCCAGCAGGCAGGTGGCGAAGTTCTTCACGTTCGGGCGCAGCTTGAAGAGCGCATTGCCCATCACATACGCCGCGATGCCTGATGTGCCGTGATAGTAGAACGACTTCTTCAGACTCGTGGGATTGAAAAAGCTGATGCGTTTATCCCAGAACTTCCGCGCAGGTTCGGACAGCGTTTGGCGCACACGATCATAAACAAAAGCATATTCGGCATGAGAGCCGAAGCCGAACATCTCAAACAATTCTTCAAAGTTGCCCTGGCGGATGAGCGCCTGCTTGAGCTCCAGCAGTGCATTCTGCCGGTAGTTCATGTCCACCGCATGGATCTCCGCCGGATTGTCGAGCAGGTAGTCGAGAGCGTTGCATCCCGCGCTGGTGATCATGACCACGCGGCTGTTTGCATCGATCTTCATCAGTTGGCGGTCGAGCCGCGGATCCTCCCATGCCGTGTTGTAGATGAGGTTGGAATTGTGAACATGGCGGAAAACCAGGTCATGAGCCGATTTCAACATTGGAACCGGACGGCGGGGTGGGGACTCTTTGAGCATGATCGCGAGGGAGTGCTCATGTGTTCACGCGAAACGTGACCACGAGCCAGCATGCGAGTGTGTTTGTTTCGTCACACAGCGGCAGCCGCATCACACCATCCGGCAGGGCCTCATTTCCTTATGGCCCCGGTCGCCTGCTGCTAATACAGCAGAAAACCGATCTCGCTGTCCGTGAGCTGGGACGTGTCATCCACCGCCAGCAGAGCCTGCGTATCAAAAGTCGCCTCCCACGGAGTCTCCGCAGCCGCCGCAAGCAGTGGCAGATCAGGCACGGCCACCACAGGTGGCGCATCTTGTTTGGCAATCTGGGTTTCAGACGCCGGCTGCGTTTGGAAAATCACCAGCGCCAGAGCCAAGGCGGCCACGGTGACCGTGGCAAAGGCCCACTTGGCCGCCGGAGCCGCAAACGAGACATCCTCCCACCACGAGCGCAAAGCCGCGAGCCAGCCGCGATCCTGCGGGGTCTGCCGGGCCGCACGCACCACGTTCTGGGCGAAATTGGTACGCACCTCAACCGCGCGGGCCTGGGCCAGCAGCTTGGCGATGGGGTCTTGGGGCGAGAGAGGTTCCATGACGGACAGGGGGTTGGATCAATGTTTCAAACACACCTCACAAGCCAAAGTTGCACCAAGCCCCGATTTTTTTGCCCTCCGGGCTCTAGAAATACATGCGCAGCGCGCTGGACCAGCTCCAGCCATTGTAGCTGCCGCCATGCCCGCCGCCGCTCAGCGTCACGAATTCAAGCCCGGTCATCAGCTTCAGCTTGTGGCCGTAAATGTAGTAATTCGCCCCCAGGTAGAATCCATGATACTGGCCACCATGACCACTGTCCGTGATCCCTGTGGCAAGTCGGTCATAGCGGCTCGCCAGGCGGAGGCCATCGTTCTCACCCACCGCATACTGGTAGCGCCCCACGAACTGCAGGTTCTTGGTGGCGTAAACGGCGGGCATGAGGATGATCCCGGACACATCTCCCTGACTTCCGCGCCCATGCCCATGCAGAATGTCGGTGTAGAACCCCCAAGGGCCCTTTTCCCAGGTGCTGTTCAATGACATGGCACTTTCAAACAGATAGGGCACAGGTGCGCCCTCAAAGGCGTTGCCCTTGACGGACGTGTCGGCCGTGGCCTTCTGATAATCGAAATTGATCGAGGCACGGTCCAGCCCGGTGGCCTCCTTGAGATCGTAGCCCAGACCTGCCTGGATCAACGCGCCACCATGGAAGGTCGTGAATTCCCGCTCATCATCGCCTGCGTATCCGGCCACATCCCATTGAAGTTTCCCAGCCTTGCCGGAGGCCCAGATGCCCGTGTAGCGGCTGGTAAACAGCGCGTTCGTCAGCAGCGCACGTTCCACGGTCAGGATTTCCCGGGAGGAGATCGTGTGCTCCAGGCTGAAGTACGCCTTCCTTTTGCCGAAGCCCACCGTCAGCGCATCAGAGAACGCGTACTCAAAAAACAGGACGTTCATGCGGCCGTAGAACTGATTGAAGTGGGAATTGACGTCGATCAGCCCATCCAGCCGCCCCTTCCCATCCATCAGCTTGGATTTGAACCCCAGGCGAAAGCGGCGCACCTCAAAGTCACCCCAGCGCACCGACTCGGGTCGATCACGGGTGCCGAAATCCCCCCGGTCTGACCAGCCTTGATCATCTTGCAGATGGAGCAGGCCTTGAAAGGCAAAACTCGTCAAAAACCCACTGTCCGCCTTGTAAAGCACCGCGCTCCCCCAGAGCTGGTCAAAAATCGACGCTGGTTTGGCGGTGGCAGGAGACCGGGCTGCATTCGCAAGGCTGCCGGTCACAGCTTGCTGCGCAGAGGCCAAGGAACACAGGGCTAAGCCGGCAAGCAGCAGCGCCCGGTGGACTTGGCGAGGAAAAAAATGGGTGCGTGCGAGTGGAACCATTGGGGGTGGGCAATGGGGTCCAACGACGGTGCTGAAAACATTGTTACGACATTGTCACAATGTAGGCGGCAGCACGACAAACACGCACGGATGCAACACGTCTGAGCTAAGGGGGATTGGGGATATAGACCCTCCCTTTTGAACTCGATCAGCCCGGTGGCCATTCCAGGCTCCGGCCCGCCAGCAGGTGCACGTGCATATGTGGCACGGTCTCGCCGGCGTCTTTGCCGTGGTTGATCACCAGCCGGAAGCCTTTGCTGCGGTCCTTGATGCCCAGCTTGTCGGCGATCTTGCCCGCTGCGAGCAGCAGTGCGGCAAGCGTGGCCTGATCCTCCGCCACAGCCTCGCCCACCCGTGGAATCACCTTCTTCGGCACAATGAGCACATGGACCGGCGCCTGCGGATTCACGTCGTTGAAGGCGGCCACCAGATCGTCCTCATAGACGAGCGGGGCGGGGATTTCGCGGTCGATGATCTTCTGAAAAATGGTCTTCTCACTCATGGGAAATTAACGAAAAAGTTCCGGCTGCTTCCCGTCGCGCGGGCGGCGTTCGCCCAGGCTCTTGATCTCGTCGATGAACTCGCCCACGTCCTCAAACTGGCGGTACACCGAGGCATAGCGCACGTAGGCCACGTGGTCGATCGCCTCCAGCCGGCGCATCACCTTCGCGCCGATCACCGTGCTGGGGATTTCGCGGTAGCCCTCTTCTTCCAGCTCGTTGGCGATGTCATCCACCAGCTGCTCCAGCTGCTCCATCTTCACCGGGCGCTTTTCGCAGGACTTGCGCACACCGCCCAGCAGCTTGTCGCGGTTGAAGTTCTCGCGGGCGCCGTTGCGCTTGACCACGCGCAGTTCTTCGCGTTCCACGATCTCGTAGGTCGTGAAGCGGAAATCGCACTTCATGCATTCCCTGCGGCGGCGGATGGCATGCCCTTCCCGCGCCTCGCGGGAGTCGATGACTTTATCCTGGGAGCTTCCACATTTGGGGCAACGCATTCAGTCAGGGGGTAGGGGTGGGGAATGTGCTTTCTTGCAGGCACTCTGGCAAGCAGCTTCGTAGTTCGGACTTTGCGGTCGGATTTTCGCGTTTATCGTCGTTTCATGTCTCGCATCATCCTCGGCGTCACCGGCTCCATCGCTGCTTACAAGGCGGCGGACCTCGCCAGCCAGCTCACCAAGGCCGGCCATAGGGTGACCTGCGTGCTGACGAAATCGGCGTTGGAATTCGTTACGCCCCTCACGGTGGGAACGCTGTCTAAAAACCCCGTCATCACCGATTTATTCGCCGAAAAAGAAGGCTGGCAGCCCGGCCACATCCAGCTCGCCGACGAGGCCGATCTCCTCCTCATCGCCCCCGCCACGGCCAATGTTCTGGCCGCCATGGCGAACGGTTTTGCCCACGATGCCCTCACCGCCATCGCCCTGGCCACCCGTGCGCCGATCTTGATCGCCCCCGCCATGAATGGCAAGATGTGGCAGCACCCCGCCACCCAGAAGAACGTCGAAACCCTCCGCACCTACGGCGCCCGCTTCGTCGAACCCGCCTCCGGCATGCTCGCCTGCGGCTACGAAGGCGTGGGTCGACTGGCCGAGGTCGAAGCCATCCTCCAGGCCGTGGCAAACGTCCTGGCCACCCCATAAAAGGCCCCTTGGCACCCCGCCCCGTCTCCATTATCTTCCAGCCCCATGCACGAACACGACGACACTGGCGACCAGCTGGAACACGCGTACTTCTGCTACCTCGCCGACAAGTTTGAGCGCGAGCCCGAGCTGCTGCGCAGGGCTCAAGCCACTGTTCAGCGTTGGCTCTCGATTGATCATCATGGGGCTAAACAACTTCTCTACTGGCAGGAGCTGATTGTGAGTGCACTACAGACACAGTTTGGCATGTCGAGGCTTTGTGAAGTGCTGAGAGCGGATGACGAAAACACTCGCTTTTTGAAAGGCTTCGCTCCTTTCCCTGGCCTGCTTAGCCGCGCAGAAAAAAAGCAATTTTTATGCGCTTCTCGTCATTGAAGCATTTGGCGGCCTCTGTCTCTGCAATCGCGCCTGAGGCTCGCATTATTGTTTTTGGCTCTTCCTCCGCCCTCTGTACGCATCCCAATCTGCCAGAGGTTACGGATAGCTACGAGCAAACTTTGGACGCTGACTTCATTCTAGAGCCGTGGGACCAGTCGTTGGGGAACTTGCTCAGTGAAACGCTTGGCAAGGACAGCGGTTTCTTCGAACACTACAAGTACTACGCCGACATCGTCCGCCCCGCCGCCTTCGACAACTTTCCTCCTGACTTCCGCGACCGGCTTGTCCCTCTGGAAGGCTGTCCGCGCGTGTTTGCCCTCGATCCCCATGACATGGCCGTGTCCAAGCTCTTCGCCGGACGCCTCAAGGACATCCGCCTGCTGTCGTTTCTCCTGGCCACCAACCGGCTGGATGAAGCCAAGGTGCGCAAGCTTCTCTGGGACACACCGATGGAGGAAAAGTGGATCGTGAAAACCCACGCGGTTCTGGACCAAGTCGTGGCCGAAGCCGCGCAGCAACGCACAGCGTAAACTACGGCGCGCTGGCACCGACGACCCGCCGTACCCACTCCCTCGCCTTCTCTCTCGCAGGGCAGGGGCGCAAAGTCCACGCGTCATTGTGATTGCGGAACCCGGTGCTCAGGAAGGTCAGATCGGCCTTCGGCAGCAGCGGGCGCAGATAGGCCTCAGTCTCCTGCGCATTCGCTCCTTCACCGCAGATGAACTGCGGCCGGTTGCCGAGCCGCTTCAGGCGCACCAGCGCTGACTCCCGGTCCGAATGGGGATAAGGCCACGTTTTCACCCCGTCGTAATGGCTGTAGGCCAGAAACCCGCACCAAAGACTGGCTGTTTCATCATCGTAAAGCCCCAGGTAATTGCAGGCGATCGCTCCGCGTGAAAACCCGCACAGCACCACCTTCGCTTCATCCCCGCCATGCTCGCGGCAGACCGCCTTCACCGTCTCGCGCAAATTTTTGAGCGTCGGCTGCGGATCATACGTCGGCGCATCGCCCCACCACTTGATCGCGATTTCATCGCCCTTCGCATTCAGATACGGCACGCACAGCCAGATAAATCCACGCCCTGCAGACAGGCCATAGCCCAGATTGCTGCCCTCCGGCAGCCCGGTGCTGACATCTCCGAACTTGTTGGTGTAGCCCCCATTGCCCGCCAGTTCCACAATCACCGGCATCTTCGCACCCGCCTGCCAGTCCGTGGGCAGATACAGCACGCTCAGTCCCACTCGCACCCGCTTTCCGGCCGCAGGCTTGCCTTCACTCAAAGCAGGCACTTCCAGATCCGGCGGCACGGTGCGGATGTCCGGCAGCTCGGCTGCCACGAGCAGCGCTGGCAACAGCAAAAAGGAAATGAGGGCTTTCATGCAATCGAGGCTCCTTTCATTTCAGCGGCACACTCCACAAATGACTGCCAGAGGTGATGAAAAGCGTCTTGCCATCCTTGCCACCGAAAGCGCAGTTGCAGCACTCATCCGGACCGACGGGGATGAAGTCGAGGAGGCGGCCGGAGGGAGAGAGGATGTAGCAGCCCGCCTTGAAGCTCGTGTTTTCGAACTCGGTGGCCTTATTCGTACCTGCGGCCACGTAGATGCGGCCTGCGCTGTCCATTTTCATGCCATCGGGACCACGACCGTCTTTCCAGTCGAAGATGACTTTTCCTTTGCCGCTTACGTTACCGTTTTTATCGAGCGCATAGCGCAATAGTTTCCGTGAGCCGCCGTGGGTGTTGTTATTGTTGTCGGCGATGAAGAGATAGCGGTCGTCTGGAGAGATGAGGATACCGTTGGGGCGTTCAGATTCATCGCTGCGGATGCGGGTGACATTTGGGATGTCATAGGCGAAGGCACAAAGACCATCCGGTAGTTTGGCCTGGCGGTTGATACGATAAACGCCTTCCAGCAATGGATGCTGATCAGGCAATTCGTGCAGATGAGACTTGGGAACCGTATAAAACTTTGTCCTGCTGGGATCAGTCGAGTCATGCCAAGAAGGCAGATCCGGTGCCTTGATATAGGTCTTGCCAGGAGTAACAGGGTTACGAACAATATCAGTATCTCGAATCTCCATCCCCTCCCGCGATCCATACCTCGGGTCAGTAAAATAAATCCGTCCTTTCGAGTCCATGCAGAGGTCGTTGGGCGAATTGAAGCGCTTCCCCTCAAAACGGTCCGCCATTACCGTGATGCTCCCATCCTTCTCCGTGCGGGTCACACGCCGCATACCAGACTCGCAGGCGATGAGGCGGCCCTCCTTGTCAAACAGCAGCCCATTCGAGGCATTGTGGCGAAACACTGTCGTCTTCCCATCCGGTCTCATCCGGTTGATGTGCTTCCCATCCGTGAAGTAAAGCCAGCCATCCTTCCATGCCGGCCCCTCCGTCGCGCCGATCGCACCGTGATCCTTCGGCTTCGCTCCGGGGACGACCGGCGAGCGCATGGACGTGCAGGAGGCCAGGGCAAGTACCAGAGCGAGGCTGGGGATGAGGCGAAAAGGCATGGGTGCATCAATACGCCGCAGAGTGGAAAATTTCAGCGACACATCCTTCCAGAAGCGTTTTCTTGCGAGACATGCCTTTGAAATTTCTGCTGCCGGTTTTTAGCCTCCTCACCGCCATGCTGCACGCCCAGACCAGCGTGCCGCCGCCTGCGCGCGAGCTGCGCGGTTCGTGGATCGCGACCGTGCGCAACATCAACTGGCCTTCCGAGCCCGGCCTGCCGGTGGCGAAGCAGAAGGCACAGCTCCTTACCCTCATCGATTCCGCCGCCAAGGTCGGACTGAACGCGCTCATCTTCCAGGTGCGGCCCGCCGGAGATGCGATGTATGAGTCGAAGCTGGAGCCGTGGTCACCGTTTCTCACCGGGAAGATGGGCGTGGCTCCTTCGCCCTTGTGGGACCCGCTGGAGTTTGCGGTCACAGAAGCGCACAAGCGCGGCATGGAGCTGCATGCGTGGTTCAATCCCTTCCGTGCCCTGGCCGGCGAGAAGCATGCGCCCAGCGCGGACCACATCCGCCGCAGGCACCCGGAATGGACGATGAAGTATAGCATCGACTGGTGGATGGACCCCGGCGTGCCGGAGGTGCGAAAGCAGGCCGTGGACGTGATGCTCGATGTGACCCGCCGCTATGACGTGGATGGCATCCACATCGACGACTACTTCTACCCCTACCCCATCATGGACGCGTCGAAGAAGAACATCCCCTTTCCCGATGATGCCTCCTACGCGCGCTACCGCGCCACCGGCGGCACGCTGGAGCTCACCGCCTGGCGGCGGCAGAATGTGGACGAAGTGGTGCGCACCACCTACGAGGGGATCAAGGCCATCAAGCGCTACGTGAAATTCGGCATCAGCCCCTTCGGCCTGTGGCGGCCCAATTTCCCCGAAGGCACTGGCGGGGGGCTTGATCCGTATGAGGACCTCGCAGCGGACTCACTCAAGTGGCTGCAGCAGGGCTGGGTGGATTACTTCACCCCGCAGCTCTACTGGACCATTGACCGGCCAAAGCTGGGCTTCATCACCTACTACGATTGGTGGCTGGAGCAGAACACCCAGGGCCGCCACATATGGCCCGGCATGAACACCTCCAAAATCGGCGATGACCGCAACGCCGGTGAAATCCTGCACCAGATGAGCGCCCTGCGCGAGCGCGGCCTGAAAATGACCCCCGGCCACTTTCACTGGAACTTCGGCGCGTTGCACAAGGACATTGGCAAGATAGGCACCTTCGTGAAGCAGCGTGCCTACACCCCGCATGCCATCCCGCCAGCATCGCCATGGCTCAGCCAGACGCCGCTGCCTGCGCCCATCGTTGGCAAAACCGTGCCAGGTGGCAGGCTGACGGTGGACTGGAAGCACAGCGATCCGCGCTGGATGGCTGCCACCCGCTGGTGGGTGATGCAGGCCCAGATCGGCGGCAAGTGGCTCACGTGGGAATCCTTTTACAAAGACCAGCTCAGCGCCGACTGGCCGGAGGGCGCCACCGCCGTGGCGATCCGTGCCGGTGGCTATGGCTGGGAGGTGGGAGAGCCTGGAGTGGCGCGCTGAAGGAACAGGCGCTCTGTGCCACGGCTTCAAGCAAACCGGCAAACATGCTGTTACAAGAAAGAAACCTACGATTGAAAGACTAGTGCTCAGTCCTGCATTTCGTTTTTGCAGGCTTATTGTATGGAACTTAAAGCCACAGATCCCGCGTGTCTGGCACTCCAGGCGATCAATCAAATATCGGCCATGGTCGCGTACTGGGATTCTGAGCAGCGCTGCCGTTTCTCCAATGAAGCGTATCGGGAATGGTTTGGCCGAAGCCCTGCAGAAATGGTGGGCATGCACATGAAAGAGCTGCTGGGCCCTTTGTATGAAATGAATCTGGGTTACATCGAGGGGGCGCTGCGCGGCGAGTCTCAGCAGTTTGAGAGGCACATCCCGCTGCCGGAAGGCGGGGCCAGGGACAGCATCGCCACTTACACCCCTGACATGGAGGGCGGGGTGGTACGGGGTTTCTGGGCCCACGTCGCAGATGTGACGCCGTTGCGCCTGCGTGAGGCGGCTCTGCAGCGCGCCATCTTGGAGAGAGACGAGGCATTGGCCGAAGTGCGCACACTGCGGGGGCTGCTGCCTGTCTGTGCCTGCTGCAAAAACATCCGCGATGAGCAGGGCGAGTGGCATGGAATGGAAACCTACGTTTCGGCCCACACCGAGGTAAACTTCACGCACTCCCTGTGCCCCGCCTGCCTGCCCATTTATTTTCCAGAAGCCGATCCACCTCCCGGGGCGGCTACAAACTAGCCTGCGTTGTGGAGCCACAACCGGGTTGTCATCCCGCGCACAGGCCGCATGTTCTCTCATGAGACCGAGGATATTTGAACTCCGGGGCCTGCCCGCCATGCTGCTCATAGGCTTGGTGATCGTGGCAGCAGGGGCCGTGCTGGCGCTGCTGCTGATGGTGGGCGCCGCCGTGGCCGTGGCCGGGCTGGCCCTTTCCGCTGGGGCCGCGCTGTTTTACACCCTTCGCCGCAAGCTCTTCTCCGGGACCAGGCGGGACATCTGGCTGAATCCCGCAACGCCTCCGACCACGGCAAACACTTCTCTCGAAGTGCGCCAGATCGAGGTGGAGGTGCTGCCGCGCAGCAAGTAGTCACGCGCAGTATTCCCGGAACAACCCGCCCATCATGCAGCCAAGCTGGTTGCCCGGGGCAAAGTTGCCGCGTGTGTACAGCACGATCGCATACGGCGTGTTGCGGTAGTAAAAGAACAGGGACTCGTGGTCCCATTCGCCGTAATTGCCCGTCTTCCCGCCGATGTAGGTGATGCTCGCCGGCATGACCCAGCGCCCAAGTCCATACTGGTCCCGCCGCATCGCCTCCAGCAGCAGCTCGCAGCCGTAGTCCAGGCGGTAGTTCACACACCGCTCGTAAAACTCGGCGTAAAAGCGTGGCGACTGCCAGTTGTTGAGGATCTGCACATCCGGCAGGCGATACTTCCGCTCAAAGTACTGCTCATCTGCAGGCGTGATGCGCGCCATCAGGTAATACCACGATTCATTCCTGCTGAGGTCGCAGGCATAAACGACGTTTTGGAATTCCTCACGCGTCAGATTTCCACGGCGTTTTTCCAGCAGCACGGCCGCCACGGCGGGCTTGGGCATCGAGCCGCCAAGGAAGAGCTTGTCTGCCTGAAACGCCGCCAGATACTGGCCCGTGGCAAGGTTCTTCACCGCGTAGCCGATGCGGGGATCACGCTTGTGCGTGCGGTACACATACTCCATGCCCGCGGTGAACGGCCTGCCATGCGCGCTGTGGGCGCGGAAGCGCAGACGCGCGCCGGAGGCCAGAAAGCGGTTGCGGTACTCCCATTGCGCACGGCTTTTGCGGGCCGAAGTACCGAGCCCGGAAGTCGAAGAAGCCGCACAGCCCGCAAACGTCGCAGGCAAGGCCATCAGCCCACGCTGCAGCCAGCTGCGGCGTGTCTCTGGAAGCACTGGGGGAACATCCTCAGACATCCGCCCAAACTGCCCTCCCTCAAAGCAGATCGCCACCGGGAAAATGTCAGAAGTATGTTAAAGAAAAAAGGGGACGCCTCGCGGCGTCCCCTTCGTGGTTGATTGGATGTCGAATCTCAGATCGCGGATTACTGGCCGCCTGGACGCCACTCTTCGGTGGCGAACTTGAAGGCCTGCTCCAGGCCGACGAGGTCGGTGCTTGGGCGCAGCGCTTCGAAGGCCTGGCTTTCCTTCTGGATGTCGGCTTCGCTGTAGTTCATGGCCTTGATGGAAAGGCCGATGCGGCGCTCCACCTTGTCCACCTTGATGACGCGTGCTTCCACTTCGTCGCCAACGTTGAGCTTGTCCTTCACCTTCTCGATGCGGTCTTCGCTGATCTGCGAGATGTGCACCAGGCCGTCGATGTCGTCTTCGAGTTCCACGAAGGCGCCGAAGGAGGCGATCTTGGCCACGCGGCCCTTCACGACGTCGCCCACCTTGAAGCGGGTGTCGATGATGGACCATGGGTCCGTGTCGAGCTGCTTCATGCCCAGGCTGATGCGCTGGTTGGCCTTGTCGATGCCGAGAACCACGGCGTCCACTTCCTGGCCCTTCTTGAGGAGCTCGGAAGGATGGTTGATCTTGCGGGTCCAGCTCAGGTCGGACACGTGAATCATGCCGTCGATGCCTTCTTCCAGCTCCACAAACGCACCGTAGGCGGTGAGGTTGCGGACGGCACGCTTCATCACAGTGCCAATCGGGTAACGAGCGTCAATGTCGTCCCAAGGATTGGTGTCGAGCTGACGCACGCCGAGGCTGATCTTGCGCTCTTCCTTGTTGATGCCAAGGACGGAAGCTTCGATTTCCTGACCCACGGTAAGAACGTCGGAAGGACGGGCGATGCGCTTCGTCCAGGACAGTTCGGAGACGTGGACGAGGCCTTCGACGCCTTCTTCCACTTCCACAAACGCGCCGTAGGCGACGAGCTTCGTGACCTTGCCGCGCACGCGCTGGCCGACGGGGTAACGGGCTTCGATGTTTTCCCAAGGGTTGTTCTGAAGCTGCTTGAGGCCGAGGGAGACACGCTCCTTCTCGCGATTGACTTCGAGAATCTGGACTTCGATCTTCTGACCGATTCCAAGCATTTCGGAAGGATGGTTGAGGCGGCCCCAGGACATGTCCGTGATGTGGAGCAGTCCGTCCATGCCGTTGAGGTCCACGAACGCACCGAAGTCGGTGATGTTCTTGACGATCCCGATGACTTTGTCGCCAGGGGTGACGCCGTCGAGGAACTTCTGGCGCTGTTCGGCGCGCTCTGCCTCGATGACTTCGCGGCGGGAAAGAACGATGTTTTTGCGTTCGTCGTTGATCTTGACGATCTTGAATTCGAACACCTTGCCGACGTACTCGTTGAGATCCTTCGGCGGGATGATGTCGATCTGGCTGCCGGGCAGGAAGGCTTCGACGCCCACGTTGACCATGAGGCCGCCTTTGACGACGCTCTTGATCTTGCCTTTGACGAGACCGCCGTCCTTGAAGACGTTGTAGATCTTTTCCCAGTTCTGACGGTGGGCGGCTTTCTCCTTGGAGAGAACGACCATGCCTTCGTCGTTTTCGAGGCGTTCGAGGAGGACTTCCACCTCATCGCCCACCTGGATGTCTTCATCTTCGAACTCGTTGGAGGGGATGGCTCCTTCGGACTTGTAGCCGATATCGACGAGGATGACCTGCGGTTTGATTTCGAGGATCTTGCCTTTGACGATGGATCCTTCGGAAAGCTCGCGGAAAGAACCTGCGATCAGGTCTGCGAGAGTAGCTGTTGCGCTCATTATCTGTTTTTACGGGTTGCGAGTGTTTAGGGGGGAACCGCTCGCAAACCTCCACTCCTGAGGCGCACGGCGGGCTTTCGTCCCGCAAAGCCAAAAGGCTTCCGGACAAGAGGGCCGGGATTCTCGGAGAAGTTCCGCGTTTCGCAAGGGGGAAAGTGGGCGCGGGAAAAATGCCGCGCCGTCCCCGCCACCTCCCCCTTGGAGGCGGCTCCCAGAAACTCAGGGAGCGGCGGGCCTGCGGATCTTGATGGACTGCACCGTGGCTTCCGACCCATAGGCCAGAATGCTGACCGGCCGGTCGATCTTGGAATAGTCCCCTTGATGCTCAAACCGCTGTTTGCCGTCCACCCAGAGGGTCTGCCGGTCCTTTTCCACACACCAGCGGATCACCGCAAACTTCTTCTGGGGAAACTCGCCCATCATCGGGGTGTAAATCCTGTCCGCAGGTCCGCCGTCGATCCGCAGCTCGTCGGGCCTTCGTTCCCAGTTGAAAATGAGCTGGTCAGCCGCATAGCCGAGGCGGAGGTCGAGCTTGTCGATTTTTGCCACCACCTCGATTTCCACCGGCGGTTTGAAGCTCGCCACGGTGCTGATGGAGTCGCCTTTCTTGAGAACGATCGGCAGGTTTTTTGGCTTTGGAGTGACCTTTTTCGTCTGGTCCTGCCAGTCTCCATCGAGCCCCGCTGGTTGCTCCGCATAATCTTTGGCCAGTTGTCTGGCCTCTAGAGCCGCATCGCCCTTCCCTGCCCGCACCATTCGCACGGCCAGAGCCTCGAGCTGCCGCACCAGTTCCTTCTGCAGCGGTTCAAGTTTTTTCTGCATGCTGGTTCGCAGGGCCTGCACAGCGTCCAGATATTTTTTCCTCAGCGCAGCTACTTCCCGAAGATTCGGAGGGAGGGCGGGCAGGTCACTCCCGGTGTTTTCGGCCACCGCCGCTTTCTCCGTTCGCAGGGCCTCCGCCTCTTCCAGCTTTCCCTTCAGCGTGGCGTCCTGCTGGGCACGGTCTAGCGCCTGGGTGTAGTTTTGGTCCAGCTCCGCCTGGGCTTTGGAGAGCGGTGTTTTCACGACCTCCTTCACTTTGGCTTGATAGGCGAGCAGCAAATCTGACAGCTCAGGATCGGTCGCCGTCTCCTGGGCGCTCAAACAACAAGTGGCCAACGCGATCGCAGCGGCAGAGCCCCAAAATTTTCGGAAACGGAAGTGCATAGGAAGAGTGGGACTGGGAACGAAGGGCGTGTAGTTTTCTTATCGGACATTGGCTGATGCCTGATGTAAGCAGGATGGAAGAAAGAGCCGTTCCGAGTCAAGCCAGCGTGCAAATAAATGGTGCCCTTATGTTCATTAAAGCACCACGGATGCGAGCAAGCCTTGCAACTCACGCCCAGGCACGGGGCACCGTGATCAAACACTCCCCTTGGCCGGCATCCGCACCTCAAACACCGTCTCGTCCTCACGCGAACCAGCGAGCCGCAATTCCGCCCCATTCGCACGGGCCAGCTCCATGGCAATGTTGAGACCCAGGCCAAATCCATCCGTCTGCCGCGTGTGGGCCTTGTCGCCACGGAAGAAGCGCTCAAAGAGCCGCGGCTGATTCTCCGCCGGAATGGCGGCACCGGTGTTGGTGACGCTGAAAACAATCTGCCCGTCGTGCTGCGCCAGCGTCAGCGCTACTCGGCCCTGCGGCCGGTTGTATTTGATGGCATTGCTCAGCAGATTTTGAAACACCTGCTGTAGCAGCGCGCGGTCCGCATGCGCGGTGATTCCAGGTTCGATGTGATGTTCCAGCGTCAGCCCCGCCTGTTCACAGAGGATTTCCCCGTCCTCAATGAGCCGCTCAAGATCCACGCTGAGGTCATAGCTTTCCGGGTGGGTCGGCAGCCGCCCCGCATCCGCTTGGGAGAGCAGCAGCAGACTTTGCGTGATCTGCTTGAGCCGGGACGCCTCGGCAAACAGCGAGACAAAACGCTCGTGCTCCTCGCTGCCGGGTGCCGCGTGGCGCACGGCATCATCCAGATCCGCGAGCATGATGGCCAGCGGCGTTTTCAGTTCATGCGATGCATCAGCCGTGAAGCGAACGGCCTGCTGAAAGCTGCCTTCAAGGCGCTGCATCATGCCGTTGAGCACCTCGATCAGTTGCGCGAACTCGCGGTTGTCGTCCCGTTGCACCGGAATGCGTTCGGCCAGATCACTCGCCGTCAGACGCTGCGCCGTGCTCACCACGCGTTCCAGCGGTCGCATCGCCTGCTTGGAGGTCCACAGCGCACCCACTCCAGCCAGCAGCAGGCCCAGAGTTCCCGCTCCCACATACCACCACGCCATGCGGTTGATCTCCGCATAAAAATCCGTGAGCGAGAGGCCGATGAAAATCGTGTACGTCGGGCTGCTGAAAGCCCCGAAGCGCCAGTCGATGCCTCCAGAGCGTGCCGTGAAGGTGGTCGGCTCGCGCACCATGGGCATTTGCGGTCGGAAGGGCAGCTCACGTTCCTGAGGCGGCGGAGGCCTGCCAAATCCCGGTGTGCCAAGCAGGTCATCAAATTCATTGTCCCGGCGCGGCGGCGGCGGTTCCCGTCTCCTTCCTCCGGGCGGGCCGGGTCCTCCGCCGGGCGGCGCGGTTGGCGGTGCACGCCTGATCTCTTCCTGAGTCGGGAAGCAGCTGCGGAAGTACACGTCGAGATCTTTGGGGGCGTTTGGCGTGGTGAAAAGCGTCTTCCCGCCCGCATGCTCCTTCACCACCAGCACCGCATGGGTCGCATTGTGATCCCCCGAGGTCCCGAAGACGAGATCGGCGATCATCTTGAATTGCTCATCCGTCGTGTAGGGATCGATGCGATTCCACACCCGCTGCGCAGGGGCGATGATGCGGTCATCCACACTGCGTTCCAGCGTCTGGCTGGCATACCACCACGCGGCACTGCCAAAGCCCGCCACCAGCGTCCCCGCGACGATCATCGTCTGCAGGGCCAGGCGGGTGCGGAAGCTGCGTATGTTGGCCGGGGCGCTCATGCGAGAGGGAGTAAACTCGGCGGATTCTCATGCGGACTGTGGCGGCACGCACGAAGATAAATGCCAATTAATGTCCGCCCGCAGGCCTGCGTCATGCGCCGTTGCTCCAATGCATGAGTAACCACCCCTCACCGCCATGCACCTTGGAGAAGACCACGCCCCCAGCCACACCACGGATTCATCCGCCCTCAATGCCACCTCAATGCTTTACAGCCGCCACTGGCCCGTGCTCTGCGCCTTTGCCCGGGCGCGTGGCTGCGAGGTCCACGATGCCGAGGACGCCGTGCAGGAACTGTTTGCCAAACTCGTGGCCCAGGGCCAGCACGAGCGCGCGGCTTCCATCGTGGATCATGGCGAGCAGGCGGCGTTTCTCTTTGCACGCCTGCGCACTCACTTGATCAAGCGCTGGCAGCACCGCACCCGTCAGCGCCGTGGCGGCGGCGTGGTCTGCTTCTCTTTGAGTGACGAAAACGGCGCAAACATCGACGTGGTGGATGCACGCCCTGCCCCGGACAAAGAGATGGACCGCGACTGGGCCAGAGGCGTGATCGAGCGCGCGCTCCATGCCTGCAACCTTGAGCTGCACGCCCAGGGTCGTGGAGAAGTTTGGGACTCTCTTGAAGAAAACATGGTCAAAGGCTGCCGGGCGGCACGTCCGCAGAGCGGCGCACTGCGCACGGCTTTGCATCGCGCGAAGCGCCGCCTCCGTACCCTCATCCTTGCCGAATGCCGCGAGGATGAAAACCTCCTGCACGCAGTGCTGGCCTGATGGATCACTCCCTCCGGCCGCTTCAGCGGAAAATGCCGCGCTTGGCCGGGGCTTCCTCGATCTGCTTTTTGGCTTCCTCAGCACGGAGTCTTTCCGCCGTGTCCTTGTACCACAGCGGGCCGTTCACCTTGAAGTTGTAAATCAGGTCGCGGAAGTCCGTCATCAGCCGCTGGTCGTTCATCAGCGCACCCAGCAATCCTTTGCCGGAGGAGATGTTGGCACCCACCACTGAGAAGACATCGGCGGCCTTTTTGATCGACTGCAGCGTTTCATCCGCAGTCGCCATCACCTTGTCGGCCTTCGCGATCGCGGGGTCGAGCTTGTCAAACATCGGGCCCAGTTTCTTGCTCGACTCCTCCATGTTTTTGGCCGCGCCTTTGAAGCTGGTGGCTGCGTCCTTGAGCTCCGCGAGGGCGGTCTTCAGCGTCGCGGCGTTTTCATCGCCCAGCACCTTGTCATCGACACGTTTCAGCGTGCTGTGGAGGTGCTCCATGCCCTCTTTGAAATTTTGAATCGTGGAGTCGGAAAGGGCGTCCTTGTTCACCTTGCTCATCGCTGCCTGGACGTCTTTGAGGGCCACGCGCACATCATCCAGCACCACATCCACCTTCTTCGCCACCTGCTCCGCCTGGCTTTGCAGATCATTCAGGCCGCTGCCTTTTTCACCTTCGATGATCTTGTCATAATCATGCGGCAGAAACACATCCGTCTGTTTGCCGGTGGGTTTGATTTCCACCAGCGCATCTCCCATCAGACCCGCCGAGCCGATGCCAAAGGTCGCGTCCGCAGGGATCATCACATCTCTGAAAAGCTCCAGATCCAGAATGACGCCGGTGAAGGTGTCATTGAGCTGCGGTTTCTTGTCCACCTTGCCCACGCGCGAGCCCCCCAGAAACACAGGCGAGCCCTCCTTGATGCCCGCTGCATTGGGAAAGGAGACCTGCAGGTGGTAGGTGTCCTTGAACACCTCGCGCACGCGTCCGAAGGTGAGGATCAGGCCGCCGAGCAATAGCAGCCCGATGAACAGGAAAAGCCCGACGAGCATTTCGGTTTTTTTGTCACTGTCGATCATGAGATAAAAAGAATGAAAATAAGGTGAAGAAGCGGGTTCAGCAGGTGATGTCGGAACGCCCGTTGATGAAGTCCTGCACGATTTTGTCGTCGGAGTTCTTCAGTTCGTCCGGGGTCCCCAGGAAGCGGATCTCCCCACGATACAGCATGGCTACGCGGTTGGAGATCTTGAAGACGCTGCGCATGTCATGGGTGACGATGATGGAGGTGATGCTGAAGCGCCGCTGCATGCGCAAAATCATCTGATCGATGATGTCCGAGCCGATGGGGTCGAGGCCCGAGTTCGGCTCATCATACAGGATGCACTCGCTGTGGTCGATGATCGCCCGGGCGATGCCGGTGCGCTTGCGCATGCCGCCTGAAAGAGCCGTGGGAAACTTGGTCCGGTGCTCGTCCAGATCCACGGCCTGCAGGGCTTCGCGCACACGTCGGTCGATTTCCTTGCGATCACGCACGCCGTGCTCCAGCAGCGGAAAGGCCACGTTCTGCTCCACCGTCAGATTGTCAAAGAGCGCCGCCCCTTGGAAAAGCATGCTCACCTTTTTGCGGATCGGGGCCATCTCACGTTCCTTCAGCCGGTTCACATGCACGCCATCCACAAAGATCTCCCCCTTGTCAGGTTTGATCAGGCCGATGATGTGTTTCATCATCACCGTCTTGCCTTCACCGCTGGGGCCGATGATGCACAACGTTTCCCCATGCTTCAGCGTGAGGTTGATGCCGCGCAGAACCTCCTGCTTGCCAAAGCGTTTATAGACGCCTTTCAGTTCGATGAAGGCAGGAGCGCTGCCGTCATTGGCGGCAGGGGGCGTTGGCGTCGTGCTGGGGGTGGGTTCAGCCATGGTCAGACGGTGCCAATCGGGAAGATGTAGTTGAGCAGCAGGGAGAGGAAGAAATTGACGATGAGCATCACCAGCGAGGAGATGACAACCGCGCGTGTCGTCCCCGCACCGACGCCGACGGCGCCGTTTTCAGCCGCCAGTCCCTGGTGGCAGGAGATCAGAGTGATCAGCATGCCAAACACAAAGCCTTTGATCATGCCGATGCTCAGATCCTCCATGTTGGTATGCTCCAGCATGTGGTTGAGATACCACGCGGACGGCATGTCATAGCCGAAGCTCGTCACCAGATAGGAGGCAAACAGGCCGAAGGAAATGCTTTCCGCCACCAGAAAGGGCATCGAGATCATCATCGCAATGAAACGAGGCAGGACGAGGTAATCCACCGGATGCACGCCCATGACCCGCAGTGCATCCACCTGTTCGGTCACTTTCATCGTGCCAATGTCAGCCGCCATGGCCGCGCCCACGCGTCCCGCCACCATCAGTCCGGCCAGCACCGGCCCCAGCTCTCGGCAAAGCGCCACGGACACCACGGCACCCACGGTCGTCTCAAAACCGAAGTCCTTGAACTTGGCGTAGCTTTGAAAGGTGAACACCGCTCCCGTGAAAGCTCCGGTCACAATGACCACTGCCTGGGAGCCATACCCGATGGCCACGATCTGCTGCGCCACCAGCTTGAGACGCCACACACCTGACCGAAAAGCAATCAGCAGCTCCTGCATCAAAGCGGTGAGCTGCCCAAGGTAGGCTAAAAAATGTAGAAACGTGCGGCCGGAGACGGTCAGCAGGCCTGAAGGAAAATCCATTACGGTTCATCATCGCATGTTGTGGCGTGAAGGCAAATCACGGAACCGTCGAACACGGAAATGAAAAGCCCCGTCTGGAGAAGATCCAGACGGGGCAAAGGTATTGAACGACTGCTTGTAGCAGCGAATGCTACTGCGGCGGCACGCGGAAGAGCTTGCCGGTGTAAGGGCATTTCACTTCCATGCCCACTGGCAGTCCGGTGACATCCACCAGCTGATGCTTCGCGGCAAACGGGCTGTTCACGAATCCTGGGCGTCCAGGAATGGGAGATCCGTAAGGCAGGTCAGCCGCAGGGGCGGGTGTCGTTGCAGGCGCCACGGAAGGAGCTGTGGGTTCCGTCTTGGTCATGGCGGCCACATTGCTGTTGGGCGTCACAGGGGTGGTGCGGGGGCGTTCAGGTGCGGCTGGAGCCTTTGGACGCGTCGCGGCAACGTTGGTGGTCGCTGTCACGCTGCCGGGAACCAGGAAGGGGCGCTGCGTATAAGGGCAGACCACTTTGGAACCGGGGGACATGCCGCGCACATCCACCAAGCGTGGAGGATTGGTGAATGGAGTGCGCACATAGCCGGGCAGATCAGGCACTGCCTGTGCCACCGGCATCGTGGAGGCATTCAACATGGCAGGCGGTGGCGTTGCCGGACGGTCAGGACCCACGACAGGGCTTGGCGTCTGCACCGGCGTGGTGCTGTGGGCCAGCGTCGGTGATCCAGAACTGGATCCCAGCGGACGACTTTCTTTGCCCATGTAGTAGGTGATGAGCCCACGTGTCTGAATCTCCTGCCAAGCCTCACGCGGAGGGATGGCGCAGGATGCCAGCATGAGCGTCGCAAGACTAGCTGCGACGAGATGAACCGGGGAATGAGATGCTTGGGACATAGGCTTGCGAGCGGTTAATTTTTGAAGTGGCATTCTCATTTTAACGATCTTTTTAAATTATGCAACAACAAGGATGGTAATGGCAGACAACAACTTCCATTTATATTAAAATAGCTATAATATCATGCGTGCCTTGTATATCTCAGTGAGATGTGCGCTTTTCCTCCATGCATTGGCGCATCATCACGGTCGGAAAACCCGGCCACCCTTGGGTTAAAGAGGCGGTGGATCTCTATTGGAAGAGGCTTCAGCATTACAGCCATTTCGAACATGTCGTGATCAAGGAGGGTCCTCTCGAAAAAGTTGAAAAGCAGATCGAGGCTGCCTGTGCTGGTGATCTCTGCATCCTCCTGGACGAACGTGGGAGGCAGTTGCGCAGTTTGGAGATGGCCAGATGGATCGAAAACGAAGAGGTCTCCGGCCGCAAACGCATCTGTTTGGTGATCGGCGGGGCCGATGGGCATTCACCGCAGTTTCGTGCGAAGGCCAAAACATGCTGGTCGCTATCCACCCTCACCATGCAGCATGACATTGCCTGGGTGATGTTGATGGAGCAAATATACCGCGCCTACACCATCATTCGCGGTGAACCCTACCATCGGGAATGATCCTCCAAATTTTTGATAAAGCTTGCCTCTCGGCTCATTGATTGCTGAACTGAGTCGCAAATCTTCACACTTTCGCCTTGCTGATAACTTGGGAGAACCTAAATTTCAAATTTTCTCAACTAATCACGACATGTCTTCCTCGGTCCTCAGAAACGTCATTCATCCCAAGGCGCAGACCGCGCCTCTGGAGAAGGGGCGTGATGAGTTCCGGGATCCGCGCACCGGGCCTTCGTCCAGCGCAGACCTTCCCCGGCCTGAATCCGAAGACATGGAGCTGGTTCTGGGAGTACTCGTGGAAAACGCCCCCGTGGCGATGGCCATGTTTGACCGTGGCATGCGCTACATGCTGGCCAACCGCCAGTGGATCACGGAATTCGGCCTGCAGCAGGTCCAGCCGCTCGTCGGCAAGAGCCAGTATGAAATCTTTCCGGGCCTGCATCCAGGCTGGAGACAGGTCTATGAACGGGCCCTGCAGGGTCACATTGTTCGCAGCGAGCATGATTCCCTCAGCGGACCTGACGGCCAGCATCTGGTCTATCGCTGGGAGGTGCGCCCCTGGCGCAAGAAGCGTGATGCCGCCGTGGGTGGACTGATGGTCACCTGTGAGAAATTCAGCTCGCCCCAGGCCTCCGGTGAAGACGCCGTCAAAGCAGCCCCTTCTTCTGAAGATCCCGAAAGTGCAGCGCCTGCGGTGAAAACACCCGATCCTCTGGACTGCTCCATTCCGATGCTCATCCTCGACGTGGACGGGGCCATCCTGCGCGCCAATGTCGCTGCGGCGCATCTCACCTTGGACAAAGGAATTCAAGAGGGCACCACCTGTTTTTGGGAGGTGTTTGGCGAAGGCCGCGATTACAGCGCGCTGCGCCAGCAGACACTCGAGGCACTCACCCGCGTGGCGGTGGCCCACTCCCCCGTTCCCGTCTATATCACCACTCGCACGGATGCCTCCGCAGACCCTGCCACCCCTTCCCGCTGGCTCGTATCAGCGCTGGCGGGCAAAGGGGCGGATGACTCCTCCCGCCAGGTCATGGTGATGGGCTTTCCAGCTCCTCCGGCAGCAGAAATCGTCACACGTTTCATTCCCCCGGTGGCCCCTCCCGCTCCGGTGCTGATCCCCCCTCCAGTGCCTGCAGCGCCGCCCGTGGATGATGCTGCTCAGCAGCGTTTGGAGAACGAGCTTTCTCGTGCCCGGCAGGAGCTCCGCACTCTCGCCGAGGCTCAGCAGGCCTTCGGCAGGCGTGAGGCCCGTCTTCGCACATATCTCGAAGGCATCCCCTGCGGCGTCTTCGTCCTGGATGAACGGGGCGTTCCCGTCTTTCAGAACGAAGGCCTCGCCAAGCTTCTTGGGCGTCCGCTGGAAACAGATCAAACCGTCGAAAGCTGGCTGGCACATGCCTGCCCCACGGAGGAGCATCGCGCGCAGGTCGTGCTGGCATGGCGTGAAAGCGTCTGGCGCCGGCAGCTTACACGCACCGTGTCCCTCGCCACGGCAGACGGCCTGCTCAAGGAGCTGGAGTTTCATCCCATCGCCCTGCCTGGCGGAGGCCTTCTCGTCAGCATCCAGGATGCCACTGAGCACACCCGCCATGAAGAGCAGCTTCGCAGCATGGAGGCCAAGCTTCGCACCCTCATGCAGGGCAGCCCGGTCGCCATTGTCATGACGGACAAGGCCGGCGTCATCTTCGAGGTCAATCAGCACGCCGAAGAGCTTCTCGGCCAGGCCAAGTCCGAGCTCCGTCGCTATCCCCTCGATGCCTGGCTGGATCCAGACAGCGCCACCGCCCGGCGCGATGCCCTCCGCTCCCTGCAAAACAGTGGTCGGCAGGCCGAGGCACTTGGCGTCCGCATCAAGCGCGTCGATGGCTCGTTCTCACGCGCCATCCTCCACCTTGCCGCCGTTCCGGATGCCCAGGGTGAAACGCACTGCACCATTCATTACCTGCAGGAGGTCTCGGAGCCCGTCAGCGTCTCCGCCTCCGTACCCGCAGCGGAGTCTTCCCCTGCGCACCCCTCGCAGCACCCTGCCCCAGTCTCGGCACCCGTCACTAGCGTCCTGCTCACCACCGATGCCAACGGCCGTGTGCGCACCTGGTCGGAGCATGCGCAGCAGCTGTTCAGTCTTGAGGCCGCAGCAGCCATCGGCCGCCCGCTTCATCAGTTCTTCCGCCCTTCGGACGCCACGGGTTTCTTTGCAGATCTCGCCATGCAGGCGGCAGAGCCGGACAGCATTGTCCATCGCCCGTTTTTCGGCGGAAATGGCAAACGGGGTGAAGTGGAAACCAAGGTGCGCCTGTTGGAGGAAGGCGGAGTCGAACTCTCCTCCTGCCACATGGCCGCCGACACTTCAGTTTCGGAACCTCTGCCGCCGACGGATCATCTTAAAGCCGCCATCCCGCTGGCTTTCCAAGTGGTGTCTCCTTCCAGCGAGCGCTGGCCGGTCGTCGATCTCGAACGCGAAAAGCTCCTGCTCACCGAGACGCATCATCGCATCAAAAATCATCTCCAGATCATCTCCAGCCTGCTCAACATGCAGATTAATGGCGTGAGCGATCAGGATGCCCGCAATGCCCTGCGCTCCAGTCAGAACCGCGTCCGTGCCATCGCCGCGCTGCATCAGCATCTGTATCAGGTGGCTCTGGGCAAGGGGGATACCTTCAGCGACTTCTCGCGCGATCTCGTCGCCCACCTGCGTGAATGTTATGAGGTGAAGGCGGACCAGATCAAGGTGCACCTGGAAGTGCAGGAAGGTCCCGTCGAGCAGGAGTGGCTCATGCCTCTCGCCCTTACGCTCAATGAGGCGCTCTCAAACTGCTTTGAGCACGCCTACCCGCATGGCCGCCAGGGCTTGATCACCGCCCTGCTGACTTACACCCAGGGCAGCGGTGAACTCGTCATCAATGATGACGGAGTGGGTCTCCCCGCCGATTTTCATCCCGGCGAAGGCGGCGGTCTCGGCCTCAAAATCCTCGCCGTGTTTGCAGATCAGATGCGCGGCCAGCTCTTTGTCCGGGGCAATCCCGATCAAGGCACCGAGATCAAGCTGCGTTTCCCCCTCGCCACCGCCGAAGGTTAAACCTTCCACGTAGCATATTCCTTTTGCCAAGCGCAGCGCTGCCGTGACAATGCGGCGTGCTGACCCCTTCCACGGCCTGCCTGCGCCTCCTTGCGTTTCTGACGCTTGGCCTTGCCGGTGTCGCTGCGCAGCCCGTCACCACTCGCACCGACAAAGTGGTCGGCCTGCTCAATGACTGGTTTGCCGAAGGCGCGGCGGCCGGGCTCCAGGCCATCACTTATGAAAATCGCGACGGCCAGCATTCGCCCCTGAACACCGCGCAGTATCCGCAGCTCCAGGTCTTCAAAGGTGACGAAAAAGGTGCCGCCACGCACCTTCGCTCCCAGCCCACCCTGGGCAACTGCTCCATGGCCTCCGGCGCCACGCAGATGGGCTGTCTGCCGCGCATCTACATGATGGATCCCGGAGGCAATCTCTTTCTCGCCAAACAGTATCTCTCCAACAACCTCTTCATCTATCCAGAACACCAGGACTATGACATCGGTGCGAACGGTGTCGGAGGTTACGGCGACCTCCTCCCGGTGAACACACCCTGTCTGCTCATTTCTCAGGGCTCCTCCTTCACCGACCAGCCCTTCCTCAAGGCCCTGCTCTCCACCACCGCCGCCTTTCCTCCGGACACCCAGAAGCTCCTTATCGAAAAACGCCTGCTCATCCCCACGTTGCAGTCCATCTTTCGCCGGTCGAACCTCATGGTGCAGGCCTCCGAGGACTACTTCACCGGGAAAGCCCATCCTCCGGTCTTCGACGGCACTCAGATCGACGAGGAAAAAATGGTGCGCACCGCCCATGAAATGACGCCGAAAAAAATTCCGCCGCTCGTGCTGTTGCGCGTCATCGAGGAGTCCACGATCGAGCCCGGCAAAAACTTCTTTGAGCTCGCCAGCCCCCATCCTTGGAAGCTCTCGGATACTCCCGTCTCCATCGCCCGCATCCTGCGTGGCAATGAAGCCGAGCACGGCATGCTCATCGGGTTCGACAAAACCGTGAACTTGGTCAAAGCCCCCCTGCAAATGCGCGCCGCCGTGCTTCAGGGAGATCCGCGCTTCGTCCACATCGAGTCCGAACCCGGCGGCGATGTCATGCGCCTCCGCATTCGGTGGCAGCCGCCCCTGATCACCGCCACCGGCATCCGCAGCCATCGCATCGATATCGGCATCTTCGCCGACAACGGCTCCAGCATCAGCGCCCCCGCCATCATCAGCTTCTACATGCTGCCCAACGAGATGCACTTCTACGATGAGAAGGGCCGCGTCTCTGAGATCCACTACCAAACTCACAATCCAGATTTTGGGCTCCCCGCCACCGAAACCGATCCTCGCTGGGCAAAGATCCTGCTCGCCTTCAGCATGAAGGACACCAACCTCCGCGGCCGCCTGCTCGATCAAATTCTCACCCCCGACGAGCGCAGCGGTCTGCAGCAGCACTACCTCGCGATCAAGCCCCTGCTCGATGCCTTCACCGCCATCGAAAACGCGGACAAACGCAAGGACGAAGCCGCCAGCCTGCGCGCAAAAATCGGCGAAGCCATCAGCTCCGCCCTGAAGAAGAAGGTCGCGGAAAAATCAGAGCTCACCGTCCGCGCCACCATCGACAAAGTGCTCAACGCCATCGCCAGCTTCCATCCCTTCTACCTCGGCTCCCAGCGCGAGCTCGACGCACTCGCGGCCGCTTCGCCCAAATCCACCGCCGTCGCCGAAGTCCGCGCCGAACTCCACCGCCTCATCATGCAGGGCGTCCTCGTTGAGCAGGCCTCCGGGCAGATCGACACCATGTCCCCCCCTGAAAAGCTCTCTCTTGGAGAAAAGTACATGCTTCGCGGCCTGAACCTCACCCTCCTCAGCCAGGTCCTCTTCCCCGACGTCCTCGACCGCTCCACCGCACCCGCCTACGTCAGCCCGCGCCTCACCACCCCCAAGCAGTGGCGGGATGTCTATCGCTACGATTCCGCCTCCGGCGCACTTCAGGGCTGGATCCGCTACGCCGATGCCCGCATCGCCAACTTCGACGCTGAAGGCCGCCTCCTCCCCGACGGCCCTCAGGGCAAATCCATCCCCGTCCTCTACCTCATGAACGAAAAAGGCATGCTCACCTGGCGCCCACAGCCCGAGCCAGCACCGGTGACCTCGTCATCGAAGTGACTCACAACAGGAAAGCGCAGGTGATCAAACGGCGCTCGGGAATTCCTTTGCTCTGAGACTCGATCCGACCAAGGCAGAGCCTCCTGATGGCGGAGCCATCTCAGCCTGTAGCGAGGGGTTGAGCGAAGCGACACCCCTTGTGTACGCGGCGCGCCTTCTTCGAGCTCCTTGCATCGCGTAGCGATGCCAGCACTTGCCGCCCCATTCCTTGTCTCAGTCATAGCTCAGCACATCGTGCATCTTCCATGACACGCGCCCCTTGCTCACGCCCTCTTCGCTCCACACTCGCAGGTCGATCACCTCAAACGGCTCCAGCCATTTCAAGGCCGCCTTCAATTCCCCCGCACCTCCATTCTGCGCCCTCACCGTCGCATACGCCTTCAGAAACTCCCGCAGCTTCGCGAAGCTCAGCTTCACCCGCATGCCTTTGGCCGCACCAGCGCCCGGCTGCTTCAGAACTTCCGCCAGATGACTCTGCTGCACGCGTGATGTGCCTAGCATGAACAGCCGGTCATTCAGCGACGTCCATGGCCCCAGCTCCCTCGAATCAAACGGCAGCTCATACCCATAGCTCGTCAGATCATCGCTCCGCTTCACCACCACTTTCGGCAGCTCGATCGGCTGCGCTGCGGGCACGTTTTTCAGGAGCTTCTGCAACGCCGCTTCCATGTTCTCCCAGGACACCCCGATCAACGCGCGGTTCTTGATCTCATGCACACTGGCGAAGCGTGGCAGCGGCACCGCTTCACCCCCTGGCGGCATTCCTGGCAGCAGCGGCATCTTGCCTCCCACATCAAGAATGAAAGCCCCGTCGCCGCTCAGCGACTTCTGCCAGATCGTCTTCGTCCCGTCGTACAATTCCATGACGTTCGGCAGCACCGCCAGATCCGCCAGCTTGAACATCTGCGCAGACTGCTCCCCGCCCACGCCCGCCTTGATCAGTTCATGCGCCGTCGCATACACCGTGCGCATCCACGCTTCAAAATACGCCCTTCCTGTTCCCGTGCTCGATCCCTGCCCGCTGATGCCAAACACCAGTTCGGGCTCATCCAGCACCATTGCGAACTGCGATGTCTTCGCCAGCTCTGCGGTTTCCGCAGTCGAGCACCCACCGGCTATTTCCATCTGCACCCCGCCGTCCCACCACGCCACCGCCGCGCCGTTCGTGTGTTCGTTGCGATAATAAGCGCGCTCCGCCGCTGCCAGTTCGATCACCTGCGGCTCCAGCGCTCGCGCGACGCCTGAAAAAGTTTTCTCCCTTTGCAGGCCCGCCATCACGCCGCGCAGGATCGGCTGAAACGGGTGGTCCGATTGGATCACGTCCCAAAACACGCCGTCCCAGCACGCGATCAATCCAAGTCCCTTCAGTGCATGCGCATCCAGCCTGCGCAGCTCCGGCCGCGCCAGCACCGATTCCTCCACCGAGTTGGCCAGCCGGATTTGATCCTTCGATTTCCCCACCGCCACATACGCACGCTCAGCGCCCAGGCCCAGAGCCAGCACCCACTTCTTGCGCGCCAGCACCTCCAGACCGCGCGCGATCCGGTCCTTCATTTCTGGCGTGATCCCCGGCACGGCCTGCGCCAGCACCTCCAGCCATTGCCGCCGCCGCTCCGCCGTCAGCACCTGATCCATCGCGATCTCATTCACCGTGATCTTTTCCCCCTGCGCCGTCACGATGCGGGACTGCGGCGCATCCCCCAGCCAGTCCGCCAGATGCAGCAGCTCGCTCATCCGTTTCAGCACCTGCTCCGGTTCCGGCGATGCCACCCCGATCATCACCGGCGGCATTTCAAACCGCTCCAGCAGCAAAATCAGCGCCTCCAGCACCTCAGGATCACGCAGCGCGGCCTCCATCAGCTTCTTCGCATCAAAACTCGTCCCCAGACCCGCTAGCACGCCACCGCTCATCATGCCGCGATACGCCGTCTCGTTGTACAGATCGTTCAACTGCCGCAGCAGCACCAGGCTCTTCACACTATCTTTGCCAAAGGCCACAAACGCCTCATCCATCCTCACGCTGCTTGTCTTGTCAGGCGTCGGTGCCTTGTCCTCCAAAAACGCCATCATCTGTCCCCACCACCGCGAGGACTTCAGCGCCTCCACATGCTTCTTCAGTTGCACGCTGCTCACGCAAAATTCCACATCCTCCGGCACGCGGCCCGCCAGCCCCAGCCGGTCCGCCTCCGTCAGCAGCGTCGGCACCACCACCACCGGAGCTTCCGTCTTGGGCTTCGCCGCCGCCTTCTTCTTCCCGCAGCCGCAAAAGAGCAGCGCCACGGGTAGGATCAGACATGACGAAATCTGAATGACAAATGACGCAGGTCGGATCTCACGTCTCACGAGCCGATGCCACACCCATTCGTCATTCGAGGTTTGGCATTCATTCGTCATTCTGATTTCGTCATTCGTCATTTAAGCGCAGCGTAAACCCGGTGCACATCATCATGTCCGTCCAGTGTTTGCAGGAAGTTCGTCACCTCTTCACGCTGCTCATCCGTCAGCTCCGGATATTCCTTCGGCACATAGCTCATTTCAGAGGTCGTCACCACCCAGCCTGCCGCCTTCAGCGCCTTTGTCACCGCATCCAGCGTCGTCGTCTGCGTGAAAAACCGCGCGCCGAGGTGGCCCGCCGCCTCTTCGTCCTCCACCTCCATCGGCTCCACATTCTCCGCTTCGGCATTCAGCGCCGCCTCCTCGATGTCCAGCGTCTTGTCCGCATGATGCGCCTCGATCAGGCCCACATGGTCAAACATCCACATCACCTTGCTCATGGTCCCTGCGCGGAACAGCACCTTGATGTCCGAGGACGTGCGGTTGTTGTTGTCCGTCAGGCACTCCACGATCACCGGCACCCGGTGCGGCGTGAAGCCCTCATACGTCGTCGTTTCATACTGCACCGCATCCGGCCCGGTGCCTGAGCCTTTCGCGATCGCACGTTCGATCGTTTCCCGCGTCACACTTTGCTTCTTCGCCACGGCCACCGCCGCCGCCAGTCGGGCATTGTATTCCGGGTGCGGCCCGCCCAGCTTCGCCGCCACCTGGATTTCACGCACCAGCTTGCCCGTGATCTTCCCCTTTTGGTCCGCGGCCATTTCCCGCCATTTCTGTTTCCATTGTGCGCCCATGATGTGTCTTTCAGTTCAAAGTTAGACCGCAATCAAAGGTGGGAGCGGTGGGAATGCAAGGAGCACCAAGCCTCACCCTGCGAGTTCAAATCGCATCCCACCACACACACCAGCGCCTGTGTTCTTTGTCGGTGATCAAATGACCGGGTCCGAACGGCCCCTTTTTTGCATCCTTGTCCGCCATCCAGAAATAGACCTGATCAGCACTCCATGCCGAGTCTTTGGAGAAACAATGAATCGCCTTCTCAACGGGCATCCACCTTGAAATATCCCCTCGTACGGAGGCATCTTCCAAAACCCAGCCACGCTCAAGGACCAGTTTGTCGAATTGTTCAGAAGTTCCTTCGAACACCCAGAGATGCCTTTTGTCCTGCCAGCCCCATCCATGCTCGGTAAGAAGCATTTTTGCGCCAGCAGGCCACGGAGCCCCTGTAATGGCCTCAAAGCGTTTCACTTCACCAGCAGGGTCCCTCCAGGAAATGGCTGAATGGATGAAGATACAAACAATGAATAAGGCAGGAATTAGCATCAGGAAACTGAGGGTCCTGGCCTGCAGTTTTCGCCAATGGCCGATGAGAACGATCAACAGCTGACAGGGGCCAACGAGAACGAAGAAAGCCATTCCTCCGATCATCAGGCCAAAAAACAAAGCCATTCCGACATGAGAGACTCGCAATGGCTCAAGAGTAAAGCGGCAGAGTTGTGCGGCGGCGTAGGCCAGAATGCATGCCACAAATGAAATCGCCGCCATGAGCCATGGATTTTCGAACCAACGACGTCTCGGCTTGGCTTCATCATTCCCGGTGCTCATGGAAGACATCGTAAGAATCTCTCACTTTGGAAACAATATCAAAAGCCGCACTGTCTGGTTCGCCTTGTACTAATTCACCTTCTCCACCAGCTCCCCGTCTTCATCTTCGTCTCATCCAGCGACTTGCTGGCTCTGATTCCATCAGCTTTCACGGCTTGCTTTCCTTCGCTGGCGGAAAAGCTTTCTCAAAGCGTTCGATTTCAATCTGCGGAATCGGGACTTGTTTCAGCATGAATTGCTTCAACTCCGCATCACTCAGGCCCACCCAGGAGGCTGTTTCATAGTCATCAGGATAGGCAACAAAGTAATTGGAGCAGGTCCAGCAAAGTGAGGTCTCGAACAAAAGGTCATCGTTCTTGAAAAAGCGTACTCCGTGAATCGGCATGTGGCACATAGGGCCGCCTTCGTAATCCTCACGAGTTCGCAGAAGACGCTGAAAATGGTGAATCGCGAGTTTCGTGATGTCCGGCTTGGCACTCACTCGCCGAAGGATCCTAGTCGCCGATTTGTAGGGGGTGACTTCAAAGCGTTCCGCTTCAGACAACTTGTCAGGATCAGCGGCCAGTTCAAAATCCAACAAAAGGAGTTCCACGCGGTTGGCATGCTGGAGGATGTCCGCCAATCGCGCCCGGTAGTCCGCCTGAGCCACCCTTTTTGCTTTGAAAAACTTTCGGTTTGCTGACAACCGTTCGTCGGCCTCCGGGTGTGCGGGATTGGGCTCCACGCCCTTCGGTAGATCCAGCGGCTCGACGCCTCGGAGTGTCGACACCACAAGCGCAAGGCAGGCGATACGGAAAAATGAAAAGCTCATGGGCATCATCGGTTTGCCCGTATTGTGCGCTAACCAGGAGCTCAAGTCTTCACAAAAACCGCGCCGTCTCGCTCCCCTTGCACTTCTTCACCTGCTCCGGCGTCCCGGCAGCCACCAGCTTCCCACCCTCCGGCCCGGCTTCCGGACCAATGTCGATGAGATAATCCGCCTCCGCATACACATCCGGATGATGCTCAATGACCACCACCGTGTGTCCTTCATCCACCAGCCGGTGCAGCACATCAATCAGTCGCGCCACGTCCTGCATGTGCAGCCCGATGGTCGGCTCTTCGATGAGATACAGATTCCGTTTCCCGGCCACCGTGATGCCCTTCAGCCGCTCCTTGTTCGTGCGTCCGTCACCGCTGCGCAGCTCCGTCACCAGCTTGATGCGCTGCGCCTCGCCGCCGCTTAGCGTCGGGCTTGGCTGACCGAGCTGCAAATAGCCCAGACCCGTATCCGCCAGCAGCTTCAGCGGACGTGCAATCTTCTGCACCGCGTCAAAAAACTCCGCCGCCTCCGTGATGCTCATACGCAGGACATCGCCGATGTGTTTGCCGTTGTATTCGATCTCCAGCGTGGACGAATTGAATCGCAGGCCGTTGCACGCCTCGCAATGCACGCGCGTCGTCGGCAGGAAGGCCATCTCGACCTTGATCTCGCCGTTGCCTCCGCAGGCCTCGCAGCGTCCGCCTTCGGTGTTGAAAGAGAAACGGCTCGCCGTGTAGCCGCGCGTCCGCGCCAGCGGCACCTGCGCAAACAACGCCCGGATGTCATCCAGAATGCCCACATACGTTGCCGGACACGAGCGGCTCGTCTTGCCAATCGGCGACTGATCCACCTCATGCACCGTCTGCAAATTCTCAAAGCCGCTGATGCTCTTCCACGCCTTTACCACCTTGACCTTCGACTTGCTGATCTTCTCGCGCACCGCCGGCGAAAGCGCCCCATGCATGAAGGAGCTCTTACCGCTGCCGCTTACGCCCGTCAGCACGGTCAGACGACCCAGCGGAATCGACACGTCGATATCCTTCAAATTGTTCGCCGTCGCCCCCGTCACCCGCAGCCAGCCTTCCTTCGCCTTCAGCGCAGGCAGTGCACGGCGTGAGCCGCGCACCGGATGCTTTAGCGGCTCGCGCAGGCTCGCACCGGTCACGCTCTGCTTGTTCTTTAAGATCTGCGCCATCGTGCCTTGCGCCACGATCTGACCGCCAAACTTGCCCGCGCCCGGCCCCAGATCCAGGATCGTGTCCGCGCGCTTCATCGTCTCGTCATCGTGCTCCACCACCAGCAGCGAGTTGCCCTTGTCCCGCAGCGCCATCAGCGTGTCCAGCAGCTTCTCGTTGTCGCGCGGATGCAATCCAATGGTCGGCTCATCCAGCACATACAACACCCCGCGCAGATTGCTCCCAAGCTGAGCCGACAAACGAATCCGCTGCGCCTCACCACCGCTCAGCGTGTCCGCACTGCGATTGAGCTGCAGGTATCCAAGCCCCACCTCCTGCATGAACTTCAAGCGCTGGGCGATCTCCTTGACGATGTCGAGCGCGATGATGGCTTCCGTGCCTTCGAACTTAAACTTCGACAGCAGCTTGCCCGCATCCCCCGCCGTCAGTCCGGCGAACTGCTGGATCTTCGTGCCCTGCAGTTGCACTGCGCGACCGATCTCATTGATCCGGCTGCCTTGGCAGCTCGGGCAGATCTCGCGCGGCTTCTCACCTTCATCATCCGCACTCTCAAAACGGCGCTCCTCTTCCAGCTCCGCCTCCAGCACCGAAACATCCGGCTGCCGGTCGCTCAGATCCGTCTTGTGACCCACCACACCAAAGCCCCGGCATTCTTTGCACCATCCATGCGGGCTGTTAAAGCTGAACAAACGCGGGTCCAGCTCTTCAAACGACAGTCCGCACGAAGGGCAGCTCATCTCCGTGCTCAGCACGTGCATCGTCTTGTCATTCAGCCGGAGCTTGATCGTGCCCTTGCCCATTTTCAGCGCCGCTTCGATCAGCGGCCGCAGTTTCTCTGCATCATCATTCTTGGCCACGCGCCCAATGACTGCATCGATCGTATGCTCCTTGAAGCGCTCCAGCTTCTGAAAGCCCGCCGTGTCGCGAAACTCGCCATCCACCAGCAGCGTCTCAATCCCATGCTTGCCCGCATGTTCCGCCACATCTGTATGGAAGCCTTTGCGCGCCTTGATCAGCGGCGCCAGCAGATGCCCGCCACCGCTGCGCAGATGCTGCTGCACCGTTTTCAGGATCGCCTGCACGCTCTGCTTCTTCACCGGTACGTTGCAGGTCGGGCAGTACTGCGTGCCCAGCTTCGCATACAGCAGGCGGAAGAAGTGATACACCTCCGTCACCGTCGCCACCGTCGATTTCCCACCGCCGCGCGAGATGCGCTGCTCGATTGCCACCGTCGGCGGCACGCCGGTAATGAGATCCACCTCCGGCTTCTCCATCTGCTCCACAAACGTCCGCGCATACACCGACATGCTGTCCAGAAAGCGCCGCTGCCCTTCCGCAAAAATCAGATCAAACGCCAGCGACGATTTCCCCGATCCACTCAGCCCCGTCACCACCACAAATTCATCCCGTGGAATCTCCACCGAGATGTTTTTCAAATTATGCTCACGTGCCCCACGGATCGAGATCGCATTGCTAGTCTCCTGCGGCAGCGAAAGCTCTCTCCTTGGCGTCTCCGCAACACGGCTCGCAGCATGCCCCTTCGAACCTGCAAGCAGCTCATGCAAATAACGTCCGGTATGCGAAGCCGCACACTCCGCGACCTCCTCCGGCGTTCCCGCAATCACCAGCCCTCCACCCGCTTCGCCACCTTCTGGCCCCAAGTCAATGACCCAGTCCGCGCATTTGATCACCTCCAGATTGTGCTCAATGACCAGCAGACTGTGTCCCTCTTCCACAAGCCGCTGCAGCAGCTTCACCAGCAGCGCGATGTCATCAAAATGCAGCCCCGTCGTCGGCTCATCCAGCAGCAGCAGACTGCCCGCCGCAGACCCCGCAGGGTTTTCAATCAAATGCCCGATGAGCTTCAGCCTCTGCGCCTCGCCGCCTGAAAGCGTGTTCAGCGGCTGCCCCAGTTTCAGATAGCCAAGACCCGCCTCATTCAGCAGATGAAGCTGCGCCACAATCTGCTTCGCCTTCTTCGATGACTCAAACAGCGGCCCGCCAAACCATTCCACTGCAGCCTCAGCCGTCATGCCCAGCACATCATGAATGCTCTGCCCATGCAGCAAAATCTTCAGCGCATGCGGCTGGTAGCGCCTCCCTTCACACTCGGGGCAGGTCACATACAGATCGCTCAGGAACTGCATCTCGATCTTTTCAAACCCATTGCCCGCGCAGCGCTCGCAGCGCCCTTCACCGGAGTTGAAGCTGAAAAAGCCCGGCATGATCCCCTGAGCCTTCGCATCCTCCGTCTCGGAGAACAGCGTGCGGATGTGATCAAACGCCCCCAGAAACACCGCCGGAGTCGAGCGCGGCGTGCGTGCCAGCGGCGACTGATCCACCATCACCACCTCATGCAGTTGCTCCCAGCCCGTGATCTTGCTCACGCGCCCGGGCTCTTCCTCACACACCTCGCCCCGCAGCCGTTGCAAGTTCCGATACAGCACATCATGCACCAGCGTCGATTTCCCCGAACCGCTCACCCCCGTGATGCAGCAAAACACCCCCAGCGGAATGTCCACATCCAGCTTCTTCAGATTGTTCTGCCGCGCACCGCGGATGGACAGTGTGCTGGACTTCTGGCTGGCAGCTCCGCCCTTCCGGCTGCCTTTGCCCTTGGTGGGGGCAGCTTCCGCCTCTGACAAAGGAGGGCTTGTAACTGGCCTCCTCCTCGCTGGCACCGGCACGCTCTTCCTCCCAAACAAATAATCTCCCGTCAGCGACTTCACCTTCGCCCCCAGCTTCTCCAGCGGCCCGCTGTACACCAGCTCGCCACCCTTTTCCCCACGGCCCGGCCCGATGTCGATCAGGTTGTCCGCGCTGCGCATCACCGCTTCTTCATGCTCCACCACCAGCAGCGTGTTCCCCTTGTCCCGCAGCCCCTCCATCACACCAATGAGACGCCCGATGTCGCGCGGATGCAGACCAATGCTCGGCTCATCCAGCACAAACAGTGTGTTCACCAGCGAGGCCCCCAGGCACGTCGTCAAGTTCACCCGCTGCAGCTCACCACCACTCAGCGTGCGCGTTTGCCGGTCCAGATTCAGATAACCCAGCCCTGCACGGTCCATGTAGCTGATACGGCTCGCGATCTCCCCTCGCAGCATCGTCGCCACATGATCGCTCGCCTTGATCGGCCACGATTCCACCAGCGGATGCAATTCATCCACCGGCAGCCGCGACAGATCCGCAATGGTATGCTCACCGATGCGATAGTTGTACGCCTCCTTCTTCAAGCGCCCGCCTCCACAGTCCGCACACTCCGTGTAGGCGCGGTAGCGGCTCAGAAACACCCGCACATGCATCTTATAGCTGCGCGACTCCTGCCATTTGAAAAAGCCCCGCACCCCATACCACTCGCCACGATTGTACGCGTCTTCCGGGTCATCCCGCGTGCCCTCAATGAGCCACTTGCGATCTTCTTTCGAGTAATCCTCAAACGGCTTGTGAATATCCACACCACGCTTCCGTGCCGCCTTCTCCAGATCAAGCTGCGACTCCCCATACGTGCTCCCCTGAAACGGCCGCACCAGCCCCTGATTGATGCTCAGCGACTCATCCGGAATCGCCTTCCCCATGTCCAGCCCCAGCGTGCGCCCAAAGCCCCGGCACGTCGGACACGCTCCGATCGGACTGTTAAAGCTGAACAGTCCCGGCGTTGGCGCCGGCAGCGTGATCCCGCAGTCTGCACAACTCCAGTCAGTGGAAAAATGCAGCGTCTCATCGTCGATGTTCGCCGCCACCTTGCCCTTCCCATAGCGCAGCGCCGCTTCCAGCGCTTCGCTCACACGCGCCCGCTGCTTCGCTTCCAGCACCACACGGTCCTGCACCACCATCACCTGCGCCGGCAGTTTGCGCCCCTTCAGCGCATCCGCCTCATCCAGACGGATCACACTTCCATACAGCCACACCCGCAGAAAGCCCTGCGCCTGCAGAAACGCCGCAAAGTCCGCCGCCACCGCATCCTTCGGCACCGCCACCGGAAACAGAATGAGAGCCTGCGTCCCCGCATGCGCATTGATGAGCTCATTGAGAATGCTCTCCGGCGACTCCGGCCTCACCGGCCTATGGCACGAGGGGCACGTCGCCTCCGCCAGCCGTGGAAACAACATTTTGAGGTAGTCATTGATCTCCGTGATCGTCCCCACCGTCGAGCGCGTGCTGCGCATGTTGTTCACCTGCTCGATGGCGATCGCCGGCGGAATCCCTTCAATCGAGTCCACCTTCGGCTTGTCCATCCGCTCAAAGAACTGCCGCGTGTACGGCGAAAACGTCTCCACATAGCGCCGCTGTCCCTCTGCATAGATCGTATCAAACGCTAGCGATGACTTCCCCGACCCGCTCGGCCCCGTGATCACATTCAGCTTCCCCAGCGGCAGATCCAGATCCACCCCCTTCAAATTGTTCTGCCTCGCCCCACGAATGCGAATGACATCATTGAGAGACTTCCGGGCGGCAGTTTTTTTGGCAGTTCGAGACATGGAGGCGCGAAATTAACGATACGCCCCCCGCTGGCAAACGGGCGCTGGGGATGATGGAAAAGAAAAAGCGCGGCGGTTATTCCCGCCAGCCAAACCAGTCTCGAATGCGTTTGCGCAGCGGCTGCAAATCACGCCTCATATCCACAAACGAGAGCACGACCACGCCTCGGGCTTCCGGCGAATAGATGACGCCATAACGATGCGCGACGAGCAGCTTGCGAGCGGGCTTTTCGAAGTAGCTGCCCATGTGGGGCTGTGCCGAAAGAAGTTCCAGCATCCGCTGCACTTCCTCGATCAGATTGACCCCGGTGTTTGCACGGGTGTCTTCGAGCTCCTCATAGACCTCCTGAAGCTCGCGCCCGGCTCCCGCAGTCCAAATGATCTCCTTCATGCGACCTTCTGACGAGAAAGAATCTTTCCTTTAAGGTCATCCCAAGCAATACCGCTGTCAGGGGCATTGCGATACTCCTGAAGACGTTGCTGGACTTTTTCTCGCAATGCTGGGTTTCGTTGCGCATCAAGCAACGCGTCCAAACACAACTCCTCGGAAAGTTGAAGTTTGTCTTCAACACTCAAGGAGTGAAGGGAGGGATGTTGCTCGATAACCACAGGCGTATGATACTGGGAGGATGGGTCGGGCTCAAGGATTGATTTTTCCCAGCACCCTCTCCAATCCCTCCACCGTCGTCACCGGCGCCTGGCACGTGAAATTCTGACACACATACGCCGCAGCCTCGCCATTCACCGGCTTCATTCCCGTGATCACTTCATTGTGCTGCGCCAGCCACTCCTGACCCGCGCCGCCATCAGCGCACAAAATCACCGCCGTCGGCAGAAAGCGCCGATGCACATTCCCTGCCAGCATCTTGAACCCCGCGCTTCCCACATCACCCGCCAGCACAATCTGCTGCTTGCCACGATGATGAAGATCAAACGCAATCGCCATCATCGGCACCGAGGACGGGCTGCTCTGCAGCGTCGAGCCAAAGAGCGCAAAAATCCTCTCCGCCTCCTTCTTCCACTCATTCTTGGCCAGCAGCGCGCTCAGCCGCACCAGGTTGAGCGCCGCCAGCGAGTTCGGCGATGGCTCCGCACCATCATAGTCCTCCTTGATGCGCAGCACGCTGTTCGGCATGTCCGTGTGCACGCTGTAATACCCGCCGTTCTTCGTATCGAGAAACAGCGCGTCCATCTCCGTCTGCAAAGACGTGGCCCACTGCAGCCACTTCACCTCAAACGAAGCCTGATACAAATCGATCAGCCCGTGAATCAAACAGGCGTAATCAATCGCAAACGCCCGTGGCCCGCGCTCCCCCTCACGCCAGGAGCGGTGCAGCTCCTTGCCCGGTGTGGTGCAAAGCTGGTCATGCAAAAACTCCGCCGCATCCGCAGCCAGCTTGATCATCTCCGCATCCCCAAACGCAGCCCCAGCTCGCGCCAGCCCTGAAATCATGAGCCCGTTCCACGCAGCGATCACCTTGTCATCCAGATGCGGCCGCGGGCGCTTCGCCCTCGCCTCAAAAAGCGTCGCCGTGCCTTGATCAATGATGCCTTTAACTTCCTCCGGCGTCTTCTTGAAATACTCAGCTGTCTTCTTGAATGAGATCGCGCGGTACAGCGTGTTCAGCCCCTTGAGCTCTCCGTGCGGATCGCTCTCCGGCCTCGCATTCCCATCGCGCCGCGCACCGTACGCATAGCGGAAGATGCTGCCGTTTTCCTTGCCCAGCAGTTCGTCGATCTCCGCCGCCTTCCACACATAGAAGGCCCCTTCCGTTTTATGCTCCGCATCGGCGCTCGCCAGACTGTCGGCATCCTCCGCCGAGAAAAATCCCCCATCCTTCTGCCGCAGGTCGCGCTTCACATACGCCACCGTGCTGCGCACGATGCCCTCAAACATCGCATTCTGCGTGAGCTGCCAGGCCTCCGTGTACGCCGTGAGCAACTGCGCCTGATCATACAGCATCTTTTCGTAGTGCGGGATGTGCCAGTAGCCGTCCACACTGTAGCGATGAAACCCGCCGCCGATGTGGTCACGCATGCCGCCATTCGCCATGCCCCGCAGCGTTTTCACCGTCATCTCCATCGCCCAGTTGCTCTCGGATTCGCGGTCATTGCCCTTCCGCTCCGCCAGGATGCGATGCACCCGCATCAGCATGTTCAGCGTCGTCGGACGCGGGAATTTCGGCGCACTGCCAAACCCACCCTCGTGATAATCAAACGAGCCTGAGAGATCATCATACGCCTTCTGCACCAGCGTCTCATGATTGATCTCGTCCAGCGCCGTGTTTTCGTTGTCCAGATGGTCCTGCAGCTTCTCCACGGACCGCGCCGCACGTTCATCGATCCCCTTGCGATCTTCCGTCCACACCTTGTGCAGCTCATTCAGCAGGTTTTTAAACCCGATGCGTCCCGGCGTGTTCTCCGGCGGATAATACGTGCCGCCATAAAACGGCTTCAGCTCCGGCGTCAGAAACACGCTCATCGGCCACCCGCCATGCCCGCTTGCCGCCTGCACATACGTCATGTACGTCAGGTCCACATCCGGCCGCTCCTCGCGGTCCACCTTGATGGGAATGAAGTTCTCATTGATGATCTTGGCCGTCTCCTCGTTCTCAAACGACTCACGCTCCATCACATGGCACCAGTGGCAGGTCGAGTAGCCGGAGGAGAGAAAGATCGGCTTGTCCTCCGCCTTCGCCTTCTTGAACGCCTCCTCCCCCCACGGCAGCCAGTTCACCGGATTGTGGGCATGCTGCAGCAGGTAGGGCGAGCGCTCCTTGGCGAGGGCGTTGGTAAATTTGGGGGGCTGGCCGGTCGTGTCACTCATGGTTGGGGGTAATGAGATAACGTCCGCATGAGGGCCGGGGTTGCAAGGCGAAGCCTCGCCCTTCCCTCACTCCACCTTTCCTGGCAGCATCTTCGCCACCACCCACAGCAGCGCCACCACCACCAGTGCCAGCGCCGCCCAGAGCCAGGGGCCGCCCTTGCCGGTGGCACCGCTGGGATCCGCCTCATATCCCGGCAGCTTCTCTTCCTCGCCCAAGGTGGCCGCGATCTGGGTGGCCTTTTCAAATTCGGGCCTCACCAGCTGGAGATCGTAGCGCGTGTACGGCGCGCGCCGGTTGCCGTAGCAGATTTGCACCGGCGTGGTGTCCGGCACACGAAACATCAGCCGCACCACCGGATACACCACCCGTGCAGCCGTGATCTGCAGCCGCGCATTGTCACCATTGTCAGTGGCCACACGGATCGAAGCGGCGCGTGGGGACGTGTAGAGTGCCAGATGAAAGGTGCTGGCGGCCTGGCCCGGCAGACGCTGCCAGTTGGCATGGCTCAGAATGCGTTCGTAATGCCCCTTCTCCGTCACATTCTGCTCGGAAACGCTGAGCGTCCTCGCAAACAAAGGCGTGGGAGACTCCAGCAGCAGCTCGCTCGCTGGGAAATTTTTAAACGGCATCTGAATATCCCACTGAGACCACCTCGGCTTTTCCGGATCGGCCACTTCCGCGATGGAAACTTCGACCTGCCGGTCCACCCCCGGCTTGATGGCGAGAAACGGCAGCTGATGCCCGTCCCGCACCACACGCACATCATGCAGGTCATTCGCCGTGAGAGCGAGCACTTCCGGAATCAACTCCACCACCAGCACCCCGGGCTCCTTGAACTCCACCGGCCGTTGAAACGACCATGGAGAAACATCGATCTCCGGGCCCACATCCCCCACATCAGGCGCGGTGGCCTTTTTGCTAAAGGCGGTGTTGGCTTCCACGACGCTGGCCATGGCGGACTGCGCGGAGGCATCGCGCAGCTTTTCACTCAGCGCGGCGATGTCATAGCGCGGCTCCGGGGCCTGCACATTGCCCATGTAAAACTGCCAGTCCCCCGCCGCATCCGCTTGAAACACCACCGGCACCGGATGCCGCGTCGCTTCGATGCTCTCGATCTTCAGTGGCGGGCTGTCCCCGTTGCGAATCACGAGCTCCACCTCCCGCGTGGCCGCCAGCTGATGCACGCCGATGTCGAGATCCTCCGCACTGCGGCCCTCATGCTGCAGCCGGAAGAGCGTGCCATGCGCGCCCAGCAGGCTGGCCTCACGTTGAAACACCGCCTCAGGCGTGTGCAGCCGCACCTTGCCCAGCAGCACATGGGCGCTGCCCAGATCCAGTTTCAGGTGCGTTTCACCATTCGTCTCCGTGCGCCCGCGGATCTTCACCGCCTGCGGCAGCGTGCGCCACTCAGGCAGATCCCGCCGCACCCGCGCCCCGGTAAACACCACGGGCTTGCTGCGCGCATCATCCAGCGTCACACGGAAATGCGTCCATGCCGCAGGGGCGAAAGTAAAGCGCAGCCGCTCCGTCCCGTTCTGCCGGCACAGCAGCTCGTTGCTGGCCAGCGTCTCCCAGCGGCTGCCATCATGGCTCGCTTCAAACGTGGCGGACTTGATGAAACTGGTCGCCGTAGTCTGCAGCAGCACTTCCGAGGTCGTGCTGCCCGCAGGCGGCCGAAATTCCAGCACGGTGTTCAAGGTGTTCGGATTGAGCGCGGCCCTAAACTCGGGAACCTCCACCATCTCCGGCCGGATGATCCGTGGCAAAGCGATGATGTAGGGCGTCTCCACATGGCCGGGGCTGATGACCCGCAGGTCATGAAACGCCGCGCCACCGTTCGCTTGCGAGGCATCCAGCAGCTCCGGTTCAAGTTCGATGCGCGTGAGTCCCGGCTGCGCGACCCGCACCGTTTGACGATGCGTCCACGCGGCAAAGTCAGCAGCACCCGCGATCGAGGACACACACAGGGCGATGAGTAGAAGAGTCGGTTTCATGATCGGAAAAAAGTACTCATGAGCTTTAGCTCATTCCGGGGCGCAGGATGCTCACAGAAAAAGGTTATAGTTCCAAAATCACTTCGGGTCATCACTAAGAAAACGTTGATACAGGAACGAAGCGGCCAGGGCAATGATCGCCACCACCATCAGCGCTCCAATGCGGTAGATGCTTTCGATGTTCGCCAGATCATGCAGAAACAGCTTCAGCAGCGCCACCGCCAGTAATCCGATTCCCGCATAACGCGTGGGCGCGTTGCGCTGCCAGATGCCGATGATCAGCAGCACCAGCGCATACAGCGCCCAGGCGATCGTGTAGGTCATGTCACGCCCAAAGTTGCCATCGAAGTCAAAGGTGATCGAGCGCTCCCCCGCAGGCGTGAACGCATCCGCGATCTCGATGTTCAGCAGCAGAAAAAGCAGGATGCCGCCAAAGGCGCAGAAGAGGCCGCGTAGGTTCACCTTGTCCCAGTAATCATTCGGAGGAGTGAGCCACCGTGCCGCCGCAAACATCGCCACCGCCGAGAGGCTGTAGGCATACAGCTGCCAGTTCAGGATGGCCGTCTCACCGCGCATTTGATACGCCAGCACCGCCGGGTTCAGCGCCAGCCGCACAAATGCCGCCACCAGCAGCACCGTCCCCGTGCCACGCAGTCCCGGATGCGGCACGCGGCGGAAAAGCCAGCACAGCGCCGCACCTTCCAGCGCCCAGCCCAGCGTGATCCACTGCTTCTCAAACTGAATCGGAAAAATGAGCGTGATGAAAAACAGCGCCACACCCCCGAACCACGCGAGCTGCGTCAGCCGCGCCGGATTCTCCGCGCCGTGCTGCTTCAGCACAAAGACCAGGCTCAGCAGCGGCGCGACCGCAAACGCCACCGGCAGCAGCCCCATCATCTCATTCGGCCAGGTCAGGCCTACCACACGATACACCAGCCCAAAAGTCCCCAGACCCGCAGCCGCCGAGGCAATCCACGGCAGTTGCCGTGTGGCAAACAACTTTTGAAACACCAGCGGAAACGCCGTGAAGAGCGCGTAGAAGCCCACATACCACAGCAGCGGTGTGGTGGCGTGTTCCGCGTTGAAACTCTGCCCATGCCACGCCCATTCCAGCGCCAGCACACAGCCCAGAGCCGTCGGCACCAGCACCGTGATGCCACTGATGTGCGCAAGCCCCAGCAGAAACACCGTGAGCAGCAGCGCGAGCCCAAACACTGGCGAGGGATCAATCACATGAAGATGCAGCGTGGCGAGAATCAGCAGCGCAAACGGCAGCACCGCCGAACTCACCGGCAGCATCGCCGCCAGCGGCACCTTCGGCATCTTGCGCGAGAGGAAACTGCTGGCCACCCCAAACAGCACCGCAAAGCCGCCCAGCACGATGAGGAACAGTCCCAGGCTGCCGGCGGTGTTCGCAGGCAGACGAAACAGCCACGCCCCCGCCGTGATGAGCGTCAGCGCCAGTGCGGCGAGCACGGGGATCAGCGCACCCGTGAAAATCGCCAGACCGATGATGAGCAGATCCACCAGCAGAATCGCCGGCCACAGCATCAGGCTCACTGCATCCAGACACAGCACCGGCATGAGCAGCAGCACCAGCGTGATCACCGGCGTCCAGCTCATGAAAAGCGTGGTGGACTGACTGCGGCGCTGCCACAGGATGGCGAAGGCCGTGTGCAGCAGGCCAAAGCCGAGATAAATGCCCAGCGCATAAGGCAGCAGCTCGTCCGTGAGCCTCGTCGCGGTCCAGATGGAGAGATGCAGAAACGTGAGTGCCGCAGTGATGCCCTGAGCCCTCGCCACCCGCGGCTGCTGCCACACGATCAGCAACACCACGGCATTGATCCCAAGCACAAAGCTGTACAGCAGCGTCGGCCTCTCCGTGATGGCACCGAAATCAAGAAACAGGAACGCGGCGCACAGCGCACTGCCAGACAGCGCCAGCGCCGCACCCGCCGGGTAGGCATCCTCATCCTCACGCTGACGCGACCACCAGGCAGCGAGCATGAACAAAGCGGCAAAGCCAAGGAACACGATCACCGGAATCCACGTGGCCGAGCCCATGGCATACCCGGACGCCCGGAAAAATTTCACCATCCACCCTGCCTGCATCAAGATCGTTCCACCCGCCGCCAGCGCCGTGAGATGCAGCCACCGTTGGTGCTTGGCCACCGCCAGCACACCGATGTCGAGCAAGGCGATGTAGCTGAAAAGCCCGCCGGGATTGTCCTGGCCGGTTGAGCAAAGAATCGGCGTCAAAAAGCCGCCCAGCATGCCCAGCACCGCCACCACCTGCGCCTCCATCCGCACCGCCAGCAGGAACGCCGTTGTGGTGATCAGCGTCATCATGCCAAAGGTCACCAGCGCATGATTGAACGGCGGAATGTGGTACAGCGCATGTGCGGCGAAACTCACGCCATACAGCACCACGATGCCCGTCGCGCACAGCGTGTGCGCCAGCGTGGCATACGCCTTCCGCCGCTGAATCACCACGCCCGCACCCACAAGCCCCGCGCCAATGACAAACCCAATCGCCGTGCGCAGTTCGGGAGAAATCCAGCCACGCTCGATGCTGAGCTTCACAAAGAAGATGATGCCTAGAAACAGGGCCAGCCCGCCCACCCACGCGAAGAGCTTCGCCCCCATGAATTGTTCGAGAGAAAGGCTCGGCGCAGGTGCGGGTGGCGGTGCAGGACGTGGCTTGGGCTCCACCGTTGGCCTGAAGTCCGGCGCAGGTACGGCAGCAGAGGGCGCCAATGTTTTGGCCGCAGCAGGTTCAGCGGGCGGTATCGGCGGTGGTGCCTTCACGAGGACGGGTTCAACCGAAGGAGCTGGCGCATCCTCAGCAATGATTCTCGGCGCTGCTGCCGAGGCTGCCACAACCGGACCCCCTTGGGTGGGGGCGGCCCCGGCTTCCAGCACCTCGATGCGCCTAATCAGCCGCGCCTCGCGCTCGATGCTCCTCGCGGCGACCTCCCGCAGCGAGCTGATTTCAGCACTCAGCGCCTCCGCACGCCGCCGAGCCCTGACCGCAAAGACAAGTGCAGTGATGGGCATGATGAGCACCGCGCCGCCGATGATCGCGAGAAGGAGAATGATTTCGTCCATAAGATGTCCCAGTCTCTCAGCATCGGCAGACAAGGGAAATTGATATTTCCACGTGGCATCATTGATAAACCGTATAGCCTTTCACCTACATGAACGTCCATCACCTCGAACTCTTCTACTATGTGGCGCGTCACGGCGGCGTTAGTGCGGCGGCCCGGGCCATGCCCTACGGCATTCAGCAGCCCGCCATCAGCGCGCAGATTCTCCAGCTCGAAGATGCCCTGGGTGTCACCCTCTACCAGCGGCGGCCTTTCCAGCTCTCACGGGAAGGCCAGACGCTCTACGATTTCATCGCGCCCTTCTTCGGCGGCCTCACGGAAATGGGCGACCGCCTCCGCGGCGGCGGTGAAAACCGCCTGCGCATCGCCTCCGCCGAGGTCGTGCAGCGCGACTATCTGCCGGAATTGTTTGGCCGCATGCGGCGGCGTGTGAAAGGCTTTCATTTCACCCTCACCCATGGACGCCAGCAGGAGATCGAAACCCTCCTGGCTGCGCAGGAGGTGGACATCGGCTTCGGCACTCTGATGGAAAAAACCGTCGCCAACATCGAATCCCGCGAGCTGATTCGCCTGCCCATGACTCTGCTGGTCCCCAAGCAAAGCGGCATCACCAAGGCCGAGCAGATCTTCGAAAAGGACCGCATCGATCTCCCGCTCGTCGCCCTGGAGGCCAAAGATGTGGTGTCGCGTTCCTTTCAGGCCGCCTTGCGCCAGCGCGGCGTCGAATGGCTCCCCAGCCTCGAAGTCGGCAGCTTCGATCTCGTGCTGCGCTACGTCGTGGAAGGTTTCGGCGTGGGCTTGGTGCTGCGCCATCCCCGCATTGAACTTCCGCCCAATGTGAAAGCCCTCGCGCTGGATGATTTCCCACCCCTCTGCTTCGGCGCCCTTTGGACCGGCCGCCTTTCCCCATTGGGAGAGGCTTTCCTCGCAGAAGCGACAGCCCTGGCGACTGAGCTGGCCCCGTAGAGCGAGAGGCCTGTTTGCTGCGCGGTCATGATCACTTTCCGAAACAATCGAATGAATAAGCTTTGAGCCTGCGCGTCGGAGGTGAGGATCATGAAAATCAAATCACTCTTCCTCCTGCTCGCCTCACTGACAGTCACCGCCTCGCTTACTTCCTGCGATGAATTCGCTGGGCCTTATGCCTCCGGCTACGGTTATGGCGGTGGCTATTCATCCCGCCCAAACTACTACGGCGGCGGCCACAGCTCGCGGCCGGTGGTGTCATACAACAGCTTTAACAGCTACAGCTCACGGCCCTATTCCGGCTATTCAAACCGCTCTTACTCCACGCCCAGCTTCGCCTCGTTCTTTGGCGCACCCTCGCATCACTCCAGCCGCGGCTACTCATCTCCTTCCTACTCCGGTCATCACCAGCAGCATTCGTCCAGCCACTCCGGCGGTGGCTTTTCTGGCGCTCCCTTTTCCTTTGGCGGCAGCTCTCATCACTCCGGTGGCAGCACGCACCATTCCGGTGGCCCTTCCACTGGCTTTGGGGGTGGCTTCAGCGGCGGCACCACGCACTACTCCAGCGGTGGATTCGGTGGCGCACCGTCAGGCGGCTCCAGCTTCGGCGGCAGTTCTCACCACAGCAGCCACTCATCAGGCGGCGGTTCACACGTTGGATTTGGCGGCGCTCCATCAGGTGGTGGCACCTCCGGCCACTCCAGCGGCGGACATCATGGCGGTGGTCACCATCGCACGCATTGAAGCCCGGACTGACCTTCAAGACATGGGGTCAAATCAGCGCCCGGAGTTTTTCTCCGGGCGTTTTGGTTGGAGCTGGATTCAGCTCACTCCTGCGGCAGGTGGCCGATCACACGCGGCTTGCCCGTGCCTTCCCACAGCATCAGCTCCGGGCCTTTGTTTTCCTCCGTCGCATCACCGCAGAAAAACACCCGTGGCGTGCCGCCAATCTCAATGGCGCAGAAGCCCGCCGCGTACTCCATGTCATCCGCAATGACCTCGGTTTTGTTCAGCGAGTGTGCCATGGCATCGAGCTGATCTTTCGCGCTGGGAGAATCGTTGGAGGTCGGCGCATACATGGGCTTGGCAGGCAGTGGCGTGCGCAAAATCGCGGACATGTGGCGCCCGCTTAGCTGCGCGTAGATCCATTTTCCTGCCGGAGCCACATGCTGCACCCACAGGCTGCCACCATTGGCCTCGTCCGTGTTCATGATGGCCAAAGGCGCAATGCGCGCTCCCACCAGCGTGCCCAGCCGTTCCGTTCCGGTGTCGTCATCCGTCTGGATGCCCCCCTCCCACACATCCCCGTCACTCACGAAAAACAGACGGCCGTCGTCGGAAAAAACACCGCCTGTGGCACTGCTCACCCTGCGGCAGAAAATGGACAGAAAGGTGTGCTTGCCGCCCGGTTTGCGACCGTAAAAAGTCCCCATGCTCGTCGCATCAGCGCTTTCATTACCGCTGACAAAAAGACAATCCGTCAGCGGCGTTCCCAGCACCGTGGCTACAAACAAATCGGTGGCCCCCACCACCGGTGCCGTGGCGCAGACGCGCTTCACCGGTGTCGCTGCACCCGGTGTCCACACCCACACACCCTCTTTGGCAAGAAACAAGGTTTCCCCTTCGCTGCCTGCCGCCACACTTTCGATGCTCTCCTCCTTCAGCTCCGCTGGCAAAGGCGCCTGCGTGATCTTGCCCGTGGCAATGTCCACCTGCACCAGCCCGGTGCGCCCCCGGCTTCCCAGCCCCATCGTCACCGTCCTGCCGTCCTTCGAAAAGAAAGCCTCGTTGGCCATGCCGGGTTGAACCAAAAAAGCGAGTGCAAGAGAAGCACTGACAAAAAGAACCGGAAGTCGTGAGATGCTCATGGCCCACGGGTTAAGGCAGCCTGCCGGCAAGTCAATGCGCATCAGTCATCGCCAGGATACTTCGGGTTCACGCAAAATTTGGGGAATAAAAACCGCCACCATCGCATCTCATGAATCGTTCCCTGCAATACCCCCTTACCATGAAAAAAACCATCCTCCTCATCCTCGCCGCCGCCACGAGTCTCGCTCTGGCCAGCGACTTCCCCAAAGGCAGTCCGGACTTCAAAGACAGCAGCACCGCCGCCATGAGCGCCGCGAAAAAATCCGGCAAGCCGGTCATCCTCGTCTTCTCCGCCGCCTGGTGCCCGCCATGTCAGGCCATGAAACATGACGTCTATCCCAGCGCCGAGGTGAAGGCCTTTCACGACAAGTTCGTCTGGGCCTACATCGACGTCGACGATCCGAGCAACGAAAGCGCCGCGAACAAATACGGCGTCAACGGCATCCCTCACATCGAGTTCCTCAATGCCGAGGGCAAGGAGGTCGCCAAACAGATCGGCGGCACCTCCTCCGAAGCCTTCGCCAAAACTCTCCAAAACGTGCTTGCCAAGACCAACAAATCTTGAACCGATGTCATGCGGAGCCGGGGTCATCCCGGCTCCTCAGATCTGTGAATACGCTGTCGGCACCAGCACCAGGTTCGTGATGCGTGACACGATCTCCTTGTCCGTAAACCCGGGCGTCGTTTTGAGCTTCGTCCATTCGGGATCGACCCGGAAGGTGTTCCATGCCTGATCCTTCGCCGCTGCATCACTGAAGCTCAGCATGTAGGTCAGGTTCGGCATTAGCGGCCCCGCGATCGTTTCTCCAAAGAAAACGGCGTTAAGTCCGCTGCGCTTGAAGATCGCCAGTTCGCCGATGTTGAACATCTCGATCTTCTTCTTTCCCGTCTTCTCGCTCGGGCTTTCATAGATGCGCAGCTGGTAAACCTGGCTGCCCTTCGCCGGCACTTCCATCCCCGGCATCCCGGCGATCCCCTGCGTCAGCCAGCTCTCAACGCGTTCGTAAACGGTATCTGCCGCCGGTGCATCCAGGTAAGTCGCGCCCTTCTGCTGCAAGGCGGTGTCTGAGAGCAGCTCCGCCGTTTTCGCAAACTGCTCCAGCGAGCTGTACCGCAGCACCACATACACCACCGGCGTCCCTTCCGCCTTCTCCGGCAGAAACACCCCCACGTTTTTCACGCCGAGACGGTTCAGCGCAGGGATCGCCGCATCCTTCAGGTAGGCCTCCAGCACACTCTGCTTCTCGGGTGCTTTGAGCGTGTACTTCCGAATTTCAAAATACTCGCGCGCAGCTCCGCCTGGCGCATCAGCAGCATTCAGTTCTTGGATCGCTCCGACGAGCCCGCTGGCCGCCACGGTGGATTTGAGGAAAGTGCTTCGGGTCATAAAAAATGAGGAGTGAAAGAAACGCGATGCTGGCGAACAAGCTTCAAAACGTCAATCTCTTAAAATACAGCTCACCTCACCCCACTTTCGCCACTGCACCCGCCAGCACCCCATAACACTTTTTCGCCGCAGCAATCGGCTCATACCCCGGCTTGCTGAAGATCTGCCCGCTCACCTCCACTACCACAGGTCCGGTGTACCCATGCTGCTTCAGCGCCGTGAAATACTTCACATAATCGGTCTTCCCTTCACCCGGCAGCAGGAACTGAAACTTCGCGGCATCACCCGTCGCGTCCTTCACATGAATGAATTTCGTGCGGGGCAGCAGCAGCTTCATGCTCTCCTCCATGTCGATGCCCTGCAGCTCAAAGTGGCTGTAGTCATACGTCACCTGGATGGCCGGAGACTTCACCTGCTCCAGCAGCCACAACAAGCGCTCTGGCGAGTTCACCGCACTGCCCACATGAGCCTTGATCGCGATCACGGTCTTCTCCTTCTCAGCCACCTCCGCCCAGGCCTGCAGCTTCTCCACCATGCCCGCCTTCTGCTGCTCCCACGTCGCCGGTTTGCCACCGCACACCGTCTCCATGATCGGCGGCTGCGTCCCATTCATATCACGCGCCACCTGCGCGGCATCCCTGATGCTTTGCAGGTTCAGCGCATGCGCCTTGTCATCTGCCGTCAGGCTCAGGTTCACCATCAGGCACGGCACATCCAGCTTCAGCGCCGCAAGTTGCTTCACCGCTTCAGCCCGCGCCTCCGCCGTGAAAACCTTCGGCTCCGTCGGAAACCCCGCGTTCAATGCCAGCTCCACATTCGCATAGCCAATCTCCGCGCACACCTTCAGCGCTTCACTCAAAGCCAGTGTCTTCATCCCATACAAACTGAACCCCAGACTGACACCTCCTGGCACCGCAGCCCGCGCGAATGATGGCAGGGCGGCAAACCCCAGGGCAGTGTGAAGAATATGGCGGCGTGTGGTCATGAGGGATGGGTGGGTGGACTTGTCTGATAAACTACCGGGCGCTTCATTCCTTGCATCGGAAGTTTCACCACCCTCACATCGAATCCGTGAGAGACAAAACGCCGCCGCCGCGTTCTCGCGACATCCAGCTCTTCCGACCATGACACGCACCTTCCAACATCTCGCCCTTTGGGCCTTCGCACTCCTCTCACTTCCCATGGCCGCAGGGGCCGCAAACGAAGCCAGGACACTCAATGTCCTCTTCATCGGCAACAGCTTCACCGCCCGCCACAATCTCTCCACCGTCGTCAAAGCCATGGCGGAGGCCGGCAACCCGGGCCTCACCTTAAACCGCACCGATGTCATCTACGGCGGCCGCACCCTCAAAGACCACTGGCGGCTTGGCACCCAAAACATCGTCAAACAATCCACCCTCACCGAGGCCGAGGAGAAAGCCACCATCGCGGCCCTCGAAAAAGACGTCGCCGCCAACCACAAGGACAAATACGCCCCCAGCGCCCTCGCGCGCCATCGCGATCTCCTTCCCAAGATCGAAGCCTATCGCAAGCCCTGGGACATCATCGTTCTGCAATCCTACCGCGATGACATCGAAGGCGACCCCACGCTCTATGCCGAGTACGCACCGAAGTTCGCCGCACTCGCCAAAGCCCAGGGTGCCCGCGTCATCCTCTACGAAACCACGCCCGCCACCCAGAACGAGAAAGCCCTCACCGCCCCGCCCGACCCCGCTCCCGTCCTCGCCAAAGAAAAAGCCATCGCCTCGCTGGCAAAGAAGATCGATGCCTCCGTCGCCCCCATGGCCCTCGTCGCCCTGCGCTGCCAGACGCAGCGGCCAGACCTCACCCTGCGCTTCGTCAATGACGCCCATCTCAATCAGACCATGGCCTACCTCACCGCCTGCACTCTGTATGCAGCCCTCTTCAATCAAAGCCCCGTCGGCCTGCCCATCGACACCGTCACGGACATTCGCACCCAGGAAAAGCCCGCCCCAGACAAAACCAAGGACCGCGATGGCGCTCCCCTCACCCGCAAATTCTCCGACCAAGACCGCGCCGACCTCCAGCGCATCGCCTGGGAAGGCTGGCAGGAATTTCAGAAGCTCCCGTGATGGTTCCCCCAGGCTCTCAGCGTACTTTGCCCATGAGCCGTCCGCCGCATCGCATCGCGCGAGAGCCCATGAAGCTGCTGCACACCGCACTCTTCATGGCCCTCATCGTGACGACTCATGCCGCAGAGCCCGACGCTGACCAAGACGACGGCGCCATCCCCCAGCCCGTGAACATGGAGGCCTTCGACGCCCTCCTGACCAACTCCCCCTTCACCCGCTCCCTCGGCGTCTCCGACTCCCTCATCCTCACCGGCGTCGCCCATTTCGAAAAAGACGTTTACGCCACTCTTCTCGACACCAAAACCTTCGAGTCCCACGTCGTCTCCCGCATCCCCAATCACCAAGGCTGGCAGCTCGTCGGCGTCGGCGGCCACTCCGCCGAGATCCAGACCTGGTCCGCCAAAATCCAAGTCCCCGGCGGCGAGGTCATCTCCGTCCGCTATCAAAAGCCCCCGCCCAAACCTCCTCGCTCAAAATCAGGCGGCAGCAGCTCCGGCACCTCCGGTGGCAACGCCCCACCGCTCACATCTTCCCAGCTCAACGAAGCCAAAACGGCCGCCGTAAACTACAAAGAAGGCTTCTCCTCAGACGGCTACCCCAAAGCCCCGCCCCCCGAGATGGTCGCCAAGCTCTCCCGCCTCAGCACCTCCCAGCGCGAAACCATCAACCAGCAAATGCTCGGCCTCCGCAACCAGGGCCTCGGCCTCGACGAACGCCGCAAAATCTATGAAGGCCTCGTCGACCGCTCCTTGCAGCGGCGGTAGGCCGTGTTTGAAAATCTGCGCAGAAAGCAAAGACATCTTCCCGAGCAGCGCGGCACTCCGGTCGTAGATACCATGTGGGCGGAGCCACCGAAGCGGATCGGTGGAACGAAAGGAGTGTTGAAAAGCAACCCTTAACCCACCACCCACATGGCCAAGCAAACTACCAAGAGCAGCAAGACAAACA